>NZ_RKQW01000001.1:0-1851618 GCF_003814635.1 Frondihabitans sp. PhB161
GGTGGGGGGGGGGGGGGGGGCGGGCGGGGGGGGGGGGGGGGGGGGGGGGGGGGGGTTTTTTTGGGGGGGGGGGGGGGCCCCCCCCCCCCCCGACTCCTCACAACACCCGCCCACTCCTCACGACACCCGCCCACTCCTCACAGCACCCGCCCACCCCGGCCACCGGCACGGAACACGGCGCCCAGAATTCGCCCCGCAGCGGAGAGCTAGCGCGGGCCGGCCAGACGCCTCGCCTCGCGCGCCGCCCGCCGAACCGTCTTGCGGCGCCGATCCAGGCGCACGAGCGCGATGTTCGAGACCACGGTCACCACGAGCATCACGACGGCGATGACGATGTACAGCCGCGGCAGGGCGTCGAGCCCCACGCCCGACAGCACCAGTCCGCCGAGCAGGGCGCCGGCGCCGATGCCCGCGTTGAACGACGACGTGTAGAACGAGCTCGCGATGTCGCGGATGCGGGCCGGGGCCACCTGCAACAGACGCGTCTGCAAAAGGGGCGGCAGAGCGCCGAACGTCACACCGAGGATCACGAAGACCACGAACGACGGCACCGGCTGACCCTCGAAGACGAGCAAGCCGACGACGGCGACCGCGACGAGTGCCATGACGACCGGGATGCTCAGGTCGGGGCGCCTGCCGAGCACGAGGCCGACGAGGAGGAGGCCGACGGCTCCGGCGATTCCGTAGGCGAAGAGGGTGATGCTCAGGATGTCGGGCGGGAGCTCGCTCGACCGGGTGAGGAAGGGCGCGACGTAGGTGTACAGCGAGTAGTGGCCGACCATGAAGAACCCGGTGACGATGCAGGCCATGACCACGCCGAGCACGCTCGGATCGATCTCTTCGCGCGGCGGGCGACCACCGGCGCGCGAGCCCGACCGGATGATCGGAATCGACCCGGTCGCCAGGGCACCGGGGCCGATCGGGGTCGCGCCGGTCATCGCGTCGCTGTATTCCTGGCGAAGCGTCGCGGCATCGGACGCCCCCGAGCCGACGTCGGGCAGCAGCCGCCAGACCAGAACGGCGCCGATCACCATCAGCACCGCGAGGAGGCCGAACGCCAGACGCCACCCGACCGCCTGCCCGACCGCGGTTCCGAGCGGCACGCCGAGCACGAACGCGAGCGTGCCACCGCTCGACGACACGGCGAGCGCCCTGCCCACCTGGTCGCGCGGAACGAGGTGCGCGGCGTAGGCGCCGGTGATGGCCCAGAACACCCCGTGGGCCAGGCCCCCGACGACGCGGGCGACGACCAACGTCGAGTAGCTCGGCGCGAGGGCGGTGCCGGCGGCACCGATCGCGATCACGAGGATGAGGCCGACGAGGAGGCGGTGGCGAGGGATCCGGGAGGTGAAGTGGGTGAGGATCGGCGACGTCAGCACGACGGTGAAGGCGAACACCGAGACCAGCAGCCCAACCGACGATTCGCTGACCCGAAGCTCGTCGCCCATCTCGGGGAGCAGGCCGGTCGGGAGCATCTCGCCCGAGATCGAGAGGAACGACGCGATCGCCAGCGCGATCAACCCGGCCCAGGGAAAACGGAGTGCGGTTGTCGTCGTCACCGGAAAAGCCTAGCGACCAGGGCCGACGGAGTAGAACGGAGATATGACCCTCGACGAGAAGACCTGCCGCTCTTGCGGTCGGCGTATCGAGCGGCGCGCGAAGTGGGCGAAGAACTGGGATGAAGTGGCGTACTGCAGCGACGCGTGCCGCCGCCACAAGATCAAGCCCGTTGACCGGGCTCTCGAGGCGAGCATCCAGCGCCTACTCGCGAGTCGTGCCGCCACCTCCACCATCTGCCCGTCCGATGCCGCCCGCGACGTCTACGAGGGCGACGACGACGGCTGGCGCGAGCTGATGGAGCCGGCCCGTCGCGCTGCCCGGCGGCTCGTGGCCGCGGGCGAGGTCGACATCACGCAGGGCGGCAGCGTCGTCGATCCCTCGACCGCGAAGGGCCCCATCAGGATCCGGCGCCACCGCTCCTGACTCAGCGTCACCCCGCCGCCCACCCCGACCGAGGCACCGCCGACTAGGTTTGTCGGGTGCCCGCCCTCCTCGCCCGACGCCCGTGGGTCGCGGTGCTGGTGGTCTACCTGCTGTCGCGGGTGCTCTCGACCGGACTCCTCGGATCCTTGTTCGCCCTCGCCACCTCGCAGGGCTGGTCGTTCGCGAGCGACCGGGCCGACCCTACGTTCTTTACCTTCTCTGGGTCGTGGGATGCCAGCTTCTACAAGACGATCGCCGAGCAGGGCTACCCGACGACTCTGCCGAAAGGCGACGACGGGTACGTGCAGTCGAACCCGTGGGCTTTCTTGCCGGTGTTTCCGGGCATCGTCAAGGCGATCGTCGCGGTCACGGGCCTGCCGTTCTACACGGCCGGTGTTCTGGTCGCGACCGTGTTCGGATTCGGTGCCGCGCTGATGCTTTACCGACTGCTAGCCCTCCGGGTGCCGCGGGAGCGTGCGCTCTTCGCGGTCGCGGTGTTCTGCGTCGGGCCGATGGGGTTCCTCTTGCAGTGCGCCTATGCCGAGAGCGCCTTCCTGTTCTTCTTCTTCACGGCGCTCTGGTGCCTGATGACGAGGCGCTACCTGCTGCTGATCCCCTTCGCCGTGGTCGCGGCCTTCACACGCCCCGGCATGCTGGCGTTCGCCCTCACCCTCGGCATCCACCTCGTCGTCCGGTGGCGAGAATCGAGGATCCGAGGCGGTCGCCTCCCGGTGCGCGACACGCTCCAGATCGTCTTCGCCGGCGCCGTCGTGACTGTCGCCGGCTTGGCGTGGCCCTGGGTCGCCACCGGCGTGACCGGCGAGCGCGACGCCTACCTCGACACGGAGCTGTCGTGGTGGGTGGGCTATGTCGGCCACCAGGCCTTCCGTCCGCTGACGCCGTGGTTCACGATGGCGGCGACCTGGCTGTCGTGGCCCGGCGTCCTGCTCGTGCTCCTGGCACTCGCCGCGGGGGCGTTCTGGCTCACTCGGCGGTCGACGCGCGAGCTCGGGCACGAGATCGTCGGTTTCACGACCTCGTACTGGCTGTATCTCGTCGCGGTCTTTTTGCCGCAGCAGAGTCTGTTCCGGTTGATGATGCCGGTCGCGCCGCTGCTCGGCAGCTGGCTGTTCTCGGAGACGCGGCGGCGGCGGGTGGTCGTGCTCGTCGTGGCGGTGGTGCTGCAGGCGGTGGCGCTGATTCCGCTGTGGTTCCTCGGGTACCCCTGACCCAAACCAACATATGCAGGTAGACTGCATAAGTTCCCGATCGACGCCGCCGTCGACCAGCCCGTCGACGACCTGAGTAGGCGACCACCACGACCACCACGACCACCACGAGCCCCCGCACCCGCAACACCCGCAGCACCCGCACCGAGACCGGCTTCGGCCCCCGCTTCGTCATCCCGATCCTGTTCGGCCCTCTGCTCAACCCGATCAACACCACGATGATCGCGGTCGCACTCGCCCCGATCTCTCGCGACCTCGGTATCGGCAGCGACCAGGCCATCTGGCTCGTCTCGTCGCTCTACCTCGCCTCGGCGATCGCGCAGCCGACGATGGGCAAGCTCGCCGATCGGTTCGGTCCGAAGAAGATCTTCCTCTTAGGGCTGGTCGTGGTGATCGTGGCAGGGATCCTGCCCGCGCTCGTCCCGACGTTCGGCGGCGCCCTGGTCTCGCGCGTGCTCATCGGCATCGGCACGTCCTCGGCCTACCCGGCGGCGATGAGCGCGATCCGCAACCAGAGTGACCGCCTCTCGATCGCCACCCCGCCGCTCGTGCTCGGCGGCCTGTCGATCTCGTCGCTCGTCTCGGCCGCAGCCGGCCCGCCCCTCGCGGGCGCGCTGATCGGCGCCTTCAGCTGGCACGCGATCTTCCTCGTCAACGTGCCTCTCGCGGGCATCGGGCTCATGTTGGCGGCACTGTGGCTTCCGTCGGACAGGATCCGGCCGATCCGCTCGGCGCCGCTCCCGATCGTCCAGGCCATCGACCCGCTCGGCCTCGGCCTCTTCGCCGTGACCATCGGCAGCCTGCTGGTGTTCCTCCTCGACCTCGGGGCGGGCCTGTGGTGGCTGCTAATCGTGACGGCAGTGGCTCTCGTCGCCCTCATCGTCTGGGAGCGTCGCGCCGTCGCACCGTTCATCGACGTGCGCATGCTCGCCTCCAACGGTCCGTTGACCCGCACCTACCTCCGACTGTTCCTGGTCTACGGCATCGCCTACACGATGACCTACGGGTTCTCGCAGTGGGTGCAAGAGGTCGCCGGCATCTCGTCTCAGACGGCCGGCCTGATCCAGCTGCCCGGTGCGATCCTCGCGGGCGTCGCGTCCTTCTGGTTCGCACGCAAGGCCGGCGTGCGCCTGCCGCTGATCGCGGCCGCCCTGATCCCGCTGGTCGGCGGATTCTTCGTGGTGTCGCTCACCTCGGGATCCCCGGTCTGGTTGTTCGTCGTCGCCACGATCTTCTTCACGATCCCGCAGGGGCTCGCCTCGGTATCGAACCAGGCCGCGCTCTACCGCCAGGTCGACCCCGCCGGGATCGGAGCGGCCGCCGGGCTGTCGCGCACGAGCATCTACATCGGCGCGATCGCGTCGACGAGCCTCATCGGCGTCGCGTACGGCGACCGGCCGACGACGGGCGCTCTTCACGAGCTCGGCTGGGTGATCGTCGCGATAGGTGTCGTGCTCAGCGCCCTGACGATCTTCGACCGGCGACTGAAGGCCGCGCGGCCGGCGACGTCGACGCCTGCCGATGACAGCGCCGCAGCGCGCGCCGACACGGAGCCCATCAGCGTCGCCTGAGCCGCCGCCGCTCCCCTCCTCCTTCTCCTCCCCCTCCTCCGCTCCTCCGAATTCGAAGGAAAAACCCGCGAGGCCGGACGCATTCATCCCGATCGCGGCCTGCCCGGGCGACAAATCTCCTTCCAATTCGGGAGGGGACGGGTCACCTAGGATTGACCGCGTGACCGAGACCCACTGGACCCTCACGCTCGTCTGCCAAGACAAGCCCGGCATCGTCCACGCGATCAGTGGCGCCGTCGTCGACGCGGGCGGCAACATTACCGAGTCGCAGCAGTTCTCGAGCATCGACACCGGCACCTTCTTCATGCGCCTGCAGGTCGTCTCCGACACCGGCCGCGACGCCTTCGCCGGGGCACTCGCGCCAGTCGCCGAGCGCTACGACATGGAGTGGAAGCTCGACGTCGTCGGCCGCCCCCTCCGCACGCTCGTGCTCGCGAGCAAGGCCGCGCACTGCCTCAACGACCTCCTCTTCCGCCAGCGGGCCGGGCAGCTGCCGATCGAGATCCCGCTCGTGCTGGCCAACCATGCCGATCTCGCCGAACTGGCCGAGTTCTACGGCGTGCCGTTCGAACACCGCGCCGTCGTCGGCCCCGAGCTCAAGGCCGACTTCGAGCGCCGCGTGCTCGAGGCGGTCGAAGAGCACGACATCGAGCTGGTCGTCCTGGCCCGCTACATGCAGATCCTCAGCCCCGAGCTCTGCGCCGCTCTCGAGGGCCGCGCCATCAACATCCACCACTCGTTCCTGCCCGGCTTCAAGGGCGCGAATCCCTACCGACAGGCGCATGCCCGCGGCGTGAAGCTGATCGGCGCGACCGCCCACTTCGTCACGAGCGACCTCGACGAGGGCCCGATCATCGAGCAGAACGTGGTCCGAGTCGATCACAGCCGCACTCCGGGCGACCTGGTGGCGATTGGCCAAGACGAAGAGAGCCGCACCCTCACGCAGGCTGTCCGCTGGTTCGCCGAAGACCGCGTGCTCCTCGACGGCGCTCGCACGATCGTCTTCCGCTGACGCCTCACCCCGACACACGAGCAGAGCAGACACCAGGATCCATGTTCGACACTCCCAAGAGACGCCCCGGTCGCGGAGGCGGAGACGACGGCACCGGCCACCCGATCTCGCCGAACACCGTCGTGCGCATCGTCCTCCAGGTCTTCGCGCTGTTCAGCCTGGGCCTCTGGGGATACCTGGCCTGGCCGTTCCCCTTTCCCTCGCTGTTCTTCGTCATCGGGGCTCCGCTCTTCGCCGCCGTGGTGTGGTGGCTGTTCCGGTCGCCTCGCGGCCCGCTGAAGACCGATCCGCTCGGCCGCGCCATCGTCGAGATCGCCGTGATGGGCTCTGCGGCGTACGCGTGGTTCAGCCTCGGCTATCCCCTGGTCTCGGCGGTGTTCGCCGTGGTCGCCCTCGGGTCGGGAATCATTCACTTCCGACACGAGCTTCGCGCCGCCGAGTGACGGCGCCGCTCACCCCGGCGACGGTGCCGGGCGGGCGGCGCGCGCGTCTGACATGATCGACGGATGACAACGACGTCTCTCCTCTTCATCGGCGGCACCGGCCAGATCAGTGCGGCATGCGTCCGCGAGGCGGTGCGCAACGGCCTCGCCGTGACCGTCCTCAACCGCGGCACGACGACGGCACGGAGCATTCCCGACGGCGTCGAAGTGCTCACCGCCGATGCGCATGACGAAGCGGACGTGTCTCGGATCCTCGGCGACCGCCGCTTCGACAGCATCGCCGACTTTCTCACCTTCACTCCCGATCAGGCCGCCGCCGCGGTCCGCCTCTACGGCGATCGCACCGACCAGTACCTCTTTGTCAGCTCCGCCTCGGCGTACCAGAAGCCCCCGGCCCGGCTGCCGATCGACGAGACCGTCCCCCTCTTCAACCCCTTCTGGCAGTACAGCCGCGACAAGATCGCTTGCGAGCGGTTGCTGCGCGACGAGCATGCGGCGGGCAGGATCCGCGTCACCGTCGTTCGCCCCTCCCACACCTACGACCGCACCCAGGTGCCTCTGCTCGGCGGGTGGACCGTCATCGACCGCCTGCGTCGCGGACTGCCGATCGTCCTCCACGGCGACGGCACCTCGCCCTGGGCGATCACCCACTCGGATGACTTCGCCACCGCTTTCCAGTCGTTGCTCGGCGCCCCCGAAGCGATCGGCGAGGCGTTCAACATCATGTCGCCCGAACTGCTGACCTGGAACGCGATCGCCCTCGACCTGGCCGACGCCGCCGGGGTGGAGACGCCGCAGATCGTGCACCGTACGACTCACGACCTCGTCGTCGAGGCCCCGGAGTGGGACGAGTCGCTTCGCGGCGACCGCAGCCACCCGGCCATCTTCGACACGACCAAGATCCGGTCGCTAGCCACCGGATGGGAGCCGCGCATCCCCTTCGCCGAGGGTGCCCGGCAGATCATCGCCTGGCACGACGCCGACGCCTCTCGTCGCGTCGTGGATCCGGAGGTCGATGCGCTCATTGATCGGCTGACCGGTCGGGTCGCCGTCGTCTGAGGGCTTCGCCGTGTCCTCTGCCCGTGTCCTCTGAAGAGACGACTGCGCGCGGAGGCGGCGCGCTCTAGGGTTCGGGTATGAAGTCAGAGCGTCGTCGGATCACAGAGCGCATCGCCATCGTCTCGGGGCTGGTGGGCGGCTTCTTCCTGGTCGTCGCCTTCACGCTGATGCTCACGACCGCGCCGATCGTCGCGTCGGCCATCTGCCTGCCCGTCGGCCTCGCCGGCCTCGTGCTCGGGATCGGCTTGGCCCTGCTGCTGCGCCGCGGCGTAGCGGCCGACACCTGGCCCCGGTCGGGTCGCAACGCTCCTCGCTAGGTTCCGGTCGGCGAGACCTCAAAATCGACAACCGCACGACTCGTTCAGGCGTCGTTTTTGAGGTCTCAAACCTCCATCTGCTAGAAGCGAGTTCGAATGACCCCCGACACCGCGGGCAGCGCGCGCGGCTGGCCCCGGCCCTCGTCGATCGTCGCGATGTCGGTCCACTTGTCGATGGTCGTGCACGGGTGCGAGATGCCGAGACGGACGAGGTCGCCGATCGCCAGCGATGACTCGGGCGGGAGCTCGACGAACGCGTGCTGGTCGTTGAGGCCCGTCACGCGAGCGGCCTCGACGGCGCCGGGCACACGCCTCACACCCTGGGCCGAGGTGCGGTACGCCTCGATGAGAATCGGCAGCCCCTCGTCGTCGGCGGTGTCGCGCCGGCCGACGTTGAGCAGCGCCAGCGTCGCCTCCGGTTTCGAGATGACGCTCGCCCACAGGTCGAGCGCCGGCAGGAAGCGGTCGGCATTCTCGATGCGCTCGAACGGGGTGAGTCGTCGATACAGGTCGTGGTCGTGCGTGACGTAGGCCCCCGATCGGAGGACGACGCGGGTTCGCACCCCGCGCACCCCGTCGGGGTCGTGCCGGAATCCGAGCGCCTCGACCACGCGATCGAAGTAGACGCTGCCGCCGGCCGTGAGCACGACGTCTCCGCCGAGGTCGAGCCACTGGGTGAACGATTCGCCGTCGAGCCGATCGCGGAACTCAATGAGCGTGGCCAGGTAGTCGTCAACGAGCTGGAGCGACTCGGCGTCGATACCGTGGGTCAGAGCCCCCTCGTAGCCGGCGACTCCGGCCAGCACGAGGTGGTCGGCGTCACGGACGGCCGCGGCCACGGCGAGCGCCGCGTCGAGGGTGCGAGCCCCGGTCCGACCACCGCGCGCGCCGAGCTCGACGAGCACGGGGAGCGGCCTGATCGCGCCGCCCCGATCGAGCGCCGCGTCGACGAGATGGACGGTCGAGACCGAGTCGACCCACATGAGCACGTCGCTGCCGGGCTCGACCAGAAGCAGAAGCGCGTCGGTCGAGAACGTGGTGCCGGCGAAGACGATGTTGCGAACGCCGGCCCGACGCGCGATCTCGGCCTGGTACGCGGTCGCGACGGTGATCCCCCAGGCGCCCGCATCGAGTTGGCGCTGCCAGACCTCGGGGGCCATCGTGGTCTTGCCGTGCGGGGCGAGATCGACCCCGGCCTCGGAGCACCACCGGGCCATCGTGTCGATGTTGTGGTCGAGCACGGCTGTGTCGATGGTGAGCACCGGCGTCGGCAGCTCGTCGAGCGGAATTGGCCAGGGCCGCGGGGTGAATGCGACCTTCGACGAGGACGGGAGCGTCGCCGACGGGTCTGTGCGGGGAGTCATCATCGTCCTCTTTCGGGTGGTGGCCGATGCAGAAGCGCCGTCGACGACTGCCGGGCAATCGGCGACGCGGTGAGACACAGAATGGACCCCGCAACGAGCGACGGCAAGCCCCCGTCACGACGACCGATCCCCGATCAGTGTGGGGCCGGGATCCTCGCGTTCGATTGCAACCACCGCGCGACACCGTCGTCGGCGTTCGAGTCGATGACCCCCGTTGCCCGCGCCTTCACCTCGTCGCTCGCGTTGGCCATGGCATAGGCCTCGTCGGCCACGTCGAACATCGGCAGGTCGTTGAGGTTGTCACCGAAGCAGACCACCCGATCGGCTCCCCAGGCCCTGGCCAGTTCGCGAACGCCAGCACCCTTGTCCGACCCGAGCGCGGCCACCTCGAGCCAGTGGATACCCTCGAGATACGTCTCGGGCTGCAGCGTGACCGTCAGCCGATCGCCGTAGCGGGAGTCAAGGATCCTTCGCACCGGCTCGAGATCGGCCTCCGGTGCGAGAGCGACGATCGAGAACGTGCCGTCGCGCGTCAGCTCGCTCGGGTGCGCCACGGGCCGGAATCGCGGATCCGCGCCGCGCTCCGCGAGGTACCACTCAATGCCCGGCCCTTCGGCACCGCGCACCCAGCCGACCGTGTCGGCGTGCGCCTCGGCCTCGGGCGACGAGTCGAGCGAGTAGACGAGCGGGGCGGCGCCGTTCTCGGCGAAGACGCCGAGGACCTCATCGACGAGCTCCGGGTCGATGACGTGATCGACGAGGGTCTCGCCGGTTGTGAGGTCGACGATGAACGCCCCGCCGTAGACGCACGCGGGCCCTTCGAGGTGGAGCCCCTCGGTCACCCGCCGCAGCGAGACGACGGAGCGGGCCGTCGCGATGGCGATCGGGAGGCCCTGCGCGACGAGCGAGTTGACCGTATCGACGGTGAAGGCGCTCGGGCTCGCGTCGGGCGAGAGCAGGGTGCCGTCGAGGTCGCAGACGTAGAGGGTGGTCACGCGTTCATTCTCGCGGAGGCTGCTGGGGGCTCTCGACCCCAATGCGGGGTGGACGGCGGGTCAGACGGCCAGCTGCCCGTCGCGGGCGAGCCACTCCAGGCCCTCTTCGACGGCCTGCAGCGTCGTGTAGCGGGGTTCGTAGCCGAGGATCCGGCGCCCCTTCTCGATCGACATCGAGTGGCTGCGCGAGATGTGGGCCTCGCTCGCCTCCGCCGACTCCGCGCTCACGCCCCGCCTCCATTCGGCGAACGGCTCGAACTCGAGCTGCGCCTCCTGCCCGTACCAGCGGGCGATGCCCTCGGCGAGACCGCGCAGGGTGACGGCCCGGTCGGAGACGACGTGGAAGCTGTTGCCGACCGCCTCGGTCGACCGCTCGATGGCCTTCATGAACGCCTGTGCAACATCGTCGGCGTGCACGTGGTGGAGCGTCTCGAGGCCGAACCCCGGGAGCGTGACGGGCCGCCCGTGCGCCAGGTCTTCCCAGACCGACAGGTCGAGGTTGCCCTGCGGGTTGATCATGGCCCAGCCCGGGCCGGTGATGTGCCCGGGGTGCAGCACGACCGAGCGAAGCCCGCCGGGCCGCTGCGATTCGCGCAGCAGAAGCTCTTCGATCTCGGCCTTGCCGGTGCCGTACTCGCCGAACGGGGTGCGGATCGCACTCTCGGTGATCGGGACCTCGGTCGCCGGGCCGTGCACCCAGACCGTGCCGCAGTGCAGGAGAAGAGGCGAAGCGGGCCGGAGTGCGTCGACGAGCTGCTCGGCGGAGGAGCGAGTGAAACACACCATGTCGATCACGACGTCGGCCTCGAGGGCCGCGATGGCCGGCGCGAAGGTGCGGTCGGCGTCGCCTTGCTCGCGGTCGAGCTGGATCCTGGTGACTTTCTCCCAGGCCGGGTCGTCGCGATAGGGAGCGCTCGTGCCCCGGCTCACCGCCACGACCTCGTGTCCGGCAGCGATGAGGCGGGGAACGAGGTAACCGCCGACGTGCCCGGTTGCTCCGATGATGACGATCTTTGACATGGGGGCGACGTTACGCGCGGGGCGGCGTCGGCGGTTGGTCGCGTCTCGTGCGGCGCCGCTCAGCCCGCGGCCAGCTCCCGCCCCTAGTGCCGGCGAGATGGCCTCATCGACGCCCAGCCCGGCCTGTCGCCGTCGATCAGGCCACCTCGCGAGCCTCGCCTCGCCCCATTGAGGCCACCCCGCCGAGATCGCACTACCGGTCGCCTACACCCGACACCAATTGCGATCTCGGCGCCGCCGATGCCGGCCCGCGGCCCGGCAGCGCGGCAGCCCGGGCACGCGAAACACCGCCTTCCGGGGAAGGCACCGCCCATGGGCGGTGCCGCGCCCGAAAGGCGGTGTTGTTACGCCGGGCGCCGCCTAGAGGGCAGCCAGCGCGGCGTTCAGCGTCGCCGACGGGCGCATCACGGCCGAGGCCTTCGCGTCGTCGGGCTGGTAGTAGCCGCCGATGTCGACCGCGTGGCCCTGCGCCCCGTTGAGCTCGCCGGTGATGGTCTCTTCGCCGTCGCCGAGCGCCTTCGCGAGCGTCGCGAAGTCGTCGGCGAGAGCCGAGTCGTGGGTCTGCGCGGCGAGCTCGTTCGCCCAGTAGAGCGCGAGGTAGAAGTGGCTGCCGCGGTTGTCGATCGAGCCGATGGCGCGTGCCGGCGACTTGTTCTCGTCGAGGAAGGTGGCCGTGGCCCGGTCGAGGGTGTCGGCGAGGATCTGCGCTCGGGCATTGCCGGTCGTCGCCGCGAGGTGCTCGAAGCTGGCCGCGAGTGCGAGGAACTCGCCGAGGCTGTCCCAGCGGAGGTAGTTCTGCTGCACGAGCTGCGAGACCTGCTTCGGGGCCGAGCCGCCGGCACCGGTCTCGAAAAGACCGCCGCCGTTGAGCAGAGGCACGACCGACAGCATCTTGGCCGAGGTGCCGAGCTCCATGATCGGGAACAGGTCGGTCAGGTAGTCGCGCAGCACATTGCCGGTGACCGAGATCGTGTCTTCGCCGCGACGGATGCGCTCGAGCGAGAACTTCATGGCGTCGACGGGCGACATGATCTCGATCTGCAGGCCGTCGGTGTCGTGGTCGGCGAGATAGGTCGTGACCAGTGCGGCGAGCTGGGCGTCGTGCGCGCGAGTCCGGTCGAGCCAGAAGATCGCGGGGGCTCCGGTGGCACGGGCACGAGTGACCGCGAGCTTGACCCAGTCGCGGATGACGACGTCTTTGGTCTGGCACATGCGCCAGATGTCGCCCGCCTCGACGGACTGTTCGAGGAGCACCTCGCCCGATGCAGTGGACACCGTGACGGTGCCCGCGGCTGCCAGCTGGAACGTCTTGTCGTGCGAGCCGTACTCTTCGGCGGCCTGGGCCATCAGGCCGACGTTCGGCACGGACCCCATCGTGGTCGGGTCGAAGGCGCCGTTGGCACGGCAGTCGTCGATCGTCGCCTGGTAGATGCCGGCGTAGCTCGAATCAGGGATGACCGCGAGGGTTTCGTGCTCGGCCCCGTCGGCACCCCACATGTGGCCCGACGTGCGGATCATCGCGGGCATCGACGCGTCGACGATCACGTCGCTCGGCACGTGCAGGTTGGTGATGCCTTTGTCGGAGTCGACCATGGCGAGCTCGGGGCCAGCGGTGAGGCCGGCTTCGAAGGCCGCTTTGATCTCGGCGCCGTTCGCGACCGAGTCGAGGCCGTTGAGGATCGCGCCCAGGCCGTCGTTGGGGTTAAGGCCCGCGGCGGCGAGGTCGTCGCCGTACTTCGCGAACACGTCGGCGAAGAAGACGCGGATGACCTGGCCGAAGATGATCGGGTCGGAGACCTTCATCATTGTGGCCTTGAGGTGCACCGAGAACAGAACACCCTCGTCTTCGGCGCGTTGCATCTGCTCGTGGAGGAACGTGCGGAGGGCGGCGACGTGCATGACGGTCGCGTCGAGCACCTCCCCCTCGAGCACGGGCACCGACTCGCGGAGGACGCTCTTCGTTCCGTCGGCGCCAGTGAACTCGATCTTCACCGAGCCGGCGGCTGTGACGACGGTGGTCTTCTCGTTCGAGCGGAAGTCGTCGTGGCCCATGGTGGCGACGTTCGTCTTCGAGTCGGCGCTCCAGGCACCCATGCGGTGCGGGTGCTTGCGGGCGTACTGCTTGACCGAGAGCGGTGCCCGGCGGTCGGAGTTGCCCTCGCGGAGCACCGGGTTGACGGCCGACCCCTTGACCCTGTCGTAGCGCGCCCGGATGTCGCGCTGTTCGGCAGACGCGGCATCGTCGTCGCTCGACGGCTCGTCGGGGTAGTCGGGAAGGTCGTAGCCCTGCGAGCGGAGCTCGGCGATGGCCGCCTTCAGCTGCGGCACCGAGGCCGAGATGTTGGGCAGCTTGATGATGTTGGCCTCGGGCGTCTTCGCCAGGTCGCCGAGCTCGCCGAGGGTGTCGGGAACGCGCTGCGCCTCGGAGAGCCGGTCGGAGAACTGGGCGAGGATTCGGGCCGCGAGCGAGATGTCGCGCGACTCGACCTCGACGCCGGCCTTGGCCGCATAGGCCTCGACGATGGGCAAGAAGGAGAAGGTCGCCAACCGGGGTGACTCGTCGGTCAAGGTGTAGATGATCGTGCTCATGCGAGTGGCGACTCCTTCGTTGGCGGCGATGCCTCGAGCTGCGGCCCAGGTGCATCGGACTGTCTCGATATCAAGATACCTCGCCGACCCCTGAGCCCGCTGGCATCTTCCTCCAGACTAGTGAGTGCCTCCGACGCCGCGCGATCAGCCCTCCACAGGCGACGACGCCACAGGCCGCCCGGTCAGTCGAAGAGTCACCGCGTCGCCGAACTCGAAGCGTTCCTCGACCGAGTGCTGCACCGAAACAATGGTGTCGTCGTCGAGGCGAACGGTCGTGCGGCGGAGCGATCCGAGGAAGCTCGTCGAGGCCACCGTCCCCGAGAAGTCGCCAGGGGCAGTCGACGACGCCGGCACGAACACGATGTCCTCCGGCCGCACGAACGCGAGCACCTCGCCGTTCGGCAGGGCCGGGTCGATCGACGGCAGTCGCGAGCCGCGCACGGTGACGACCCCCGACACCAAGGATCCGCGCATCCGGTTGCTCACCCCCACGAAGTCGGCGACGAACGGTGTTGCCGGGGTGAGGTACAGCTCCTCGGGCGTGCCGATCTGCTCGATGTCGCCGGAGCGCATCACGGCGACCCGGTCAGCGACCGCGAGGGCCTCTTCCTGGTCGTGCGTGACGAAGACGGTGGTGATGCCGAGTTCGGTCTGGATCCTTCGGATCTCTTCGCGGAGCGACACCCGCACCTTGGCGTCGAGAGCCGACAGCGGCTCGTCGAGCAGGAGCACGCGCGGCCGGGTCACGAGCGCGCGGGCGAGGGCGACGCGTTGCTGCTGGCCGCCCGACATCTGGTGCGCGTACCGCTCGGAGAGGTGGTCGAGCGAGACCATCTCGAGTGCTTCGCGAGCGCGGGTCGCCCGGTCCGATGCCGACACCCGGCGCATCTGCAGGCCGAATTCGACGTTCTGCTGCACGGTGAGGTGCGGAAACAGGGAGTACTGCTGAAACACCATGCCGATGTCGCGTCGGTTGACGGGCACGCCCGCCACGTCGACCCCGTCGATCCGGATGGCGCCGGCCGTGATCTGCTCGAGGCCCGCGAGCGCGCGGAGGGCCGTCGTCTTGCCGCAGCCGGAGGGGCCGAGCAGTGCGACGAACTCGCCGGGGCGGATCGTCAGCGACAGCTCGTCGAGGGCGCGGACTCCCGAGTACTCCTTGACGACGCCGAGGAGCTCGACGGTCGCGCCCTCGCCGAGGCGCTCGAGGGTGGGGGCAGGGCTGGTGGACGTCATGAGGCACTCCGGGCGGGTGTCGGTGTCGGGAGGGGCATCCTCGGCTCCGTGCCGCGAGGGCGACGGGTCTTCTTGACGCGACCGCCGGGGCGGACAGCACCGAAGCGGCCGATGATGACGAGCAGGACGAAGGCGAACACGAGGGCGGTGAGCGCGAAGATCGTCGCCACGTACGAGTCGGTCTGACTGATCAGCAACAGGGCCGTCTGGAACGTGTTCTGGCTGAGGAACGACGCGATCGTGTACTCGCCGAGCACGACAGCCACGGTGAGGAACACCGCCGAGATGACCCCGCGCCGCATGTTCGGCAGGATCACCCGGGCGATCGCCGTCGGCCAGGAAGCGCCGAGAGACCGCGCCGCCTCGGTCAGCGTGACGAGGTCGAAGGCCTGGATGTTCGTGGCGATCGGCCGGTAGGCGTACGGCAGCACGATGATGCCGACCGCGAACGCGAGAGTCCAGGGTGCACTGCCGAAGACGGCCGCCACCCGCTGGTAGACGGGCACGTAGCCGACCACGAGCACGATCGACGGGATCGTGATGGGCAGGATGCAGACGAACTCCAGGATCCGACGGAACCGGGGATACCGCAGCTCCACCAGCAGCATGGTCGGCAGCAGCACCAGCATCACGATCGCGACGGTGATGACGCAGATCACCAGCGAGTTCTGGATGCCCTGCCAGATCGGCGAGTAGTCGGTGCCGAGCGCGGGGTCGGGGTGAAAGATCGAAACGTAGTGGATGAACGAGTAGCCGCTCTTGCCCGCCAGGCGCAGCGTGAACTGGAACATCGCCGCCAGCGGCACGATGAAGACCAGCCCGACCACGATCAAGATGACGAGGCGTGCGGTGCGGCTCGGCTCGGCGCCGATGCGGGGCGCGCTCATCGCTGCCACCTCGCTGCCCGACGCTGCAGGAGCGAGTAGAAGAACATGATCACGACCATGATCACCAGCATTCCGAGGGCGAGGACGCCGGCGGAGTTCGCGACCCCGACGATCGTCTCGCTGGTGAGCTGCTGCTTGATGGCGAGCGGCACGATTCCGCCCTGGCTGAGCAGGGCCGCAGCCGTCGCGAACGACGAGAACGAGTTCGCGAAGAGAAGGAGGACGGAGCCGAAGAACGCGGGGGCGAGCACCGGCATGGCGATCTTCGTCCAGTACTGGAATCGGGTCGCGCCGAGAGTGGCCGCGGCCTCGCCCCAGGTGGCTTTGAGCCCCTCCATCGCCGGCATGAAGGTGAGCACCATGAGCGGTACCGAGAAGTAGGTATAGGGGATGATCAGGCCGGACGTCTGGTAGAGCAGCGCACCGTTCGCGTTGACGTCGAGGCCGAAGGTGTCTTTCAGCCAGAGCGTCACGACCCCCTGGAAACCGATCGTCGCGATGAACGCGAAGGCGAGCATGACGCCGCCGAACTGGGCGAGCACGCTCGAGGCGGCATCGACGACGGTGCGGAGCATGCCCTCCGCCTTCGTGCCGAGGAGCGCGAAGCAGACGAGCGCGCCGATGACGGCGCCGAGCAGGGCGCTGACGATCGAGACCAGCAGCGACCCCTGGAACGCCTTGACGATCGTGGGGTCGGTGAGAGCGGAGAGGTTCGCCAGGGTGAAGGCGCCGTCGGCGGTGAAGAAGCCGCTCGCGACCGCGATCACCGCGGGGATCGCGAGGAAGAGCACGACGTAGGCAGCGAACGGGGTGAAGCCGAGCCAGGCCGCACTGCGGCGACGAGGCCGCGAGCCCCCGGTGCCGCCGCTGTCGCCGGGCGCCGGGGCACGCCCTGCGGGGGTGCGCGGAGCGGGTGAACGCCGAGCACTCCCCGCACGCAGCTCCGACGACACGACCGATCCCACCGTGGGGGATGCCGTTTCGGGGATCGATCGTGTCGTCATGAGGTGTCTTTCTCCGGTACTAGTTGACTGCCTTGGCCCAGCCGGCGGTCAGGAGCTTGGCTGCGGCCGTGGCCTGGTCGCTGGTGAGCTGGACGAAGTCGCTGGGCGCCTCGCCGACGGTCTTCAGCGTGTCCTTGTCGACGGTGCCGGCCTTCTCCATGGCGGCGAGGGTCGCGGGGTACGCGCCGGCGGCCAGGTACAGGTTCTGCACCTCGGGGCTGTAGAGGTACTCCTCCCAGAGGCGCGCCGCAGCGGGGTGCGGTGCGTCCTTGTTGATGGCCTGGTTGTAGTACGAGCCGAGGGCGGTACCCGGGAGCACGACCGTCTTCCAGTTCGGGTTGCCGGCGGATCCTCCGGCAGGGCCCCACGCGAGGTTGTTGTAGCTCCACTGGATCACAACGGGAGTCTCACCCGAGTTGACCGTGGCCTGGGTGGGCAGCGTCGAGTTGAAGTTGCCGTCGCCCTTCAGCTTCTTGAAGAAGTCGATGCCGGGCTGGATGTTGTCGGCCGAGCCGCCGTTGCCGAGGGCCGCGAGGTAGACGGCCGAGGCGGCCTCGTTGGCCTGCGTCGGGTCGCCCTTGATCGAGACCTTGTTCTTGTAGTCCGACGAGAGCAGGTCGGTGATCGACGTCGGGGCCGTCTTGATGACGCTGGAGTCGTAGCCGACCGACATGAGGCCGGTGTAGTCGTAGTACCAGGTGCCGTCGGCGTCTTTGAAGTCGGCGGGGATGTCCGACCAGTTCGAGACCTTGTACTTCGCGAGCAGGTCGGTGTTCTCGTTGAGCACGGCCGTGCCGAGGTCGAACACGTCGGGGGCGGTCGACTGGCCCTTGAGCGACTTCGCCGCGGCAACCTCGTCAGCCGACGAGCCGTTCGGGTTCGCCGAGGTGATCTTGATGTCGGGGTACTTCTTCTCGAAGCCGGCGATGATCTTGCCGTAGTTGGCCCACGACGGGGGCAGCGTGATGACGTTGAGCGCACCCTCGGCGTTGGCGGCCTTGACGAGGGCGTCCATGCCGCCCAAGTCGGCGGCGCTGGTGGCGGTGGCGGCTTTCGAGTCGCTGGCGTTTCCGCCGGCGCTCGAACCCGTCGAGCAGCCGGTCAGCACGATGGCCACGGCCGCGGAGAACGCAAGTCCGGCGACGATGCGCTTCGCCGGCTTCGAGAACGATGTCTGCACTGTGTTTCCTCCAGGACGCCTGCGGTGGTCCGTGGTGCCGGACGGGGGGAATCCGCAGGTCGATCGGGGGCCATGGTTGCCGTCCCCCGTTACGGGGACACGCTGGCTCGGTGAATGGCTTGCGAACTCTCGGCGACCAACGGCTTGACCGTCGCCCTCGGGTTTTCGGCCCCACCTACGCTCGGAGGATGATCGAATTGGCAGTCTTTGACATGGCGGGAACCACCATCGACGACGGGGGCGCCGTCTACCGTGCGCTCTCGGAGGCCGTCACCGGAGCCGGCGCGACCCTCTCGGACAGCGACCTGCAGGCGTGGATGGGCACCGACAAGGTGCAGGCGATCACCGCCCTCCTCGATCTCGGCGGTATCTCCCCCACCGACGAGCTGGTCGCGAGCCGATTCGCCGCATTCAAGGTCGCCCTCGCCGAGGCCTACCGCACCGACCCGCCGACCGCCTTCGACGGCGTGCCCGAGGCTCTCGCTTCGCTGCGCACCCGCGGCATCCGGGTGGCACTCTCGACCGGGTTCGATCGGCCGGTCGTCGAGGGGCTGCTGACATCGCTCGGATGGACGGTGGCCGAGGATCCTGCGGCTCCGATCTCGTCCTCCACCACCGTCGACGCGGTTGTAACGACCTCGGACGTCGCCGCCGGGCGCCCGGCGCCGTACCTGATCCACCACGCGATGGAGCTCACCGGAGTGCACGACGTCGCGCGCGTGCTCGCCGCTGGCGACACTCTCGTCGACCTGCAGGCCGCGCGCAATGCCGGGGCGATCTCGGTCGGCGTGCTCACCGGGGCGCTGTCGCGGGAGGCCCTCACGGAGGGGCCGCATCACTACATCGTCGGCGGCGTGGTCGACATCCCGGCGCTGGCGGAGTGCCGGCCCGCCTGATCGGTCGCACGCTGGACCGTGTGATCGGCACAGACCCGCCTGATCGGCTCAGACCCGCACGGCCGGCGTAAACATCCCGCCTAGGGCAGGTGTCGAGGCCGGTCGTGCGGGTCTATGCCGCAGAAGCGGGTCTATGCCGCAAGCGAGGGCCTAGCCCACCTTCACCCGGAGCGTAACGATCTGGAACGGCCGAAGCTCCAGCTCGATGGCGTCGTGGGCACCCCACCTCGCGGCGGCATCGTCCGAAAGCTCCCGCTCGATCAGGTCGGTGGTCCACGCCGACGCCACCGGCACGCCGAGCCCGATCGTCGCCCGCGCGCGACCGCCCTGGGCCTCGTACAGGCGCACGATCAGGTCGCCCGAGCGGTCCTCGGCGAGTTTGACCGACTCGACGAGCACCGCCGGCGACGAGACAGTGAGGATGGGGGCCACGCCGTCGGATCCTGCGCCCGAAATGGTTCGCGCCGGCAGGTTCAGGCGGTAGCCGTAGGCGGCCGCATCGAGAACCGTGTCGGCCACGGCGAGCGCGGTCCGCAGCACGTGCACGCCCTGGTCGGCCTCGGGGTCGGGGAACCGCGGGGCCCGCAGCAGCGACTCGCGCACCAGCGTGGTCGTGCCACCGTCGTCGCGAGTCGAGCGGGTGATGTCGTGGCCGTACGTCGAGCCGTTCGCCACCGCGATACCGAAGCCGGGTTCACCGACGTGCACCCAGCGGTGCGCGATCGTCTCGAAGCGGGCGTAGTCCCACGACGTGTTGACGGCGGTCGGCCGGTTGATGTGGCCGAACTGGATCTCGGACGACGCCTGCTCGGCCCGCACGTCGAGCGGGAATGCGAGCTTCAGGAGCTTCTCGGTCTCGTGCCAGTCGATCTCGGTCTCGAGCTGCACGGCCGCCTCGCCCTCGACGAGCCAGTAGCGCTGGGTGAACGTCGACTGTCCGTGCGTGTGCACGACCTCGACGACGTCGCCCGCGATCGAGACCGAGTCGGGGGTGTCGAGTTCGAACCGGTTGTTCTTGTAGTGGCGGTCGATGTCCCACGCATCCCACTGGTTCGGGGTGTCGCGGAAGATCTGCAGGCGCGCGGCCACCTCGCCGGGGGCGACGAGCTCGCGGCCGGAGGCCAGGTGACGGACCGACACCAAGGATCCGGCGGCGTCCAGTCGCACGCTCACCAGCCCGTTCTCGAGGGTGATCCCGTCGCTCGTCTCGACCGGGCGCACGGTGCGCGCGCGTCCGTCCGCACCGGCGCCGAGCGGCGCCACCTCCCCCGCGGCCACGGGGCTCGCGTTGAAGACGAGCTCGGTGTCGCCCGACCCGGCGAGCGCGCGCTGCGCCGCTCCGATGAGCGTCTCGAGCTCCCCCGCGATGCGGGCGTAGTTCTCTTCGGCCTGCTGGTGCACCCAGGCGATCGACGAACCGGGCAGGATGTCGTGGAACTGCTGCAGCAGCACGGTCTGCCAGACATCGGTCAGCTCGTCGTAGGGGTAGTCGAGCAGGCCGCGGGCGGCGGCTGTCGCACTCCAGAGCTCGGCTTCGCGGAGCAGGTGCTCGCTGACCCGGGTGCCCTGCTTGGTGTTCGCCTGCGACGTGTAGGTGCCGCGGTGCAGTTCGAGGTACATCTCGCCCGACCAGACCGACGGGTGGGGCAGCGTCGCCTTGGCCTCGTCGAAGAACTGCTGGGGCGAGCCGATCGTCACCTTGGGCGATCCCTCGAGGTCGTGAGTGCGCTTGGCTGCGGCGAGCATCTCGCGGGTCGGCCCGCCGCCGCCGTCGCCCCAGCCGAAGAGGCCCATCGAGATGTTCGACGCGCCCTTCTCGGCGTACTGCCTCTGGGCGCGGGCCAGATCGGAGGCCGCGAGGTCGGAGTTGTAGGTGTCGCTCGGCGGGAAGTGCGTGAAGACCTGCGACCCGTCGATTCCCTCCCAGAGGAACGAGTGGTGGGGCATCCTGTTGGTGTCGTTCCAGGAGATCTTCTGCGTGAGGAAGGAGTCGGATCCTGACGCCCTGACGATCTGGGGCAGCGCGGCCGTGTAGCCGAACGAGTCGGGCAGCCAGACCTCTTTCGGCTCGTAGCCGAACTCGCGGAGGAAGAAGCCCTTGCCGTGCACGAACTGACGCACGAGCGCCTCGCCGCCCGGCATGTTGGTGTCGCTCTCGACCCACATGCCGCCGACCGGCACGAAGCGGCCCTCGGCGACTCGCTCGCGGATGCGCTCGAAGAGCTCGGGGTAGAACTGCTTCATCCAGGAGAACTGCTGGGCACTCGAGCAGGCGAAGACGAAGTCGGGGTCGACGTCCATCAGCTGCAGCACGTTCGAGAACGTGCGCGCGCACTTGCGGACGGTTTCGCGGGTCGGCCAGAGCCAGGCCGAGTCGATGTGCGCGTGGCCGACGGCTGTGATGGCGTGCGCGCTGGCGTAGGCCGGCGAGGCGAGAACCGCCTCGAGTTCCGCTCGACCCCGGCCCGCGGTGGAGGCGACGTCGTCGGGGTCGACCACGTCGCAGACCCGCTCGAGGGCCCGCAGGATTTCGGCGCGACGCGGCAGGGTGGGCTCGAGCTCGCGCATCAGACCGAGCAGGCTCCACACGTCGCGCTCCAGCTCGTACACGTCGACGTCGCGTTCGACGAGGTCGATCTGCCGCAGCGTGTAGATCGACTCGGTGCCGGCGGTCGCCTTGTCGCCGAGGGGCGTCGGAATGTAGAAGAAGTTGCCGCCGACATCGGGGTTCGACGCCGCCTCGATGTAGAAGTCGAGACGGTCGCCGGGGGCGACGTCGATCGGCACGTAGCCGTTGTAGGGCTCGATCGCCTTGACGATGGTTCCGTCCGGGCGGAAGACGAGGCCTTCCGCCTGGAAGCCGGGCTGCCGCGTGCTGAACCCCAGGTCGACGAGGAGCTCGAGAGCCGTTCCGGCGCTGCCCCACCCCGCGGGCACCTCGCCGGTCACGTGGAACCAGGTGGTCCCCCACGGCTTGCTCCACGGGGTGCCGACGGCGAAGGGCGTGAATTCCTGCGCCACCGCCTCGGCGAATGGCACGGGTTCGTCGGGGACGTCCCACGCCTCGACGGTGAGGTGGTGGGAGCGGCGGTACAGGGCCGGGATGAGCCGCTCCAAGACGAAACGGTCGACGCGGACTTCGACGGAGGCAGAGTTGTCGTGCATGGGGTGGTGCTCCTTGCAGAATTCGCGGCCGCCGGAGGGGCGACGCGAGGGCGAGAGGTGGAACGGGATCGAGGGGTTCTGCCTACCGGCCTACCCCTTCACGGCACCGGCCAGTGCGTTCGAGCCACCGAGCACGCGCGAGATGAAGACATACAGGGCGATCACCGGCACCGAGTAGACGAGCGAGAAGGCGGCGAGCTGCCCGTAGGCGACGGAGCCGTACTGCCCGAAGAAGTTGAAGATGCTCACGGCGGCCGGCTGGTTGCCCGGGCTCAGCAGCAGGATGAAGGGAACGAAGAAGTTTCCCCAGGCCTGGATGAACACGAAGATGAAGACGACTGCGATGCCCGGTCGCATCAGCGGCACGACCACCCGGGTCAGGGTGGTGAACATCGAGGCGCCGTCGGTCCAGGCGGCCTCCTCGAGCGAGATCGGCACGGAGTCCATGAAGTTCTTCGACATCCAGATCGCCATCGGCAGGCTGGAGGCGGCGAGGAAGAACACGGTGCCGGCCACCGAGTCGATCAGGTTGAGCGACACGAACAGGCTGTAGACGGGCACCATGATCGCGGTGATCGGCAGGCAGGTGCCGAACAGGATCCCGTACAGGAACGGCTTGTTGATCCTCATCCGGTAGCGCGACAGCGGGTACGCCGCGAGGATCGCCACGACGACCGTCACGATCGCGCACCCGCCCGACAGGATGAGGCTGTTCATCAGCGGAATGAACGAGATGTCGGGCGTCAGCACCTTCTGGAAGTTCTCCAGGGTGAACTCGGTCGGGATCTTCACCGACAGCGTCGCCGAGGAGTCGAACGAGGCCAGCACGAGCCAGACGAGTGGCACGGCGAAGCAGACGGCGATGATGACGAGCACGCCGTTCGAGACGAACCGCAGGTTGCGGCCGCTGGGAGAGGTCATGGCCATGGTCAGTCGACCTCCGGCTTGAGGGCCCGGATGTAGACGATCGAGAAGATCGCGCCGATGAGCAGCATGATCGTCGCGATCGCGGTTCCGAAGCCGAGTTGCGAGAACTTGAACGCCTCCTGGTAGGCGAGGATCGGCAGGGTCGAGCTGTTGGTGCCGGGCCCGCCTCCCGTCATCACGAAGATGAGCGTGAAGACCGACAGGGTCTGCAGCGTCGTCAGCATCAGGTTGGTCGAGATGCTGCGTCGGATCACGGGCAGCGTGATGTAGACGAGGCGCTTGAATCCGCCCGCTCCGTCGACCTCGGCCGACTCGGTGATCTCGGGCGGCACCTCTTGCACGGCCGCCGCGTAGACCAGCATCGAGAAGGCCGTGCCGCGCCAGATGTTCGCCAGGATCACGGCGATCATCGGGAACGTGTAGAGCCAGTTCGCGCCCTCGATGCCGAACCACGCGAGCACCGTGTTGAGAGTGCCCGTCTGATTGAAGAACGCGTACGCGGCGAACGCGGCGACGATCTCGGGCAGCACCCAGGCCGCGACGACGAACGTGCCGACGAGCGAGCGGACGACGGGGTTCGCCGAACGCATCAGGAGGGCGAGGCCGAGACCCAGGACGTTCTGGCCGATGACCGCCGACGCGAACAGGAACACCAGGGTCAGCACGATCGACTTGGGGAAGTCGGGTGAGTTGAAGAGCTTGACGTAGTTGTCGAGCCCGATGAATGACGACTTCTGCGCCGCGGCCCCGGTGAGCGAGGCGTTGGTCAGTGACCCATAGAACGACGAGACGATGGGCCCGAGCAGGAACAGCGCCAGGAGCACCATCGATGGCACGAGGGGGATCGTGCGACCGGCGGTGCGGATGTTCCGCGCTCGCGCCGACCCCGGCCGGGGCCCCTGCGACGGTGTGCCGCTGGAGCCCCGACCTCCGGCCGGATCAGTGTCTTTGCCGAGAGGGGTCGGCGCGATCGTTGCCATCAGCCCTACTTCGAGACCGTCTTGTCGGCGCCGACGATGCCGGTGAGGGCGGTGTCGTAGGCCTTCGCGGCTTCCTCGGGCGTCTGCTGGCCCGTCATGACCGCTTCCATCGCCACGGTGATCTGGTTCGAGATCTGGCTGTAGTCGGTGGTCGCGGGTCGGAAGTGCGTGTCTTTCACGAGCGACGAGAAGAACTTAAAGCTCGGGTTCGAGTCGGCGTAGTCGGGGTCGGTCGCGACGTCGCTGCGCACCGCGATCTGGCTGGCGGCGATGTCGTACGACATCGAGCCGTCTTTATCGAGTGCGTCGGCGATGAAGTCGAACGCCTTGTCGGGGTTCTTGCTGGTCGCGCCGACCGCGAGGGTCCAGCCGCCCGACATGCTGTTCACGCCGGGAGCCTCGCCGTTCTGGGTCGGCATTCCGACCTGGCCCATGACCTTGCTCCACTCGGGCCACGGGTTCGTGCCCGTCGAGAGCCAGGTGCCACTGAGCCACGAGCCGTCGAGGTCGATGGCGAGCTTGCCCTTGGGCAGCCACTCGCCGCCGACGACGGTCGAGATGTTGGTGTCGAGGGCCTGCTCGGGTGTCGGGCCCACTCCGCCCTGGTAGACGTCTTTGATGAAGCCGAGCGAGTCGGTGAAGTTCGACGACCCGGTGATCCACTTCTTCGACGCGTCGTCGTAGAGGGTGCCGTTCGGGGTGCCGTACAGGAGCATCTCGAAGCCCTGCATGGTCGAGCCCTCGCCCTGCGGCTTGCCCGAGTAGACGTTGAGCGGCACGACGTCGGGCAGCTTCGACTTGATCGTCTTGGCCGCACTCAGCACGTCGTCCCAGGTCTTGGGCTCCCACGGCACGGTCAGACCGGCCTTCTTGAAGAGGTCTTTGTTGTACCAGAGGGCCCTGGTGTCGGTGCCCATCGGGATCCCGTAGGTCTTGCCGTCGGTGCCGACGCCCGCCTCTTTGGCGTTGTCGTAGAACTTGCTCCAATCGGCCCACTTCGCGGTGTACTTGTCGAGGGGCAGCAGGTAGCCGGCCTCGGCGTCCGCCTTCACCTTGAACGTGTCTTCGTAGATGACGTCGGGGGCCGTCGAGGGCGCGCGCTCCATCAGGGCGAGCTTCGTGTAGTAGTCGTCGTTCTGGGCGGCGATCGGCTCGAGCTGCACCGTCATGCCGGGGTTGGCCTTTTCGAACGTCTTCTTCACCTCTTTGAGGTGGGCGTCGAGCTGCGTGAACGTGCCGAACTTTTGGTACGCGATCTTGATCGTGTTCGAATCGCCACCGCCGCCGGCGCTGCACCCGGTCGCGACCAAAGCTGTAGTCATGACGGTGGCCGCGATGGCGAGGATGCGGGCGGCTCGCCGCCCCCTGCGAGAAGTGGTGGTGCCGGTGCTGCTCATCATGGTGCTCCCTTGCTCCATAAGACGCCGTCTCGGCAACTCCGCCGATCCGCTCGGCATTACTCAATCGTCTTTACTAACCTCTGTCAAGACTCATTTTCGTAACGCTCCGGTTGGGATCCTGCGTTCGCTTGTGCCGTCGCCGCTCGTGCAAATTCGAAGGAGAAACCGGCGCCGGGCGACGAGAAATTAAGGATCCGACGGGGTCACCCACGCGAATCTCCTTCGAATTCGACGTCGTACCGCGAGCCGCGAGCGGGTCAGACCGAGATCAGCATCCCCGACGGCCGCGGCGAGAATGCATGGTCGAGCACCAGGCACGCGGCACCGACAGCGGCGACGTCTTCGCCGATCGCCGAACCGACGAACCCGAGCCCGCGCCGCGGGATGAGCGCGGCCGACTGCTCCACCGCCTCGGGAAGCACCTCGAGCACGACATCGCCGATCTCGTCCCAGAACGGGCCTCCGAAGACGAGCTCGTCGAGGTCCAGCAGGTTGACCAGCACGACGATCGCCCGGGCGAGGTGCAGCCCGGCCCCGTGGAGGATGCGCCGAGCGGAGTCACGCTGAGCGGAGGACGGCGTCGCCTGGGCATCGGCCGGGCCGGATCCTTCGATTTCGGTCACGTCGACGGGAGCACCGCCCGCGATGGCCGCGAGCCGGTGGAAGGCCCCGCTGACCGTCTCCATGTCGGCGCCGTCGTCGAGCGCGGGAAGCAGTCCCGCCTCGACCGCCTGGCACACCAGCGCGCGCGGCGTGATGAGGTCGCCCACGCAGCCGGCCCGCCCGCACACGCAGATCGCCCCCGCGGGATCGACCGTGATGTGCCCCGCGTCGCCGGCATTCGAGCTCGAGCCCCGGACGACGTCGCGCCCGACGACCAGCCCGGTGCCGAATCCGGTCCCGTAGTAGACGAACGCGAAATTGGCGCGCTCGGAGGCCGTCGAGAACCAGAGCTCGGCGACCGCGGCGGCCGTGACGTCTTTCTCGAGCAGCACCGGCAACCCCGTCGCCTCGCTGAGTGCTGCCCGAAGCGGCACATGACGCCAGAGCGGCAGCATCGGCGGGTCGAGGACGATGCCCTGCTCCGCGTCGATGGGGCCGGGCGAGGCGATTCCGACACCGATCACGAGCCGAGGATCCACGCCCGAGTCGCCGATCAACCGGTCGATCGAGCGCGCCATCAGGTCGATCAGCTGAACGGGCTCCGACGCGGAGGGCGTGCGGGTGCGGGAGTGCGACACGACGACCCCGCGCAGATCGAGGACGACGTAGGTGATGACGGCCGGGTCGATATGGACGCCGACCGCGTAGCTGCCGCGAGCTTCGAGCTGCAGGATGGTGCGCGGCTTGCCCGGGCCGTTGACGATCTTGCCCGTCTCGCGCACGAGGCCCGCCTCGAGGAGGCGCCTCGACACGTTCCCGATCGTCTGGGCGCTGAGCCCCGTCTGCACGGCCAGCTCGACCCGACTCAGCCCCTCGGATGCGCGCCGGATCGCGTCGAGCACGACGGCCTGGTTGTAGCCGCCGATCGCCGGGAGGTTTGTGCCGGTTCGCATGGCGTCGAGAGTAGCGGTCATCCGGCTGACCAAGGGTTCTCCACAAGGGCCGAAGGGATCCTGTTGCACCCCGGAGCCGCACGCTAGCCTGGGCACATGAGTGACCTCCGCCTCGAAGAGCTGTCGGCCAAGACCATCGTCGCGGCCAATACCCTGACCCTCAAGCCGGGCCAAGAGCAGTACGTGGCGCCCGTGTCGCACTCCATCGCCGAGGCCTACGTCAACCCGACGTCGGCGTGGCCGCGCGTCGTGCTCGACGGCGACGAGGTGGTCGGCTTCATCATGGGGCAGTTCGACCCCGACAACGATCACGAAGAGCTCCGCAGCTGCATCTGGCGCATCAACGTGTCGGCCGACGCGCAGGGCCAGGGGGTGGGCCGCTTCGCCGTGCACTCGCTGGCCACCGAGGCGCGCAACCGGGGCTTCGAGCGACTCACCGTCATCTACGAGCCCGGCGACGACGGCCCCGAGAGCTTCTTCACGCACGTCGGCTTCGAAGTGATCGGCGAGACCCCCTACGGCGAGCACCTGGCCGCACTGACCATCGCGCCGTCGCCGCACGACGACGAGGCCTGAGCCCCGACGACGCCTGAGCCGCAGCGTTCCATGCGTTCGTCCGAGCCCGGCGCCGACCTCGCGAGTCCGGCAGACGCCGACGACTGGGTCTCCCGCGTTGTCGCAGTCGTCGAGTCCATTCCCGCCGGGTGCGCGCTCAGCTACGGCGGGGTCGCGGCACTGCTCGGCTCTCGCTCCTCACGCGGCGTCGGCAAAGTGATGGCCCAGGCCGGCCGCGACCTGCCGTGGTGGCGGGTGATCCGCGCGTCGGGTCATCCACCCGAAGGCCACGAACAGCGCGCCCTCGAGATGTACCGCGTCGAGGGCACGCCGCTCCGCTGGAGCCGCACGGGCACCTGGCGCGTCGATCTCGACGCTGCCGAGTGGCGCCCCTGAGCCGCGAGCGCTCGTGGCACCACGTTTCGGGCCAAGCACCGCCGAAAGACGGTGCCCTCCCCGAAACGTGGTGTCGGCGCTCAGACCAGCGACTCCCGCCACGCCGCGTGCAACTGCGCGAAGCGACCCGTCCCAGCGATGAGGTCATCGGGCGTGCCGTCTTCGACGATGCGTCCGTACTCCATCACGAGCACCCGGTCGGCGATCGCGACCGTCGAGAGCCGGTGCGCGATGATCAGCGCTGTCCGGTCGCTCAGCAGCGTCTGCAGCGCCTCTTGCACGAGCCGCTCCGACGGAATGTCGAGCGACGCCGTCGCCTCGTCGAGAATCAGCACCGCCGGGTCGGCGATGAACGCCCGCGCGAACGAGAGCAGCTGACGCTGACCCGCTGAGACACGACCGCCGCGCTTGTTCACGTCGGTGTCGTAGCCGTCCGGCAGCGCCATGATGAACTCGTGCGCGCCGACCGCCCGCGCGGACCGCTCGATCTCCTCGCGCGTCGCGTCGGGCTTGCCGAGCGCGATGTTGTCGGCGACGGATCCCGAGAAGAGATACGCCTCCTGGGTGACCATGACGATCGCCCGGCGCAGGTCTTTCGGGTGCAGGTTGCGCAGGTCGACGCCGTCGAGTCGAATGCTGCCGCGCGAGGGGTCGTAGAAGCGCGCGATCAGCTTCGCGAGTGTCGACTTGCCGGCGCCGGTCGATCCGACGAGGGCGATGGTCTGGCCGGCCGGCACGTGCAGGTCGAACTCGGGAAGCACGACCGCGTCGCTGTTGTACGCGAACTCGACGTCGTCGAAGTCGACGGCGCCCTTCGCGTCGTAGAGGTCGGTCGGGCGCACCGGATCGGGCACACTCGGCTCCTCCTCGAGCACGCCCGAGATCTTCTCGAGCGCGGCCGACGCCGACTGGTAGCCGTTGTAGAACATCGCCAGCTCCTCGGCCGGATCGAAGAAGCGTTTCGCGTAGAGGGCGACGGCCAGCAGCGCGCCGATCTCGAGCGAACCGTCGATGACGCGGAACCCGCCGAACAGCACGACCGCGGCGAGGGTCGCGTTGCCGATCATCACGAGGCCGGGGTCGAACGTTCCGAACAGGCGGAAGACCTTCGCGTTGGCCTGCCGGTAGCTCTCGACGTACTCGCCGTAGGTGTCTTCGTTGCGCTTCTCCTTGCGGAACGCCTGCACGGCACGAATGCCCGTCATCGTCTCGACGAAGTGCACGATCACGCGCGCACTGGTCGTGCGGGTGGCACGGAACAGTCGCTGCGACCGCACCTGGAACCACCGGGTGAGGGCGAACAGCGGAATCAGCGCCACCCCGAGGATCAACCCCGACGGAGCATCGAGACTGACGAGCGCGATGGCCGTGAAGACCATGTACAGCAGACCCTGCACCAGCTGGTTGATACCCGAGTCGAACAGCTCGCGGATCGAGTCGAGGTCGCTCGTCTGGCGCGAGATGATCCGACCCGACGTGTAGCTCTCGTGGAACTCCAGGCTGAGTCGCTGCGTGTGCAAGAAGAGCCGCTTGCGCAGGTCGAACAGCACGCTCTGGCTGATCCGGGCGAAGAGCACCGTGTACTGCGCCATCATGACGGCGCCGATGATGCCGGTCACCAGATACAGGCCGACCACGACGAAGGTCGGAGCCCAGTTCTGATCGTCGAGCAGCGCCGGCAGCGCGTTGTCGATGCCGTACGCGATGAGGGTGGGTCCGGCGACCTGGGCAGCGGTCGAGAGCACCACGATGATCGCGGTGACGAGGATCCTGCGCTTCAAAGGGGACAACAAGGATCCGAGGAGACGCCGCGAACGCAACTGCAGTCGCCTGCTCTCGTCACGCGTGAAGTCGTTGCGCTCTTCGCCCTTGACGCCCTGGGTGCTTGCAGTGGTGCTCACGCCAGCACGTCCTCTCGGGTGGTCCGATCGTCGTCGTCGAGCGACGAGATCACATAGCGGTAGTGGTCGTTGGTGGCGATCAGGTCGGAGTGCCGACCGACCGCGGTGACGCGTCCGTTTTCGAGGAGCGCCACGCGATCCGCGAGGTTCACGGTCGACGGGCGGTGCGCCACGATCAGTGACGTCGTCTCGGAGAGGACCCGCCGGAGCCCCGCCTCGACGCGGGCCTCGGTGTCGACGTCGAGCGCCGACAGCGGGTCGTCGAGCACCAGCACCGACGGCCGCGCCGCGATGGCCCGGGCCAGGGCGAGGCGCTGACGCTGCCCTCCCGAGAGGCTGAGCCCCTCTTCGCCGACGGTCGTGTCGACACCCTCGGGCAGATCGTGCACGAACCCGGCCTGAGCGATGTCGAGGGCCTCGCGCATCACCCGGTCGGCCTCGTCGCCCGACAGGTCGGGTCGTCCGAGCAGCACGTTGTCGCGCACCGTGGTGCTGAACAGCGTCGCGTCTTCGAAGGCCATGCCGATGTGGCGGCGGAGCTCTTCGCGCGTCAGATCGCGCACGTCGACACCGTCGAGCAGCACTTCGCCGCCGGTGACGTCGTACAGGCGCGGCACGAGAGCCAGGAGCGTGGTCTTGCCGGATCCTGTGAGCCCGACCAGGGCCATCGTCTCACCCGGCTGGAGCTCGAGATCGACGCCGTCGACGAGGTCGGCGAACTGCGCCGGGCTGTCTTGGTAGCGGAAGTGCGTCGCCCGGAACTCGAGGTGACCGCGGGGGTTCGTTATCGTCTTCGGCTCGACCGGGTCGGTCACCGTGTTGACGCTGTCGAGCACCTCGAAGAAGCGGTCGACCGCTGTGCGGGTATCGAACGTCATCGACAGGAGGAACCCGATCGACTCGACCGGAAAGCGCAGCACGGTCGCCGTAGCGAAGAACGCGAAGAGCTCGCCGACCGTCAACTGACCTTCGGAGGCCAGCCAGATGCCCGCCAGCAGACACAGCGCGAACGCCACGTCGGGCACGAGCAGCAGCCACAGCCACAGTTGTGCGATCGCCCTCGACTTCTCGATCTCGGTTCCGCGCAGCTCTTCGGCACGCTTCGCGAAGTCGCGCAGCGAATGCTTGCCGCGACCGAACGCCTTGAGCACCCGGATGCCGTGCACCGACTCTTCGACGCTCGTCGCGAGGTCGCCGACCTGGTCTTGGCTCCGTCGCGCGATGACCGAGTAGCGGTTCTCGAACCGCAGGCCGACGACCCAAATCGGAATCGACGCGACCACGAAGATCAGGCCGAGCAGCCAGCTGTAGAAGAACAGCACCACGAAGCCGACGACGATCGTCAAGAAGTTGACGATCAGCAGAACGATTCCGAACGCGAGCCACCGGCGGATGAGGCTGAGGTCGCTGACCGAACGGCTGAGCAACTGGCCGCTCTGCCACCGGTCGTGGAAGGCCACGGGCAGGTCTTGGAGCTTCTTGTAGAGGCCGTTGCGCATGCTCGTCTCGACGTGCGTGCTCGGCGTGAGCACCAGCCAGCGACGGCCCATGATCATGACCGCCTCGACGACGCCGAGCCCGAGGACGATCCAGAACGCCGGCCACACCTGCCGTGAATCACCGCTCGACAGCGGTCCGTCGACGAGCTGCTGGAGCACGAACGGGATCAGCAGGGCGACGACGGAGGCCAGAAGCGCGGCCACCATGCCGAGGACGATGCGGGGGAAGGCGGGCTTGACGAAGGGATAGAGGCGCTTCAGCGTTCCGAACGTCGAGAGGCGGTCGGCCGTGTCGGTGCTCGTGGTGTTGCCGGTGCTCTTGTTCGTGTTCGTGTTCGTCTTCGTGTTCGTGTTCGTGTTCGTGTTCGTGGGAGGGGGATGCTGAGACATGAAGGATCCAAGTCGTGGGGCAGGGTCGACGCGGCGATCCTGAAAGTTGCGATGTGATGGGCGTGACCGTGAAGGAGGTCACGTGAACGGCGCCACGCGGGCGCGGATGGTGCTGCGGAGGCGATCGCTGGTCAGGCGGCCGAGGCAGAGTGTCGGCGAGCGCGCGGGGAAGAGGCGGCGCTGATAGCCACCGTCCGGAACGAGGTGTGGGCTGTCTTCGTCATTGTGTCCTCCCGAGGCATTCGCTTCTGCATATAGTCACGTGGCTTCATGCCGCCACTTCGAAGGTGACTGCAAGCAGCCTTACAGGATAAACCGACGCCGACGTAAACCGCAATGAAAAGTTCGGTTCTCGCGCTGCCGCCGAATTCGAAGGAGAAACGCCCGGCCGACCCCGCCCGATCGGCATGAAGTCGTCGGCGCGCTCGTGTTTCTCCTTCGAATTCGGACCCGACGCCGCGCTCCGGCAGGAGAGCCCGAAATCGGCGGAGAGGACTCGCCTAGAAGACGCCCTGCTTAGTGGAAGAAGTGACGCTCTCCGGTGAAGTACATCGAGACACCGGCGGCCTGGGCGGCGGCGATGACCTCGTTGTCGCGGATAGACCCGCCCGGCTGCACCACGGCGCGAACGCCCGCGGCGAGAAGCACCTCGAGCCCGTCGGCGAACGGGAAGAACGCGTCGGAGGCAGCTACGGAGCCCAGAGCCCGGTCGCCGGCACGCTGTACGGCCAGGTGGCAGGAGTCGACCCGGTTGACCTGCCCCATGCCGACGCCGACCGAGGCACCGCCCGAAGCCAGCAGGATCGCGTTCGATTTGACCGACCGCGACGCGATCCAGGCGAACTCCAGGTCGGCGCGCGTGGCCTCGTCGACCTCCTCGCCCGCCACTAAGCTCCAGCCCGACGACGAGAAGCCCGTGAAGCGGTCGCTGTCTTGCACGAGCACGCCGCCCGAGATCTGCTTGTACTCGCGGTCGGCGAGGGCGAACCCGTCGGGAAGCTGCAGCAGGCGGATGTTCTTCTTCGCCGTCAGGATCGCGAGCGCCTCCGGCTCGAAGCCCGGTGCGACGACGACCTCGGTGAAGATGTCTTTGACCGTCTCGGCCATGGCGACGGTGACGGTGCGGTTCGCCGCGATCACTCCCCCGAAGGCCGACAGAGGGTCGCAGGCGTGCGCGCGGGCGTGCGCGTCGGCGATGGGGTCAGCCTCATCGAGACCTCCGACGGCGATCCCGCACGGGTTGGCGTGCTTGATGATGGCGACGGCCGGACGGTCGAAGTCGTATGCCGCCCGCACCGCCGCGTCGGCGTCGACGAAGTTGTTGTACGACATCTCTTTGCCGTGCAGCTGGATCGCTTGGGCGATGCCGGTTCCGTCCGTCTCGGCGTACAGCGCGGCTGCCTGGTGCGAGTTCTCGCCGTAGCGGAGGGTGTGCTCCTGTTCGGCCGAGACGGCGAAGGTCTGATCGAACGTGGCCGAGGATCCTGCCGCCGCCGCTGGGGCATCCGTGCCGGCATCGTGCTCGGCCCGCACCCCGACACTCGCCGCGAAATACGCCGCGACCGCGGTGTCGTAGGAGGCGGTGTGGGCGAAGGCCTCGCCCGCGAGACGCTGCCGCTGAGCCAGAGTCGTGCCGCCGAGGGTGAGCGCCTTCGTGATCTGGGGGTACGACGCCGGTGAGACGGCGATCGCCACGTTGGCGTGGTTCTTCGCCGCCGCCCGAACGAGCGCCGGGCCGCCGATGTCGATGTTCTCGATCACGGTCGGGGCATCGGCGCCCGAGGCCACCGTCTCGACGAACGGGTAGAGGTTGACCACGACGAGCTGGAACGGCTTGATGTCGAGGTCGCGGAGCTGGTCTTCGTGCGTCTCGAGTCGCAGGTCGGCGAGCACGCCGGCGTGGATGGCCGGGTGCAGCGTCTTGACGCGGCCATCGAGGGACTCGGGGAAGTCGGTCACCGCACTCACGTCGGTGACCGCGAACCCGGCGTCGCGGATCGTCTGCGCGGTCGAACCCGTCGACACGATCTCGACGCCCGCCTTCGCGAGGGCCGTCGCGAGTTCGACCAGCCCGGTCTTGTCGCTCACGGAGATCAGCGCGCGCGCGATCTCGATGGCGTCGCGGTCGCGGTAAAGGCTGGGGTCGATTGCGTGGCCGCTCATGCGGGAGTCTTCTCCGTCAGGTCGATTGTTCCGTTGGCGATGTCGAGGATGCTCTGAACGAGCAACCGGCGCTCGACGACCTTGATGCGGTCGTGGAGCGTGTCTTCGGTGTCGCCGGGGTGCACGGGAATGCGCTCCTGCGACAGGATGGGGCCCGAGTCGACGCCGTTGTCGACGACGATGACGCTCGCCCCGGTCTGGCTCACTCCGGCCGCGATCGCATCACGGACCCCGTGCGCGCCGGGAAACTCGGGCAGGTAGGCGGGGTGCGTGTTGATCAGCCTCGGGCTGAACGCCTCGACGACTCGGGGCGGCACGAGCCGCATAAAACCGCTGAGCACCACGAGGTCGGGCTGCCACTGCCGAATCTGGTCGAGCAACTCGTCGCCCCAGGCCTCACGGTCGGGAAAACTCGTGAACGGCACCGAGAACGTGGCGATGCCGAATGCCTCGGCGTGCTCGAAACCGTCGGCCGCACGATCGGCCCCGACGGCTACGACCCGGGCCGGATATTCGACGTCGCTCGCGGCTTCGAGGAGGGCCCGGAGATTGGAGCCCCCGCCGGAGATGAGCACGACGAGCCTTAGCACCCGGCAAGCCTAGCGTGCGGCTCACGGCGGCCCGGGCGGTTCTCCACAGGGCTATCCGGCCCGGGAAAGCTGCTCGGAAGCGGGCCCACCAGTCGGCCCGAAATGCGGACAGCACACCAAGGCCCACCATGGTGTCGAGTCTGCGTCGTGGGCGTCAGCGGGTGAACCCGTCGAGGCGCTCGGTCGGAACGTCGTCGGGCGAGCGCGTGTCGGACGAGCGGCCGTTCGACGACCGCTTGTCGCGCGGCAGCACCGTGTCGAGGCTCGGCAGCCCGTCGGCTGTCTCGGGCGCGCCGGGCCCGCCGGCGTCACGGTCACCGGCACCACGCGAGCGATCAGGATCCGACACAGCTGACTCCGACTTCGGCTTGTCGCGAGCAGCGGACGCACGCTCCGGCAGCCTCTCGCCCACCACCTGCGCGAGGTCGCCGATCGCCTCGGCCCCCGACTTCACCACGAGGGCGAGAACGGCCGGGATGCCGACCTCCAGTGCAGCGAACAGCCCCACGACCCAGGCGTCGGGCCCCACCGACGCAAGCCGCCCCGGGCCGGCGGAGCCGGCCGAGACGCCGGCCACCCCGCCGATGATCAGACCGGCGACGACGCCCGTCGAGACGCCGACGACGGCGCGGAAGAGCAGGGAGTCGCGGGCGCCCAGAGCCCGCTCGATGCGGCCGCGCATCAACGTGACGACAACGAACGAGGCAACGACGGGAACGAGGAGGCCGACGAACGCGAAAGCCGGGGTCGACGTCGGCAGGGCGCCGAGGAACGGCACGGCCGGCATCGGGCCGAGGGTGGTGCCGAGCGGCGAGACCGAGGATCCTTCGCCGAGTGCGAAGCCCGGGCCAACGAGCCAGGACGCCACCCAGGCGACGGCGTTGGGCACCAGTGCGATCTGGCCAATCGTGAGAGCGAGGCCGCCGAGCACCCCGGCGTGTGCCCCCTCGTACAGCGAGATGATCGACGCGTAGTTCGTGAGCAGGAGGAGTGCGAGGATCGCCCCGGCGACGGCGAAGACGATGACCGCGACGGCGGCGCCCGCGCGAAGCGACACCAGGCCGATCGACCGACCGAGTGACGGGATGGCTTCTGCCCCGCGCAGAAGGAGGGCCGTGAGCGGGTCGGGTGTCGCGTCGCGGCGACGCCGGTTGACCTCGGCCGACGCGAGCAGGGGAATGGCGAAGACGAGCGTGGGCAGGACGATGCCCTGCGCGAGGGAGACTGTCGCCCCGGGACGGCTGGCCGTGGCTGTCACGATGGCCGAGGCGAGGGCGAACGCGACGACGGCGACGCCGGAGCCGATCGCGCGATGGCTCGTCTCGGCGATTCGCCGGCCCGCACGCGCACCGAGCAGCACGGTGGTGAGCGCAAAACCCAGAGCCGCTATCGAGATGACGATCGGAGCACCCGCGCCGCTGATGCCGGTCGCCGCCGCAGCCGATTTCGACAGCGTCAGGGTGAGATCGGCCCCGTGGCCCACCAGCCAGACGTCGACGCCGGCCTGCCAGAAGACGACCCAGTCGATCTGGAGCCCGTACTGGAAGGCCCAGAGGAAGGTGAGCGACACCACGGGGATGCCCACGCCGATGCCCACGACGAGCAGAGACTCGAGCGCGGCGAAGACGGCGGTGAGAGGGCGATTCATACGGCCATGACTGTACCGGGGGCCACCGACGCTGAAGGGCCGCCCCGCCGAAAGCGGAGCGGCCCTTCAGCAAGCAAGCCGCAGCCCGTGACACCGCAATCCAGCGCCGACACCGCCGATGGGCGGTCGTGCCACCAAAATGCAGTGTCAGCACCGAAATGCAGTGCCAGGCCCGAAACGCGGTGCCAGGCCCGAACAGCGGCGTCAGAGCGAGCTGTAGACCTCGCGCAGCAAGGCAGCCGTCTCGCTGGGCGTCTTGCCGACCTTGACGCCGGCAGCCTCGAGGGCCTCTTTCTTGGCCTGCGCCGTGCCGGCCGACCCGGAGACGATTGCACCGGCGTGGCCCATGGTCTTTCCCTCGGGAGCGGTGAAACCGGCCACGTAGCCGACGACCGGCTTCGTGACATTCGCCTTGATGTAGTCGGCAGCGCGCTCTTCGGCGTCGCCACCGATCTCGCCGATCATCACAATCGCCTTCGTCTCGGGGTCGGCCTCGAAGGCGGCGAGCGCGTCGATGTGCGTCGTGCCGATGACGGGGTCGCCGCCGATGCCGATCGCAGTCGAGAAACCGAGATCGCGGAGCTCGAACATCATCTGGTAGGTGAGCGTGCCCGACTTCGAGACGAGGCCGATCGGACCCTTGCCGGTGATGTTGTTGGGGGTGATGCCGACGAGCGACTCGCCGGGCGTGATGATGCCGGGGCAGTTCGGGCCGATGATGCGGGTCGCGCCACCCTTCGATTTGGCGAGCGCCCAGAACTCGGCGGCGTCTTGCGCCGGGATGCCCTCGGTGATGACGACGACGAGCGGGATGCCCGCTTCGATGGCCTCGACGACGGCGTCTTTGGCGAACGCCGGCGGAACGAAGACGATCGACACGTCGGCGCCGGTCGTCTCGATTGCCTCGGTGACGGTGCCGAACACGGGCAGCGTGACGTCGCCGTGCGAGACGGTGGTGCCGGCTTTTCGGGCGTTGACGCCACCCACGACCTGCGTGCCCGCCTTCAGCATGAGAGCGGTGTGCTTGGTGCCCTCGCCGCCGGTGATGCCCTGGACGATGACCTTGGAGTCTTTGGTGAGGAAGATCGACATTGTTCTGATCCTTTACTTCTCGTCGGCAGCGGCGAAGGCCAGCTCGGCGGCTTTGTCGGCGGCTTCGTCCATCGTCGCGACGACGGTGACGAGGGGGTGAGCGGCTTCGGCCAAGATCTTTCGGCCCTCGTCGACGTTGTTGCCGTCGAGACGCACGACCAGGGGCTTCGTCGCGGCGTCGCCCAGGATGCCGAGCGCGGCGACGATTCCGTTGGCGACGGCGTCACACGCCGTGATGCCGCCGAAGACGTTGACAAAGACGCTCTTGACCTGCTCGTCGCCCAAAATGACGTCGAGGCCGTTCGCCATGACCTCGGCGCTCGCTCCGCCGCCGATGTCGAGGAAGTTGGCCGGCTTGACCCCGCCATGCTTCTCTCCGGCGTAGGCAACGACGTCGAGGGTCGACATGACGAGACCCGCGCCGTTGCCGATGATCCCGACCTGGCCGTCGAGTTTGACGTAGTTGAGACCAGCAGCCTTGGCCTTGGCCTCGAGCGGGTCGGCGGCCTCCGCGTCTTCGAGGGACGCGTGGCCGGGGTGACGGAAGTCGGCGTTCTCGTCGACCGAGACCTTGCCGTCGAGTGCCACGATGTCGCCCTGCTCGGTGAGCACGAGCGGGTTGACCTCGACGAGAGAGGCGTCTTCGCCCTTGTAGACGTCGTAGAGCTTCACGAGCACCGGCGCGACCTTCTCGATCAGGTCGTCAGGGAATCCGCCCGCCTTGGCGATCTCGGTGGCCTTCGCGAGATCGATGCCCGTCAGCGGGTCGACTTCGACTCGGGCGAGAGCTTCGGGACGCTCGACGGCGAGCTCCTCGATCTCCATGCCGCCCTCGACGCTGCAGAGCGAGAGGTACGAGCGGTTGGCCCGGTCGAGGAGCACGGAGAAGTAGAACTCCTGCTTGATCTGGGCCCCGCCCGCGACCATGACGCGCTTGACCGTGTGGCCCTTGATGTCGAGCCCCAGAATCGCTTCCGCAGCGGCCTCGGCATCGGCGGCTGTCTTTGCGACCTTGACGCCGCCGGCCTTGCCTCGGCCGCCTACCTTGACCTGGGCCTTCACCACGGTCACGCCGCCGATCTTCTCCGCCGCAGCCCGCACCTCGGCGGGAGTATCGGCGATGATGCCGGGGAGGACTGGTACGCCGTAGGCCTCGAAGAGGTCTCTGGCCTGGTACTCGAAAAGATCCACGCTGTTCTTCCAATCCGCATCGCTGCGTCTCACCACACGGTGTCGTTCCTCTTCCAGCCTGGATAACCGGCGGGAAGGGCGTCTCGAACTCTCTCGACATCGAGACTATGGGCCGTCCATCAGCCTAGCGCGCACCCCCAACACGCTTCTGGCTCTGTCCACAGGTCCGTTCCCCTGGGAGCGCCCGCAGAGCGGCCCGTACCCCGCGGCGTAGACCGGAGGCATGGCTAAAGACACGAACGTCAAGACGCAAGAGAAGCTCGGCGAGATCCTCACCGCCCGTGAGGTGTCACGCCTCGGCGAGGGATTCCACGCCGACGTCGTCGACCACGACCCGGTTCCGGGTGCGCCCGCGGGCCTTGCCGGCATCCAGGAGTTCTGGTCCTCCTTCTTCGAGGCTTTCCCCGACGTCGACCTCAAGGTAGAGACGCTGGTCGCCGACGACGAGTATGTCACCGCGGTCTTCACGATCTCGGGCACCCACACCGGTCCGTTCGAGGGCAACGAGCCGACCGGCAAGAGCTTCCAGGTGCGAGGCATCCAGGTCGGCAAGTTCAACGACGAAGGCCTGATCGTCGAGCGCTGGGGCGCCACCGACCAGGCGACCCTGATGCAGCAACTCGGATTGGACTCCTGACATGAGCGACGCACCATTCACCGACGCGAGCGACCCCGACGAATCGTTCGCCGAGTCGGAGCAGATCGTCACCAACGATGCCGTGGCGGGCGAGACCGTCGAGCCCGGCATCGGTGAAGGCAACGACGGACCGACGGGCGGCGCACCCTCCGAAGGCGAGCCGGAGTACGCCGAGAACGACCTCGCCGGCGCTGACATCGACCTCAGCGACGACGCCGACAACTGATCGTCCACACCTGAAGACCCCCTCTCCACAGAGGGGGTCTTCGTGGTTTCCGGAGCACCCCTGTGGAAAGCGGCGGCGAAGCCGGCCGAGGATCCGAGAGGGTCATCGGCATGAATCGACGAACGTCTCCCCCTCTCCCACCGCCGCGCGCGGGTTCGACCCGGCCACGGCGGATCCTGCTCGCCCTCCTGGCTCTGCTGGCCACCTGTCTTCTGTTCGCTCCGCCGCCTCCCGCCTCCGCCCTCCAGTCGACCGGTCACGGTCGCGGATTCCTGTGGGACGGCGACGGGGTCTCCTGGCTCGGCACGTACCGCCTCGCCGACGGGCGGTCGGCGTTCTGCCTCGAGGTCGGCAGATCGTCGCCGGTGGGCAACGACTACGACCTGAGTTCCTCGGCGACAGGGCTCGGCCTGACTTCGACCGAGGTAGCCCGTCTCGCATATATCGCGCGCACCTGGTCGGGCACCACCGATCCAGTGACGGCGGCGGCGGCCCAGCTCTCGGTCTGGTCGATCACCGGTCTCGACGGGCACACCCTCGAGTACTACGCCGGCCGGGCCAACGAGAAGCGCGATGCGGTGCTGAAGAAGGCGGCCACGTTCAGCGCCAGGGCTGCTGCGCAGGCGACGAACGGGGTCACGGCCGATGTGAGCCTGACCCTCGACGGCACCGGGGCGGGGCGAGTGCGCGCCGATCTCAGCGCCCGGCTCGAATCGGGCGGAGGCACGACGGTGGCAGCGGGTGCATTCGCCGGCACGATCACCCTTCGAGGAGGCACCTTCCCCGACGGTTCCTCGACCAAGGCCCTGCGTAACGGCCGCAATCAGTCGTTCCGCGCGACCGGTACGACGCCGATCAACCACGTCAGCGCCACGGCGTCGTTCTCCGGTCTTCCCTACCGCGCCGTGATCACGGTCGGCTCGAGCGCCGCCGGATCTCAGCGATTGCTCTTCGACACCGCACCCACCGGCACTGCGACGACGACCGAGACGGTCGAGGCCGTGTCGCCCCGTCCGTTCCAGCCGCGCGTCACAACGTCGACGAGCATGACCCGGGCTGCGGCCGGCGCGGCCATCACCGACGAGCTGAAGCTGTCCGTCCGACCGGGCGCGGGTCTGCTGTCGAGGTGGGGCGTCTACCGGGTCTCCGGCACCTCGCATCCCGTGCCGGTAACGATCCGCAGCAGACTCCTCGGACCATTCGCGAAAAAACCGGCGACGTCGTCTGCGTGGCCGGCGAAGGCCCCCGAGGTCTGCCGCGTTGCGACGGTCGTGAAAACGGGGCCGGGTACCTACCGGACGAAACCCTGCACGCTCCCCTCGGAGGGCTACTTCGTCTGGGTCGAGACCATCGATCCGAAAGACACCCCCGTCGCTCAGGGTCGCTCCCGAGTCAAGGCCTGGAAGTCGCCGTTCGCGTCCGCGACCGAGGTGACGTTCTCGCCACCGAAATCCCCGTCCCCGCTCCCGTCGATAGCTACGTCGGTGGAGCACGACGAGGTCGTTCCCGGCGAATGCACGCCCGATCGTCTCGTCGCGACCGGATTCCCCACCGACGCGGGCGATGTCGTCGTCGAATCCGTCCTTCTCGGCCCCTTCGCCGATGCGCCCGCCGACGGCCACGACTTCGGGCCCGACAAGACCCTCGACGATCTACCGGTCGCAGGCCGAGTCAAGACCGTCGTGACGAGCGACGGCGAGTACGAATCACCCTGCGTCGAGGCCCGAAAGCCGGGGCACTACATCTGGGTCTTCCTCTCCGAGGGGTCGAAGCCGATCGGCGCCGCCCAGGCGGTGGCCCCCTTCGCCGATCTCATCGCTCACGCGAGCGAGCGATTCGTCGTGTCGAAACACGACGTGCCGACCCCGACGCCGACGCCATCCGTCCCGCCCACAACCCCGCCGACGCCCCAGCGAACGACGCCACCGACCCCCTCGGCGAGCACTCCTCCGACGACTACGCCCGTGCCTCCCGCACCTGACGAGCCCCGGCCTCCGCGCCTGCTCGCCTTCACCGGGTCCGGGCCTCTCAGGCCCATCGCGATCGCCGCCGGGAGCAGCCTCGGACTCGGCCTGCTGGCAGTTCTCACCGGTGTGGTCGCTCGCCGCCTCCGAGCTCGGCGCGAACCTGCATCCACTCCAGGATCCGCCGCACCCCCGCTCGACGACACCGTCTAGCCGGCCCACAACGATAGTGCCCAAAACGGTGCTTGCCAGCTCGGTGAGCGCCGTTTTGGTCACTCTCGTGCCGCGCCCACGATCCGGCCGGACCACCCGGCAGCGCCGCTGGCCGGCAGCCCCGCTACCCGGCAGCCGGACCCACCCGGCAGCCGGCAGCCCGGCAGCCCGCCTAGATCTTTTCGATCGGCGCGACCTTGATCAGCAGTTTCTTTCGGCCCGCGGTGTCGAACTGCACCTCGGCGATGCGTCGCGGACCGATGCCGGTGACGGCGACGACCCGGCCCTCGCCAAAGTCGACGTGGGAGATGCGGTCGTCGGCCGCGAGCTCGAGGTCGCCGTTGTCGCGCACGGTGCCGGTGACCCGGTTGGCCCATTCGGTCTTGGGTTTCGTCTTGGCCGCGGCTGCCGCCCGGTCGTAGCTGCCGCCGCCCATACCGCCGCCGCCGCGTAGTCCACCAGCGCGGGGAGCGCCACCAAAGCCGCGATCGGTGAAGCCGCTGTCTCGGCGGGCGTTGAGCGCGCGCGGTTCTGTGCCCCCGCGGCTGTTGGCCATGCCGGGCGATTGCTTCCAGTCGATCAGCTCGACGGGGATCTCCTGCAGGTAGCGCGAGGGCATCGCGACGTTGACCTCACCGAACTGCGCCCGCGTCATCGCGAGCGACAGGAACAGCTTCTGACGCGCCCGCGTGATGCCGACGTAGAACAACCGTCGCTCTTCAGCGGGGCCACCCGGCTCCGACGCCGACATGCGGTGCGGCAGCAGGTCTTCTTCGACGCCGGTGAGGAACACCGCCTCGTATTCGAGCCCCTTCGCCGTGTGGAGCGTCATCAGCGACACCGTGCCGCTGGTGTCGTCGAGGTCGTCGGCCGCAGCGACGAGAGTCACCTCGGTGAGGAAGTCGAGGAGGACCCCGTCGGGGTTGTTCTTCTGGAACTCGCGGGTGACGGCGACGAGCTCATCGATGTTCTCGGCGCGGGCCTCGTCTTGAGGATCGCGCGACGCGCGGAGAGCGGCCACGAGCCCGCTGCCCTCGATCAGCGCCGTGAGGATCTCGGAGACCGGAGCGGTCGCCGCGGTGGCTGTCACGTCGTCGAGCAGCTGAGCCAGGCCGGTGATCGCACCGGTCACCTTCGGCCCCAGGCCGAGAGCCGCGGCGTTGCGCATTGCGTCGCGTAGGCCCACCTCGTTGGTGTCGGCATACCGCTGCAGCGCCGTCTCGGTCGCCGGACCGATGCCGCGCTTCGGCGTGTTCATGATCCGCCGGAGCGCCATGGGGTCTGCCGGGTTAGCCACGGCGATCAGGTACGCCATCGCGTCTTTGATCTCGGCGCGCTCGTAGAACTTCGTGCCGCCGAGCACGCGATACGGGATGGCGGAGCGGATGAAGATCTCTTCGAGGGCTCGCGTCTGCGAGTTGGTGCGGTAGAAGACGGCCACGTCTTTGTAGGCCATGCCGGCCTCGTGCAGGGACGCGATCTCGTCGGCGACGAACTGCGCCTCGTCGTGCCCGGTGTAGCCCGTGAACCCGACGATCTTGTCGCCCGACCCCACTGTCGTGAAGAGGCTCTTCGCCTGGCGGTCGAAGTTGTTCGAGATGACGGCGTTCGCCGCGTCGAGGATGTTCTGCGTCGAGCGGTAGTTCTGCTCGAGCAGAATCACCTTCGAGTTCGGGAAGTCGTGCTCGAACTCGGTGATGTTGCGGATGTCGGCGCCACGGAACGCGTAGATCGACTGGTCGGAGTCGCCGACGACTGTGAGCGATGCCCCCGGGATCCGCCCGCTGCCGTCTTTCAGCGAGGCGACGTACTGGCCGCCGCGCTCGAGCTCTTCGACGAGGGGTGTCTCGACCGGGCGCGTGAGCTCGCGGATCAGGGCGTACTGCGCGTGGTTGGTGTCTTGGTACTCGTCGACCAGGATGTGCCGGAACCGTCGCTGATAGACCGCCGCCACGTGCGGGAACGCGCGGAACAGGTAGACCGTCTGGGCAATGAGGTCGTCGAAGTCGAAGGCGTTGGCGCGCTGGAGCTCGCGGGTGTACTGCCGGAAGATCTCGAGGAACATGACCTCCTGCGGGTCGCCCATGTTGATCTGGCGGGAGTAGGTCTCGACGTCGCTGAGCTCGTTCTTGAGCTTGGAGATCTTGCCGGAGGCCTGGCTCACCGTGAACCCGAGCGAGTCGGCGTCGAGCTCTTTCAGGATTCGCTTGAGCAGCGCCCTTGAATCGGCGCTGTCGTAGATCGTGAAGCTCTTGGTGAAGCCGAACTGTTCGGCCTCGCGCCGAAGAATGCGCACGCACGCCGAGTGGAACGTCGAGATCCACATCCCCTCGGCCGACTGCCCGACGAGCTGAGCGACGCGCTCACGCATCTCGGCGGCTGCCTTGTTGGTGAAGGTGATGGCGAGGATCTGGCTGGGCCAGGCCTCACGTGAGTCGAGGAACCCCGCGATGCGTCGGGTGAGCACGCTCGTCTTACCGGAGCCGGCGCCCGCCACGATCAGCAGCGACTGGCCGCGGTATTCAACCGCTTCTTTCTGCTGCGGATTCAGGCCGGCGGTCAGCCGATCGTTCGGCGTGCCGCCGGTGCTGTCGAAGGGCTCGAGGACGATCGTCATGATCCCCCAAGCCTACGGCCGCCCACCGACACCGCCACCCGCGGCGTGCGCCTCAGCTGTTGGCCGACACCCTCGGAAGAACCTCCAGCAACAGCTCGGGAAAGTCGGTGAAGACCCCGTCGACGCCGGTCGCGGCGATCTCGTGGAATTCGGTGCGCCAAGCGCCGTGATCGGCCTTCGTCGACCCAATTCGGTTCGGCTTCGCGAGGAACGCGTTCTCCGGTCGCAGGGTCCAGGTGAAAGCCTCGAGCCCGAGCCCGTGCGCCCGCTCGACCAGGGTCGCGTCGCCGCGACCGCCCTCGCCGAGTAGCAGGCCCTTGGGCACGCTGACCCCGTCGAGACCTCCGTCGCGGTTCAGGGTGGCCATGCCCTCCGCAGTCAGCTGTTCGGCGTACGTCGTCGCCGCCGCGCCATCGCGCGCCACCAGGTCGAACGCCGCGCCCGCCGCTTCCAGCAGGTAGACGAAGCGCCCTCCGACACCGCGCCGGCGCAAGTCGTCGAGGACGCCCCGCTCGAAGCTCTCCACCGTCAGCCGGGGGTCGTCGATCCAGCCGGTCTCGGCCAGTTCCGTCGCAACCATCTCGCCGAGCGGCAGCCCGATCGAGGTGAAATAGGTGGCGTGCTTCACCTCGGCGACGAGCGAGACGGCGGCCTCGACGGCCTCGTCTGCGTCGAGGAGGTCGAGCAGATCGCGGAACCGCAGGATCCTGCCCTCGCCGTCGTGGCCCGCACTTTCGGGTCGCAGCAGCGGCAATCGCTCCCGGATGCGCAGGCGCTGCAGCTCGGGCCAGGTGAAGTCTTCGGTGAACCAGCCGGTGACCTGCTGGCCGTCGACCTCTTTGGTCGTGCGGCGATCTTCGAAGTCGGGGTGCTCGGCGACGTCGGTCGTTCCCGAGATCTCGTTCTCGTGCCGCAGCACCAGCACTCCGTCTTTCGACGCCACGATGTCGGGCTCGATGGCGTCGGCTCCGAGCTCGATGGCCAGCTGATACGCGTCGGCGCCGTGCTCGGGGCGGTGGCCGCTGGCTCCGCGATGGGCGATGACGAGGGGTTCGAGGGTCACGAGAACACGGTAACCGCAGGATCCGACAGCCCGGCTCACGACCCTCTCCCCACGCCGCTCTCAGTCGGGTGCAAACGTGCACGCCCTGCACGTTCTCCCGTGGCGAAACCGCCTCTCATCAGGTGAATTCTCAGCACGTGCCGTACAGCAGACACGTAGACTCGAGTTCAACAAAAGCAGTGTCGGCCGACCCCACCAACCATCGCCGACGCGGATCCCCTGGAGGACCAATTGGCTCACTCGAATCCCGGCTTCAGTCAGTCGCCGGCCTTTTCGAACAACAGCAACGACCTGGTGAACTGGCAGGCCGCGCAGTCGGCTCAGGGCAAGGCTGGTCAGCAGCCGGTCGTGAACGGCGGCATGACTGCCGAGCAGCTCAACGACCTGTACAGCAAGCCCAGCGCCACGCCGGTCGACACCGACCGGATGACGTACGAAGACGTCGTCGCCAAGACCGTCGGCGCCTTCGCTGTGCTCCTCGTCGGTGCCGCGATCGGCTGGTTCGTTCCCGCTCTCGCCGTCGTCGGCGGAATCGTCGGCTTGGTCCTCGCCTTCGTCAACATCTTCAAGAAGCGCCCGTCGGGCGCGCTCGTCCTGGCTTATGCCGGCTTCGAAGGTCTTCTCGTCGGTGGGCTCTCGAGCTACTTCGAGGCCGCCTACGACGGCATCGTCGTTCAGGCCATCCTCGGCACGCTCGGTGTGTTCGCGGTGACGCTGGCACTCTTCAAGTCGGGCAAGGTCCGCGAGTCGAAGCGCGCTACCCAGATCTTCCTCGTCGCCATGCTCGGCTACCTGGCCTTCTCATTGATCAGCTTCGTTCTGCAGCTCACCGGCGTGACCTCGGGTCAGTTCGGCCTCCGCAGCATCGAGCTCCTCGGCATTCCGCTCGGCTTTTGGATCGGCATCATCGTCGTGCTCCTCGCCGCCTACTCGCTCGTGATGGACTTCACGCAGATCAAGGTCGGCGTCGAGCGGGGTGTCCCGCGCGTCTTCGGATGGCAGGCCGCTTTCGGCCTCGTCGTCACGATCGTGTGGCTGTACACCGAGATCCTGCGCATGCTCGCGATCCTGCGCGGCAACAACTAGCTTCTGCCTCAGCAAACGGGCCGCTCTCCTCACGGAGGGCGGCCCGTTTTGTGTCCGCCGCCGTTCGGGCCGGGCATGAGCTCGACCCCGGTCGGTGGGCTGCCGAGGCCGCCGAGATCGCACTTGGGGTCGCCCTCACCCGACCATTACTGCGATCTCGGCGCCCGGGCGTCGTCGCCCGGCCCGCGAGATGGCCCGATCTCCCGCGCTACGCCGGCATTCCCGTAGTTCAGGCCACCTCGCGCTCTCCGCCCGCCCCGCGCCGAGATCGCACTAGTGGTCACCCCCACCCGACCACAACTGCGATCTCGGCGATGGCGCCCTCCGCACCCCGGAACCGCAAACGGCCCACGACACCGCCGAAAGGCGGTGTCGCGGGCCGAGCGGTGCGACTCGGAGCCAGGCAGCCGGTTAGTTGCGCGCCACTACTCCCACTCGATGGTGCCCGGCGGCTTCGACGTGACGTCAAGCACGACGCGGTTGACGCCGGCGACCTCGTTCGTGATGCGGTTTGAGATCTTGGCGAGCACGTCGTAGGGCAGGCGAGTCCAGTCGGCGGTCATCGCGTCTTCGGAGGAGACGGGGCGAAGCACGATGGGGTGACCGTAGGTGCGCCCGTCGCCCTGGACACCGACCGAGCGGACGTCGGCGAGCAGCACCACCGGGCACTGCCAGATCTCGTCGTCGAGGCCCGCTGCGGTGAGCTCGGCCCGGGCGATCTTGTCGGCAGCACGAAGCAGCTCGAGACGCTCGTGCGTGACCTCGCCGACGATGCGGATACCCAGGCCGGGCCCGGGGAACGGCTGGCGGCCGACGATGACCTCGGGAAGCCCGAGCTCGCGACCGATGGCGCGGACCTCGTCTTTGAACAAGGTGCGGAGCGGCTCGACGAGCTCGAACTGCAGGTCTTCGGGGAGGCCGCCGACATTGTGGTGGCTCTTGATGTTCGCGGTGCCGGTGCCGCCGCCCGACTCGACCACGTCGGGGTAGAGCGTGCCCTGCACGAGGAACTTGACCGGCTCGCCAGCACCCGAGGCGTCGGCTTCAAGGACGAGGGCCGTGGCCGCCTCCTCGAAGGACCGGATGAACTCGCGACCAATGATCTTACGCTTCTGCTCGGGGTCGGAGACTCCGGCGAGAGCGTCGAGGAACTGCTGCTCGGCGTCGACCGTGATGAGACGGATACCGGTGGCGGCGACGTAGTCGTTCTCGACCTGAGTGCGCTCATCGGCGCGCAACAGGCCGTGATCGACGAAGATGCAGGTGAGCTGGTCACCGACGGCCTTGTGCACGATGGCCGCGGCCACGGCCGAGTCAACCCCGCCCGAGAGACCGCAGATAACGCGCCCCGCACCGATCTGCTCCTGGATGCGTGCCACCTGCTCGGCGATGACGTTGCCGCTGTTCCAGTCGGCGGGAATGCCTGCCGCGCGGTGCAGGAAGTTTTCGAGCACAGCCTGCCCGTGGGCGGAGTGCTTGACCTCGGGGTGCCACTGCACGCCGTAGAGACGTCGGGCGTCGGAGGCGAACGCGGCCACGGGAGTCGACGCACTCGAGGCGAGCACCTCGAAGCCCTCGGGCGCCTTCGAAACGGAGTCGCCGTGGCTCATCCACGCCGTCTGTGCCGCGGGTTGACCATCGAGCAGTGTCGACTCGGTGCCCGAGACAGTCACGTCGGTGGCGCCGTATTCACGCGCGCCCGTCTTCGCCACCTCGCCGCCCAGGGCGACGGCCATGGCCTGGAAGCCGTAGCAGATGCCCAGCACGGGCACTTCGAGGTCGAGGATGCCGGCGTCCAAGGCCGGCGCACCCTCTTCGTAGACGCTCGACGGACCGCCACTGAGGACGATACCGACCGGGCTCTTCGCCGCGACCTCGGCCGCGGTGATGGTGTGCGGCACGATCTCGGAGTACACGCCGGCCTCGCGAACGCGTCGGGCGATCAACTGGGCGTACTGCGCACCGAAGTCGACGACGAGGACGGGCTTCTGCACGGTCTCGTCGCTCATGCGGTGGCCTTCGCCGTCTCGCGCTCTGCTTGCAGCGCCTCGTATTCGGTCAGGGCGATCTTGGCCATGTGGCGCTCCACGAAGAATGACATCAGAGGGATGACTCCGCCGAGAGCGATGAGGATGAACCGAGAGAACGGCCACCGCATGATGCTCCACAGGCGGAAGTCGGTGAACAGGTAGACGACGTACAGCCAGCCGTGGGCGATGAGGATGCCGAGCGACAGGTCGAGCGCGGGGCTGCGGATGGTGCCCTCGCGCACGAAGAAGCCGCGAGGATCGCCGATGGCCATCTCGGTCTGGAGACCGGTGTACTTCAACAGCATCTCGAAGCAGAGCAACAGCAGCATCACACCGGTGACGTAGGCGGAGATCTTGTACAGGCGCACCGCCCCCGGGATCTTGGGGATATTGCGCGGCCGAGGCTTCAGGGGCATGGGAGCCAGTCTAATCGAGGCGGATCAGGGGTCAGTCGGCGTGAAGCGATGCCTGGGGAGAACCACCCTCGAGCAGCGCACGGGCCTCTTCGGCCTCCTCGACCTCGCGCTCGAAGGCGTCTCGCACGAGACGGAACCAGAGGAAGATCGCGAAGCCGGCGAAGACCACCCACTCGATCGCGTAGAAGAGGTTCAAGAAGTTGATCGAGGTCTTGTCGATCGGAGGCGGCGAGTAGATCGCCGTCAGGTCGCCCCAAGAGCGATCGGCCACGACATAGCCGTTGTAGACGTCGCCCGAGAAGTCGCTCCACTGATTGATGAGCTGCGGTACGGCGACGACCGTCTCCCGGCCCTCCTGGAACTTGCCCTCGGATGCGGCCTCACTCGGCAGGTACCGCCCGGCGAGCGCGGTCGTCGTCGGGGCCACCGGCACCGACGAGATCGTGGACCTGGCGTCGGCGGCAGTCGCACCCCAGCCGAGCGCGACGGCGAGCGAGCCGCCCGTCGAGGAGTCGACGAAGCGGCCGACGAGCCAGTAGCCACTGTCGGAGTGGTTGAGGCGGCCGCTGATGACGCGGAAGTCGTCTTTGTCGAACGCGCCCGTGACCGTCACCTTCTGGCCGGTGAACTTATCGAGGTATTTGCTCTGGGGCGACGTGAGGTCGGAGAGGGGGGTGCTGGTCTCGGATCCTGTGCTGACGGGCTTGAGGCTGTCGACGCTGCGATCGAGCTGCCAGTGCCCGAGCCAGGCGAAGAGTGCGGCGACAGCGAGGGCGAGGGCGAGCATGCCGATCCAGCGCGGTCGTCGCGCGACCTCCCACATGCTGTCGGGAAGAGGTCTCGCCTGGTCGTCGCGCATCAGTATTCGGGGTCTCTCTGCCGTGTTGCTCGGTGGTCGGACTGCTGGCTGGCCTGCTCGGCCGCAGCGTCGACCTCGTCGTCGTCGGTGCCGTAGAGGTATTCGTCGGTATCGACGGGGACCGCGAGCGCCACCGCCTCGAGGTCGTCGTCGAGATCGGCACTCTGCCGGGGTGTCTCGCCGGCGAGGGCCGCCTCCATCAGCGCGATCTCTTCGCTGCCCCGCGGCACGACCTGCTGCTTCGCGTTCGCCCGGGCGGCCTTCTTCTTCTTGCGCAAGAGTACGCCTCCGATCTTCTCGGAATTGGCGGCGAGCAGCGGCCCGATGACGGCCATGATGAGCACGTAGAGACCGGCAAACGGTTGGATGCGGTCGTCGAGCCCTGCCCCCAGCGAGAGCGTCGCGAGGATCAGCGCGAACTCGCCCCGGTTGTGCAGAATCGCCGCCGCGTTGATTCCGGCCTGGGGCCCGAGCTTGTTGAGCCACGCGACGAACTGACCGGCACCCGCGTTGAGCACGATCGTCATGACGACGGCCGCGATTACGGGCCAGACCACCGCGGGGAAGGTGCCGGGGTTCAGCGCGAGGCCGAAGTTCAAGAAGAAGAATGCCGCGAAGACGTCGCGCATCGGGAGCGCGAAGGTCTCGATGCGATTGCGGAACCGCGTGGCCCCGCAGACCAGACCGATCAGGAACGCCCCGATCGCGTCGGTGACGCCGAGAATTTCGCCGATCCCCGCGAACATGACGGCGAGCCCGAAGAAGAGGATCGTGAAGAGCTCGTCGTCTTTGGTGCGCATGAGTTTAGAGACCCATTTGCCGCCCCATCTCGCGATGGTGAACATCACTATGAGGAACAGGAACGCAATCGCGAGTTTGCCGATCACCGGCCACGGCGCGGTCTCGCCGCTGAGCACGACCGAGACGATCGCGAGGTAGATCGCGATGAAGATGTCTTCGACGACAGTGATGCCGAGGATCATCGGCGTCTCGCGGTTCGCCAGACGGCCGAGTTCGATCAGCAGCTTGGTGACGATCGCCGACGACGACGTGGCCGTGATGCCCGCGATTACGAGCGCCTCGCGCGTGCCCCAGCCGACCCAGAAGCCGAAGGCCAGGCCGACGACCATATTGACGGCTATGTAGCTGCCACCGGACAACACCAGCTTGCCGACGTTGCCGAAGAACTCGTCTTGATCGAACTCGAGCCCGAGGTTGAACAGCAGGAGGATCAACCCGAAGATCGCGATCAGCTCGATCTTGTCGGACTCGAAGTCGAGGGGGAACCAGCCGACGTGCGGGCTCGCGAGCAGGCCGACGACCATGTAGACGGGAATCGTCGGGAGGCCGATCAGCTTCGCCAGCCGGCCGAGGATGTACGCCAGGACGAGGAGGATCCCTAAGACGAGGAGCTCTTGACCCAGGTGCATACGGCTTAGACCCCCGGCGGGGAGTCGAGCGACGAACCGCCGTCGACGAGCGTGCTGCCACCCGCGGGCACGCCGGCCGCCGACTTGATGCCGCCGCTGCGGTAGAAGTGGAACGCCTTCGCGACCTTTTCGGGCGAACCCGCGACCACGAGCGTGTCGCCCGGGAACACCTTGAAGTCGCCCGAGGGCGCCGGGTTGGCGGTCTCACCGCGCACGACCGCGACGACGGTCAGACCGACGACGCCTTTGGCCGCGAGGTCACCGAGCGGCTGCCCGGCGATGTGATCGTCGTAGTCGACCGTGAACCAGTCGATGCTGAGGCCCGGCATCTGCTCGAGCGCCGACAGCGACTCGGTGATGCGGGTGCCGCCGAGCAACTCGGCGAGGGTGTGCGCTTCGTCTTCGCTCAGACGCAGCGACACCTTCGTGACGTTGTCGCCGTCGGCATCGTCGCTGAACGTGATGAGGTCGCTGTGGCCGGAGCGATGCGTGATCACTCCGCACTTGCCACCGTCGTCGGTGATGAAGGTGTGAAGCACTCCCACACCGGGGAGTTTCACACGACGCACGTCAACCATGGGCTGGTCTCCAGAAGCTCGGGGGCAGTCGTCTCAGCTTACCGTCGCGAAAATCGAGGCGAGCCGGGCTGTCCACAGGGTCAACAAGGATCCGGCGGCGGCGCTTCCCGGCACCGGGTCGCCCCGCGCACGCTGTCAGCGAACCCGGCCCGCGGGATCCTGCGCTTCTCGTCGGTGCGAGCCGAACGGCCTCAAGACGCGCTCGGCCTGACCTGCCCGGCTAGTGCGGGTGGTACGGCGCGACGACCACTTCGACGCGCTGGAACTCTTTGAGGTCGCTGTAGCCGGTCGTCGCCATGGAGCGGCGGAGGGCTCCCATGAGGTTCGCCGTGCCGTTGGTCGTCGGCGCCGGGCCGAACAGGATGTTCTCGAGCGTGCCCGTCGATCCGACGTGCATGCGTCGGCCACGGGGCAGTTCGGGGTGGTGCGCTTCGGCTCCCCAGTGGAAACCGCCACCCGGCACGTCGGTCGCACGGGCGAGGGCGGCACCGAGCATGACGGCGTCGGCCCCCATCGCGATGGCCTTGACGATATCGCCCGAGGTGCCGAGACCGCCGTCGGCGATGACGTGCACGTACCGACCGCCCGACTCGTCGAGGTAGTCGCGGCGTGCTCCGGCGACGTCCGCAACCGCCGACGCCATGGGTGCGTGAATGCCGAGCGAGGCGCGGGTGGTCGAGGCTGCTCCCCCGCCGAACCCGACGAGGACGCCGGCCGCACCCGTTCGCATGAGGTGCAGCGCCGCCGTGTAGGTGGAGGCACCGCCCACGATCACGGGCACGTCGAGTTCGTAGATGAACTTCTTGAGGTTGAGCGGCTCGGCGTTCTTCGACACGTGCTCGGCCGAGACCGTCGTGCCACGGATCACGAAGAGGTCGACACCGGCGTCGACCACCGTCTGGTAGAGGTCTTGGGTGCGCTGCGGGCTGAGGGCGCCGGCGACCGGGACCCCGGCTGCGCGGATCTCGGCGAGCCTCGCCGTGACGAGCTCGGGCCTGATGGGTGCCGCATAGATCTCTTGCATGCGGGCGGTGGCGATCTCGTCGGGCAGGCCGCGGATCTCGGCGAGCACCGCCTCGGGGTCGTCGTAGCGAGTCCAGACGCCCTCGAGGTCGAGCACGCCCAAGCCGCCGAGCTGACCGATGCGGATGGCCGTCGCGGGGCTCACCACGGAGTCCATGGGGGCCGCGATGATCGGCGTCTCGAAGTGGAACGCGTCGATCGACCAGCCGAGGTTGACGTCGCGGGGGTCACGGGTGCGGCGGCTCGGAACGATCGCGATGTCGTCGAACGCGTATGCGCGGCGGGCGCGCTTGGCGACGCCGATCTCTACCTCAGTCACTCGTCAACCCTACCGGCCTGCCGCCCCACGTATCGCGGACTCCGCAACCTGCCGCGGCCGGGCTCCAGGTCCGCAACGCGTCGTCACCATGGGTCGCCGGGCCGACGCCGCGGGCCGAAGGGGACGCCCACCTGCGCGAGGCGCCGCGACAGGAGCTCAGGATCCGAGGCTTCGCGCCAGCCCCAGCGCACCAACCGTCGCACCTCGGGAAGCGCTTGCAGCCAATCGCCGCGCCTCTTCTCCTCGAGCAGAGCCTGTTCCACCGAGCGCTCCGGCCGGAACTTCGGTTGGAGGTATTTCTGATCGCCGTCGCATTCGCCGAGCACTCCCACCTGCTCCCAGAAGAGATCGCCAAAGGCCGTTGCTCCGTGGGAACCGTGAAACTTCTTCTGCAGCAGTGGGCGGGGTGCGCCGCGGGCGTGAACGCCGACGCGACTAAGAGACTCCGCCGCGGACCCTGCGAGCCTGTCGGCGAACCGGACGACGTGCGTCGCCGACACGAAGCGCCGAGCGGCGCTCCGAGAGTCGAGGGCTGCCGTGAACTGGCCCTCGACCACGTGGCCGGAATTCAAGGCTGCGTCCGCGACGACCACCCCGAGCGAAAACGGCACGGTCAATGCGACGTCGATGACGGTCCGTGCCAGCGACGTCAGCAGGAAGCCATCGAACGAGACCGTCTCCGACTCCTCGAGGGCCGCCGCGTGACACCGTGTCACCGTGGTCGATCGAGTGGTGCTGCGCTCCGGGTCGGTGACATCGACGAGGCGAGGCCAGTCGCCGACCCAGGGCAGACCCCAGGCATATGCTGCTGCCGCGTGCGAGAGTACGAACCGGCCGCGCGTCACCAGCCGTGCCGCCTGGATCCTCAACCGGAATCGCTCATCTCGATCGGCCGCGCTCCAGTCGACGGCCCGGACGTGGCAGCCCCGTGCGAGCCGCACCAGAAGCCCTCGCTCGACGGCGCGCCTGGTTGCGCGGTCGTCGACGCCGCTCCGGACGATTTCGGTGGCACCCTCGAGTCGATTCATAACCCAAGCCTGGCTCCACGCCGTACCTTCCGGCGGGGCTCGACACCGCCCCTGTGGATAACCCCTGGCAGACACGAAACGGACAACTCGACCTGCCGCGGCAGGTCGGGTTGTCCGTCAGACGTATTGCGGCGCAGGCGCGGCGACTACCGACGGTAGTTCGGCGCCTCCACGACCATCTGCAGGTCGTGCGGGTGGCTCTCCTTGAGCCCAGCAGCGGTGATGCGCACGAACTTGCCGCGGGCCTTCAGCTCGGGGATCGTGCGGCCTCCGACGTAGAACATCGACTGGCGGAGCCCGCCGGCGAGCTGGTAGACGACGTTGGCGAGCGCGCCACGGTAGGGCACCTGGCCCTCGACGCCCTCGGGAATGAGCTTGTCGTCGCTCGGCACATCGGCCTGGAAGTAGCGGTCTTTGGAGTACGAGGTGTTCTTGCCGCGGGTCTGCATGGCTCCGAGGGATCCCATGCCGCGGTAGGCCTTGAACTGCTTGCCACCTACGAACACCATCTCGCCGGGGCTCTCGTCGCAGCCGGCGAGGAGCGAGCCGAGCATGACGGTGTCGGCGCCGGCCACGAGGGCCTTGGCGATGTCACCGGAGTACTGCAGGCCGCCGTCGGCGATGACCGGAACGCCGGCCTCGCGTGCGGCGAGCGACGCCTCGTAGACGGCGGTGACCTGGGGCACGCCGACGCCCGAGACGACCCGAGTGGTGCAGATCGAGCCGGGGCCCACGCCGACCTTGATCGCGTCGGCGCCGGCGTCGATGAGGGCCTGGGCACCCGAGCGCGTTGCGACGTTGCCGCCGATCACGTCGATGTCGGCGAAGGTCGGGTCGGCCTTTATGCGCTTGATCATGTCGAGCTCGCCAAAGCTCTCGCCGTTGGCGGTGTCGACGACGAGGACGTCGACGCCCGCGTCGCGGAGCGCCTGGGCGCGCTGCCACGCATCGCCGAAGAAGCCGATCGCCGCACCGACGCGAAGTCGACCCGCGTCGTCTTTGGTCGCGTTCGGGTACTGCTCGGTCTTGTCGAAGTCTTTGACCGTGATGAGGCCGCGGAGACGCCCGGCTTCGTCGACGAGGGGCAGCTTCTCGATCTTGTGCTGCGCGAAGATCGCGATCGCCGAGTCGGGATCGACGCCCTCGGCCGCGGTGATGAGCGGCGCCTTGGTCATGACGTCGCGCACGAGCGTGCTGGCCATCTCGAACTTCGAGACGAAGCGCATGTCTCGGTTCGTGATGATGCCGACGAGCGTGCCGTCTTGTTCGATGACCGGGAGGCCGGAGACACGGAACTGACCGCACAGGGCGTCGACGTCGGCGACGGTGGCGTCGGGCGTCGTGGTGACCGGGTTGGTGATCATGCCCGACTCGCTGCGCTTGACCTTGTCGACATGGGCCGCCTGGTCGGCGATCGACAGGTTGCGGTGGATGATGCCGAGACCGCCCTGGCGCGCCATAGCGATGGCCATGCGGGATTCGGTGACGGTGTCCATTGCCGCGGACAGGAGCGGCGTCGCCACCCGGATCCTTTTCGTCAATTGCGACGAGGTGTCTGCCTCGGACGGGATGACGTCGGTGTGCCCGGGCAGGAGCATGACGTCGTCGTACGTGAGTCCGATGAAACCGAAGGGATCCGGCTGGTCCATGAGCCACCTTTTGAGTGAATGAAGCTGCGACAGTGGGGGCCGGTTTCGCCGTCGAGCACCGGTGATACATCTTAACCCGCGAGGCACGCGATCATTCCCGAGACCGGAGCGGAGCAGGCCCGCCCCCGACCCGCAACAGCGCCGACACGAGCCGCCTGTACCGCAATGAGCCTAGGAACCATTTAGACTCCTGTGTCTCTACCGTGTTTTCGCGGAAACACAGCCGACACATAGGGAAAGTACTGTCAACGACGACGGCGAGCCAGACCCTCGGGGAAATGTCCGACTGGGCCGTCCAGGAGGTTCTGTGATTCTCGTGCCCACGAACACACCACCGCTCCGGAGTTCCCGCTCCCTGCGAACGCGTTCTGATACCCGATCGGGCTCCCGCTCCCGCATCCCCACCCGCCACTCGCTGGTCGTCGTGGCATCACTGCTGATGCTCGGGCTGCTGGCCAGCCTCGCCTCGCTCGTGCTCGCGCCGACCTCGGCGCAGGCGGCGACCACGACCTGTGTGGCCGATGCAACGACCGCGTGCATCCAGGGCACGCTGAAGACCAGCGACGGCAAGCCCGCCGAGGGCGTCACCATCTCGGCGAAGCCCGAGTCGGGCGATGCCCTCACCGGCACGACGAATGCGGTCGGCCGCTGGGTGATTCCGGCCAAGACGGCGGGCACCTACACCGTGTCGCTCGACGAGTCGACCCTGCCGAGCGGGCAGTTCCTGGCGAACGCCGGCACGAACGACCGCAAGGTCCAGGTGAGTCTCGGCTCGTCGGCCGGAACGCTCTTCCAGCTGACGACCACGAAGGGCGCAACGATCGACAACGCCGCGACCAACGACGTCACCTGGCAGCGCTTCGCCCAGCAGGCGGTCTCCGGGATCCGGCTCGGCCTCCTTCTGGCCCTCGCTGCCATCGGCCTCTCGCTGGTCTACGGCACCACCGGCCTCCAGAGCTTCGCCCACGGCGAGCAGGTGACGCTCGGCGGGTTGCTCGCCTACACGTTCGCGAACGTGCTGGGGCTCAACCTCATCCTCGCCGCGGTCGTCACGGTGGTGATCTCGGCGGCCACCGGGTTCTTCCAAGACGCCCTGATCTGGAAGCCGCTGCGCAAGAAGCGGCTCAGCCTGACGCAGCTCATGATCGTCACCATCGGTCTCTCGATCGCCCTGCAGTACGCGTTCCAGTACTTCTACGGCGCGGCCACGGTGCGCATCTCGACCGCCAACCCCGAGACGGTGACGATCGGCGGCGTGACGCTGACCATCCAGTCGTACGTCGCAATGGGCATCTCGATCGTCGTGCTCGCCGGCGCCGGCTTCTTCCTCCTGAAGACCCGCACCGGCCGTGCCACCCGCGCGGTCTCGGACAACCCGTCGCTCGCCGCCGCCTCCGGCATCGACGTCGACCGGATCATCCGCCTCGTGTGGACTGTCGCCGCCGGTCTCGCCGGCCTCTCGGGCGTCATGCTCGGCCTCGTGCTGAACGGTGTCAACTGGCAGACCGGTCTGCAGATCCTTCTGCTGATCTTCGCCGCGGTGACCCTCGGCGGCCTCGGCACGGCGTTCGGTGCCCTGGTCGGCTCCATGATCGTCGGCATCATCGTCGAGCTCACGAACCTCGTGCTCCCCGGTGACTTCAAGTACGCGACGGCCCTCCTCATCCTCATCCTCATCCTGCTGTTCCGGCCGCAGGGCATCTTCGGCCGCCGCGAGCGCATCGGTTAAGGGAGACAACTCATGGACTACATCGTCAATCTCTTCCAATCCCTGACCGTCCAGGCGCTTGCGCCGACGACGGCCGCCTTCGCCATCGCGGCGATCGGCCTCAACGTGCACTTCGGTTTCGCGGGTCTGCTCAACATCGGCCAGGCGGCGTTCCTGCTGCTGGGCGCCTACGGCTTCGCCATCGCGGTCGAGCGGGGTCTGCCGATCTTCGCGGCCGTCCTGGTCGCCATGCTCTGCGCGCTCGTCTTCGCGTTCATCCTCGGTCTGCCGACGCTCAAACTGCGGGGCGACTATCTCGCGATAGTCACGATCTCGGCCGCCGAGATCATCCGCATGGTCGGCCGCTCGAGCATCCTCACCGATCTCACCGGCGGGTCGAACGGCATCACGGGCAACTCGTACAACGGCGCCTTCACCGCCCTCTCGCCCCTGCCGAACGGCACCACCACCATCCTGTGGTTCACGTACGACAACAACGGCGTCAACGGCTGGTGGATCCGCATCGTCGGCTGGAGCCTCGTCGCCCTCTTCCTCCTGCTGATCTGGGCTCTCGCCCGCAGCCCGTGGGGTCGCCTGCTCAAGGGCATCCGCGAAGACGAAGACGCGGTGCGCAGCCTGGGCAAGAACGTCTACAGCTACAAGCTGCAGGCACTGGTGCTCGGCGGTGTGATCGGCGCGATCGCCGGAATCATCTACGTGCTGCCGTCGTCGGTGCAGCCGGACGGCCTCGGTCGTTCGACGACGTTCTTCATCTACACGGCGCTGCTGCTGGGTGGTGCGGCGACCGTCTTTGGCCCCGTGCTCGGCGCGATCCTGTTCTTCGTCATGCGTCTTCTCATCCAGACGCTGGCGCAGGATTTCATCCCCGACTCGATCATGGGAGCCCAGCAGACCGTGCAGTTCTCGTACGTTCTCGTCGGAATCGCACTTATGTGCCTGATCATCTTCAGACCACAGGGAATCCTGGGTAATAAGAGGGAGCTGTCGTTCAGTGTCTGAGACCACAACCAACCTGAAGCCCGGTTACGACTACGACCGCGTCGAACTTCGCAAGAAGCTCGCGACCGTCTCCGAAGAACCAGGATCCGCCAAACCGAACCCGATCCTCACCGTCGACAATGTGATCCGTAAATTCGGGGGCATGACGGCCGTCGATGTGCAGCACGTCGAGGTGCAGCGCGGCGCCATCACCGCGCTGATCGGCCCGAACGGCGCCGGTAAGACCACGTTCTTCAACCTCCTCACCGGTTTCGACAAGCCGAACTCGGCTCCGTCGCTCACCAACCGGGGCGAGGGCACCGCCCGCTGGGTCTTCGACGGCAAGGCGATGGGCGCGGTCGGCGCCGCGAAGGTCGCCAAGAGCGGCATGGTTCGCACGTTCCAGCTGACAAAGGCGCTCTCGCGCCTGACGGTGATGCAGAACATGCTCCTCGGAGCGCGCGACCAGCCGGGCGAGAACTTCTTCATCGCGATCGTCAAGCCGCTCTGGAAGAAGCGCGAGGCCGAGATCGAGGCGAAGGCCGAAGACCTGCTGCAGCGCTTCAAGCTCTACGAGAAGAAGGACGACTACGCGGGCAGCCTCTCGGGCGGCCAGCGCAAGCTCCTCGAGATGGCTCGGGCGCTCATGAGCGACCCCGAGATGATCATGCTCGACGAGCCCATGGCCGGCGTGAACCCCGCGCTGACGCAGTCGCTGCTCGGGCACATCCAGAGCCTCCGCGACGAGGGCACCACCGTCCTCTTCGTCGAGCACGACATGCACATGGTTCGGCACATCTCGGACTGGGTCATCGTCATGGCCGAGGGCAAGATCGTCGCCGAGGGGCCCGCCGACACGGTGATGGACAACCAGGCCGTGATCGACGCCTACCTCGGCGCCCACCACGACACCGACCTCGGTGACGACTCCCTCCTCACCGACGACTCACTCGAAGAGCTCGAGGCCGAGGTCAAAGAAGAGGACGCCGCCCGGGCCGAGACCGAGCACGGCGCAGACGGCAAGGCATCGGAAGGCAAAGCATGAGCATCCTCGACACCAGCACCCACAAGGGCACGGAGAAGTTCGCCGGCCAGGAGCCGATCATGCGCGCTGAGCACCTCGTCGCCGGCTACCTCCCAGGCGTCAACATCCTGAACGACTGCGACCTCGTCTGCTATCCGGGCGAGCTCATCGGCATCATCGGGCCGAACGGCGCGGGCAAGTCGACGCTGCTCAAGGCGCTGTTCGGCGGCGTCAAGATCCACTCCGGGTCGGTCACGCTTGCGGGCCGCGACATCACCAATCTGAAGGCCAACAAGCTGGTCCAGGCCGGTGTCGGGTTCGTTCCGCAGACGAACAATGTGTTCCCGTCGCTCACTATCGTCGAGAACCTCCAGATGGGCATGTTCCTCCGCCCGAAGAAGTTCGAGGAGCGCCTCGACGTCATCTTCGATCTCTTCCCCGTGCTCCGGGACCGTCGCGACCAGCGCGCCGGCTCGCTGTCGGGTGGCGAGCGTCAGAGTGTCGCGATGGCACGAGCCCTGATGATGGACCCGAAGGTGCTGCTGCTCGATGAGCCGAGCGCCGGGCTCTCCCCCGTGCGTCAAGACGAGACGTTCATCCGCACGCGTCGCATCAACAAGGCCGGCGTCTCGGTGATCATGGTCGAGCAGAACGCCCGCCGCTGCCTGCAGATCTGCGACCGCGGCTACGTGCTCGACCAGGGCCGCAACGCCTACTCGGGCACGGGTCGCGAGCTGGCCGACGACCCGAAGGTGATCGAGCTCTACCTCGGCACCCTGGCGAAAGACGTCGACGGCGAGTAACCCCGCCCGCCTGCCCCGAGTGGCGGCATCTGCGACTTCGGCTTCGGCCAAAGCGGCAGATGCCGCCACTCGGCAGTTAAGGCGCCGCGAGGGCTGGCTGAGCGGCGGACCGCAGGATCCTGCCCCCGCCGCTCTGAAACCCCCACGACCGGCACGAACGCTCGCCGATCGGCACGGACGCCGCGGCTAGGCGTGCTGTTCATGCCGGCTGTGCGGGTTTCTGACGGCCAGGCGGGTCTCAGCCAGCCGCGCAGCGCAGCCCGCAGCCCGCAGCCCGCAGCCGATCCCCGCAGCACACGCCAAAGGGCCCGGCAGGATCGCTCCCGCCGGGCCCTCTGTGTCAGGGGTGGTGAATTACTTCACGTCACCCTGGATGCTGCTCTGGTAAACCGGCTTGTTGTCTTTGTCGAACTTGTAGATGCCGATGTAGGCGCTCGACGGGTCGTTGTTCTTGTTGAACGGTCCGATACCCGAGGGGCCCGTGTACTGGATGTCCGTGCCCGCGTCGAGGAGCTTCTTGCACTCGGCGTAGGTGGTGCACTTCGTACCACCGTCGGCACCCGAGACAGCGGCCATCTTCGACTGGATCGTCGGAGCGTCGGTGCCCTTGCCGGCTTCGGCGGCGAGAGCGGTCAGGATGATCGCGTCGTACGACTCAGCCGCGTACGAGTAGTCACTGAGCGCCTTGCCGTTGTTCGTCTTGTACCAGGTGTTGAGGCGCTTCTTGAGGCTGTCGTTCGGCTGCGCGCCGGGGATGGTGCCCTGGGCGCCCGAGAGGGTCTTGGCCTTGAAGTCTTTCGAGTAGTCGGCCGTGTTGCCGTCCGACATGTAGACGGTCGACAGGTTGGCGCCCTGCGAGACGAGCTCGGGAACGATCGACTTGGTCTCGTCGAAGGCCAGGATGACGATCGCGTCGGGCTTCGCGGCGAGCGCCGCGGTCACCTCGGACGAGAAGGTCGTCTGACCGGGAGGGAACTCCTGGCTCTTGCCCTTGCCGCCGTAGACGACCGAGCCGCCGGCTGCCTCGATGGCGGCCTGGGTCGAGTCGCGGAGGCCGGTGCCGTACGAGTCGTTGAAGACGAGGAACGCGACCTTGGCGGCGCCATCGTTGACGATGAGCTGGCCGAGAGCCGAACCCTGGACCGAGTCCGGCGGTGCGGTGCGGTAGTAGTACGACGAGTAGCCCGAGAGAGTCGACGCCGTGTTGGCGGGCGAGATCTCGATGGTGCAGCTGCCGGTGATCTGGTCGACCACGTTCAGCGTGACGCTGGACGACTCGGCGCCGAGCACGACGGAGACCTTGGCGGCCTTGAGCTTGGCGGCAGCCGCGCTCGAGACGGTGAGGTCGGTCGAGTCGCCGGAGTCGGTGGCGGTCGAGATCTCGGCGGGCTTGCCGACGACGCCGCCGGCCTTGTTGATGTCTTCGAGAGCGAGCCCGGCGCCGGCGATGGCGGGCGGTCCGAGGTACGCGAGCGAACCCGTGAGCGGCAGCATGGTGCCGATCTTCATCGCGTCAGTGCTGGGGGCCGACGGCTTTTTGCAGCTGGCGGCCGGATCGGCCTTCGCGGTCGACGACGCTGACGACGTGTTGGAAGGCGTTGCCCCTGTCGAGGAACAGCCCACGAGGAGCATGGAGGCTGCCCCCATGACGGCTAGTCCCTTGAGGGCGGTGATGGATCGGATCATCCGTGAACCCTTTCTTGACGGTGGTGATGCGGCCGCGCGATGGTGCGCGGCCCAACCGTGTGAATGGGTTAGAACCTATGTGCAGATTGTTTCGACCGTGTGTTGCGGGCGTCACCTTGCGGTTTCGTTAGCAATTCGTGATGAATCACCTGCGTGGTTCTGCGGTTCGTCGGCGGCGGTACCGACCGCGGGCTCGGGTCGACCGCGTCGGGCCGCACGGACGGCATCGGTGCTGAGCACGACGAGGGCCACCCAGATGAGCGCGAATCCGATCCACCGAGCGGTCGTCATCGGTTCGTGCAGGAGGGCGACGCCGACGATCAGCTGGAGGATGGGCGCGATGTACTGCGTCAACCCCAGCGTCGAAAGGGGTAGCCGCCGTGCCGCGCTCGCGAAGAGCAGCAGCGGAACAGCCGTGATCACGCCCGTGCCGACCACCGCCACGGTCTGCAGCGTGCCCGACGAGCCGAACGCGAGGCCGCCGGTCTGCGAGGTGAAGCCGGTCGCACTCACGACGATAAGTGCGACGGCAGCGGGCACTGCCAGCGCGAGCGTCTCGATGCTCAGGCCGCTGACCGCGTCGACCCGGCCTCCGACCCTCTTCTTGATCAGCCCGTAGAAGCCGAACGAGAACGCCAGGATCAGCGAGATCCACGGGAACCGGCCGTAGCCGATGGCGATCACCAGGATCGCGACGAGCGAGATGCCGACGGCCACCCACTGGAGCACCCGCAGGCGTTCGCGCAGCAGCAGCACGCCCAGCAGCACCGTCACCACCGGATTGATGAAGTAGCCGAGGGCCGCCTCGACGACGTGCCCGGAGAGCGTCGCGAAGATGAAGGTGGTCCAGTTGACGACGATGAACGCCCCGGCGAGCCCTAATGTGCCGGCGATGCTGCGATCGCGCAGCAGGGCGACGAATCGGCCGAACGAGCGCGTGACGGCAAGGAGCACCCCGCAGAAGACGAGAGACCAGAGGATCCGCCACGCCACGATCTCGACGGCGCCTGCGGGCCGCAGAAGCAGGAAGTACACCGGCAGCACACCCCAGAGGCCGTAGGCGATGACCGCGTAGATCAGGCCGGAACGGGCGGTGCCGATGTCGTCTTTCACTGGGAAAGACTATCGACGACCTCCGTCATCGGAGGGGTTCCGGACTGCCACACCCCGGCACGGGAGCGCCAACGACGAAGGGCCCCGTCTCCAGTGAGACGGGGCCCTTCGCAGGGGGCTTCGACCTAGTGGACGATGACCGCCAGCACGTCGCGGGCCGAGAGCACCAGCAGGTCTTCACCCGAGTACTTCACCTCGGTTCCGCCGTACTTCGAGTAGATGACCTTGTCGCCGACGGCGACGTCGAGGGGAACGCGGTTTCCGTTGTCGTCGATGCGACCCGGTCCGACAGCCACAACCTCGCCCTCCTGGGGCTTCTCCTTGGCAGTGTCGGGGATCACGAGGCCGGAAGCAGTGGTCTGCTCGGCGTCGACCTGACGAATGACGATGCGATCTTCGAGCGGCTTGATGTTGACCGACACGGTTGACCTCTTCTTTCTCACAAGCGGCGTGACTCTGGAAATCTCTGGTTGGCACTTCACGCGTGTGAGTGCCAGAACAAACTCTAGAGCGTGGCTGGCACTCGGTCAATCCGAGTGCCAGGTGCGACGATGAACTCATGGAATCCTCCGAGCTCCGCGAGCTCCTCACGCCCGACGGGCTGCGGCTGCTCGATTCGCTGCCCGCCTTCGACCAGAAAGCGGACGTGGTGTCGCAGGTCGCACGCCTCCGAAAAGCCGGCCACTCCCCCGAGCTCGTCGCCGCGGTGCTCGGCCAGTCGCGGCTGCGCGCCAAGGGTCGTACCAAGTTCGGCGACTTCGCCGAGCGCATGCTCTTCACCGAGGCCGGGCTCGAGCAGGCCACACGCCTCGCGGTCGCCTCCACCCACGCGGGCCGCTTCCGCCGGGCGGGTGTTACCCGGGTGGCCGACCTCGGCTGCGGCATCGGCGGCGACGCCCTGGCGTTCGCGGCGCTCGAGCTGGGAGTGCTGGCCGTCGACCGCGACGAGGTGACCGCGGCCGTCGCGACCTACAACCTCGCCCCGTGGAGCGGCGCCGAGGTGCAGCTGGGTGACGCCGAACAGGTGGATCTGGCGGGGGTGGACGGCGTGTTCCTGGATCCTGCGCGCCGGACGGCCGGCCACGCCAACACGTCACGAATTCAGGATCCGAGTCAGTGGTCTCCGACACTCGACACCGCGTTCGCCTTCGCTTCGCGTTTTCCGACCGGAGTGAAGCTCGGCCCCGGCGTCGACCGCGATCTGCTTCCGACCGATGCCGAATGCCAGTGGATCTCGGTCGACCGCTCGGTGGTGGAGGTCGGCGTCTGGTTCGGCGCTTTGGCTCGCCCGGGCGTCGGCCGCGCGGCACTCGTCTTCGGCCCGGACGGGCCCTCCGAGATGACGGCCCCCGGAGACTCGAACGACGTCGACGTGGCCGAACTCGCGGAGTACGTCTACGAGCCCGACGGCGCCGTGATCCGGGCACGCCTGATCGGCGATCTGGCCCGGACCCTCGACGCTCATACGATCAGCCGCGACATCGCCTACCTGTCGTCGGCGACCGCTCGGGCCACTCCGTTCGCGCAGTGCTTCCGCGTGATCGAGACGTTCCCGCTCGACGAGAAGCGCCTGCGCCAGGAGCTCAAGACACGTGGCATCGGCCGGGTCGAGATCAAGAAGCGCGGGGTCGACGTCGACCCGGCGGCGTTCCGCAAGAAGCTGCAGCTGAAGGGCGCAAACGAGGCCACACTGATCTTGACGCGAGTGGCGGGCCGACACACGGCGCTGCTCTGCGAGCGCGTGGTCGCGGCTGATCTCGGCACCGGCGCCTAGCTCAGACGCCGCGTGAGATGGCCCGATCTCCCGCCAATCGACACCACAGCCGCAGATACGGCCATCTCGCGGCACTGCCACTCGAGGCGCCTTCGCTCGCGGCGCGACACTCAGGCCCGGACGACAACCCAGACGAGCAGGGCGACGCACGCCACGACGACGAGCGCCGCCACGGCCAGCGCAGCGATCCAGACACCGAGGATGACGCGTGTCGCCGTGGCCGGCAGGGTGCCCGGCGCGCCCGGACGCACCCTGGAGCGGAGGGCGAGGAGCAGCCCGAGCCTCCAGAGTGTCGGGATCACGTGTTCGGGTAGGTGGATGGGTCGAATCCGTCTGCTCCCTGGGGCAGCGAGACGGCGAGCACGATGAACAGGATGATCAGGCCGATCCACACCACCAGCCCCACGATGCCGAGGATGATGCCCGTGAGGGCGAGACCGCTGCCGGTCTGCCGACGCGCCTTGATCTGGCCGCGTCCGATCAGACCGAGGATGATCGCCGCGATGCTCGGCAGAATCGGGATGAAGACGAGCCCTGCGATGCCCGTGATCAGCGAGGCGATCGCAAGCCCGTTGGTGGTCGGACGGTCGTAACCGGGCTGGCCGTATGGCTGGTACGGGTTCGGCTGCTGCTGGCCATACGCCTGCTGGCCGTACTGCTGCTGGCCGTAAGTCGGCTGCTGACCGTACGCCGGCGGCTGCGCGTTCTGCTGGCCGTAGGTCGGCTGCTGGCCATACGTCGGCTGCTGCCCGCTCGGCTGCTGCCCGTAGGTCGGGTTCGGCTCGTACCTCGGCGGCTGCTCCGAGTCTTTCCGCGCCTGGTCGTCGGCGGAAGGACGGTCGTGTGAGTTGTTGTCGGTCATGGTGACTAGCTCCGGTCTGTGATCGCGGCCGTGGGTCGTTCATCCCCGACAGTACCCGCCGCCAGGCAGAGGGTGGAGGCCCCAAAAGGAGTCTCCGCCACCGCCGACAGCTCCGGTCTGACTCGCCCCGGCCTCACCTGGCCCGATCGTCAACAATTTGAGAGCGATCCGTTCGGCGCCTCCCACAAGCACGGAGAAAAACGGGGCGACGACCAGAAATCACTCTCAAATTGCCGAGACGACCCCGAGCTCCCTAGCCGCCCCACACGCACGCACGCACGCACGCACGCAACACAACGCAACGCGCGTCAGCTCGCCTGCGCGCTCGTCACCGGCAACGTCGAGTCGGCACCGAAGCCGAGGGGGCTGGGCGCCCGCCCGCGCGACGCCAGCTCAGCGCCGAGAGCCGCGATCATGGCGCCGTTGTCGGTGCAGAGGGCGAGCGGTGGGATCCTGAGTTCGATTCCCGCCGCAGCGCACCGCTCAGCCGCGACCTGGCGCACGCGCGCGTTGGCGACGACACCGCCGCCGAGCAGGAGGCGCGGCACGCCGAGCTCGGTGCATGCGGCGAGCGCCTTCGTTAGCAGCACGTCGACGACGGCCTCTCGGAAACTGGCGGCGACGTCGGCGGTCGGCACGTCGGATCCTGCGTTCTGAAGCTTTTCGACGTGCCTTGCGACCGCCGTCTTGAGGCCCGAGAACGAGAAGTCGTAGCGGTGCTGAGCCAGGTCTTTCGGCAGGGTGAGCCCGCGCGGAAACCGGATCGCCTTAGGGTCGCCATCGGCCGCCACCCGATCGATCTGCGGCCCTCCGGGGTAGGGCAGCCCGAGCAGGCGCGCGACCTTGTCGAAGGCCTCGCCGGCAGCGTCGTCGATCGTCTCGCCGAGCAGTTCGACGTCGTCGAGCAGGTCGCGCACGTGCAGCAGCGACGTGTGTCCGCCGCTGACCAGCAGGGCGATGGTGGGGAGTTCGATCTCGCTGCCGTCGTCTCGCAGCACATCGGCGCCGACGTGTCCGACGAGATGGTTGACGGCGTACAGGGGCTTGCCTGCGCCGAGGGCCAGCGCTTTCGCCGCTCCGACGCCGACCATGAGCGCTCCGGCGAGGCCCGGGCCGCTCGTCACCGCGATGGCGTCGAGGTCGTCCAGTGTGACGCCGGCTTCGGCGAGCGCGGCCTCGAGCGTCGGTTGCAGTGCTTCGAGGTGGGCCCTCGCAGCGATCTCGGGCACGACTCCGCCATAGCGCGCGTGCTCGTCCATCGACGACGCGATCACGTTGGCCAGCAGGGAGCGGCCGCGCACGATGCCGATTCCGGTCTCGTCGCAGCTCGTCTCGATGCCGAGCACGAGGGGGTCGGTGGCGCTCATTCGGGTTGCTCCAGGTCTTTCTTCATCACGAGGGCGTCGACGCCGTCGGGCATGTAATAGCGGGGGCGGACGGCGATCCCCTCGAAGCCGAGCGACTCGTAGAGGGCCTGCGCGCCGGGGTTGTCGACGCGCACCTCGAGGAACGTCTCGCGGGCGCCGCGCTCCACCGCCTCGGCGAGGAGACGGTTCATCAGGGCGCGAGCGATCCCCTGTCGCCGGGCCTCGGGCGCCACCGCGATCGTCTGCACGTCCGACTCCGGTGCGCCCCGCGGCGAGAGCAGCCCGGCGTAGCCGACCACACTCCCGCCCTGCTCGGCGATCAGATAGAAGCCCTGCGGATTCGCCAGCTCGGCAGCCATCAGCTCGGGGCTCCAGGCGTCGTTCACGAACAGCGCCGTCTCGAGCGCCATGATCGCGTCGAGGTCGTCGGCCACAGCCCGCCGGTAGACCGGTTCGGTGTTCGTCACGAGACCCTCTTGGGCGCACCCGGAACGGTGACGTCGGGCGAGCGGAGGTAGAGCGGCTCGTCGCGGGCAAACGGACGCCCCGCGGCGAACAGCACCTCGCCGAGCATGCCAAGGGCGGCGGCCGACACGGGAGTGGAGGTCGGGTCGGTTCGCGTCGCCTCGGCGACAAAGGCCGAACCGCAGGATCCGGCGACGACGTCGAAGATCTCAGCGGGGCGGGCCAGCCCGGGTGCTGCCAGCCGCGCCGGCAGCCCGGCGCCGTCGAGTCCGCTGAACGCGCTCCAGTACAGCTCGCGGCGTCTCGCGTCGGTGATCACGAGGAGGGGGGCGGCGGGCTCGGGTGCTGCGCCGCTGATCGCCCGGGCCAGCCCTCCGAGCCGCTCGAACGCGATGGCGTCGTGGCTGATGAGCGGCAGGCAGGGCTTGCCCGCTCCGAACGCGAATGCTCGCGCGGCCGCGATGCCGACCCGCAGCCCGGTGAAGGGCCCCGGGCCCATGCCTGCGACGACGGCGCTGAGCTCGTCCGGAGCGACGCCAGCCGCATCGAGGCAGAACGCGATCGACTCGCCAATGACCTCGGCGTGGCGGCGCGTATCGAGCTCGGTCACCTCGGCGAGCACGCCGCCGTCGCGGTCGACCACCGCCACCGAGGTTCCTGACGACGTGTCGATGGCGAGAAGCATCCTTCAACCCTAGCCATTCCTTCGAACCCCACCGCGAGAGACATGAGGTGCGGAATGGCCACCAGAGGAGATACATTCGAAATGTCTTGCAAAAAATGTCAATGATCATTATCGTCGGTTCGACCGGGGCGGTCGCCTCGGCTCGAAAGGAAAGAGGAACCACGATATGAACACCCTCGACGCGACAACTACGACTGAGATGACCGTCGCATCGCCCGACGGCGCTCTCTTCATTCCCACTTACGTTCCGACTATCGAGGAGACAGTGAAGGCCAGCGGCGCCCACCGCACGGTCATGAACTGAGACTGGCGAACGAAAGGATGCGCATTCCACGCGAGGACATTCGCGTCCCCGATGCCGAAGCCGATCTTTATCTGATCGGCCTCGGCATTGGCGGTTTTGATACTCGCACGGTGGAAGTCGACGAACTGCTCAAGGGAAGCGCGGCCACCTTTCACCTAACCGCGTTCGACAGCGACCTTCGCCGCATTTGCGGCGGGGAGGTGATTGACCTCAAATCCATCTACGAGAGCGACGACGACCCCCGCGCCGTCTATCGATCCATGAGCAACGCGGTCGTCGACCGTTCCATGAACCAGGCGGGGTCCGGAGCTGTACTTTTCCTCACCTATGGGCACCCCCTCTTCCTGGTCGATTCCGGGTGGCAGCTTCTCCACGAGGCCGCTTCTATAGGCATCCGAGTCAAAGCGGTTGCGGCTTCCTCCTTCATCGATCAAGTTCTGGTCGACGTTCGACGCCGTTACGACTTGGCGGTTCAGAGTTACGAATCACACTTCTTCATCCGACACGAGGTGGTCATCGATGCGCGAATGCCTCTCCTCCTGAGCCAGGTCGGAGATTTCGGCAGCCTGACCTTGCGACCTTCGGGGCGCGTCCTTGAACGCCTTGAGCCGCTCCTCGCTCGCATCGCCTCGATCTATCCAGCCGATCGAGAGTGCTGCCTCATCTTCTCGTCCTGGCGCCCCGACGTTGCACCCGAGTCGCTGTGGACGAGCGTGGGAGAACTGAGCACAATCGTGTCGTCTGTCCACGTGGGCTGCTCGCTTTACGTCCGGGGGCTGTTCGATGCTCCCCGATAAGAGCCAGCAAGACTTCGTGCTGCCACTCTCGTTCTGGGGTACGAAGGTTGATGTGCAGGTGCAAACGCTCCTCGATGCGCGACACATGCGCTACTACTTCCAGGACTACCTCCTTCGCAGCGAGGGCCGGACGCCATCTGCGATCAAAGTCGAATTGGTAGCTCCGAACGGGCCTTATGTGGCAGCTGAGCCAGGCGAGCGAGCCCTTCGAGTGAAGACAGCAAAGTCGAATGACTGGGTCTTGGTCGGGGAAAATGATCCCAGCCCCATTCCCCCATTCACTTACGACGGCCTGCGCACCCGGTTCCGGACTTTTCACGGGAGCTGCATCGCACCGCCCCATCGCCCCGATCGCGGCTTGGTGATTCACGGCCAGTCAACCGCCGGCAAATCAACTTTGCTCCTGCATCTCTTGGACCGTGGCTGGACCTTCGTCGCCGACGACACGTGCGTCGTTGCATCTGACGGCGGCATCGTGCCCTACACCCGACCGATAGGCGTCCGGGACGTGGCTAGCAAGTCCATTCCTCTCGTCGAAAAGGCTCGGGGGAAGGGCATCTCCTTCGCTACTCGAACGGGAACAACTCGGGCCATTCACGTCCGCGATCTCAGCCTCAGCCCCTCCAAAGGACCCGTGTTGTGGACATGGACGGCCGAGCTCGTCCGCTCGCCGCATTTCACGGTGGACCAGGTCTCCCCACAGTCGTGGCGTGTCAGTTTGGACGTAGACGCCCATGCCATCTCCGCCGTGACTGCCCTTGAAGACCTTTGTGGACTGGGGCGGGACGGTGCATCGTGAATAGCGCTCATCAGACAGCCAGCTTTGACTTCTACGGAGTGACCGTTGAAGTGCGTGGCGTGGCGAGCGACATGGCGGACCTGCACTTCCTATACGGAGCATTCGCAAGCGAGCCAAAAAGACCTGATCTGCACCTGGAGTTATCCTGCGACGAGTGGCCAGAGCGAGGATTCTTCACTAGCCTCCTCGCGAAAGATCGGCTTCTCAAGAGAATGTCGATCCGTCCACGCGACTCCTCCCACGGGATTCCGGACGAGACGCATTTCCGGGACTGGTCAAACGTTCCGTCGCCCCTTCCGCCCCTTTTTCATTCCCGTCTGCATGCGACGACAGCAACTACCTCCGGCGCGGCAGTCAGGATGGGCGACGGCCGTGTCCTGGCAATCGTCGGCTCCAACTACTCAGGTAAGACATCGACAGCGATGGCCTTGTGCTCGCTAGGAGCACGACTCATCAGCGACAACATGTTGATCATCGACTGCCCGTCTGGTCACCTACTCCGCTACGAGACTCCCCTCGGTCTACGACGGAATTCCCTGCTGTCACGGCTGGATTTATTGAATGCATACGAGCACAGGACGACCGTTTCGCCCGACACGGGTCTCGTTGCTCTCCTCGCACCGACAATTCTTCTGGGGCAGCCAAATGCTTGTGGCGGCCGCATAACGACGCTGGTGCACATCGAGAAGCAAAGCAGCCTCAGTAGTCAGGTAGGCGCGACGCCGTCATTGAGTTGGTTCACCGGAAACCCCGACTTCGATCCTTCAGACGTACTGCCGGCCGAAACCCTCTATGTCTCCCGGCCTGACGAAACGACTCCGCATGACATCGCGAACCTCATCACAGCCAATGCAGTCTGAGAGGCGAATCCTGGCCCAGGCGCACGGAATATCCCGGTCGTATTCGGGTAGGTCAGAGCCAGCTCTCCATGAGTGCTCCCTGACAATTCGTCAAAGCGAGATCATCGCCATCGTTGGCCATAACGGTGCCGGTAAATCCACGCTCCTCGACATCCTGGGATGCCTCACCCGACCTACAACTGGCGCCATAACTCTCCGGATTCCCCAACCCGACGTCGGCTGGTGCCCGCAGCGAGAGATCATCGATTGGTCATTGACGGTGCGTCAGAACATTGCGTTGGGACTCGACCTTCGCCGAGCGATATCGAGCCGCCACCGCAATTCCTCCGCCGAGGCGGTTGCCGAACTCCTGGCGCTTACGCCTTACCTCGATAAAACGGCCGAGTGCCTCTCGGGCGGAGAACTCCGCCGCACCCAGATAGCCAGAGCCCTTGTCGGGGAACCCCGCTTGCTGATTATGGATGAGCCCACGGCCGGCCTTGATCCGCGGGGGATCGAAACGGTCTTCCACTACCTCGAGAAGAGACGGCGAGAAGGGGTCACCTCCCTCATCAGCACTCACGAGACTTCTCGGTTTGCAGACTTCTGCACACGGGTTGTCGCCTTGGACCGCGGAGTGATCATCGCCGACACCTCTGCTGCGGCTTTCGTTGCAGCAGGCGATGACAGCGGCGATCTTTGGCCCGCTTATGAACGGCTCCGGAGTCGATCGGCCGATAAATGAAGTCTCTGACACTGGCGCGGTATCACTTTCTCTCCCTGTGGAATTGGCGTTCCTCCTACCTCGGACGTTTCCTGGAACCCATTGCCTACCTGGTTTTTCTCACGGCTGGCCTCAGTGCCGGTCGATTAGAAGGGAGCTCCAGCTTCCTGGAATACGCGATGCCCGGCATCATCTGCTTCGTGGCGTTCCGCTCTGCCACAAGCACCGTTTCGGATGTCGCGAACGACCGGAAGTGGGGTGTGCTCGCGATGTACACGATGCACGGCGGCAGCGTTCGGGGCTACCTTGCGAGCATCCTGCTCTTCACCAGCGCAGTGTTCGTCGGACAGGTAGCTCTCCTCATTGCAATTGGAACCGCCCTTTTCGGGTTTGGTCAACTGGGCGGATTGACCCTTGTTCCCATGAGCTGCTTGGCCCTCGTCATCGTCATCGGTTGGGCAAGCATCGGAGCGGCTGTGGGGGCGCGCGTCGATTCCTACGCCGTGAGGGATCTCGTCGTCACGGTGACGGCACTGCCCGTCGTCTTGTCCGCTCCGCTGTTCTATTCCCTCGACTTCGCACCGGAATACCTGCGGATCATCGCCTCCGCAAATCCGTTGACCTACCAGGTCGCGTGGCTGCGGTCGGTCACAGAATCTCCCCTGACGGCCTCGTTCTGGGCCGCGGCGTGGGCCGTTGCCGCGGCCACAACCGCCCTTATGGCTCTTCGGTTCTCCGAGCGCCTCTCGCGAGAGCGCTGAGAGAAACGCGCCACTCTTGTGGGGTTGACCCGGCAGCGCAGCCGACCTGCGGTTCGGCCCACAAGCGGCTCAGCCCAGCGAAACTCCGTGCCAGCGGGGCCCGTGCGCTTCGACGACCACGTGACGCGGCTCGTCGGGCACCTCAGAGGCGTCGATCGCATCGGGGCCCGCAGAACCCGCGTCACCGGCACCAGCACCGTCCCCAGCACCCACAGGCCGCGAGATCTTCACGTCGAGCCACGACGACGCCACGCCGTCGAGCAGCCCGGCACCCCACTCCACGACCACCACTGACGCGTCGTAGTCGATGTCGAGGTCGTCTAGCTCGGCCGCCGAACCCAGGCGGTACGCGTCGACGTGCACGAGCGGTACTCCGCCCGCGGTGAGCGACGGGTGAGTCCGCGCGAGCACGAACGTCGGCGAGGCCACCTGACCCCGCACCCCGAGACCGCGGCCGAGACCACGCGTCATCGTCGTCTTCCCGGCTCCAAGCGGCCCGGTCAGCACGAGCAGGTCTCCGGCCCGAAGCAGCGCGGCCAGGCGCAGGCCGAAACCCTCTATGGCGGTTGCATCGGCCACAGGGCCGTCGAACAGGATCACACGTACACCCGTGGCACCCGCGCCCCGATCGAGCAGCACACCTCTTCGCCGATCGTTCCGATCAGGTCGGCCCACTCCCCCACCGTCAGTTCGTTCTGCGAGCCCGAGCCGAACAGCGTGACCTCGTCGCCGACCGACACCTCGTCGTCGCCGACGTCGATCAAGAACTGGTCCATGGCGACCCGGCCCACGATCGGGTACCGCTTGCCGTTGAGCGCGATCGTGACCCCGTGCTGCGCCCGCCGTGAGATGCCGTCGGCGTACCCGACCGGCACGAGAGCGAGCGTCGTGTCTTTCGGAGCGACGAACGTGTAGTCGTACGAGACGCCCGTCCCAGCGGCCACGCGCTTCACCCGCGCGACCCGAGCCTGCAGCGTCATCACCGGGGTGAGCCCACGGTCGGAGGCCGAGACGCCATCCGTCACCGGGATCCCATACGTGTTCGACCCCATCCGCACCATGTCGAGCCGCAGTTCGGGGCGCTCCATCCCCGCGCTCGACGCCGTCAGATGCCTCAGTTCGAAACGCGCACCGAGCTCGTGAGCCCGCTCGATCGACTCGGACAGCAGCAGGGCCGAGTCGGTGTCTTCGTCGTCGGAGGCCTCCGCCAGGTGCGAGTACACCCCTCGAAGCTCCAGGATCCCCCGGCCCGCCAGTTCGACAGCGCGCGTCACGACGGCGTCCCAGTCGTTCAGCAGCACTCCGTCGCGGTGCAGGCCGGTGTCGACGTTCAAGTGCACCCGGGCGGGCTCGACCGAGCGCCCCTCGGTGGCGTCGGGCGCGGCAGCCTCGGCGATCGCCTCGACGGCCCGCGCCACCGCATCGAGCTGCGCGACCGACGACAGCCCCAGGTCGATCTTCTCGGCGACGGCTCGCTCGAAGGTCTCCGACGCGGCGAACTGCCACGCGAAGACGGCGATCTCGGGGCCGATCCCCGAGGCACGCAACTCGTGCGCGTTCTCGAGACTCAAGGATCCGAGCCACGTCACCCCGGCAGCCACGGCCGCCGCCGCGACGTGTGTCGCGCCGTGTCCGTATCCGTCCGCCTTCACCACGGCCATCAGCTCGGCCGGCGCTACGAGCTCGCGCAGGCGCGCGACGTTGCTCCGGTAGGCGCCGAGGTCGATGGTCGCGCGTCGCAGCCACGGTGTCTCGGCGGGTGAGACCTCGCTCATCGGTAGCTCCTCGGCAGTCGCGGCGACAGTCGCGCCACGACCTCGTAGTTGATGGTTCCCGTCGATTCGGCCCAATCGAATGCGGTGGGGTGCCCGACCGTCGCGTCGCCGATCAGGATCGCCTCGTCGCCGAGGTGCACGGCCGCACCGGCATCCGTCGGCTCGGGCCCGATGTCGACCGTCATTGAGTTCATGGCGATGCGGCCCACCACGGGTCGCAGTTCGCCGCCGATCAGGGCGAACGCACGGTTGCCCGCGTGCCGCTCGATGCCGTCGGCGTAACCGAGCGGAAGGAGCGCGAGTCGCGTGTCGCGCTCGGCACGCCAGGTGTAGCCGTACGAGGTGCCCTCGCCGGCCGCCACCTCTTTGATGCCGATCACCGGGGCCGACAGGGTCAGTGCCGAGCGGAGGCCGAGGTCGCCGGGTGAACGGTCGGCGAAGGGTGACAGGCCATATGACGCGAGGCCGATGCGCACCATCGTGATCCGCGACGCCCCGTACGACACGGAGGCCGCGGAGGCGGCGAGGTGCTGCAGCGGCGGCGTGATGCCTCGCTCGCCGAGCATGCCGGCGGCGGTGACGAACGACGCCATCTGGTGCCCGTCTTCCTGCGGCGAGGTGTTCGACAGGTGGCTCATGACGCCCTCGACCGTGATGCGGTCGCGGAGTTCGGCCGCCCGGTCGAAGAGCGCCGGCCATTCCGACTCCACCGCGCCGTTGCGACTCAACCCGGTGTCGAGGCACAGGTGCACGCGGGGCACGCCAGCCGCGACGCAGGCTTCGAGCTGCGCGAGGTCGGAGATGCCCGGGGTGATGTCGTGCTGCACGGCGCGCTCGAACGTCTCGCCGGGGGCGTGCAGCCAGGCGAGTATCGGCAGTTTCACCCCGCCGGCACGAAGCGCTGTGGCCTCGTCGAGGTCGACCACGCCGAGCCAGTCGACGCCGGCGTCTTCGAAGGCGAGCGCGCATGCGACGGCGCCATGCCCGTAGGCATTGGCCTTCACGACCGTCATCACCTTGGCCGGAGCGACCGCCGCACGGAGCACCTGGACGTTCTGGCGCAGAGCCGCTGTATCGATCGAGACGAGTGGGCCACGCATCAGCCGTCGGATCCTTGTCGTGTTGTCTGCTCGGCCACCACGAAGGCGGTCGCGATACCGGCGTCGTGACTGAGCGAGAGGTGGATTTCGTCGGCTCCGCGGGAGGCGGCGAGCGCCGCAGCCCCGCCGCTGAGCTGGAGGGAGGGAGCCCGCTGGTCGTCGGCCCCCACGACCATGTCGTGCCAGAAGACTCCCGCCGAACCGCCAAGTGCCTTGATGAGTGCTTCCTTCGCCGCGAACCGGGCCGCGAGAGACTCGATCGCCCGCGGCTCGCCGTTTCGCACCAGTTCGGAGTCGCTGAAGAGTCGCCACCGCAGTTTCGGGGTCCGCTCGAGTGCACGCCCGAAGCGTGCGACGTCGACCACGTCGACCCCGATCCCGACGATGGCCACCGCTTACTCGACCGTGACGCTCTTGGCCAGGTTGCGGGGCTGGTCGACGTCGAGCCCCTTGGCGGCTGCGAGCTCCATGCCGAAGATGTGCAGGGGCACCACGGCGAGAAGCGACTCGAACAGCGGGGCCGCGAGCGGAATGTGCAGCACCTCGTCGGCGAAGGGCAGCACGGCGGCGTCGCCCTCTTCGGCGATGGCGATGACGCGAGCACCGCGGGCCCGGATCTCTTGGATGTTCGAGACGACCTTGGGGTGCAGCGAGCGCGGGTCGCGGGGCGAGGGGACGATCACGAAGACGATCTGGCCCGGCTCGATCAGCGCGATGGGGCCGTGCTTCAGCTCACCGGCCGCGAAGCCCTCGGCGTGGATGTACGCCAGCTCTTTGAGCTTGAGGGCTCCCTCGAGAGCGATGGGGTAGCCGACGTGACGGCCGAGGAAGAGCACGGAGCGGGTATCCGCCATCCAGCCGGCCAGCGTCTTGATCCGCTCGCCGGTCTCGAGCACGCGCGAGATCTTCTCCGGGATCGCCTTAAGGTCGTCGACCTGCTCGGCGATCTCGGCGCTCGTCATCGTGCCGCGGATCGTCGCGAGGTGGAGGCCGAGCAGGAACAGCGCGGTGCCCTGGGCGACGAAGGCCTTGGTCGACGCCACCGCGACCTCCGGGCCGGCGTGCGTGTAGATGACGGCGTCGCTCTCGCGCGGGATCGTCGCGCCCTGGGTATTGCAGATCGACAGCACCTGGGCGCCCTGCTCGCGGGCGTACTTGACGGCCATCAGGGTGTCCATCGTCTCGCCGGACTGGCTGATCGAGACGACGAGGGTCTGCGCGTCGAGCACGGGGTCGCGGTAGCGGAATTCGTGCGCGAGCTCGACCTCAACGGGGAGGCGCGACCACTGCTCGATGGCGTACTTGCCGAGGATCCCGGCATACGCCGCAGTACCGCACGCGATGATGATCAAACGGTTCACGGTCAGCAGGCGGTCTTTGATCGCGTCGAGGTCGTCGAGGTGAACGGCGCCGTCGACGGCGCGTCCGAGCAGCGTGTTCGCCACGGCTTCGGGCTCTTCGCTGATCTCTTTCGCCATGAAGCTCGACCAGCCGCCCTTTTCGGCCGCCTTGGCGTCCCAGGTGATCTCGAACTCGCTCGCTTCGACGGGGTTGCCCTCGAAGTCGATGACGTTGACGGCCTCGGACGAGATCGTCACGATCTGGTCTTGCCCGATCGCCATGGCGCGGTGAGTGAACTCGACGAACGCGGCCACGTCGGAGCCGAGGAAGTTCTCGCCGTCGCCGAGCCCGATCACGAGCGGCGAGTTGCGGCGGGCACCGACGACGACGCCGGGCTGGTCGGCGTGCACGACGAGGAGCGTGAACGCGCCCTCGAGCCGCTGCACGACCGCGCGGAGAGCCTCGGTGAGGTCGCCCGAACGGCGGTACTCCCGGGCGACGAGGTGCGCCGCGACCTCGGAGTCGGTCTCGCTGGCGAACTGGACACCCTCGAGCAGCAGCTCTTCTTTCAGCTCGGAGAAATTCTCGATGATCCCGTTGTGGATCAACGCGAGCCGGCCCCCGTCGGAGAGGTGCGGGTGCGCGTTCTCATCGGTCGGGCCGCCGTGGGTGGCCCAGCGCGTGTGCCCGATTCCGGTGGTGCCGTCTCGGAGCGGAGCCGCCTCGAGGTCGTCCACCAGCATCTGCAGCTTGCCGGCTTTCTTGCGCATGCCGAGCTCTCCGTCGGCGTCGACGATGGCGATTCCTGCCGAGTCGTACCCGCGGTACTCAAGCCGCTTCAATCCGCCGAGAAGTACCTCGACGCTCTTGTCCGTTCCGACGTAACCCACGATGCCACACATGCGAGCCAGCCTATTCGACCGTGCCCGTGCACCTCGTCCGCCTCGCGATGGATAGCCTGTACCGCATGGCCGATGCGACCACCGCCGCTCCTCCCACCCATCCCACGCCGTTTGTCGAGATCGACCGTGCGGACTGGGCTGCCCTCGCGCCCGTGGCGAAGAATCCGCTGACAGAGACGGAGCTCGTGCAGCTCCGGGGGCTCGGTGACCGGCTCGATCTGCAGGAGGTCAGCGACGTCTACGTTCCGCTGAGCCGCCTGCTCAACCTCTACGCCGGCGGTGCGCGCAACCTGCACCGGGCCACCAGCGACTTCCTCGGCGAGCGCGCGCAGCGCACCCCCTTCGTCATCGGGGTCGCCGGCTCCGTCGCCGTCGGCAAGTCGACGGTCGCGCGCCTGCTCCGCGAACTGCTGTCGCGGTGGAGCGACACCCCCCGCGTCGAGCTGATCACCACCGACGGGTTCCTCTACCCCAACGCCGAGCTCGAGCGCCGCGGCATCATGGACCGCAAGGGCTTCCCGGAGTCGTACGACCGCCGCGCACTCCTGAAGTTCGTGACCAACGTTAAGAGCGGGGCCGAAGAGGTGCGGGCGCCGTTCTACTCGCACATCGAGTACGACATCGTGCCGGGGGCCGAGGTGGTCGTCCGCCGCCCCGACATCCTCATCGTCGAGGGCCTCAACGTGCTCCAGCCGCCGATCGGCGGTCGCCTCGCGCTCTCCGACCTGTTCGACTTCACGGTCTACGTCGACGCTCGCACGCACGACATCGAGAACTGGTTCGTCGAACGCTTCCGATCACTGCGCGAGGGCGCGTTCAGCCAGGAAGACTCGTTCTTCCACCGGTTCGCGGCCATCCCCGAGGCGGAGGCCCTCGAATTCGCACGCCAGGTGTGGCGCAGCGTCAACGAGCCGAACCTCAAGCAGAACGTTCAGCCGACGAGATCTCGTGCGACACTCGTGCTCCGCAAGGGCGCCGACCACAAGGTGTCGAGCGTGCTCCTGCGCAAGATCTGACGACAGAACCGAAGGATCCGGCGGCACGCCCTACGCGGCCGCAGTAGCCAGGCGCTCCCGCACGACCTCCGCGAGCGAGTGCGCGATCCGGTCGGCGTCGTCTTGGGATGCCGCCTCGACCATCACGCGCACGAGCTGCTCGGTGCCGGACGGGCGCAGCAGCACGCGTCCGGAGTCGCCGAGTTCGCGCTCCGCGGCCACGACGGCCTCGTCGATGACCTCGTCGCCGGTGAGGCGGGTCCGGTCGACGCCGCGCACGTTGATGAGAATCTGCGGGAACACGGTCATGACCGAGGCCAGCTCGGCGAGTGACTTGCCGGTGCGAGCCATCTCGGCCACGATCGAGAGCCCGGTCAGGATCCCGTCACCCGTCGTCGCGTGATCGGCGAACACGATATGCCCCGACTGCTCGCCGCCGAGGTTGTAGCCGTGCTCGTTCATCGCCTCGAGCACGTAGCGGTCGCCCACTCCGGTCTCGACCATCGCAATGCCGTTGGCGGCCATGGCGCGTTTCAGACCCAGGTTCGACATGACCGTCGCGACGAGCGTGTCGTGAACGAGGTCGCCGCGCTCTTTCATCGCGACGGCGAGGATCGCCATGATCTGGTCACCGTCGACCACGTTGCCGTCGGCGTCGACCGCGAGGCAGCGATCGGCGTCGCCGTCGTGCGCGATGCCGACGTCGGCCCCGTGCTCGAGGACTGCGGCCGCCAGGTTGTCGAGGTGGGTGGAGCCCACACCGTCGTTGATGTTCATGCCGTCAGGGTCTGCCCCGATGACGGTGACTTTGGCGCCCAAATCGTGGAAGACCTCGGGCGAGACGCCGGCTGCGGCGCCGTGGGCGCAGTCAAGCACGACGTGGATGCCGTCGAGCCGGTTCTTCACAGCTCCGAGCAGATGCACGACGTAGCGGTCTTCGGCGTCCGCGAAGCGGCGGATCCTGCCCACGTCGCCACCCACCGGCATCAGCCGCGGGGCGTCCATGGTCGCTTCGATCCGGTCTTCGACCTCGTCGGGAAGCTTGGTGCCTCCGAACGCGAAGAACTTGATGCCGTTGTCGGGTGCGGGATTGTGCGAGGCACTGATCATCACACCGAAATCGGCCCTCGCGTCGTCGACGAGGAACGCCGCGGCTGGGGTGGTGATCACTCCGGCGTCGAGCACGTCGACGCCCGAGGAAGCAAGGCCGGCAGCAACCGCAGCGGCCAAGAATTCGCCCGAGACACGGGGATCACGCGCGAGGACGGCCGTGGGGCGGCGGCCCTCCGCGCGGCGGGCATCGGCGTGATGCCCGCGAGTGAGCACGACCGCGCTCGCCTGGGCAAGACCCAGGGCGAGCGCGGCCGTCAGCTCACGGTTGGCAAGGCCCCGAACTCCGTCGGTTCCGAAAAGTCGCGTCATCGCGAAGCCTCGCCAGGTGTTAGCGCTTGGAGAACTGAGGAGCCTTACGGGCCTTCTTGAGACCAGCCTTCTTGCGCTCCTTGACGCGAGCGTCGCGGCTGAGGAAGCCCGCCTTCTTCAGCTCGGCGCGGTTGTTCTCTTCGTCGATCTCGTTCAGCGTGCGGCTGATGCCGAGGCGGAGGGCGCCGGCCTGACCCGAGGGGCCACCACCGGAGATCTTCGCGACGACGTCGTACGAGCCGAGCAGGTCGAGGACCTTGAACGGGTCGTTGATCAGCTGCTGGTGCAGCTTGTTGGGGAAGTACTCCTCGAGCGTACGGCCGTTGACGGTGATGACACCGGTGCCGGGCGTGAGGCGCACGCGGGCGATGGCCTGCTTGCGACGACCGACGGCGCCGCCGCCGACGGTGAGGACGGGGCGAGGGGCGGCCGCGGCAACCGGGGCTGCGCTCTCGGTCGTGAAGCTCTCGGGGGTGGATTCGATGGAATCGGCGATGCTTGCCACTGTAGGGATCCTTAAGTCTTCAGCGGTCGCTACTGGGCGACCTGGTCGAGGGTGTACACCGTGGGCTTCTGAGCGGCGTGAGGGTGCTCAGGGCCCGCGTACACCTTCAGCTTCGAGATCTGGGCACGGCCCAGCGAGTTCTTCGGCAGCATGCCGCGGATCGCCTTCTCGACGGCGCGAGTCGGGTGCTTCTCGAGCATCTCGGCGTAGGTCTGAGCGCGGAGGCCGCCCGGGTAACCCGAGTGGCGGTAGGCGAGCTTCGTCTGAAGCTTGGAGCCGGTCAGTGCGACCTTCTCGGCGTTGATGACGATGACGAAGTCGCCCATGTCCATGTGCGGAGCAAAGGTCGGCTTGTGCTTGCCGCGGAGGAGTGCGGCGACGTGGCTGGCGAGACGGCCGAGAACGATGTCGTTCGCGTCGATGATCAGCCACTCCGGCTGAACATCAGCCGGCTTGGGGGAGAAAGTGCGCGTCACAGTAGTGCTGCTTTCTGGTCGAGGTGAGAGGTTCGTGAATCCCGCTCCGTTGCCATTCACTCGCGATGCGAGACGAATGAGTCAGGTGGAGGGCTCAACTTCGGGTGAAGCGCGCAGTTGCGCAGACACCAAGGCGTTACGTTACAGGATCCGACAACACCCGGCAAGCGAACCGGTCGCGTCCGTCACATGGCCTCGCGCTTCGAGCGGGTGAGGGCCGCTCGCGAGGCGAACTCCGCTTCGTCGGGGTAGGCGACGTGCATCAGAGTGAGGCCGTTGGCCGCGGCGACCTTGAACTGGCCCTTGCGGGCGCGGGAGTCTCGGATCCTGACCACGTCGTCGACCTCCAGGCGGCCCTCGCCGACGGCGAGCGTCGCACCGACCAGCGACCGCACCATGCTGTGGCAGAAGGCGTCGGCTCGCACGCGGGCGACGAGGATCCCATCCGGGTCGCGTCGCCAGTGGAATGCCTCCAGTGTGCGGATGGTCGTCGCGCCATCGCGCTGCTGACAGTACGCCGCCCAGTCTTCCAAGCCGAGGAGCGAGAGGGCTGCTGCGTTCATCCGGTCGACGTCGACCGTCGCGTCGAACCACAGTGTGTCGAGGCGGCGGATCGGATGTCGGGGGCCTGAGAGATCCGACACCCGGTACTCGTATTCGCGCCAGAGGGCCGAGTAGCGCGCGTCGAAGGTGCGGGGCACGATCGTGGCGTCCGTGACGTGGAGGTCGCCCTCCGCGCCCGCCAGACCGTTGATCCGTCGACCGAGTCGCATGGCAGGCGGATACGGGGGGTACTTCGTGCGGTTGCGATGCGCCACCGACAGAAAGGCGAACTGCTCGGGTGTGAGATCGAGGTGCACGACCTGGCCGATGGCGTGGACACCCGTGTCGGTGCGACCGGCCACGATCAGTCGAGGCGCCGGCAGGTAGCGCTGGAGCGTGATCTCGAGAGCCCGGGTGAGCTCGCCCTCGACCGTGCGGAGGCCCGGCTGGGTGCTCCAGCCATTGAAGGCGGTCCCGTCGTAAGAGACGTCGAGGCGGATCCTTGTCATCTCGTCGCTCACGGTCGACGAGTCTACCGACCTGCCGCCCCTCCGAATTTGAAGGAGATTCTCGTCGCACCGGGCCCGGATCGGCATGTTCTCGTCGCCGCCGGCGGGTTTTTCCTTCGAATTTGCAAGCCAGGTGGCGCTGGAGACGGCAGGGGCGCGAGACGGCAGAAGGCCCACCCTCCTGAGGAGGGTGGGCCTTCTGGGTGGCGCGAGTTGCTAGTTACTTCTTGGCCTCGTCAGCAGCGGCGTCGTCGGCCGGAGCCTCGTCGCTGAAGGCGGCCTCGGCGTCAGCCTCGGTCGTCTCGGCGGCGTTGTCGGCGTCGAGAGCCTCGGTCGTGGCCTCGATGATCGCCTCGTCGGAGGTGGTCAGCTCTTCAGCCGGCTCCTCCAGCAGGGCCTCGGTCGAGGCGGGAGCGGCAGCAGCAGCCTTCGACGACGACTTCTTGGTCTTCGGGGTCACGGGCTCGAGAACGAGCTCGATCTGCACCATCGACGCGTTGTCGCCTTTGCGGAAGCCGAGCTTAGTGATGCGGGTGTAGCCGCCCTCACGCAGCTCGACCAGCGGCGCGACCTCGGAGAACAGGACGTGCGTGGTCTCTTTGTTGCGGAGGATGCTCAGGACGCGACGACGCGAGTGCAGGTCACCGCGCTTGGCGAAGGTGACGAGGCGCTCGGCGACGGGGCGGAGGCGCTTGGCCTTCGTCTCGGTCGTCTTGATGCTCTTGTACGTGAACAGCTGGCCGGCCATGTTGGCGAGGAGAAGACGCTCGTGAGCGGGTCCGCCTCCGAGGCGGGCACCCTTGGTGGGCTTTGGCATGGTGGATTCCTAAAGGTGTGTAAGTGGATACGGCGAGAAGAGCTAGGAGACCTAGTTGGTCTCCTCCTCGTCGTAGCCGCTGTAGAAGTGAGCGCCGTCGAAACCGGGCACGGTGTCTTTCAGCGAAAGGCCGAGCTCGACGAGCTTGTCCTTCACCTCATCAACCGACTTCTGTCCGAAGTTACGGATGTTCATGAGCTGCGTCTCCGAGAGAGCGACCAGTTCGGAAACCGTGTTGATGCCCTCGCGCTTGAGGCAGTTGTAGCTGCGCACGGAGAGGTCGAGGTCTTCGATCGGCGTCTGGAGCTCCGACGAGAGGACGGCGTCGACCGGCGCGGGGCCGATCTCGATGCCCTCGGCCGCGTTGTTGAGCTCGCGAGCGAGTCCGAACAGCTCGGTCAGGGTGCGGCCGGCCGAAGCGATGGCGTCGCGCGGGCTGATCGCGGGCTTGGTCTCGACGTCGACGACCAGGCGGTCGAAGTCGGTGCGCTCACCGGCACGAGTCGCCTCGACGCGGTAGGTCACCTTGAGGACGGGCGAGTAGATCGAGTCGATCGGGATCTGACCGGCCTCGGAGAACTCCGAGCGGTTCTGCACGGCCGACACGTAGCCACGGCCACGCTCGATCGTGAGCTCGAGCTCGAACTTCGCCTTGTCGTTCAGCGTCGCGATGACCAGGTCGGGGTTGTGCACCTCGACACCGGCGGGAACCGAGATGTCAGCGGCGGTGACCTGACCGGCGCCCTGCTTGCGCAGGTAGGCCGTGATCGGCTCGTCGTGCTCGCTCGCGACGACCAGGCTCTTGATGTTCAGGATGATCTCGGTGACGTCTTCTTTCACACCGGGAACAGTCGTGAACTCGTGAAGCACGCCGTCGATGCGGATGCTGGTGACAGCTGCTCCGGGGATCGACGAAAGGAGGGTGCGACGCATCGAGTTGCCGAGCGTGTAGCCGAAGCCAGGCTCGAGGGGCTCGATCACGAAGCGGGAGCGGAACTCCGAGATGTTCTCCTCGGTGAGAGTGGGGCGCTGTGCAATGAGCACTGTGGATTCCTTTCGGCGAAGAGTCCGCTATATGACTCTTGGCGGTACGACTGGTGGCTGTCAGTCGGTCTGTTGAGTTGTGAAGCACCTCGGCGACCGGACGCGAGCGGCGTCGGAGCCGGGTGACGAGAGAACGAGCGGAACGCCGCGACCCCGGAGCCCCCGCGAGGAGGGCACCGGAGGCACGGCGAAACGGCTAACTCAGACGCGGCGACGCTTCGGCGGGCGGCACCCGTTGTGCGCCTGCGGCGTGACGTCGTTGATGGAACCCACCTCGAGGCCAGCGGCCTGGAGCGAGCGGATGGCGGTCTCGCGACCCGATCCCGGGCCCTTCACGAACACGTCGACCTTCTTGACGCCGTGCTCCTGAGCCTGGCGCGCGGCCGACTCGGCTGCGAGCTGTGCGGCGAACGGGGTCGACTTGCGCGAGCCCTTGAAGCCGACGGCGCCGGACGAAGCCCAGCTCAGCACGGCACCCGAGGGATCGGTGATCGAAACGATGGTGTTGTTGAAGGTCGACTTGATGTGGGCCTGGCCCACTGCGACGTTCTTCTTCTCTTTACGGCGGGGCTTACGCGCGGCCGACTTCGGTGCTGCCAATTTTTTCTCCTACAACCTAGATGGCTACGGCGGGCGCCGGGCCTATCGAGCCTTCTTCTTGCCGGCGACGGTGCGCTTCGGGCCCTTGCGGGTACGAGCGTTCGTCTTGGTGCGCTGGCCGCGAACGGGCAGACCGCGACGGTGGCGGATGCCCTCGTAGCTTCCGATCTCGACCTTGCGGCGGATATCGGCGGCGACCTCGCGACGAAGGTCACCCTCCACCTTGAAGTTGCCTTCGATGAAGTCGCGGAGGAGGACGAGCTGGTCGTCGGTGAGGTCTTTCACGCGGATGTTGCCGTCGACCGAGGTCTCGGCAAGAGCCTTGAGAGCGCGTGTCCGCCCGACTCCGTAGATGTAGGTCAGTGCGACTTCCACGCGCTTGTCGCGCGGGATGTCAACGCCTGCTAGACGTGCCATTGTGGCTTCTCCTTGAGAGATGGTGGAGGTATGTCACAGCATCGGTGCCAGGGCCTCCGCCCTGGGTGTCCGCCAAGGATCCGGAACCACGAGTGGTCGTGGATCCTTAGCTTCTGATGCTGCTTGAAGTGGTGCTGTTGGTACTGCGTGCTGGTGGCACTGCGTGGAGATGGTGCAGAGCACCGCCCCACAGAGACAGGCTTATTAGCCCTGACGCTGCTTGTGACGCGGGTTGCTGTTGCAGATCACCATGACGCGACCGTTGCGGCGAATCACCTTGCAGTGCTCGCAGATGCGCTTGACGCTGGGCTTGACCTTCATGTTGCTTCCTTTTGACTCGCTGGCCTCGTGCTCGACGGATGCGTCGAGCCGTTCCTTTCCAGCACCAGCCCTTGCCGGGGGTAAACCCTCGGAGAGGAGCTGGCCTACTTGTAGCGGTAGACGATCCGGCCGCGGGTCAAGTCGTAGGGGCTCAGCTCGACGATCACACGGTCTTCGGGGAGGATGCGGATGTAGTGCTGCCGCATCTTGCCGGAGATGTGCGCGAGAACCTTGTGCCCGTTGCTCAGCTCAACACGAAACATCGCGTTGGGCAGCGCTTCGACCACTGCGCCTTCGATTTCGATGACACCGTCTTTTTTGGCCATAGCCTCACTGTCGCTAAAAATTGGTTTGCTGGTCTTGCGGGGATTGGTGCCGCACGTCTCGCAGACGAGACCGAAGTCTTGCCAAGCTGAGAGCCCATGGATTCGACTCATAGGAATCGATCCGAAGATTGCACGCGGAGAGCGGCCCACGGCACCAAGGGTCGATCTTATTCGATTGCGCTACAGTTTTTCAACCTGGCGGGTCAACTCGACACGCCGATCGCCGCGCCAGTCCAGCGATGTCGCAGCCCTACGAAACGAGGAAACGTGCCCGGAGAACGCACGAGCCGTCGCCATACGGGCGCGAACCCCATCGCCCGCCACGGTCAGCTCCGCCGCCCGCACCCCTTCCGCTTCACGGCAATGCTCCTCGCAGTCGCGCTCGGCGTCGGTGTGATGAGCGTCGGCAGCGTGGCGGCCATCGCCGCCTTCAACCTCAAGTCGCAGATCAAGAGCGTGTCGATCGGCGCCGCCGAAGACAAGATCGCCGAGAACACCTCGATCGGCGCCATCGAGGGAGGCGCGAACATCCTCCTCGTCGGCAGCGACACCCGCGTCGGTCAGACCGAGGTGCAGGCCGGAGTCGCCGACGGCAGCCGAAACGACGTCACGATCCTGATCCACCTGTCGGCCGACCACAAGCAGATGACCGCCATCAGCTTTCCTCGCGACCTGATGGTCGACCTCCCCGCCTGCACGGGCACGGGCGGCGCCACGTTCCCCGCACTCAGCTACCAGCAGTTCAACACCAGCCTCGGCCAGGGTCTCGGTTGCACCGTCGCCACCGTCGAGTCGCTGACGGGTCTCTCCATCCCCTATGCCGCCGAGATCACCTTCGACGGCGTCATCTCGATGTCGAACGCCGTCGGCGGAATCGACGTCTGCGTCGCCCAGGCCATCAGCGACACCGACTCGGGCCTGCAGCTCTCGGCCGGTACGCACACGCTCAAGGGTCTCCAAGCGCTCGAGTTCCTCCGCACGCGCCATGGTGTGGGCGACGGCAGCGACCTCGCGCGAATCTCGTCCCAGCAGGTGTTCCTCTCCGCCATGATGCGCAAGATCGCCTCGGCCGGCACCCTCAGCAATCCCGTGAAGCTCTACGGCCTCGCCTCCGCCGCCGTCAAGAACATGACGCTCTCCAGGAGCCTCAGCAACACTGACACCATGATCGAGCTCGGCACAGCGCTCAAAGACATCGACCTCTCCAGCGTCCTCTTCGTCCAGTACCCGACGGCCGAAGACCCGCAGAACTCCAACCGCGTCGTTCCGGCCGCAGCAGACGCCGCGATCCTCAATGCCGACCTGCAGAGCGACACCAAGTTCACGCTCGGAGACGACAGCACCGGACGGGCATCACAGGCGGAAAGCTCGACGGGCTCTGGCGGCTCTTCGGGCAGCAGCTCCTCCGGCAGCAGCAGCTCAGCCGGCGGCGGGACAGCGGCGGGCAGCGGATCCTCGTCCGGAACGACGGCGACACCGAAGTCCTCGGCGACACCGAGCTCGACGGCGACGGCACTTCCGTCGACCATCACTGGTCAGGCGGCCTCCGAGAAGACCTGCTCCGTCGGCAACGGCTGACCTCCCGAGGGTGGCATCCATCGCCGTGCCCCCTTGGGAGCGGGTGCTACGGGATCGGAACCGGCTTGACCCCGAGCGGAGCCAACCCGGAGGCGCCACCGTCTGGCGCGGTCAGCACCCAGATGCCGTCGGCATGGACCGCCACCGAGTGCTCCCAGTGCGCAGAGTCAGATGAGTCGGTCGTCGTGACAGTCCAGTCGTCGCCCTGGGTGAAGGTCTCAATTCCGCCAGCGGTGATCATCGGCTCGATGGCCACGACCAGGCCGGGCTTGACCGTCGGGCCGCGACCCTTGACGCGGTAGTTGAACACCGGGGGCTCTTCGTGCATCGAGCGTCCGATGCCGTGACCGACGTAGTCCTCGAGAATTCCGAATTCGCCCTGCGACTCGATGTACTCCTCGATCGCTTCGCCCACCTCATTCAGGTGCGAAGCCGCCGCCAGGGCGGCGATGCCGTGCCAGAGCGACTGCTCGGTCACGTGGTTGAGGCGCTCGCGCTCAGCAAAACGCTCAGGATCCGACGGGTCGGCAAGCACGAACGTCCGGGCCGAATCGCCGTTCCACTCGTCGAGCTGAGCTCCGCTGTCGATCGACACGATGTCACCCGCAGCCAGCACCCGGTCGCCCGGAATGCCGTGCACGACGTCGGCATTCACCGATGCGCACACCGTGTGCCGATAGCCAGGGACGAGCATGAAGTTCGGCTCGCCGCCGCCGGCACGGATCGTCCGCTCGGCGATCGCATCCAGCTCGCCGGTCGTGATGCCGGGACGAATCGCCTCGCCGACGGCCTCGAGCGAGGCCGCGGTCAAGAGCCCCGGGGCGACCATCCGCCGGAGTTCTTCGGGGGTCTTGTGGATGCCGGGACGGCGAAAAGCCACGCGGTGCCTTCGTTTCTGAGAGCGGAAAGAGGTCAGGCTGCGGCGGTGGGCCGGATGCCCCGTGACGCGAGAGCATCGTCGAGGCGCGAGGCAACCTCGTCGATCGAACCGAGTCCGTCGACCTCGAGTACGAGGCCCTTCTCGCCATACGCGGCGATCAGCGGACCGGTCTCGCGGAGATAGACGTCTTGACGGTGCCGAATGGCCTCTTCGGTGTCGTCACTGCGACCCTGCTCAACGGCGCGACGGCGGAGTCGCTCCACGATCTCATCGCGATCCGCGACGAGTTGCACGACTGCTGTGAGCTGCTCGCCCTTGCCCTGCAACAGGCTCTCCAGGTAGTCGACCTGATCGGCCGTGCGCGGGTAACCATCGAGCAAGAAGCCCTGCTCGGCATCGGACTGGGCCAGGCGGTCTTCGATCAGCTCGTTGGTCAGCGTGTCGGGAACATAGTCGCCCGCGTCGAGAATGGTCTTCACCTTGAGACCCAACGGTGTCTCGTTCTTCACGTTCGCTCGGAAGATGTCTCCGGTCGAAATCGCGGGGATCCCGTAGGTCTCAGCAATGCGCACTGCCTGAGTGCCCTTGCCCGCGCCGGGCGGACCGACGATGAGCAGTCGAGTGCCCTGGGCCTCTACAGCCGGGGTCATCGAAGAAGACCCTCGTAGTGGCGCTGCTGGAGCTGGGAGTCGACCTGCTTCACCGTTTCGAGACCGACACCGACGATGATCAGAATGCTCGCGCCGCCGAAGGGGAAGTTCTGATTCGCGCCCACTGTGGCGAGAGCGATCAGCGGGATGAGGGCGACCAGGCCCAGATACAACGACCCGGGCAGGGTGACGCGGGTGAGCACGTAGTCGAGGTAGTCGGCGGTGGGACGACCGGCACGGATGCCGGGGATGAACCCGCCGTACTTCTTCATGTTGTCGGCAACCTCTTCGGGGTTGAACGTGATCGCCACGTAGAAGTAGGTGAACCCGATGATGAGCATGAAGTAAAGGAGCATGTAGAGCGGCTTGTCGCCCGACGTGAGGTTCGTCTGGACCCAGCTGACCCACGCGGCCGGAGCCGTGCCGTTGGTCGGCGTGTTGAACTGAGCTACCAGGGCCGGCAGGTACAGGAGCGACGAGGCGAAGATGACCGGCACGACGCCCGCCATATTGACCTTGATAGGGATGTACGTGTTGTTGCCACCGTAGGTTCGCCGCCCGACCATTCGTTTGGCGTACTGCACGGGAATCCGTCGTTGCGATTGCTCGACGAACACGACAAGGCCCATGATGACGACGCCGACGACGATCACCATCAGGAAGATCTCGAAGCCCTTCGCCTGCTGGATGGCCCAGAGCGCCGTCGGAAACTTGGCCGCGATCGACGTGAAGATGAGCAGTGACATTCCGTTGCCGATGCCGCGCTCGGTGATCAGCTCACCCATCCACATGATGAGGCCGGTACCGGCGGTCATGGTGATGACCATGAGGAGGATCGCGTACCAGGCGTTGTTCGTGATGAGCTGGCTGCACTCGGACACGGTCGACGAGCCGAAGAGGGCACCGGAGCGGGCCACCGTGATCAGGGTCGTGGACTGGAGGATTCCGAGGGCGATGGTGAGGTAACGCGTGTACTGCGTCAGCTTGGCCTGACCGGTCTGGCCCTCTTTGTACAGCGCGTCGAAGTGCGGGATGACCACGCGGAGCAACTGCACGATGATCGACGACGTGATGTAGGGCATGATGCCCAGCGCGAAGATCGAAAGTTGAAGAAGCGCGCCACCGGAGAAGAGGTTGACGAGCTCGTAGAGACCCGAGGTCGATTGGTTGCCAGCAAGGCAGACCTGCACGTTGCTGTAGTCGACGAAGGGCGAGGGGATGAAGCTGCCCAACCGGAAGAGCGCGATGATGCCGAGCGTGAACCCGATCTTTCGGCGAAGGTCGGGTGTGCGGAATATCCGCGAAATAGCTCTGAACATGGTGGCCTCCCGGTATGAGGATAAACGACTGATGGGGGTGGCCCTTACGGACCACCCCCTCAGGTACTACTTGGTGACTGTTCCGCCCGCGGCGACAATCTTCTCTTCGGCAGAGCCGGAGACCTTGTCGACACTCACGGTCAGCTTGACGGCGAGATCGCCCTGGCCGAGCACCTTGACCTTCTCGTTCTTGCGAACGGCACCCTTAGCCACGAGGTCACTCACGGTGACCTCACCGCCGGCGGGGTAGAGGTCGGTCAGCTTGTCGAGGTTGACAACCTGGTACTCGACGCGGAACGGGTTCTTGAACCCGCGGAGCTTCGGGGTGCGCATGTGCAGAGGCATCTGCCCACCCTCGAAGCCGACACGGACCGTGTAGCGAGCCTTGGTTCCCTTGGTACCGCGACCAGCGGTCTTACCCTTCGAACCCTCACCGCGACCCACGCGAGTCTTCGCCTTCTTGGCACCGGGAGCCGGACGAAGGTGGTGGACCTTGAGGATCTGCGGACGAGCGACGTCGGAAGACTCCGACTTCGTTGCGGCCTGAGTGGTTGCTGCCTTGGTGGCAGGCTTCTTGGTCGCAGCCTTAGGAGCTGCGGCCTTCGTGGTGGCTTCGTCTTTCGAAGTGTCAGCCATTAGTCAATCTCCTCGACCTTGACGAGGTGAGCGACCGTTACGACGTAACCGCGGTTCTGCTTGTCGTCAGGGCGAACGACCGTCTGGCCGATTCGCTTGAGACCCAAGCTGCGCAGCGTGTCGCGCTGGTTCTGCTTCTCGCTAATTTTGGACTTGATCTGAGTCACGCGGAGCTGAGCCATCAGGCACCTGCCTTCTCAGTTGCGGCAGCACGAGCGTCGGCCTCGATGCGAAGCAGACGAGCGGGAGCGACCTGGTCGATGTCGAGACCACGACGAGCTGCGACGGCGCGCGGCTCTTCCAGCTGCTGCAGCGCGGCGACAGTCGCGTGCACGATGTTGATGGTGTTCGACGAACCGAGCGACTTGCTCAGAACGTCGTGGATGCCAGCGCACTCGAGAACGGCGCGAACCGGACCACCGGCGATAACACCGGTACCCGCAGCGGCGGGGCGGAGCAGGACGACGCCGGCTGCAGCCTCACCCTGGACGGGGTGCGGAATGGTGTTCGCGATACGAGGGACGCGGAAGAAGTTCTTCTTCGCCTCCTCGACACCCTTCGAGATGGCGGTGGGGACCTCACGGGCCTTGCCGTAGCCGACACCGACGAGACCGTTACCGTCACCGACGACGACGAGAGCGGTGAAGCTGAAGCGACGACCACCCTTGACGACCTTGGACACGCGGTTGATGGTGACGACGCGCTCGAGGAACTGGCTCTTGTCGCGGTCGTCACGACCACCGCGACCCTGGTTCCGGTCGCCGCGACCGGCGCCACGGCGGTCGGTACGACCACTGTTGCCACCCTCGCGGTTGTTCGACTCGGAGCCGGCAGCCGTCTCCACGGGGCGCTCGACGACGGCCTCGGCCGTCGGCTCGGGCGTCTTGTTCGTTGCGTCGCTCACAGGTCCAACCCACCTTCCCGGGCGCCGTCGGCGATTGCCGCCACGCGTCCGGCGTACTTGTTACCACCGCGGTCGAAGACGACCGCTTCGATTCCGGCAGCCTTGGCGCGCTCGGCGACGAGCTCGCCGACCTTCTTGGCCTTAGCCGTCTTGTCACCGTCGAACGTGCGCATGTCGGCCTCGAGGGTCGATGCGCTGGCGACGGTGTAGCCCTTGCTGTCGTCGACGACCTGCACGAATACGTGACGGGCCGAGCGATTGACGACGAGACGGGGGCGAACTTCCGTGCCCACGATCTTCTTGCGCAGGCGAATGTGGCGTCGGCTCGTAGCGGCCGACTTGCTCTTACCTCTGGTTCCGAGACCCATGATTACTTACCTGACTTTCCGGCCTTGCGGCGGACGACCTCGCCGGCGTAGCGAACACCCTTGCCCTTGTAGGGCTCGGGCTTGCGCAGCTTGCGGATGTTGGCGGCCACTTCGCCGACGGCCTGCTTGTCGATGCCGGTGACGGTGAGCTTGTTGTTGCCCTCGACCGTGAAGCTGATGCCCTGGGGCGGCTCGACGGTGATCGGGTGCGAGTAGCCGAGGGCGAACTCGATGTTCTGGCCCTTGGCCTGCACGCGGTAGCCGGTACCGACGATCTCGAGGCCCTTGGAGTAGCCCTGAGTGACGCCGGTGATCTGGTTCGCGATGAGAGTGCGGGTCAGGCCGTGGAGCGAACGCGATGAGCGCTCGTCATCCGGGCGGGTGACCAGAACGGTGCCCTCTTCGAGCTTGGCTTCAATGGGGCTGGCGACGACGAGCGACAGCTCGCCCTTCGGGCCCTTGACGGTGACGGCCTGGCCGTCGATCTTCACGTCGACCCCGGTGGGGATCGGAATGGGAAGGCGTCCGATTCGTGACATAGCGGGTTACCACACGTAGGCGAGGACTTCCCCACCCACGCCCTTCTTCTCGGCCTCACGGTCGGTCAGCAGACCGGAGGAAGTCGACAGGATGGCCACGCCGAGACCGCCGAGAACCTGAGGGATCTCGGTCGACTTTGCGTAGACGCGGAGGCCCGGCTTGGAAACGCGCTTGATGCCCACGATGGAGCGCTCGCGTGCGGGGCCGTACTTGAGGTCGATGGTGAGGGTCTGTCCGACGCGAGCGTCTTCGACCTTCCAGGACTCGATGAAACCCTCTTTTTTGAGGATCTCAGCGATGTGGGACTTGAGCTTGGAGCTCGGCAGCGACACGGTCTCGTGGAATGCCGAGTTCGCGTTGCGCAGTCTGGTCAGCAGGTCTGCGACCGGATCTGTCATCGTCATGCGAATTGATCTCTTTCTCGAGCGGTTTCGACTTCCGGTACACCGGGAGCCGACCTACGCGATCGGGTGGCCTGGAGCGATTCTCCAGACACGGAAGTGCGGCCGGACACTTCGAAACCGAAGTGTCCGACCGAACGATCTTAGTTGGCCGAGTCGGCCGAGCGGAACGGGAAGCCGAGTGCCTTGAGCAGAGCCCGGCCCTCGTCGTCGTTCTTCGCGGTGGTCACGACAGTAATGTCGAAGCCGCGAACTCGGTCGATGCGGTCCTGATCGATCTCGTGGAACATGCTCTGCTCGTTGAGACCGAAGGTGTAGTTGCCGTTGCCGTCGAACTGGCGGTCGCTCAAACCGCGGAAGTCGCGGATGCGAGGAAGCGCAAGCGAGAGCAAACGGTCGAGGAACTCCCAAGCGCGGTCGCCACGAAGCGTGACGTGAGCACCGATCGGCTGACCCTCACGCAGTTTGAACTGCGCGATGGACTTGCGGGCCTTGGTGACCAGCGGCTTCTGTCCGGTGATGGCCGTGAGGTCTTTGACCGCACCGTCCATGACCTTCGAGTCGCGAGCTGCCTCGCCGACACCGGTGTTGACGACGATCTTCACGAGACCGGGCACCTGGTGCACGTTCGTGAATCCGAAGTCGCTCTTCAGCTGCGGCAGGATCTCGGCCTGGTACTTGGCCTTGAGGCGAGGCTGAGCGCTGGGCTCGACCGTCGCGGTAGTGGTGTCACTCATCAGAGATCCTCCCCCGACTTCTTGGCGTAGCGGACACGGACGGTCTTGGTGACTCCGTCTTTCGTGACCTTGTCTTCGCGGAAGCCGACGCGGGTCGGCTTCTTGCTCTTAGGGTCGACCAGCGCGACGTTCGACACGTGGATGGAAGCCTCGTGCGTCTCGATGCCGCCGGTCTTGGTGCCCCGCTGGGTCTGGCCGACACGGACGTGCTTGGTGACAAAGTTGACACCCTCCACGACCACGCGGTTCTTCTCCACGAGGACCTCGATGACCTTGCCCTGCTTGCCGCGGTCTCCGCCGCGGGCCTGCGTGGCTCCGGTGATGACCTGAACCAGGTCACCCTTCTTGATGTTTGCCATGACTTAGATAACCTCCGGCGCCAGCGAGATGATCTTCATGAACTTCTTGTCGCGGAGTTCGCGACCGACCGGTCCGAAGATGCGGGTACCACGGGGGTCTCCGTCAGCCTTCAGGATCACTGCGGCGTTCTCGTCGAACTTGATGTAGGAGCCGTCGTTACGACGGGTCTCCTTCTTGGTGCGAACGATGACCGCCTTGACGACGTCACCCTTCTTCACGTTGCCGCCGGGAATGGCGTCCTTCACCGTGGCGACGATGACGTCACCGAGGCCGGCGTAACGACGACCCGAGCCACCGAGAACGCGGATGGTGAGGATCTCTTTGGCACCGGTGTTGTCGGCGACCTTGAGGCGGGATTCCTGCTGAATCACTTCTGTCTCCTATCGAGCAGGCCGAGGCCTACTTCGCCTTCTCGAGGATCTCGACCAGGCGCCAGCGCTTGGAGGCGCTGAGCGGACGGGTCTCGCTGATGACGACCAGGTCACCGACGCCGGCCGAGTTGGCCTCGTCGTGAACCTTGACCTTGGAGGTACGGCGGATGACCTTGCCGTACAGGGGGTGCTTCACGCGGTCTTCGACCTCGACGACGATGGTCTTCTCCATCTTGTCGCTCGTGACGTAGCCACGACGCGTCTTGCGGTAGCCGCGGACGAGGGTGTCCGACTCGACAGTGTCTGTCGAGGCCGCAGCAGCCTTCTTCTCGGTAGCCATTACTTGGTCTCCTCGGTCTCAGCGGCCTCGACGGTCTCGTCGGCCGTCTTTGCAGCGGCCTTCTTCGTCGACTTCTTGGCAGCAGCCTTGGGGGCAGCCGCGGCCGGGGCGGGGGTGGCACGAATGCCGAGCTCGCGCTCACGGAGCACCGTGTAGATACGAGCGATGTCGCGCTTGACGGCACGAACGCGGCCGTGGTTCTCGAGCTGGCCGGTAGCCGACTGGAAGCGCAGGTTGAACAGCTCTTCCTTGGCCTTCTTGAGCTCGTCGACAAGACGCTCGTCTTCGAATGTGTCGAGCTCGGTCGGAGCGAGCTCCTTGGATCCGATCGCCATTATGCGTCGCCCTCCTCGCGCTTGATGATGCGTGCCTTCAGGGGCAGCTTGTGAATTGCACGAGTGAGCGCCTCTTTGGCGACTTCCTCGCTGACGCCGCTGAGCTCGAAGAGCACGCGACCCGGCTTGACGTTGGCGACCCACCACTCGGGCGAACCCTTACCGGAACCCATGCGGGTTTCGGCCGGCTTCTTGGTCAGCGGGCGGTCGGGGTAGATGTTGATCCACACCTTTCCACCACGCTTGATGTGACGGGTCATGGCGATACGAGCGGACTCGATCTGACGGTTGGTGACGTAGGCAGGCGTGAGAGCCTGGATGCCGTACTCACCGAAGCTCACGCGAGTGCCACCGGTCGCCTGGCCACTACGGCCGGGGTGGTGCTGCTTGCGGTGCTTGACACGACGGGGAATCAACATGGTTATGCCTCAGCTCCTGCGGTGACCGGGGCGTCCTGCGTCTGCGGAGCACGGGTGTTGCCACCACGGGATCCACGGTCGCGGTCGCCACCACGGTCGTTACGACGCTCGGGGCGCGACGACTTCTGGTTCGCCTGCTCACGCGCGAGCTCTTTGTTGGTGATGTCGCCCTTGTAGATCCAGACCTTGACACCGATGCGACCGAACGTGGTCTTGGCTTCGTAGAAGCCGTAGTCGATGTTGGCGCGGAGCGTGTGCAGGGGCACGCGGCCCTCGCGGTAGAACTCCGAACGGCTCATCTCGGCGCCGCCGAGACGGCCCGAGACCTGGATGCGAACACCCTTGGCGCCGGCGCGCTGAGCACCCTGCAGACCCTTGCGCATTGCGCGGCGGAAAGCCACGCGAGCGCTGAGCTGCTCGGCGATGCCCTGGGCGACGAGCTGAGCTTCGGCCTCGGGGTTCTTGACCTCGAGGATGTTCAGCTGGATCTGCTTGCCCGTGAGCTTCTCGAGGTCGGCGCGGATGCGCTCGGCCTCGGCGCCACGGCGACCGATCACAATGCCCGGGCGGGCCGTGTGAATGTCGACGCGAACGCGGTCGCGGGTGCGCTCGATCTCGATCTTGGCCACGCCAGCGCGGTCGAGGGAGGTCTTGAGCAGGTTGCGGATCTTGATGTCTTCAGCGACGTAGTCGCTGTAGCGCTGGCCGGCCTTCGTGCTGTCGGAGAACCAACGCGACACGTGGTCGGTGGTGATTCCGAGACGGAAGCCGTACGGGTTTACTTTCTGGCCCATTACTTGCTCGCCTTCTTCGACGTCGTGGCCGCTTCGGCCTCTTCGGGCGTCGCGAGGACGACCGTGATGTGGCTGGTGCGCTTCAGGATCTGGAACGCACGGCCCTGAGCACGAGGCTGGAACCGCTTGAGGGTTGCTCCCTCGTCGACGTAGGCACTCGAGATGTAGAGGTCTTCGTCGTTGAGGTAGCTGTTCTGAGCGTCGGCCTTCACTCGGGCGTTGGCCATGGCCGACGCGACGAGCTTGTAGACCGGCTCCGATGCGCCCTGCGGCGCGAACTTCAGAATGGCCAGGGCCTCGAGGGCCTGCTTGCCGCGGATCAGGTTGACAACGCGACGGGCCTTCATGGGGGTGACGCGGATGTGACGCACGCGTGCGATCGACTCCACCATTTCTCTCCTCCTTCTCGCCGCCGCGTTAGCGACGACGACCCTTCTTGTCGTCCTTCACGTGGCCGCGGAAGGTGCGGGTGGGCGCGAACTCGCCGAGCTTGTGGCCGATCATGGATTCGGTCACGAAAACGGGGATGTGCTTGCGTCCGTCATGCACGGCGATGGTGTGGCCGAGCATGTTCGGGATGATCATCGAGCGACGCGACCAGGTACGGATCACGTTCTTCGTGTTGGCTTCGTTCTGAACAACAACCTTGCGGAGCAGGTGGTCGTCGACGAAGGGGCCCTTCTTCAGACTGCGTGGCATCTTCTACAACTCCTACTTGCGCTTGTTGCCAGCGTTGCGGCGGCGGACGATGAGCTTGTCGCTCTCGAGCTTGGGGTGACGAGTGCGGCCCTCTTTCTGGCCCCACGGCGAGACCGGGTGGCGTCCACCGGAGGTCTTGCCCTCACCACCACCGTGCGGGTGGTCGACGGGGTTCATGGCGACACCACGCACGGTCGGGCGAACGCCCTTCCAGCGCATACGGCCGGCCTTTCCCCAGTTGATGTTCGACTGCTCGGCGTTGCCGACCTCGCCGATCGTGGCGCGGCAGCGCGCGTCGACGTTGCGGACCTCGCCCGAGGGGAGACGCAGCTGCGCGTAGGGGCCGTCTTTGGCGACGAGACGAACCGAGGCACCGGCGGAGCGGGCCATCTTGGCACCGCCACCGGGCTTGAGCTCGATCGCGTGGATGACGGTACCGACCGGGATGTTCTTCAGCGGAAGGTTGTTACCCGGCTTGATGTCCGCGCCAGCGCCCGACTCGACGATGTCGCCCTGCGACAGCTTGTTCGGAGCGATGATGTAGCGCTTGGTGCCGTCCACGAAGTGGAGCAGCGCGATGCGCGCCGTGCGGTTGGGGTCGTACTCGATGTGAGCGACCTTGGCGTTCACGCCGTCTTTGTCGTTGCGACGGAAGTCGATGACGCGGTACTGGCGCTTGTGGCCACCACCGATGTGACGGGTCGTGATGCGGCCGGCGTTGTTACGACCACCGGTCTTCGACAGGGGACGAAGCAGCGACTTCTCAGGAGTCGAGCGCGTGATCTCAGCGAAGTCGGCGACGGATGAACCGCGGCGACCCGGAGTCGTGGGCTTGTATTTGCGAATAGCCATTATTTATCCCTCCGCGCCCTAGCCGACAGCCGTGAAGATGTCGATGGAGCCCGACTTGAGTGTCACGATGGCGCGCTTGGTGCTCTTGCGCTTGCCGATCCCGAACTTGGTACGACGCGTCTTACCCGGACGGTTCAGCGTGTTGATGCTGTCGACCTTGACGTCGAAGATCTTCTCGATGGCGAGCTTGATCTCGGTCTTGTTCGAGCGCGGGTCGACCAGGAAGGTGTACTTGCCCTGATCAATCAGGGAGTACGACTTCTCGGAGACGACCGGCGAGATCACGACGTCGCGGGGGTCTTTGTGGATGCCGCTCATGCGGTGGCCTCCTTGTTGGTCTTCTTGGCCACGAAGGCCTCGAAAGCGCTCTTGGTGAAGACGATGTCGTCGGAGACGAGGACGTCGTAGGCGTTGAGCTGGTCCCACGAGATGACGTGGACCTCGTCGACGTTGCGGACGCTCTTCTGCGTCAGCAGGTCATCGCGCTCGATGACGACCAGGACGTGCTTGCTCGTGGAGATGCTCGCAAGCAGCTCGAGAGCGGTCTTGGTCGAGACGACGTCGGCCACGAAGGACTCGACGACGTGGACGCGGGCGCCGCGAGCGCGGTCGGAGAGAGCACCGAGCAGAGCTGCGGCGATCATCTTCTTGGGGGTGCGCTGCGAGTAGTTGCGGGGCGTCGGGCCGTGGACGATGCCACCGCCGGTCATCTGAGGAGCGCGGATGGAGCCCTGGCGAGCGCGACCCGTTCCCTTCTGCTTGAACGGCTTGCGGCCGGCACCGGAGACCTCGCCGCGGCCTTTGACCTTGTGCGTGCCCTGGCGTGCGGCAGCGAGCTGCGCGACGACGACCTGGTGGATCAGCGGGACGTTTGCGACGACGTCGAAGATCTCAGCGGGGAGGTCGACGGAGCCGGACTTGGCGCCCTTGGCGTCGAGGACATCGACGGCGGTGGAAGCAGTGGTGATAGCCATGCGCTAGTTCCCCTTCACGGCGGTGCGGACGAAGACGGTGCGGCCACGAGCGCCGGGGACGGCGCCCTTGACGAGCAGCAGACCCTTCTCGACGTCGACGGCGTGAACCGTGAGGTTGAGGACGGTGACGCGCTCCCCACCCATGCGACCGGCCATGCGCATGCCCTTGAAGACACGGCTGGGGGTCGACGAAGCACCGATCGAACCGGGCTTGCGGTGGTTACGGTGCGAACCGTGGGATGCCGAGACACCCTTGAAGTTGTGACGCTTCATGACACCGGCGAAGCCCTTGCCCTTGGAAGTGCCGACGACGTCGACCTTCTGGCCGGCCTCGAAGGAATCGACCGCGAGCTCCTGGCCGAGTGCGTACTCGGCGGCGTCGGCGGTGCGAACCTCGGTGAGGGTGCGGCGAGGCGTGACGCCCGCCTTGTCGAAGTGACCGGTGCGGGGCTTGTTGGCCTTGCGCGGGTCGATTGCTCCGGCAGCGATCTGGACGGCTACGTAGCCGTCGACCTCTTCGGTGCGGATCTGAGTCACGACGTTCGGAGAGATCTCGACGACGGTGACGGGGATCAGCTTGTTGTCGGCGTCCCAGACCTGGGTCATGCCGAGCTTCTTGCCGAGGAGACCCTTGACGTTCTTGGTGGTGATAGCCATTAGTTCGTCGCCCCCTACAGCTTGATCTCGATGTTGACGTCGGCGGGGAGGTCGAGACGCATGAGCGAGTCGACGGCCTTCGGCGTCGGGTCGATGATGTCGATGAGACGCTTGTGCGTGCGCTTCTCGAAGTGCTCGCGCGAGTCTTTGTACTTGTGGGGCGAACGGATGACTGCGATCACGTTCTTCTCCGTGGGAAGCGGCACGGGGCCGACCACGGTCGCGCCGGCACGGGTCACCGTGTCGACGATCTTGCGGGCTGACGTGTCGATGACCTCGTGGTCGTACGACTTCAGCCGGATGCGGATCTTTTGTCCCGCCATGTGTGACTCTCTCTCGATATAAACGTCGCGCACCTTCACGGGGCCGCCTGACGCGCCTTCGCAGTCGTATCGCTTTCGCGAACTCCCACTCGGGCTGGGTCTTGTTCAGACTCGGGTCACTCCGGATGCCGCAGTTGCCTGCACACACGACCGTCGCACCACTGTTGATGTGTCAATCCGTCTTCGACCGCATGCCGAAGGCCTGCGCTCGTAACCGCTCCGCTGATTTCGTAGCCGATTCAGCGTGATGGCCACCGTGGGGAGGTCATCTCTCGGGTTTCGATTGAAGAGGTGTCCTGCTACCCGCGGCCCAGTCGATACGACTGTGCACTGCCTGGCAGTGATTCGAACCGCACGCAGCGGCCGAAGTGTTGAACCAGACAAGCTTGCCACAGCCCGGCATTTGCTGCAACCCGGGCGTGTCGGAATTGTTGCGACTCAGCTCGAGTCGAGCTATTCCGCCTCGGAGGGGCGGAACCACGGCGGGTAGACGGCGACTCGCGGCGCCCGCCCCTCCACATCGCGGAGCAGGCTCTTGACCTCGTCACGCGTGCGATCGTTCGGCACTCCGATGAGGGTGACCAAGGAGAGATCGAAGGAGTCTGGCACCAGGATCTCGACCTCGAGCAGGTCGGGATCAGCGATCGAGGCGCGACGCGCGAGCGTAGCCGCCTCGGCCTGCCCGACCCCGAAACGCGCGAGCGGCCCGGTAGGGTCGCCGTCGGCGAGCACGAAGTCGTCGGGGAGGGCAGCTACGGGTGCCACGAGCACGACGAAGTCGGTGGGGCGGGTGGCTCGTGCTGCAGGTGACCACCGGGATCCTTCGGCGCCGCTGCGCACCTCGTTCCAGGTGGCCGCGTCGGGCGAGAGGGCGAACGGCACGTGACCGGCGACAGTGGAACCGGTCGGGAGAGCCGCAGCGGCACGCCGCTCGCGCGCCTCGGGCGACGCGACGTCAAGCTCGGGGACCGCGTCGGCTCGAAGGCGACCGTCGGAGAAGATGTCGGCAAGGTTCGACAGGTGGGTCCAGTGGTGGACACGCATCGTGGCGAGGTCGATGTCGGGGAGAGCTGCCGCCGCGGGGGCGGCCCGCTTGGCACCCGGAGCGCGGACGACTGCCGGCATCCGGATCGCCGAGCCGCCGACGGGGGCACGTCGAGCAGCCGTCGGCCGAGCGACGGGCGCAACCACCGGCTCTTCTCGCTTGCGGGGCGTGCAGAGGTCGCAAAGCTCAGCATCGAGGCCGTGGATGCATTCGGTCACAGCAGTTGTTCCTCTCGGGCGCAACACGAAAGTCGCACAAACTTCAAGATTACGCGACCCGAGGGCATCACCGGTACAGAAGCGAACGAACCTCCGACTCCACGGCATGCACCCGGGCCGGATCGATCGTCTCGCCCTGACGGAAGAGGTCGACGAGACGCGGGTCGACATAGCTGGCGCGGGCGACCGACGGCGTATTGCCGAGCACCGCCGACGCATCGCGCATCGCCTGGGCCACAGCGCGCTTGCGCCCGGTCTCGGAAGCCTTCGGCCCGGATCTCGCCAGGCTGATGGCCGCCGCAGCCGTTCCGTGGAGCGTGCGGAAGTCTTTCGCCGTGAACTCCCCGCCCGTCCGCTCGTGCACGTAGGCGTTGATGTCGACGGCGTGCAGCGGCCTCCACGCCGCGCCTTGCTCGGGCCGGTAGGCGAGGAGCCGAGCACGCCCACCTCGAGACTTGAGGCCGCGGATGATCGCGGCGAGCTCGGGATCCTCGATTTCGCTCTCCCACTCCTGACCACTCTTCGCCGGAAAGGCCAGCCTGATGCTGTCGCCGCTGACAGTCGCGTGCGAGCAGAGCAGGGTGGACAGCCCGTGGCTGCCGTGGGCGGTCGCGTACTGCTCTGAGCCGACGCGCAGCGAGCCCGTGTCGAGCATGCGGAATGCCGCCGCCAGAGCCCGGAGGCGATCCGGCTCGTCTCGCCGGAGGTCGAGTGTGACGAACCGCCGCGCGGTCGGAAGCGCCTCGGCGAGAGAGAGCGCCCGGTCGAACTTGATGCGGTCTTTCTGCTCGCGCCAGGTGGGGTGGTAGATGTACTGGCGCCGACCGACACCGTCGATACCGGTCGCCTGAATGTGCCCGTTGGGGTAGGGCGCGATCCACACGTCTTTCCACGCGGGCGGAATGGCGAGGGATTCGAACCGAGCACGCAATTCAGGATCCGAGACGGTCACGCCCGCATCGTCACGGTACGTGAACCCGCGGCCGGCCTTGACCCGGGTGACACCCGGTCGGGAGGAGTCGGTTCGGCGCAGTCGAGGCATGCCGACGAGTCAACTCCCCCGCGCCGGAGAACAGCTGCGGGAGCACGACACCCGAGCGAACGACGAAGGCCTCCGACGGACATCGTCGGAGGCCTTTGGCGGCTATGCGCCGTCGTTGCCGATCTTCTTGTCGGCCGCGTCGCGCGCTTGCTGGATCTTGTCGTGGTGCTTACCGCCTGTGGCCTTGTCGGCTGCACTGGCCACGGCATCCAGGATGCTGTCGCTGATGCCCTCCGCCTTGTCGCTCTTCAGCGCGTCGGTGACCTTGTTGTCTTTCAGAAACTCCTGCGCCTTCTTGGTGACGTCGTCGAACCCAGCCATATGCGTCCCTCCCTGAACCGGTCGGCACCTCCGACCCGTGCCGACAATCCTGCACCGACCTGACGCGCGGGTCTAGGCCGACAACTCTTCTCTCAGGCGATGGTCCGGGTACGCCAAAGCGGGCCGGACCCGAAGGCCCGACCCGCTCAGGGTGATGCGTGTCTACGACGCGTCAGAGAATCTCGAAGAAGTCGGAAGGACTACTTGTTGATCTTCGTGACGGTGCCGGCGCCGACGGTACGGCCACCCTCGCGGATAGCGAAGCGGAGGCCCTCCTCCATGGCGATCGGCTGGATCAGCTCAACGCTGATCTCAGTCGTGTCGCCGGGCATGACCATCTCGGTGCCCTCGGGCAGCGTGATGACGCCGGTGACGTCGGTGGTGCGGAAGTAGAACTGGGGACGGTAGTTCGCGTAGAACGGGTTGTGACGGCCGCCCTCATCCTTCGAGAGGATGTAGACGTTCGCGTCGAAACCGGTGTGCGGCGTAACCGAACCGGGCTTGACGATGACCTGGCCGCGCTCGACGTCTTCGCGCTTGGTGCCACGAAGAAGAAGACCGGTGTTGTCGCCGGCCACAGCCTGGTCGAGCAGCTTGCGGAACATCTCGATGCCGGTGACGGTGGTCTTGGTCGTCGGGCGGATACCGACGATCTCGATCTCCTCGTTGACGTTGAGCTGACCACGCTCGACACGACCGGTGACGACGGTGCCACGACCGGTGATCGTGAAGACGTCCTCGATGGGCATGAGGAAGGGCTGGTCGAGTGCACGGATGGGGTCGGGGACGTTCTCGTCCACGGCCTCCATGAGGTCGGCAACCGACTTGGCCCACTTCTCGTCGCCCTCGAGCGCCTGAAGCGCCGAGACCTGAACGACGGGGGCGTTGTCGCCATCGAAGTCCTGGCTGGAGAGCAGCTCGCGAACCTCGAGCTCGACGAGCTCCAGGATCTCTTCGTCATCGACCATGTCGGACTTGTTCAGCGCGACGACGATGTAGGGCACGCCGACCTGGCGAGCAAGCAGCACGTGCTCACGCGTCTGGGGCATGGGGCCGTCGGTAGCGGCAACCACGAGGATCGCGCCGTCCATCTGAGCCGCACCGGTGATCATGTTCTTCACGTAGTCGGCGTGGCCGGGAGCGTCGACGTGAGCGTAGTGACGCTTCTCAGTCTGGTACTCGACGTGCGAGATGTTGATCGTGATACCACGAGCCTTCTCTTCGGGCGCGTTGTCGATCTGGTCGAACGCGGACGCCGTGTTGAGGTCGGGGTACTTGTCGTGCAGAACCTTGGTGATCGCCGCGGTGAGCGTCGTCTTGCCGTGGTCAACGTGACCGATGGTTCCGATGTTTACGTGCGGCTTGGTCCGCTCGAACTTGGCCTTCGCCACTGTGGGTCCTCCTCAGGACTCGGGAGCAGTTGCCCGGCCGGGCCCGTGAAGGCCCGTCTCCGGGGAACTGCGCTTTGGTGTATTCACATGCTACGCGGTCGAGGCTCGACCCCGCATTTCGGGCGGTGCGCTCTGTGGAGAACGCACCACCCTGGGGTGGGCTACTCGCCCTTGTTCTTCGCGATGATCTCGTCGGCGACAGCCCGGGGGACCTCCGCGTACGACTCGAACGTCATCGAGTAGACGGCACGACCCGAGGTCTTCGACCGCAGGTCACCGACGTAACCGAACATCTCCGACAGCGGAACGCTGGCCCGAACGACCTTCACACCACTGGCGTCTTCCATCGAGGCGATCTGGCCGCGACGAGAGTTGAGGTCGCCGATGACGTCGCCCATGTACTCCTCGGGCGTACGGACCTCGACGGCCATGATCGGCTCGAGCAGCACGGGGCTGGACTTGCGTGCAGCCTCCTTGTACGCGATCGATCCGGCAATCTTGAACGCCATTTCAGACGAGTCGACATCGTGAGCAGCACCGTCGAGGAGCAGCGCACGAACACCTACGGTGGGGTAACCGGCGAGGACACCGACCTGCATGGCGTCCTGGATGCCGGCGTCGACCGAACCGATGTACTCGCGGGGAACGCGACCACCGGTGACCTTGTTGACGAATTCGTACGTCGACTCGGCCGTGACCTCGAAGGGCTCGAGAGCGATCTGGACCTTAGCGAACTGACCCGAACCACCCGTCTGCTTCTTGTGGGTGTAGTCGTAGCGCTCGATGCCCTTTTTGAGCGTCTCGCGGTAGGCGACCTGGGGCTTGCCCACGTTCGCCTCGACGTTGAACTCGCGCTTCATGCGGTCGACCAGGATGTCGAGGTGAAGCTCGCCCATTCCCTTGATGACCGTCTGACCAGTCTCGGCGTTGAGCTCGACGCGGAACGTCGGGTCTTCTTCGGCGAGCTTCTGGATGGCGATGGAGAGCTTCTCCTGGTCTTGCTTCGTCTTCGGCTCGATAGCAACCTCGATGACGGGCTCAGGGAAAGTCATCGACTCTAGGACGATCTGCTCGCTCGGGTCGCACAGGGTGTCACCCGTGGTCGTGAACTTGAGACCGATGACCGCATAGATGTGACCAGCGGTCACGCCATCGACGGGGTTCTCCTTGTTGGAGTGCATCTGGAAGATCTTGCCGATGCGCTCCTTCTTGTCTTTCGTCGAGTTGATCACCTGGGCGCCGGACTCGATGGAACCCGAGTAGACGCGGACGTAGGTGAGGCGACCGAAGAAGGGGTGCACCGCAACTTTGAAGGCAAGAGCCGAGAACGGCTCCGACGACTCGGGCTTGCGGATGATGATCTTCTCGGCGTCGCGGACGTCGTGGCCCTCCATGGGAGGCACGTCGAGCGGCGAAGGCAGGTAGTCGATGACGGCATCGAGCATCGGCTGGACTCCGCGGTTCTTGAACGCGGAACCACAGAAGATCGGGTAGAGCTCGGAGTTGACGGTCATCTTGCGGACCGCACCCTTGATCTCGTCGACCGTCAGCTCTTCGCCGGCGAAGTACTTCTCGAGGAGAGCATCGTCGGACTCGGCGACGGTCTCGAGCAGCTTCGCGCGGTACTCGTCAGCCTTCTCTTTGAGGTCTTCCGGGATGGGCTCGATCTCGTACTTCGCGCCCATCTCGACGTCACCCTTGGCGTCGCCGCGCCAGGTCAGTGCGCGCATCTCGACCAGGTCGACGACGCCCTCGAACGAGGACTCCGCACCGATCGGGAGCTGCATGACCAGGGGCTTGGCGCCGAGGCGGTTGATGATCGTGTCGACCGTGAAGTAGAAGTCGGCACCGAGCTTGTCCATCTTGTTGACGAAGCAGATGCGCGGCACGTCGTACTTGTCGGCCTGACGCCAGACGGTCTCGGACTGGGGCTCGACGCCCTCCTTGCCGTCGAAGACGGCGACGGCACCGTCGAGGACGCGGAGCGAACGCTCCACCTCGACCGTGAAGTCGACGTGACCCGGGGTGTCGATGATGTTGATCTGGTTCTTGTTCCAGAAGCACGTCGTAGCAGCCGACGTGATCGTGATGCCACGCTCCTGCTCCTGAGCCATCCAGTCCATCGTCGCAGCGCCGTCGTGGACTTCGCCGATCTTGTGGGTGATGCCCGTGTAGAACAGGATGCGCTCGGTGGTCGTCGTCTTGCCGGCATCGATGTGCGCCATGATGCCGATGTTGCGGACCTTGTTCAGGTCGGTGAGCACGTCCTGTGCCACGGGTTCCTCCGATTGGGGGGTTAGAGAGTGTGGTTACTGCGGGGCGGCGACCCGGTGCCGATCGGCACTGAGTCGCCACCCGCAGAGGTGGTGCCAGCGGTGCAGCACTACCAGCTGTGAAGTCTTACCAGCGGTAGTGAGCGAACGCCTTGTTCGACTCGGCCATCTTGTGCGTGTCTTCGCGACGCTTGACAGCAGCGCCGAGACCGTTCGACGCGTCGAGGATCTCGTTCATGAGACGCTCGGTCATCGTCTTCTCGCGACGGGCCTTGGCGTAGCTGGTGAGCCAGCGGAGAGCCAGGGTGTTGGCACGGTGAGGCTTGACCTCGACGGGCACCTGGTAGGTGGAGCCACCGACGCGACGCGAACGGACCTCGAGGGTCGGACGCACGTTGTCGAGAGCCTTCTTCAGCGTGGCGACGGCATCCTGGCCGTTCTTCGCGGAAACACCGGCGAGCGCGCCGTAGACGATGCGCTCGGCGAGGCCCTTCTTGCCATCAAGAAGGATCTTGTTGACGAGCTGGCTGACGATGGGGGCGCCGTAGACGGGGTCTGCGACGACGGGACGCTTGGGAGCGGGACCCTTACGAGGCATTACTTCTTCTCCATCTTCGCGCCGTAGCGGCTGCGAGCCTGCTTGCGGTTCTTGACGGCCTGGGTGTCGAGGGCGCCACGAACGATCTTGTAACGGACACCGGGGAGGTCTTTCACACGACCGCCGCGAACGAGCACCATCGAGTGCTCCTGAAGGTTGTGGCCTTCACCGGGAATGTACGCGGTCACCTCGGTGCCGTTGGAGAGCTTCACACGGGCGACCTTGCGGAGCGCGGAGTTCGGCTTCTTGGGGGTGGTGGTGTACACACGGGTGCACACGCCACGCTGCTGGGGGTTGGCCTTCAGGGCGGGGGCCTTGGTCTTGACGACCTTCGGCGTGCGTCCCTTTCGGACCAGCTGCTGAATAGTTGGCACTGGTTCTCCTTGACTTGGTACTTCTCGGTGTTCTGGCCGGCCCGGTCGGACGGCTTCCTCATCTCTGGAGCACGACAGTCACACTTCGAAATAACGAAGAGTGGTCGTCGCGCGTCTCCCCCAACCAGCGCACTATGAGTGCACAGCACCTATGACACACGGTGGGGCCCGATCGGTTCGGCGAGAAGTTCGCCACTCCGAAGAGACGGTTAAACGGGCGCGCCGCTAAGCGCACACCCGAGCAAGACTATCCCGTCGCCAGGGCAAGATCAAACGGGCTCAGCTGCGCTGCCGGCGAACCCGTGCTGCGCCTCGGCCTGACGGGCCTCGGTCGCACGAGCATCGACCTCGTGCTGAACGGCGGCGAGCGCCACGATGGCGAGAGCCGCGGTGACGACGGGGACGGAGTCGGCGAGGGTCGGGGCGGCGACGTGCTGGAGTTCGTCGGCGCGGATCCTGCGCTCTGTCTCTTCGAGGCGGGCGGCTTCGGCGGCCCGACGGGCTGCGGCACGGACACGCAGCATGCGCGTGAGGACGACGGCGGCGATGATCGCCCACACGCCGTTCACGACCGCGGAAGGCCAGGCGCCGTGGGCTGCGACGTTGAGGGAGATGAACAGGGCTCCCACCAGATTGCTGAGCTGATACACCGGCCCGTTCGACAGTCGTCCGAGTGAGAAGAGGCCGTAGCCGCTGAGGATGACGGCAGCGCCGACCCAGCCCAGGATGGAGAGAAACACGCTCAGATACTCCTTGTCGTGCGAGCGCGACGAAGCAGCCAGGAGATCTCTGGCGCCTCGGGGGAAGGTGCCCGGACGAGAGCCGAGCGACCAATTGTAGGCACGCTCGCAGCGACGTTTCGACACCCCGAGAGAGGGTGTTTCGACGTGTATCTCAGCGACCCTCTCGATGGCGTTCGGCACGGTCGAGGAGCAGGGTTCCGGCGACCACGATCGCCGCCCAGACGGTGGTCGCGATGACGAAGGTCGACAGGGCATACCGGCCGGTGAACAGCACGAGCCAGACCGCTTCGCTGCGCCTTAGCGAGTAGAGCACCGCCCCGACGGCGAGCATGGCGACGTAGCTGGTGGCCAGTGTGATCAGTGCGGAAGCGAGGATCCTGGGCTGTCGCCTTTCGGGCTCACGCTCGGCGACCCCGAAGCTCCGCGCCAGCACGAAGAAGACGGTCGCCATCGAGGCGAGCACCATGGTCGGCCCGAGCGTCGTGCCCGCATCGGATTCGACGATGAGGTCGCGGCCGGTGACGTAGAAGATCAGGCCGGCGGTGAGGACGGCGAGCGCCAGGTGCGTGACCGTGGCCAGGAAGGCGAGGAGGCCGCGGGACATGAGGTCAGGGTACGCGGGGGTTGGGCGGGTCGTCTGGTCGGCGGGGCCGGTGATCGTCCACGATGTGCTGATGTTCGGGCTGCGCCACCAGCAGATCGGGGACACTCACGCGCAACGGCGGCAGAGAAATGCCACGGGTCGGTCGATCGGGACCTCCGACCGACCCGTGGCGGCTTGTGCCCCTACTTTCCGGCGGCGGTGTCGGTGGAGGAGCTGGCTGAGGCCGCGTCGGCCGCGGTGGAGGTGGTGGACTGCTGCGTCTCTTGGACGGAGTCGGCGTCGGCGAGGGCGTAGATGTATCCCGCAACAGTCCAAGTGCCCGACGTGCCATCGGCGCTCGAATCGGCGCTGCCGCTGAATGCCGTCACGAGGAAGAGGCGGTCACCCGTGTGGACGGCGTCGAGGAAGCTGAGCGCCTGGGCGTAGGTGCCGCCCACCGTGATGCTCACCGGGATGACGGAGAAATTCTTTCCTGAAATGGCGGCATTCGTGACCGAGGCGGGAGCCACGGGAAGCGCACTCCCAGAAGCCGAGCTGGTAGTTGACTCGGCGGCGACAGGAGCCACGTAGGCCTGAGCGTCACTCAAAGTCAGCGTCGTCACCGCGACGCCGGTCTTACTTGCGAGATCGTTGATCTCAGTGATGAACGCGGGAGAGTCGGCGTCGGACGGCACCGACTTCTGGCTAGTCGCAAGCTGGGTCGTCAAGCTGTCCATCTTGCTGAATTTGGACTTGAGAGTGAGGATGCCCGCTCGCAGCGTCTCGTTTTGCTGCGCGACCGACGAGTTCTGGGCTCGAGCGTCGGCCGCGGCCGTCAGTTGAGGGTTGACGCCGACAACGAAGCCGAGCGCTACGACGACCACCGTGGCGAGCACGGCGGCAATCATGAGGAGGCGATTACGGTCCATGGTTATTTGCCCTTCTTGGTATAGAGACCTGAGAAGGCGTCTTGATTGATGTGAATCACGATGTTCGCCGTATAAGCGCTATCAACCGCGGTAACGGTGCCCGGCGTCGCGTCGACGTAACCGGGAAGGCTCACGAGGCCGTTCAGCAACTTCGGCACAGATGGGAGGGTTGGGCTCGAGACCGTCACAGTGACTGTGCCGATTCGAGCGCCCTGCAGGGCCGCCGTCGATTGCGTGTAGGGAGTGAGGGGTGTGGCGGAATCGACGCTGACGCTCTGAATGGTGGTGTCGGCCGGCAGTGTCGCCTGCAGCTTGGTGAGGTACGAATTCCAGTCAATGTCAGTCGAGCCGCCGACCTCGCGGGCGGCATCAATCAAGGTGGTCTTGCTCTCGATAGTGCGAACCTTCGAGTACTTCGCCTGTTGGGCGGTGAGCGCGGACGTTTCACCCTGTGTGGATGCCAGCTCGTCTTTCGCCTGCATGGATGTCAGAGTCGCGGCACCCGTGGCGATACCCGCGACGACGGCCACGCCGATGACGCCGAGCCAGGCACGACGGACATTCTGAGCACCGCGCCGCTCAGCCCGCACCTCGAGAGGAAGGAGGTCGACTCGTGGAACGCCGCCGATGGTGGCGATTCCCTTCGTCTGGAGGGGAGCAGCGGCGGCAACAGTCGGACCTCCGGGCGAGGACCCCGGCACTCCCATCCCTGCACTAGGCGACAGTGGAGCCGCCTCCTCGACCGCACGCTTTGCTAGCGGCGGCTTCGCGGCTTGTAACCGACCCTGGGCCTCGAGCTGAGCCTTCTTGGTCAGGTAGAACTTCATGCTGCGCTCCCCAATGCCAGTCCGAGGGCGACAGTGTAGATGGGTGCCATAGCCCTGAGATTGTTCTCGGAGACGGAGCGCCCGAGGGCGAAGCTCTTCAACGGATCCGCGGCTACGACGGGCATGCGAGTGACCTCCTGGAGCGCCTCAGGAAGCCCGGGGAGCTGCGCGCCGCCACCGGTCAGAACGATGTGGCTGACCGTTTCCGCCGGGCGGGTGTTCGCGTAGTAGCTGACGGTGTTGCGGAGGCTTCCAAGCAGCTCGTTCACCGTCTCGAAGATGACGGCCGACGCCGTTTTGTCTTCTTTCGTGGCCGAACTGGAGATGAGTCCGAGAGTTCGCTTCGCCCCTTCTGCGAGTGCACGCGGAATCTCGAGTCGTGAAGCGAGGTCGGCGGTGATGTCGTCTCCCCCGGACGGGATGATTCGAACGAATTGTGGTACACCGTCCGACACGAGGACGACCGACGTTGTCGTGGCACCGATCTCGATGAGAGCGACAGTTCCATTGACTTGGGTGCGATTCACAAGCAGCCGCGACACGGCGAACGGGATCAGGTCGACGCCCACGGTCGTGAGTCCTGCGAGCTTCGAGGCGCGCACGTTGCCGAGAACTGCGTCTTTAACTGCGGCGATCAGGAGACCGTTGATCACCGGGCCGTGTTCGCCGATCCCCTCGGAAACCGGATAGAAGTCGAGGAGCGCGTCAGCGACGGGAACCGGCAACATGTCTTGGACTTGGAAAGGCAAAGACTCCTTGATCCGCGCCTTCGATGCCTTGGCGACCGTGAGGTCGCGGGCGAGGACGCGTTGATTGCCCATGCCCAGAACGACCTGCTTGCTTTTAAAGCCGGCCTCCGCCCAGAGGGTCTTGAGCGCGGCCGCGACTGCGTGGGGTTCGAGCACCTCTCCGCGACTGACAGTGCCTTCGGAAAGCGGCACCTCGCCGTATCGGACGATGGTGGGCTTGGCCGACGTCGCACCAGCGATCTCGACCGCCCGGAGGCTGCTGGTGCCGATGTCGACACCGACGATATTTCTGCTCATTCGGGGGAACTCGCTTCCTGGAACGATGTGTTCTCGCGCATGGTCACACCAGGCCGAGGAGGGTGAGGTAGCCGTGCCAGACGGCCGGGCCGACGAAGATGCCGATCCACGCACCCGCAAGCATCCAGGGACCGAAGGGGATCCCGCCCTTCCTCCCGATTCGCTTGAGGGCGATCAACGCGATGGAGATGAGTCCACCGAGGAGGAAGGCGGAGAAGGCGCCCACTGCGAGTGGGCCCCATCCCAACCATCCGAGAAAGAGTCCGAGAGCTCCCGCAAGTTTGACGTCGCCGAAGCCCATGCCCGCCGGGTAGACGAACCAGACGATGAAGTAGAAGAGGCCGAGAATGGCGAGCCCGGCCGCAGCGCGACCGAGGGCCGCCCAGTCACCGGTCACAGCGGATGCCGCACCAAGCAGTGTTGCGCCGACGGCGTAGGCGGGCAGCACGATGGCATCGGGGAGCCGGTGCACGTCGACGTCGATGAGCCCGAGTGCGATGCTGATCGAGGCCAGGTAGAGGAACGCGACCAGGGTCAGCAGATGCGCGACCATTTGCGCGGGAGCCTCGGTGAGGAGCGCGCCCGGAAGAAAGCGAATGGCGGCGACGACGAAGAAGACCGCGGTCGTGATCTCAACAAGCGGATAGCGCTTCGAAATGGGTTCCCTGCACGTCCGGCATTTGCCTCGAAGGGCCAGCCACGACAGCACGGGCACGTTGTCGTAGGCCTTGATCTCGGTCTGGCAGCCGGGGCAGGCACTGGGCGGCGACACGATCGAGAGGCCGTCCGGCACGCGGTGGACGACGACATTGAGGAACGAGCCGATGAGCAGGCCGAAACCACCGCCCAAGACGGTCAGGGCGAGAGCCCAGGGCAGCGAAGCGGCGATCATTTGCTAGAGCCGTCCGCGTTGTAAGCCGATTTGACCTCGGACAGGGTGGTGACGCCGTAACTGGTTGTAACCGGGCTGACGAACTTCGGCGGCGCCACATACCGGAGCCGGCCGTCGTAGCCGTAAGCCTTTTTGTAACCGTTAGTCCCGCTCCGCACGATTCCACGAAAATACTGGGCGATCGATCCTGACACTGTGAGTGTTCCACGGTCTCCGCCCCGGTCGAAGTTCTGCACCGTGAATGAGTGCGAACTCGACAAGATCGCGGCGTCGATCTCACGACCAGTTCCCCCGAGCATCGAAACGTACGCGTTACCGGAGACCTTTACGGGGTTGTAGACGAACGACGTGTTCGCGGAGACGAGACCCAGCACGTCGGCACTGGGGTCGACATAAGTGACATCACCCGTGACGTACATGTAGTTATCGGCAGCAACCGTGAGCTGCCCATGGAACTTACCCTTCACGAACGCGTCGCCGTTTCGAGCGCCATATGCACACGGGGAGCTGTTTGTCCGATAGCCGCCCGTATCAGTGGGCACGGCTTCGTTCGTCAGCGGGTACCCGACGTGGTTATTCGAGCAGCTCGTCGCGGTGAGGTCCCCTGTAGCGCTGGCTGTGTTGACGTTGCCGGAGGCAGTTGGGATGTTCTGCACGTAGATGAGGTTGTTGGCAGGAACCGGGAAGGTGGCACCGGCGGAGCTGCCGAGCTGACCAACACTCGTTCCAGGTATGCCGCAATCGGAAAGCTGGGTTCCCTTCGTTCCGTCTGCGTTCGTGCGAGTCATGACGGTGTACGGCGACTTGACAGTCATCGTGCCGCCACTGTTGAAAGTGATGTCGGTCGGGCCGGTGTAGAGGCACCCGGGTTCAGGAACATCGGAGGCTATGTCGTTCTGCGTCTCGCGCTTTGAGGCGGAGAGCGAACTGGGGATATCGATGCTTGATTGTTTGTCAGGCTGAACGGTCGGCACGGGAAAGTTTTGCCCGGTGCAGACGTTGCCGAGAGAATCTCTGGGCAAGTAGCGCAGACCTGATGTTCCTGGATCTGCCGTCGTGACCTTCTTCGTGAAGGTGGCATCGCACACGCGCATGGTGTCATTCGAGTGAGCCGGTCCCGCAACCTTGTCCCCGCCTGCAAAAGCAATGTCGCCGCATCCCGACGGCCTCCCCTGGTAGGCGTACTTCAAGCAACTCGACGCACCTGAGGTCGGCTTGCCCGTCTGCTGTGGATCCTGGAATTCATAATTCGTGAAATAGAGGTAGTTGATGAATCCCTCCTGACGCAGATCGGCGACGACGGAACGCGTCGAGGCACCCACGCGGCCGGTGGAACGAATGCGGAGGGTTCCACTCTCGAGATATTTCGAGCTGTCTACCTCGTACCGGAAGGTCGCTGTCCCTCCGCTTCCTGCGACGGTCGCCCACGTGCCCGCGCCTATGCCGAAGGCGGGGTTGGTCTGCGACCCGGTAGGCAGTGTCAAGGAGCTTGTACGACTAAACGGGGCATCTTTGTTGCCGTAGTTCTGGTAGGTGTTGTCATTCGACAGACGAGACTGGTACTCCTCAATGCCCGCATAGGCTGCTGCCAGTGCGCCATTCCAGTCTTGGTCTCCATCGGCCTTGCGGAGCCCCCCGGTAGCGACGGTCAGCGCCGAGGCCGCCATCAGCATGATCACCATGCCGAAGATCAAAGCTATGGCTAGGGCCATACCCTTTTCGTCGGCGGACCGGTCAAGCGTGAGGATCCGACGCATTCGCTTCATGAGACAGGTCCTGTCGCGGTGATGTTGGGGAGACCAACGGTGTTGACCAGGGTTACTCCGTTGTCATAGGCCGAGGTGCTCTTGACTGAGAGGGTCACAGTGACCGAAGCGATCTGCGCGAGCTGGGTAGCCGCCAGCTTTCCGGTGGCACCGGGCGCGATGAGAGCGCCACTAGAGTCGGCGTACTGAAACAGAACGGGCACCTTGGCGGACGCGTTAGATACCGGACCAGTCAAAGTCCGAGTCGTCACGGCCCCGGTGAACGCCCAGTACGTCGACTGAATCGGAACAGAGGCCGTTTTGTTCTCCACGAGACTGCGGTCGGCCGCAAGAGAGAACCGGACGAGTTGTGGTTGATTCGTCGAGCCGGTCTGGTTGACCGCCGTTGTGAAAGTGACGCCCTCTGTCGAGGCCTCAATGAAGGCGGGGGCATTCGTCGTGACACCCGGCACCGGCACAATTACCGCGCTACGAATTTGGCGAGTCACCTCGTTCATCCCGTTGGAGGCGGTTCGAACGTTGGAATCGGTCCGGTTAGCGAGTGACGTGGTGCGCGTCAGCGAGACGAATGTGCCCGTAACGACCGTCAGGACGATTCCGAAAATCATGATGGTTACGAGGAGCTCCGCAAGGGACAGTCCTTGATCGTCGCGATGGCCACCTCGGAGGCGTGCGCGGATGCTCATTAGTTGACCCGCGGATCGAGCGTGACAACGCTCGACGTCGATGCACCCGGGCTCAGGACGCCGAGAATGCTCCCGATGAGCGATCCGATTGATACGGTCGAGAGGGAAGTCGATGAGGATCCGCTCTTGATCGACCAGGTGCCGTAGGGGAGCGCGATGGTCGCTGTCGTGGCGCCGGCGACGCGGGTGAAGTTGTAGGTCATGCCTGCCGCGCAGCCCGGGTCCCCACCGGCAGCCGTTGTGGTGGTCGCCTGAATCACAGTGTCACCAGCTTTCACGTTGATCGTCGCAACTCCCATGGGCACCTGCGCGGCAGCTCGTTTCGAGGTCACATCGGCCGACACAGGAGTGGGACGCTTGCCCTTCTTGTTGGTCGTTGTCTTGGGCCACGACTCTGGGTCGGGAGACAGGCAACTCGCCATCGTGCCTCCGGCCGGAACAAAAGCGCCCGCCAAGAAGGTGTAGCCGGACGCGCTCGGATAGAGAAACTGATCAAGGGCCGGAGTAGAAGCCGTGTATTGACGTCCAGTGCTAAGAACAGTCGTTTTCAAGTCAGTCGGCACGAGGGCGTTGCCGGTGTAGTTGGATGCGAAGTTCGCATAGGTCATGGAGAAGTCGTCGCCAGCGTCGTAACTGAACGAGACACCAGTCGAATCGCCCGCAGCGACGGTCACCGGTTTCGTAGGTGTGGGATCTTGATCAGGATCGACGTCATTTTTTCCGGCGGCCGTGCCAAGGGTGACGGCGTAGGTGCCTGGCACGACCTTGACGGCGACCGCGCAGCCGTCGGTGTTGGTGACTTTGGGCTGGGCTTCAGCTTTGGGCGTCACAGCCGTGTTGCCAGCCACGGTGGTGTCTTTATCGACCGATGCAGTCACATTGGGAGTTCCGAGGCCTGTAGCCCCCGTCACTGCGATCAGGATCGTCCCTGTCGCGGGGTCATTGATCTTGCTCGAGGGGGCGATGATCGTGTCGGCGCGAACGGCCTGCGTCGTGGATTTCTGGGCAGACCATGTCACTGTCACGTTCACGTGCTTGTAGAGCAGTGCACCATTGCCCTTGGTCGCTGGTGATGTGCACAGGGAGTCAACGCCCGTGTCCGTGAGCCAACTCACCTTCTGAGTCACCGTGTAGGTTGCGCCGCCTACCGGTGTTGTGGTGGTCGTGTTTGCAAGATCAAAGATGTCGTCCTCGGACCGGACGGCGTCGATCGCCTGCGAGGCCAGGTTGGTTGCGACCTCACGGCTGCGGTTGTCGCGGGTCATCACGAGTACCGTGCCGACGGAGGTGATTGCCCCAACAGTGATGATCGAGAAGATGACCAGAGCGATGATCACTTCGACCAGAGTGAGGCCAGTATCGCCAGCGACGCGAGTGCGTCGTAGTCGTTCGAGCAACTGGATCATGGTGGTCACCTCCTGGAAGTCGTGAGCGCGCGTGTGATGGGGCGATGGTCGAGCGTGCAGGAGCGGGGCGGCACGGATCAGGCCGTGACGCCCCAGCTCATTTGATGCCTACTTGCAGAACTTTGCGTCGCCTTTGGGGAGAGCTGCAGAGCTAACCCCGTTGGTCTCGGTGACCCAGTAGAACTTGTTGGGGTCGCTCTTGGCCGCGGCATAGAGGCAGAAGGCCGCCGAACTGGCAGTGAGAGCAGTGTTGGTGTTGATGGTCCCGGCCGACGCGAGCGTGAGACCGTAGTCCCGATTGTTGAGAGTCGAAGCGGTCAACGCATCGCCAGCGGCCATGGTCGGGAACCCGGCGTTGTCGGTCTGGTAGGCGGTGAGAGCGGTTTTCGCGTTGCCGAGGTCCGACTTGACGCCGGCGTCCTTCGAAGAGTTCTGCACACCCAGGTACACCGGGATAGCGATCGCGGCGAGGATGCCGATGATGATGACGACGACGAGGAGCTCGATGAGCGTGAAGCCCTTGTCGCCATCCTGCGTGAGGTTCTTGCGGCGAGCGTTGAGCTTGCCCATGAGCACTGCGTACATGTGATCTTCCGTTTCAAAGGTGAAGGAATTGGGAGGGTTCGGAGGCAAGCTCTGCCTGCCAAGAGAGACGTTATGCGTCTCAGAAGGGGTACAGAATCCCTTGTCCGGGGGGTTTGGCCCTTATTCGTGACCCCAGTCCGGGGAGAGGACGACGTCTCTTATCCCCTGGTCAGGGGCCATATCAACGCGGGAGCCGCGCACCCCCGGACGGGTACGCGAAAGCCCACCGGACGGGTGGCCGGTGGGCGACGCGCGATGCGTGGGATCCTGCGGTGGCGCTACTTGATCAGCGACGTGATCTGGAAGATCGGCAAGTAGAGGGCGACGATCATGCCGCCGACCACGACGCCGAGGAAGGCGATCAGGAGCGGCTCGATGAGGGAGGTGAGCGCCTCGGTGGTCGCCTGCACTTCGGCGTCGTAGAAGAGCGCGATCTTCTCGAGCATGGTTTCGAGGGATCCTGCGTCTTCTCCGACCGAGATCATCTGCGTGACCATGGCTGGGAACACCCCGGCCTCCGACAGCGGCACGGCGATCGACTCGCCCTGGCGCACCGACTCGGCGACCGTGACGAGGGCCTTCTGCAGCACGTAGTTGCCCGAGACCTCCCCCACGATGCGGAGGGCGGTCAGGATCGGCACACCGGCGCCGATCATGTTCGAGAAGTTGCGGCTGAAACGTGCGATGGCAATCTTGCGGATTAGAGGACCGAAGACCGGCAGCTTGAGCTTGAGCGGGTCGACGACACTGCGGACCTTCTCGGTGTTCTTGTTGACGCGCCACCAGGCCGAGAAGGCGAGGAGAACGACAGCCCCGATGGGAACGACGTAGACCATCGCGTGCGAGGCGTAGACGAGCAGCTGAGTCGGCAGGGGAAGTTTGCCCCCGAGCGACGCGAACATGCTGCTGAAGATCGGCACGATGAACGTCAGCATGACGATGACGGCGATGATCGACATCGCCAGCACGACGACCGGGTAGGTCATCGCCGACTTGATGGTGCCGGTCAGCTTGACCTCCTTCTCGAAGTTCGTCGCGAGCGAGTCGAGGGCCGAGTCGAGGAACCCGCCCGTCTCACCGGCGCGGACCATGTTGATCATGATCGGCGGGAGGTACTGCGCGTGCTTGCCGATGGCGTCGGAGAACGACACACCGGTCTCGACGTCCTCGCGTACCTCGGTGAGGATCTTGGCGAGCTTCTCGTTCTCGGTCTGCTCGGAGAGGATTGAGAGGGTGCGCAGCAGCGACAGACCCGACGAGATCATTGTCGACATCTGGCGGCTCATGATCGCGAGGTCTTTGAGCTTGACGCCCTTCGAGAAGCCGGGGATCGAGATCTCGCGCTGGAGACCCGTGCTGCTCGACTCCGAGATCGCGATCGGCGCGACGCCCATGGTGCGGAGGCGCGAGACGACCGCGCCCTCGCTCGAGGCCTCGACCTTCCCCTTGACGACCTTGCCGGCGGAATCGCGCCCCCGGTAGGCGTAGGTCAGACTGGCGGCCATCAGTGCTCACTCCTCGAGAAGGCGTCACCGAAATCGATGCCGCCGGCGTCCATGCCCGTGCCGGCGCCGGTGTCGGTGCGCGTGACGAGGCGGTGGAAGCCCTCTTCGTCGTGCACCTTCTCCATGGCCGCCTTGAGCGTGATCTTTCCGGTGTTGACCAGGTCGGCGAGATCCTGGTCCATGGTGTGCATTCCGAGTTCGCGGCCGGCCTGCATCGACGACGAGATCTGGTACGTCTTGCCCTCGCGGATGAGGTTGCCGACGGCCGGGGTCATCATCATGATCTCGGTCGCCACGATGCGCCCGCGACCCGTGGCACGCGGAACGAGCGTCTGGCAGACGACACCGCGCAGGGTGGCGGCGAGCTGCGTGCGCACCTGATCCTGCTGGTGCGGCGGGAACACGTCGATGACACGGTCGATGGTCTGCGCGGCATCCTGCGTGTGCAGGGTCGCGAAGACGAGGTGGCCGGTCTCGGCGGCGGTCAACGCGACCGAGATGGTCTCGAGGTCGCGGAGCTCGCCGATGAGGATGACATCAGGATCCTGGCGCAGCACGTGCTTGAGCGCATTGGCGAAACTGTGCGTATCTGCGCCCACCTCCCGCTGATTGACCAGGGCCTTCTTGTGGGTGTGCATGAATTCGATCGGGTCTTCGACGGTGACGATGTGGTCGGCACGCGTCTCGTTGACCAGGTCGATCAGGGCCGCGAGAGTCGTCGACTTTCCGGATCCGGTCGGTCCGGTCACGAGGACGAGCCCTCGGGGCAGACCGGCGAACTTGCCGATCACCGGGTCCATGCCGAGCTGGTCGAGCGTCTTGATCTCGGTGGGGATGAGACGGAACACGGCGCCGAGCACGCCGCGCTGCTGGTAGAAGTTCACGCGGAACCGCGACTCGGGCGAGAGCGTGTAGGCGAAGTCGAGCTCGAGCTCGGTGTCGAATTGATCCTGACGGTCGGCCGTCAGGAGGCTGGCCAGAGCCTGCTGCACTTTCACGCGATCCCACGGCTCCGGCGACATGGCCGGCTGGAGGTGCCCGTCGACCCGGATGGTGGGAGCGGCGTCGACCGTGATGTGGAGGTCGGACGCGCCCTGGTGCACGACCTGGCAGAGAGCCTCGATGAGCTCCTTGTCGGCGTCGGTGCGAGCGTGGTGGCTGAGCTCGATGCCGGCGGTAGCGCCCAGGGGGTCGAATGCTGCGGTGGCTGGCGCGGATCCTGCGCTCTCGATGCGGTGGACCGGAGCGGCGGGAGCCGGGGTGAACGGCGTCGTCGCGGGGACGGCCGCCGGCGCCGGGAACGACGACGTGGGCCACACCGGAGCGTCGGTGGGAGCGGGGAGGTCGAACACCCGGGGCGAGTCGGGCGCCGGCGGGAGGCCGGCGGAGCGGGAGTCGAGCATCGCGGCGGACGCCGGAACGACCAGGTCGGGGAACGCAGTCACGCCCGGCGACAGCGGCGACGACGGCTGCTCGCGAGCCCAGCGCCGGCTGCCGACGGGGGCGGGCGTCCAGCCACCGGCGGGAGTCGTATCGGCGGCGTCGTCGAGGGAGTACACGGGACGCGAAGTGCCGTTCGGCGGCGTCTGCGGATCGTAGAGCGAGTCACTCATCGTGGGTGTCCGTTCGTGGGGGTGATCGTGATCGTGCGTGGCCCAGCGCCACGTCGGGGTCGCCCTGGCTCGCGCCACGGCGGTGTCGGGGTCTAGGCCACGACGCGGAGGATCTCTTCGACGCTGGTGAGGCCCTGCTTGGCCTTCTCCCAGCCGTCCTGGCGGAGCGTGAGCATGCCCTGCTCCTGAGCGAGTCGCGCGATTTCGGCGCTGGAGGCGCGTTTGACGGCGAGGCGCTCGATGTCTTCGGAGACCGCCATGACCTCGTGAAGGGCGACGCGGCCGCGGTAGCCGGTGTTGGAGCACGACTGGCAGCCGACGGGCTCGAACACGACCGGCGGCGCGAGATCGGGGTCGATGTGGAACTTGAGCGCGTTCAGGTGCATCGGCGTGTACTCGGCGGGGCGCTTGCACCGGTCGCAGAGCCGACGCGCGAGTCGCTGGGCGACTACGCAGTCGAGTGCGGAGCCGACGAGGAACGGCTCGATGTCCATCTCAGTCAATCGGACGATAGCGCTCGGGGCGTCGTTCGTGTGAAGCGTGGAGAGCACGAGGTGACCGGTGAGCGACGCCTCGATGGCGATCTGCGCCGTCTCGTGATCACGGATCTCGCCGAGGAGGACGACGTCGGGGTCGGAGCGGAGAATGCTGCGCAGTGCACTTGCGAACGTGAGGCCGGCCTTCGGGTTGACCTGCACCTGGTTGATTCCGGGCATGCGGTACTCGACCGGGTCTTCGACCGTGATCACATTGATCTCGGGCCGCGCGACCGCGTTCAGCGTCGTGTACAGCGTCGTCGACTTGCCCGAGCCGGTCGGGCCGGTCACGAGGATCATGCCGTACGGCTTCGAATACGACTCGGCGAAGACATCGAAGTTGCGCTCGAGCATGTTGAGGTCGCGCAGGCTCATCGACGTGTTCGAGTTGTCGAGGATTCGCATGACGACCTTCTCGCCCCACACCGTGGGGAGGGTCGCCACGCGGAGGTCGATCTGCCGGTTGCCGTGGCGAACCGACATGCGGCCGTCCTGCGGGCGGCGACGCTCGGCGATGTCGATCTCGCTCATGATCTTGAGGCGCGAGATGACGCCGTTCTGGATGCTCTTGGGGGCCGGCTGCATCTCGTGGAGCACGCCGTCGATGCGGTAGCGGACCCGCACCTCGTTCTCGCCGGGCTCGATGTGGATGTCGGAGGCCTGGTCGGTGATCGCCTGGCTGACCAGCAGGTTGACGAACCGGACGATCGGCACGTCGTCGTCGGGACTGCCCGCGATGTCCATCGCGCTCTGATCCTGGACGGTGTTCTCCTCCTCCAGCGTGGAGGTGAGGTCGTTCAGCTCGTCGTCGGCACGGATGTAGCGGTCGATGGCGGTCTTGAGATCGCCCTTCTCCGCCATCACCCATTCGATGGGCATCCGCGAGGCGGCGCGCACGTCGTCGAGGGCGAAGACGTTGCCGGCATCGCTGACGGCGACGAGCAGTAGCCCGCCCTGGATGGAGATCGGCAGCGCGCCGTGGCGCCGGGCGATCGCGGCGGAGACCATCGTGACGGCGTTGCGGTCGACCGGGTAGTCGACGAGCTCGACGAACGACATGCCCGCCGCCTGAGCGCGCGCCTTCGCGATCTGCAGCTCGGAGACGACACCACGCGCCAGGAGGTCGCGAACGCTCGCCTCTTCGTCGGCCGGATTGCTCATCAGGTCGAGCTGCTCGATCGGCAGAAGACCGTGCAAGATCAGGATCTCGGTCATCGACGCCATGCGGAACCTCCTAGGACAGGGGGCCGCGAACGGTGCACGCGACCGAGCCCGCCATGGGGAGCGGACCAGGCAAGTGTCACCCGATCGCCGTGCGGGGTACACGTCCCAATCGGAGTGGCACCCGTTGGGGGCGCGTGCTGTTTTCGGTGTCTGGACGGCGGATCCTGGGGTGGTTCGCCCCGCTGCTAGAGCTCTTTGAGCAGAGTGACCGATCGGTTGGTGGGCGTAAACCCGAGGCCGGCGTAGAGCCCTGTCGCACCGGTCGGGCTCTCGGAATCGACGTCGAGGGTCGCGTGCGAGAGCCCGGCGCCGCGAAAGGAGCGCATCGTGTGGTTGAGCAGCGCCTGCGCGACCTTGCGGCCTCGCCACCCGCGGCGCACCCCCACGTAGTCGATGTAGCCGAAGGAGTGCCCGGCTGCGGCCCACTCCTCCTCGTTGACGCTCGACAGCACGAATGCCACGACCTCGTCGGTTGCCGGGTCGACGGCGACGAACGAGAGATCGGGTCGGGCGGTCGGCAATGCCCGAGCGACCTCCCAGTCAGCCGCCGGCGTGGCCTGCGACCCCCAGTGATCGCGGAAGACGTCGTTGCGAGCGAGGCGCGTGCGCTCCGACAGCGCGGCGGTGAAAGGCTCGAGACGAAGCGCAGGATCCAGCGGCACGTCACCGATCTCGTCGTCGAGGGCGCGGGTCAGCTCGAACCACCACCGCCGCAGCTCGTAGCCCCACTGCTCATGCAGGCCGATCTTGTCCGTCGCCGCCTCGTCGGCGAAGGTGATGAGCCAGCCGGGGTGTGCCCCCTCGACACTCGCGAGCTGCTGACGCCCCCGCGCCTCGTGCCACCGCATCAGTGCCTGCCCGATACCCTCGCCGCGTCGGTCGAGACGGACGCTCCCATCGACCACGACTTTGACGACCCCTGTCACCTCGTCGAATGGGAGGAGGGTCGAGAGCGCGTATGCGACGAGCGCGCCGTTTTCATCGAGCCCGACGAGAGAATCGCGGTCGAGGTCGACCCCATCGCGCGTGAGATCGTGCTGCATTTCTTCCAGCGTCACGACGTAGCGGGGGTGGTCGACGGCACCGGCCTCGCGCTCGAGGGCGGTGATCGCCGCGGCGTCGTGGGCCGTAGCCGGTCGCCAGGCGACGCTCGGCGTGTGCGGCCGGTCGACGGTGGCGGGGGCAGCTGCCCGATCGCGGAGGGATTTCGGTGCCTGATCCATGCCGTCCATCCTGCCGCGTGAGGGGCGCCCACCCGAATTCGAAGGAGAAACCGGGGAGCGACCCCGCCGGATCCTGATGTTCTCGTTGCCGGGCGGGGGTTTTTCCTTCGAATTTGCATCAGGGGCGCAGAGCATCAGGGCGCGGGGCGGAGGGAGCCCGGCGGGGGACGCGGAAAGGCCCCGCCGCACCGAAGTGCAGCGGGGCCGTGCCTGGATCCTTGGACCCGATGTTCGGATTTAGTTGTAAGTACCCGGCGTGAAGTCGTCGCTCGAGAACGAGTCGAAGTCGACGAAGCTGAGGTCAGCCTCGTTGAACGACGCGTCGTCGGTGAAGACACGGTTCGGGTAGCGCTCGGCCTTTGCCTCTTCGGTGGCCTCGACGGCCACGTCGCGGTAGCGGCTGAGGCCGGTACCGGCCGGGATCAGCTTTCCGATGATGACGTTCTCTTTCAAGCCCATCAGCGGGTCGGACTTGCCCTCCATGGCGGCCTGCGTGAGCACACGCGTGGTCTCCTGGAAGGAAGCGGCCGACAGCCACGACTCGGTCGCGAGCGAGGCCTTGGTGATTCCGAGGACCTCCTGACGAGCCGAAGCCGTCTTCTTGCCCTCGGTCAGAGCCGCACGGTTGATCTCGTTGTAGCGCATCCGGTCGACGAGCTCACCGGGGAGCAGGTCGGTGTCGGCGTGGTCGACGACGGTGACCTTGCGGAGCATCTGACGAACGATGACCTCGATGTGCTTGTCGTGGATCGGCACACCCTGCGAACGGTAGACGTCTTGGACGCCACCGACGAGGTGCTGCTGAACCGCACGGACGCCCTTGACTCGCAGGACCTCCTTCGGGTCGACCGCACCGGCGATGATCTGCTGACCGAGCTCGACGTGCTGACCGTCTTCGATGAGGAGGGTCGAACGCTTGAGCACCGGGTAGATCACCGGCTCGTCGCCGTTGTCGGGCGTGAGGATCACGCGACGTGCACGATCGGTGTCTTCGATCTGCACACGGCCAGCGCTGTCGGCGATCGGCGACGCACCCTTGGGGGTACGGGCCTCGAAGAGCTCCGTCACGCGGGGAAGACCCTGCGTGATGTCGTCAGCCGAAGCCGAACCACCGGTGTGGAAGGTACGCATGGTCAGCTGCGTGCCGGGCTCACCGATCGACTGGGCCGCGATGATGCCGACGGCCTCTCCGATGTCGACGAGGTTGCCGGTGGCGAGCGAACGGCCGTAGCACTTCGCGCAGACACCGACGGCCGACTCACATGTGAGGACCGAGCGCACCTTGATGGTCTCGACACCCGCGGCGACCAGCTGGTCGATCAGGACGTCTCCGACATCGGCGCCAGCCTCGGCGACGACCGTGCCCTTGGGGTCGACCGCGTCGGCCGACAGGGTGCGGGCGTAGACGGTGTTCTCGACCGTTGCATCGCGGACCAGGACACCGTCGGCGCCAGGAGCAGCGATGGGCATCTCGAGACCGCGCGAGGTACCACAGTCGTCTTCACGGATGATGACGTCCTGCGACACGTCGACGAGACGACGAGTCAGGTAACCCGAGTCGGCCGTACGGAGAGCCGTGTCGGCCAGACCCTTACGAGCACCGTGCGTCGCGATGAAGTACTCGGCGACCGACAAGCCCTCGCGGTACGAGGAGATGATCGGACGAGGGATGATGTCACCCTTCGGGTTGTTCACCAGACCACGCATACCCGCGATGTTGCGGACCTGCAGCCAGTTACCACGAGCACCCGACGTCACCATGCGGTTGATGGTGTTGTTCTTCGGGAAGTTCGCGCGCATCGCAGCGGCGACCTCGTTGGTCGCCTCCGTCCAGATCTTGATCAGGTCGGCGCGACGCTCGGCATCGGAGATGAGGCCCTTGTCGAACTCGCCCTGCACAGCCGCAGCCTGCTTCTCGTAACCCGCGACGATCTCCGGCTTGCCGGGAGGCGTGAGGATGTCGGAGAGAGCAACGGTGACACCGGAACGCGAGGCCCAGTAGAAGCCCGCGTCTTTGATGTTGTCGAGAGCTGCCGCGACGGCGACCTTCGGGTACCGCTCGGCGAGGTCGTTGACGATCGTCGAGAGGACGCCCTTGTCGGTGACCTCCTGGACGAACGGGTAGTCCTCGGGGAGAGCCTCGTTGAAGATGGCGCGACCCAGAGTGGTCTCGACCAGGGTGGTGTCACCCTCGACGTAACCGGCGGGAGCGTCGCCCTCCGCGAAGGTCAGACCCGGGATGCGGATCTTCACGACGGCGTTGAGGTCGAGCGAGTGCTGATCCTTGGCCAGGATGGCCTCGGAGACGGACGAGAACGCGCGGCCCTCACCCGTGGCACCCTCGGTGACCGTCGTCAGGTGGTGCAGACCGATGATCATGTCCTGTGCGGGCAGGGTCACCGGACGACCGTCGGACGGCTTCAGGATGTTGTTCGACGCCAGCATCAGGATGCGGGCCTCGGCCTGGGCCTCGACGCTCAGCGGGAGGTGGACAGCCATCTGGTCGCCGTCGAAGTCGGCGTTGAACGCCGCGCAGACGAGCGGGTGCAGCTGGATGGCCTTGCCCTCGACGAGGAGAGGCTCGAAGGCCTGGATGCCGAGACGGTGCAGCGTGGGCGCGCGGTTCAGCAGAACCGGACGCTCGCGGATGATCTCTTCGAGGACATCCCACACCTGCGGGCGCGAACGCTCGACCATGCGCTTGGCGCTCTTGATGTTCTGAGCGTGGCTGAGGTCGATGAGGCGCTTGATGACGAACGGCTTGAAGAGCTCGAGAGCCATCTGCTTGGGCAGACCGCACTGGTGCAGCTTCAGCGTCGGTCCGACGATGATGACGGAACGACCCGAGTAGTCGACGCGCTTTCCGAGGAGGTTCTGGCGGAAACGACCCTGCTTTCCCTTGAGCATGTCGCTCAGGGACTTCAGGGCGCGGTTGCCAGTACCCGTGACGGGGCGACCACGGCGACCGTTGTCGAACAGTGCGTCGACGGCCTCCTGCAGCATCCGCTTCTCGTTGTTGACGATGATCTCGGGGGCACCGAGGTCGAGCAGACGACGAAGACGGTTGTTGCGGTTGATCACACGACGGTAGAGGTCGTTGAGGTCGGAGGTCGCGAAACGGCCACCGTCGAGCTGCACCATGGGACGGAGCTCGGGCGGGATGACCGGGACGACCTCGAGAACCATGGCGGCCGGCGAGTTGCCGGTCGACAGGAACGACGACACGACACGGAGACGCTTGATGGCGCGGATCTTCTTCTGACCCTTGCCGTTCGCGATCTGGTCGTGGAGGATCTCGGCCTCGGCCTCGAGATCGAACGACTGGAGACGCTTCTGGATCGCCTCGGCGCCCATGTGGGCCTCGAAGTAGATGCCGAAGCGGTCCTGGAGCTCGTGGAAGACAGCGTCTTCCGGCTTCAGGTCGCCTACCTTGAGGGTGCGGAAGTCTTCCCAGACGCGCTCGAGACGGTTGATGTCTTCGTCGAACGCCTTGCGCGTCTGCGACATCTCCTTCTCGGCACCGTCTTTTGCACGACGCTTCTGGTCGCTCTTGGCGCCTTCCGCCTCCAGGGCGGCCAGGTCGTCTTCGAGCTTCTTCAGACGGTCGGCGATGCGGGTGTCGCGCTGCGACTCGAGCTGCTTGATCTCGAGACGGAGCTCGTTCTCAAGACCCGGCATGTCAGCGTGACGACCCTCGTCGTCGATCGAGATGACCATGTAGGCGGCGAAGTAGATGACCTTCTCGAGGTCTTTCGGCGCCATGTCGAGCAGGTAGCCGAGACGCGACGGAACACCCTTGAAGTACCAGATGTGCGTGACGGGTGCGGCGAGCTCGATGTGGCCCATGCGCTCGCGTCGGACCGAGGACTTGGTGACCTCGACGCCGCAGCGCTCGCAGACGATTCCTTTGAATCGGACTCGCTTGTACTTACCGCAGGCGCACTCCCAGTCGCGGCTGGGCCCGAAGATCTGCTCTCCGAAGAGGCCGTCTTTCTCGGGCTTGAGCGTGCGGTAGTTGATGGTTTCCGGCTTCTTGACCTCACCGTGCGACCAGGCGCGGATGTTCTCAGCCGTAGCGAGACCGATCCGCAGCTCATCGAAAGTTGTTGCTTCGAGCAATGTTTATCCCTTTTTCGAAAAGTGTCTTTGAGAGGGTGAGGCTTAGATCTCGTCGATGTTCGACGATTCGAAGCGAGAAGAGATGTTGATGCCGAGCTCTTCCGCAGCGCGGAACACCTCGTCGTCGTTGTCGCGCAGGCTGACCGTCTGACCGTCGGCCGAGAGGACCTCGACGTTCAGGCAGAGCGACTGCATCTCTTTGATGAGGACCTTGAAGCTCTCGGGGATGCCGGGCTCCTGGATGTTCTCACCCTTGACGATTGCCTCGTAGACCTTGACGCGGCCGAGGATGTCGTCGGACTTGATGGTCAGGAGCTCCTGGAGCGCGTAGGCGGCTCCATAGGCCTCGAGGGCCCAGACCTCCATCTCACCGAATCGCTGACCACCGAACTGCGCCTTACCACCCAGCGGCTGCTGCGTGATCATCGAGTACGGACCGGTCGAACGAGCGTGGATCTTGTCGTCGACCAGGTGGTGCAGCTTCAGGATGTACATGTAGCCGACCGAGACGGGCTCGGGGAAGGGCTCGCCGGAACGGCCGTCGAACAGCTGGGCCTTGCCGGACGAGCCGATGAGGCGCTCGCCGTCGCGGTTGACCAGCGTGGAGTCGAGCAGACCGGCGATCTCGTCTTCGGATGCACCGTCGAACACCGGGGTGGCGACCTTCGTGCCGGGCGCCGCCTGGAGGGCGTGCTCGGGAAGGTTGTTGGCCCACTCCTGGATTCCGTCGACGTTCCAGCCCTGCTTGGCGATCCACCCGAGGTGGATCTCGAGCACCTGGCCGAAGTTCATTCGACCGGGAACACCCAGCGGGTTGAGGACGATGTCGACGGGGGTTCCGTCGGCGAGGAACGGCATGTCTTCGATCGGGAGGATCGTGGAGATGACGCCCTTGTTGCCGTGACGACCCGCGAGCTTGTCGCCCGCGGTGATCTTGCGCTTCTGGGCGATGAAGACGACAACGCGCTGGTTGACGCCCGAGCCGAGCTCGTCGTCGCCATCCTGCGAGTCGAAGACCTTGACGCCGATGATCGTGCCCTGCTCGCCGTGAGGCACCTTCAAGGACGTGTCGCGGACCTCGCGGCTCTTCTCGTTGAAGATTGCACGGAGCAGGCGCTCCTCGGCGCTGAGCTCGGTCTCGCCCTTCGGCGTGACCTTGCCGACGAGGATGTCGCCGGGGCGAACCTCGGCACCGATGCGGATGATGCCACGCTCGTCGAGGTCGGCCAGCAGATCCGGGCTGACGTTGGGGAGGTCACGGGTGATCTCCTCCTTGCCGAGCTTGGTGTCGCGGGCGTCGACCTCGTACTCCTCGATGTGGATCGAGGAGAGCGTGTCGTCTTTCACCAGGTTCTGGCTCAAGATCATCGCGTCTTCGTAGTTGTAGCCCTCCCACGGCATGAACGCCACGAGGAGGTTCTTGCCGAGTGCGAGCTCGCCGTTCTCGGTCGCGGGACCATCGGCGAGGACTTCGCCGACCTCGACACGCTGGCCGGCTTCGACGATGACGCGGTGGTTGTACGACGCGCCCTGGTTGGAGCGGTCGAACTTACGCAGGTAGTAATCCTGCGTGCCACCCTCGTCGAGCTGCACGGTGACGACGTCGGCCGAGACCTCGAGGACCACACCGGCCTTGTCGGTCGTGACCACGTCGCCGGCGTCGATGGCGGTGTAGCCCTCCATGCCGGTACCGACGAGCGGCGACTCGCTGCGGACGAGCGGGACAGCCTGACGCTGCATGTTGGCACCCATGAGGGCGCGGTTCGCGTCGTCGTGCTCGAGGAACGGGATGAGCGACGTAGCGACCGACACCATCTGGCGCGGCGAGACGTCCATGTAGTCGACCTCGTCTTTGTCGACGAGCTCGACCTCGCCGCCCTTTTTACGGACGAGCACCTTGTCGTCGACGAAGTCGAACTTGTCGTTGAGGGGTGCGTTCGCCTGGGCGACGACGTAGTCGTCTTCTTCGCTGGCGGTCAGGTAGTCGATCGTCGTGGTGACGTTGCCCTTGCTGACACGACGGTACGGCGTCTCGATGAAGCCGAACGAGTTGATGCGGGCGAAGGACGCCAGCGAGCCGATCAGACCGATGTTCGGGCCTTCCGGGGTCTCGATGGGGCACATGCGGCCGTAGTGCGACGGGTGGACGTCGCGAACCTCGACACCGGCGCGCTCACGGCTCAGACCACCGGGGCCGAGAGCCGAAAGACGACGCTTGTGGGTCAGACCCGAGAGCGGGTTGTTCTGGTCCATGAACTGCGACAGCTGCGAGGTTCCGAAGAACTCCTTGATCGCGGCGACGACGGGGCGCACGTTGATCAGGGTCTGCGGGGTGATCGCTTCGATGTCTTGCGTGGTCATGCGCTCGCGGACGACGCGCTCCATGCGGGAGAGGCCGGTGCGGACCTGGTTCTGGATGAGCTCGCCTACGGCGCGGATACGACGGTTGCCGAAGTGGTCGATGTCGTCGATGTCGAGACGGATCTCGACCGGGTTGCCGTCGCGGGTGCCGCTGATCGTCTTCTGCTCGGCGTGGAGCGAGACCAGGTACTTGATCGTGGCGACGATGTCGTCGACGGTCAGCACCGAGTCGGTCAGCGGGGCGTCCATGCCCAGCTTGCGGTTGATCTTGTAACGACCCACCTTGGCCAGGTCGTAGCGCTTCGGGTTGAAGTAGAAGTTGTCGAGGAGCGCACGCGCGGCCTCGGCAGCGACCTGCTCGCCCGGGCGGAGCTTGCGGTAGATGTCTTTGAGGGCCTCTTCTTTGGTGAGGACCGTGTCTTTTTCGAGAGTGGCCTCGATCGAGGCGAAGCCCTTGAACTGCTCGGCGATGTCTTCGCTCGTGAGGCCGAGGGCCTTGAGGAACACGGTGACGCTCTGCTTGCGCTTGCGGTCGATGCGGACGCCGACCTGGTCGCGCTTGTCGATCTCGAACTCGAGCCAGGCACCGCGGCTCGGGATGATGCGCGACGAGTAGACGTCTTTATCGGAGGTCTTCTCGGGGGTGCGGTCGAAGTAGACGCCGGGCGAACGGACGAGTTGCGACACGACGACACGCTCGGTGCCGTTGATGATGAAGGTGCCTCGCTCGGTCATGAGCGGGAAGTCGCCCATGAACACGGTCTGCGTCTTGATCTCACCGGTGAGGTGGTTCATGAACTCGGCGTTGACGTAGAGAGGAGCCGCGTAGGTCTTGCCGCGCTCCTTGCACTCGTCGATGGAGTACTTGGGCTCTTCGAGCTCGGGAGCCGTGAACGAGAGCTGCATCGTCTCGCCGAGGTCTTCGATCGGCGAGATCTCTTCGAAGATCTCTTCAAGGCCGGAGTTGACGGCGAGGTCGGTGCGGCCGGCAGCCTGGCCATCGGCCAGTCGCCCCTTCCACACGTCGTTGCCGACCAGCCAGTCGAAGCTCTCCGTCTGAAGCGCCAGCAGGTCGGGGACCGTGAGCGTGTCGGTGATCTTCGCGAACGAAAGCCGTGATGCGGCGCGGCCGTTCTTGGGTGAGTTGGTTTGTGCGTTGGGCGCAGCAGCCAAGGAAACTACCTCCGTGGACCCAAAGGGCCCTGTCGTCTGTTGGGACGTGTCGTCTGTTGGGACAGTACGTTGTGGTTGTGTGGAGTGGAGCTCGCCAGGTGTCGGGAGGCCGAGACCTCAGACAAAACATCCACCTCGGTGGCGGCGTGAACCGACACAGCGACCGTGTCAGCTAACACAGTCTCGAAGCACCTCAGTCGACCGCAATATGACGTCTGAAAGCATGGGGAGCGCAAAGGTCAACTATATGTGGGTGTGACGCGCCCTGTCCAGTGGGGTCGTTGACCTTTTTCTCATCGACCGGTATAAGCGTCGCGCGGTGGGGTGGTCTGGGGGCCGGGGTGTCGGATCCTTGGGTGGTTCTTTCTCCGAATTTGAAGGAGAAACCGGCGGGCGCGGGCGGAAACATCAGGATCCGGCGGGGTCGGGTTGCGGTTTCTCCTTCGAATTTGCAAGTGCGCCTGGTCTGCACAGGGCGGGCGTGGCACCGCTGACGGGCCGACCTGTGGAGACGGCCGACGCGGTCTGCGGCGACTCCGCATGCTCGATGCATGGACGAACGACTCGCGCACGCACTCTCGACACTCTCCGGTCTGGCCACCCGGGCCGAGCTGCTGGTGGCGGGCCATCCTGAGTCGCTTGCTCCCGCGTGGGCAGACGGCGAGATCATCCGGGTTCGGCACGGCCTCTATGCGCTGCCCGGCCTTCCCGACGACGTCATGCGTGCCGCTCGGGTCGGCGGGGTGCTCGCCTCGCTGTCGGCGATACCGCTGCTGGGGCTGTGGCAGCCGCCGAATAACGTTTTGCACGTGAGTGTCCGGGGCAACTCGAAGGGGCTCCGCGATCCCGACTATCCGACGGTTCCGCTCGACCGGCAGAGACCCGACCTGCGACTCCTTCACGACGGGCACCGGCTCGGGCGGCGAGAGCGTCTTCACGTCAACGTCGCAAACTGCCTGCGGCAGACGCTTCGCCAGGTGACTCCGCGACTCGGACTCGCCGTACTCGACTCCACCCTGCGGCGATTCGGACCACGGGCAGTCCCGCTGGACTGGCTTCGAGAACAGCTCCCCGCTCGCTGCGCACCTGTGCTCGTGGCCGGGGATCCGCGGGCTGAGGCGGGCTCTGAATCCGTCATGCGGTGGGAGTTGATCCGCCTCCGCATTCCCTTCGAGCCGCAAAAAGAGCTCGCGGGCGGAATCCGGGTCGATTTTTTGGTCGCGGGCCGGCTCGTCGTCGAATGCGTCAGCTACCAGTTCCATTCGTCGCCGGCCGACTACGCCAAAGACCGCAAACGGATAGCCGCGATAGCCAGGCAGGGGTACCGCGTTCTGGAGTTCACGAGCAACCAGGTGCTCCGCGAGTGGGAGATGGTGGAAGCGACGATCGCGGCATCGCTGGCGCAGGTGGCCTGACGCGCGGGCTATGGCGGATGCGGGCTGTTGCGGATGCGGGCTGCCACCCATGCAAGCTGTTGCGGATGCGGGCTGCAAAACGAAGGAGAAACGCTCGTGGGCGAACGAGGATATGCGGATGCCGCCGGGTCGAGGTGCAGTTTTTCCTTCAAATTCGGAGAGGCGGCCGGGCCGAGCGGGCCTAGGCGTCAGGCGCCGAGGGCCAGCCGCAGACCCAGCGCGATCATGACGACGGCGATCAGGGCGTCGAGCACCCGCCAGGCCGACGGGCGGGCGAAGACGGGGCGAAGGATCCGCGCACCGAACCCGAGCCCGGCGAACCAGAGGCAGCTCGCCAGTACTGCTCCCGCGGCCCACCACCAGCGCTCGTCGGGGCCCTGGCGATTGGCGACCGACCCCAGAAACACGATCGTGTCGAGGTACACGTGCGGGTTTAGCCAGGTGAGCGCGAGGGCGGTCAGCACGGCCCGTCGCGCCGACAGCCCGGTCGATGCGTCGGACGCGTCGGACGCCAGGAGGACAGCCGGGCGGAACACTCGCCGCGCGGCGAGGAGCCCGTAGCCGAGGAGGAAGGCCGCCCCGACAACTCGGATCACGACCAGTGCGACCGGCGCAGCCTCGACGAGCGCGCCGACCCCGACGACGCCCGCGACGATGAGCACCGCATCCGACACGGCGCAGATCACGACGACCGGGGCGACGACGCCGAACCGACCATCGATGCCGACGCGCAGCACGAACGCGTTCTGCGCGCCGATGGCCACGATGAGTGAGAGACCGGTGAGGAGTCCGAAGAGCGCGGGAAGGAGGTGCACGGAGTCACCGTAGAGCCGATCGGGGAATGCAGGCCAGCTAAAGTTTCTTAGGATCCTTAAGCTTGCCTTATGCAGAGGGATCAACTCGAGACACTCGCCGCGCTGATCGACAGCGGCACGTTCGAGGCCGCGGCGAGCCGGCTGCACATCAGCGCCTCGGCGGTCTCGCAACGGGTGAAGGCGATGGAGAAGGGTGCCGGCCAGATCTTCGTGCGCCGGACGACACCCGTAACGCTGACCGAGGCCGGCACGGTGGTGCTGCGGTATGCGCGCCAGGTCGAACTCCTCGAGACGGAGACCGCCGCGGCTCTCGCCCGCATCTCGGGCTCCCCCGGCAGCAGCGGAGCGACGCTCATCCCCCTGGCCGTCAACGCCGACAGCCTCGCTACCTGGTTCCTCGAAGCGCTCGCAGGGCTCGACCGCCACCTCACGTTCGACCTCCACCGCGAAGACCAGCAGCTCACCACCGACCTGCTGCGCGCCGGAACCGTGATGGCGGCGGTGACCTCGACGAGAGACGCCGTCCAGGGCTGCACCACCGAGGCGCTGGGCGCGATGAGGTACCGAGCGGTGTGCTCGCCGGCATTCGCTGAGCGGTGGGGCGTTGCGCCGGATCCTTCGGTTCTGGACGGGACCCAGGATCCTTCGGGTCGACGACTCGAGACGGCCCCGGTCGTTCACTTCGACCGGAACGACGATCTGCAGCTCGCCTTTCTCCGGCGGCTCGGGCTCCGGACGGATGCCGGGCCGCGACACTACATTCCGACGTCGGACGACTTCGCGCGGGCGGTGACGCTCGGATTCGGGTGGGGTGTGCTGCCGGAGCAGCAATGCACCGGGCCGCTGGCCGACGGAATGCTCGTGGAACTCGCGCCGACGCAGCCAGTCGACGTACCGCTCTACTGGCAGCGGTGGAACCTGACCTCGGTGACGCTCGATGCGGTGTCGGAAGCAGTGCGGGTGGCGGCGCGGGCGGCATTGCGGCAAGCGTGAGCCGGAAGCCGACGGGGCGGCGCTTCAGGAGAACGCTCTCGGGCTAGGAGCGGGAGCCCACCGTCTTCGCCGCAGCCCAGAGCGCGACCCGCTTCGGCAGGAAGCGCACGCCGACCCGGGCGAGGAGAGCGTTGTAGGTGCCGTCGACGACGCTCGGCCGGCCGTCGGCCAGAGCGCGCTTGGCGGTGTCGATCAGCTGGGCGGTGGTGCGCTTGGTGCGGGCGAAATCCTCTCCCGCGATAGCGAAGAAGGGTGTCTCGGTCGGCCCCGGGCAGAGCGCGAGTACTCGGACCCCGGTGCTCTGCGTCTCGTGCCAGAGCGCCTCGGTGAACGAGAGCACATAGGCCTTCGTCGCTCCGTACACGGCCATCTGCGGCAACGGCTGGAACGCCGCGTTGCTCGCGACGTTGACGATGGTGCCGCGGCGGCGAGACGTCATGCCGGGCAGGAAGCGCTGGCTGAGCTCGGTCAGCACCTCGCAGTTGAGGCGGATCTCGTCGCTCAGCCGGTCGGGGTCGGCCAGGGCGACCGGTCCGTGGGTGCCGAATCCGGCGTTGTTGAGCAGGAAGTCGACCTCGATGCCGAGCGCGTCGACCTCGTCGATAAGGGAGGCGGCGGCTCCCGGCCGACCCAGGTCGCGGGCGAGAACGGTGACGTGACGCCCCGAGTCTGCGCGGATGGATTCGGCGAGCGCCTCCAGTTTGTCGGCACTGCGAGCGACGAGCACCAGGTCGAGGCCGTCGCTCGCGAGACGGCGCGCGAAGTCGGCGCCGATGCCGGTGGAAGCGCCGGTGACAAGGGCCGTGCGGGCGGTCGTCAGGCGGCGGGCCGCGCTGGGGCGATCGGCAGAAGAGCTGCGGTGGGAGGCCATTCGCCGATGGTACCGAGTCGGGCGGCTCGGGGGTGCGTTCCCGAATTCGAAGGAGAAACGGCCGCGTGACCCCGTCGGATCCTTGAGTTTTCGTTGCCGACCGCGCGTTTTTCCTTCAAATTCGGACGTGACGGGGCAGGGCGGGCAGGGACGGGGTCAGGACGGGAGGGCGCCCGCCGGCACCGGAAAGCGGAGCGTCACGCGGGTGCCCGAGCCGGGAGCGCTGCGGATCGAGGCCTCGGCCCCGACGTTGCGCGCGCGCTCCAGGATGGAGACCCGGACGCCGAGCCGCTCCGACGGGATCGAGGTGTCGAATCCCACTCCATCGTCGATGACCGTGATCTGCGCCGCACCGTTCATCACCCGGATGTCGACGAGCCGGGACGCCCCGGGGCCTGCGTGCTGGCAGCTGTTGACGAGGGCCTGGCTCGCCGCGTCGGCGAGGGTCTCGACGACATCGGCCGGAAGCAGCACGGCGGGGATCTCGTCGACGGGCGTGAGCTCCGCCGTCGGGTCGAGCGTCATCAGTGTGGCGGCGAGGCGATTGCGCACCTCGGCGAGGAGGACGGGCCGATCCCCGGTGGGCGTCTCGGCGGTGAGCGACGTCAGCCGGGCCATGCTCGCTCGCGCCATCGAGGCAGCGAGCCCGCGCGCGGCGGTCGTGTCGGCCTTGGCCGCGGACAGCAGCGTCGTGAGCACCCCGTCGTGCACGATCGCGTCGACCTCGACGCGCTCCACCTCGGTCGCATGCTGCCGGACGGCATCGCCGTATCGGAGAACGGCCGCGGACTGGGCGGAATCGACGGCAGCCGCTGCACGCCGGAGCAGGGTGACGAGGATCAGGATGGCCGCACCGAGCAGGAACGCATAGAAGCTCTCGAGGAGGGCGTGGTTGGCGGCGCCGTTGCCCCCCGACGGCGTCTGCCGCACGACGAAGAAGATGGCCGGCACCACGACCACATAGACCGCGGCGATCCACGTCACGAATGCCGACACAGCGGCGGCCATGACCAGGTTGCAGACGTACCAGAGCCATGGCACGGAACTCTGCACCACGTTGTGATCGAGAGTCGCGAACGGCCAGGTGATGAGAGCGGCGAGATAGGCGAGCGACACGAAGGTCGAGGCGAGGACGATGCTCCGGCCCAGAAGTCCGATCACGGCCATCACGGCGAACGAACCGTACAGCGCGACGACGAGCACGATCGTCCACACCGGTTCGAGCTCGTCTCGCTGCTCAAGCACGAAGGGGATCGCCTGCCCACCGAACACGAGACAGAAGATCGCGAGGCTGCGACTCAGGATGCGCTCGATCAGCAGGCCCGTAACAGGCTTGGGTCCGCGGCGCGCGGACGGGCGCTCGAGCGTCGGCTCGCCGAGCGCAAGCGCGGTCGGAGGCGCGGTCGGCGGCGCAGTCACAGGCGCGGACACGGGGACGGTCATGCGGTTCTCACGGGAATCGGTGGCGGGGAGCGGGTCGAGCTGACTGGCCGGTCAGATTACCGGACGGTTCGAACACTAATCGGCGAGAGGTCTGGTGAGGAGCCCGAGGCGCAAAACGCACGTCTATTGGGGGTACGTGGGGCGTGTCGTCTCGGCGATCGGCGCGCAGGCGAGCGCGATCACAAGCACGAACACGAACACGAACACGAACGACCCTCAGGCGAGAGCGAGCGCGATCGCCTGTGCCCGGGTCGAGACGCCGAGCTTCGCGAAGATCGTGTTGACGTGGGCCTTCACGGTGGCGACGCTCACGAACAGGCGTGTCGCGATCTCTGGATTCGAGGCTCCCTCGGCGATCAGGGCGAAGACCTCTGCCTCTCGGGCGGTGAGAGCAGGGTGCCGGGTGCGGAGCGCGTCGGCAGAAGCACGCGGGGTCGCTGCGGGCGCCGAGGCGGCGACCGGGGTGGGCGCGTCGGATCCTCGAGTCAGCTTCTCGACCAGAAGAGCCCCGACCGACGCGTCGAACGTCGCCTGCCCGGCCGCGACCGCGCGAATCGCACTGCTGAGCTCGACTCGACCCGCGTCTTTCGTGAGGTAGCCGCGGGCACCGGCGCGGAGGGCTCCGACGATCGACTCGTCGTCGGCGAAGGTCGTGAGCACGAGCACGGCGATCTCGGGGTGGGAGCGCACGATGAGCGCGGTGGCCTCGGCACCCGAGAGTCCGGGCATGCGGAGGTCCATCAGCAGGACGTCGGGGCGCACCGTGTCGGCGAGGCCGACCGCCGCAGACCCGTCGGCGGCCTCCCCCACGATCTCGAAGCCCTCGACGAGCGACAGCAGCGTGACGAGGCCGTCGCGGACGATTGCCTGGTCGTCGGCGACGAGGATCCGGATGGCGGCGCTCACCGACCGACCCCCGCGGGCAGTTCGGCCACGACGACGAACGAGTCGCCCTGTCGGCCCGCCTCGAGGTGAGAGCCGTCGCCCAGCTCGGCGAGGCGGGAGCGCATGCCGGGGAGTCCGGCACCGCCACCCGGGCTCGCGGAGGCGCCGTGGCTCCCGTCCACGGTGTTCTCGATAACCGCGCGCAGGATCCCACCGCCTGCCTCGACCGAGAACGTCACCTGCACGGCGCGACCCGGCGCATGCCGACGCGCATTGCTGAGGGCCTCCCGCAGCACCCCGGCCAGCGCCCTCCGGTGGGTCTCGTCGAGGAGGTCGAGGTGGCCCTCCCCCGCGACGGCAATGTGGCCACCGAGCTCGACATGGATTTCGAGCAGTCGATCGATCGCCTTCGGATCGGCGGCGGCGGCCGCGGCACCCGCGTCGGTGGCGCCCCCGTCGGCGCCGGGGTCGCGCAGGGTGGCGACGGCGCGACGGGCCTCTCCGAGCCCTTCCGCCGCGAGAGTGCGGGCGGCTGCGACCCGGGTTGCGGCCTCGTCGGTGCGGCCCTTCTCGAGGAGCGCCTCGACGGCGTCGAGCTGGATGACGAGGCCGCCGAGGCTGTGCGCCAGGAGATCGTGGATGTCACGGGCGATGGTGGCCCGATCGGTGAGGAGTGCCGACCGGTTCCGCTGGCGTTCGAGTTCGAGCTCGCGCTCGGCCAGGGCGCGGTCTCGATCGACCGCGAGAGCGTTCTGGCGACGGCTCACGCCCACGACGACGCCGAGGGCGTACCCGGCCAGGATGCCGAGAAAAAAGGAGAGCGGTCGTTCGGCGGTGAGCCCCGCCACGACGGCGATCGTGAAGCCCGCCGCCCCGAGCAGCGGACCGGTGACGAACCGGTGCCTCGTCGTCGCCGTGACGCCGGCGATCGCGACGATCGCCGGCGTGATGAGGAGCGCATCCGTCGGCTGGACCATCGCCGAGCCCCCGGCGACCATGACCAGCGATGCGACGTCGGCGACGACCTCGGACCGGGTGATCGCCCGAACCAGCCAGGCCACGACAGCGAGGAGGCTGACCCCGAGCACCACGGGCGAAGCGGACGCGTCGAGCGTCACGACCCAGAAGCCGACGACGACAGCCCCGACGCAGTTGAGCGCGGGGCTGAATCCCCGGGCACCGGGGTGGATCGGCGGGGCAGTCGTCACGCTGCCATCATGCCCTGCTGGCGACGGCGCGCGGCAGGCGGGCGTCGACCACGAAGGCGGCGGCGGCGCGGTTGGCCGCGACCGTGAGAAGGATCACGCCGGTGGCGGTGAGCAGGTGCGCGCCCAGCAGTCCGCCGACGACGTCGAGACCGATGCGGAAAGCGATGAGTCCGATCCACAGGGCCATTCCCGCGCCGCCGGTCTTGGCCTCGATCGTGGTGCCCTTCGCGTCGGGTGCCGCAGCGCGGAACGTCGTGATGCGCCCCATGACGAGGCCGACCGCGACCGCGAGGACGAGCTCGACTGCGATGAGCGCCACGTCGACCGGACCGGCCGCCAGCGTCGTGGCCGCCGACGACAGATTGACGAGGCCGAGGATCCCGAGGATCGCCGGCAGACGCCAGACGCTCGTCCGGTCGACCCGGCGCCAGCGGAGCTGCTTCGAGCCGACATAGACGACGAGCGCGATTCCGAGGAGGACGTTGGTGAGCAGGTGAAGCGACATGGGGAGCCTTTCTGACGGGGCCGGTGGGGAGGTGATTCCAGCCTCGCCGCGTCGGGCCGTCGACCCCACCACCCCAGGGTGGACACACCGGTGACCAGGGTGGAGATTCGCACCGCGTGGCAGGCTAGGCACATGGCCTCCCCCTCCTCGCCCGACTCCGACGCGCCCTCCGAGATCACGATCGGTGCGGGCCAGGCGAGGATCGACCCCGACAAGTACAGCCCCGGCTCGTTCACGCTGATAGTCGACGGAACGCCGCAGTCGCACGTCGACCTCGAGGATCCCACCCACCTCGTCTTCGAATACGTCCGCCGCATCGGTCACGCCATCGATACGCTGCCGGACGGCCCGATCACCGCCCTCCATCTCGGCGGCGGCGCTCTCACGCTGCCGCGCTACGTGGAGGCGATGCGGCCGGGCTCCCGCCAGCAGGTGATCGAGCTCGAGCAGGATCTCATCGACCTGGTGCGCGCCGAGCTGCCCTTTCCGCGCGGAGCGTCGATCCGGGTCCGGTACGGCGACGCCCGGGCCGTGATGGAGAAGCTTCCGGCAGGCCTGCGCGGCACCGTCGACCTGCTCGTGGTCGACGTCTTCGGCGGATCGAGGATCCCCGCCCACGTCACCTCGCTCGAGTTCTACACGGCGGCTGCGGCTTTTCTGTCTCCGCGTGGGATCCTCGTGGTCAATTCGGCCGACGGAGCCGGCCTCGCGTTCGCGCGTGGCCAGGCGTCGACGCTCGCGACGGTGTTCGAGCACGTCGCGGCCGTCGCCGATCCGGGCACGCTCAAGGGGCGCCGTTTCGGCAACGTCGTACTCATCGGGTCGCTCGCCGAACTGCCGCTGGGCGAGATGCCGCGGGTGTACTCGGCGGATCCGCTGCCAGCGAAGGTCGTGGCCGGGCGCGAGCTGCGCGACTTCATCGCGGGGGCGCCGGTTGTGACGGATGCGACCGCCGTGCCGTCGCCGGAGCCGTCGCGGTCGGTGTTCGGAGGGCGCTAGCGGCGGGGGCCGATGCAAATTCGAAGGAAAAACGCGCGCCTGCGGGCTCGGATCCGCGAGGGTTCGTCGGCCGAGCGAGGTTTCTCCTTCAAATTCGAAGGAGAGGCGGGGCTACTTCGAGTCGGGCGCGGGCGAAGCGTCGGGGGCCGGCTTGTCGCCCAGCAGGTCGAGCAGGCGCGCCTCGGCGTCGTCGGAAGCGGCGGCCGCCTCGGCGTTGGCCTCGGTCACCGCCCGGACGACCTCTTCGCGCTGCACCTTGATGCCGCGAGGGGCGTCGATGCCGACGCGGATGCCGTCGCCTCGGGAATCGAGGATGGTGAGGACGATGTCGTCACCGATGAGGATCCTCTCCCCGACCTTGCGCGTAAGCACCAGCATCCCGCAAGACTACCGGCGCGGGGCGCTGCCGCAAGACGCCGTGCGGACGGAGCGACGTGCCGCGGCACGAGCGGCAGTCCGTACGACGCCGTGCGGCAGAGCGACCAGGCAATGGAGCCCGGCAGCGGCTACGCGTCGGCCCACCCGACCGGCAGGCCGAGCGCGCGCACCGTGTCGGGGCTCGACGTCTCGGCGATCCCCGTCACGGCGAGACCGTCGGCATCGATCACGGCCGTGACCGCGGCGACGAACCGCTCGGTGTCGGCGTGTTTGCGGGCGGCGTCGACGACGACCCAGATCTGATCGGGCGCCAGATCGCGGACGATGTCGGCAGCGCGGGAATCCCACCCCACCGCGACGAGGGTGGCCCGGTCGAGCTCGACCCCGGAGGCGCGCGCGTCGAGGGCACCCCGACGATCCGAGACGGCGACGAATCGGCCGTCGGCGCAGGTGCCGGCCACTCGCACCGCCGCCCGGGTACGGCTCGACCCCTCGGCCATGGCCTGGACGGTGGCGGACGTGTCGGGGCGCTCGCCGACGACGACCACGAGGTCGCCCGGGCCCTCGAGCAGCGACGGGGCGAGCGGGCCCGCGGCAGCAGCGGCGGCACGACGACCGCGGCCGGTCGGCGCAGGCCTGATCGGAACGGCGAACAGAGGATCCGACGGGGCCGGCCCGGCAGGAGCGCTCGGCTCCGTGATCGCGGGGGCGACGCCGTTGAAGGCGAGATCGTCCATGAGGTCGGCGAATGCTCCCGACCGGGTCGAGACCGCGGGCTCGGGCTCGGGAGCGGCGAATGCGGGCGACCCGGCAGCGGCGGGTGCGCCCGTGCCCGCCGACGAGCCCGACGCGGACTCCTGCGCGAAACCCTCCTCGGCCTCTTCGGCGTCGGCGAGCAGAGCGGCGAGCCCGACGCGCTGGGCCGGGGTCGGCGTGAAAGCGCGCTCGGCGTCGGGGCCGGTGAGGGGTCGGGCTGGATCCTTCGTCGGTGCCGCCCGGCGGCCACGCTCGGGAAGCTCGACCGTCGCCTCGACGTAGCGCTTCGAGAACAGCCCGGCGATGCCGAGACCGCCCGAGGTGACCCGTTCGGCCGCGACGATCCGGGCCCTCGGACCGTGCTCGCTGCGGACGCGAGCGGCGATCTCGTCGAGGGTCTTGCCCTTCAGGACGATGCGCTGGCCGGTCATGGAGTCAGCCTCTCACGACCTCCGCGACCCCGGAAGCCCACGGGTCAGGCCGCGAGCGAGTCGGCGCCGCGCACGACGCCGACGGTCTCGATCGTTACGTGGCCGGCCGTGGCCTCCTGGTACGACAGCACCGGCAGACCGCCGGTCTGGGCCGAGACGAGACGGCGGATCGCGGGGCGGAGGGCCGGCGCGCAGACCAGCACGGCCGAGAGCCCCGAGGCCTCGACGTTCTGCACCTGAGCCTTGAGCGACCCGAGGATCATCTCGATGCGGTTCGCGTCGAGGAGGATCTGGGTGCCGTTCTCGGACGGACGCAGCCCCTCGAGCAGCGACTGCTCGAGCACGGGGTCGATCATGATGACGCGGAGGATGGCGCCGTCAAGGTACTGGGCGGCGAGCGCCGGGCCGAGCGCCGCACGAGCCGCCTCGATCAGACCCTCGGGGTCGCTCGACACCTTGGCGCGGAGGGTCAGCGCCTCACAGATGCGGCCGAGGTCGTTGATGGGGATCTGCTCCTGCAGGAGGCCCTGGAGCACGCGCTGCAGTTCGGCCATGCTCAGCATCGACGGGATGAGCTCGTCGACTGCCGGCGCGTTGACCGTCTTCACACCCTCGACCAGCACGCGCACGTCTTCGCGGCTGAGCAGGCGGGCCGCGTTGTCGGAGATCATCGACGACAGGTGGGTGACGAGCACCGAGACGCGGTCGATCACGGTCGCGCCGGTCATCTCGGCGGAGTGGCGCATCTCGGCGGGGATCCACTTGCCGGCGAGGCCGAAGACCGGCTCGACGGTCGAGACGCCGGGGAGCGCGTCGAGGTAGTCGCCGAGAGCGAGCACCTTGCCGGCGGGGGCGATGCCGCGGCCCGCCTCGACACCGGCGATCCGGATCGCGTAGGTCGACGGCGGCAGCTCGACGCTGTCGCGGGTGCGCACCGGCGGCACGACCACTCCGAGCTCCATCGCGATCTTGCGGCGCAGCGCCTTGACGCGGCCGAGGAGGTCGTCGGAGGCGCCCGAGACCATGTCGACGAGGTCGGGGGCGAGCTGGATCTCGAGGGCGTGCACGCGCATCTGCTCGAGCAGGTCGTCGGTCGTCTCGGCGGGCGCGATCGCCGCGGTCTGCGCGGCGAGCTCGGCGCTGGCCTGCTCGGCGGCGGTGCGGGCCTTGATGCGCTGACCGATGACGAGCAGCATGACGCCGACGATGATGAAGGGGATCTTCGGCATGCCGGGGATGAACGCCATGGCGAGGGCTGCGACGCCGGCGATGGTGATCGCGACGCGCGACTGGGTGAGCTGGGTCGACGCCGTCGAGCCGAGGTCCGACTCGGCGTTCGAGCGGGTGACGATCATGCCGGTCGAGACGGCCATCAGCAGCGCGGGGATCTGAGTGACGAGACCGTCGCCGATGGTGAGGATGCCGTACTTCTGAACTGCGTCGCCGATGGCGAGACCGCCCGTGGTGACGCCCATCGCGATGCCGCCGATGAGGTTGATGATGATGATCAGGATCCCGGCGATCGCGTCGCCCTTCACGAACTTCGAGGCGCCGTCCATCGCGCCGTAGAAGTCGGCCTCGCCGGCGACCTCGGCCCGGCGCTGCTTGGCGATCTCGTCGGTGATGAGGCCGGCGTTGAGGTCGGCGTCGATCGCCATCTGCTTGCCGGGCATCGCGTCGAGGGTGAAGCGCGCGCCGACCTCGGCGACGCGCTCGGCGCCCTTCGTGACCACGACGAACTGGATGACCACGAGGATCAGGAAGATGACGGCGCCGATGATGACGCTGCCGGCGACGGCGACGTGGCCGAACGCCTGGATGACGTCGCCGGCGAAGCCCTGGCTGAGCACGAGGCGCGTCGACGCGACGTTGAGGCCGAGACGGAAGAGCGTCGCGATGAGCAGCAGCGACGGGAACACCGAGAAGTCCATCGGCTTCTTCACGAACATCGTCGTGAGCAGGATCACCAGCGCGAGCAGGATGTTCACGATGATCAGCACGTCGAGCAGGATGCTCGGCACCGGGACGACGAGCAGCATCACGATGCCGACGACGCCGACCGGGACTGCGAGTTTCGGCAAATTCTTCACGAGGTGGCTCCAACGAGGGTGGTGGGTGCTGCTGCGGGAGGTTCGGGTGCGGCGGCGATGGTGCCGCCCGGCATGGTGTGGACGCCGTGCGCTGCGCGGGATCCTCGTGCCTTGAGGGCCATGACGAAAGTGAGGACGCGGGCGACGGGTGAGTAGAGGTCGACCGGGATCTCGTCGTTCAGCTCGCAGGCGGCGTGGAGGGCCCGGGCGAGCGGGATGTCTTTGACCATGGGCACGCCCTCGGCCTCGGCCTTCTCGCGGATGCGGCGGGCGACCTCGCCGGAGCCCTTTGCCACGACGCGAGGAGCGGATCGGCCCGGCTCGTACTTCAGGGCGACGGCGACGTGGGTCGGGTTGATCATGACGACGTCGGCGTCGGCGATGGTCGACATCATCCGGTTGCGGCTCATTGCGAGGGCCCGCGAGCGACGCTGCTGCTTGATCAGCGGGTCGCCGTCCTGCGACTTGCTCTCGTCTTTGATCTCTTTCTTGGTCATGCGCGTCTTCTTCCGGTTGCGACGCATGACCACGATCATGTCGAGGCCGCCGAGTGCGAGACCCGCGACGACCGCGGCGACGACGAGCGACGACACTCCCCCGCCGGCGGCCGACATCAGCGACGCCAGCGGAAGGTTGGCCGTCATGAGCACGGGCATGAGGTTCTGGATGACCATCCAGAGCACGAGCGCGACGACGCCGGTCTTGAGGAGCACCTTGGCTCCCTGCCAGAGCGCCTGCAGGCCGAACATGTTCTTGATGCCGGCGAGCAGGTTGAAGTGCTCGAACTTCATTATCGACTTCTTGAAGTGGATGCCGCCCTGGACGACGGCGGTGACGAGCACCGCGATGCCGACGATGGCGAGCATCGGGGCGACGATCCCGCCGATCGACGAGAACGCGTCCATCATGGCGGCGGTGGCGCGCGCAGGCGTCGGGTCGTCGATGACGTCCTGCAGGGTCATGAGCTGGTGGAGGCCCGCGACGGTCGAGCGGTCGATCGCGCCGGGGATGGCGATGACGGCTGCGCCGACGCCGACCCACGCGCTCAGGTCGGTGGATTTGGAGAGTTGGCCCTTGTCGTGGACCTCCTTCATCCGCTTCTCGGTGGCGTCCTCTGTCTTTTCGCCGCTGTCGTCGGCCATCAGCTCACCGCCCCCATCATCGCGTCGACGGCCTGCTTCGAGAGGCTGTTGACGATCTGCGGAAGAGCGACGAAGACCATGCCGGCGAGGCCGAGCGTGATCATGATCTTGAGCGGGTAGCCGAGCTGGAACGCGTTCAGGGCCGGGGCCACGCGAGTGAGCAGGCCGAGGCCGGCATCGGCGAGGAAGAGCACCACGATGAGCGGCCCCGCGATCTGCAGGGTGGAGAGGAACATCTGCGTGGTGGTCGACACCAGCAGCTGCACGGGGTGGGCGAGATCGAGGCCGACGCCGACGGGGATGGCGTCGAAGGTGCGGGTGAGGCCGCCGATGATCAGCTGGTAGCCGCCCGAGGTGAACATCAGCACGAGGGCGGTCATCTGGAAGAGCCGGGTGAACTGGGCGCCGTTGACCTGCGAGCCGGGGTCGTAGCCCATGGCGAGCTGGAACCCGCCGAAGAGGTCGACCGCGCTGCCGGCCGCCTGGATGGCCGCGAAGACGAGCCACACCAGGAAGCCGAGGACGGCCCCGGCGACGACCTCGAGCACCAGTGAGACGAAGAAGGATCCCGTCGTCTGCAGCTGGTAGCCGGGGACGACCGCCGGGGAGACCGCGATGGCGAGACCGACCGACAGCATCGCTTTCACGCGCGCCGGAATGGCCTTGTAGGAGAACGGCGGAGCGATGACGAGGAACGCCACCATGCGCACGCCGGCGAGCATGATCGCCTCGACCGCGCCCATCGAGAAGTCGAAGCCCATCAGCCACCGCCGAGCAGACCGGGGATCCGGTCGAACAGCGCCGTGGTGAAGCTCACCATGGTCGAGATCATCCAGTTGCCGCAGACGACGAGGGCGATGGCGACGGCGATGGCCTTCGGCACGAACGCGAGCGTCGGCTCCTGGATCTGGGTGATCGACTGCAGCAGCGAGATCGCGAATCCGACCACGAGCGCCGTGATGAGCACGGGCGCGGCGAGCTTGCCGGCGACGAGCAGGGCCTGCACGCCGATGTCGAGGACTCCGGTGGTGTTCATCAGTTGTAGCTCTCGATCAGGCTCTTGATGATGAGGCCCCAGCCGTCGACGAGCACGAACAGGAGGATCTTGAAGGGCAGCGAGATCATCACCGGCGGGAGCATCATCATGCCCATCGACATCAGGGCGGCCGACACGACGAGGTCGATCACGAGGAACGGCAGGAAGATCACGAAGCCAATGATGAAAGCGGCGCGGAGCTCCGAGATCATGAACGACGGGATGAGGGTGAGCATCGGCACCGACTGGATGTTCTCCGGGTTGGCCTTCTTGGCGGCCCGGGTCATCAGCGCGATGTCTTCTTCACGGGTGTGCGCCGTCATGAAGGTGCGGAGCGGCCCCTCGGCGAGCTCGATCGCCTTCTGGAAGTCGATCTTGCCGCTCAGGTAGGGCTGCAGCGCGAGGTCGTTGATGTGGATCAGCACCGGCCCCATGATGAACAGGCTGAGAAAGAGCGCGAGGCCCGCGATGACCTGGTTCGGCGGGATCGACTGGAGGCTGAGGGCGTTCCGCGTCATCGCGAGCACGACGAAGATCTTGGTGAAGCTCGTCATCATCAGCAGCAGCGCGGGGGCGACGCTGAGCAGCGTCAGGCCGAGCAGCGTGACGACGGCGGACGAGGGCGTGCCGTCGGGGCCGTTAATGTTGACCGACATGCCGCCGGTGCCGGTCGTCGCCGGGGCGGTCGGCGTGGTCGGGGTGACGGGCGCGGTCGGCTCGACCGGCGCGGCATGGCCCGCGTTCGCGGTGATCAGCAGGATGCCGACGACGAGGGCGAGGACGGCGATCACGATGGCGACGACGCGCAGCACGCGGGCGAGGCGCTCGCGGCGATCGCGGGCGGTGACGACACGGCTCGTGAGAGCGGCGGGCTTGGCTGCTCCGACCAGGCGGCCGGCGAGCGAGTGCTCGAAGCCGAGGCGGAGGGCGGTCATGGCGAATCCGGGCGCGGCCGAAGGAGCCGCAACCCACGAGCTGCGGCGGAGCGGGGCGGTCATGCCCTCTTCTGCGTTCGCATGGCTGCCGCCGCCTGCTTCCAGGTGCTGGCGGAGAGAATCGAACCGGCGATCGGCGAGGCAGCGACCGGCGTTGCGGCGGCGGCCCGGGCGGCCCGCCGCGGACTCAGAACAACGGGCTCAGGATCCGGCTGCACCGCGATCGGCGCCGGCGTCTGCTCGAGCACCGCAGCGAATGCACTCCCCGCGGCCGGAGCCGCCGAGATCGCCGTGACCGTCGCGTCGACCGGCGCCACGGTCGACCCGATGACGCTGACCGACTGCTCGGTCACGCCCAGGACGTAGCGGACACCCTCGACGTCGACGACCGCGACGGACGCCTTGCCCGAGATGCCCTGGCGGGCGACCACGGTGACGTGCTTGGCCTGCTTCGCGCCACGACCCGTCTTGGTGGCGACCTTTTTCTGGATAGCCCAGAGGAGGCCCAGCACCGCGGCGAGGGAGATGACGACCCGAAGGGCCAGGAAGAGGGTGTCCACGGGTCAGTTCTGCCCGTCCGCGAGGTCGAGGATCTGGGTGATGCGGACGGCGTAGTCCTGGTCGACGACGACGACCTCGCCGTGGGCGATGAGGCGGCCGTTGAGGAGCACGTCGGCCGGGGCGCCCGCGGAGCGGTCGAGCTCGATGACGGCGCCGGGCTCGAGGCCGAGCACGTCGCGGACCGACATGCGGGTGCGACCGATCTCGACGGTCAACGCCATCTCGACGTTGTTGATGCGGCCGAGCTTGTCGGCGACCGATCCCTGGAACGGGACCGCTGTGGATCCTTGCCCCGGGTTGACGGCGCCGAACTCGCGGATGCGCACGACGAACCAGCCGGCCGGCCGACCGGCGTCGGTGAGCTCGAAGAGGATGCTGTCGGGGTCGGCGGCGAGCGCCTGCGCGTCTTCCTGGCGGACGTCGCCGAGCACGCCGGCGCCGAGGGCGTTCGCGGCTCCCTCGAGGGCGGGACGGAGCAGGTCGCTGGCGTTCAAGCCGGCCGGGGCGATGCCCGAGGCGTCGGTGTGGACGAGGGCGAAGTCGGCCGACACGTCGCCGACGAACGTCGCGGTGACGGCCTCGGCGAGGGCGCCGTAGGGGGCGGACTGGACGATCTGCGTCGTGAGCGGAACGCTCGAGGGCAGGAGGCCGGCGAGGGCCTTCGCCGCGCTGGCGTGCAGGGCGGTGACGGTCGGGGTCATGCGAGTCTCTCTTCGGTGGTGACGATGATGCCGGCGAGGCGCGAGCCGTTGGCGCCGACGGCCGCGCGACCGACGGAGATGCCGCCGACGGTCATGTCGAGCGGGCGGTGCGCGGGGTGCGGCAGGGAGATGAGGTCGCCGACCGCGAGGTCGAGGACGGCGGTCGGGCGCATCTGCGCCGGGAGGAACTGCAGGGCGACGTCGACCGGCACGGAAGCCAGCTGGGCGTCGATGAGCTCGCTGGAGTTCTGCGCCGTGGAGGTCGGGTTCGTCTCGCCGAGCTGCGGGAGGAGGATCTCGGCGGGCAGTGCGAGGGTGGCCGGGGTGGCGAGCTCGCCGACGCGGATCTCGAACGAGGCGACGATCATGAGGTCGCTCTTGGCGGCGGCCTGGGCGAACTGCGAGTTGTACTGGAATCCGCCGACCGAGATCGGGGTGACGAGGAGGGATCCGAGCGAGTAGCGGAGGTCTTCGAGCGCGTCGTCCATCAGGCGGCGCACGAGGGCCTGCTCGATGGGCGTGAATTTGCGCTCGGGCAGCACGGTCGAGGCGTGCGTGTTGCCGCCCAGCATGTGGGTGACCCAGCCGAGGGCGGCCGCCGACGAGAACTGGATGACGGCTTTCGCACTGACGCCCTCGAGGGGGCAGAGCACCATCGCCGTGGTCGCCGGCAGCGACGCGGCGAAGTCGTCGTAGGTCGTCATCTCGACCTGGTCGCAGGTGACCTGCGAGAGCACGCGCACCTTGGCGGTGAGCTGCGTGCCCCACTGGCGGGCGAACGTCTCGAAGCCGAGCTCGAGCACGCGCGAGTGCTCACGGGCCAGCGTCGTCGGTCGACGGAAGTCGTACACCTCGATCGAGCGGGCGGAGCCGGTGCGCGTGGGCGCAGGCTTGAGCACGCTCGGGGCGGTCTGATCGAGGAGGGTCACGTAAACCCTTATCGGCCGGACCGCGCCGGGCGTTAGCCACGATTGTGAATTATCTCGCCGAGTGAGCTAATGACCACCCTCGGCCTCGGTGGACGTCGCCTTCTCCTCGGTGGTCGACTCCGTCGTCTTCGACGCCGTGGGCGCGGCTCCCGTGGCCGCCGCCTCGGCCGCTGCGATCTTCGGGATCAGCGCGTTGACCTCGTCTTTCTGGTTCGAGAGGACCACGATGTCGACGCGCCGGTTCTTCGCCAGGTCGGCGTCCGAGTCACCCTTCGCGAGGGGCCTCGAGGATCCGAAGCCGACCGACTGGATCCTCTCGCCCGGCATCCCCCCGCGCTCGACGAGGTCGCGCAGCACCGCGGTGGCCCGTGACGCCGAGAGCTCCCAGTTGGTGGCATACGGCGCCGTCGACGCTCGCGAGTCAGCGTGACCCTCGACCGAGACACTGTGGCTCGCGGTCTTCAAGACCGGTGCGATCGCGTCCATCACCCGCTTGGCGGTGCCCGAGAGGTCGGCCGAGTTCGAGCCGAAGAACGTCTCTGAGCCGACCAGCCGGACGGTGAGGCCACGCGAGGTGATCGCGAACTCGACGTCTTTCGACAGGCCCTTCTGCGCGAGCTTTGCGGCGATCGCTTTCTTGATCGCCGTCAGGTCGTCGACCTCGGCGGTGGCGGCTTTCGTGTTGGCCTTCTGCTGAGCTTTGGTCTGAGGGACCGCGGCGGCGGCCTTTGCGGCGGCCTGGCCGGATCCTGCGGCATCGCTGTTCGTGGAGTCGGTGCCGCTCGCCGCCGTCGCCGTCTTAGCGTCGGTCTTGGAGGCGGAGTAGCCCTCGCCCTCCTTGGTGGCGTCGGCGGCCTTCACGATCGTGCCGGAGGCGGTGTCGACCGTCTCGGACTTGGTCTGGCCGAAGCCGGTGGCGAGCGACTCCTTGAGCGCGGCGAACTTGTTGGCGTCGACGCTCGACATCGCGAACAGCACGATGAACAGGCACATGAGCACGGTGATCATGTCCATGTACGAGGCCATCCAGCGCTCGTCGGGATGATCGTCGCCGTGCTCCTCAGCGTGAGCCTTCTTGCGGCGGGCACTCATGCCGCGATGTCTTCCTTGTCGCCGACCTTGGTCGACTTGACGGTCTTGCCCTCGGCGGGCAGGTCGACCTTCGGCACCATCGCGCGGAGACGGGCACCGAGGAGGCGGGGCTGCGTGCCCTCCTGGATGGCGAGCACGCCCTCCATGAGCAGGGTCATGCGGGTGACCTCGAGCTCCATCATGCGCTTGACGCGGCCGGCCAGAGGCAGCCACATCAGGTTGGCGCTGATGAGGCCCCACAGGGTCGCGATGAACGCCGAGGCGATCAGCGGGCCGAGTTCATCGGGCGAGGAGAGGTTCTCGAGCACGTGGGTGAGCGAGACGACCGTACCGATGATTCCGACGGTGGGGGCGTAGCCGCCCATGCTCATGAAGAACTTCGCACCCTGGCGAGCCTGAGCCGTACGGCCCTGGATCTCGTCTTCGAGCAGCTCGCGCAGCTCGTCGGCGTCGGTGCCGTCGGCCACGCTCTGCAGCGCGCCCTTGAGGAACGGGTCGTCGACGCCCTCCGCCTCCTGCTCGAGGGCGAGGAGGCCGTTGGCCCGGGCCTTCTCCGAGATGGAGACGAGCTCGTCGATCGACTTCGCCGGGTTCGCCTTCTTGGCGAGAATCGACGGGAGGATGATCTTGAACGAGTTGATGGCGTCTTTCAGGGCGCCCGAGGCGATGCCGACGCCGAGCGTCGTGCCGAAGACCAGCAGCAGCGGGCCCGGCAAGAAGATCGACATGATCGAGACGTGCTCGATCGTCATCATGCCGACGAGGGCGCCGAACGCGAGAACCGCGCCGATGAGGAGTGCGGGATCCATGTCAACGACCGCCGTTCTGCTCGAACGCGCCGGCGGTCACGAGGCCGAGGGCGGGGCGGGTGGCGGAGCTCCTGGTGGCTGCGGCCTGTGCGACCGGGCGGGCGACAGGCTGCGCGGCTTGGCGGGCGACAGGTTGCGCGACGGGCTGGTCGTCGTAGGCGAGTGCGACGATGCGCGAGCGGTACCGGGCGACCAGGTCGATGACCTCGGCCATCGTCTCGGTCACGATGAACTTCGCGCCGTCCACCATCACGAGTGTGGTGTCGGGGGTTTCGTGGATTCGCTCGATCAAGTCGGGATTGATCGCGAACTGACTGTCATTGAGTCGTGTGACGACGATCATCGGCCCGTCCTAGGTCTGTGTCTCCCGGCGCATCCGTGCTCCGGGGAGCGCACGTCCTGTGCTGCTCACTACCCACTATCGGCCGGGGGCGGGGGTGCGTTAGGTGGTCGTGCACCGAATTCTTCGGAACGCAAAAACACCGGTTTCAGGCGAAGACACCACCGAAGGGCGGTGTCGACGACTGAAACCGGTGTCAGGCCGAGCGGAGCGGCTAGCGCTTGAGGTTCGTGAGCTCCTGGAGCACCTCGTCGGAGGTGGTGATGATGCGGGCGTTCGCCTGGAAGCCGCGCTGGGCGACGATCAGGTTGGTGAACTCCTGCGACAGGTCGACGTTCGACATCTCGAGGGTGCCGCCGGCGAGCGCGCCGCGGCCCGGCTGCCCGGGGGCGCCGAGGGTGCGTGCTCCCGAGTTCGACGACACGACGTAGCCGGAGTTGCCGACCTTCTCGAGGCCGGCGGGGTTGGTGAACGTCGCGAGGGCGAGCTGGCCGAGCTTCGAGGTGGTGCCATTCGAGAAGGATCCGATGAGGGTTCCGTCGGCCGAGATGGTGTAACCGTTCAGCGTTCCGGCCTGGCGACCATCGACGTCGGAGATCGCGGCGGTCGAGAGGGTGGCGAAGCCGGTAAGGCTCGACATGTCGGCGGTGATGTCGCCGACGGTCAGCGAGCCGGAGGTGGTCTGCTTGCCGTTGACGAAGGCGAGGTTCGTGGTGCCGGTGTTGCCCTGGCCGTCGGTTCCGGCGACGCTCCACCCGGCCGTGGTCTTCGTGTAGTCGAGCGTCAGCGTGTGCTTCGTGCCCTTCTTGTCGTAGATGTCGACGTCGCGGGTGATCACGGTGCCGTTGGCCGCGTCGCCCGGGAGGTTACCAGCGACCTTCGCGGTGGTCGTCTCCTGAGCGGCCGACGTCGCGCCGACCGGGAGCATGATGTCGGCGAGACCGCCGTTGGTGTTGACGACGCCGTCGGTCGCCGGGTAACCCTGGACGATCTTGCCGTCGGTGGTGGTGAGGCGGCCCTGGCTGTCGAAGTCGAACGAGCCGGCGCGGGTGTAGACGCTCTCGTTGCCATTGCGGGTGACGAAGAATCCGTCGCCCGAGATCATCAGGTCGGTCGCCTTGCCGGTGGCCTGGGCCGAACCCTGCGAGAAGTTGGTGGTGATGCCGGCGACCTGCACGCCGAGGCCCACCTGCGCCGGGTTCGTGCCGCCGAGGCCCTCCTGGGCGCCGCCGGCGCCGTGGGTGATCTGCGAGAGGGTGTCTTGGAACACCGTCGATGACGCCTTGAAGCCGACCGTGTTGACGTTGGCGATGTTGTTGCCGGTGACGTCGAGCATGGTCTGGTGTGCGCGGAGGCCGGCGATGCCGGAGTAGAGCGAGCGGAGCATGGCGGATGCCTTTCGAGAAGAAAGAGGGAGGAAGGAAGTGTGAAGTGGTGCGGCCTTCCGTGGCCGTGAAGCCGGTCGCCATCCGTGGCAGCCGTCGTGTTCGGTGTCTGTGGCGCCGGGGCCCTGAGGCCGCCGGTCGCGCGTCGCTGGTCGAGGTCGTCGTTCGCGACTGAGAAGGGGGTCTACGGCGTGGTGGCCGCCGCGGAGGTCTTGTCGACGATGCCCGAGATCGAGTCGAGCGGGATGTCTTTGCCGCCGACGCTGACAGTCGGAACCGTGCCCGTGAACGAGACCGACGAGGCCGTGCCCGACACCTGCGTGCCGGTCCCGTCGTCGTAGGTGACCTGCTTGCCGACGAGGTTCGCCGCCGAGATGCGCATCTGCAGCGAGAAGTTCTCGTTGCCGGTGGTCGTGTTGTTGGTGACCTGCTCCATCATCGCCAGCTGAGTGGTCTGGCTGATCATGGCGTTGGTGTCCATCGGGCTGGAGGGATCCTGGTTCTTCAGCTGCGAGACCAGCAGCTGCAGGAACATCTCGCTGTCCATCGACTGCTTGGGCGCACGGGACGTCGCGGTGGTGGAGGCGGGCACGCTTGTCGTAACCGTGCCGGTGATGCCTTCGAGTGCCATTCGTTCAGTCCTTTCAGGCCATCACGTCGATGGAGGTGGCGGAGGTCGAGTGCACACGAGGTGCGCTCGACGGAGATTCTTCGTTCTCACTATCGGCAGGTGTCGCCGATCCGTCAGTGCGCGGGCCGCGGCCGGCCTGGCTCTGACCCTGCCCCTGCCCGAGGGCGCTCTGACCCTGCTGCGGCTGGTTCTGGCTCGACAGGTCGACGGTCGACGAGACACCGGCGGACTGCAGGTCGCGGCGAAGGTCTCCGAGGATCCCGCGGACCGCCTCTCGACCGGCGTCCGACTGCGCGAACAGCTCGACCCTCATCCCCTCCGCACCCACGTGGGCTCGGACGGTGACCGGCCCGAGGGCGTCGGGGCTGACCTGAACGGTCACGACGTGCTCGCCGTGACCCGCGGCCGCGAGCGTGAAGACCGGCCGGGCGAGCTGGGTGTGCAGAGGGGTCGCGGGTTGGGCCGGGGCTGCGGCGACCGCGGTGGCGGTCGTGGTCGCGGCCGGGGCGGGGGCCTGCGGCGCCTGGACAGCAGCGAAGGCCGCGGCGGTGTCGGGGACGGTCGGCTGCGCCGCGGTCGCGGTAGCACCGGACGGTGCGGCGGCAGGAGCCTCGGTGCCGAGCGCGGGTGCGGCGACGGTGCGAACGATCGGCGTGGTGGCCGCCGTCGGAGCATTCGCCGCGCCCGATGTCGCTGCGACGGATGACGCGAGGGCCGGGGAGACGGCCTGAGTCGCAGCCGGCTGGACGGCGGCTGCCGGGCCGGTGGTCGTCGCTGCGGTGGTCGGGACTGCAGTAGTCGGCGCAGCGGTGGTCGCGCCCGCCGCGAGCCCGGTGGCCGAGCTGGACTTCGCGTTACCGCTGGCGGCCGCGGTCGTCGACTCCGATTTGGGGCGCATGCTCGAGCCAGGAGGCGTCGTGCCGGCGACCAGCGCGGCTGGCAGCTGCGACGCCGTGGGCAGTGCCGTAGCGGGCGCGGCCGGGTCGACCGGCGCCGCGGCGATGGCAGCCGGGGCGAGGTCGGCAGTCGGTGCTACTGCTGGTGGGGCTCCCGGAGCGGACGCCGCCGACGAGGTGGCCGTCGGCGTCGGTGCGACCGGGGATGGCGAGACGGCCACGACGGAGGCGGGTTCGGCCAGCGCGCCGCCGAGCGGTACTGCAGCAGAGGCAGTGGCAGTGGCAGTAGCGAGCGAGGACTGAGCTGCCAGGGCGGCAGGCAGCGTTGCGCCCGGCGCGGTCGCAGCCGACGCGGTCGCAGACGGCGTGGTCGCAGACGGCGTGGTCGCGCCAGAAGAGGGCACGGCCGACGGCTGAAGTGCCGCGACGAGCGAAAGCGCCGAAAGGGGCAGGCCAGACAGGGGTACCGCAGACACGGGCGAGGCCGGGGCCGCCGAGGCATCCCCCACCGGAGCGGCGTCGGCGGCAGCGGCAGGGCTCGCAGGGTCGGCAGGCGTCGTGTCGGAACCGGAGCCGCCCTGCGACGACGGGTCGCGGGTGTCGCGCTGCGGCGAACGCGCGGCAGCGGTGCGGGGCGCGACGGGCTCGCGGGCGGGAGTCGAGGGATCCTGCGCGTGCATCGCGTCGCCGAAAGCGGACGCCGAGGCGGGCGAACCGGACGACCGCGAGGGCATGGACGGCGACGAGGCGGGGCGCGCTCCGAGCAGGTCGGCGACAGCGGGGCTCACGCGGAGGCTCCGGACGCCATGAGCTGCTGGAGGGCCGCCGTGACGAGGTCGGACTGCGAACCGGTCGCCTTCGCGGTCGACGCCGCCGACACCGACGCCGATGCGGTCGACGGCACGATGCGCCGGATCTCGCCGATGTCGCTGTCTTTGAGGTAGTTGTCGATGATGCGGACGTCCTTGCCGGGTCGGGGCGCGTGCAGGATCTTGCCGTCGCCGAGATAGATGACGATGTGGCCGCCGTCTTTGGTGCTGATGAGGTCGCCGGCCTTGGCGTGAGCGAGATCGGGGATCTTGACGCCCATCTCGGCCTGGTCGGGCACCACGCGCGGCATGGTGATTCCGAGGTCTTTGAAGACGGTCTGGACGAGGCCCGAGCAGTCCATGCCGGAGGTCGTGGTGCCGCCGAAGACGTAGGGCACGCCGAGGTACTTCTTGGCGTCGGCGACGATGTCGTCGCCGGTGACGCCGTTGTCGACGAGGCCGCCGGTCGGGCTGGCAGGGGTCGCCTTCGTGCCGGCTGTCGAATCGAGGCCGGTCGTGGAGGCCGCGGACGTCGCTGCTGCCGCTCCAGTTGCACCCGTCGTGCCGGTGGTGGCGTTGGCCGACGCCAGCGCCGACGCGAACGTCGACGCGCTGTCGGTCGACGACGTGCTCGACGAGGTGGAGAACTCCCCCGACTGGATCTGGGCGATGGTGCTCTGGATCTGCGAGATCCGGGTCATCACGTCCGTGACGCTCATGACTGCTCCCCCTCACGGGCGGTGAACTGGCTGGGACGGTGGTTGTTCGAGGCGATCTCGTCGAGGGCGAGCTGCTCGTCGCGGAGCTCCTCGGCGAGGGCGAGCGCGGTGTGTCGCTCCTCGAGCTTCTCCAGGGCGATCGACCGGGCCCGGGCCCCGTTGAACTCGGACTGCGCCTCGGCCGCCTCGATCCGGTGCGCGTCGGCCACGGCGTCGAGCTCGGCGATCATGCTGCGGGTCGAGGCGCGTGCTGCGGCCACCGCGATGAGGGTGGCCGCATCGGTGACGATGGATTTGGAGCCGGCGGCGTCGACGAGAGTGCGCTCCACACGGGCACGGCGTTCGGCGACGTCGCGGATCCTTCGGTTCGCCTCCGACAGCTCGGCGAGCGCCTTCTGCTGCTGGGCGTGACGGACGCGGAGCAGCCCGGCGAGAGAGAACTGCTTCACAGGGCACCGCCGAGGATCCGAGCGAGCCGTTCCAGCCTCGCCCACGCGTCTGCCGCGGGCGTCTGGTCGTCCATGCTCTGCTGCAGGAACGCGTCGATCTCGCCCTGGTGGGCCACCGCCGCGTCGACGAGCGGGTTGGTGCCCGGCTGGTACGCGCCGACGTCGATGAGATCCTGCGCCGACTTGCGAGCGGCCATGACGGTGCGAAGGTGCTTGGCGGCGGCGGACTGCTCGCGCGAGATGACCTTCGACGCGACGCGCGAGATCGAGCCGAGCACATCGATCGACGGGAAGTGCCCGGTGACGGCGAGCTTCCGGTCGAGCACGACGTGGCCGTCGAGGATCGAGCGGGCGGCATCGGCGATGGGCTCGTTGTGGTCGTCGCCATCGACGAGCACCGTGTAGAGGCCGGTGACCGAGCCGGTGACGTCCGTGCCGGCGCGCTCCAGGAGGTTCGCGAGCGTCGAGAACGTCGACGGCGGGTAGCCCCGGGTGGCGGGAGGTTCGCCGACGGAGAGTCCGATCTCGCGCTGAGCCATGGCGACGCGGGTCAGCGAGTCCATCATCAGAACGACGTCGGAGCCGCCGTCGCGGAACGACTCGGCGATGCGGGTGGCGGCGAACGCGGCGCGAAGGCGCATGAGGGCGGGCTCGTCGGAGGTCGACACGACGACGACGGAGCGGGCGAGCCCCTCGGGGCCGAGGTCGTCCTCGAGGAACTCGCGCACCTCGCGGCCGCGCTCGCCGATGAGGGCGATGACGCTGACCTCGGCGTCGGTGCCACGGGCGATCATCGACAGCAGCGACGACTTGCCGACGCCAGAGCCCGCGAAGAGGCCGAGACGCTGTCCGCGGCCGGCCGTGGTGAGGGTGTCGAGAGCACGGACGCCGAGCTGGAGGGGCGTGTCGATGCGGGCGCGCTGCATCGAGTTCGGGGTCGCGTGGTCGATCGAGACGAGCTCGTCGAAGTCAAGCGGGCCCTTGCCGTCGAGGGGACGGCCGAGTCCGTCGATCACGCGACCGAAGAGGCCGCGGCCGGTGGGGACGAGGATCGGGCGGCCCGTCGGGCGCACGGCCATTCCGGCGCGAACACCCGTGAGCGGACCGAGCGGCATGCAGCGCACCCCGTCGGCCGTCGCTGCGACGACCTCGGCCAGGCGCTCGACACGCTGGCCGGACGCATCGACGAACGGTTCGCCCACCGCGACGACCTCACCGAGAGCCGAGTCGAGGCCCGTCACGCCGAGCCCCAGGCCGACGACGCTCGACACGACGCCGACGCGCAGCGGGCGCGCCGCACGCGAGGCCGCACGCACCTGGGCGGCGACGTCGAGCGAGGGGGCGAGGAGGGTCGACGCGGCGAAGGTCACGCGGCGCCCCCGAGCAGTTCGTGGCGGGCACGGTCGAGCGCCGAGCTGAGCGTGGCGTCGATGAACCCGGCGGTGAGGTCGGCGCGGGCGTCGCCGCGGGCGAGGGAGGCGTCGGCCACGAGGTGCACGCCCAGCGCATCGCCCTGGCCGTCGAGCAGCGAGAGGTCGGCGGGGTTGAGGCGCACCGAGACGACGTCGGCGGGATCGACCTCGGCGAGCGCGCGGGTGAGCGCGGCGACGACGGTCGACTCGGGGTTCGTGTCGAGCTCGTAGCCGATCACGGCGGTGGCGAGCTGGAGGGAGGTGGCGAGGAGGGTCTGCTGCACCTCGGTGCGGAGGGCCGCCTGACGGGCGTCGATGGCGGCGGTGGCTGCGTGGAGCACGGCGATGGCGGCATCGGCGCGGGCGTTCGCGTGGGCGATCACGGCGGCCTGCTCGGCGGCGAGGGCCTCGCGGAGGGCGGCGGTCTCGGCCGCGGCGGCACGGAGCCCCGCCGCGTACCCGGCGGCCTCGCCGCGCTGAGCGGCCTCGTCTTCGCGCGCCGCCGAGAGCGGGTTGCGGAGCACAGGGAACGCGACGCGGGTGAACAGGGTGTCGCTACTCAACGAGGGCCTCCTCGTCGCCGCGCTGCACAGTGATCGCGCCCTGGGCCTCGAGTTCGCGGATCGCGCTGACCACCGAGGCGCGGGCCTCTTCGACCTGCGACAGACGGACGGGGCCGGCGGCGCGGATCTCGTCGTCGAGCAGCTCCCGGTTGCGCTCCGAGACGTTGCCGCGGATGACCTCGGTGACGGCCTCGGGCGCGCCCTTCATGGCGATCGCGAGCACGGCCGCGTCGATGCCGCGCAGCACCTGCTGGACGTCGCGTGGGTCGAGCTTGACGATGTCGACGAAGGTGAGCATGCGCGAGCGCACCTCTTCGGCGAGCGCAGGATCCCGCGCCTCCAGACCCTCGAGGAGGATCCGTTCGGTCGCGGCGTCGGAGCGGTTGATGATCTCGACCAGCGGCTGGATGCCTCCGACGGCCTCGACCTGCTCGCGGGGCGCGACGACGGCGCCGGCCCGCACCTTCAGCGTCTGGGCGACGATGCCGACGGCCTCGGGGGTCGCGGTGCCCATGGTGGCGATGGCCTGGGCGACGTCGGTACGGAGCGAGACGTCGAGCCCGACGAGCACCGCGGAGGCCTGGTCGGCCTTCAGGTGCGCGAGCACGAGCGCGATGGTCTGCGGCAGCTCGCTGTCGAGCAGGGTCAGCAGCTGACCGGAGTCGGCGGCGTCGAGGAATTCGAACGACTTGCCGGCCATCGACGAGGCGAGACGCTCCATGACGCCGGCGGCACGCTCCGATCCGAACGAGGCCTCGAGCAGCCCGACCGCGAAGTCGCGGCCGCCACGGCGAGTGACCCGGCCCTGTGTCGACAGCTCGTGGAACTCGCCCACGGCCGTGTCGGCCACGCTGGACTCGACGCGACGCATCTTGACCAGCTCGGCGGTGATCTCGTCGGCCTCGGTCTCGTTGAACTTCTGCATGACCGTGGCGGCACGCGCCTGATCCATCTGCATGAGGATGACGGCGACCTTCTGCGCCCCGGTCAGCTCGACCGGCTTGACTGCGGTGCTCATACGGTCTGCTTGTCTTCGAGCATGCCGCGGAGGAGCTCGGCCGTGCGGTCGGGGTCGCTGGCCGCGAGGGCGTCGATCTCGGCGCGCTTGCGCTCCATCGTGGCTCCCTCGGGGGCGAGTGAGGGCAGCTGCACGGTCGGGGCGTTGCTCGCCGAGAGGGCTTCGAGACGGCGGCGCTCGGCGTCGGCGAGAGCCATCGACTGGGTCTCGGCCTCGCCCGGCCAGGTGCCGGCGACCGACGAGATCTCGCCGAGGTCGATGTCTTCGCGCTCCTGCTTGCGGCCCTTGCGGGTCAGCAGGAACAGCGCGATCAGCAGCGGGATCGCGATGGCGGCGATCGTTCCGACGGTGCGGATGGTCGCCCACATGCTGTCGCTGGCGGCCTGCGCGTCGGCGGCCTTCAGCGCGGCGGCGGCGGCCTTCGCGCCCGAGGTGTCGAACGACACGGCCTGCACGCTGACCGAGTCGCCGCGCTTGGTGTCGACGCCCGCGGCCTTCGACACGAGGTCCGAGATAGCGGTGAGGTTTTGCGAGCCGGCGATCGAGCTGTTCAGGGCGACCGAGATGGTCTGCTTGTTCAGCTGACCGGCGGGGATGTTCGTGGTCTCGGTGGTCTTGTCGACGGCGTTGTTCTTGGTGGCCGACTCGTTGACGTAGCCGTTGCCGCTGGCCGACGAGGTTCCCGAGGTGGCCGACCCGCTCGGGACGGCGATGTTGTCGGGTCCGAGCACACCGGTCGTCCCCGAGGATCCGGCAGCGCCGTCTCCCGCATACGACTCCTTGGTGCTCGACTCGCTGAGGGGCTGCGCCCCGCCCGTCGGGTCGGCGTACGACTCCGACACCTTCGTGCCCGAAGACTGGTTCATGTCGGCCGCGACGACGACCGTCGAGTTGCCGGCGCCCAGCACCTTGTCGAGCATCGCCTGGACGCTCGCCTGCACGCGGCTCTCATAGTCGCTCGACTGCTGCGACGAGTTGCCGGTCGTGCCCGTGCCGACCGCCGAGAGGACGACGCCCTTCGAGTCGACGACCGAGACGTCGGTCGGCTTCATGCCCTCGATGGAGGCACTCGTCAGGTGCACGATCGCGTCGACCTGGTCGGTCGACAGGGTGACGCCCGACTTGGCCTGGACGAAGACGGAAGCGGTGGGATCCTTGGTGTTCTCCGCGAAGACGGTCTCCTGCGGGATCGCGAGCTGCACGCTCGCCGCCTGGACGCCGTCCATGGCGCCGATCGTCTTGGCGAGCTCGCCCTCGATCGCGCGCTTGTAGGTGACGTTCTGCTGGAACTCCGACGAGGTGACGCCCATGGTGTCGAGCAGCGAGTAACCGCCGGTGTTGTCGGCGGGGAGGCCTGCCGACGCGGCCTTGAGGCGCTCCGAGTAGACCTGCGACTGCGGCACGAGGATCGTGGATCCGCCGTCGGTGAGCTGGTACGGAACGCCGTCGGTGGTGAGCTGGTCGACCACGGCCGAGGCGTCGGTCGCGGCGAGGCCGGTGAACAGCGGCGTGTACGACGGCTTCGTGAGGAACGACGTGAGGGCGACGGAGCCGAGCACGAGCACGGCCACGCCGATGATCGCGAGCGTGCGCTGGGCGACGGTGAACGCCTTGATCCGGTCGGAGAGGCCGGTGAGCATGGAGCGGAGAGCGGGGGGCATCAGGCCTGCATCCTCATGATCTCGTTGAACGCGTCGACGCCCTTGTTACGGACGGCCGCGACGAGTTCCATCGTGACCTGGGCACGCGTGGCGGCGATCGTGGCGGTGTGGACGTCGTCGAGCGACCCGGTGACGGCCTTGACCGCGAGATCCTGCGACTGACCCTGCAGCGACTGCAGGCCGTCGATGACGTTGCCGAAGCTCGAGGCGCCCGTGGTGGGGGTGGCGTCGAGGCCGTTGATCGCCGAGGCGTCCTGCGTGGCGCCGACGGAGCCGACACCGGAGTTCAGGGCGGTCGAGCCGGTCGGGAAAGTCCCGGAGACGGGGTAGATGGGCATTAGTTGCGTCCGATCTGGAGAGCTGCTTCGTAGCTCGTCTTGGCGCGGTCGACGACCGCTGCATTCGCTTGGTAGCCGCGCTGGGCCATGATCAGGTCGGCCATCTGCGTGCCGAGGTCGATGTCGGGCATGCGCACATAACCGTTTTTGTCCGCCTGCGGGTCGTCGGGCGAGTACGTGACCCGACCCTCGGCCGAACCGAACGCGGCCGCCTTGACGTAGACGCCCGAGACGCCCTCGCCCTCCTGCACCTCGACGTAGCGCGCCTGGAAAGCGGCGCCCGACATCGGCTTGACGGTGTTGACGTTGGCGATGTTGTCGGAGATGGCGTCCATAAACTTGCGGTGGACGGTGAGGCCGGTGCTCGCGATACCGATCGCGTCGAACATGCCCATCAGCTGGTCCTCAGGGCGGCGCGAACGCTGGTGATGACGTTGTTCTCGGCCTGCGCGGCGAACTGGTACTGCAGCACGGTGGTCGTGTTGCTGAGGGTCTCGGTGTCGAGATTGACGTTGTTGCCGTTCTCGTTGGTGGGCTCGAGCGAGCGGGCCATCGTGGCGGTCGTCGCTCCGTTGCCCTTCTCGACGCTGGCCTTCAACGCGTCCTCGAACGACACCCGCTCGGCCGTGTAGCCGGGGGTGTTGATGTTGGCGATGTTGTTCGAGATCGCCTTCTGGCGCATCGAAAGGCCGTCGAGGGCGCTTTCGAGAGCTCGGGAGGTCACGGATTCCAGCACGTCTGCTCGCTTCGCAAGTAGCAGGGAGAGGCGGCCGATCCGTGGCCTGAGGAGTGAGCGATCCGTGCTCACGTTGCTCTATCGACTCGGGCCGGGGTGGCGTTAGGAGGTCTGCGGATTCAGGCGCCCCCGTCTTCGGGGGTCAGGGGGGCGGGGGCCGGGTTGGCCGGGGCTGGATGGCCGGGGGCTAGATGGCCGGGGCTGGGCTGGCAGCGGGCGGTTTGCCAGGCATCGCGTGGTGTGCGGCAGAATTATCTGCATGTCTGTTCCCCGCACCCTCGCCCGCCTTGCCCTCGGTGGCGCCCTCGTCTTCGCCGGCACCACCCACCTCACTTCGGCGCGCGAGGCGTTCCGCGCCCAGGTGCCCACCTGGCTCACCGCCAAGACGCCCCTCACCGAAGACCAGGTCGTGCTGGCCTCCGGCGTCGTCGAGATCGCACTCGGCGCGGCGCTCGTCTCCGGCGTCAAGCGCCACGCCGTCGGCAACCTCGCGGCGACCTTCTTCACCGCGATCTTCCCCGGCAATATCTCGCAGCTCGTCACGCGCACCGACGCGTTCGGGCTCGACACCGACCGCAAGCGCGCCGTGCGCCTCGTCTTCCAGCCCGTGCTGGTGGCCGTGTCGCTCTGGTCGACGCGCCGCTAGTTGGCGCTCGGGCCTGGCCTCCTGGGTCGCTCGCCTGCCGCCCCCGGCCGCCAATTTGAGAGCGATCCGGCCGCTCAGTCACAGCCGTTGCCGCGATTGCGGGCGCGTCGCCGCACATCACTCGCAAATTTGCAGGCGGAGACCAACCGGCTCGTCACTGACCAAGTATTGACATTTTAAACATCTGCGTTCTAGGGTTGCCGTGCCTGCCCAGACGGGGAAGGCGACGCCGATAGCGATCTCGGTGAGATTCCCTGAGCGACGGAGCTAGCCCCAGTGACACCCAGCGAGCCCTCATCCTGGCCGCCAGAAATGCACTTCACGGTCGAGGCGGCCGACCCCGATTTCTCAGCCCTCCTGTTCACGAAGCTGATCGAGGGTGAGGCGGCTCGAACACCCCAGTGGCAAGAAGCGTGGACCAGACGCCTGTCGTCGATCTGCTTCTTCGACGATCGCGATCTGAAACTCGACGGTAAAGAAGGTCTCGCTGCCGCGTATGCGGATCACGTCGCCAGAACCCCCGCGCCCTGGAGCGATCGCTTCAGCCCCGACGAGCTGACGTCATTCCACGAATGGATGGACGGGATCGAAGCCGCCGTTGACTATAACCTCTCCAAGACCCCCTCAGCGGCTCTGATCGAAGCCTGGCGCCGAGGGCTAATTCACTTCGTCGTCACACCGGTCGACGAACACGTCGTCCACAAGCTAGGCGCACACAGAATACTCGTGTCACACGCGGTCTGGAGTGACCCGGCGGCATTCGATGCAGCAGTCACCGGCTGGTCGGGATGATGGGCAAGCGGGCGCAGGATCCGGCACGACCATGCACACCCGAAGTCACCTAGCCGACTTCGACCAGCCCGCCCGCAGCGCCTGAAAATAGCTCTGCCGTGGGCGCGGCCACACCAGAATGAGCACGGTCGCCAGCAGCCCCAGCGGGAATGACACGAAGAACCAGACGATGCCGGAGCGGCCCTTACTGCGGGCGAGCTGCGAGTTGATGAGGGCGATCGCGAGCGACACGATCTGCATCCACAGCGTCGTCCAGTCCATGCGTCCATCCTATTCGTCGAGTCGCCCCGCCAATTTGAGAGCGATCCGGCCTCTCAGTCACACCCGTTGCACGCAGATATAGCGGCCCGCCTCGGATCGCTCTCAAATTTGCCGGCCGGGTCGCCACAGAGCCAGGCGCGGCGCGGGTCGCAAAGCCGGACGGCCGGAGCTTGTCGCAGGCCCGGCTTCGCGACCCGCGTCGCGCCAGAAAGGTCGGCGTGGCGCGGGTCGCAAAGCCGGACGGCCGGAGCTTGTCGCAGGCCCGGCTCTGCGACCCGCGTCGCGCCAAAAGGGGCTAGCCGGTCGCGTCGAGGTAGACAGCCCGATCGGTCTCGCGCGCGGGCGGAACCGACCTCAGCGCCGCCAGATGCTTCGACACCGATCGGCGGGCCTCGAGCACGCGCTCGATGGCCGACTTCTGCGCCCGCTGCACCTCGCGGGCACGGTCGGCGAGCTCAGCCGGGAGGGGTCCGAGGTCGGCGACGGGCCGGGCCAGAGTGCGAGGGGGCACGAAGGTGCCGTCACCCGAAGCGCCGGCGACGGCTTCCATCTCGGCGAGCGCCTCGAGCCAGGCGGCGCGGGTCTCGTCTGACCTAGGCAACTCCGAGGCTCCCGCCGAATGCGGCCGGTGCGGCGGGAACGAGCGCGGCGGCTTCGTGCCAGGCCTGCCGGAGCGGCTCGAGCAGCACGATGCTCTCACGAGTGAGCGCGACGTCGCGGTGCACGTTGGCATTGACGAGGGCGACCGAGACGTAGGTGTAGAGCGCCTGGAGCTCGACGCCGCCCTCCCACAGCTCGACGCGGAGCGACGTGGTGAGCTCGGAGACGATGGCCTGGGCGTGGACGAGGTTTTCAGAGGCGGTGGCCCAGGATCCTTGGTTCTGTGCCGCTTCGGCACGACCGAGGTCGAGCAGGAGGCGGTCGTACAGCATCGTGAGGAGCCGGATGGGCGTGGCCGAGAGGACTGCCTCGCGGCCGTAAGCGTTGCGCTGCTTGGCTGCGGCGCCGAAGGTCATAGTCATGGCGTGCCTAGCTGTAGGTCGGCAGGTTCGCAAGCGACGACGTGAGCGACGACGACTGCGACTGGAGGTTGGAGAGCTGCACCTCGAGAGCGGAGTAGAGCTTCTCGAGCGAGGCGCGGCGGTCGGTGAGGCGGAGATCCCACTCGTCGACCTGTTTGCTCATCGAGGTGACGAGCGACTGCTGGCCGGTGATCACGCTGGTCAGCTGGCCGTTGTATTTGTCGGAGACCTGGTTCGCAGCCGTGGCGACACGGGCGGTCAACGTCGAGAACATCGCCTGGGTGCCGGCGGGGTCGGCGGCCATGGCTGCGGCGAACTTGTCGGCGTCGAACTCGAGCGTGCCCGAGCGGGTGATGCTGATGCCGATCTGCGACGGCGATTTTCCGTCGATCGGCAGGGAGGCGGCGTCCATGAGCGACTGGTTGGCGCTCCGGATCGTGCTGTTGCCGGTGAACGGTCCGCCCGACACGATGGCCTTGCCGGCCGAGTCGGTGCTGTTGACGATGGCGCTCTTGGTCGAGATGAGGCCGAAGACGCCGTTGAGACCGTCGACGAGGCTCGAGGCCACTTTCGACGCGGCGGCGGTGTCTTGCCCGATCGTGATCGTGACCGGATCGGCGAAGGTCTTGCTGACCGTGACGGCGACCCCGGGAAGCAGGTCGCTGAAGGTGTTGGTGCTCGACGTGACCGTCTGCTCGGCGCTGGTGCCGGCCCAGAGGGTGACGCTGGCGTCCTGCGCGGGCTTGGTGACGGCGGCGCCCGGCGCAGTGAGCAGGTTGGTGGCCGTGCCCGACGCGACGTCGGTGGCGGTGCCCTGGTAGACGTCGAATCCGCCCGAGACACCGGTGGTCTGCGACGTGAACTGGAGGCGATATTGCGCGGTGCCGTCGGCGGCGGTGCCCGACAAGACCTTGACGGCCTTGACTCCCGCGCCCGAACCGTTGACGGCGGTGACGACGTCGTCGAGCGATGTCGACGCGGCCGAGATGTCGAACGACTTGCCCGAGGCCGAGACGATGGTGAGCTTCGCAGGATCCGCGGGCCACGTCGAGAGGGCCGCCGTGACCCCCGTCTTCGCCTGCGCCACGGACCCGACCGTGAACTCGATCGAACCGGCGGCCGCGGACGTTCCGGCTGTTGCCGTCGCGGCGGTCGACGAGCTCGTCGCCGTGAAGAGGGAGAGCGAGGTGGCCGACTTGGCCGACGTCGCGGCGGTCGCGAGTGCCGCCACCTGAGAGTTGAGACCCTGGAGCGCCGTGATGGTGCTCTGGGTGGAAGTGACCTTGGCTTTGAGGAGGGTCTGGGGCTGCGACTCGGCGGTCATCAGCGAGTTGATGAGCGACGTCGTGTCGAGGCCGGAGACGAGGCCGTCGACGGCGAGTCCTGCCATGACCTGCTCCTAGGCGATGAGGGCGAAAAGGGGTGGTCCGCGGCGGGGGTGGGGAGAAGACCCGAACTTCCTCTCCTCACCGCCTGCCGCGGATGGGTGGTGCTGTGGTGCTACCGGCTCGCTAGGGACTAGCGGAGGAGGCTCAGCACACCCTGCGTGCTCTGGTTCGCCTGAGCGAGCATCGCGGTGCCGGCCTGGCTGAGGATGTTGGCTCGTGTGTACTTGACCATCTCCTGTGCCATGTCGGTGTCGGTGATGCGCGAGGAGGCGGCCGTGAGGTTCTCCTTGGCGACGTTGGTGTTGTTGATGGCGTGCTCGAAGCGGTTCTGGACCGCACCGAGGCTGGCGCGAGCGGTCGAGATCTTGGTGATCTCGTCGTCGATCGTCTTGATCGCAGCCGACGATCCGGCAGCGGTCGAGAGGTCGATTGCTCCGACAGCGGTCGCGGTCTTCGACACGTCGGCCGGCGCGAGGTCGACGGTGATCGTGTTCGAGGCCGCGTCCGAACCAGCACCGACCTGGAAGCTCAGCTTGCCGTCGCCGCCGGTGCCGCCCTTGCCGTCCAGCAGCTGGATGCCGTTGAAGTTGGTGGAGGCGGAGATGCGAGTGAGCTCCGTCGTGAGGGAGTCGGTCTCGGTCTTGATCGCAGCACGCGAGGTCGCGTTGTTCGAGTCGTTACCGGACTGAACAGCGAGGTCGCGCATGCGCTGGAGGATCGACTGCGTTTCGGTCAGTCCACCTTCAGCCGTCTGGACGACAGAGATGCCGTCCTGAGCGTTGCGAGCGGCGACCGTGAGGCCACCGACCTGCGACTTGAGGCCCTCGGAGATGGCGAGACCCGCAGCATCGTCAGCGGCACGGTTGATGCGGAGACCCGACGAGAGCTTCTCGAGGGACTTCGACAGGTCGCCCTGCGTGCTGTTGAGGTTGCGGTAGGTGTTGTTCGCCGCGAGGTTGTTGTTGATCTGGAAACCCATGATGGTTCTCTCTTCCGTGATTTATGGGGTGTGGTGCTGCCGCCCATCCGTGGGCTGACATGGATAGCTATCGGCGGGGGTGTCCGGTCCGTTAGCGGAATGGTGAAAAAGTTTTTTTACGAGGCTGCCGCGGTCTGCTGCACAGGAACGCTCTCGCGCATGGCGGTACCGATACCGACGACCGCGTTGCTGGCCACGCGGGCCAGGTAGGCGGCGCGGCGGGCGGGAGCGGTACGCGACTCGTACGACACCTCGGCGGTCTCGTCGGCGGCTGCGCCGGCATAGTGCGTGTTGAGGCCGTCGCGGAGGAGGCGGATGGCCTCGGTGCGCTGCTGCGACACCGCGGAGTGGGTGATGCCGAGCTCGTCGGCGACCTCGGTGACGCTGCGGTCGCCGAAGTAGACGTTGTCGATGATGAAGCGCATCTTCTCGGGCAGAGCGTCGACCGCGGCACGCAGGTAGCGGGTGCGCTCCTGCTCGAGCAGCGTCTCTTCGGGAAGGATGATGTCGGCGGCGAGCTGGTCGGCGACGGTCTCGTCGATGGCCGTAACGGTGCGGGCGGCATCGGTCAGAGCGTCGGTCGCCGTCTTGCGGTCGACGCCGAGCGACGAGGCGATCTCGTCGACGTTGGGGGTGCGGCCGAGGGCGGCGGTCAGGGTCTCCTGCGTGGCGAGCGTCTCTTTGATGCGCTTGCGAGTGCCGCGGCTGGCCCAGTCGCTCGAACGCATGTCGTCAGCGAAGGCACCCATGATGCGCGTGCGGGCGTAGGCGCCGAACGGCACACCCTGGGTGGGATCGAAGGCGTCGGCCGCCTGGACGAGAGCGAGGGCACCGGCCGAGGCCAGGTCGTCGCGGCTGAGGTGCGTCGCCTTGGCGCACACCTCCGAGACGAGGTAGCCCACGAGCGGGAGGTTCTGAACCACCATCGCGTTGCGCTCTGTCTTGTTCATCGCGGTAACCCTGTCGTTGTCGGCCGAGTGGAAATCGGCATGGCGAAGCACCCCGGCATGACGGCGCGCCGGAGTGAATCGGAAGAAGTGATGGGCTGACCGCGGAGCCGATGGCCCTGTCGGTCGGTGCCGCCGGTGATCTCGGCGACACCCTCAACGCTAGTGAGAGCAGGGGGCCGAAAACTAGGCGTAAAAGACCCCACTCCGGGGGTTTGGGGTGTCATCATTTCGGGGGACAGCCAGCGTTTTTCGTGAATTTTCACCCCCGGACGGGGTGTTGTGAGCCCCTCGCCAACCACCTGGTTCGGTCCCCTTTGCAAATTCGAAGGAGAAACTCGCGCAGGCCCGCCCTGATCCGCATGAATCCGTGAGGCCCGGCGCGTTTCTCCTTCAAATTCGGAGAAAACAGGGCGAAGGATCCCGGTGCTCACCTAACGACGCCGGGCCACCGGCCGATAGTGGCCGGTGAGAGCAAAACAGCTCCCTGCGGCGGCCACTCGAAAAGGCGGCCGGCACCGCAGCCGACACTTGGAGGGACCGTGGGCGTGAACGAATTGTCCGCCGTGCTGTGGCGTGAGAGGGAGCTCCTCGAGCTGCTCACGTTCAAGCTGGAAGAGGAGCAGCTGCTCCTCACCGCCGGAAAATCCCGGTGGATCGAGCACGCCACTCGCGAGGTCGAGCAGGTCCTCGACCGCCTCCGCACCGCCGGCCTCGAGCGGACCGTCGAGGTCGCCGTCGTCGCCGAGGAGTGGGGCACCTCGTCCGAGGCACCTCTGCGCGAGCTCGTCGACCACGCTCCCGAGGGCCCCTGGGCCGATATCTTCTCGTCGCACCTGCGAGCGATGACCGAGCTCACGCGTCAGATCAAGCAGCTTCGCGACGAGAACGAGCAGTTCTTGCGGGCGGCCGCGCGCTCGACGCAAGAGACTCTCGCGACGGTGTCGTCGGATCCTTCGCTCTATGACTCGCACGGCGCCGGCCGCACCGCGACGGTCTCGTCGAGCCACCTCTTCGACGGGCGGCTGTAGTGAGCACGTTCTCCGGGCTGAACACCGCGTACCGGGGCCTCACTGCCGCGCGCGCCGGCCTCGACGTCGTCGGCCAGAACATCGCCAACGCCACGACCGAGGGCTACACCCGACAGCGCGTGACGACGTCGTCGATCTCGGCGGTGCAGCCGGGCCTCTTCTCGACGGGCACGGCCATCGGCCAGGGCGTGTCGATCGACGGCTATTCGCGCATCGGCGACGCCACCCTCGACGCGCAGGTGCGCGGCACCGCCTCGTCGGCCGGATACGGCTCGGTCCGCGCCGGTGTGCTCTCGACTCTCGAGACCTCTCTCAACGAGCCCGGCAAGAACGGCCTCTCGACGCAGCTCTCGAACTTCTGGGCCGGCTGGGGCGACGTCTCGAACGATCCGACCGACACCTCGGCGGCGGCGAACCTGCTCGGCCAGGCGCAGGGCATCGCCAGCACGATCGCCACCGGCTACCAGGGTGTCAGCAACCAGTGGAGCGCCGCGCGCAGCAGCGTGGCGACCATGGCCAGCGACCTCAACGCGGCCGCCAAGCAGGTCGCCGACCTGAACGGGCAGATCCAGCAGGGTCTGACCACCGGCGGCAGCGTCAACGAGCTCGTCGACCAGCGGAACCTCCTGACCGAGAAGATCTCGTCGCTCGCCGGCGGCTCGGTCCACGCCAACTCCGACGGCACGGTCGACGTGCTCATCGGAGGTAATGCGATCGTCAGCGGCACGACCGCGCGCACCGTCCAGGTCTCGGGGTCGTCGACTCTCGAGGGTGCCGCAGCAGCTCCCGTGACGCTCGAATGGACGCACCGACCGGGTGCCTCCGTCGGCCTCGACGGCGGGCAGTTGGCCGGTACGCTCTCGGTTCTCGCCCCCGCCGACGGCTCGGGCTCGGGTGGCGTCCTCGCCGAGGCGGCCGCCAGTTACAACGCCTTCGCGACCAAGCTCGCGACGAGTGTCAACGCGGTGTACTCCGGTGGATCCTCGCCGAGCGGCACGACCGGCGCCGACTTCTTCTCCGTCTCGTCGACCGGCCCCGCCGCCCTCGGCCTCGGCGTGGTTCCGACCTCCGCCTCGAGCATCCAGGCGAGCGCACCCGACTCGGGTAACACCGGTGGGGTCGCCGACAAGCTCTCCACCCTCGGCGTCGGAGCAGCTTCCCCCGACCGCGTCTGGGCCTCGTTCGTCACGTCCACCGGGGCTGCGGCGAAGTCCGAGATCGCCTCGTCCGACCGCGCGACGCTGGCCGCCACCGCCGCCAAGACGCAGCAGACCTCGACCGCCGGTGTCGACCTCGACGAGGAGAACGTCAACATGCTGACGTTCCAGCACGCCTACCAGGGCGCCGCCCGCGTCATGACGGCCATCGACGAAATGCTCGACACCCTGATCAACCGCACCGGACGGGTGGGCCTGTAATGCTCGGACGCGTCACCAACCAGACCGCCGCCCTCGCGTCATCGCGGATGCTGCAGGCCAACGCTGCTCGACTCGCGCAGCTGCAGGGCCAGGCCTCGTCGCTCAAGGCGATCTCGGTGCCGTCGGACGACCCGACCGCCACCGGTCAGTCGCTGCTGGTCCGTGGTCAGCAGGCCGCCAACGCGCAGTACTCCCGCAACGCCGACAACGGCGTGGGCTGGCTCGCGACGACCGACTCCGCCCTCAGCGACACCAAGAACATCCTCGATCGGGTGCGGTTCCTCACCGTGCAGGGAGCCAACGACGGAGCCATGTCGGCCACCGCCAAAGAAGCGATCGCGACCGAGCTCGACGGCCTCAAGACCGACCTGCTGGCGACCGCGAACACGTCGTTCCAGGGCCGATCCGTCTTCGCCGGTTCGTCCGACGCGGGCGCCGCCTTCACCCCGGGCACGCCGCCGGCATTCACCGGAATCGCCGGCAGCTCGGTGCAGCGTCGGATCGCCGACGGCACGACAGTCCAGGTCGACACCGACGGTGCAGCGGTCTTCGGCACGGGAGCCGACTCGGTCTTCTCGATGATCGACTCGATCTCGGCCGATCTGCGAGCCGGCGTCAACATCGGCGGCAAGCTCGCCGACATCGACACCCGCCTCACCGCCGTTCGTGGAGCCTGGGGCGACGTCGGAACCCGCCAGGCGCAGCTCGAGCGCGCCCAGGACACCCTGAAGAACACCTCCGTCTCGCTCGAGAACCAGCGATCCGGAATCGAGGATCTCGACCTCGCCAAGGTCGCCCTCGACCTCCAGACCCAGCAAGTCACCTACCAAGCCGCCCTCGCTGTCACCGCCAAGGTGATCCAGCCGACCCTGATGGACTTCCTCCGATGAGCGCTTCTCTCTCCTTCGTCACTCCTCCGCCCGGGCTCGACCCCGTCGTCGACTTCTCCCTCGACGAGGTCAAGGGCGCCAACGGCCTGTATGCCCTGCACGCGGTCGCCGAGCCGTCGACGCGCATGTTCGTCGTGGACGCCGCGATCCACCTCCCCGACTACGCCCCCGAGATCAGCGACGAACAGGGCGAGGCCCTCGGCCTCTCCGGCCCCGAGAACGCGCTGCTCCTCGTCGTCGCGAACCCGGCCGCGACGGGCACCACCGTCAACCTCATGGCGCCGATCGTCGTCAACTCGGTCTCGGGTGCCGCCGCGCAGGTGATCCTCGAGAACCAGGACTTCCCGCTGCGGGCCGCTCTCATGCCGGTGTCGGCCGCTCCGGTCGCCCAGCCCGTCGCTCCGGCCCGCGTAGCTGTTCCGGCCTAGCTCGGGCTCGTTCGCGCGCCGATCAGGCCAAAAGCCCCGCGCTCGACTACCCTCGACACCGATGACCGAGCACGACCGTACCGACGACGCCCAGGGCGGCACCACGAGCCACCCTGTGCCCTCGAGCCTGACCGCACCGATCGTGCCGACGGGCCCTTCGGGCACCTCGCACTTCGATCCCGTCAGCCTGCGACCCGCCATCGACGCCTCGGCGCTCGAAGACCGCCTGGCTGAGCTCGGGGCGAGCCGCAGCACCGCCGCCCTCGGCGAACGCGCCGACCTGCTGCGCATGCTGGGACGCCTCGACGAGGCCCTCGCGATCAGCGAGGAGGCCTTCAGGCTCGCGCACTTCACCGGCGACCGGGCCGACTCGACTGCCGCGCGCATCCGCCGCGCCTACGTCTTCAAAGAGCAGGGCCGCCTCGAGCGTGCTCTGAGCGACCTCCACACCAGCCGCCTCAGCGCCTCGACCGAAGAGTGGCACGAGCTCGAGGCCGCCGCCGCCGAGCTCGAGGGCTACACGCTCTACGACCTGCAGCGCTACGAAGAGGCCCGTCAGTCTCTGGCCGCTGCGCTCGAGGCCTACGAGAAGGCCGGTGCTCCCGCCGAGCGCACCAACGGCCTCCGCGTCGCCATCGAGGGCGTCATGCGCGCCGTGCTGCAAGGGTCCGCTCCCGCCGCACCCGAGCCGATCGTCGAAACCGAGCCCGAGCCCGCCGCCGAGCCGATGGTCTCGACCGTCGTCGTCGACGCTCCCGTCTTCGCTGACGAGGTGGCCGGAGAGACCACTGCCGTGGCACCCCAAGACGACACCGACGCTCGCGGCACCGACGCTCGCGGCACCGATGACCGCGACGACGCTGACGCCGCCGGCGACACCAACCCGGCCCCGCTCTTCCGCACCACCGGCTCCCCCGCGTTCCTCGTCTCGCCGTCCGAGCAGGGCTCCCCCGCCCGACTCGACCCGTCGTCCCCGCGCCTCGACCCGTCGGCTCCGACCTCCGAGTCGATCACCGATGCCGCGTCGATCGGAGTCGAAACTCAGGCAATCGCGATCCCGCACGCCACGGCTCCCGGTCGCACCCGCCGCGACATCGACGACGAAGACCGCAACGAAGACGACGAGCCTGCCAACGGCTTCGACGCCGAGGTGAATCGCGCCCGCAAGGCCGCGCGCAGCATCTGGGGCGCCTTCGACGCCTCGCAGTCGAAGACGCCGCCGAGCGACCGCTCCTAGCGGGTGGCCGATCTGGCCAAGGTCCGCCACTGGGCCTCGTCTCTGATCGCGCTCCACCTCGACCCCGAGGTCTGGACGTTCGACTTCGACCGCGCGACCACCCGCGCCGGGCTCTGCAACTACACGAAGCATCGCATCACGGTCTCGCGTCACCTGGCCGAACGCTACGACGACGATGAGATCCACCAGGTGCTGCTGCACGAGGTCGCGCACGCGATCGCAGGATCCGCAGCGGGTCACGGCCCCAAATGGCGCACCGTCGCGGAGGGCCTCGGCTATGCCGGGGGCCGCCTGCACGACGGCGCCATCGCCTCCGAGCTCGCCCCCTGGGTGGGGCTCTGCCCGCAGGGCCACGAGCACTTCCGCTACCGCGCGCCGCGGAAGCCGCTCGCGTGCGGCCGGTGCGCGCGCCGCTTCGATCTCGCGAACCTCATCGTCTGGCAGAAGCGCGAGGTCTGAGCACCAGCGAGGCCGACCTCTCTCGTCACCGGCTACGCTGGTTACATGACGGTCGAGACGTGGTTCCGCTCCGATGCCGGAGTCCGCTGGCAGTTCGAGACCGGCGCCCTGTGCCTCGACTTCGCCTACCTCGGCGGGTTTCCCGAGGGCGCGTTCGGCCCCGCCTCCGGCCTCCCCGGAGCCACCGCCGCTCACGGCTCACCCCGGTGGGACGGCCTGCTCGTGCCCGCCGACCTCGGCGACTGGCTCGGCGAGCGCTACCCGGGCCTCGGTCAGACGCCGAGTGATCGCGAGCTGCACGACGCCCGCTCGTTCCGTGACGCCGTCGCCCGCCTGGCGCTCTGCGCCGCCGACGGCCACACCCCCGACGCCGACGACATCGACGTCGTCAACCTCTTCGCGGCGCTCCCCGATGTTCCTCCGTCGCTCGCGGGTGGTCGCCGTCAGGCGGGTGCGGGTCGGCTGCGCACGGGGCAGGCGCTGGCCTCGGTGGCGCGGGATGCAGTGACGCTGTTCGCGGGGGTGGGGTTTGTCGGGGAGCCGGGCCGCCGGATCCTTCGGTGTTCCGCGGACGACTGCGGGCTCGTGTTCTACGACGATTCCCGTGCCGGAACGCGCCGCTGGTGCTCGATGCCGAAGTGCGGCAATCGCTCGAAGGTGCGTGCCCACCGCGCTCGCGCAGCGGCCGCACAGGCCTGACACTTCAAAAACGACCGCTGATCTCGGGGATCAGCGGTCGTTTCTGAGGTCTCGCAAGGTGTCTACTCGACGACCTTGACCTCTTTCCAGAACGCGACGTAGTTCGAGAAATCTTTGCCGACGCGGTCGAACGCGGTCGGGAACGGCGTCGGGTAGCTGAACGCGCGGTCCGGCAGGCCGTTCACCGAAAAGTACTGGCACTCGCCCTTCCACGGGCAGGTGTAGGGGGTGTCGGTCTTCTCGAGCAGCGCGTCGTTGACGCTGGCCGGCGGGAAGTACCAGTTGCCCTCGATCTTGATGAGGTCGGATTCGGGGGCCTCGGCCACCACTGTTCCGTCGTCGAGTACTGCCTTCATGTTGTCCTCCAGGGGATCGGGATCTACTGGACCGAACGCTACGCGCGCGAGGTGAATTCCCGCAGGACGACCGCCGACGCGGGGCGCGACTCGCGCTGGGCGATCGGATCGTCCGCTCCCCCGAGGGTCGCCGACACCGACGCGGTCAGCAGGTGCGCCGTCGCCCTCTGCAGCCCCTGCCAGGCAGCGCAGGCGGCGGCCGCCTCGGGAGACGAGGAGTCGAGGCCTCGGGCGGCGAGCGCGTCGATCACGGCCCCTGCAGCAAGGTGGTCTTCGACGGCGGTGCGAAACCCGTCGGGGTCGAGTGAGCCCGCGCCGATCACTGCGACGACAGCCCGGTCACCGAGCTGCGCTTGAAGGCGAAGGATCCACTCGGCCGCGTCACCGGCACTGGCCTCGGTGACGCAGAGAACGGCCGGGCCACGGGGGCACGCCTCGGCGATGGCTGCGACGAGCTGCGCTCCCGATGCCTCGCCGTGTCCGTCGAGCTCATCCGCGACGACGATGACGTGCGCTCCCGGCGCGATACGCCGGGCGCCCGCCTCGCCCCACTCGAACCGGACCTGGTAGCGCTGCTGATGCATTGATCCAGGGTAGCGGCGGCTCGACCGTTCAGAACTCTGGCAGAACCGGCCGTAGCCGGCGCATCCGGGCACCTGCAGCTCACTTTTGCCAGAGTTCTGAACCGCCGGCGTCAGTGCGCGCCCGAGTACCGCTCCCCCACCGGGATGTCGACGGCGACCGTGTTGCCCGGCTGAGCCAGCGGGCACGCCCAGGCCGGGTCGTAGGCACAGCTCGGGTTGTAGGCGAAGTTGAAGTCGAGCACGAGCGAGGTCGGCGCGGATCCTGGGCCGAGGTCGGCACCCTTGACCGTATCGAGCAGGTAGCGCCCCCCGCCGTAGGTGCCACCGGGCTTGCCCGCGAGCGCGTCTTTCACGGGCACGAAGATGCCACCGCCGTAGGTCGCGAGTCGCCACACGTCGAGCGAGCCGACGCCGGGCACGTCGACGAGGCCGACCCGGTCGAAGAGTACGTCGCCGTCAGTGCCGGTGGGCACGACCATGCGGTACTCGTCGGCCGGCTGGATCTCGACCTCGAAGCGCCAGTCACGGTCGTACGGCTTGGTCGGGAGGCCGGTGAAGTCGGGGCGATCCTCGGGCAGCAGCGGCGTCGAGGGGTGGTTCGCGAACAGGTCGTCGCGGGTGCGGCGCCACAGGTCGTGCGCCGCCTCGAGGTCGGTCGCCTCGCGGATCGCGCGATACGTGACGTGGATCGTGCGCCGCCACGACGCGATGTCGAGGGCGTACTGGGCCTGCTGGGCGGTGGTGCGGGTGTCGGTCATTTCGACTCTCCTGTCGCAGCGGCGGGAGCGGTCGCCGAGTCGGCGGGCGCACTCCACGTCGGGGCGAGCTGCCGCATCCGCCAGCCTCGCCACTGCCAGACCACCCACAGTCCGGGCCACAGCACCGGGGTGAGCAGTCCCGCGTCGAACTCGAGCCGGTCGCGCAAGAGTGTGCCGCGGGCCAGACCGCTCGAGTGCGGTGCGCGCGAGATCGCCATGCGGTGCCTGATCGTCAAGCGGGAGAACTGCCCCGTGACCCCGCGGCCTGTGTCTTCTTGGATTCGTGCACCCTCGACCTCATACCAGCGCAGGTCGACGTGGGTGGTGCCCAACGACACGAGCCCAAGGATCCGGGCGCTCACCCGCCTCGGCACGTCGTCCCAGCGCCTCGGGAACCCGCTCGCCTCCTCCGACCGATAGACCACCAGTGGCTTGGTGACCGCGACCATGACCTCGGGGTTGGCGAGAGCGTCGGCTGCGGCTTCGGGCGAGCAGGCGAGGAGGAGTTTGAGCTGCACGTGCATGAGGCCAGTCTGCTCGGGCTGGTGAACCCTCGGCCTGCGAATTCGAATCGTTCACCACAGAATCGGGCACATTCAGCCGAATTTGCAGGGTGAAGGCCCGCAAAACCACCCAAAATGCGCATGCTGTACGCTTGAACCACTTGCGAGTCGACCCGATCGGCTCCCTGCGTCGTAGTACGCCCCTCCCACACCCCGGCCAGACCGGGGTTCGCGAAGCTCACTCTGCGGCGAAACGATCGAGCAAAACTGCTCCGTCGCCACATCTCGAGTCCAGCTACGCCATCGACAGGCGTATGCCGAAGGGGCTCGAAACCGATGCCCGAAAGGCACCAGTGACTGACACCCTCACCACCCCCGACGTCGTCATCACCGACGACGAGAACCTCACCACGTTCGCCGAGCTCGGCGTTCCGGCCCCGATCGTCAAGGCGCTTCTCGCCGACGGCAAGTCCACCGCGTTCCCGATCCAGGTCGACACGCTCCCCGACACCCTCTCGGGCCGCGACGTCCTCGGCCGCGGAAAGACCGGCTCCGGCAAGACCCTCGCGTTCTCCATCCCGATGGCTGCTCGCCTCGGCGGCAAGCTCGCCGGTGGCAAGCGCCGCCCGGGCCGCCCGCTCGGCCTCGTGCTCGCCCCGACCCGCGAGCTCGCCACCCAGATCGACGCCGTCCTCGCGCCGATGGCCGCGGCCTACGGCATGAACACCACCACGATCTTCGGCGGCGTCTCGCAGAACCGCCAGGTCCAGGCGCTGAAGCAGGGCGTCGACATCGTCGTGGCCTGCCCCGGCCGCCTCGAAGACCTGATGAAGCAGGGCTTCATCAAGCTGGACGCGATCGAGATGACCGTGCTCGACGAAGCCGATCACATGGCCGACCTCGGGTTCCTGCCCGGCGTGACCCGGATCCTGAAGTCGACCCCCGAGAACGGCCAGCGCCTCCTGTTCAGCGCGACGCTCGACAACGGCGTTGACAAGCTGGTCAAGCAGTTCCTCCACAACGAGGTTCTGCACTCGGTCGACGAGGCGAACTCGCCCGTTGCGAAGATGACCCACCACGTGTTCGAGACCGAGTCGGTCGAGACCAAGAAGGCCCTGATCAACACGCTCGCCTCGGGCAAGGGTCGCCGCATCCTGTTCATGCGCACCAAGCACCACGCCAAGAAGCTCGCGAAGCAGTTGACCGAGTCGGGCATCCCCGCGGTCGACCTGCACGGCAACCTGTCGCAGCCGCAGCGTGACCGCAACCTGGCCGCGTTCCAAGACGGAACCGCCCGTGTGCTCGTTGCCACCGACGTCGCCGCCCGCGGTGTGCACGTCGACGACATCGAGCTCGTGATCCACGTCGACCCGCCGACCGAGCACAAGGCGTACCTGCACCGTTCGGGCCGTACGGCTCGTGCCGGCGCCGAGGGCGACGTCGTCACCCTGATCATCCCGAGCCAGCGTCGCGACGTCGCTCAGATGATGAAGAAGGCCGACATCAAGGCCACCCCGGTCGCCGTGAAGCCCGACTCGAAAGAGGTCAAGGCTCTCGTCGGCGAGGTCGCCGCGTACGTGAAGCCCGCCCCGAAGTCGGAGCGCGTGCACGAGCAGCAGGGCGGCGGTCGTTCGCAGGGCGCCAACGCTCAGCGCAAGCGCGCTGCTCGCCAGACGTCTGACGGCTCGCCGATCGCTCGCAAAGACCGCTCGGGTCGCCCCGCGTCCGACAACTCCGCAGGATCCGACGGCTCGGCTCGTCGCCAGGGTGCCGGCTCCGGTCGCGGCCAGTCCGCTGGCGGGCGCTCGGCGCAGGGTGGGCGCAACGGTGGCCGTGACGGCCGTCGCGACGACGCTCCCCGCAGCGGCAGCAAGAGCTTCTACTCGACCGAGTCCGGCTCCGGCTCGACCTCGGCGGCCCCGGCTCGCGACGAGCGTCGCGATGAGCGTCAGCCCCGCCGCGCTCAGAGCGACGGCGGCTCCAGCCGCACCAACGGCGTGCGCAACGACCAGGCGGCGTTCGCGGCCGAGCAGTCGGGTGGCGCCCCCCGCGGCGGTTCCGACCGCAACGGTGGCGGCTCGCGTCGTGCCTCGTCGGCCGGCGGTCGCCCCGCTTCGCTGAAGGTCGGCTCGCTCGTGCGCGGATCCTCGCCCCGTGGCGGCTCGGCCGGTGGCCGCGGCCGCTGACCCACCCGCACCTCAACGAACCCCCGTCGCTCACTGCGGCGGGGGTTCGTCGTGTGCGATGCCACTTCACGGCGTCGAGACCGGTTTTCGGCGAAACCGCCGCCGAAAGACGGTGCCTTTGCCGCAAAGCCGTGCCGAGCCGAACCGAACGACGGCAAACGTGGTGACCTAGAGGCATGGCTGACAGACAATTCGTGCTCGAATCAGGCCGTGGCATCGGCATCTCGGCGGCGGGCGACCCCGGTGCCCGGCGACTCGTGGTGCTCTGCCACCCCACCCCGGGGGCGGGCGGGCTGGATCCTGATCCCCTCGTCACCGGCCCGTGGGGCGTGCACCTGCTCTCGCTCGATCGCCCCGGCTACGGTGTCTCCGACCCGCTGAGCAGCGACTCCGAGGCGACGTTCGAGCATCGCGCCGACGACATCGCCGAATACGTGAGCCGCTCCGAAGACCAGGCGCACGAGACGCAGCGCGTCGACTTCGGCGCCGTCGGAGTCGTCGGCTGGGGCACCGGCGGTCGCGTCGCGCTGGCGTTCGCCGCCCGGCACCCCGATCTCGTCGACAGGGTCACCGTGGTCGGCACGTCGTCGCCCAAGCGGTCGAAACCCGAGAGCCGAGGATCCCACCCCCTCGAGTTCCTCCCCGTCAAATCGAACGCATCGATCGAGACTCTCTCGGCCGCCGTCGCAGACCGCTCGACCGCGGGTGGTCGCGCGGTCGACCGCGACTCGGCCGGGCAGACACTGTGGCGCCTTGCCGACCTCGGCATCGCCGACGACGACCCCACGCTCGCGGGCCTCGAAGGCTACGAGGCGCAGGGGCTCCGGTCGCGCCTGGAGCTGATGCTCGAGGAGGCCGTGCTGCAGGGCGATATCGGCGTGGCCACCGACCTCGCTGCGATCCACGACGACTCGTGGACGAAGTCGCTCGGGTCGATCACCGCATCGGTGCAGCTCGTCTACGGCGACGACGACCCCGTGGCGACCGTCGACGACGGGCACTGGTACGCGAGCCGGATCCCCGACGCCACGACGATCCGCGTGCAGGGCGCCGGCCGTCTGGCGTTGGTCGCGTCGTGGCGGAACATCCTGTCGCACGTCGCGCCCCAGGCCTGACTCATCTGTCGCCCCCGGGCGGCTCTTCTGTCACCCGGGGTCGGTGAGTGTCCACGATCTGCTGGTCTGACGCACGCTGCATCAGCAGATCGTGGACACTCACCGGCCTGGGGCGAGGCTTAGAGACTTAGAGACTCAGAGGCTCAGACGAGCGGCGCTGGTGCGGCGGGACGCGCGGGGCTGGCGGCCCGAACCATGGCCGGGGACAGCGCCTGAGCCCACATGCGGTGCATGGTGCGGAACGAGAAGACCTGCTCGTGGAGCATCTCGCTGACGCGCCACGACGGGAAGGGAACGAACTCGGCGCCCAGCGCACTCGCCACCCGCTCCGATTCGCGGTTGAGACGGGCGATCTGGGCGACGATGACGGCGCGTCCGGCGGGGGCGATCGGCCGGAAATCCTGCATGGGTGGGATGCCGGCCAGAACGACGCGGGTGTCGGCGCCATAGCGTGAGCGGATCGCGGCGACGAGTCGTTCGAGGTCGTCACCCCAGTCGGTGCTGCGCGTGATGAGCAGAACATCGGGGATGCCGAGCATGACGACGGCGACGTCGAAGGCGTCGAGTTGCGGGAGGAGCCGTTGGGCCCGGACCGCCCGGAGACTCGGCGTGCCCACCGCGTGCCAGGAGGCACCCCGCGTGGTCTCGGAGGCGAAGTAGGCCGCTGCCTGTGCCGGAACGGCCATCCCGTCGTGCAGAACTCCGAACCCGCTGACCGCGATGTCGCCGACGAAGAGGAAGCGGACCGGGTCGGGCCCGGGTCGAGCCGGTGCAGGATCGCCGTCGGGGAAGATCCCTTTGCTTACCGTGTGCGAGTAGATCACGAAGTGGATGAACAGCAGCGGACGGGCCGCCAGGTAGAGAGCCTGGAGGATCCAAGCGGGGAGGTGCGGTGCGCGGGTCATGGGAGGTTCAAGCGATCATGTCGAGTGACGAGACGGTTCTGCCCGGGGATGGGGGCCGAGCCGTGGTGCGGGTGTGACACCAGAGTGGCAGAAATGAGGACACCGTGCTGTCCCCCAATCCGGGTGTCGAGAGCGGCCGACTCTCAGACGACAACGGGTGTCGCCGAGTCGCCCGCCTGGAACGGGGTACGACCTGGGTCGACCACGATCGCGTCGGCCTACCGTTGTGCTCCAACCCGCTTTAACGGATCAGGACGGATCATCGTGACTTACCGAGCGACCATGCTCTACGAGGGCGACATCGGCGGCGTCCACCACGCCGAGGGCACGGCTGGCACGCGCGCGGGGGCATTGACCGTCGCCGAACGCGAAGTTCCCGCCGGCACGCGCGTCGTGGGCGTCGTCGTGGCCGACGACGACTCGCGGTTCGAGACCCGACTCGACTGAAACGACCCGGCTGACGCGACTGGGCCTTCGTCAGGAGTCGAGGTTCCAGACCGGTGCCTCGTAGGCGCGCTTCCACCCGTGGCGGAGTCGAGTGACGGCACGATCGTAGGCGTCGAGCAGATCCATGCGGGGTCGCACCATCGACTGCAACTGGAGCCCCTCGTAGAGCGCGATGAGCTGTTCGGCTCCGCGCGTAGGATCCATCGTCTCCGGTTCGCGACCCATCTCGACGTCGCGGGCCAGGCTCGCCTGCACCATGCTGTGGAAGCGGTGCCAGTCCTGATGGAGTAGCGGCGCCATCGGATGCCCGGGAGTTGCGGCAATGCCGAGGAGTGACGTGAGAAGCCGCATCAGCGCGGGGTCGTCGATGTTGGCCTGAACGATGCCGCGGAGGAATGCGACCGTCCCGTGCGAAGCCGAGACGCCCCGTAGCGGCGCCATCCGTTCGGCGTTCCAGCGGTCGACTGTCGACAGCACGAGGCTGTCCCAGGTCGGAAACTGCGACTGGACCCTCTCGAGCGGCAACCCCGCGGCCTCCGCGACGACCTCGAGGGAGGCTTCGTGGAACGTGGTGACCCGGAAGACCTCCATCGCAGCGTGGATGATCGCGATGCGCAGTTCGGTGGCGGCGTTGAGGGGGTCGACGAAGGCGGGCGAAGGGGTGGAGAGTTCTGGCACGAGAACCAGATAACCAGGGCCGGGGTTCCGGCGATATGCCCCGTTCTGGGGCACCGCGGCGTAACGTCGAGGCATGACTTCCGACGACGAGATGACCTTCGACGAGAAGCGTCACGACCAGCTGACGCGGGCGCCCAAATCCGATGAGAGCGATGCCGCGCCGCGCATCACGAAATCGGAGGCCCCCGACGGCACGACTCGCATCGACGTGGCCGACACGGCGAAGGTCGTCCCCGGCAAGGCGCCGCGCGCGAACTGACGCGGCGCCGATCGTTGCCGGACGCGGTCCGGGGCTGCGCCCCGCCGCCACCGACCGCAAAAACGTCACCGGACCGCGTTTATTCGCGGTCGGGTGACGTTTTTGCGGTCGGGCTCCGGGAACCGCCGACTCAGCGGAGTGAGCGACCCCGGCGACGAACCGACGCGGTGAGCATCGCGGCAACGCCACCGCCGAGCAACGCAAGCGCCGCCCAGAGCGAGCCCTCGACGTCGGAGCCGGTGAACGCCAGCTGCGTGCCGGCCGCGGCCGCCGCAACAGCCACAGCGGGCGTGCCGGTCAGGTTGATCGCGATGAGGTCTCCGGCAGCCGAGTACCGCAACGCGGCCGGATCGGCCTTGTCGACAGCGAACGCCGTCACGAAGTACGCACCCTTGGCGAGTGCGAGCGTCGTCGACCACTTCCCGTCGGCACCGACCGTCACGCTGCCGTCATAGGCCGGAACGGTTGACTCGGGCACGTTCGGCAGCAGGAAGCTCTGCGCGAAGTAGTCGGGGTAGAGACCCTGGAAGTACGGGTAGGCCACCGACGGCTTCGCGGCGTAGAGCTGGATGCCCTGGCCAGCGGTTCCGGTGCCCGACACGGTCACCAGCAGCTTGCCCGGCTCGGTGGGGTCGGGCTGGCCCTTGACCTGAATGCCACTGCCGGCGACGATCTGGTCGAACTCGTCGAGGAAGAGCTTCGCCTGCGCCGGGGTGAGGACGACGCCGGGGCCGGGGTAGGTCAGTTCGTCTCCGGCGGCGGGCACTTCAGCAGCAGGCGCTTCGGCAGCGGGCGCTTCGGCAGCAGCGTCACCGTCGCCCGAGGCGGTGGGAGCGTCGGCCGTCGCATCTCCGGCAGCAGCCGCAGCGGAGGCAACCGCCGAGGCCTCGACGGGGACGGCTGCATCAGCGGCGAGAGACTCCGCCGAGACGGTGATGCCGCGGGCTGCCGCCGCGGCCTTGACCCGACCCAGAGTGTCGGCTGCGGTGGCGGCCGTGGCGGATCCTTCGGTCGTTGTCGACGATCCGGACTGCGTCTCGAGAAGCGGGGCGACTGCGGCCGATTCGACGGGGACGGACGATCCCGAGTAGGTCACCTCGCCCTCAGACGACGAGAAGAGCGAATCGGGATCGGACGGGCTCGTTATGCGCGGTGCGGCGATGAAACCGGCCGGCGTGGTGAGGTCGACGGAGACCGTGGCCGAGGGATCGGACGGGTAGGTGATTCCCTGACCGTCGACATCGAAGGCCTGGGCACCCGCGGTGAACGCCTTCGTGCCGTAAGGCGAGAGGATCGACTGCGACCAGGTGCCGTCTTTCTTCACGAGCACCGGGAACGTGAAGGACTCGTCGGCGTCGCCGTCGACCGGTGTCACGGAGACGTAGTCGCCGGGGGTGGCCGTTCCGGTGAAGGTCACGAGCGCGCCCTCATTGAACGGCGCCGGGGCTACGGCCAGGCTCTCGCCGTCTGCGGGCGAGGTGATCACGGGAGTGACGCTCGAGGCAGCGGGCAGGTTGAGGTTCGCGAAGTACGACGTGAGCGCGCCGCCCCTGCGCGACGTGCCATCGATGAAGACGTACTGGTTGTAGGCGAGGTCATCGGCGTAGGTGACCGAGTCCGTCCAGTCGCCCGCCGAGTCACTGACGGCGGTGCCGAGGTCGTTGTCGTCGATATCGGTGATGGCGATTTTCGCGCCGACGGGGGCCTTGCCGGCAAAGACGACGGTGCGGCTGTCGACGACGATGGCGTCGTCGGAGTCGTAGTCGTCCGAGATGCCCGCGGGCGACGTCACCGTGAGGTCGGTGGGGAGCTTGGTGGCCGGGGTGGGCACGGCGGAGGCCATCGGGGTGGCGGTCGCGGTCGGTGCTGGCGCTGCGGCTGGCGTCGGGGCGGCGGTCGCAGGCGCCGATGTCGCCGCGGCGGTCGCAGGCGCCGTCGTGTTCGTGCCTGCAGCCAGGGCGGGCCCGCTGACCAGCAGGCCGCCTCCCAGGCTGATCAGGACGACGGCCGGAACAGCGACCGCCTTAAGGGCGAGAGCCTGGGATTTCTTCATCGGTCGGGTCGTCTTTCGGCGTGGGCCTGGCTGTGTTCGCGCCGCTCAGACCCACCCCCGAGCGACGGGTCGACGCTCGTGATCGGAGGCGTCGACCGAAGATACCAGGATCCGGGGCTCCGCCCCGCCGCCACCGCTCAGGCCCACGATGCAGACTCGGCACCACAGACGAGCGTGGTGCGGAGTCCGCATCGTGGGCGGTGACGGGCGGTTACGCCCCCGCAGCGACGAAGCGATCGGCCGTCCGCAGCGCCAAGGCCATGATCGCCAGCGCCGGGTTCGCGATGACGGCGCTCGGGAACACCGAGTTGTCGGCGATCCACAGGTTCGGAATGTCGAAGCTGCGCCCGTCGGCGTCGACCACGGCGCTGTCGGCCGACGTGCCCATGCGCGCGGTGCCGATCGTGTGGGCGGTGCGCGCCAGCACGGTCGTCGACGTGGCGCCGGCCGCTTCGACGATCGAGGTCATGGTGCGGATAGCGTGCTTCTCGATCGCATCTTCGTTGTCGTGCGCGGTGAACGAGATACGCGCCTTCGGAATGCCGAAGTCGTCGAGCTCGTCGGCGAGAGTGAGCCGGTTGTCTTCGTGCGGCAGGCACTCGGCGTTGATGCCCACGCCTGCCATGTACCGGTAGGAGTCCATCATGTCGACCATGTCGCGGCCCCACAGTCCGCCGCCACGCGCGAGGGTCGTCGAGAGGGTCAGCGGTACGACGCCGAGGCTCTGAATGAGGTAGCCCCCGGCGAAGTCGGCGTCGGCCGGCCTCACGGTGTCTTCGGTGATGATCGACGACGGGTAACCGCGGTGGCTGCGCATCTCGGTGGGGAACTTGCCCCACACCTGCGTCGCGCCGTGCGCCATGTAGTTGCGGCCGACCTGGTCGCTCGAGTTGGCGAGGCCGGTGTGCAGCAGCAGTCGAGGCGTCTCAACCCCTCCGGCACAGAGGAAGAGCGCCTTCGTACGCTGGCGGTGCTCGATGCCATTGCGCGTGTAGACCACGGCGGACACGCGCCCGGACGCATCGAGCTCGATCCCGTGCACCATCGAATCGGCGCGGATCTCGGCGCCCTTCGCGACGGCGAGCGGCAGATACGTGGTATCCATGCTGACTTTGGCGCCCGAGCGGCAGCCCTGGTGACAGCTTCCGCAGTTGGCGCAGGCGGGTCGCACACCGTGTTCGGGCTGATGCCAGTCGCGTGTGACGAGGGCGGCGGGCCCGTCGGTGGCGGTGATGCCGACGGCCTCGCAACCGCGGATCATCATGTCGGACGACGCGTTCCGCGCGACCGGCGGCAGGTCGTAGCGGCGGGTGGGATCCCACGGATAGTGCGCGGGGCCGGCGACACCGACGAACTTCTCGACCTTCTCGATGTAGCCGGTCAGCTCGTCGGGATCGATCGGCCAGTCTTCGCCCAGGCCGGAGTCGGTCTTGAGCTTGAGATCGCGGGCGTCGGGCCGGGGCGTGAACGCTCCCCAGTGCAACGTAGAGCCGCCGACGCCCTTGCCGCTGTTGTTCTGCCCGAACGCGGTCGGGTTCTCGCCGTCGCTGAGTCGCTCCTCCATCCAGTTGATGGCGACCGCCTCGGTCTCATCGGAGGTGTACTTCGACGCGTCGAAGTTGGCGCCCGCCTCGAGGGCGACGACTCGCAGCCCGCGCGACGCGAGCGAAGCGAGGATCGGCGCCCCGCCGGCACCGGTGCCGATCACGACGGCGTCGACGATCTCGGAGTCGTCGTAGGTGCGCATTCCGTCGAGCCTCATCGAACGGTCTCCTTCTCGGTGTCGGTGATGCCGGTGTCGGTGGTGTCGGTGGTCTCGGTGGTGCTGGCCCCGGTGTCGCGGGCGGAGGGGCCCGGCATCGTCGGCTCCCAGGCCTCGTGACGATCAGCGCCCAGCTCGGTGAATCCCTGGATGCGAATCACGTCGCCTCCGTTGGCAAATCCGTCGAAACCGATGCGCTCCATCGTGGCCGGGTGGGCCAGCCAGGTGCGGGTGAGGTCGACGCGGCAGTCTTCGAACCAGAGCGTCATCTGCTCGGCGGTGAGGGTGCCGGCCCGAGGGGCGTACTGCTGATCGACGATGGCCTGGATCCTCGAGTCTTTTGCCTCGTCGTCGAGGGTCGCGAAATCGTCGAGTGCGTCGAGCCCCAGCCGGTAGGCCTCCTGGTCGGGCGGCAGGGCGGCATTGCGCCACCCGTCGCTCACGCCTCGAGCGAGCCCGGCGTCGACGCGACCGGCGATATCGAAGGGCGCGGGGCCCTGCGGCACGACCCGCTCGGCAACCAGGCGCAGCGTCGCGAGCTGCGCGGCGTCGAGCACCTGCGGGGCGTAGTCGGGGTCGTCGGGCAGGGCCCGTCCGGCCAGGATCGAGCGCGTCTGCGAGCTCGTGCGGCCCGACCCGATGACGCGGCCGAATCCTGGTGAGACCAACGGCCCCGAGCCCACGCGTTCGCGCCAGAACACGCGGATCAGGTCGGCCAACTCGTCGGGTCGTTCGAGCGGCAGCAGGTGGCCCGCACCGGCTAGCACCTCAAGCGTTGCCCGCGGGTACACCGGCAGGTTGTGCTCGCGCTGGCCGGCCTCGCCGAGGGGCCCGTCAGACCCGCCGGCAACGATCAGGGCAGGAACATCGAGGATCCCGACCTCCGCCGCTCGGCCTTCCAGGCTGCCGCGTTCGAACCAGGCCAGCCACGCCTCCGCCGCCGAGCGCAGCACATCGCTGAGGGCGCGGTCGTCGTTTTCGGGGCTCAGCGGTGCGCCGACATTGTCGTCGATGAACGTGCGAGCGTCGGCGCTCGCGAGGTGGCCGTCGCCCGCGATGCCCGCCCGGGCCCACGAGAGCATCTGCGCGCGGGCGTCGTCGCCCATCGGCTCGGGCGAGGGCGGTGAGCCCGCGAGGAGCACGACACCGGCGAGGCCAAAGAGCCCCGAGCTGCCGTCGAGAGTGCGCGCGGCGACGAGGCTCGCGATCTTGCCGCCCATGCTGTGCCCGACGAGCAGGAAGCGCGTGGAGCCGTGGCGCCGGATCTTGCGGACGACGTGGCCGACCATCTCGTCGACGCTCGTGCCGGTGGCGGCCGACGCCTCGCCGAAGCCGGGCAGGTCGATGCCGACGACGTCGAAGTCGTCGGCGAGCAGCTCTCGCAGAGCGTCGAATTCACGAGCGCTGGAGCCGAGCGCGTGGAGGCAGAAGAGTGTGGGGCGGTCGTCGTGGGGCACGCCTTGGACAGTACGCCGAGCCGCCGACACCGAACCGGCGCGGGGTACGGGCGGTGGGCGGGTGCTGCCCGTGAGTCGGCGGGTGTTATGCGGAGTGGGCGGGCGCTGCCCGTGAGTCGGAGGGTGTTATGCGGAATGGGCGGGTGCTCCAGCACCCGCCCACTCTCGAAAACACCCGCCGACTCGGAGACACGGCCCGAGCGGGCACACGCCGCAGGAGCGCGAGCTACGTCAGCGCACCGACCGACGCGAGCGCAGTCCGCAGCAGAGCACCGCGCCCACCCTCCATCTCGGCGGCCACCTCGGCACTCGCGGCGGTCTGGGGGCTCATCCAGGTGATCTCGAGGGCGTCCTGGCGCGGTTCGCAGGTGCCGGTGACGGGCACGACGTAGGCAAGCGACACGGCGTGCTGGCGCTCGTCGGTGTAGACCGAGGCCCCTGGGAACGGGAAGTACTCGGCGACGGAGAACGGCACCGGCGACGGCGGGAGCTGCGGAAAAGCCATCGGCCCGAGGTCTTTCTCGAGGTGGCGGAACAGTGCGGTGCGGAGCGACTCGCCGTACATGACGCGCCCGGAGACGAGCATCCGCGTCATCGTGCCCTCGCTGTCGGCACGCAGCAGCACGCCCACCTCGGTGACGACCCCCTGCCCGTCGATGCGAACGGGTACCGCCTCGACGTACAGGATCGGGAGGCGCTGCCGGATCTGGAACAGCTCCTCCTCGGAGAGCCAGCCGGAGTTGGGGTCGGGAGTCTGAACGGAAGCCATGCGCCATTCTTACCGGTCGGGCCTGGCTATTCGGGGCTAGTACCCCTTCGTGTTGCGGTTCGGCTGCGCGCTGCCGAAGCCGAGGATGGCGGCGCGAGGCACGACCGATCGCACCAGGGTAACGGGGCGTCACTACGCTGGAGCAATGGTCTCGATCGATCCCTCCGCCGTTCAGTGGTCCCTCCCAGAAGAGGAGCGCCGCGGCAAGCCGCTCGTGCTGCTTCTGCACGGAGTCGGCTCGCACGAGGGCGACCTGATCGGCCTTGCACCGCACCTTTCGCCCGAATTCGTCTACGCGTCTCTGCGCGCGCCGCTCCCGTGGCCCCAGGGCCCGGCCGGTGGTGCCTGGTCGTGGTACCCGCTGTCGCTGCCGGGCGCACCCGACCCGGCACCGGTCGATGCCGCTGCCGACGCCGTGCTGGCCTACGTCGACTCGTTGGCCGACGCGCATCCGACGGTCGGTCTCCTCGGCTTCTCGCAGGGCGGCTCGCTCTCGCTGCAGCTTCTCCGCCGCCGCCCCGGCTTCTTCGACTTCGCGGTGGTGCTGGCGGGGTTCGTGGTGCCCGGCGCCGATACGGCGGTCGATGCAGCGGTGGCCGCCTCGGATCCTCGGGTCTTCTACGGTCGGGGCGATGCCGACCCGATCATTCCGGCTGATGCCGTGGAGCGCACTGAGCAGTGGCTCCAGACGAACGTGCCGGGTGCGACGCTCTCGGTGTACCCGGGCCTCACGCACGGCATTTCGCAGGAGGAGCTCGGCGACGTGAACGCGTTCCTCGCCGAGGTGCACCCCGCCTGACCGGGGCGTTGGCCGGCCCGCCGCATCGGGTCACATCTGGATCGTGAGGGGCAGGATGACCCTATGAGCACTTTTGTCGTAGCCGGAAATGCCACCCGCAGCCATCCCGCCGAGCGCGGCACCGTTCATGTCAGCATCAGTTTCACCTCGGCGGACCGCACGACCGCTCGCTCTCGCGCCATCGAGACCCATAACGCGGTGGTCTCGGAGGCGAAGGAGCACCAGCTTTCGGGCGCCGCCACCTGGTGGAACTCCGACCGCGTCGTCGTCGACACCCTCCGCGAGTTCGTCAAGAACAGCGATACCACCATCTCAACGGTGGTCAGCTATCGCTCTCGCTCGAGCATCGATGTGAGGTTCAGCGACTTCACCGCCCTTGCCGAGTGGGTAGGGAGTCTCGGCGACTACGAAGGGGTCGGCATTGACGGCATCGATTGGGCCCTCACCGTCGCGTTACGCGCCGAGCTCGACCGTGAGGTGAGGATCGCCGCCGTGCAAGACGCCATCACGAAAGCGGGCGACTACGCTGCCGCGCTCGGCATGGCGGGTCCGTCACTCGAGGCCGTCTACGAGGAAGGCCTACGGCCCGGCCTGTCAGAATCCGGCGGCCGCTGGCAGGTGCAGTCGGCTCGCATCGTGAGGGCGGTCGACTACGAAGGCGGCTCGTTCGAGCTCAAGCCCTCCGACATCGACGTGATCGCGTCGATCAGCGCCGACTTCACGATGTAGCTGCTGAGCCTGGCCCGCCGCACGACGTATCGCGGTCAAGCCAACGCGCCGCGGCACGTCTGCCTGTCCGCACGACGTATCGCGGTCAGGCCCATGCGCCCGCGGCAGGCGCCCTAGGGGACGAGCGCGAGCTTGCCGCCCGGGTGGCCCGTCGCGAGCAGCTCCAGCGCGGCCGGCGCCTCGGCGAACGGGAACGTCTTCGCGACCGGCACCACAAGGTCGCCCTTGCCGGCGAGCGCCACCAGCGACGACCGGATCTCGTCGCGATACCGCGCACTCTCGGGCATCGCTCCGCCGATGACGCGGTAGCCGTCACGCTCTGCCCGCCCGAACGCCGCGATGCTGACGATGCGCCCGCGATCCTCGACCAGTGCGATTGACACGTCAATCGCCTCGTCGGTGCCGACGCAGTCGAGTGCGGCCGCGATGCCGTCGGGGGCGAGCGACCGAACGCGCTCCTCGAGCCCGCCGCCATAGACGACGCCGGTCGCACCGAACTCCTCGACGACGCCGAAAGTGCGCTCGGACGCCGTGCCGATGCAGCGGATGCCCCAGAGTGCCGCCTGCTGCAGCACGCTCACGCCGACGGCTCCCGACGCACCGTGCACGAGGATCGTCTCGCCCGCCTTCGCACCGGTGACGTGCAGCATCTCGGCGGCGGTCGCCCCGGCGAGCAGCAGGTTCGCGGCCTCCGGCCAGCCGAGCGACTCGGGCTTGGCGAAGACGTCTTTTGCAGGCACCGTGAGCTCGGTGGCATACCCGCCGGTCACCCGAAACGCGATGACCTCGTCACCCGGTGCGAACGGGGCGTCGGCCCCGGCGGCGGTGATGATTCCCGCGACTTCGTAGCCGAGGGGCGTCATGAGCGAACCGGGATCCTCGGCGGTCAGGACGGTCTTGACGTCGACGGGGTTCATGCCCACGGCCTTGACCTGGATGGTGACCTCGTCCGCTTTCGGTGCGGGCGGGTCGACGACGATGAGCTCGAGGCCGTCGAGAGAGCCGAAGGTCGAGACGATCCATTTCTGTGCCATGGAGACAGATAACTCCCCCACACCTGAAGGGATCGAAGGCGTGGGGGACTACTCCTGCGCGACGGGCGAGAGACCGAGCTTGCGGATGATGTCGGCCACCTCGACCGCCGGCTCGCGGCCCGCGTCGACGACGATGTGCCGCTCGTCGTCGCCGAGGGGCTCGAGGGTTGCGAGCTGCGAGGCGAGCAGAGTTGACGGCATGAAGTGGCCGGTGCGATGCGAGATGCGCTCACCGATCAGCTCGGCCTCGCCCCGCAGATGAACGAAGACCACGTCGGGCCCCCGCAGCACGTCGCGATAGGCGTGCTTGAGCGCCGAGCACGTGACGATGCCCGGGCGACCGTGTTCGGTGTGCCCGCGGATCCACGCCGCGACCTTCTCGAGCCACGGCCACCGATCGTCGTCGTCGAGGGGGATGCCGGCCGCCATCTTGTCGACGTTCGACTGCGGGTGCATCGCGTCGCCCTCGGCGAAGTCCCAGCCGAGCTCTGTGGATAGTGCCTCGGCGACCGTCGACTTACCGGAGCCGGAGACCCCCATGATCACGAGGATGGGCTGCTGCATCGCTGAATCGGTCATCAGAGGAACACTCCCAGGAGAGGGGCGCCCCGCGCAACCCGGCCGAGCCCCACGACGCCATGGTCGCCGCCTCACACACCGGATCCGGCTCGCGAGACCTCACTATCGACCACTTGTGAGCGGATTCGGTGGTCGATTGTGAGGTCTCACAGCTCAGGATCCGCCTACCGGCAGCCCCTCGACCCGGCGCCGCCGGTGCCACCGGACGCCCGCGACAAGCGCCACCACGACCGGCAACGGCGACAGGGCTGCAACGACCCCGAATCCGGCATCGGGCAGCCCGGCTTCGTCGACGACCCCGCCGATGAACGATCCGAACGCCATGGCCCCGACGACGAACGCCGACACCCACGCCAGCGCCTCGGTGAAGACCGTCGGAGACACCGCGTCGTGCACCACTCGATTGGTCGAGATGGTGAACGGCGTGATGGTGGCACCGGCGAAGAGGCCGATGGGAAACAGCCAGTAGGGGTTCGGTGCAAGCGAGAGCGCACCCCAGAAGACCCCGAGCGCGAGCGACGAGACGACGAAGAGGCGGTAGGCCGGGATCCTGCCCGGAACGAGCCCCATCAAGAAGCCGCCGGTTACGCTGCCGATCGAGTAGGCGGTGAGCACCAGCCCGGCGATCTGGGGTGCCCCGATGCTCGTCGTCCACGAGACGACCGTGACGTCGTTGACGCCGAAGATGACGCCGACGGCGGCATTGGCGAGCAGAACGCCGACGAGACGGCGCGAACGCCAGGGCCGGAAGGTGTGCCGAGGGCCACTTGTAGGAGGCGGGATGACGGCCACGTCGGCACCGCGCAGCAGCCAGATCGCACCGGCCGTTCCGAACAGGGCTGACAGCACGAGGCCGGCCGACGGGCTGATGGTGCCGGCGACGAGGGCGGCGAGAGCGGGGCCGAAGACCCAGACGAGCTCGTCGGCGATGGCCTCGAGCGAGAACGCGACCTGCAGGAGCGGGGTGACGCCGAGCTGCCCCGACCAGCGCGCCCGCATGAAGGCGCCGACCGGTGCGATGGAGCCGCCGACGCACACCACGACGACGCAGACGAGCGCGGTGGGCGCCCGCCAGGCGCCGAGGCAGATGAGGAGCGCCACCATCACGGGGTGAGCGACCGCGGCCACGATGAGTGCCCCGCGCTGACCGCGCCGATCGGCGATTCGCCCGAAGAGCGGGCTGACGACGGCCATCGCCGCTATCGCGAGCCCGGACGCGAACCCCGCCGTGGCGAACGAACCCGAATACGCCTGCACGAAGAACAGCACGCTGTAGCCGACGATCGCCAGGGGCACACGCGCGACCACGCCGGCGGCGAACAGGGCACGGCGGTCGACGGGCCCGAGCAGTTCGCGGTAGCCGGCGAGACCCGACGAAGGATCCGGCCCACCGCCCGTCTCACCCGGCTTGGAGGGCGCCTCGCTCACCAGCGGTGGTGCACGGCCGCCCGGAAGTACCGGTCGTAGAGCCGCTCGGCGCGATCGTGGAACTCTTCGCCGAGGTCGAAGACCTGACCGGCTTCGGCGTTGGAGCGCGCCTGCTCGACGTTGCGGGCCCCGGGAATGACGGTGGTAACTCCGGGCTGCTCGATGATCCATTTGAGGGCCGCCTGCGCGGTGGTGACGCCCTCGGGCACGAATTCGGCGAACGCGAGCGCGGCCTCGACGCCGGTCTCGAAGTCGACGCCGGAGAAGGTCTCGCCCTGGTCGAACGCCTCGCCGTGCCGGTTGAACGAACGGTGGTCGTTCGGCGCGAATTGCGTCTCGGCGGTGTATTTGCCGCTCAGCAGACCACTGGCGAGAGGCACTCGGGCGATGATACCCACGCCGGTTTCGACGGCAGCCGGCAACACCTCGTCGAGCGGCTTGAGCCGGAACGCGTTCAGGATGATCTGCACCGTGGCGAGGTGCGGCCTCTCGATCGCTTTGAGCGCCTGCGCGGTCTCTTCGACGCTGACGCCGTAGGCCGCGATCATCTGCCGCTCGACCAGCTCGTCGAGGGTGTCGTAGACGGCGTCGCTCGAGAAGACGGGGGTAGGCGGGCAGTGCAGCTGGACGAGATCGAGGGTGTCCATGCCCAGGTTGCGGCGTGACCGGTCGACCCAGGCGATGAAGTTCGTGCGGTTGTAGTTCGCGGCCTCCTGCGCTTCGCGCCGCCCCATCTTGGTGGCGATGGTGAGCGGGGCGTCTTCGTTGCTGCGCCGCCACTTGGCGATCGTCTGTTCGCTGCGGCCGTCGCCATAGACGTCGGCTGTGTCAAAGAAGGTCACGCCCGCCTCGCTCGACGCGTCGAGCACCGCGAACGCATCGCTCTCGGGCACGTCGCCCCAGTCGCCGCCGAGCTGCCAGGTGCCGAGGCCGACGACGCTGACGTCGCGGCCGGTTCGTCCGAGTGTGCGCTGTTCCATGTCGGTCACACTACGGGCCGCGACCGACATCGGGAACGCGGACCGCAGGATCCTGCGCGACCCGCCTCAGCCCAGCCGCTTGGCCGCGGCCACGGCCCGCTCGTGCCCCGCCGCCATCTCGGCGTCCTGCTTCTCGACCTCGCCGCTCGGACCCCCGAACCGCTCGGTCAGCGTGCGCGTGGCGACGATCGTCTCCACCGTCATACCGAGGGCCGCGCCGAGCACGATCGAGAGCGCCGGAACCGCGTGGTCGTCGTATTCGCTCGGAGTGCCCGCGTCGTAGGCGCCACCCCGCGTCGACATGAGTACGACGGTCTTGCCCATCATCGGCTGGGTCGGGTCGTCGCCGAACGGCGCCGTGACGGTCGGCACGTGGATGTGGTCGACCCACGCCTTGAGGGTCGAGGGCATCGAGTAGTTGTAGAGGGGTACGCCGATCACGACGACGTCGGCGGCGAGCAGCTCGGCGATGACCCCGGCCTGGAGCGACTCGGCGGCAGGATCGACGTGCGATCCCGCCGGGCGGAGCGCCTTCGGAAAGTGCAGGTCGGCGTCGGCCAGGTGCGGCAGCGGCTCGCGGTGCAGATCGCGGTGGACGACCACGTGATCTTCGCCGAGGGCGGTCCAGGCGTCGGCGAAGGTCGCCGTGAGGGCACGAGAGCGCGACGTGGTGAGGTCGGCGGACGAGTCGAGCTGCAGGAGTGTGGGCATGCGTTCACGGTAGCCCTCGGGCCGGCGGAGGTTTCGAGTGGGCGGGTGTTCTGAGGAGTGGGCGGGTGCTGCAGCGCCCGCCCACTCTCGACAACACCCGCCGACTCCGAGAGTGAACGAGCCCGATGTCAGTGGGTGGGGGCAGGATGGCCTGACCATGACAGACGTCCTCGACCGCTTCTCGCCCGCCACCGCCACGTGGTTCCGCGGGGCGTTCGCGCGTCCGACTCACGCCCAGGAGGGGGCGTGGGAGGCCATCTCGGGCGGGCAGAACGCACTCGTCATCGCGCCCACCGGCTCCGGCAAGACCCTCGCGAGTTTTCTCTGGTCGATCGATAAGCTGGCGTCGTCTCCGCCGCCCGAAGAGAAGCAGCATCGCACGAGGGTCCTCTACATCTCCCCCCTCAAGGCGCTCGGCGTCGATGTCGAGCGCAACCTCCGCTCCCCACTGGTCGGCGTCACGCAGACTGCACGCCGCCTCGGCACCGAGGCCCCCGAGATCACGGTCGGCGTGCGGTCCGGCGACACCACGTCGTCCGATCGTCGGCTGCTCCAGCGCACACCCCCCGACATCCTCATCACGACGCCCGAGTCGCTCTACCTCATGCTCACGTCGGCCGCCCGCGAAAACCTCAAGGGCGTCGAGACGGTCATCATCGACGAGGTCCACGCCGTCGCCTCCACCAAGCGGGGCTCCCACCTCGCCGTCTCCCTCGAACGTCTCGACGCCCTGCTCGACAAGCCGGCGCAACGGATCGGGCTGTCCGCGACAGTCCGCCCACCCGAAGAGGTCGCGAGGTTCCTGGGTGGCTCGAGCCCGGTCACGATCGTGGCTCCCCCATCCGAGAAGAAGTTCGACCTGCGGGTCGTCGTGCCCGTCGACGACATGACCGAGCTCGGCACGGCCACTCCGCTCGAGGGCTCCGCGGCCGGCGCGGCACCCCAGGGGTCGATCTGGCCCCACGTCGAAGAGGGCATCGTCGATCTCATCCTCGAGCACCGGTCGACGATCGTCTTCGCAAACTCCCGCCGCCTCGCCGAGCGCCTGACCGCCCGCCTCAACGACATCTACGTCGAGCGCACCTTCGGCGAGACAGCCGAGGCCGGCGAGCAGGCCGAGACCGAGCTCGTCGAGGTCGGTTCGCACACGCAGACATCCCAGACGATCGAGGGCGCAGGATCCCGCCCGACCCCGCTCACACCCGCCCCGGCAGGCTCCTCGCCCACTCAGGCACTGCCCGCGCAAGCTGTGCCGGCTCAAGCTGTGCCCGCCCAAATCATGGGCGGCTCCGGCCAGACGACGGGAGCCGAGCCCCTCCTCGCCCGGGCCCATCACGGCTCCGTCAGCAAAGACCAGCGCGCCCTGATCGAAGACGACCTCAAGAGTGGTCGTCTGCGATGCGTCGTCGCGACGAGCTCGCTCGAGCTCGGCATCGACATGGGCGCCGTCGACCTCGTGGTGCAGGTCGAGTCTCCGCCCTCGGTCGCGAGCGGGCTGCAGCGGGTCGGCCGCGCCGGCCACCAGGTCGGCGAGGTATCGCGCGGCGTGCTGTTCCCCAAGCACCGCGCCGACCTCATCCACTCGGCCGTCGCCGCCGAGCGCATGGTCTCCGGGCTGATCGAAGAGCTCCAGATGCCGGCGAACCCCCTCGACGTGCTCGCCCAGCAGACCGTGGCCGCGGTGGCCCTCGACGAGATCGACGCCGACGAGTGGTACGACACGGTCCGCCGCAGCGCGCCGTTCGCGAACCTGCCGCGTTCGGCCTACGACGCGACCCTCGACCTGCTGAGCGGCAAATACCCGTCCGACGAATTCGCCGAGCTGCGCCCCCGCATCGTCTGGGATCGCGTGCACGGCACGCTCTCCGGGCGCCCCGGCGCGCAGCGCCTCGCCGTCACGAGCGGCGGCACCATTCCCGACCGCGGCCTCTTCGGCGTCTTCATGGTGGGCGAGAAGGCCGCCCGCGTCGGCGAGCTCGACGAAGAGATGGTCTACGAATCCCGGGTCGGCGACGTCTTCGCTCTCGGTGCGACCAGCTGGCGCATCGAAGACATCACCCACGACCGGGTGCTCGTGTCTCCCGCCTACGGCCAGCCGGGCCGCGTCCCCTTCTGGAAGGGCGACGGTATCGGGCGTCCGGCCGAGCTCGGCCGCGCGATCGGCGCCTACATGCGTGAGCTCTCCAATTCGAGCCTCGCCGACGCGACGGCGCGCGTGGTCGCTGGCGGGCTCGACGAACGCGCCGCGAAGAACCTCCTCGCCTTCCTCACCGAACAGCGCGACGTCGCGGGGCACGTGCCGACCGATACGACGCTCGTGGTCGAGCGGTTCCGCGACGAACTGGGCGACTGGAGGCTCATCCTCCACTCGCCCTACGGCATGCGCGTGCACGCACCGTGGGCACTGGCGGTGAGCGCACGAATCCGCGACCAGCTCGGCATCGACGGCTCCGCGATGGCGGCTGACGACGGCATCGTGGTGCGCATCCCCGACACCGACGCCGAGCCTCCCGGAGCAGACCTCTTCACGTTCGAACGCGACGACCTCGACGCCATCGTCACCGAGGAGGTCGGCGGCTCCGCCCTGTTCTCGTCGCGGTTCCGCGAGTGCGCAGCGCGAGCTCTCCTGCTCCCTCGCTACAACCCGGGTCGCCGCTCCCCGCTCTGGCAACAGCGCCAGCGGGCGTCGCAGCTGCTCGACGTCGCCCGCAAATACCCGCAGTTTCCGATCGTGCTCGAGGCGGTCCGCGAGGTTCTGCAAGACGTCTACGACCTCCCGGCGCTGATGAGTCTCACCGATGCCCTCGCCCGGCGAGAGATCCGAGTCGTCGAAACCGAGACGCAGATGCCGTCGCCCTTCGCCCGGTCGCTGCTCTTCGGCTACGTCGCGGCGTTCCTCTACGAGGGCGACTCCCCCCTCGCCGAACGGCGAGCCGCAGCCCTCTCGCTCGACTCGTCACTGCTGGCCGAGCTCCTCGGCCGCGCCGAACTCCGCGAGCTGCTCGACGCCGACGTCATCGACCAGCACGAGCGAGAGCTGCAGAAGCTCGTGCCCGAGCGGCGCGCCCGCGACATCGAGGGCGTCGTCGACCTGCTGCGGCTGCTGGGGCCCCTCGCCACCGACGAGATCGTGGAGCGAAGCTGGCTGGCCGAGGGCGCGGCCGCCGCACCCGACGCACTCGATGCGGCTCGACGCGAGCTCGACACGGCGTTGGGTGAGCTGGTGCGGTCGTCTCGGATCCTGCGCTTTACCCACGCGGGCGTGGAGCGCTGGGCAGGCATCGAAGACGCCAGCCGCCTGCGCGATGCGCTCGGCGTGAACCTGCCTATCGGCGTGCCCTCGGCATTCGTCGAACCCGTCGAGGACCCGCTCGGCGACCTCGTGGGCCGATTCGCGCGGACGCACGCGCCGTTCGGGCCCGTCGAGGTGGCACAGCGACTGGGGCTCGGCACGGCCGTGGTGCTCGAGACACTCCGACGCCTCGGCACTCAGCGTCGGGTGATGGAGGGCGAGTTCCGGCCCGACCGTCAGGGCAGCGAGTGGTGCGACGCCGAAGTGCTGCGCCGCCTCCGCAGTCGTTCACTGGCTGCGCTGCGCCACGAGGTCGAGCCGGTGTCGCACGACACGCTCGGCCGCTTCCTGCCCGCGTGGCAGCACGTCGCCACCGGCGTCAAAGGGTCGGGGCTGCGCGGCATCGACGGGGTCGTCCAGGTGATCGACCAGCTCAGCGGCGTCGCACTTCCGGCCTCGTCGTGGGAGACGCTCATTCTGCCCTCGCGGGTCACCGACTACTCGACCGGCATGCTCGACGAGCTGACGGCGACGGGCGAGGTCATCTGGTCGGGTGCCGGTTCGCTGGCGGGCAACGACGGCTGGGTCAGCCTGCACCTCGCCGACGGGGCCCAGGTCACGCTGGCGGAGCCCTCCGGCGACGAGACCACCGAGCTGCAACGCGAGATCCTCAGCGCACTGGCCGGAGGTGGCGCCTACTTCTTCCGGCAGCTGAGCGACTCGGTGGGCGCGACTGCATCATCGCCCCTGCTCGACACCGACCTCGTCACCGCCATCTGGGATCTCGTCTGGCAGGGCCAGATCACCAACGACACCTTCGCGCCGCTGCGTACCCAGGTCAGCGGCAAGGCGCCGCGCACCCGGACGCCGACCACTCGCTCTCGCGCCTCCTATCGCGGACGGGTGCCGCGCTCGGCAATGCCGCGCCAGGCCGGGCCTCCGACCGTGGGTGGGCGTTGGTCGCTGCTGCCCCTCGCCGAACCCGACGCCACCGTCCGCGCCGCCGCTCAGGCCGAGATGCTGCTCGAACGTCACGGAGTGGTCACGCGCGGGGCTGTGATGAACGAGGGAGTGCGCGGTGGATTCTCCACGGTCTACAAAGTCCTCTCGACGTTCGAAGAGACCGGCCGGGCTCGTCGCGGCTACTTCGTCGAGGGCCTCGGTGCCGCGCAATTCGCCACCGGCCCCACCGTCGACCGTCTTCGCGCGTTCGTTCGCGACGACGACCGCGAAGGCTCGGAGGCACTCGCCTCCGCGGGTCGAGGCGACGCCGTTCCCGTCGTCACCCTGGCCGCGACCGACCCCGCCAACCCGTACGGCGCCGCGCTGCCGTGGCCGACCGCACCCGACGACGCGGCCGAGGGCGCGCCCCGGGGCCACCGCCCCGGCCGCAAAGCCGGGGCGCTCGTCGTTCTCGTCGACGGGCGGCTCGTCGTCTACGTCGAGCGCGGCGGCAAGACCGTGCTGACCTTCGGCGATCCGACCGAGCGCGATCTCGCCGTCGCCGCTGCGTCGCTGGCCGGTGTCGTCCGGGCGAGGCTCGGCAAGCTCGCGGTCGAGCGGGTTGACGGGGAATTCGTGCTCGGCAGCCGGTTCGGCGACGCACTGCGGGAGGCCGGGTTCGCGCCGACCCCGAGCGGTGTGCGGTTGCGGTCGTGACGGGCACTGCGGTAGTGACGGGCCCTGCGGTCGTGACAGGCGCTGCAATCCGACGCGGATCGGCCAATCCGACCCGGCGCGCCACGTCGTCATGGCCGAATCGCGTCGCTTCGGTCGCCGGCTCCACGACGCCGACCGCGCCGGCCACCCCGACCGGAGCCCACCGTGCCTGAGGGCGACACCGTCTACCGCGCCGCCAAGAACCTCGATGCGGTGCTGCGCGGGCAACGGCTCACGAAATCCGACTTCCGGGTGCCCGAGTTCGCCACAATCGACCTCGCCGGCGAGGTCGTCGACGACGTCATCAGCCGCGGCAAGCACCTGCTGCACCACATCGGCGACGTGACCTTGCACACCCACCTCAAGATGGAAGGATCCTGGCACGTGTACCGGCACGGCACCAAGTGGCGCCGCCCCGCGTACCAGGCCCGAGTCGTGCTCGAGACGGAGGAGTGGGTCGCTGTGGGCTTCGACCTCGGAATCGTCGAGCTCGTTCCCCGCGACGACGACGACAGCGTCGTCGCCTATCTCGGCCCCGATCTGCTCGGCCCCGACTGGGATGCCGAGATCGCGCTCGCCAACATCGAACGCGACCCCGCCCGCGAGATCGGACTTGCCTTGCTCGACCAGCGCGTCCTCGCCGGCGTCGGCAACGTCTACCGCAACGAGCTCTGCTTTTTGCGGGGCGTGCTCCCCACCCGGCCGGTCGGCGAGGTGCCTCAGCTGCCCAAGATGGTCGACCTCGCGCATCGGCTGATCCAGGCCAACAAAGACCGGGTGGAGCGCACCACGACCGGCACCCTCCGCGGCACGACCGACTGGGTCTACGGCCGAGCCGGCAAGCCGTGCCTCCGGTGCGGAACGAAGATCAAGCGGGGCGAGCTCGGCGAATCCGAGCTGGAGCTGCGCGAGACGTACTGGTGCCCCCACTGCCAGACCTGAAACCCCCCGCCTGACGCCGACCCGCACCAGCGAGGTGACGCGAATCGGCCGACGTCGCGCGCCGCGGCGCTGTGACATCGGCCGATTCGCGCGAGGTCACGCCTGGGCCGAACGCCCGGCTACGCCCCGGCCTCCTGCGCCATGATGTACGCCAGCAGGTACGTGCGCGAGTTGCCATTGTCGATCGCGGTCGACGGCAGCTTCTTCGCCGCCGCGAGTGCCGAGGCCGCCGCATCCTTACCGGCGAGCGACTCGTACATGAGCACGTAGTCGATCAGCGTCTCGTCTGCGCCCCCGGTCAGAGCTGCCGCGACCAGCTTCTTGATGTGCGAGGCGCCGCCGCCCGCCGCCGACCCGAGGTACGTCGACACCGGGCTCATCGGGATCAACTGAATACCGATGATCGCGCTGGGCGCCGCCGAGAACCAGGTCGCGTAGTCGCGCTTGCCACCCCAGTTGAGCGACACGAGGTCATGCGAGAAACCGTCGAACTGCGGCTCGTCGAGCGACGGGTTCACGTAGTAGGCGAGCGCCGACGCGGTCTCGCCGCTGAGCAGCCAGTTCGCCTCGCCCTCGAGGGCCGTGTCTCCGGAGGCTTTGGCCCAGAGGGCGAGCCCCGTCCACGCGTTGACGGCTTCGGACGACGACTCCTGGTTGTTCCCGTCGGCGAAGGGCGAGTAGCCGGACGCCCAGCTGTGCGAGAAGTACGGGTCGTAGACGCGGGTGTCGGGAAAATATTTGCCCGAGCCGTCGCCGGTGTTCGTGGCAATGTCGGCGGCGAGCAGGTTCATCACCGGTGCCCACTTGGCGGCGAACGACGGCGTCGACTGGGCGACCACGCCGGCCGCGTAGAGGAAGTACCCGTAGTGGAAGTGGTGGTCGTTGTCTTCCTCCGAGCCGAACGAGTTCGCGAGCCCCACGATGGTCTTGAGTTTTGCGTCGTAGACGAAGCACTCCTGTGCGCGCGTCGTGCAGCCGCCGGGTTCCATCCACTTGTCGATCTGGGTGGTCAGAGCGGTTGTCAGTGTCTTCTCGGAGGCGTCGTCGCCGAGCTCGCGGGCGAGCTGCAACAGCATGGCGGCGCGGTAGAGCGATTTTCCGCCGTAGTAGGTGTCGGTGGCAAAGGTCGGCAGCAGCTTGACGTCGACCTCGAGCTGCGACTTCAGCGCGGCCTTGTTTGACGACGAGACCTTCGCCAGGTCGAGGCTCGACGTGGCCGCGATCGTCGGCGTGGTGAACGACAGGCCCGACGAGATGCAGAGCGGCGTCGTGCCGTAAAGGCCGGCATACGAGGCGGAGGTGCAGCCGGCGGAAGCGTCTGCGCCCTGGTGCGGCAGCGGCACGACGAGAGTGCTGCCGGGGGCTTTAGTCGTGCTCGCCGCGGTCCGGTAGGCGAGCTTCGTCTTCTGCCCGGCCGACGTCGACGCGTAGGTCGTCGTCACGCCGGTCAGTGGCGAGGCCGCGGCCTTCTGCAGGGCGGTGAGATCGGTCGCGGAAGTCCCCTCGGGCACGGGGAACAGGGTCAGCGAGCCGCCCTTCTGCAGCGTGACCTCGGGGCCCGCGATGGTGGCATCACTCGTCGCCACCGACCACTTCTGGCCCGAGACCGTGAGCGTGCCGTCGGATCCTGAGGTGTCGATCGACCCGTTCAAGGTCACCGAACCGGCACGCGCCGCGGTGTACGAGACGAGCGGCGAGCCCTCGGCGATGGTGACATGGCCGAGGATCCGACTGCCCGACAGATACTCGATCGTCACCGACACGGAGTCGTACGCGCTGACGATCGCACTGTCGGCGCCGAGGTCGGCCGAGACCTGGGTGACCGACTGGGCGAGCAGGGTGTTGGCGGTGCCCGTGACGGCAGGCAGGCCGGCGTCGAAACCCGTCGTCGTCTGCTGGAACGACAGCGGATAGGGGAAGACGGCGGTCGGGGCATCGCCGAAGACGAGACCGGAGAACCACTTGTTGGTCGGCGGCAGGAGACCCTTCGCGAGACGCATGCTCGGGGTGGTGGCCACCGAGCGGTTCACGATGTCTGTGATCAGCGGACCGACCGTGTCGTCACCGAGGACGGTCGACCCCGATGAGACATTCGGCGCGTCCTGCGTGGTCGGGCCGGACGAGGTGCAGCCGGTGATCACTAGGGCAATCGTCGCCATGAGAGCAGCGACACCGACAAGACGGGCGCGAACGGAGGAGCCATGTCGAACACCGTGAATGATCAGAGCCCGATCTTCGTGACGAAGGCGGCCATGGTTTCTTGTGCGCCGGTCAGCATGCCGTCGTCGCGAAGGCTCAGAGTCGCTGTGACGGGAGTGCCCGGAGTCACGAGGCCGTTCGCCGCGCCCTGAACGAGCTCGGGACTCGAGATGACGACGTGGGTCAGCGCCTGGTTATGGCTCGTCGTGGCCGAGAACGACACGACACGCCCCGACAGGGTGCTCTTGTTCGGGAGCATGAGGCGCACGTCGGCGCCCTTCTGAACCCGGTCGTAATCGGCGGCCGACACGGAGTAGTCACCGGCGACAAAGAGGCTGTCGGCCTCGTCGACGGTGGCGAGTCTCGCACCGGCCTGCACAAACTCGCCGTCTTTCGAGGCGATATCGGAGACGATGCCGGCGACCGTGGAGACGAACACCATGGCACCCGTCTTCGAGACGCTGTAGCCCTCGCCGGAGTAAGGCAGCATGCCAGTGCCGACACTCTGGACCGCGGAGGCGCTCTGCACCTCGAAGAGCTTCTGGCCCTTTGTGACCGTATCGCCGACCTCGACGTACGACCTCGTGATGTTGCCCGAGTAATCGGTGCCGACGGTGAACTCCTCGGCGGCGATAGCGGCGCTGCCGGCGGTCACTTGTGTAGCTTTCTGGTTCACGACGACGGTGATCGCCGCGAGAAGCGCGATGATCACGAGGGCCACGGCGGCGAGCTTAAAGCGGGTTGTCCAGGTCATGAGGCGTCTTTCGCGAGGAAGGCGGAACGGGCGTGGGCAGGATTCACGGTCATCCGGTGAGACCGCCGAAGATCACGGTCACTCCCCAGCCAATGAAGATGACGCCTCCGAGGAGGGTGAACCAGAGGACGACGTTCCCGAAGAGTGCAGTGAGTTTGTTGCCCGGCCGGGTCACGTCGTGCGGCAGCTCGTCATATGGTTCCTCGATGCGTTTCGAACTCTGCATGTCAGAGTCCGATCTTCGCGAATGCGGCCACCACGGCGGTCTGCATCGAGGCAAGGGTGCCGTCCTGACGGAGCTGCAGTGTTGCCGTGACGGGGGTTCCTGCGGTAACGAGTCCGTCGTGGCTGCCCTGCGTGAGGCCTGCGCTGTCGACCTCGATCTCGGTCTCCGCCACACCATCGAGCGTCTGGACGGAGATCTTCTTGACAGTTCCCGTGACCGTTGACTTATCGGGAAGAGTCAGGTCGACCTGCGCCCCGTCCTCGATACGTTGGTAGTCACGCGGCGTGATCGAGTAGTCGCCCACAACGAACAGGCTGCCCGTCTTGTCGACTGTGGCGAGGAGGTTGCCGCCCTCCACGAATGAGCCGAGGGTCGCGTCCACCTTCGACACGGTGCCATCGACCGGCGCGGTGAAGGTGATCGTGCCGTCGTCTGCGACGGTGTAGCTCGATGCATTCTTGGCTCGGTTCGCGGAGTGGGCGAAGTCGCGCACGGACAGACTCTTTACCGAGAACAGGGGATCGCCCTCGTCGACGCGGTCGCCCGCTTTCACGAACTGCTCGGTCACGTAGCCGGAGTAGTCCGTGCCGACGTTGTACTTCTCCGCGGCGATCGACGCGCTGGTCGACGTCACGTGCGACTGGCGGGCGAGAAACACCGCGGTGAAGGCCGCAACGAGCACAACGACGAACACGACCCCGCCGAAGAGCTTGAATCGGCTGGCCCAGGTCACGACGAGACCTCGGTTCGCGAGGAGCGCCGGCCGGCGCCCGAACGGCGGCTGAGCACGAGTTCGCCCGGATCCTGCGGTTCTACGGAGTCGCTGAGCACGGGACCGGCGAAGACGTGGGGGCTCGCCGGTGCGTTCCGGGGCACAAGAAGCTCGTCGAACGAGCGCGGCTCCGGGCGCGCGATGAACGTGCGGCTCGACACGGGCGCAGCTACGACTCTCGTCTCGACGACCGCCGGGATGAGGCCGTGTCGACCGGCCCGGTTCTCGGCCCGGATGCGCTTGGCCTCGCGGGCCGCCACGACCATGAACGAGAAGAGGATGAGCGTGTTCAGCGCATTCCACACCGTGGCGAGAGTCAGCACGCCGTTGGAGGCGTCTCGGTATATCGCCACTACGGTCGTGAGCGACAAGAAGACGAAGAAGAGGATCTGCGGAATGATGAAGTTAAACGGCGACTTCTGCTCGTTCTTGCCGCCGGTGACGTGCCAGCCCTCGTCTTTGCCGGTAATGACGTTCCACAGGGCCTTGACGTAGATCGGGAACGACACCGTCGCCAGCATCAAGACCTCGTACCGGAACGATCCGAGCGTGTAGAACGCCAGGACGATCTGCATGAGGTAGAAGCCGCAATAGAAGAGCAGCCACTGGAGAATCGAGATGTGCAGGTTCATCGGGCGGAGGTCGAAGAAGATCTCCATCGGCGGGACCATCAGCAGCAGGAGTGGGGCGATGCCGGTGAGATAGTGCGTCGCCGTGACCATGTACTGCAGGCGCTGGTCCATAGTCAGACGGCGGTTAGCGCTCAGCGGGTTGTGCTGGAACAGGATCTCGAATCCGCCGGTCGCCCAGCGCAGTTGCTGCTTCGAGTACGCCTCGATGGTCTCGGGGGCGTCACCGATGGCCAGGGTCATCGGGATGAAGATCGAACGCCAGCCGCGCTCGTGCATGTGTAGCGAGGTCCAGACGTCTTCCGATTTGGAATCGGTGACCATGCCGCCGATGTCGTCGATGGCGGCACGGTTGAAGATTACGTTCGTGCCCACGCAGAACGCGGCATTGAAGCGGTTTCGACCGGGCTGGATGAAACGGTAGAACACCGACTGCATGTAGGCGGCACCGCGGGAGACCAACGAGTGCAGATTGCCGTAGGTCTGGGGGGTCTGCACGAAGCCCACGCGCTCGTCGATGAAGAACGGCAGGGTCTCGTGCAGGAACATCTCCTGAGGCACGAAGTCGGCGTCGAAGATGGCGTAGTAGTCGCCCTTGGCAATCGACAGGGCATAGTTGACGTTGCCCGCCTTGGCCCCGTGGTTGGTGAGTCGACGAATGTACCGGGCCTCGTGGCGGGCAGCGAGATCACGGACCTCATCGCTCTTTCCATCATCCAGGATCCAGGTGCGGTGCTCGCCTCGGAGCGCTAGCGCGGCAACCAGCGTCGCTTCGATCTTCGCCAATTCTTCGCCGTAGACCGTGATGAACACGTCAACGACCTTGCTCTGGCCATCGATGACGATGGGCCAGAGGTGCGGCTGCTCGCGCACCCCGCGACGGTCTATCTCGGGCTCGTCGTACAGGGTGTCCTGCGTCAGATGGAAATCGAAGTCGCGCGGGTCACCACCCCCGGAGAGGATGGTCCACATCGACAGGAGAGCCTGGATCACGAGAATCGCCTCGGCCACGATCACCATGACGTAGGGCAGGAGGTCGCCGCGGTTGGCCGGGTTGAGGAGAAACTGCCCATAGAGCAGGATGCCGAGGGTCGACACGAGTACGAGCAGCACCATAACGGGCGAGTGGGCACGACCCTGGGAGCGATTGGTGACGGTGAGGTTCTCCGTCGTGTGGCGTTGTGACATGCGGACGATCTCCTGTTTCGGGTTCAGGGAGACGCACGAAACGAGGAGGTAGCGGGCAAGCCCTCGAGTCGGGCGATGTCGGCTACGGCGACGACGGTAGGGGCGACGACGATGCGTCCTGTGGGGGCAGAGGCCGTCGGGTGGGGTGAGCCTGACGCCTTGTGTGGAAAGACTAACCGGGGGTCCCCCTTTTGGAGGGCCCCCATTTGGGGTTCACGGGTTCACGAGGTGGCCGACCCCGCCTAATCATTGAGCTCTCACCCGCCCGGACCACCCGTTTGGAGCCCGCACCCATCCGGACGCCCAAGCAGCGACCCTTTTAGAAATGCCGTCAGGAGACCTGCGTCAGCCACTCCGCCAGGAATTCCGCGCCGGCCCCGTCGTGGATCGCCCCGGTCGCGCTGGTGCGGATCGGGTAGGCCTTCTCCGGCACGCCGTCGCCCGGCCGGACGTCGACATGCTCGACCTCGTACCCACCGGCGTGCAGCCAGTCGGCCATGGCGTAGTCGCTGCGGGAGTCGCCGACCGTGCGCCATGCGAGTGGCAGCTCGCCGTCCAGGGCGAGGAGTTCGAGTGCTCGACGAGCACCGAGGTCTTTGCCGAGCAGTACCGATTCGATGTCGGTCGAGATGATCGTGGGGTCGATTCGCCACTGCACGTCGCCGTGAGCGTCGGGCCGCACGTCGTCGAGACGGCGCACGCCGAAGCCGCGCCGCGCGAGCGCCTCCCGGGCGACTTCGTCGAAGAGCGGCTGCATGGCGACATAGGTGGAGTTCTCGATCGAGGTGAGCTGCTCGACCGACACCATCGCCCGCTTGGTGCGATCGAAGAAGACCCGGTCGGCGAATCGCTCGGCGACCACGGCCTCCATCTCGGCCGCGAAGTCGGCAGGCATGGCGAGCGACTCGTCGATCTCGAGCTCACCCATGCCCCCGTCGAACCGCGGCCCGATCGAGAACCACACGGCGCCCTTCTCGCAGACTCCGTGCACCCTGGCATGATCGGGCAGGCCCGCTGCGATGAGCGGCCCGACGACCTCTTCGCGGATGAACGCGTCGGAACGCCCGGTGTTGAAGACCAGGGGGATTCCCGCGTCGGCGAGCGCGACCAGATCGCGCGTGATGGCCGGGAGGTCGATGGTGCGGGTGATCGGGCTGGCGATGGGGCCGTCGACGTCGAGGAGCAGGCCGAGGGCGGGGGCAGAGGTCGAGGGCATGCCCTCGATCATTCCAGGTCTTTGCTACGCGTCGACGAGCTCGTCGACAGGCACGACCGACTGCGAGAAGAGGAGCTCTTGGTAGGCGAGCTCTTCGGCTTGCTTCTGCGCCTTGCGCAGGCGCAGGTCGCGGCGACGGGCCGGCTCGTTCACGGGGGCGTCACCGGCGAAGAGCGGTCGCAACTCGTCGACCCGACGGGCGATCCGATCACCCAGCTCGCCGAAGAATTCGTCACGGCCCGGCATGTCGAGGAAGCGACGCTCATCGGCCGCTCGCCAGAGATCGCTGGCGAGCTCGCCATACGCGTTCATCTGCCCCTGCTTCATAACCGAGCCCCCGCTCCGTCAGTCGTTCCGTGTGACTAGTCCACAGCACCCGCCGAGAAGGTGCATCAGCCTCAAGACTGATCCTTCGAACTATCGGTCGGCACGCAGGTACCACTGAACTTCGTGAGAGACCGAACACCAGGATCCCACCACCCGCCAGACGACGCCGCCAGCGGTCGAGATCGACTCTAGGCCGAGCGCCCGTTTCCGTCGTGGGCATGCTCGAGCACGGCGCGCGCCGCGACCTGCAACACGTCGTGTGCATCGCAGCGGCGTTGCTCGGCGACCGCACCGCTCAGGCCGGTCGTCATCGCGGCACTCGCCACTGCCAGGGCGCTCACGACCTCGGCTTGACGTGCCGAGAGCGGCTCGTCGCTCAGCGTGTTCACGAGCTCGATCAGCCCGCGTTCGCTGGACTGCTGAGCATCGTCGCCACCGTCGAGGGAGGCCGTGGCCACCGCGACGAGCGCCAGCGCCAGCGTGGCTGCCTCGCGTTCGGTCAAGTGGTCCATGCCGTGCACGGTACCCCGCCCGGCCGTGCGGGGCCGGAGGCGTCTCCCAGGTCGAGGGCCCTGACACCGCAAATCGGGCCGAACTCCATCCTTCGACGGTGTCCGGCCCGATTTGTGGTGTCGCGCTCGAAAGGCGCTAGAGCGACGATCCGATCGCCGAGAAGACGCCGACGATCAGGGCCGTGAAGGCGATGATGTTGATGACGACGATCGCGATGCTGATCCACAGCGGCAGCAGGCCACGGCCCGAGCGACGGTGCACGACGACCGAACGGCCGATGATGTACACCAGCGGCGTGAAGAGTGCGAAGAACGACCAGGCCCAGTGGAACGGCCTGACGACACCCTGGCGCTGCAGGGCCTTCCAGTCGAAGTAGGCGAGCACCACCGTGGCGGCCGCGATGAGGAGCCCGAGGATCGAGGTGAGCCCGGAGCTGGCAGTCGTCGTTCCGAAGCCCTGCGCCGAGTTCGGGTTCGCCTCGATCTGGCGGATGGCGTCTTCGAGGACCGGCTGCAGGCTCGCGAACGACAGGAGGCTGATGATGAGCGAGATGATCGGCAGGCCGACGATGACCCAGATGAAGATGTTGGTGACCTTGGCGTCTTTCGACGCCTTCGGGATCTGCTGGCCGTAGCCATACTGCTGCTGACCGTACTGGTTCTGGCCGTACTGGTTCTGCTGCCCGTAGGGCTGCTGGCCGTTCTGCTGCTGACCGTACTGGTTCGGGGCGTACTGGTTCTGGCCGTACTGGTTTTGCTGGCCGTAGGGCTGCTGTCCGTACTGTGCGGGCGCCTGGCCCTGCTGACCCTGCTGTCCATACGGCTGCTGCTGGCCCTGCTGGCCATACTGACCCTGCTGGCCCTGGCCCTGCTGACCGTACGGCTGCTGCTGACCGTACTGCCCCTGCGAACCGGCCGGGCTCTGCTCGGGCGCCGACCCGGGCGTCTGGTACCCGGGGATCCGCTCGCCATAGGCGGGCCGATCGCGGTCGTCTCGAGCGGCGGGCGCCTGAGGTTCGGGCTCGACGGCCGAGCTGGGTGCGGCTACCGAAGCGGCCTCCGCCTGCGGTTCGGGCCGAGCGGCCTGCTGCGGCGGCGCGTCGTGCTGGTGCAGCGGAGCCTGAGGTTCGGGGCCACGAACGTGCTCCGTCCAGGCGCGGCCGTCCCACCAGCGGTAGCCGGGATCACCGGACGGGTTCGGATACCAGCCGGGCTGCGGCAGTGCATTTCCGGTCGAGTCGGTCACGAGGGTTCCTTTGCAGTAGTGACGCAGCTGCAGTAGTGACGCAGCGTGGCGTCGTCGTCAGGTCGACAACGGGGTCGTTCGTCGCCCAGCCTAGGTCGAGGATCCTTGCAGCGACCAGAGAATGAACCCTCAGACATCTAAGCGGCCCCGCCGGCGAACGACTGCCGTCCGACGACGGCGAGCAGATCGAGCTTCTCGGCCGACTCGCTCCCCGGCACGGCGGTGAAGACGAGAAGTCGTTGCGAGTCGTCGTTCGGTGTCAGGATCTGGCAGTCGACCGCAATCACCCCGAGCTCCGGGTGGACGATGCGCTTCTCTTCGCCGCGCCGCTCGGCCACGTCGTGTTTCTGCCACAGGAGCCGGAACTCGGGGCTCCGCTCGAGGAGGCTGTCGACGATCGCGTGGGCGCGCGGATCCTTGGCTCCCCGTCGTGTCACCGAGACACGCAAATCGGCCACCTGCACCCGACTCTGGTGGTCGTGGTCTTCGGCCGGGTAGACGTCGCGGCCCTCGGGGTGCGTGAACCAGCGGTGCACCTGGCTGCGGTCGAGCCCCTCGTAGCGGAAGTCGTCGCCGAGGAGCGCCTGCGCCGCGGGATTCTGCGCGAGGGTCGTTCCGAGGTCATCGATCACCTGGGCGGGGGTGTCGTGGAGCCGGTCCAGGATCCGAAGGAGCGTCGGGTGCACATGCTCGCTCAGCGCCTGCCGCTGCGGCGGGTTGTGGCCGGCGAGGCGGTGCAGGTGATCCCGCTCGTCCACCGTCAGCCGGAGCGCCCGCGTGATCGCCCCGAGGATCTGCTCGGACGGCTGGGTGGCGCGCTGCTGCTCGAGGCGGCTGACGTAGTCGACGCTCATACCGGCGAGCATTGCGACCTCTTCGCGGCGGAGGCCCGGCGTGCGGCGGCGGGCTCCGGCGCCGAGCCCGACGTCGGCCGGGCTGAGCGCCTCGCGGCGGCGGCGCAGGAAGTCGGCGAGCTGGGCGCGGTCCATGTCCATGCGTCGATTCTCCGCCCGTGCGGGGTGCCGAGCCAGGGATCGCCGCTCCCCCGCCCTGCTCGAGCCCCCCGCCTTCGCTAATTTGCGAGCGATCGGAAGACAGGGCCCGAAGTCACGCGTGACGGGAGTGACTCGAGATCGGTTTCGCTCGCAAAATTGCGGGGCCCGACGGTCGGGGCAGGCGGGTCAGCGACGGGTCAGCGCCGGGCGAATCGCTGTTCGACCTCGACGCGGAAGGGGGCGACGATCGGGGCGGCCACGACGATCGGCTCGCGACGGACGTGAGCGAGAGCGGCGTTCTCGCGGCGCCTCTCGTCGAAGATCGTCTTCAGCACGCGGATGCCGTCGCCGATGGCGTCGAGATTCGACTCGCTGTGGACGCGGTGCTTCTCGAACGACGGCACCTCGACGACGCGCAGCTTCGCGGCCGCGAAACGGCAGGTGAGGATCGTGTCGATCTCGAAGCCGTCGCCCCAGAGCATCGCGCCGTCGGAGGGAGCCTCGACCGCCGAGTCGACCAGCTCGAGGGCGGGGAGCACATCGCTCCAGAACGCGTTGTAGCCGTAGCAGAGGTCGGAGTAGCGGGTGCCGAGCAGCACGTTGCAGATCAGGTTCAGGCCGAGATCCCGACCGGAGCGGAAGAGGTTCAGGTCGGCGGAGCCGCCACCCCTGCGAAAGCGCGAGCCCTTGGCGACGTCGGCGCCCTTGACGAGCGTGTCGACCAGGGCGGGGATGTCTGCGGGGTCGGACGACCCGTCGGCGTCGAACACGACGATGATGTCGCCGGTCGCGGCCTCGAAGCCGCAGGCGAGAGCATTGCCCTTGCCCGTGCGGGTCTGGTGGACGACCTTGATCCCGGGGAGGACGCGGAGGGCGGTCTCGACGGTGCCGTCCACCGAGTCGCCGTCGACCAGGATGACCTCGTACGCGTCGGGGAGCTGAGGCAGGATCACCTCGAGGTTCGCGGCCTCGTTGCGAGCGGGAACGATGATCGAGATCGTCGGGTTCGATGGGCGCGGGGCAGTGCGGAACGTCATGTCGGGGAGCCCATTCGGGTAGGCGGTGCGTTCGGGAGTGGTGCAGACGCTTCTCGGCCTGGGTAAGACCTCGATGCGCCGTCGGGTACCGCACAAGCTAGCTTCGAACGCTCGCCTGCGCGAACCCCCCGCTTGGGGGGTCCGCACGCGAACGGCACCCCTGCGAGACCCCGTCCGGGCGTCTTTTTGTCACCCGATGGAGGGGGTGATGGCGAACCGGAGTCCTCGACGAGGAGGACACGCCTGTACCCCGAGCTGCGCCACGTCTCCATCGATAGTCCTCCATTGTGCGGACACGCACGAACCCTGTACCCCTCGACCCACGAGACGACCGCACCGAGGATCCACCGCCCACGCCTCTCGAACTGGCGCTTCTGACCCCTTTTCAGCCGCACCCACCCCTCCCCCGGCCTCGTGTTCGAAGTGCCTCTGTCACCCGAACTGGGGGCACGTTTTCGTCTCGTGCAGCAGCGGCCGATTACGCAGGTCGACCACTGGGCATCCCACTACCCTCGACCCATGACCTCACGATCGCCGCTCCGACTCCTGATCGCCTCGGCGGGAGTGGCGGCGCTCCTCGCCCTCGCCGGCTGCTCGAGCGCGGGCGGCCCGGCGAACACGGCGGAGATCCCGACCGGGGTGGCATTCGAGGGCTACGCCGTCGCCGGCGATTCCGCCCTGAAAGCTCTCGCGAGCGACTCCGGTGCCCTCGACACGGTCGCCATCTCGGGCGTGAGCCTCACATCGGAGGGCGGCGGAGTGGCGGCATCGTCGAGCGACGCGCTCGCCCTGCTCGCGAAGGCGCACTCCGCAAAGAAGAAGGCCGAGCTCGTCGTCGACAACATCGACGTGAGCAAGGGCGTCTACAGCCAGGCGATCGCGACCAAGATGCTCTCGAGCGAGTCGAACCGGCAGTTCGTCATCGCCGGCCTCGCCGGAGAAGTGGAGCACGGCGGCTACGACGGCGTGCAGCTCGACTTCGAGAGCCTCGCGGCGTCGAACTCCGAGGACCTCGTCTCGTTCGCGAGCGAACTCCGCGAGACGCTTCCGGCGAAGGCCACGATCTCGATGGCGCTGACCGCGCAGACATCGGCGAGCGGCTACCTCGCCGCCGGCTACGACCTGGCGAAGCTCACGGCGTCGATCGACCGCTTCGTGCTGCTCGCCTACGGCGAGCACGGCAGCTCGTTCAGCGAAGCCGGGCCGGTCGGCGGGCTCCCCTGGGCACAGCAGGCGCTGGCGGCGCTCCTCACTCTCGTTCCGGCGAAGTCGGTCGATCTCGCGGTGGCGGGCTACGGCTCGACCTGGCCGACCACTGGCAAGGGTGGCGTGATCTCGCCCGCCGAGGCCCGCGATCAGGCCGGAAGCCGCGCCAACTGGGTCTCCGCCCAGGGGGAATGGACGGCCAAACTCGCCGACGGCACCGTGCTCTGGTGGTCTGACGCGAGGTCGCTCACGGTGCGCGCGAATGCCGCGAAGTCGGCCGGCCTGCACGGCGTCGCGCTGTGGCAGATCGCGACGGCCGACCCCGTCGCTAGAGGGTAGCGACGGGCTGGCGGATCCTCGTCCTCGAAATCCGGTTGGCGAGTCGTCGCTCGACGACGTAGAGTCCCGGTAATCGAACGTACGTTCGAATGAGAGGGGCGAGGTGGACGTCATGACCCGGGTCGACGAGGAGGTGTCTGTGTGGGTGTCCGAGGAGGGCATCCCGCAGCGGATCGTGTGGAAGGCCGAGCGATTTCGGGTGAGCGATACCCCGACGCGGCTGAATCCCACGTATCCCGGCTGGCAGACCGAGGCGGCATTCGACCCCGCCTTCACGCACCCGCCCGAGCCGCGCGAATCATGGCGGTTCCAGGCCACCGCCGAGAGCGGGCAGACCATGGTCTTCGACGTGAGCCGCGAACCGTACAACTCGCGCTGGCGGCTGCTGCGCACCTACGACTGAGCGGGTCGGTCTGGCCTGGCGCCTGCCGCCTGCACCGAATTTGAAGGAAAAACCCTGGCCGGGGGCCCGACGATCCGCTTGTCTTCGTCGAGCGGCGGCGGTTTCTCCTTCGAATTTGCAAGAGCTACGAGCTGCGAGCTGCGAGCTACGCGTACGGCAGCCGCGTCCAGGTGCCGCCGTCGCGCCGTGTCAGCGCCACCCGCTGCACCTCGGCGAGCGCCGTCGTCGCCGTCGCGACGAGGTCGGCCACGCGAGCGGCTTGGCGGTCGGTATCCGCCGTGAAGCGGACCACCAGCCGGGCCTCGCCCCGCACGACCGCGACATCGCGCGCCTCGACGGTGACCTCGGCCGCCGCCGCCTCGGCTGCGCGGGGCAGAACGGCGTCGGGAGCGACCCCGGGCGCCAGACGTCCGACGGTGAGGGTCACTCGATACGAGGCCATCAGGCGTGCCCGGCGAGACGCTGAGTCAGCGATTGCCGCACGGTCGGCCATTCGCCGTCGATGATCGAGAAGACGACGGTGTCGCGGATCGTCCCGTCCGGCCACACCCGGTGATTGCGCAGCACTCCGTCTTGCTTGGCGCCGAGGCGTGCCACCGCGGCCCGCGACTGCTGGTTGTGCCAGTGCACGCGGAATTCGACGGCGATGCAGCCGAGGCTCTCGAACGCGTGCCCGAGCAGCAGCAGTTTCGCCTCGGTGTTGATGCCGGTGCGCTGCGCCTCACGGCCGAGCCAGGTAGAGCCGATTTCTAGCCGGCGGTGTTCCGGCTCCAGGTTGAGCAGCGTGGTGATGCCGACGGCGCGACCGCTGCGGGTGTCGATCACCGCCCACGGCACCTGCGTTCCGGCCCGGTGCAGTGCGAGCCGCGCTCGGATGTCGTCCGCCATGTCGTCGGGCGCCGCGATGTGTGTGGCGTACCAGGTGCGCCAGAGGTCTCCGACGGCGACGGCCTCGGCGAGATCGGCGGCGTGGCTCTCGGCCAGCGGCTCGAGCCGGACCCGGTCGCCGACGAGGGTGGGAAGCGCGGTGAACTCCATGCGTCGACCCTATTGGCGTCGCCGTGTCACTGCGGTGTGGTGTCACTGCGGTGTGGCGGCACTGCGGTGTGGCGGCCGCCGAATTCGAAGGAGAAACCGCACCCGGGGGCCCGCCGATCCGCATCACTTCGTCGAGCACCTCGCGTTTTTCCTTCAAATTCGAAGGGACCGCCAAATTCGGAGGGACCGCAGGATCCGGCACGCCGACCCCACCTCAGACCCGCTGCGCCACACAACCCCGCTACGGCCGGATCAGCGCCGGCAGCAGCTGCGACGCCTCCATATACTCGGGCGCCGCGATCCCCGAGATCAGGACCTCCCACATCTCGCGGACCCTCACGAACAGATCGGGCCCGTGCCCGAGTGAATTCGAGACCAGATTGACCCCGACGAAGGCTCCGACGACGAATCGCGAGAGCTTCTCCGGGTCGAGGCCGGCCCGGAGTTCGCCGTTCTCAACGCCGCGCCGGAGGAGGTCGACGGTCAGGTCGGTCCACAGGTCGTAGGGCGCGCTGATGTCGAGCTGGGCGACGAGCTCCTCCGTCGTCAGCTTGACGCCGGCCGCGACGACGGCATCGTCGACGATCTGCGCGGCGAGGTTGCGGTGGAGCCGGATCATGGTCTCGATCACGGAGTAATCCGCATCGAGGGTTTCTTGCGCCCGAAGCGCGGTCAGCCGCGTCTCTTCGGCGATCAGGGCATTTGCGAGGTCACGCTTCGACGAGAAGTGGAAGTAGAGAGCACCCTTGGTCACGCCCGCCTCGACGGCCACCACGTCAAGGGTCGTCCGGGCGTACCCGCGCTCGGCGAAGACGGTCGCCGCCGCCTGGATGATGGCGCTCTGAGTCGCCTGCGCACGCTCCTGGCGCGGCTTGGGAAGAGCCGGGGGCGTTGGTCGGTCGCCGTGCCCCTGCTCGTTGTTCGTGACGCCATCGTCATCACTCACGATGTCACCGCCGTCTTTTCTCATTGGCAGTCTTCACACGGCCTGACCCGTGCGTGCTCATGCTAGACCGCGACCGAGCGGTCTACGGCGCTGGGCTCGAGATGGCGTTTTCGGGATATGCGTTGGGGGAGGCGGGACGGCGAGGCTGGGGCAGGGCGGGGCGACGAGCGGACCGGCACCAGCGTCCGGGACGCGCCTCGTCCGGGCCGGGAGAGGACCCTAGTCAGAGGCGTTTTGCGCCCGATCAAATTTGACGCGGATCAAAACAGCCGCCCCGGAAAATGACAGGTGCTCACCTACATCGCTCCATTGTGATCAGCGTCAAATTTGACGCCGCGCAAAACACCTCCACGACGAGGCCGCCTCCCGCGAGCCGACGCGAGCAGGCCACCGACACACCAGGGCACGGCCACCGGGCCAGGCCACCGAGACACCCGGGCGCCGGGACACCGCACCCCTCCCGACCGTAGGGTCAACCCATGAGGATCGTCATCGCCTGCGACTCGTTCAAGGGCTCGGCCACCGCCGCCGAGGCGTGCGCCGCCCTCGGCCGTGGCTGGCAGCGGGTGCGACCGGCCGACGACATCGTCGTGCGCCCCATGGCCGACGGGGGCGAAGGCACGCTCGACGCCTTCGAGGCCGGCGTTTCCGGTGCGGTCCGGCATCCGATCCGGGTGGCTGGACCTCTCGGCGATATCCATGAAGCATCGTTCCTCACGCTGCCCGACGGCACCGCGGTCGTCGAGCTCGCCTCGACCAGCGGCATCACACTGGTGCCGGAGGGTGGGCTCCGGCCGCTCGACGCGACCACGACGGGATTTGGGCAGGCGGTCGCGAGTGCCCTTGGGGCGGGGGCCGTCCGTGTGCTGCTCGCCGTCGGATCCTCGTGTTCGACCGACGGCGGCGCCGGCGCCCTGACCGCCCTGGGTGCACGGTTCTCGAAAACCGACGGCACACCGATCGCCAGTGGGGCCCGAGGCCTCGCCGACCTCGCCTCGGTCGATCTCGACGGGCTCCCGCCACTGCCCGCGGGAGGAGCGGTCGTGCTGTCGGACGTGACGAACCCGCTGACCGGGCCGACCGGGGCCGCCGCGGTCTTCGGTCCGCAGAAGGGAGCGACCGCCGACGACGTCGCGCTCCTCGACCGCTGGCTCACCCACTATGCCGAGCTTTTGCCGGGCGACCCGGGGTCAGCGACCGCGCCGGGTGCCGGTGCGGCCGGTGGCACCGGGTTCGGGCTCCTCGCCTGGGGAGCAACGATCCGAAGCGGCGCCGGCTTCGTCGCCGACCTGCTCGACCTGCCCGGAGCGATCGGGGAGACCGACGTCGTCATCACGGGCGAGGGCCGTTTCGACGACCAGTCGGCCGCGGGCAAGGCTCCGTCGGTCGTGCTCGACCTCGCAGAACGGGCCGACGTGCCCGCGCTGCTCGTCGCAGGGTCGATCACCGCCGATACGACGCGATTCGCCGCAACCGTGTCGCTCAGCGAACTGGCGGGCGAGACGGCGAGTGCGCTTCAGGATCCGACGCGCTGGCTCGAGCGGGCGGGCGAGACTCTCGCTATGGCCCAGCCGGCGACCTGACGCGAATCGGCCGACATCACAGCGCCGCGGCGTGCGATGTCGGCCGACTCGAGCGAGGTCACGCCCGAGCACCTCGTGACGCGGGCGACGCTCTACGCGTCGGCTCGCACCTGCAGGCTCGGGTAGTCCGTGTAGCCCTCGGCGCCCGCGCCATAGAACGTGCCGGGGTTCGGCTCGTTCTCGTCGGCCTCGGCCTGCCAGCGCTCGACCAGGTCGGGGTTCGCGATCGCGAGGCGGCCGATGGCGATGGCGTCGGCGTGGGCCGACTCGATGAGCTCGGTGGCTTCGGCGCGGGTGGTGACCTGCCCGAAGCCGGAGTTGACGACGAACGCGCCGCCGAACCGCTCGTGCAGGTCGGTGACGAGCGCCCCCTCGAGGTCGGCCTGCAGAATGCTCACGTAGGCGAGGTCGAGCGGTGCGAGAGCGTCGATCAGGATGCCGTAGGTCTCGTGCACGTCGGCGGGATCGGTCTCGGCGATGCCCTGGATGTTGTGCGCCGGCGAGATGCGGATGCCGGTGCGGCCGGCACCGATCGCCTCGCGGACGGCCTTGACGACCTCGATGACGAAGCGGGCGCGGTTCTCCGGGCTGCCGCCGTACTGGTCGTCGCGCTCGTTTCCGCCGGGTGCCAGGAACTCGTGCAGCAGGTAGCCGTTGGCCGAGTGGATCTCGACGCCGTCGAAACCGGCGCGGATCGCGTTGCGGGCTCCGACCACCAGCTGCTCCTTGACGTCGGCGAGCTCGTCGATCGTCAGGGCGTGCGGCACGGGGAAAGCGACCTTGCCCTCGGCGGTGTGGGTCTCGCCCTCGATCGCGATCGCCGACGGGGCGACGATGCGGTCGGTGCCGGTGATGTCGGTGTGCGAGACGCGGCCGCCGTGCATCAGCTGCAGCACGATGGTGCCGCCGCGGGCGTGGACGGCGCTGGTGACGACCTGCCAGGCCTCGACCTGCTCGTCGGTCTCGATGCCGGGCTGGCCCGGGTAGGCCTTGCCCTCTTGCACGGGCCAGACGCCCTCGCTGACGATCATGCCGAACGAGGCGCGCTGCGCGTAGTACTCGACGACGAGGTCGCCGGGTACGCCGCTCTCGCTGGAGCGGAGGCGCGTAAGAGGCGCCATAGTGACTCGGTTGTCGAGTCGGAGGTCGCCGAAGACGGCGGGTGTAAAGAGGTCCATTCCGCCGAGTTTAGGCCCGACAACAGGCAACTACCGTCGCCCGCCGACGTATTCACGGTGCAGCGCGGTCTGCGATAGCGCCGACCACAACTGAAACCCGGTGAGATTGTCGAAACCCGCAGTCCAGGTGAGCTTCGAGGCGATCTCCCAGATCGAAAGCGAAGGATCCGCGGCCACCGCAGCCCGCACCTCCGCCGTCCGCCGGAGGTGATGCTCTGCCGTCTCCGCCGCCCGCTCGGCCACCCCCGTGAACCGGAAGCCGTGCCCCGGCAGCACCTCGACATCACCCGGTCGCGAGATGCGCTCCAGCCCCTGCAGGTAGTCGGCGAGCGCGTTGGTCGTGGACGCTCCACCGAGACCGAGGCCGCTGAACACGGTCGGCAGCAGGTGATCGCCGCTGAACAGGAGGCCTCGGCCGGTGTCGCGCAGACAGAGGTGACCGGGCGTGTGACCGGGTGTGTGCACGACGTCGAGCGCGAAGCCGGGCACATCGAGGCGGTCGCCGTCGGAGAGCAGCAGGTCGATCGCGGGGACGATCACGGGCGGCATGGCGTCGGCGACCGCAACGAGCTCGGCTGAGCGCTCGGCGGGGACTCCCCACTCGCGCGCCTGCTGAGCGGTGCCCTCGCGGGTCGGCGGGTGCTCGGCCAGGGTCTGCAGGGCCGCCGCCTCGGCATGGTGCAGGGCAAGCGTGGCGCCGGAGGCGTGCTGGATCCTCGTCGCCATTCCGAGGTGATCGGCGTGCAGGTGCGTGACGGTGACGGAACGGATCGCGTCGGGTCGGGCGTCGAGCGAGGCCAGCGCGTCGACGAGGCGGCCCCAGTTGTCGTCGCCGTCGGTGCCGGGGTCGATCACGTGGAATCCGCCCGACGAGTCACGGAGGAGATAGAGGAGCGACGCCGGCAGATGCTCGCCCGGCATCGGCTGGCCGAGAGCCCAGACCTCGTCGCGCACCTGTTCGAGGCCTGGCACACCGAACGCCGCGCTCGCGTCGAACTGGGCTGCGCTGGTCGACTCCATGCGGTCAGCCTACGAGCGTCGCGCACGGCCAGGCACGAGCGCGAAGGAGCGCGCGACCGGCACGGCCGAACCCCCTGTACCCCGCTTCGCTCACCGGACTACCGTCGGGCCCGGATACCCGTGCTCCGGTATCTCCCGCGACAGCGAAAGGCACTCCATGGCTCCCGATCAGTACGCATTCGAAGATCCCAGCAAGAAGTACGAGATGACCCCGCCCGAGCAGTATCTCGAGGGCGCCGGCAAAGACGAAGATCTCGCGATCCCCGCCGACCACGGCGAAGAGACCTACCGCGGCAGCGGCCGGCTCGAGGGGCGCAAGGCGCTCATCACCGGCGGCGACTCCGGCATCGGCGCGGCCGTCGCCATCGCGTACGCCCGCGAGGGCGCGGACGTCGCGATCAGCTACCTCCCCGAAGAGCAGGAGGACGCCGACAACATCGTCGCCCTCATCGAGAAGGCCGGGCGTAAGGCTGTCGCCATCCCCGGTGACATCAAAGACGAAGCCTTCTGCGAGCAGCTCGTGAAGACGGCGGTCGACGGTCTCGGCGGCCTGGACATCCTCGTGAACAACGCGGGCAAGCAGCAGCACGTCGAAGACCTCCTCGAGCTCACGACCAAGAACTTCGACGACACGTTCAAGACCAACGTCTACGCCATGTTCTGGATCACGAAGGCGGCGCTCCCCCACCTCACGCCCGGCTCGAGCATCATCAACACGACCTCGATCCAGGCGTACAGCCCGGCCGAGTTCCTGGTCGACTACGCGTCGACGAAGGCCGCGATCAACACCTTCTCGAAGGCGCTCTCGCAGCAGCTCGCCCCCAAGGGCATCCGGGTCAACGCGGTCGCTCCCGGCCCGATCTGGACTCCGCTGCAGCCCGCCGGCGGCCAGCCCGCCGATGCCCTGCCCGAGGTGGGCGACGAGACGCCGCTCGGTCGCTGGGGTCAGCCGGCCGAGCTCGCTCCCGCCTACGTCTTCTTGGCGTCGGGCGAGTCGAGCTACGTTATCGGCGAGACGCTGCACGTCAACGGCGGTATGCCCACGCCGTAATCCGGCGCTGCCCTTGGCGCCTTGCGCCCGTCGTCCCGCTCAGGCGGTGACGGCGGGCACAGTCCCGAGGGCGACTTCGCGCTGCACCGCGAGAGCGAGTTCGCGAAGCAGCACGAGGTCGACACTGTCGGCCGGACGCGGCCGCGAGTCGATCACGCAGAGCGCACCGATCCGGATTCCGCCGGGCCCCTCGATCGGATAGCCGGCGTAGAAGCGCGCGGCGGGGTGCGTGACGAACCGGTCGTCGGCCCAGAGGTCGGGCACGATGAACGGCCCTGACCCCTTGATGGTCTCGGCGCACATCGCTCCGCGCAGCGGAATCTCGCTGGCGTAGGCACCGGCGATCGCCTTGTTCCACACGCGGTCGGGCCCCACGATCGAAAACGCCGCGCCGGTGGCAGCCAGAAGGATCCGCGCCCGCTCGACGATGTCGTCGAACCGTCGCTCGCGCTGCGAGTCGAGGATCCCGAGGTCGTAGATGACGCCGAGCCGTTCGGACTCCGTCTGGGGCGAATCCCGGAGCGGGCAGATCTCTCGCCCCGCCGCGAACTGCTCGTCGAGGGGTGCCCGGAGGCGCGCCGCAAGCATGTCGGCCACGGCGCGATAGACGTCCGACGACTTCGTGGGTGCGGCATGTGCGTCCGAAACCTGCCCGTGGGGAAGGGCGACGAAACGTACTCCCGGCAACTCGTCGCAGAGGTCGGCGGCCTCCGCGTTGAGTCGATCGGCGTGCTCGTCGAGGATGCTGCCCGGTGTGATGTCGAAGAGGCTCAGCGTCGAGGGTCGATCGATCTCGAGCACGACGATCTCGGCACCGTCATGGCGGTGCGCAATCGCCCGGGCGAGCACGGCCGCCAGCGACTCGCGGTAACGCGCGACCGACGTCATGCGCAGGGCATCGCTCAGCCCGAGCACCACGACGATCGCGTCGTACGCGCCGAGACGGCCCAGAGGCAGCGCGGCCGCCGCGGAGGCGATGGTCATCGTCGGGTCGGCCAGAACGTCGACGTCGGTGCCACGCCCGGTTCGCAGGCTGACGCTCCGGGCGAGATGGCCCGGCAGCGCCAGGTCGTGACTCCGTACGCCCCAGCCCACGGCCTCGCCGTTGCCGAAGATCAGAATGCGGTCGGGATCGATTCCCGGAGCGTGGGCCCAGGGGGCGTCGTCCGGGCGAGGCAGCGTCAGCCGAGCGCCAAGGCCGGCGAAGCGCCCGCGGAAGAACGGGAGGGCAAGCGAATGCGGCAGAGAGGGCACGGTGGTTCCGATCGGCTTGCGGGTGAGGCGCTGACACAGGTGACTGTTGACTATCACCCGTGCGTCACCCCCGAGGCTAGTCCCCAGATGCGGGGGTGATCCGATCGGTCTGTGGTTCTGGGAGCGCTTCGAACCGCGATTCGGCGAGCGCCACGAGGTCGTCGAACGACCCCGCGAAGAGGTTTTCGTCGGACGCCGCGACGTCGCCCTTGGTGCGGTTCGTGATGCCCTTGTAGCGCGACCCCGTGCTCGTGTACTGCCAGATGGTCCAGCCCGGCCAGCCGTTCGGGAGGTCGATCGACCCGCCGCTGACGTCGTCGACGTACCGGGCCAGGAACAGCGGGTACGACGTGAAGTCGGTCGACCCTCCGGTGCAGGTCTTCCACCAGTTCGCGTTCGTGTAGATGGCCGGCACGCGCCCGGAGAGCCCGGTCACGGTGTCGAGATAGGCCGACACCCACCGCTGCATCTGCTTCGGCGTGAGGCCCCAGCAGGAGTTCGTGCCGTCCGACGCGGCGTAAGGGTTGAACTCGAGGTCGAGAAGCGGTGGCAGCGTCCAGCCGCCGTCGATGCGGCCTCCGCCGAGCTCGGCGAGCGAGGCCACGAAGTATTCGGCCTGCTTCACCGCGGTCGAGGTGTTCGGTTTCGCGAAGTGATAGGCCCCGCGGATGAGACCGGCTGCCTTCGCGGTCGTGTACTGGTTGGCGAGACGCGCACTCGTGTAGGTGTCGCCCTCGGTCGCCTTGATGTAGACGAACCGTGCGCCCCGGGCATAGGCCTTTCTGAAGCTGACGCCGTGCTGGTAGGCGCTGACGTCGAGGCCCGGGACGGTCTGGTCGGGCAACGCCGTGCCCAAGGAGGTGGAGGGCGCGGCGGCGGCCACGGGCGGTGACCCCGCTCGCGACGGGCCTGGATCCTGAAGCACCGTCGAACCGGCCACGCCGAGCACGATCAGACCCGCGATCAGCGCCGCCGCTCGGCCGTGGGGCACGCCTACTTCTGCTTGGGGATCAGGATCCAGAGCGCCAGGTAGAGCAGGAACTGCGGCCCGGGCAGGATGATCGACACGACGAACAACAGCCGCACGACGAAGCGGCTCCAGTGGAAGCGGTCGGCGATGGCCGCGCAGACACCCGCGATGACGGTGCCGCGCTTGGGTCGGACGAGGTGATGAGCCATGCCACGAGTGTGCCCGACCTGCCTGATCCCACCATGAGTGCGGGCCAACCCGGGTCGCGTGTCGGCTCCGAACCCCTGTAATGAGCACAACGTCGTCGTCGACCGCCTCCGCCCACGGTGTGGCCCGCTCGGGTCTCGAGGCCACGTGGGACGCCAGCACGCCCCTCACCCCCGTCGGCTTCTACCCCCGCTCCGGCCTGCTGCCCGCCGTCGTCGAAGTGCGCGATCAGACCGGCGGGTGGGATGCCCCGGGCCAGACCCGCCAGCTGATGCTGTCCGACGGCGGAAGCGTGGTCGAGCACACCGTTCTCGTCGATCGCCCCGGCAAGTTCGTGTACGAGCTCAGCGACTTCCAGAAGCTCTTCGGGGTGCTCGTGTCGGGCGCCCGCGCCGAGTGGGAGTACAGCGAGGTGCCCGGCGGCACTCGAATCGACTGGACCTACACGTTCTTCGCGAGGCCGCGCGCCGGGCTCGTGCTTCGCGGCATCGTGTCGCTGCTCTGGGGCCCCTACATGCGCCGGGTGCTGCCCGGGATCATCGCCGAGGTCGAACGGCAGGATCCGGCCCACCGCCGCTGAGGCCGGCGTCGCTCGCGCTCTGCGGTGCCCGCTCCGCTCGGCCCCGCGCTCGCTGGGCTCCGCTCGGCTCCGCTCGGAGTCGGCGGGTGTAGTTAGGTGTCGGCGGGTGCTGGAGCACCCGCCGACTCCTCATAACACCCGCCGACCTCTCGCGGGGCCTTGCACGGGCCTCGCCCAGGCGGAGGGGCCGCCGTCAGCCGTGCGCGAGCAGTTCGAGCCCGATCACCGCGAGGCCGAGCACGACTTCGGCGAGCAGCACGACGGCCTTCTGCCAGAACGGCAGGGTGATCCGGCGGACGGCGAGGAATCCCACGAAGGCCAGCGTCGCGATGAGCACCACGACCGCCGCCTGGATCGCAGCCTCGATCGACCACACGTCGAGCTGCGCGAGCAGCAGAAACACCATCGGCAGCACGACGACGCCGATCGAGCCGATGCTCACCGCGATCATGTGCCGGAGCTCCGGCGCGGTCGGCAGCTTCGCATGCACGGTCAGGTGGCTCAGCAGATCGGCCACGAAGACGGCGAGCAGGGTGCCGACAACAGCAATGAGCAGCGTGATCGCCGCCTGACCCGGAGTGGTCTCGGAGGCGTGCGATTGGAGCGTGAGCACCACGGCGAGGCTCGTGAAGGTGACGTAGATGCGCTCCTTCAGGCTCTCGGCGCGCGCTTCGGCGTCGGGTGCGGGTCGGGTGCTCACCGGCTCAGCCTAGGCCGCGGGTGTCGTTCACTGTGCTGCGCGTCACTCACCGTTTCACGCATCACTCACCGTTTATTCGGTGCGCGATGCGTGAAACGGTTAGCGATGCTCTCCGACGCCTGGTAGACCGCGTCAGCCTTCCTGCACTGGCCGTGGTTCGGTGCCCCGGTCGCCAGACGAGCGAGCGCTAGTGAGCACGGCACGGTCGTCGGTGCTCCACTCCACACCGACGTTATCGCGGAAGCGGACCTCGTGGACGCGATAGTCGTCGGTCTTCATATACGGGCGAAGGGTCCCCGCTATTTCGCCGACGTCACAGGGAAAATGCCAGGTGTATTCCTCTTCATTGCCAGCAAACTCCACGAAAAAATCGCCGGGAGGCACGATCGTCATATCGATCGGTCGACGGGCTTTCTTCTTGTGCATCGTCGCCTTGATGTGCACATCGTGGAAAGTCGAACCCGACGTGTTCAACACACGGACTCCATACCGCCGAGGCTTTTCGGGAGTGGAGACAGCCCAGACGGTGAACTGCGTGGCCTGTGCCCTCGCCTCGCGTTCCGCTTCTTCCCGCCGCCGAGCTCGTTCTCCAAAGTATTGAACGGCGGCGAAGAGGACGGCCACAGTCGTGACCCAGGTCGGCAAATCGCCCCAGAATTCTCTCGGCATGTATTCCCCCCAGCATTGAGATACGAAGCTAGTGCAGATTCACTCGTCAGCCAACGACCGGTGCCGCCCAAGAGGGCGCCGCGGAACAGTCGCAACCACCCTGGGCCTATCTGGTCACTCTCCCGACGAAAGCGCCAACGCCCAGGAGAGTTGCGCGCCATCGAAGGCGACACCGAGCGCTTCACGCTCGGCGGAGCCCACTCCGAACCGTGCGGCCGTGGCGTCCCACCCCGATACCGACTTAGCCACCCGGCGCAGGATCGCCCTCGCTGCGGGGGGCCGCAGACGAAACGCATCGGCGATCGCCAGGAGGTGCACTAGCTGGCGATCGGACGGGTCATCCGAAGCGCTTATCGCTCGCGAATCAATGACTCCCCGTTGGCGACTCGGGTTCACATCGAACATCGGGGCCAGACGCCAGCCTTCTCGCGTGTGCAGAAACCCGTGGTTTCTCCAATGGTCGTCGACGTTGTTCACCAGCACTGACAGCGCAATTCTGCCGAACATCTCGTGGAGATCCTCCGTTTTGGCGATGCTCCACGCATCGATCGTGTCAGCAAAATCCTCGTAGGTCATCCGCGATCCGTCGTCGTGCGTGCCAAGCCCGAGGGCCGTCCGGCCTGACATGTATCCGAGTCGGAACCCCTCATCATCTCGATCGAATCGCTCGGTGATCAAGACGGATCGACCATGCTGTGGTGCCTCGATCCGCCACGTCGGCGTCCTAAGACCTGCTTCTCTGGCTATCTCAAGGGTGATCGCTTCCCACCGCTCCACGTCGAAGCGGCCGTCCTTGGAATGCGGCAGCTTTGCGATCGCCAGGCGCCCCTCGGCAGTGACGACGTTGGCTTTCGGTCGCGCACCTCCGGGAGACGTGGCGACGTCACCGAGGTAGGCGATGTCTTCGTCGGTGGCTTCCTCCTGCTCGTAACGCTGAGCCGCGTCGATGATGCGCTGGAGGTCGTAGAGGTTGGCAACCCCCTCATCACTCGACAGCCACGGCCCGTCGAGACTCGATCGAAACCGCAGTGCACCCATGCGAGTGTGATCGGCAACTCCCAGGAGGTAGTCGAAGTCGCCGAATCGAGTGGGCAGAGAGGGCTCAGCCCTCCGACGACGCGCTGCATCAGCCCGAATGAGCCTTTGGCCCCAGTCGTCGGGGGCCGCGTCTTCAAAGGATCCCGGCAAGATACTGTTCTCTGCCGTGTAGGTACGCCCGGGCCGCAGCGGCAGATCCGGTGAGATCTGCCAGCCGTCGACGAGGAACGCCGCGTCGTACTCGAAGGACGACGACGCGAGAGTTCTGCCACCCGTGAACGACGGGCGGAGGGTACCGACTCGCTGGTCTCCGCCTGCGGACGTCGTCCAGACCTCGACGTCGTTCTGATCGATCACAGCGTGCCACCGTGTCGAAGCAGGTCGTCGATGCGCGCCCGAGCAGCATCGCTCTTGTACGGATCGATACCCGATACGGCGGTGTCCGCAATGCCCAGAGCGCCCAGCACGGCGAATAAGGAATCGATGCGACCACCCGTGCCCGTTTCGATCAACTTGAGCGTCTCGCGAGAGACGGACGCGCGATCGGCGAGCTCAGCGGCAGAGAGCCCGTTGAGCGACCGCCACCGTCGGACGTTCTCGCCGAACTCGCGCAATTGCCTTTGCCGCCGAAGCGACGAGCGTTGAACCATGGAGACCTCCTGTACGGAAATCATTGCACAAATGGCACATATAGCAATGATTTCCGTACAGCAGAGCGCACCTACATCGACGCAGCGAACGCAGCCACCCGCGACCGCAGCCGAACGACCTGCTCGTCGCGGGCGGCGTCGGCGTCGAAGCCGAGGTACGCCTCGGGTGGACGGCGCCGGGCATTGGTGGAGCACTCGAAGTCGGCGCAGACGAGGGTGCCGAGCGTGTTGCCGTTGCGGCCCGAAGCACCGGAGCGCTTGGCGCTGTAGAACACGACCGGGCTCGGCAGCGTGACGTCCTGGAACCAGGCGCACTGGGCACGAGCGGTCGGCGCCACGTCGCCCTGCCGCAGGAGGATCGCGGTGACTCCGTCGCCGCCGGACCGGATCGCGGTGACTCCGTCGTCGGAGAACGAGATCGCGGTGACTCCGCCGCCTGCGGAGGGGATCACGGCGTAGGCCCGGCGCGGCATCTTGGGGTCGCGCCAGCCCAGGAAGTCGAGGGCATCCCACTCGATTTCGCCGAACGAGGGCGGCAGCGTCAGGTCGGAGACCTCTTTGCGGGAGGCGTTCGAGAACGAGGAGCGGATGGTTTTTTCGGTCAGAGGAAGCACGGGTGATCACCAGTCAGAAGAAGGCGCGCGAGGGCGCAAGAAATCGGAAGCCGGCGGTGGGAACACCGGAGAAGGGAGGGTCGGGGCTACCTGCCGCCGGCGAAAATGCCGCCGACGACCTCCCGACGCCCGCTGGGCTTCGCTGATCCGATGGTGTTCACGCCTCAACGGTAACCCTTGAAGGCGTTCCGTGGATCCTTGTCGCTACGCTCGCGTCGTGCTCGCCGCTCCTCGCGCCGATCGCAGCCGGACGACGACGGTCGCGCCCACGATGACGACGACAGCGACGATCGCGGCCACCGCGGTGGGTGTCGACTCGGGCGAGCCGGACACCCGCGCCTGGGCGATCCACGCGAGCCCCCACCCGAGCGACAGGGCCGGGGCGATGCGCCCGCGGCCGAGGGTGGCCACGGCGAGGCCCACCAGGCCGGCGACCGCGACGATGACGACCGCCCACAGATCGGGCGAGATGCCGAAACCCTCGAAGCCTTGTGCAACGAGGAGAGCGGTGACGTTGGCCGCCGTCGCCACCGACACCCAGCCGAGGTAGAGCCCGACTGTTCCGTCGGTGACGACCGCGTCGACAACACTCGCGGACTTCGTCGTCGCGGTGATGCGGAAGGAGATGACGAGCGAGACGAGCAGTGCCGCGATGACGGGCACACTCAGCCACAGCTGATCGAACTGGATGCTCAGGATCCAGGCCGCGTTCAGCACGAGCGACCACGCGATCGGGTAGCCGAGTCGGCGGTGCCTCTCCGCGGTCGCCTGCGCGGGCAAGAACTGCCAGACCGCGTAGGCGACGAGGCCGAGGTAGATCAGACCCCAGATCTGGAAGGCACCCGTGCCAGGAGCGATCAGTGTGGCGTCGGCGGCGAGCGCGCCACCTGCGGTATCGGCGATGGGAGTGCCGAAGAGCACGCCCGACCCGACGAACGAGCCGACGATCGCGATCACAGCGCTGACGGCGACCGTCAACTGCCGCCGGCGATCGCTTCGAGTGGGAGTCGACATGACGATCATCTTGCCCTAGACGGCTCGCCGGCGACCTGACGCGAATCGGCCGATGTCACAGCGCAGTTCTGGGGCAGGGCTGCAACGGTACGACTCGTGTTCACCACGTGGTCGCGTGTCGTTCCGCGCCGATCGCTATCGTCCGGCGCTGTGAAGAACTCGCCCCGTGATCCCGAGCACACGCCCCTCTCCCGCCGCGGCTTCCTCGTCGGTTCCGGCCTGGCCGGTGCTGCCGGCCTCGCCGGAGCGAACGCTCTGCAGAGCGCGCCCGCTGTCGCCGCACCACTCCCCCCGACCGCCGGCGCGGCCCTGCCGCTGACCGCCACAGCGGTTTCGACTCAGACGGCCGCGTCAGGAAAGTCGGGGCGCTGGAAGCCGGACACCACCTCCCCGCGTTTCACCGTCGCGGTGATGCCCGACACCCAGTACATGTTCGACGGGGCGGCGGTCGACGAGGCGCCGATGCGCGCCTCGCTCGAGTACGTCGTTCGCGAGCAGGCCCGTCACAACACCGTCTTTCTCGTGCACCTCGGCGACCTGACCCAGAACGGTGCGGCGTCCGAGATGACGGCGGCCGGGGCGGTCTTCGACGTGCTCGACCGAGCGCACGCGCCCTACAGCGTGCTCGCCGGCAACCACGACATCGACTCCTCGACCACCGACCAGCGCGGCCCGACGCCCTACCTCGACGTGTTCGGCCCGAAGCGATTCCGGCGAGCGCCGGGCTGGATCGGGTCGAGCCCCGACGGCTACAACAGTGCGCATCGCTTCACCGCGGCCGGTCGCGAATGGATCGTCCTCGCCCTCGACTGGCGGACGAGCGCGAGCGGCCTCGCCTGGGCCAGCTCGGTCTTGGCGGCACGACCGCACTCGCCGGTGATCCTCACCACGCACACGCTCGTCGACTCGGATCCGAACGGAGGCGCCGCGTTCGACGCCTACGGGCAGCAGCTCTGGGATGACTTCATCGCCGACCACGACCAGGTGTTCCTCACCTTCAACGGCCATTACTGGGGGCCGGGGCGCACCACGAAGCAGAACGCCGCCGGCCACGACGTCGCCCTGCACCTGACCAACTATCAGAACCGCTACTACGGCGGGGCGGCAATGATCCGGCTCTATCACGTCGATCTCGAACGGAACGTGATCGACGTCGAGACCCTGTCTCCCTTCTTGCTCGGCGGCGGCCTCGGCGACTCCAATGAGCTCGCGGCCCAGGAGCTCACGCTCAGCGGAGACGTCGACCGCTTCACCATGGAGGTGGACTTCGACGCCCGGTTCGCCGGCTTCGCGCCGATCGCACCACGCCCCTCTCGCCCGGCCGCCCGAATGCTGGTGCCGGGAACCCTCGCGTACTGGCGCTTCGACGGCCACTCGGATGGCGCCGCGCTCGCTTCGTCGACGCGAGTGCGCGACCAGAGCGGTCACGGGAACCACCTCGAAGTGGCCCCGCGGGCCGGCGCCGTCGCGGGGGCGCTGCGCTGGTCGAACGACCACCACCCCGACCAGCCGGGTGCGGGAAGCCTCGCGCTGCAGGGCGGTAAGCCCGCTGGCCAGCATCTGCAGACCGTGAACGCCGCACCGATCAACACACAGCGCTTCACCGGCGGGTACACCGTCGAGGCGTTCTTCTTCCTGCCGACGACATTCGACCCCAGCGCAAACGGCTTCAGCGCCCTGCTCTCGCAGTTCTCGAGTGCGGGCCAGGCAGGCAAGGCCCGGGGTGCGGGCGGCGACCCCGACGAGCCCGCGGTGACGCTGAGCCTCTCGGGCGACCGCGAGCTGCAGTGGTGCGTCTATCCGGCAAGCCAGGACGGCTCGCTGACGAACTGGGGGCACGAGCTCCCGCTAGGAAAGTGGTGGCACGTCGCCGTGGTCAACGACCGGTCACACACGGTGATGTACGTCGACGGATGCCCGGTGGTGAGAAACCCGTCGACGCGCAACCGTGGGCTGAGCACCATCGGCAAGCCGTGGCTGCTCGGCGGGTACCGCTACGGCGGCGTACTCGACCAAGTGTTCGTCGGGTCGATCGGCGACGTGCGGATCGTCGGCCGCGCCCTGGAGCCGGGCGAGTTCATGATCGCGTGATCCGGTGGGCGGTCGCCTCTTCGAGTCGTCGAAACCCCAAAATAGACATATGGACGAAGTCGAAACCTCGAAGCCGCCTGCGGCGTGCCTACCGGCGGCAAACGACGCCCCGATCAGCCGCGACAAGGCCGTTGCAGGGCTCGGTGTCGACCATCAGGGAGCCGACTGCCGCGCACTCGCGCACCGGCTCGGCTGCGAAGTCGTGGCGGTGTTCGTGGACAACGACATCAGCGCTTATGACCGCAGGAAAATGCGCCCGCCGTACTGGGCGATGGTCGAAGCGGTGCGATCGGTGCAGGTCCGCGGTATCGTCGCATAGCATCCGACCGTCTGCATCGCCGGGCGGCGGAACTCGAGGAGTTCATCACCGTGGCAGAGGCGCACAACCTCCATATCCAGAGGGCGCAGGCAGGCTCGTACGACCTCGCAATGCCAGCCGGCCGAATGGTCGCCCGCATGCTCGGCGCTGCCGCGCAGCACGAGGTAGACCACAGCCGAGAGCGCGTCCAGCGAGCCAAGGCGCAGGCCGCGGCGGACGGCAAGTACCGCGGCGGCATCCGCCATTCGGGTTCGAGAAAGACGGCGTGACGGTCCGGGAGTCAGAAGCCAAGGTCATCCGCAAGTCAGCGAAGGCCGTGCTCGCCGGGTGTAAGCTCGCCGCGCTGACGCGCGAACTGAACGAGCGAGGTGTGCCGACCACCGGCCGCCCTCGGAGTGGAAGTACGGCGCCCTGCGGGACATGCTGGTCCGGCCCCGGAATGCAGGACTTCTCGCTCGCGGCCTCCCAGGCAAGTCTGGCCAGGCGTACGCCTACGAGGAGATCGGCCCGGCCTCCTGGGAAGTGATCATCCCCGAGGACGAGTGGCGCGCACTCGTCACCATGCTCACGGACCCCTCTCGACGTCACCAGCAGGGCAACGAGAAGAAGTGGCTCGGCTCGGGCATATACCGTTGCGGCGTTCCGGTGACGAGCGAGGACGGCGCCGAGCACCCCTGCGGCGGTGTCCTCCGCGCGACGCCCCACGGGGTCACAGCCGTCCGCAAGTACGAGCGCCGGTATCTGTACCGCTGCTCGTCATCGGCGCACCTGACGATCGGCCAGAAGCAGACCGACGAGCACGTGCGGAATGCGGTCGCTGAACTCGTGCGCGACCCTCGGATCGTGGCCGCGATGAGCCCCGGCGACGCGCACCTCGCGGCCGACCGTGAGCGTCGAGTCGCCCTGACAGCGCGCCTCGAAGCGTTCGAGACGGGCTACGCGCTCGGGAACATCACCGGAGCTCAGCTACGGAAGTTCACCGAGCGCCTCGAGGGCGAGCTTGCGGACGTGGACGCCCGGCTCGCGCACGGCATCAGCCGGTCAGCGTCGTCGTCCGTACTCCGCGCTGCGGACCCTGGCGAGGCGTTCCTCGAAGCCCCGCTCGACGTACAGCGCGCCGTGCTCTCGACCGTGCTCCGCATTGAAGTCTTGCCGGCTACGAAGGGCGGTTCTGCATGGGACGCCGAGCGGCTCCGGATCAGACCAGTCGCGGGGTAATCCGGAGCCGCCCTCAGCGCTCCGACCTACGCGACGTCGGTCCACTTCCCGTCGACGTACGTAGTGAACTCGCCGGGAAGGTCCTCGCCGTTCGCATCGGCCCGCACAGTGACATCGATGTTGGTCTTCCGCCCACGAGGCTTCAGCGACGGGCGAGCGCGCAGCTCGTCCTTGTTCGACTTGATCGGCTTGCCGTCACCGCCGACGTACGCTTCCTCGTCCTGCACATAACCGAGGACGCTCTTGCCGTAGTACCGCCTCGCGGACATCAGCAGCGAGCCCCGACCCCATCCGACCGGCACCAGTAGCAACGGCTTGCCGTCGGCGACCGGCAACGAGACCCCGATCTCGTCCCACTCACGCGTCGACAAGTTCCAGAACTGCCTGCGGAACGACTCCACCCGGTGGCCTCCCGCCGTGAACTGCGGGAAGTCCGCGACCATCTGAGCGGTGAAGGCCGCGAGCGGGTGGAAGATGATGCGCGTCGTGATGTCCGACGTGATGTCCTTGTCGACCCCCTCGACGAAGAGCGGTAGTCGTTCCAGCCGCTTCAGAGCCCCGATCTCGAGTACTGCGCGCGCATCCGTGCGGAAGGTGTCAGCAATCATCGTGCCGACGGCGGCCGCACCACCGTGACCACTGAATCCCTCTGCGGCCATCCCGAGCCGGGTCTCCCACGGCTCAGTGAAGTGCTGCAGGAGGTCCTCACCGTGCCGGTTGGCGGCCACGGAGCTGGAAAGGATGTCGCCGGTCACCTGATCGATGAAGCTGTCCATGCTGCGGACGGCGTCCATTGCGAAGGGCTGCGGATTCTTGCTCAGCCGAACCGCGTGCGGATCGACGTACAGCAAGTTGTCGATGTTGATGTCAACGTCGACGAAGGGCAGGGATCCCGTGATCCCGTAGAAGTCGCTGATGCGGCTCATTGGTGTCTCCTCCTCAGGAGTGTGTGCCCGAGGAGAAGCCAGATGTGGCACATCTGTAGAACTTCTGTAAGCTGATAGGGACCACGACAGTCACCACCGAGCCCCTCAGGCCGGGTCCCTGGCTCAGTTCCGTGTCACCGGTGCTGAGCCAGAAGTCTTTAGTTGAGCTATCTGGTTCGAGGTCCTCCTGGACGATCAGTGCGGTAGCTCGCGACGCGATCGATGAGATCCATCACGAAGTCACGGTCTTGCTTCGAGAGCGTGAATAGATCGACATCGAGCGATACGCGGACGGAACCACCAGAGTCGAACTTGAGATTGTGATCCTGGGTGGTAGACGGCTTCTTCGCGTCGTGCTGGGCTTCCAGCCACTCATTCACCACGGGAGTCGACTTTGTCCTCTTCGCACCGGACGAGCTCACGTGCGTGACGTACCGACCCGCCATCGGCGTCTGGGGAGCATCTTCCGGGATCATTCCTGCGGCCTTCATGAGGTTGATGAACAGCGTCACCATGCGCGGTCGCTGACTCGGCGGCTGGAAGTAGGAGAAGACGTTCTCAAGTGCTCCGACTGATGCAGTTGTCGGATCGAGAGCTTCGAAGACGGGAGCGTATGCGCTTCGGAGGACGTCTCGGAGTGCCGCCTGCGACTCGAGCTTGCTGAACGAGGCAACCTTCGAGAACGCCGGCGTTGTGAAACCGGCGTCATCGACCAGGTCAAGGAGTCGAAGCGTCTGCAGCGTCCGCGGGACCAGGCTCTCCCGAATGCCAAGTCGCTCGAGCGCCTCGGAGTCGAGGTGGTCGAGCTTCCTGCCGTGCTTCTTCGCGTCGATCACTTCGAGCACGGCAGAGGACGGCGCGTAGGGCGCGGATCCGAACATTTCGATCATGAGTACCTCCTTCTCGTTACACTGTACACGACCGGGCCGGGCTTGTACACATAATTCGTTTCATAAAACGAGTTTTGCTCCAAGACCCGGCGTCGGGGTTTGACTCGGTCGCATCACTTCAGGGAGCAAACCGGAAATTTGCCGTTTGCAGGGCGGAATGTAGCATTCTCGAACTCCCGGGCTCGCGCGGCCTCAAAGCTGCTGAGAACGCCGCGTAGCGGCCTTTAAACGGGAAACTTCCGTTTGGCTCGGCCGCCAAATCCGCCAAGATGGAACCATCGAGCGCGAGGCCCAAAGGGCCGCGCCGGTAGAGGCACCGGACGAGCTCTTCCCACGACCCCGACAGACCGCGGCAGTGGAAGCGGGCTCCCGCAGTCAGCCTCGGATCCCGTCCTCTCACGCAGTCCAGCGCCATCGCTGTTCCTGTCGTGGGGCGGGGTGGTTCGCCTGTCGGGGCCGATACGACAGGGCCTAGAGCGTCCAGGGCAACGGGTAAAAACCCGGGGACTTCGTTCACACGAAGGACACCACCGTGACCAACGTCACTCCGTACCAGCCCGTCCCGCTGCTCGCCGCTGGGGGCCACTTCCAGGTCAGCCTGCAGACCGTCAAGAACTGGATCAGCCGGCTTGACGTTCGTGGCTATGTCGACGCCGAGGGCACCATCCTCGTCGATCTGCACGAGATCGAGCAGGCCCTCCTCACGGATGGGCGTCGTCCGATCAAGCCTCCCGAGGGGACGGAGTACCGGACTGGCCTGCGCGGCTGCTTGCTCTTCGGCGTCGGGTCGACGCTCGCCACGAGGAGAACGGGCGCGGGCGCTTGGGGGCCGCTGCGCGGCGCCGATCCTGGAACGCTCGGTGGGACGCGCCGTCCGGACATGATCTACGGCTACCTGCGCCCGGTGTGCAGCCGCGCAGGCCGACCCCGGCCTCGGCCCCACCGCGATGGAAAAGGCGTTCTTCGCGTTCCTCGGCGCCACGCCGCGGGAGCGGCCTGGCGACCACGCCGACTTGTTCGGCCGGACCACCGTGCAAGTCAACGGACTTCGCGCCTGGGGCGTGCTACCGGAGGGGACGGAACCGAACCCATCGCCTTGGGCCCACATCCCCGACTTGGCTACCCTCGCCGACGAGCCGCACCGCCTTCAGCCCTAAAGTGAGCCAAACGGCAAAAGTCCCGATCAAAAATCTGTCAAAAACTTGGTTTCGAGTCGCCGAAACCGCAAACCTCTTCTCGAGACAATACGCGCGCAAACGAACCGGCCGGAGGGGGTTGACCGCGTCCCCTGCGACCAGAAGAGTGTGCTGTTTCGTGTGAGCACGAGCTTTCCCCGTTCTCACCTCGCACCGAACACCAGGAGGCTCCCATGACTCAGGCACGTGACACCATCGCGCACGCGGTCCTGTTCGACATCGACGGCACGCTCGTCGACTCCAACTTCCTCCACGTCGACGCGTGGAACACCGCCTTCGTCGACCTCGGCCTCAGCGTGCCGTCGTGGCGCATCCAGAGCGCTATCGGGGCCGACGGCTCGGAGCTGCTCTCGCAGCTCATCGGGGATGAATCCGACGAGGTCAAGACGAGAGCAACGGAGCTGCACTCGACCCACTTCCAGAAGCTGACGCCACGTCTCCGACTGCTTCCGGGCGCTCGAGACCTGGTCAAAGCTGTCGCCGACCGCGGGTCTCGCGTCGTACTCGCGACGTCGGCTCCGCAGGAGGAACTCGATCACCTCCTCGAGCTGCTCAACATCGACGACCTCCTGTACGCGGTGACTTCGGGCGAAGACGTGGAGACCTCCAAGCCCGAACCCGACATCATCGCTATCGCCCTGGAGCGTGCCGGTGTCGATGCGGCCTCAGCGGTCATGGTCGGAGACGCTGTCTGGGATATCAAGTCGGCTACTGCAGCAGGCGTGCCGACCGTAGCCCTTCGCTCGGGCGGGACGGGACGAGCCGAACTGCTCGAGGCAGGTGCCGCCGCTGTCTACGACGATGCTGCCGACCTGACGCACCACATCGCATCGAGCCCGCTGGGGCGGCTCTGGGCCTAGGGCCCCGAGGGTAGGGCTCGGGGCCAGATCTTTGGGGCGCGGGGGCGGACGTAGATTAGCGCGTAGGAGCCTCAGGGGCACCACCCCGCAGGACAAACTGGCGCTCCATCGTGACTGTCTCGAGCCTCAGCAGGGGCCAACGTGCACTCCTCACCGTGGCCGGGGGCGAGGCACCCGAGGCGCCGATGGTGACCTCCGGTTCAGGTCAGGGCACTTTTGCATAGAGGCCGACCGCGCTGGCGAACTCGACGTGCTTCGGCACGGCTGCTCGGGCCTCGGCCGTCATCGGGGTCAGCTGGCCGGTGTACCACCAGGTGCGGCCGGGCGTAGACGTGGTCGCCACCGTGCGCACACTCACCGTGTAGTTGCCCGTCGGCACGGCGAACTTCACCGGCTGCAGGACGCCGGCCACTCCTCCGGTGCGCTGCGCGTAGGTCGCTCCGGTCGCGACGTTCGTAAGGGTCACGGTCGCACCGACAGTCGCAGCTCCGTCTGCCGGAGGGTTGACGCCGACGCCGATGTCGTACGCGGTATGGATGAGCCGCGTCGAGAGAGCGACGCGACTCGGGGCGGCGCCCGGCCGTTCGGCGTACACGCGAGTCATCCAGGAAAGGCTGGTGCGGAAGTTCTGGTCTCCGGTGAAGAGCTTGTAGACGTCGGATGCCAGTCCGACGAAGGTGTAGCGCCCGGCCTCATCGGTGGTGGTCTCGACCTCGGGGAACACGTAGCTCATCCCCTCGACGGTGACCTTGGTGCCGACGAGCGGTGCTCCGCTTGGCCCGGTGAGGGTGCCCGTCACGGTGGCACCCCTCGCAAGCTCCGCCGTGACGGCCGTGCTGATACCGGCCGAGACCCCCACGCTGTCGATGCGCGTCGGTGCGTAGGTGGCGGATCCTGCGCTCGGTGGTTCGATCGTCAGATCGTAGTAAGGAGTGGGCGGCAGGTCGGCGATCACTGCCCGACCCGCGGAGTCGGTCGTGGCCCTACGGAAGCCGCCGCCTTCGGGGGTGGGAACGTAGACGCTCGCCGTCGCCCCGGCCAGCGCGAGGGGGCTTCCGGCGACATCGACGAGCTGGACGCCGATGCTTCCCGTGGGTGCGGTAACGGTCGACGCGGCCGTGGCCGCCTGGGCGGGCAGAACCGCCAATGCGAGCGTCGCAAGCAGTGCTGCGAGCGCTGTCCGTGTGCCTGTCTTCGTCATTGCTCCCCGTTTCGTTCGCGCCGCGCGGGCGCAGCTACGACTCTTCGGGTGAGCCTTGAATCTGCGACAGTACCTGCCGCCCTCCCCCACAACAAGCCCTTGCCCGTCATCGACGAACGCCAGGCCGCGACAGGAGAGCTACTTCACTGGAGGTCTTTCAACTGGTCCATTTCGCTGAGCCGGTTGTTCGCCGAATGAGCGGCGGAGGTGAATCGGTTGATGACTCGCGCTGCGATTCGGCCCGCACGGCTAAACGCTCCAGCTGCGGCGCTTCACCCGAGGAGACGCGAACGAGTCGATCTTGCTCGTGGAGAGCCCCTGGCGGATCAGGGTTTCGACGAGGGCCGACGCGGCGGCGACCCCGTCGACGACCGGCACGGGCAGGCGGTCCCGCACGTGCTCTTCGAGGCCGGCCATGCCCGCGCAGCCGAGGCAGATGACTTCGGCCCCTTTCGCGATTGCTCGCTGTCCGGCCGCCACGAACGCTTCAGCCGTGGCGAAGGGATCCTCGTCGAGCTCGAGCACGCCGAGGCCGGTGTCTTCGATCGCGGCGCACCGGTCGATGAGGCCGGCGGTGGTCAGGCTGTCCTCGATCTGTCCGACGGCTCGCCGCACCGTGGTGACGACTCCGTATCGACGTCCGAGCGGCATCGCGAGGTGGGCGGCGGCCTCGGTGATGTCGACGACCGGGATCGACAGCAGTTCGGTTGAGAGCGTCCCGAATCAGGCCATGGCGACGAACGGGTCGATCACCGCCCACGTCGCAGTGGGGGCTTCGAGATGCGGCAGGTGTCCCGCGGCTTGGACCTCGGCGAAGAACGCCCCGGGGATCGCGGCCGAGACTCGGCGGCCGTACGTCGATGTGACGATCCGGTCGCTGGCACCGAAGACGACGAGCGTCGGCACTGTGATCTGAGGTAGGCGCGCGAGGAGCGTCGGGTCGCTCATGCTGGTACCGGCGATGGCGGCCATGGTCCGCCCGTTGGACTGCTGGATTGCGCGCTGCTCGTCGGTGAGGGTGGCCGGGTCGATATAGCCGCGCTCGGGATTGTGCCACGCGGCTTCGGCGAGCCCGCGCGCGTCGAGGCCAAAAAAGTCCGCGATAGGTTCACCGTCCACGACGGCCCCAACACCGTCGATGTTGACAACGGCACCCACGACGTCGGCGTAACGGGTGTCGGAAACAGCCTGGAGTGCCATTTCAAGAGCGATCCAACCGCCGATCGAGGAGCCGACCAGCACCACGTCATGCTCGCCCTGTTCACGGAGCTGTTCGAGGTAGGACGCAGCGAGATCGGCGACGGACGAGATGCTGTCCGGACGAGGAATTCCATCCCAGCCCGGGTGGGTTGGGGCGAGGACGCGCATAGTCGGTGCGAGGTGCGCGACAATCGGCGCGACGGTGCGGGGTCCGCCACCCCCATGGAGAACGAGTGCGGTGCGGGGCATGGACGTCTTGTCGGTCATTACTACCTCTTTATCTCAATATGTTTATCTACGTGTGCTGATACAGTAGCACCGTGACAACGAATCTGGAACAGCTCGGTCAGGCAATCAAACGAGCGCAGTACCGCAACCATCGGGCAATGGACGCCGCGCTGCGCGACGCCGGCGTGACGCTCGTTCAATGGGACGCGCTGCGCGCGATCGACAGAATGCCTGGCGCGTCCGGTCATGCATTAGCGGTCGCAACTTTTCAAAGCGATCAAGCGTTCAGCACCCTTGCAAACAGGATGGTCGACCGCGGGCTGATCGAACGGAACTCGGGTCACGGGCGCCGAATCGGCCACACGCTGACCACGGCTGGGCGGGCAGCCCTGGCCGAAGGGCAACGCATCTCGGCCGACGTGCTCGGCAACATATTCGCCCCGCTTGATGAACCCGACCGGGCCGCCCTGGCCAGAGCGCTCGACACCCTCGCGGGCGACAAGTCACCGTCTCGATAGCCGATCGTCTACTGAGACACGTCGACTGCGTTGCTCGTGCATTTCCGTCGTCGCTATGCAGCGTGACGAGTGACGTCTCGCTCCTGACGAAGAGTCACCACTGCGACGAGTGAGGCGACGAGGACGAGATCCCCGTAGCCGAGGGCGATGTGCTCCGGTGTGACTGACGTCGCGAGCCGACCGGCGACGAGGCCGGGCAAGGCGGCGCCCGTGTACGAGATCAGGTAGATGGTCGCCAGGAGGCCGGCCCGGTCGCTGGCCGCAGCGTGCGCGAGCACGGTGCGCATGCCTCCGGCGTTGGCCATGCCCTGGGCGATGCCGGCGAGGGCACTGGCGGCAAGGAACCAGCCGATCTGGCCGGTGGTCAGAGCGGTGAGTATCCCCGCGGTGGCCACCACGAAGGCTACGAGACCGACACGGACGGCGACGACGGAGCGCCACCGGCCGGTCAGCAGCCCGCCCACGGGGCTGAGGACGACGATCGAGGAGAAGACGACGGCGACGACTAGGGCACTGTCCGTGCCGAGCTCGTCGGCTGCGAGGACGGGTGACAACGCCTGGTAGAAACCGCTGAGCGACCAGGTCGCGACGAGACCGGCACCGACGGCGAAGAGGACGCGGCCGCGCCGTGAGGCACGAGGATGCGAGGGCGCAACGACCGCACCGCTCCCTCGTTGCGCTGCACGGACTCGGGGCTGAGGAGCAAGCCGACGGCTAGCACCACCAGCACCCCGGCGACGAAAGAGTAGATCAGGAGGCGCGGAGCCGGCTCGAACTCCACCAGCGTTCCCGACAGCAGGGCTCCGACCGGGATTGCGAACGGTGGTGCGTTGCTGGTGATCACGGCGCCGAGCCACCCCGGGCGCGCGGGTGCGAGGTCGAGCACGTACGATCCCAGCGCGCTCGTGGCGACTCCGCAGGCGAGCCCTTGGAAGACGCGTCCTGCGACGAGTTCGCCGAGGGTGTGGACGTTCAGGAACAGGACGCATCCGAGCGCGGAGAGGAGCACGGCGGCGATCGCGACCGGCCTGCGCCCGAGGTGGTTCGAGAGCCGGCCCGTGGTGAGCAGGGCGATGGCGGTCGTGGCGAGGTAGATGACGGTCGTGACGGCGAGGCCGGCGCTGGTGATGCCGTCCTCTGCCCGGTAGGTGTTGTAGAGCGGGATGGGCGTGCCGGACGAGAGGAATACCGTGACGAAGCTCGCCGCGACCACCGCGAAGCCTCTGCGGCGGGAGAGGCGAGGCAGTCGTGCGGGACGGCGGGCGGTGGGATCGACGACGCTCACGAGGCCGTGCGCGCGACGGCGGAGGTGGTCACGCGTCGACGGCTCACGCGTCGTCGCCCGCGAAGTCGGTGGTGCGGCTGACATCGGCCCAGGCATCGATCTCGTCGATGCGGCCCTGAAGTTCGTCTCGAACGATGGTGATCGCGTCGGATCCGAGCAGGAGCCGGAACGGGGCATCGTCAGCCAGGACGGTGTTGATGATGACTCGGGCGGCGCGGTCGGGATCGCCGGGCTGTGTGCCGTGGCTGGTGTCGTTCTCCTTCCGCCGCTTGCCGGCGGTGTTGGAGTAGTCGTCGATGACGGTCGCGGACTGGGCGAGGGAGCGCCCGGAGAAGTCGGTGCGGAACGCACCCGGCTCCAGGACCACGACGCGGATACCGAGGGGGGCGACCTCTCGGTTGAGAGCGTCAGACATGCCCTCGAGGGCGGCCTTGGTTGCGGTGTAGTACCCGGAGGCGGGGTTCGAGCGGGGTGCCCCGATCGAAGAGACGTTGATGATCGTGCCCGTACGCCGCTCGCGCATCTGCGGCAGTACCTGCTTGATGAGGTCGACGGGGCCGAAGAAGTTCGTGGCGAACAGCTCGTCGACCTCCTCGACGGCGGCCTCCTCGACGGCGGCACGGTAGCCGTGGCCGGCGTTGTTGACGAGAACGTCGACGGAGCCGAAGCGGTCGGTGGCAGCCGTGACGGCGGCGACGACCTGGTCGTGGTCGCCGACCTCGAGCGGGACGGCAAGGGCGTTGCGCGGGTGGGCGTCGACGAGGTCCTGCAGGTGGTCGGTGTTGCGGGCGGTGACGACGGCGTTGTCGCCGCGGTCGAGGACTGCACGGGCGAGGGCTGCGCCGAGTCCGCTGGATGCTCCGGTGATGAGCCAGGTGGCCATGTCGATCTTCTTTCGAGTGTGCGGCGGGTGCCGGGCGTCAGTTGTGTGTGCGGACCCGGTCGAGGTCGTCCTGCACGCGCTGCGGTTCCTGCTCGAGCGGGAGGTTCGCGGCGTCGTGGACACCGTCGAGTCCTCCTGCGGGATCGGGGTCGAGGGCGGCGAAGACGGGGGCGAGGTCGTCCTGCTCGGGGCCGCGCTCGGCGACGAGCTCGAGGGTGCGGTGGTCGGCACCGTCGTCGGTGAGGCTGTCGACGAGAACGCGGGCGATCTGGTGCCGGGCGATGACGCCGTCGGCCGGGTTGCCTGCCTGGTGGGTGTCGCCCTGGCGCATGGTGATCTGCAGTTGGTCGGCGTCGTTGTAGTCGAACCAGCCGGGCCGGACGATCGTGTACTGGTTGCCGCTGGCCCTGACGAGGCGTTCGCCTCGGCGTTTCCACTCGGAGCTGGGGTGCCGGACGGTCGCCCCGACCGTGGTCATCAGCGAGATCCGGACCGGGCGCCCGTCGAGGACCAGCAGGACGTTGCGGACGGCGCCGTAGTTGACGGCTTCGCCGTTGCTGTTGTCGCCGTGGGTGAAGACGACGGCGTCGATGCCGTCGACAGCAGCGGTGAGGGTGGAGGCGTCGGTGAGGTCACCGACGACGACTTCTGCGGCCGGGTCGAGGCCACGTGCGCTGGAGGCGCTGCGTGCGAGGGCGCGGGTGGTGTGCCCGGCGACGACGGAAGCGACGACGACGTGGCGGCCGATGCTGCCGGTGGCGCCGACGACAAGGACGGTGAGGTGCTGGTCGGTCATGGTGGGGCCTTTCATGCGAGGCCAGCGGCGGAGGGCCACTGGTCGAGGTCGGTTGCGGCCCCGTCGACTTCTTCGCCCTGGACGGCGAGCCCGTCGCCGAGGCGGGCGCCGGTGTCGAGGTCGCGGTAGAAGCGTGCCGTGGAGCCGAGGCCGCTGACGGCGTAGGTGACGAATGGGTGGACGTCCTTGCTGGCCAGGTCGATGGCCTCGACGAAGGTGGCCATGATCATCGGGGGCTGCACGTTCCAGATCGGGCTGCCCAGGAGCACCGTGTCGTACTGCGTGAGGTCCGGGAGGGCGCCTGCGATCGCGGGGCGTGCGTCGGCGTCTTGTTCCTCGGAATTGCGGGCGACCGTGGGGTCATAGGCGTCCGAATAAGGGTCGGCGGCCTCGATCCGGTAGACGTCGCAGTCGATGCGGTCGCTGATCATGCCCGCGAGGACTTCGGTGTTGCCGGTCTCAAGGGTGCGGCGGTCGCCGTACCAGTAGTTCTCGCCGGGCCGTGAGAAGTAGGCCAGAAGGATGCGGCTACGGGAGGACGGGTTCACGGGGGTTCCTGTCGAGGTCGAGGTGGCAGCCGGCCCTGCCGGCGCCGGTGGTGACGTCGTGCAAGCCGCGAGGGCCGCTGCGGCGAGGCCGGCGGCGGCGAGGCCGGCTCCGCGGAGGACGGTGCGGCGGCTGAGGGGGTGACCGTGGTCGTGGGGCATGAGCGTCGCTTCCGTGGTCGAGGGAGGTGTCGTTCGTGGTGCGGGGCGGGGTGCGACAAAGGGCGGGTGCGCCGCAGGCAACTGCGTCGCACCCGCCCTCTGCGTTGGCTAGCCGAGGGGTGGCTAGCTGAGGCGGCGGGCGGCGAGGTGCCGGACGGTCTCGGGGTCGGCGTGGTCGAAGAACTGCGACGCACCGGTGTCGAGGGCCTTGATGCTCTCGAGCTCGTCGGCGGTGAGCTCGAAGTCGAAGACGTCGAGGTTCTGCGCCATGCGGTCCGGGTTCACCGACTTCGGGATCACGACGATCTGACGCTGGGTGAGGTAGCGGAGGACGACCTGGGCGACGGACTTGCCGTGGGCGTCTCCGATCTTTGTGAGGACGTCGTTGGTGAAGAGGCCGTTCTTGCCCTCGGCGAAGGGGCCCCATGACTCGATCTGCACGCCTTCCTTGGTGAGGAGCTCGTGGTAGTCGTTGTTCTGCTTGAAGGGGTGGGTCTCGATCTGGTTGACGGCCGGGACGATCTCGTTGTTGACGATGAGGTCGATGAGGCGGTCGGCGGCGAAGTTGGAGACGCCGATGGCGCGGGCGCGGCCTTCCTTGTTGGCCTTTTCCATGGCGCGCCACTGGCCGTAGACATCGCCGAAGGGCTGGTGGATGAGGTACAGGTCGACGTAGTCGAGGCCGAGCTTCTGCAGGGAATCGTCGAACGCACGGGTGGTGTTCTCCTCCGCGGGGGCGTCCTGGATCCAGAGCTTGGTGGTGATGAAGAGCTCGTCGCGGGCGATGCCGGACGCCTTGATCGCGGCGCCGACGGCGTCCTCGTTGCCGTACGCGGCGGCGGTGTCGAGGAGGCGGTAGCCGGCGGAGAGGGCGCTCTCGACGGCCTTCTGGGTCTCGTCGGCGCCGACCTGGAAGACGCCGAAGCCGAGGATGGGCATTTCGATGCCGTTGTTGAGGGTGACTGTCTGCATGTGACCATCACACTCCCGCCTTCACGGGCGTGGGAGTGAGGGTTTATACCCTGTCTGGCAGACACTCCCACAGGTGTCGAACCGGTCGTACGGTGGCGGCATGGACAACCAAGCAGAGGCCAGCGACTTCCTCCGCACTCGTCGCGCGCGGATCACCCCGGAACAGGCCGGGCTCATCAGCGGTGGCCGCCGTCGGGTCGCAGGGCTCCGCCGGGAGGAGGTCGCGATGCTCGCCGGGACGAGTAGCGATTACTACACCCGCATGGAGCGGGGGCACCTCGCCGGCGTTTCCCTCGAGGTCCTCGAGGCCGTCGCTCGGGCTCTGCAGCTCGACGAGGCCGAGACGGAGCATCTCCACAACCTGGCCCGCGCCTCGAACCCGTCCCCGGTCCGGCGGCGCCCCAAGGCGCCTCAGTCCGCCGTCAGGCCGAGCCTGCAGCGGTTCCTCGACACCATCACCGGCACCCCGACGTGGGTGCGGAACAAGCAGATGGACATCGTCGCCACCAACCCCCTCGGCCGTGCCCTCCTCGCCCCCGTCCTCGACGACCCCGCGAGCCGCGGCAACAACGCCCTGTTCACGTTCCTCAACCCCGCCGCACGGATCTACTACCCCGGATGGGAGCAGGGCGCCAGCAGCATCGTCGCCACCCTCCGTACCGAGGCCGGCCGTGACCCGCACGACAAGGCCCTCACCGGCCTCATCGGCGAACTCGTCACCCGCTCAGACGAATTCCGCGTCCGGTGGGCGTCCCACGACGTCCGGTACCACCGCACCGGCGCCAAGCAGATCCACCACCCCGACGTCGGTGACCTCGAGTTCACCTACGAGGCGTTCGACCTCCCCGACAGCCCGGGCTGGTCCATGTACGCCTGCACCGCCGCGGCAGGGTCTCCCACCGAGGAACGCCTCGCCCTCCTCGGGAGCCTCACCGCCACCCCTGCCACGACCACGGTCGGCAACGACGCCGACCTCGACCACTGAACGAGAGCACCCGCATGCCCGACCAGACACCCGCCCAGCGCGCCATCGGCGACTTCGCCCCGAAGCTCGTCGACCTCACCGACGACGTCCTCTTCGGCGACGTCTGGGAGCGCCAGGAACTGCCCAAGCGTGACCGCAGCCTCATCACCGTGACGAGCCTCATCACGTCCGGTGCGTTCGAGCAGCTCCCCAGCCACCTCCGCCTCGCACGTCATAACGGCCTCACGGAGACCGAGATCAAGGAGGCGATCATCCAGCTCGCCTTCTACGCCGGCTGGCCCAAGGCCATGTCCGCGATCCAGGTCGCCAAGACCGTCTTCGCCGAGTGACCCACCCCGAAAGGCACCACCCATGAGCAACACCACCACCAGCACTCCACGCGACCGGGTCGCGGTCATCACCGGCGCCTCCTCCGGCATCGGCGAAGCCACCGCCCGCGCACTGCACGGCGCCGGCTACGCAGTCGCCCTCCTCGCCCGCCGCGTCGACCGGATCGACGCCCTCGCCGCGGAGCTCGGCGACGGTGCCCTCGCCGTCCAGGCCGACGTCACCGACCGCGACTCTCTCGTCGCCGCCGCCGACCGCGTCCGCGACGAGCTCGGCAGCGCCACGGTCCTGGTCAACAACGCCGGCGTCATGCTGCTCGGCCCGTTCAGCACCGACCAGCGCGACGACTACCGCCAGATGATCGAGATCAACCTCCTCGGAGCCATCACCACCACCGAGGTGTTCCTCGAGCAGCTCACCTCCGGCGAGGGCGACATCATCAACATCTCCTCCGTCGCCGGCCGCACGGCCCGCGCCGGCAACGGTGTCTACGCCGCCACCAAGTGGGGCATCAACGGCTGGTCGGAGTCACTCCGCCAGGAGCTGCAGCCCGCCGTCCGCGTCGCACTGATCGAGCCGGGTGTCGTGGCCACGGAGCTGCCGACCCACATCACGCACGAGCAGACGAACAGCAGCGTCAACGAGATGTATGCCGAAGCCACGGTCACCGCCGACGACGTCGCCGAAGTGATCGCTTTCACCCTGTCCCGGCCGCGGCACCTCGCCATCAACGAGATCCTGCTCCGCCCCGCCACCCAGGCCTAGAGCACCAGAACCCGGAGGATCGGGCGCCCGCTGATCCTTCACGTCCAGAACCACCAGCGCAGCGCCGCACCATCGAGAGGAACACCATGAAGTACACCCGACTCGGCAACTCAGGCCTCAAGGTCAGCAGCATCGCGCTCGGCTGCATGAGCTTCGGCGACCCCGCCAGCGGCCACCTGCCCTGGTCCCTCCCCCAGGACGACGCCCTGCCCTACTTCCGGCAGGCCCTCGACCACGGCATCACCTTCTGGGACACCGCCAACGTCTACTCCTACGGCGACTCCGAGCGCATCGTCGGCGAGGCCCTCCGCCAGTTCACCAACCGCGACGAGATCGTCCTGGCCACCAAAGCCTTCTTCTCCGACACCCCCGGCGACGGCCCCGGCCTGACCGTTGCCGGCCTGTCGCGCAAGGCGATCATGCAGCAGATCGACGCGTCCCTCACCCGCCTCGGCACCGACTACGTCGACCTCTACCAGATCCACCGCTTCGACCCCGAGACCCCGGTCGAGGAAACGATGGAAGCCCTCCACGACGTCGTCAAGGCCGGCAAGGCGCGCTACATCGGTGCCTCGGCGATGTGGGCCTGGCAGTTCGCGAAGATGCAGCACGCGGCGGACCTGCACGGGTGGACCCGGTTCGTGTCGATGCAGGACCAGTACTCGCTGCTCTACCGCGAGGAAGAGCGCGAGATGTTCGGCCTGCTCGCTGACCAGGGCGTCGGCAGCATCCCCTACAGCCCCCTGGCCAAGGGCCGCGTCGCCCGTCCCGCCGGCGAGCAGACCAAGCGCTCCTCCGACGACCCCGTCGGCAACAGCTTCTTTGCCGACACCGAGCGCGACCGCCCCGTCATCGACGCCGTGCAGCGGGTCGCTGAGGGACGTGGCGTGCCGATGGCGCAGATCGCGATGGCGTGGGCGCTCAACAACCCCGTCGTCACCGCACCGCTCATTGGTGCCACCAAGCCGCACCACCTCGACGACGCGGCCGCCGCCGTCGACATCGACCTCACCTCCGAAGAGATCACCGCTCTCGAGGAGCACTACACGGTGCGCGACGCCGGCGGCTTCTGAGCCCGACATCGGGCAGCACTCCATACCGACGACCAGCACCAAGAACGGACACCCATGACCCGCATCGGCACTTCTGACCTCGACGTCTCCTCCCTCTGCCTGGGCGGCAACACCTTCGGTTGGACGTCAGATCGCGACACGTCGTTCGCAGTCCTCGACGCCTACACCGCTGCGGGCGGCAACTTCATCGACACAGCTGACGTCTACTCCGCGTTCGCGCCGGGGAACGTCGGCGGCGAGTCCGAGACGGTCCTCGGCGAGTGGTTCACGACGACTGGCCGGCGTGAGGACGTGGTCCTGGCGACGAAGGTCGGCCAGCACCCGGAGTTCCGCGGTCTCGGCGCTGACAACATCACCCGCGCGGCAGATGCCTCTCTCGAGCGTCTGCAGACGGACCGCATCGACCTCTATTACGCCCACCGCGACGACCCGGACACCGCCCTGGAAGAGACCGCTGCTGCGTTCGACGCCCTCGTGCAGGCCGGCAAGGTACGCCACGTCGGGCTGTCCAACTACTCGGCCGAGCGCATCCGCGAGTGGATGGCCATCGCGAACAAGAACGGCTTCGCTCGCCCCGTCGCTCTCCAGCCGCACTACAACCTCGTCAAGCGCCACGAATTCGAGACCGAGCTCGCACCCGTCGCGACCGAGTTCGACCTCGGAGTCATGCCGTACTTCGCCCTCGCCAGCGGCTTCCTCTCCGGCAAGTACCGCAGCAAGAATGATTTCGACGACTCCGCCCGAAGCGGCTTCGCCTCCGCCTACCTCAATGACGAGAGCGTGCAGCTTCTCAAAGTGGCAGACGAAATTGCCGAAGCACACGACGTGACCATGCCGACCGTGGCCATCGCGTGGCTCTTGACCAAGCCGACCGTGGTTGCCCCAATCGCCAGCGGCCGGGTGACCAAGCAGCTTGAGGCACTGTTGGCCGCGATGAGGCTCGAGCTCTCGGCCGATGATCTCGACCGTCTCGACGCAGAATCTGCCCGCATCCCCGCGTGACTGCCGTCCGATAGCCGATCGGTCACCGACCACCGGCGGACGCTAGCCACTCCCCCGCAGCTACGGGGCACCGGCTGTATCGATAGGTCAGTCCGGAACTGATCTCGGTGAACGATCGGCTATCAAGACGGCAGTGACGGTCGCAACCTTTGACCCTTTCTCGGGAGGGTGACTGTTACTAACGTGGGGCCATGAGAGCCACGGGTGTCACGGTCGGTCTTCCTGTTCGCGATCTCGAGAGCGCGATCAGGTGGTATCAATCGGTCTTCAACCTGGGCGACCCCGATCTCGAGCCAGTGGAGGGCCTGGTGGAGTTCGATGTGGGGCCCTTCTGGCTCCAACTCGCACACAGGCCCGCTGATGCTGGCCACCGTGGCATCACGGTCAATATCAGCGTTCCTGATGCCGGTGCGGAGCATCAGCGCCTCGCCAACCTCGGTTATGACGTGAGCGAGCTGCAGCGTTTTGAGGGAGTTGTCGAGGTCTTCGAACTCCGAGACCCGGACGGAAACGAAATTGGCTTTGTTACCGAATTGGCCTGAGGACCGCGGGGCCGCGCTTGTCCAGCAAGGGATCGGCTAACGGACGCCGTAGCCCGAGGAAAAAACCCTGCTCCTCAGACGACTTCGGGTGGAGGATCGTGAGATGAATATTGAAGGCATGCCCGAGGACGAGCGTCTCGCAATCCTTGATTCGCTTGAGGCCCAACGCCCTGGTTCTTCGACGCTCGCGGGCGGTCCGCTCGCCGGGCCTGCAACGCCGAACCGTCCAAACGTTCCCATCTGGGAGTACGCGAGCCACGCAGAGCAACACCCCGACGTGGCGATTGAAGATCTCGTAGCCGTTCGATTTCCGGTCATCTTCTATGGTGGCGATGAATTCACTATCTACTCAGCGGCCGAGTACCTCCGGACAGACCCAGCGCCTCCACCCACGCCCATAGGCCTTGACTCAGTTATCGACATGTGGCGGCATCTTCACGCCGCCGGGATTGTCGCTTGGGACAGCGAAAAGAGAGCCGTCGAGCATCGACAGCCGATCGGCACGTACAAAGCTACGGTAGCCGAATGGGGCACTCACTGGCGGGCCAGAGAACAAACGGGCGGCAACGACGTTCCACGGGGCCGGTAGCCGATGGGCAATGGGACGAGTCGCCGGGAGGTTTTCGTACCAGCACGGAAGCGCTCGAGGGGCTGTGGTCGGGAGCCGGGCTTCAGCAGGGCCGGGGATGCCTGGGTGAGGACCGCGCATCCCCGGCTGATGTGGCTGGGTTACTTGCGTGTCGGCTGCGCCGGCGGGTCTGCGGGCATCGGGTGCTCCGTTTGCCACAGGTTGTCGACGTCCCGGAACTCGCGTGGGTAGCACTGGGTGTCGAATGTCTCGAGGCCGTCGGACGGTGTCGAGTACAGGTACCACGGCCCAGTTCCGCTGGGCTTCCCCGTCCACACACCGCCCGAGAACCAGGAGAGCGGGACGTTCGACATGGGGTGCCCGGCTTGCGCTGAACACGCCTCGAGCCGGTTGAACGCGGCGGTGTATTCCGTGAGGGTGACGACCCCGTCCGCGGTTTCGTCCTGTTGCTGCGCGGACGGGGTGGCGATGCTGGCAGCTTTCGCCCACGACGCCCACACCGCATACCGTGCCGAGCCCTCGGCGGAGACCTTGATGGACGCGGTCCCTGAGCTCACCGGTCGCATGTTCCACTGCGAACCCGTCGAATCGGTCTGCTCATCAGACGACGGTGTGCAGGGGACGGGGTCGCTGTCGGTTGTTCCGTTCACGGTCACGGTGATGGTGCCGGAATCGAGGCACTGCCAGATGTAGGCCACCCGGTCAGCGCCCTTAGGTCGGGTTCCGAGCGAAAGCGTCGATTGCCCCTGAGTCACTTCGAAGGCCGGTGTGCCAAGAAGAGCGCCGTGATTGCTGACTTCCACCTGGTACCGGGTCGAGGTCGCCAACGAGGTCTCGAGGAGAGCATTCGTGTCGGGGCCGGCGAACGCTGCCGCTGTCAACCCACCGGTCAGCGCTGACCCGAGAAGGAAAGCCCCGGCGACTGCAGCCGCGGTACTTCGGGATGGTTTCCGGAGACGTCGCCGGGGTGTTTCCGCCGCCTCGACAGAATCAACTTCTCCCATGAGGGCATCTCGCATCGAGGCCAGGCGGGGGGAGATGGGGTTGTCGTTCATAGTGTGCCTCCGAGGGTTTCCGCGGTTGTGTAGTGCTGATGTAGTCGCGCTTTAGCGCGGTGAAGTCGTGATTTGACGGTGCCCGGTGGGACTCCGAGGGCCGCCGCGGCTTCTCGCTCACTGAGGCCTTCCAAGACGCACAACGTCAGGACCTGTTGATCGGTTCGCGAAAGGGACCGGAGAGCCGCAGAGGCGGCTCCCTCGGTGAACCGGTCAGCCAGGTCGGGTGCGGGGTCATCGACCGGGAACCGGGAAAGGAATTGCCGGTGTCGCCGCGCTGACCGAGTGAGGTTGTGGGCGGTGTTCGTGGCCGTGACCAATAACCACGGCAACAACGAGTCGTCGATGAACCGGACGCGATCGCGGTGCCGCCACGCCTCCATAAAAATGATGGCGACAGCATCGTCCGCATCGGCGGACGCCGGGACAAGACCTGCGACGTGGCGCACCAGACGTGGCGCGTGACGGTCGAAGACACGACCAAACGCGCGACCATCACCCGCTACGGCTAGAAGCCAATCCGCCCGGTCCCCAGTGACTTGATCCATACCCGTATTGTCCGATCACCCCAGAAAGGTTCCACGACACGAGCACGGCACGTAGACATTCGTCCGATACCACCTGAGCAGCCCCGGATTCAAGCCGATCCGTCCTATGCGACTTCGATAGATGGTTCGTCGGGCGATCTTGCCCCGAGGTCGAGACGTGGGCGTATCCGATCAGCATCCGACGACCGGAGCGTTTAAACCCCCATCACCGGGCACTTTTGCGGGACAGGCATACGCGAATCCGCAGGCCAGGCGCCGATTGCCCTCGACCGACAAAGACGAGTTCAAGCAGGTGTGCCGATGAACGACCGGCTAACGGTCAATGGGAGGTGGAGATTTCACGCCTGGTGCTTGGGTCGAGAAAGGATTCGTGGCGGCTATGCAACTGCTGCGCGTAGCGTCCCGTCCATGAGCGATAACACGCAGTCCGGTCCCATCATGGATGGCAGCAACGACGCGACGAATGAGGAGAAGCTGTCGGGGTTGATTGAGCAAGTTGACCATGACCATGGCAGCGAGGGGGCCGAGAGTATGGCTGATCATCTGCGCGGTCGGATGGCCGAAACTGAGGTGGAACTCGAAGACCGGGGCGATACCGAAGACTGACACTCCCTTTCCCCGGGAGACCCCATTCCTCCCGGGGCCACCATGGGCATAGCGTGCACACCAGGCGCCTTCCATCTCATCTATAGAAGTAAGGAACAGCTCTCATGTCAGACGCATCAGAAGTCTCCGCTTTCACAACACTCCAGATCTCGGAGGGCGACAGGGTCCGACTGATCGGGAATGCGCCGAACCTTTTCAACGACGACAGAAAACCGGCCGGGGTCACGGTCACAGGCTTGGGATCCGAATCCGCTGAGGTGGGCGTGATCGTGGTCGACTCCGAAGCTGATCTTCGGGAGCGGCTGTTCACCGAACTCGACGGGCTCAAAGGGGCGAAGAGGGTGTGGATTTTGTCCCCGTCGGACAGCAGCGAGGCGCCCGACGCGGATGCTATTTCCGCTGAGGCCGACGTGGTGTCGTGGTCCGCTGCCCCGAGCATCACCGTTCAAGGATTTATTGCCGTGGAGCTCACCTTTAACAACTAGCACCAAAAGACGCCGAGCCCGATGGGGTCGGCGGCGTCTCCCGCAAACATCTTGGCGAACCGGGCAATGGGTCCCCTACTGGGAACCCCAACGCAGCCCTTGATCGGGACAGCGACACCACGTCCGGCGAAGACCCCCAAAACAACCACCCCGCACCATCTCAAATGAAGGAGAACATGTCATGAGCGACTCCCCGAACATCGACCCCGACCTCACCACGGACATTCCGGAAGACACCGCCCCAGATGACGCGCAGCAGGAAGCGCCCGACGTCGAGGTGACGTCTGCCGAAGAGGTCGACCCGGACGACGGTACCGATGACGACGACGTCCCCGTAGACAACCCTGCCGGCTGAACACAGCCAATCATGTGGGGCGAGCCGCGCCAGAAGGTGTGGCCCGCCTTTTGAACGGATACGCGGTCGGGCGTGACGAATGCCGGTCTCGACTCGTTTCCTTAGTGAAGGTTCTACCTCGTTCCCATCAAAGGAGATTCACCATGAGTGCTGCTGACAAGATTAAGAACGCTGCCGAGGACCTCGCCGGTAAGGCGAAGGAAGCCACCGGTAAGGCCACGGACAACGAGTCTCTCGAAGCAGAGGGTCACGGCGACCAGGCGAAGGCATCGGTCAAGAAGACCGGCGAGGACGTCAAGGACGTTTTCAAGTAACCCAGCATCACCCGCGCTGTTTCCGGTGCGGTCCGGGCGGTTCCTCCAGGTCGCGGTCAGCGACGTGTGAGGGGCCGCCCTTTCGCTTTCTTCCACGACGAGGTGTGTGATGCGTTCTTCTACCTACACCGATCGGCACCGACCCCGAAGTGTCTGGTTTGCTCTGGGCACCGGATTTGTGGTCTCAGTCTTGATCGTTGCCGTGGTGCTGTTGCCGATTCTTGGTTTGATCGGTGCCAGCGTGGGTGCGGTGTGGTTCATTCACTTACCCATTGCCCGGATCACGGTCACCGTAATCGCCGGCTACCTGTTGGCGTTGGGTTTTCTGGCCCTGATTCTTCGCCGCCGGAACGGGCCTCTTGCGTGGATTCTTGCCGTGGCCGCGATCATCAGCACCCTGATCGTGTCGATCTACCCGGCCGTCGCTGTGTCTCTGGTTGCGGTCCACGACGGGACGACGTTCGTACCGTGGGCAATCAACTGGATCCGCCACGGGATATCCCTCATCCCCTAACGGACAGGAAAGACGAAAGGACGCCGACCCCAGATGGGCGGACGTCCTTGACACTCGTGCTGGATTATCGGGTGCGCTTATTGGCGGCGTTCTTCGCCTTTGCTGCGGCGTTCTGTGCCTGCTGCTGAACGGACGGGGCCTTGTCGGCTTCGGCCTTCATCTTCGGGGCCTCTTCCTCCGCCTTGGTGAGGTAGGACTCCCAGCGGGCCTGCATGGGCTTGATCAGGCCACCGCCAGCACCGACGACAATGACACCACCAATGATGGCCAGCACGGTGATCAGGATCGGGGTGGTGACGGTGGTCGCGACGTCGATCTGGTTCAGGGCAGCGGTGACACCGATGAACAGGATGAACAGGCTCGCGATGTTGGCGAGGACTTTGCCGTAGGAGAGCCCGCCAAGGGTGCCCTGGATGAGCGTTTTCGCAGCAGCGGCGATCGCGGCGGCGATGACGACGATGATGATCGCGACGATGACCTTGGGCAGGAACCCGATGATCGCAGCGAGCAGGTCACTGACCGGGTTGGGGCCGAAGACCCCGAACGCGAACTGGAGCACAAACAACACCAACGCGTAGTAGAAGATCTTGGCGATGATGTCGGACGCATCCAGCTTGGAGTTCTCCAGCGCCTTCTTCACCCCGCCCCGTTCGACGAGCCGGTCGAAACCAACCTTTTCCAGCAGCTTCGACAGTGCTTTCGAGATCAGCTTCGCGACAATCAGGCCAACGATCAGGATGACCAGGAACAGCAGCAGTTTGGGGACGAAGTCGATGACCGACGCGAGGCCGGTCTGGAAGTAAACGGGCATGGGAGTGTCCTTCATTTCGGGTGGTTGTGCCGGATGGCGTAGTGGTGAAGTTGATGCCCGGCCGTTCGGGGCCGCCGGGTGGGTGCCTTAGTCGACGGTGTCGGTCTTGGTCCAGGTAAGGGTGAGCCGGGCGCCGTCTGCGAGCTCGTCAATGTGCAAGGTCAGGTCGGCATCGAACAGTTCGGACGTATTCAGGTCCGTGTCTGCGTTCTGCGACTGCGCAACCAACGAGTTCAAGGCAACAGCGACGGCGCGGCCCCAGTCCTGCGGGTGGCGGCTGGACGCGGTACTTTCCGCGGTGAAAACAGTCATGAGGTCACACTTTCCGGATCGAGGAGGCGCGCGAGAGCGCTGGAGTCAAGGGAGCCGAGGAGGGTCGCGACGTCGTCGTAGACCTCGGCGGCGCCGGCCTCCCGAAGAAGCGCTTCGGCGGTCCCACCGGAGAGCAACCCGATCGAGGTGACCCCCGCGATGGTGGCGGCTTTGATGTCCCAGACCGAGTCGCCAACCAGGACCGCGTGATTGGCGTCGACTCCTCCCTTGTTCAGTGCGGCGGCGATGATGTCGGGTGCGGGCTTGGCCTTTTTCACGTCCTCCGCGGACGTGACGGCGTAAGTGTCGTCGTCGATGTTCAGCAGGGTCAGGAGCCGGTCGAGTTCCTGTCGCGGAGCTGACGTCGCCAGCACCACCCGAATGCCGCGTCCCGCGAGCTCGGCGACAATCTCCTGGGCGCCATCGAGGATCTTCAAGCGGGGTGCGAGCTGCTTGTACCGCTTGTCATGCAGGCCCTTGACGTCATCCCGGGTCGATTTGGGTTCGTCACCGATCAGCTGGTCGAGGAGCTCGTTAGAGTCGGCGCCGATGGCTTGTTGGATCCGCCAGGCGGGGACGTTCAGGCCGGTGGAGGTGAACGCGTAATCCCAGGCTTCGACGTGGAGGAAGTTCGAATCGACGAGGGTGCCGTCGATGTCGAACAGGACTGCCGTCGGGTCGGCCATTAGGCGTCCCCGTCAGTAAGGCCAGCGCATGCTTCCATCACGGTGGGGTAGCTGCCCCGGGACAGGTTCTGCGCATCGGCGAGCAGGTACTCGTCACCATCCTGGGTGATAGTCCCCGCAACTAAGGCGGACCCTTCCAGCAAGACGTCCCAGGTGGTGGGCGAGGTCTGGTCGAGGGAGTAGGTGGGGGTGGTGTCGGAGTCAGCCATGGCGTCCTTGCGTCGGTGAGCGGCGGCGAAAAAGAGTGCTGTCACTAAGACAACGAGTGGAGGGCCTGTTTCGTCACAAAAGTGGGCCAATTCGACGAGTGTCCGACATGGTGCGGATGTCCCCAAAATGGGGGGCATCATGATTGAGTGTCACATGACGACTCCTAGACCTCGTTTCTTTGGAACCACATTTTTGTGTCCACGGTCGAGATCAAAGGGGTGTTGGAAGTGGCCGAAACATTGACTCGAGCCCGGTTGGATGATTTGGAGGACCCGGTCCTTGCCCGTCGGGCCGGTGATGGGGACGTGCGCGCGTTCGCGGTGTTGGTGCGCCGGCATGAGCCGGTGGTGCGGGTGTATGCGCGCCGCATTCTTGGTTCGGGAGCTGACGTGGACGATGTCGCCCAAGACACCTTCCTGACCGCTTGGCAGCAACTTCCCACCCTGGAAGACACCACCCGGGTTCGCGGCTGGCTGTTGACCATCGCGTCCCGGAAAGCGATCGACCGGGTCAGGGCACGGCGCGACCATTCGGACATCGACGACCATGAACAGCCCGCCCGAACCGAGGACGGCCCCGAACACTCCGCAGAAACCTCAAGCCGGCAACAAGCCCTGGGTGTCGCGCTGTCAACCCTCCCAACGGAGCAGCGGCAGTGTTGGGTGTTGAAAGAACTGGGTGGCTACAGTTACGACGACATCGCCGCGGAGATTCATCAGCCGGTGAGTACGGTGCGAGGTCTACTGTCCCGAGCACGGAAGAACATGATTCGAGAGATGGAGGTCTGGCGATGAGCGCTAGCCCCGAGCCCATCCCCGACCCGGCCGTGGAAAATCTCCTAGACCAAGACACCCCACCCGCTGCCGTCCTCGCTCTTGAGCCGGACGATCTCGACGGGTACACCGTCGATGACCTGTCCGACTACCTCGACGCCGGAATGACTCCCCGGGATCCGGTCATCGATGTGTCGCCGTCGTGCCAGATCGCTCTCGCGGCCCTGGCCCGGTTGAAGAAACTCACCGCATCATTCCTTGATGACGAGGCCGCGATGGAGGAGCCCCGCACCGACACCTGGATGTCATCGCTTCTGCAGAACATCTCGGTCGAGTCCCGTGCGGGCCGGCAGATTCCCTTCCGAACGGCCGACCTTCGCACCGAGCTGGTCATCACCGAAGGCGCCGTCCGTGGCCTGATTCGTGCCGCTGGCGACACCGTCTACGGAATCCTCGTCGGCCGAAGTGCCCTTGTCGGCGATGTCACCGTCCTGGATGAACCGATCACGGTCGACGTCGACGCGACGATTGTGTGGCGGAACAACATTCCCGACGCGGCCGAGCAACTCCGCCACGCCATCGAACAGACACTGGCAAGCAACACCGATCTCACTGTGGCGGGGATCACCGTGACGATCACGGATGTGCACGTCACCCCGACGGAGGAGTTCTGATGAGTGTCACCAGCCCTGATGCAGCCCTTGCCGACCAGCTCACCCTCCTCGTGGCAAACACGCCTGGTGTGACCCGGTTGTATGCCCCAACCCGGGTAGTCCCCGTTCTGGGTACCGCCCAGTGGGTCCTTGCGGATCTTGGTGCGCCGGTGCCGGCCGTGCAGGTGCAGGTCAACATCTCTGCGTCTAGGGTCACCGCGTCGATCGGTATTGACTTGTCCGCACCCGCTGGTGATATCGGGGCCGAGGTGTGTTCCCGGATTAAACAGTGCCTTGCATCAGCGGGCCGAGAGATGGACGTCAAGATCACCATCGCCTACGTCACCAACTAACCTCCCACCACTTCGCCTGACCTCGCCACGAGGGTCAGAAAATCTTTTTCGACGATTATGTGACGAATGGTCTTCTCGACTCGTTTCCTTAGTGACTGCCCCTCGTAAGAGGGTCCACCACTTGCTCCCGGGGTAGTTGATCCGCCACGACACCAACACGGTGTCTTGGACTTCATCAACTTCAGGAGAACGTTCATGTCGAACACCACCCCCACCCCCAACGCCGTGATCCCCGCGTCCTCGTCCAAGGCTGTTACCCCGGCGCACTCTACCGAGACCGGTACCACCAACATCAACGACGCCGTGGTGTCGAAGGTCGCCGGCATCGCCGCCCGCGAGGTCCGCGGCGTCCACGCCCTCGGTGGCGGCGCCGGTCGCGCCATCGGTGCCCTCCGTGACCGTGTCGGCCAGACGAACCTCGCCCAGGGCATCTCCGTCGAGGTCGGCGAGACCCAGGTCGCCGTCGACGTCACCCTCACCGCCGAATACCCCGTCGCCCTCCAGGACCTCGCCGAGAACGTGCGCAACGCTGTCGGCGACGCGGTCGAGAACATCGTCGGCATGGAGGTTGCAGAGATCAACGTGACCATCGCCGACGTCTTCGTCCCCTCCGAGGATGACGACGACGACTCCGACAGCCGCGTCAAGTGACCCCCACCATCACCGGCATAGCCGTCGCTGCAGCCCTCGTCCTGACCTGGATGACCCTCGGCTTCGGCGCGTTCATCCTCCTCGCCCTCGCCATGGCGGCCGGAGCGATCATCGGACGCATCGTGGCAGGCGACATCGAGTTCGCGGCCCTGCTGGACATCTTCAAGGGAAAGCGCTCCTCCTCATGACGATGACCGAAACGACCCCCACTTTCACTCGCAAGAACGAGTGGGAGAAGCTCCCGGGGCGGACGAAGATCGCACCGCGTGCGTTGGACCGGGTCGTTTCGGCCGTCACCGCCGACGCCCTCGGCGTCAACAACAAGAAGGTCTCCGTCGACCTCAACGACGACGACGGCAACCTGTCACTGACCGTGTCAGCACCAATCCGGGTTCCGTCGCTTGTTCGGATCGAGAACGAACCCGGGGTTGTCGACCGGCAGGGCGGCCCGCTGCTTGAGCGGGCCAAGACCGCGCAGGAGCAGATCCGCACCCGGGTGCAGCAGCTCACCGGCAACCAGGTCGCCCGGGTGATCGTGAAGATCACCGGGGTCGACATTCAGGAAGAAAGGCGCGTGCGATGAGCACCAAAAGCACGTATTCGCGGATCGCGCGCCGGGAAACCCACTCGCCCAGGTCAGTTCTCGCTATCGTTCTGGCCGTGGTCCTGATCCTCGCCGCCGCGTTTGCGGTCATTGAGATCATCTTGTCGATCGCCGGGCAGAAGCCGCTCCTGGTCACGCCCGGGAACGCAGCCAAGGGACTCGTCGGGGCTAACACCCTGCCCGTATGGATCTTGATCGTGGCGGGGATCATCCTTGCCCTGGTTGGGCTGTGGTTGATCATCGCCTCCTTCACCTCTGGGCGACGTGCCCGTCATCTGATTCAGACGGACCGGGCGGTGACGGTGATCGATAACGAGGTCATCGCCTCGGCTTTGGCCCGGCACGCGTCTTATGCGGCGAACACCGATCCGGACAACACCCGCGTGTCCGTGACGCATAACCGTGCCGTGGTCGAGATGACCCCGGCCACCGGGCGCACTGTCGACGAAGGTCGGATTAAAGACGCCGTCGACGAGCAGCTCGCTGCTTACGACGTCACCCCGAAACTGCGCTCGAAGATCGACATCAAGAAGGCTGGGAAGGTCGGCGCATGAATACCACCAATCGTGGCGCCAACCGGCTCCTCATCTTCGTTGTCGGCCTCGTCGTTCTGATCCTCGGTGCTGCCTCGATCCTCCTCGGGGTGCTCCCGACGTTCAGCTCCGGCTGGAAGTCGACAGCCCCGACAGTGTCGAAGAGCGTCTCCTCAACGTTCAGCGCGGCACCGTTGTTCGCGACCGGGTCCAGCTGGCTGTACATCGCCCTGATCGCCATCCTGGTGATCATCGTGATCCTGCTGGTCCGATTCATCGTCAAGCAGGGCAACGGTCACACGTCGGAGCTGTTCCACAACGACACCACCGAACACGGCTCCACCATCGTCAAAGCCGGCGTCGCCAAGGAAGCACTCCAGGAAGCACTGAAAGACCGCGACGACCTGGTGTCCTCCTCGGTCACCACGTATGACGTCCAAGGCACCAACGTCCTCAAGATCAGTGCCACGGCCCGCCGGGGAGTTTCCCCGAAGGACGTTTCCGACACGATCCAGACGCACCTGAAGGCGCTTGACCAGCTGCTCGGGTTCGAGGTGCCGGCGATGATCCAGATCTCCGGCGGGTTCCGTGCCCGCACCGCCAAAAAGACCCGCCTGTCCTAGAAAACGAGACCCACATGATTCGCCTCCTGAAATACCTTCCCGTGGTCCTATCCATCGTCAGCGTCATCCGTAAGACCCGAAAAGACGCGGCACTGAAGAACAGCAAATCGACCAAGGGCCGCCGCACCACGTTCCGGAAGTAGCCCCACCGCACCATCTACCTCCATCTGGAGGAGCATCACCCAAGTAGCACCTGCATGATCAGCACGCCACAGGGGTCTTTTCTAGCCCTTCACCGCCCGAACCGGTCCACCGCTAGAAAAGACCCCTCACGCATGCCCGCAACAACCACCCGCCGCCCTGCCCGGAAAACGCTGGCCAGCAGGATCCCGGCCAGTGTCTTCCGTGGCTTCTTGGTCGGTATCACTCTGCTGCTTCTCCTCGGTGGGTTCGGCGTCATCGCCATCCACCTCGACAGCAGCTTTGCTCCTGCCCCGGCCCCCGCCTCACATCCGTGACCTCTGGCCTCCTCGACGCCCTCCTCCAGTGGGCGCAGAGCTACGAACTTCCCTCCCCCACCCCGGCGGAGAAAGACGCACCACCGGTACCACCGCACCACCTGCAGAGCACCAACCCGAAAGCACCACACCTCTCTAGGGCGGACCGACATCGCTGTCGCCCTCAACCGGTAAAGGAAAACACCATGATCAGCACCAACGAAATCAACACCCTCCTCAGTGGCCGCGGCGACGTCGTCGACCCGCAGGGCAAGAAGATCGGCTCCATCGGCCAGATCTTCACCGACGACCGCACGGGCGAGCCCGAGTGGGTCACCGCCCACACTGGTCTCTTCGGCGGCGGCGAGTCGTTCGTCCCCCTGTCGGCGGCGACCGTGACAGGCAGCGACGTGCAGGTTCCCTACACGAAAGACCAGGTCAAGGACGCCCCGCACTCCGACGACAAAGACGGCTACCTCACCGTCGAGCAGGAGTCAGCCCTCTACGCCCACTACGGCCTCGAGGACACCACCACGAACCAGGCCGACGCCTACAACGACGGCGCCGTCTACGACCAGGACACCACCACCGGCACCGCCGGATACACCGAGACCGAGACCGGCCGTCCCACCGAGGGTCACGACACCTCCGGTGCGAACACGGACGACGCCATGACCCGCTCGGAGGAGCAGCTGCACGTCGGTACGCGTCAGACCGAGGCCGGCCGTGCGCGTCTGAAGAAGTACATCGTCACCGAACAGCAGAGCGTCACCGTCCCCGTCAGCCACGACGAGGTCACCATCACCCGCGAGCCCATCACCGACGCCAACCGCGGCGACGCGATGCGCGGCGGAGACCTCACCGAGGAAGAGCACGAAGTGGTCCTGCACGAGGACAAGGTCGTCGTGGACAAGGACGTCGTCGCCGTCGAGCGCATCAAGCTCGGCACCGAGGAAGTCACCGAGCAGCAGACCGTGACGGAGGACGTCCGCAAGGAGCAGATCGAGTTCGAAGACGACACCCACACCACCGGTCGCACCACGACCGGTGACCTCGACACCGACCGCGTCTAATCGCGAACACCCAACAGAGACGATCACATGAGTAGCAGCATTGGCGGCCCCGGGGCCGAAGACAACCGCACCCGCGGCAACGACGGACAAAACGACACCGAACACGGCCGAGACAGCGCCAACCGTGACGCTCTCGCCACTGATCGGCAGTCAGTCGTAGCCCGGGAGAAGGCCGAGTTCGGCGGAATGAAGTTCGGTTCGGCGTTCTTCGGCTGGTTGACGGCTACGGGGCTTGCCGTGCTGCTGCTCGGGATCCTCTCCGGCATCGGCGTCGGTGTTGCCGCCAGCAACAACGACGCCAAGAACGCGGCCGCGGACAACGCCACGACGACGACCATCGTCAGTGCCATCGTGCTGCTTGTGGTCGTGTTCATCGCGTACTTCGCTGGCGGCTACGTTGCAGGCCGCATGGCCCGCTTCAATGGCGTCCGTCAGGGTGTCGCCGTCTGGCTGTGGGCGGTCATTGTCACCGTGATCCTCGCGATCATCGGTGTCATTGCCGGCAGCCAGTTCGACGTCCTCAACCGCCTCGGGACCATCCCGACCGGAAGCATCAACGGGAACGCGACCGCCGGCGGCATCATCAGCCTGGTCCTCGTCGTGGTCCTCGCCCTCGTTGGGGCGATCCTCGGCGGCCTCGCGGGCATGCGGTACCACCGCAAGGTCGACAAAGTCGGCCTCGGCCTCTAACCCCCAGCCCTCGGGTTAGACCCCTGGCCCCAGACCCCGGCCAGGACGCACCAAGTGGTGCGGGCGGTGACCCCTAGCCGCCGCCCGCACCACCCCCTCTTTCCTCTTCGCCTGCAACCCGCTCCAGGAGTCTTCATGACGAACGACAACACCCCCAACGACAACATCAACGACGCAGCCGAAACCGCACATGACAAGATCGACAACCTCGCCCCGGAGGACCAGAAAGGCCAGGCCCACAACGCCGTGAACCAGGGACAGGACGCGGCCAAGCACGCTGCCGACAGTGCCCAGAAGATTACCGACGCTGCCGCAACTAAGGCCGGGCCGTTGCTGGACCGGGCCAAGAGCATCTACAGCAAGAATCCCCGCGCGTTCCAAATTGCCGGCGCGTTCCTGGTCGCTTTGACCGTGTTCCGCCGTATCCGCACCGCCCGTAAGTAAGCCACCAGCTGCGCCTCACCCACGGCTGCGGCAACACACTCGGGGCGGGCATCAACGGTGATGCCCGCCCCGTCCTCATCTCCCAGACCGGTGCACGTGCGGTCTCGACCCGAAACGAGCACCCCATGATCAACCCAGAATCCGTCCCCGACCTGCCCGGTGTCCCGGTCCTGGATGTCGATGGCGACATCATCGGCTCCGTCGAGCGTGTGTTCATCCATCAAGACACCGGAGCGCCCCTGTGGGTGTCGATCCACACCCACTTCGACGGCGCCCCCAACGCTTTCGCACCACTCGACGGTGCCCGCTTCGACGACGTACCCGGGTCTGCCCTCCACGTCGGCCTCCCCCGCACCGTCGTCGAGGACGCGCCCGTGATCACGTCCATCGACACCCTCACGACCGACGACGTGCATGCCCTCCGCGCCTACTACAGCAGTGCACGGGCCGCCACGACAACTGCACCGCCTCAAACCGGCCCAGACCTCAACACGGTAGATGTTGTTCGATCTGAGGAGCAGCTGCGGGTCAGCACCGTCTCCGTCCCGAAAGAGCGGATCCGGTTCGAGAAAGTCATCGTGACCGAGGAGAAAACCGTCACGGTCACCGTCCGCCGGGAAGAGCTCCGCATCATCCGCGAACCTGTTGAGGCCGGCACCGACATGGCTGTACCCGACGGTCAGGTGTCGGCGGCGGATCTGGACATTGTGCTGCACGAAGAACGCATCATTACCACCACCGAGGTCGTCCCGGTCGAGCGTGTCCGGGTTCGCGTCACGCAGGTCACAAAAGACCTACCTGTGACGGACACTGTCCGCAAAGAACGCATCGACCTCAACACCACCGCATCCTGACGCACACCTCCGATTTCCCACATTCCCCACCGCTACCCGAAAGCGAACCCGTGCCCGACACCGCTGCCGCCCCGATGGACCCCGACGGTTCCCGCAGCCCCGCCCGGATCAGCCGACTTGCGGCAGAAGCATTCGGCACATTCATCCTCGTCTTCGGTGGCGCCGGCGCCGCCCTCCTCGCGTCCCAGTTCCCCACCAAGGCGAACACCCTCGGGATCGGCTACGTCGGCGTCGCCCTCGCGTTCGGGCTCACTGTTGTGGGTGCCGGGTATGCCGTCGGTCACATCTCCGGCGGCCACTTCAACCCCGCCGTCACCGTCGGCTTGTTCATCGCCGGGAAGTTTCCCAAGATCGACGTCGGCCCCTACATTGCCGCGCAAATCTTCGGCGGCGCCATTGCATCCTCAGCTCTGGCGGTCATTGTCGGCGGCGGACCCGCCGGAAGCTTCCACCGAGCCCACGCGTCCGGGTTCGCCTCGAACGGATTCGGGAGCCACTCCCCCGGCGGTTACAACCTCCTCTCGGTGGCCCTGATCGAGGTCATCCTCACCGCGGTGTTCGCCTACGTCATCCTCGGCGTCACCGACAAAAACGCAGTCGACGGATTCGGACCCCTCGCCATCGGCCTGACCTTAACCCTGATCCACCTGGTCGCGATCCCGGTCGATGGCACATCAGTGAATCCGGCACGCTCCATCGCCACCGCCATCTACGGCGGCCCCGCGGCGCTTGGTCAGGTGTGGGTGTTCATCCTCGCCCCACTCGCCGGTGCCGCCCTCGCCGGCTACACCCACCGGACCCTGTTCACCCGCACCATGCTCCACACCCCTGACCACTGAAACGGACCAGCCCCATGAGCGACACTGTCACCGTCACCGAACTGAACGACGCCACCGACCCTGTCCTGGTCGACGTCCGTGAACCCAACGAATACGCCACCGGCCATGTCCCTGGTGCCATCAACATTCCCTTGGATGACCTGGCTTCCCGGGTCGAGGACGTTCCTGACGCGGAACCTGTATACGTCATCTGCCAGGCGGGGATTCGCAGTGCCCGCGGCGCCGACATTCTCATCGATCTGGGCTATCAGGCCGTCAGCGTCGACGGCGGCACCCAGGCGTGGATCGAGCACGACCTCCCCCTCGACACCGAATAACCAACCTGCACGATCACCAAAAGGAGCATCACCATGGCTGGACGTAACACTGTCATCCGCAGCATGCACGACCTCGGCCTTGCCGCCTGGTTCGGCGGCAACCTCATGGGAGCCACCGGACTCAACGGCGCCGCCGCCGGCGCCAAAGACCCCGTCGAACGCCTCACACTTTCCGCTCTCGGCTGGAAGAAATGGGCGCCGCTGCAGATTGCGGCACTCACCGTGCACGCAATCGGCGGAATCGGTCTCATCGGCGCCAACAAGGGCCGCCTCGCGACCCAAAAGGAAGGCCGCACGAACACCGGCATCAAGCTGACCCTGACCCTCCTCGCCGCAGGGACCACCCTGTGGTCTGGGCTTCTCGGGAAGCGTCTCGCCGATCACGCCGGCGAGGGCACCGACGGCACCACCGAACCGAAAGAGACTGCGTCGAAAGCTCTCGCGTCGGCGCAGAAGCAGCTGAAGATCCTCCAGTGGGCCACCCCAGTCCTCACCGGTGTCCTCATTGTCCTTGCCGCTCAGCAGGGCGAGCAGCAGCGTCCCGTTGCCGGGCTGCTGAAGTCCAAACGCCGCTAACCCCACACACCACCTCAAGGAAAAGGAGCCGGTCATGGAGATCGACAAGAACCAGATCATCGAACAGTTGAAAAGCCTCGGGAAGCACGACGAGGCCAAACAGGCCGAAGGTGAACTGCCCGACAAGGTCGACACCGACCAGCACGCCGGCCTGCTGGAGAAGTTCGGCGTGAACCCGCAAGACCTCCTCGGCAAACTCGGCGGCATGTTCGGCAACTAACCCGCACCGCCCTGGAAGGGCCTTCCCGCACATAACCCGCGGGAAGGCCCTTTTTGTGTCGGGCGGGAAAGCTCAGTGCTGAGAATTCGTTGAGCAGACGTGTGACGAATGGGTGCCGGGAACCGTTTATCAAGTGCGGCCCGAACCGCACCGCCCTCCTCACCCCTACGAGGAGGGCCCACTCCCGTCAAGAAAGATCACGCATGCCGCTGCTGCTGCCCACCATGCCGACCGTGTCCTTGGCCGAACCAGAACCCGGCTTCTGGGTCGCCAGCACCGCCGCCCCCTTCCTCGGCACCATCGAGCACGACGGCGCCCACTTCATCGTCCGTGACCGCTTTGGTCACGAGCAGGACCACCACACGACCCTTACCGCCGCTAAAAGGCACCTGCGAGACACAACCCTGGATGGGGTTGCCGCGTGAGTATCCAAACGGTACAGCCAAAGACACCTCTCCTTTGGTCGGGAAAGGGCAGCGCCGGGCAGGGCGCTGACGCTGTTACGCCCCTGTGGCATGAAGTCAACCCGGGGATGTGGGTTGGCCGTGTTGCCGGCGACATCGTTGCCTCCATCGAGCACGTCCACTCCTACATCCTCACCAACGCACGAGGCGACGTCCTCAGCAGCCACACCACACTTTTCGACGCACAAAACGCCACACCAACGTCTCCGACGTACCTTCGGAGCGGTCAGCGGTATCAGGGGACGACTAGCCGACATCGCATCACCGAGTTGGCCCTTATTGGGTCGCTTCCCGTGGCCGGCATCGCAATCCTTCTCATGATTCTCGCCCAGGCAGTCATCTCGTGAGCCTCTACAAAGGCCACCCCGACGTCCCCGCATACCGGGTCACTGGATACCCAAGGCGCCCACCCCAATACTCCTCGAAGAGGACACCTGCAATCGAGCCCCGTTACCAGGACTTCTTCACCTACGACCCAGAACGACTCCTGCAAGTCACGGCATAACGAACGGCTCGCCTCCCCACTTCCGCAGCCCTGATGGCGGGAGGCAGGTCAGCCGATCGGCTACGGGACACGTCGATCCCTCGGCGACTCCGGCGTCGTTGCGGGGTTTGCACCGTCTCGAATAGGTAGTCCGAATCGGATCTCGGTGACGGTGCCTTATTCGGAAATGGGAACCGGTAGGCGTGTCTCGGAGAACTATAGATATGCGAGACGTCTCACTGACTCTCGAAAGCGACTGGCAGGAACCGGCTTGCAGGCCTCAAGGATGCACGACGACCACCGATTACCGGACACCTCGGCAGCCCTGCGCTTGCAAAAGTCACCGGCTCGACCCCACTCGTCAACCGATCGCTCACGGCACTGAGATCTGACGACCTTAGGTACTCCCCGATGCCCGGTGTTGTCGCGTCCTCTGTAGAGGTTCACGTGCAGAATCGACTTCCTTCGAGCTATGGTCCCAATATGAGTGGTGTAGAGGGTGTGGCAGTTGGAGCAGCGGCGAAGGCTGCTGGGGAGGTCGTAAAGGCCGGGGCTGAAGGCGTGAAGGTCGACCGCGAAGTTCGAAAGGCCGAGCGACTAGCGCTGCTGGAAGAGGTCAAAAGCAGTCAAGGGTTCAAAGACGCTGCAGCGGTGCGGGGGAAGAAGATGGCCGTGCGCGAGCAGATGGGCCTGGCACTCTTCGCGCCGCTCGCGCGCATGTTCCGCATTCGGCAGGACTATTTCGAAGCCGACTTCGCGAAGGACTTCGCCGAGAAAGTGGCGGACGTGCCTGAGGAGAACCTCCAAGCGCCTAAGCCATCCATCGCTGCCCCTGCAATGGAGGGGCTCGGATACGCCCTCGAAGAGCCTGAGCTCAAGGACTTGTATTTGGCGCTCCTGGCCCGAGCTGCAGACGACCGGCACGCGTCCTCGGCGCACCCCTCGTTTGCGAAGTCATCCGCCAGTTGACTGCGGAAGAAGCCTCATTACTCCGGACATTCGACATGAATAGAGGGAAGATGCATCCAATGGTTCGCCTGAAAATCCAAGTCACTGGGGAGCTTGGGACGAAAACGGTTATGTCAAACGTCATCCGCTACGACAACCCTTCAACAGGCTTACCGCTGTACAACGCATATTTTCCGATGTACCTGGACAACTGGCAGCGGCTCGGCCTCGTGCAACACGATTATGGAACTAAGCTGACCGCTCCCGGGCAATACGACTGGGTGGAACAACGTCCAGAAAAGGCCGCATTGGAGGACATCGCAAACAGCGACGGAAACACGACTGTCGTTGAGAAGGGCGTGTTCGCCGTAACGAGCTTCGGTGCTCAGTTTGCACAGGCAGTAGGCATCATCGCTTCCTGAGATAAGCGCTGGCGCGGGCCAAGCAACAACGTGACACTGACCGGGTACCGCGTCAGCGAGAGTGCGCAGCGACAGCTAGTTCTGCGGAGGTCGGCGCAGTCCTTCCGGCGCGCGTGGCTTGGAGCAGGGCTGGCTCCCGACGTTGCATTCAGGAGCAGACGACCAGCGGAGACGAATTAGGCTGCGTGAGAGCACGTGACCACCGGCAGCATTGCTGTTGAATTGACCTGGTTTCCGAGCCCGCTCTTTCCCTCTGCGCCTCGTCCAAGGACGATGCTCTCGTGACGAGGGCCGAGCTTCAGACGCGGCCCAGATGACGGCTAGCGAGACGAGGTGGCTTGAAATATCTCGCAACGAGTCGTCTCGAAAAACTAAAAGTTTTTGGACGTCTCAGGTCGCGGTTCACCCGCTCAGAACATGCCTGAAAAGCCAGGGGTCGTCGTGTCTCAAGAAGTCGTTCCCGCAGTTCGATGGCCGGGCATGCTCACCCCGGACTTTACGAGACAGGGATTGATCATTACTTGCCGGAGGCGTTCGTGCCGACTGTGGTGTCGAGCCGGCGACATTCTTACTCTTCGGGTGAGGTGGCGGGAATGTTGCAGGTCGGGTCGAGGGCGGTGCGGATGAATGCTTCGACCATGGCCGCTCTCCGGGTCGGGGTGCTGTGAGCCACGAGCGAATAAATACTGAGACTGTCGATCAGGGCCACGAACAGTTCTGCGACCAAATGCGGGTCACGGGTTCTGAATTCACCATTAGTCACGCCCACGGTGATGATGCCCGCCACGAATTCGACCCACAGGGTTGTGCTTTCTCGTGCCACTTTCGCAACGACGGGGTTCCGGCGTCCCACACTCCACCCGTCTGCCCAGATCCAATCTTCCCTAGTGTGTTCCCCGGCAAAGAGGTCATTGGTCAGGTACTGAAGCGCTGCTCGAGCGGTGGTGAGAGTTTCTACGTGGGCGCGTGCTGCGGCGAGTTCGTCGGCGGCGATGTCCCGAAACATGCGCGCCGCCAGGGCTGGCATTGACGGTTCCTGCTGCGCGACAACGGCCGGCTCAAGCCCGGTCTGGGCCACGACACGACGCAACGTCACCGCCGGCAGACCCGCGTCGAACGCGATCGCCTTCGCGGCCTTGTCAATACGACCGGCCACCGGCAGGTTCGGGTCCTCGTAAATACGCACGCCTTGAACTTACGTAGCCGTGTCGACTTCGACTAGAACCCCAACCGGGTGCCCCTCAGCTCACACACACTCCCCGGACGCGTAATCGTTCCGGATGATGCACTCAGCATGGGCAGAAACACCCGCACCCCACCTGGGAGCCTTGCCCCGCTCGTTGGAAGCAGCTCGAGTCTGGGACGCTATCCGCCCGGGACGCCCGCATTCGACCATGACAGTGGAGCGTCGTGGACTCCCAGTAGTGGGGGCAGGACCCCGCTGGGGCCGCCTCCTAGCATGTGAGGATGGATCAGAACCCGACGGGTCTCCCTCACCAGGAACCCACCGCAACCGCCACCCCGCGCCCCCTGCCCGACACGGCCGTTCCCGTAGTTGGGGCGCTGGGATTGGAGCAGCACCTGGCGACGCTGGTGACGCTTTTAGGCGGACATATCTTCGGTGCCACCGGGTGGCAACAGACCCTCACCTCCTGGTCGGAGAACCCCCACATCCGGTTCGAGGAGATAGAAGCGGACCTTCTGCGGCTACTCGCCTGCGACACCTGAATCCCGCATACCTCCTGCGAAACTGTTCCCCTCCGCACCCCACTGAGCGTGACCGTCAGAATGTCCGCGATCCTGTTGCGCCCGCCCCCGTTACGGCTACGGTTGTGATGCCGGGGGGTGGTACCCCAGGCGAAGGCCCGCCTTACGTGGATGCTTCTGATCTGGCGCCCGTGAAGCGTGGCCGCGGGGTCTCCCGCCCGGGCGGGAGACCCCGCACTCACCGGTTCCGGTCCTGCGGCGCGAGGACCTTTTGTGTTTGGCCAGAGACCGCCCACCCTGCCAAGTGACACCGCGAGCCCTGCGAGTCCCCCACGTCCATCTAAGGCTTACTTGTCAGAACGGAGCGGTGTGAGGGCGTCGCCGAGGGCGCGGAGGGTTTTGGAGGCGGTGCGGAGGGCGGGGCCGGTGAACACCCCATCGAACGCGTTCTGGTAAGCGTCTCGGACGTGCTGAACGGCTGAGATTCCGGTGTCGGTCAGGTGGAGGGTTTGGCTGCGCCGGTCCGTCGGGTGGGGACGTCGTTCGACATGTTCCATTTTCTCGAGCCTGTCGACCATCGCGGTGATCGAACCCGTCGTGTGTTCGAGGAGAGTCGCGAGATCCCTCGGGGAGACGTTCTCGGTGCGGAACAGATACAGCAGCACACGAAGGTCGGTGGGACTGAGTCCCAAATCGGCCGATAGGTGGGTACTCATTCGCAGGTTTTGCGCCTGGAGGTGCTGATAGGCGCCGAGGAGCGCGAGGAGGTCGGCTTCGTTGACGTCGACCGGGGTGCGGGCAGAAGTAGTGTTCATGGTTTGGTCCTGATCCGGGCGGGCCGTCAGTGGGGTGGGGTTGTGGTTATTGTCCGGCGGCGTAGTGGTTGGAGATCTGCTGTGCGGTGAGGACGGTGGAGTAGACGGCGGCGTACCGCATCTGCCCGGTGAAGTAGTAGTTGCTGGCAGTGCCCGGCCAGCCGGAGATGGTGTCGTAACCGATACGGAAGTACCCGGTCGCGTTTTCTGCGGCGGTGTAATTCGCGTTCGATGCAACGAGGCCCCCGTCGACGTAGAGGCGCATACCGGTCGAGGCAGACATAGTCGAGGCAACGTGATGCCATTTTCCATCGTTGTACGCCAGCGGCGAGGTGACCACCTGGACGGCTGAGCTGTACGTGCCGAAGACGAGCTTCCCTGACGTGTTGAGGTAGATCTGTCGGTCGTGCTGGCCAGAAGAGCTCACCTGGTTGCTGCCAAAACCGATCAGCAGCCCGCCCGCGACGGTGGTTTTGAACCAGACCTCTTCACTGAACGTGGTCGGGTTCGCATACGACGTCGGCGTGGACAAGAAGCTGCTGCTGCCGTTGAGCACGTAAGCGCCGCCGGTGTCTCTCGAACACGCAATCGGGGTGGCCGTGCTGGTCGTCATCGTGCCCTGGTAGGTGCCGTTGGCCGAATTGCCATCACTGTCAACGGCCGTTGTCGACCCGGATGCCTCATTGAGGTAGTACTGGAACAGGGCACTGGATTTGTCGGCGGCTTCCGCATTGGTGCACTTGAAGTATTGGGCCGTTGCCGCAGTGTTGCTGCTGTTGCTGATCTTCGCGGTGAACCCGGCGATCGCGAACGGGGTCGCACCCGAGACCGCCCACACTGCAGCCACTATGAGCGCAGCAACACCGACCACCAAGAATCCGCGGCGGACCCGCGACAGGCGTACCCGACGGCCGCTGGTGTGACTTGGCCTCGCGTTCACGCGGCGGCCTGTTCTTTCGGAGGGAGGCCCACGATCATCGTCCACAAAAGCGGCAGGGAGCACACCCCAATGAGGATCACCCAGCCCCAGAACCCCAAGTGCAGGCCAGAGGACAGGCTGTAGAACGCTTGATGGGCGGACGCGGGGACAGTGACGTGTCCAACCTGCCCGGTGAGGAGATCCGCGTGGGTGCCGTGGACCGCCTGGACTCGGATGGGGAGAAGGCCGGTGGAGACAACGGTGGCGCCGGGGTGGCCGCCGGTCGTGGTGACTTGCTCCACAACAACCCCGGTGAATGGCTTCAACACGAACGCCGCGACGGAGACAGCAAGAGACATCCCAGAGATCCGGTAGGCACTTCTCCTGGTGGCGTTTTTCACTCGGGCGGTGGCGAGGAACACGACGACGGTGCCAAGGAGGACGATCGGCAGGCCGCGGATCAGCCACCCAAACCCGGGAAGGATGGTCGACGCTTGTCCGACGAGGTTGTGGTCGTTCAGCTGCCACGGGTCGGTGGCTCCGTTGATGTCGCCTCGGGTGGTGAGGAGACCGGTCTTGCTGATCTTGATGATCCGGTGTGTGTAGGTTTCGCCGGTGTCGGTGGGCGGGTGAAACGCGACCACGTCCCCGACATGCAGGTCGGCCACTGTGGTGGGGGTGGTGAGAACGAGAGTGCCGACGGGGGCAGCAGTCCCCATCGACGGGGTCTTGACGATGAACCAAGACCCACCGTGGAGGTGAAACAGCAACGCGGCAGCCACCAACGTCGTTGCTACTACGGCCACCAACGCTGAGAGAACCGTGACTAGGACGCTTCGTCGAAGCCGCGGAGTGATCCGCTCGAGGCCAATCGACTGGGGTGCCAGCGTGGTCGACGTCGTGTCGGGACGAACCACCGTCGACGCGAGTGCCGCGTCGTGCGGGGTGGTGTCTCGAATGTCCGTCACAGCGATGAGTCCGTTTCATGAAGGAGGGGCAGGGGCTCCGATTCGGCGGAGCCCCTGCCCAGGGGTGGGGCGAATGGCGACTAGCTGGCGTAGTTCCAGACGAGGGGCAGCGATGCCTGCAGGCCCTGGTACGTGTTGCCGGCGGAGGAGGCGAGGGTCACGGCGAAGCTGAAGCCGGTGGTGCCACCGGCGGCGACGGCGGGGAGGGTGTAGGCCGACGAGCCGGCGAGAGCGGCGAGCGTGCCCGAGTAGACGACCGTGTTCGCGGTGGTGTTGGTGATGACGACGGAGAGCTTCGCGCAGAGGTCGGTGGCGGTGCCGTTGGCGGCGCCCGAGTTCGACTGGGCGCAGGTGGCGCCGGGGGTGAGGGTGAAGGTGCTCGCGGCGACGGTGCCGGTGTTCTTGATGGTGACGGGCGTGGTGACCGTCTGGCCGGGGATCATCGTGGTCGATCCGCCGAACTTGTTGATCGTGGCGCAGGTGGCGGTGTTGTTCGAGACCGAGCCGCCGTCGGTGGAGGTGCAGGTGACCGTCGCGCCGGAGTTCTGCTCCTGCATGGTCAGTGCGCCGGTGGCGGCGGTGTTGTTCGAGTTGGTGATCTGCGCGGCGAAGCCCGACAGGGTGCCCGTCATGGTGACCGAGAGGAGGACGGCGGCGAGGACGCCGGTCGCCAGAGCGATCGGGGCGAAACGAATCCGCTTGACCTTGACGGGGGTGAGGTTCGACACGAGGTGGGCTCCTGAAGTAAATGAGGGAGAAGAAGAAAGGGCTGGTGACTTGTTCGACTATCGGTCGGCTTTGCCGTCTTGTAAGTCGTTTCTCAGGTGGTTTTGCAGTGCGTTAGGTCAATTGTGGGTTAGTTTGATGAGTGAGCAAAGTCCCCATTTAGGGGGCCTATCCCGAATCGTGTCCGCGTCCTTACCCTGACTATGCGGCCACGGATGGCCCACCCGAACCAGAGAGACCACGGATGACCTCGACAACCCGAACCCCCACACCTGCCCCTACGGACCCGGCCGAGATTTCGGCTGCCGTGGAAGCGCTCAGCGCCGCCCTCGTGGAGATTGACGCCTCCCACCGACGCATCCGGCACCGCCTCGCCCACGACCTCGGCTTCTCCACCGGTGAACTGACAGCCATCTTCCTCATCGGCAGCACCGAAAACTGCACCCCGAAACACCTCGCCGCAGAGCTTGACCTCTCAACCGGCGCCATCACCGCGATGGTGGACCGGCTCGACAAGGCAGGACACGTGGAACGGATCGCCCACCCCACCGACCGGCGAAGCCAACTACTCACCCTCACCTTCCGTGGTGAAGAAGCCATGGACAGCATCATGGGTCTCTACAACTCCGCTATCGAAGACGTCGTCAAGAACTCCCCCTGCGTGTTCGATGCCGGCCTGATCGACTGCCTCCGCCACGCCGCGAACGCTATCGACACCGCCGCGACCAGGGCCGGGACCGGGATCGCCGAGTAAGTCTGTGCGGACGGTCCACCTGCCAGGCATTAGGGCGATCGAGAAGCGTGCATCCCTGATTCGAATGGGAGAGCAAACCGCCTGATCCGGTTCTCCGAATGACCGCTGACGGTTGCAGGCCAGCGACTGACCAAGGGGGCACGTCATGACGGTCATCGTGTGGGACACGGTATTACCGACGAAACAGGGCGAGGCCAAGAGGGTTCAGCTCGGTTCGTGCATGCTTGAGCTCACGGTTGTTTCGGATCATGTGTGGACGATAACCGAACGCATTGGGGCCACCAGCATCAACCATGGCCGGCTCGTGTTTCACGGGCGTCACTACACGGCCGCCGTTCCCGGAGGGGCACCGATCGCGGCAGCGCGGTGGGAGCAAACGCTCCGGCTGCACCTCGGTATCCGATAACCCCTGGCCGGAGAATGAGAAGAGGCTCCCGGTCAAAGACCGAGAGCCCCTAAATCATTCCCTTGGTTGCGGGTGCGTTGGAATCAGCAACACACCCCGGGAACATCCCTCCCACTCCCACCGGCTCTTCCAAGGATGACAAAGCCGGAACAAGCGTATGAAGCCCCCACTGTGGTGATGCCCTCCCACGAGGAAACGCCCTGTTCAGTGGTGTGTGCTTCATGCCGGATCCCCCTCCGGCATGCATGAATCGAATCGCGAACACGAGTAGCGCGCAACCTCCCGGGATGACCCAGAACAGGTGCCAGCAGGAGTGCCTGCACCCTGAACTGGGCCTACAACCACCACCCCTTGGTTCATTAGCGTGTCGGCATGCCCGATACGTCAGCCTCGCCCGCGTCTACTGCTCCCCAAGTCGAAGCGCCGGCAACAGGTTCACTCCCCGGACCGGTTTCCGTGCTGCACACAACTGACACCAAATCGCGTCTCCAGGTCATCCAGGGCGCCATCACCGTATTCCGGCGGTTCGCATTCCATGAAGCCACGTTCGACCTCGTCGCTACCGCAGCGCAAGTCACCGTGCAGGAAGTCACGGCCCGGTTCCCCTCCTGGGATGATCTGCTGATCGCGACGATCGACTACTGGAACGGGCAACGGATGCGGCTCATCCTGCCCGTCGCGGAACGCTCCGGCGCTGCCGCGTTCCTCCGCGGCATCGTCCAAGCGAACATCGACGACCCGGCCCTCATGCGGTTACTGTCCGCGACAGTGAACGTCGCTGCAACCCCGGAGCACCCCATGGCATCGTTCCTCCAGGAGGAATACCACCGATTCCACCTCATGGTCGCCCAGCAACTGGCTGCCGACATCCGGGCCGGCAGGGAACCGTCCACCATGGAACCGGCCCGCGGCGCCGAACAACTCATCGCCCTCTACGAAGGCCTGCAATTGCAGTCGATGGTTCGGCCCACGATGAACCTTCTCGAAGCCTACGACCGGGCTGTGACCCGCATGCGGGCCGGGTGGAACCGCGAATACGTCGCCCCCGTCTGGGACCTCAGCGCCCACTAGCGCTTAGGCCCTCGTCCGCTTTCACGACTATGCGGCGGAGCTGGCCTGCAGACTCGACGCGCTTCGGAACGTCTGACACGACGGCCAGCCACCTCAAGACGTGCGGGCCATCACGGTGGGCTTGCGTCCGATCCGGCAGCACGCACCGCGCCTTACCCATGAACACGGCCTCTGAAACGGGAGCCCAGTGTCCTGCGACACCTCCGCAATCTGGGTAGAAGGTTGTCGCAGGACTCTGCGAGTTTTCCCTCAACGACGAGGCGCAGGCTTCGGTCACGGCGAAGAACACACCAGATTCGGGGCCAGGGTGTTCCCTCGGGACCTCCTCGCCCGCAACAGAAGCATGTTCACCGTACGTGTACCCCGCCGCCGTCCAGTGACCCCCGTTCTGGGGATAGCACTCTACAAATTCGACCGTATGGGTATGGGCATGAAGAGAGCGCCATCCAAGCGGTGGAAGCGTCTTGGAAACAACACAACCTTGGCCCTGCCAGGTCAGACCGGCCTATCTTTATTGCCACTCCGGTCGAGATCTTCTCCTGGAGCGGGTTGTACCCCTTCGGGGCAGCTCGAGATGGGGTGGCGCGGTTCGGGTCCGTTCCACCCCATCAACCGCCACAGGCTGAACGCGTCTTGCCCTCGGCAGGAAAGTGCGCGGTGGGGTATACCCCAAAACACCACACAAAAAACGGCCAAATCACGTCGCAATAGAGTCCCAATCCTTACTTGTGCGGCATAAGTGTGGGAGGGTCCAGACGTGTCTCCCCATAAAACGCAGACCGTTGCCTACGTCCGAGTGTCCTCGACCGACCAGAACCTTCATCGGCAGCTGGAGTCGATCGGCCCGGTCGATCGGGTATTCGAGGAGAAAGTGTCCGGCGGGTCCCGCACCGACCGGACTGCTCTTGCGGAGTGCATCCGGTACGTCCGAGACGGGGACGTTGTCCGGGTTGCATCCATGGACCGGCTCGCCAGATCGTTGCGGGACCTTCGGGACATTGTCGATGAGATCGCCAGGAAAGGCGCCACCGTCGTGTTCGTCAAGGAGCAGCAAACTTACGGCCGTGATGCGGAGGACGCGATGGGGCAACTGATGTTGAACCTGCTCGGGGCATTTGCCGAGTTCGAGAGGTCTCTCATCCGGGAGCGGCAAGCAGAAGGGATCCGGATCGCGAAAGCCGCCGGCAAGTACCTCGGCCGGGCAAAAAAGCTCACCACAGAGCAGGTCACCGAGGCACGTGAGCTCGTCGCGACAGGAGTGCCGAAAACGGTCGTGGCGCGAACGCTTGGTGTCGACAGGGCGACGTTGTACCGAGCCCTGGCAGGAACATTGTCCCCACCAACGGCCCGCGAGGATCCCGGCACAACCGCGCCTCGATAGAGGCTCAGGCATTCCTGCCTCACACTTGCGCCGCCCCCAAAACCTCGTCCCCTATAAGAGAGCTGCCGTTGGTCGTCTTTCTTCGGCGAAGGACGGTTGCTAAAGGTTCTGCCCCGCTCGTCGTTGCGCGGGACAGAACCGGTGCCGGCGGGGTGTTCATCGGCCACCCATTCTCAGAACGGCCGGACAAGCCCTGAACCTGACACCGCGGACAAACCCCATGGACTCATCCACTGCCGCCACCTAACACCCACCCACCATTACCTGACCACACCACGGGCCTGGACCGTAAAATTGGTCGAATGAGGCGCCATAAGAAGAACCCGTATGGGCCGCCACGACAACCGGGAACACCCCGCGTCATCTATGTCGCAGTCGCCATCCTGGCCGTGGCCACGATCACGCTTGTCGTCCTCGCCGCCCTCCACGGCTGATAGCCTGACCGGCCGAATTCTGAACGCACCAGGGCAAGGTGCAACCGTGTGGACCGACAGCAGTCCTGCCCTCAACCAGAAAATGGCCCGGCCTTCGGGTCACGAGCCGCCGAGCCAACCAGGCCACGGCAGAACAATGAAAGCCGCACCCGGTCCACCCGACGATACCCAACCTCAAGAGAGGCTGCCCAGTCGCCGCTGATTGACCTCCTGCTACGGCCCACCGGCGTCCCCATTAAACGAGGAACCCTTCGTCGCACCATCGTGGACCCGGACGGGTGGACTAGCCATAGACCGCGCACTACCGATGAGCCAATTGGTCCCATCCAGGACTAGCGGAATGCCGAAAGCCCACCGCACCTACAGGTGTGGTGGGCTCCCATCGGGCGCCCGGAGTTATCCACTCTCCGAGCTGATCTCATCCTCCATGCGAGAGGACAAGACTCTCCCGTGCCCGCCTTCGGGAACGAGCACGCATAAGGGGAAGAGCCCACCGCACGTCGTGCGGTGGGCTCTTCGAGAGGGGGTGTTACTTGGTGATCTGGGCGCTGATGGTGGCGACTCCGACGAGGAGGTCGGCCTTGACGGCGTCGGTCTTAAACGTGGAGTTCAGGAGCTTCGCAGCCGTTCCCGACACGTGGACGGTGGTGCCGGTGAGGACGCCGTTCTTGCCGTCCATGGTGAGGGGCTTCAGGGTGCCGCCGTGGAGGGAGAAGATGTAGGCCTGCTCGGCTGCGACCTTGCCGTTGACGAGGACATCGCCGTAGAGCTTGGAGTTACCCGGGTTGACGGTGAGGTCTTCGAGGGTGACCGTGGTCGAACCGGCCTTCAGGGTGAGGCCGGACCCGGTGTGCTGGAGGATTCCCTGCACGTAGGGACGGTAGTCGCCCTTGGGGTTCCAGTACGCCAGCGAGCCGCCGGTGATGGGGAACGAGATGTCCGTGCCGGAAAGCTTCGCGTTGCCGGAGGTGCCGGGGGTGAGCTTCAGGCTCTTCAGCGCGGCCAGGAAGTTGCTGTCGAGGGCGACGGAGGTGTCGCCACCGAAGACCTCGGGGACCGCGGCGAGGGGCGCGGGCACCGTCGAGGAGGAGGCGGCGAGGTGGACGTTCGAGGTCGGCGCGGCGTTGGCGGCAACGCCGGCTCCGATGACACCGGTGACGAGAAGGCCAGCGGCGGCGAAGCTGATTCCAGCTTTCGAGATCTTACGCATAACAAAATCCTTTGATGGGTGTTGCTTGGATGAATCCGGGACACCCGGTAGATGTTCCAAGGGCGTTTGCCCGATGTCAGGTGTTCGCGGCGCCACCCCGAAAGAGTTTGGTCACCCCTCACGAGCGTTACCCGTTCGTGACACCGCCAAACGAACCGCCGTACGCACCGCGGGGTTCTACCCCCGGAGTGGGGACACGGGAGTTTATGCAAAGTCATACAGTCGGTAAGTGCGGCGTCTTCCGCACACCACCCGCCTTCCTGGGTGCTACGTCAGGATTACCCGCCATGCCTCTTGCTCCCGCGACACCACTTGGCGCACCCCGCACCGACGACGAACTTATGTACCTCGTTGCGGAGGGCAACCGTGACGCGTTCGCAGCCCTCTATGACCGCATCAGCGGCCGGGTACTCGGTCTTATCCAGCGGGTCCTTGTGGATCCGGCCCAATCGGAAGAAGTTGCCCAGGACGTGTATCTGGAGGTGTGGCAGCAGGCATCCCGGTTTGATGCCGCCCGCGGCAAAGCCGTCTCCTGGATTCTTACCGTCGCTCACCGACGTGCTATCGACCGGGTTAGGTCTTCGCAAACGAGCCGAGACCGCGACTACGCAGTCGGAATCCGTGACTACGAACCGTCCGTCGATGACGTCGCCGAATCGGTCGAAGTCCGAATGGAACACCGTCGAGTCGTTGCAGCGATGTCTCGCCTCTCACAAGCGCACCGGGAAGTCCTGGAGCTGACGTACTTCCACGGGCTCACCAACACCGAAGCCGCCCGCGCCGCTGGTATCCCTCTCGGCACGATGAAAACGAGGCTCCGCGACAGCCTCATCGCCCTCCGCACACACCTCACCCAAGCCGCCTAAAACGACCACTCCCATTTCCAGATCTCTGCCGGTTCGGAAAAGGTGAACTTCACCGAGGAGGGACGGCGGATAAGTCACCGCCCCAGGAGTCGAAAGAGTTTTCTGTGCGTGCAGTTGCGATCAGAAAGGGTTGTAAAGCCGACACGGGGACATGAAAGTGCCGGCGTCACCCGAAGACGCCGGCACCTTAATCAGTTCATCAACGGCCGCTTATCCCAAAGCGATAACCGGACATGACAAGCCTAGGCGGTCACGCCCGGCTAACTAAACCCCAAGCCTGGTGATTTATTCTGTCTAGCTCCCGCGTTCAGTTTCCTGGTCAGCTCGCCAGTCCGCATTCAAGTACTGGGGGCGAGCCCACTCCGGTTTAGAGAGTCTGTGATCGCGGATAAAAGCACAGTAAGGCGTTTGCGTTCCCGCAATGAAAGACCCTCTAGGAAGGTTCGGAGATCGGTGCGGGAGTCCCCAAGGGTGTCGGCAAATGCCGTGGCTGCTTCTGGGGTCAGGTGCAATAGTTTGCTGCGACCGTCCCTCGGGTTCTCGGTGCGAGTCACCAAACCTCGCTCGATAAGACAAGCCACGATGATCGTGCCCGCACCGTTTGTCACACCAAGCACACGGGCAATGTCAAGGACACGAACGGGTTGACCGAGGTTCTCTAAGCGGGCCAGGTACTCCAACGCCGACATCTCGTTAGCCCGAATGTCAAAACGGTCCCGGAGCCTCCAGCGGAGCAGGGCGTCCGCCGTTTGCAGGGCCGACATTGCCTCCAGAAGAGGGATGAGGGCACCCGCCTCTTCAGTATTGTTCTTCACACCAGAGAGTAAATCCACGACAGCCATGATCAACCATCGCAGTCAGGGAGTGCGAGCATTGAAGACCACTCGCCAAGCGCCGGTCATCGCCCCCGGATGCGCGACGCCGCGGGGCGCAGGCCGCCTGAGACCGAACTGTTCCGCCGCCCTTAAACCAGTCGCCCAGCCCTGTACTCGGTGGATCAAACGCATCGGTGTCGAACAGCGCGCCCCGACCGGGGCGCGCTGTTCAAGAGGCCTTTGACGTCAGCAGTATTCGTACCGGTAGGCCGAATCGCCACTAGGGACCACGTCTCGGTCACGGAGGATGACGGAGATGGTTTTCCCTTGCGCTGCGCACGCGGCCGTGTATGCGCTCCGAGCGTTGTCCGTGTACTCAATCTCGATGACGTTGTTCCCATACACGCTCGTGTACGCGTCGCATTCGCTATTGAATTGGCACTCTTCCGCGATGGCGAAATCGAACTTGACTGTGTTCTTTCCCGCGGAACCGAGCTCAGTCGTGTTCTTCTGAGCGATCGCCAGACCATCGGCATGCGCGCGGGTGGCCAATAGGGTGGCGTATGCCACCGCGTTTGCCTTGGTCAATTTCCCGCTTGACCTCGTCCACGAGTCCAGGTTGTCCGGTTCGACAGCTTGATACCCCTTTGATTGACAACCATCAATCCACCCGTTGATGATGCCGGCGATACTGGTCCGCTTTGACGCAGTTGACGTGTCCAGAAGGTATTCCCCCGGCCAGTCGGGGTCTTCGACGTAGTTGCCGTTACTGTTTTTCAGCAGCAAATCCGAATGAGACCCGGTCCAGAAGGTTTTCTCGCCCGGCTGGGTTTGGAACGCGTTGACGTAGCAAATGTTGTACTTGCCTGACACCGGGTTCGCCGACCGATCCCGGTCAACGATCGACACCGTCGACGCCGGCGTGTATGCCCCGCCGATCTGGTAATCGAATTGGCCATTCACAGGCGGCAACACCGGCGTCGCGGCCTGCGCCGCCATCCCTGTGGAGGCAACACCAATCAGCGCCGTAACAACGGCAGTAGTGGCAAGCATTGTCTTGGTGCGACGTAACCGAAGAGCGCGCATGCGCAATTCCCATCTACAGGTACCCCGCCTCGAGCTAGTCTCTGGCGATCAGTACCGGATTCACCAACAAAACGTGGTTTACCGGCCGGGCTCCCCGTAACGAGCACACCATAGGAGACCTTTACTCTCCCCGCAAGACAGAACCGTCTACGTAGCCAAAGCGGTCACTACAAGTGCTCAAACCCACGACTCACCAGAGCACTCAACCCAGGGGTTCGGTGTCACCACGGCCCTCTGTCACCCACCGCGCCAGGCAACCTCGAGCGCAAAACGACTTCGTCTTGTCGCCTCGAGCATCCGATCAAGCACACAACAGCCGCTCGGATACTGGCCCCCTACCGAAATTCGAGCAGTACCCTCGCAAATCAAAGCCGACTTAGGGCTACGAACCCTCAGAGAGGACCCACTTGTGGGGAGGTCGACACCACTTGACCCGTGGCGGCTGACTTTTAAAGTATCCGAGGTGGCATTCACCGTGGCAAACCTCGGCATCGCACACCGGGCCCGGCCGCGACCGGCAAACACGCACCTCGAAGTCCCATCCATCTTGTTTACTTCACTCCCCCTTTTGGGGAATGACAGCAGGGACCGGTGGTGGTTAAGTCAGGGTGAAGCGGACCATGGATGGTCCCCAGATACGGAGTACCTGATGACCACGACGGTCAACACCACACCCAACCCCAAAACCAAGCCCGAGTCTCTGCCTCCCGAGAGCAACGGGAACACCACCGCGACTATCCGCCTCGCTCTCTTCGCGTTCAACCATGCGCACCGCGTCTTTCTCGATACTGCCGCCCAACAACTCGGGGTGGGAACAACCGACCTTGACGCTCTCCTGCAACTCGCCCAAGACGAACCGGTCACCCCAGGACAGCTTCGCGCCCACCTGCAACTCACGACCGGCGCAATCACCGCCGTCACCGACCGGCTAGACGCCGCCGGGTACCTCACCCGCCTGCAACACCCCACCGACCGGCGCAGCCTGCTCCTCGTCCTCACCCCAACCGGCCGGAACGCCGTCAACCATGTTCTCCACCAATACGAGACAACACTCACTGCCCTCTCCGAAAAACCGGCAATGATCCAGCAGCTCACCACGCTGACTTCCGCCGTCCTCCACGCCAGCAAGGCCTAACACCCCTCTCCCTCTGACGTCGTCCACTGGGCGCGGCGTGACGATACGACTCTGAGGTCCACAACCCTGGCCGCCTCCAGGACAAGGATGGGCGTACCAATCCAGGGGGCAGTGTGGAACCGATCGACCTTGACGACGCGCAACTGCCACGTATCAACGGGCAACACACCCTTGTCCGGCTAAACGGCCGCGTCTACCGGGTTCGAAACGCCCGTGCCGGCGTGTGGGAGATCACCGAAACCCTCGGCAGCATCCTCATCGGCCATGGACACCTCCACACCACCGGTACCACCTATCAGATCGTTACTCCCACCAGCCAGGGTCCAAAACATCCGCGGTGGCAGCACGTCGTGAGGGAACACCTCACCGTCCGCAAAGACCTCAAACGGTAATAGGCTCCCCCACCCGGTACCCGATCCCTTCCGGGTCTAGCACGGAATTGGAAAGGCCAGGCGTGGCGGCTTGCGTGACTGTCGCATAGAGCCGCCCCGTTCTGGGGCATGACAATACAGCCAAGATGGCGTTTCATAAAGACACTCCATTACGGAGAATCTCGACCGTCAACCTATTTGCCCGTGGAGGCGTCACCGTGCTCATCGCCCTCGTTAGTATCGTTCTCCTGCTCGCTGCCACGACAACGACTGTGATTCTTGCCCGTAAGAATTCGACGACTGGGACGGTCCAGGACAGCAGCGAAAGGCTCCGGGCTCTTCGCGAGACCCACCGCCGTTCCCTCCAGGCCCGCTAACTCTTATGACCCGAACAGTCCCGCCCACCCGTTGGGCATGCCGGTGCATCGACGCCGCAGGATTCACCCTGCTGCTGACGGGCGCGGCTCTCTTCGTCAACGGCGAGGCTGCCGGCGTCTTCCTTCTCACCGCCGGTTTTCTTGTATGGCCGACGGAATGGGCCACCAAAACCAGGCTTCGGAAGCGTGCAGCATCTTCTGCGCCAAGGCCCGCCCCGCGGTCGATCCCATTGCCCGCCGCCACACCTACCCTGTGGGTCCAAAAACGCGTTTAGGTTTCGTTCGGTTAATGAAGGTCGACCGTTTGAGGAACGAGCAGCTGCGTGGAAGGATCAACCATGACCGCCCACCCCGATGACTCCTACGAGGCAGTCGCTCCTCTGTCTCAAACCTTGCATCGCCTCGACGAAGCCCACCGCAGATTCCGCAGCCACGTTGCGAGAAGCCTTGCAATAACGCCGGCCGAGCTCACGGCCCTCCTGGTGATCGCAGTCACCCCCAAGATCAGCCCAAGCAGCCTCGCTGCCGACCTCTCCACCTCGGACGGAAACACGACGGCGCTCATTGACGGCCTGGAGGACGCTGGCCTGCTGCGCCGCGTCCCCAGCCGCACCCCACCCCACCTCGTCACTCTGGAACTCACCGACGACGGACAGCGCACACTCGTGAGAATGCGCACCGCGTACCGGACCGTCCTCGGTCACGCAGACACCGACGGGTCACTGACCGCGATCCTGCCGCAACTCGACAACATCACCACCACCCTCAACACAGCCGCGAAAAACGGGTACCCGACCCTTTAACTGGGCACGCCACATGCGACCCGGTTGCTGCGTCAGGGGACGTGATACCGCGGTCTCAAGCCTCACGTTCGAGCGCGCGGGCGCGCCGATAGAACGTCGACCGGGACAAACCAAGATCCCGAAGAACGCTTGCCGCGGCCTCTCCCCCGTCGATCAACCGCAGTGCATTCTGGATCTGCCGATCTGACACTTTCTGCGGGCGTCCCCCGAGGTCGCCACCAGCCGTTCGCCGTTTAGCAACAGAGTCCGTGATCCGCTCCCGTTTGATGTCAAGCTCCATCTGCGCCAAAGCCGACATCACCGTGAACACCATCGACCCCATCGGAGTCGACGTGTCCACATCCCCTCCCCCCAGGTTCAACACCCGAAGACCCGCTGACCGCGACCTGAGTCCCTCGGCGAAGTCGAGCATGTTCTGCGTCGACCGGCCAAGACGATCAAGAGTCGTCACCACGAGGGTGTCCCCGTCATGGATCGCGTCCAGAGCTCGATCAAAGGCCGGCCTCGACGCTCTAGTACCCGAAATACCCTGGTCGATGTAGAGGTCATCGCGGCGCACACCGGCAGCCAGAAGGTCAGCTTCCTGCCGATCCGTATCTTGCTGCTTCGTCGACACCCTCGCGTACCCGATCAGCTTTCCCAACTAAGACCTCCAGGTGTCCCAAAACCAACGATGAACACATAAATTCAAGCAGGGACTTTCGGCACATAGATATGGGAAGTTCGGTATGGCGGAAATCCGGACTTAGATCGGTTCACGAGATCGAGCCCGTGAGACATCCCATATCCCTAGGGATATAGGACGTTCATTCTTGACACTTAAGCCACGCCCAGAGAGCTCGATTGCCTTGCAGCAGCTCGTCCTTCCCTGCCCATTGCTCGAAGTCCGACGTGGGAGGGGTGCCCGGGTGGCTAAGAACCGATTGGAATCGCCGCGCAAGTCATGCCCGCTCGTAGGTTTTGCTCGCACCAATTCTGGAGGTCGGAAAACCAGGAGAGGGCGGCAACGGCCGCGCACGAGAAGGCCACCAGAAACGACGACAGAAGTGTTTCTGGGCTCACATTCACTTCGTACCGTTTTAGCACGCGACCGATCGCGCTAAAAAGATCATGATCACCCACCGCCGAGCCGAGGCCCCGAATCTCTTTCTCGGCCGCTCGTGCCTCCTTCACCACACCATCATGGGTTTCGAGAGGGGCGGCCGATCGAACGCAGACAATTCTTGCCATCGCTTCGACGTCAAAATCGCGAACTTTCAAGCCACCGAACGAAAAGCGCGAGAAGTCCAATCCCAAGCTGTTCCGCGAGTTCACAATTCGAACGGCGGCGAGTTTCGTCGCCAGAGCGCGAGCATCGTCCCCGATGATCTCCGCGTTTGGAATTGACCTTGTCCCCTGTGAAATCGGGCGCCGACGCGCGGACCGTGTATGCGCGTAGATAACCCTATACAGAGCATCAGGCTCAGCCACAATCAGATCCATAAAGAGATCGTGGTGTTCACTTGCGAAGACGTTCTCCAGGTCGTCCACCCCGCTGTCCCCTGTAAACCCGTCATAGTCGCGGTCTACGAGAAAGCGAACCCCTTTTAGTCCCCGAGAATTAGCTAGTTCCGCGGTGCTAAGGACTTGCGCACGCCCGCCAGTACCAGCCATTAGGTGAAGGTCGGAGGAGCAGTGGTCTTTAAGGGCGTCGTAGTCGTCCGGACCTTCCACCACCAGCAGGAGGGACTGACTCTCCTTGATATACATGGCGACTGTTGCAAAGAGCGTGTTGGCTGTGAGCGCCTCCCTCAAGAGAACGCCACCTCGGGTGGCCCCAACCGGATCGCGCGATCCCATTGATCATTAATAATTTGCGGCGAATGCGTAGCGACGACAAAACGGAATCCGGCAAGGGCCGCGATGCGACGGACGTCGGGAATGAAGGCCAATTGCCACACGATGTGCAGGGAAATCTCCGGCTCGTCGACGAGGACGATGGCTCCCCTAGGTACGTTGAAGAGCAGATCGATCATAAGAATGATCTCGTGTTGCTCGCCCGAGGAAAGCGAGTCCAGATCAATTTCACGCGAATCAACGGCATGCTCCACGGTCAACCCGTCGCCGTCCGTGACGCGGAGCTGCTTGTTCAGCAGCCGGCTATTGATGATCTGTTCCAGCAACTCGATCTTCTGAAGCAGGCCTTCGAATGGAGCCAGTTTTTCATCAGCGTCACGCAGATAGAGATCCAGGAGCTTGAGCTCCCAGTCCTCGAGGGTCCGGGCCGGTAAGGAAAGCTCGTCTTCAAGCGCTACAGAAGCCACGCGGCCGAGCCTGCTGCGGAATTCATTCTGCTCGTCGTAGCGCGCTCTGATGCTGTCGGCGTCCAAATTTAAGTTCGTCGCCTCTGTGCCCAGCACGCGATTAGGAAATGTTCGGTCAAGGCGCTGCGTGATGCGCGAATGCTCGGTCTGCGCCTCATTGACGAGTTGTTGCAGTTTTCCGCTTGTTCCGTGATCCGAGATTGGGGACGCCGCTGCCCCCTTGTCGCGGATATGGATCGGAATCCTCCAGGACGCGGCCGCGTTTCTTGTTCAATCCGCAAACGCTGAGTCTCGATCAAATAGCTGGGCACCTTGCCCGCAAACTTTTTTAACGCATCGGGCGTTGGGTTTCCATCGGGACCTCGCCGCCCGTACCTGTCTCTAAGTTCATCAACATGAACGATCTCACCGTCCCCGGGGTCTTCCCAAAGGTCTTCACTGATCTGGCGGTAAGGCAGAGCCCCTCGAACCCACTTCGTGAATTCATCCTCTCCGTACGTCCAGGACACGACCATACGTCCGGCTTTGCGAAGCGCAATAGCTACAGTTCCGCGGAATTGAGTTTCATCTTTATTCGTCCCGCTAATCCTCTCGGCCGCCAATTCTGAGCCGTCGGAGTACTCCAACGTGGCCGTCTCGAACGGCAGCAGCAACAATGCAGACCCTCTTAGGCGAGACAGCGCATCAATGACCTCGAGAAATCGAGTCTTTCCCACACCGTTCGGACCGTAGAGGATGACAAATTCATCTCCGTCTCGAATTTCAAACGCATGGTTGTACTCGCCGAGAACGCGCGTTGCCGACGCTCGAACAAGAAACGGCTCCTGTGTAGTCACGGACTCACTATTGCAGGTCGAGTCCTTCTCAGGCACGAATCAGTCTTCGGACTCGAATGTCTCCTACTTAGCGCCCTACGTGTCTCGAAACCATGGTGTGCCAAGACGCATGGCTTTCGGGAGTCGTGAGAAGGACTCCACCGGTCGCAGCACTTCTAGATCAACGATCAGATCTGTTGCAATTGGGAATCCAGAACTCCAGCGCAACGCCTATTAGGCCGTCGAGCTGGGTGGCATTGAGGTGTACCTCTGAGCATCACCTCGCCAGTCGAACCCCGCCTTACTTCCGGTAATACGTATTCTCGGAAGCTGATGGCGGGAGGTGACGTGAAGAGAGGCCGAGTGGCGCCGCGCACACAACTCCTCCCCTTCGCGTACAACTTGTCGCCGGGCGCTACCGCGACGGGTCTTCCTCCTGAGCACTTGCCATCGCTGAGTCCGGCCAACTCGTCACACGCGTCCGAATAGCGCACCTCCACTGCGAGTGGTTGCGGACCAACCTATGTGAGACTGCTGGGTTAGCCAGCAGGCGGGTGACAACGTCAGCGAAGCCGTGACGGCGGACGTAGCGGACGGCTCCGTAGTCGTTGCCGTCGAGCCGAGTGCAGTAGACGATCGGCTGCCAGAGCGGACAGGAGCGGACGAAGCACCCCGTCTGAGGAAGTTAGCCGTACCCTCCGCCTATGGCCAACCGCCCGAACGAGCGAATACTGCGAGCGATGCACCTGGCGAGCAAGATCTCCACCGCCACTGAGCACGTCGCCCTTGGACTGAATCGAGCAGCGAGCCCCTCATGGCAGGCACGTCAGCCAGGAGCTGTAATCACGCAGCTTTCGCAGGGCGTCGAGCGATAGCTGAAGGTCACGTACCTGCTCGGCAAGGAGACCGCTGGGCGTGCAGTTGACCCGAAGTTGGGCGCTGGAGCCGGAGGACACGCCATCAGCGAGCTAAACACCCGAAATTTGTCTGCTCTCGCCGTTGCGTCCGCGTCGTCCGCTCCGTACTTACGCCAGATACTCGCGAATACTATGAATGACCTCTACTGGCAGGACGTACTCGCTGCGTCGGATGCGTGGGCTGCAACGTCCGGCCGCTACGGCGATCTCGACGCACTACGTGGCAAAGAGTCCCAAGTAGATTCCGGTTGGGCCCCGTGGGAAGAGGCGGAACGCCGAGCGATAGCCGAGGTGAGAGGATGAAAAAGACTGTCCAACGAGTCTGACCGCCGGCCAACTTCTCGTTTTGCATAGCGTGATGCGCTGGTGGCGCACGCTTTACAGGTGCTGGCAGCAAGGCCCTATCGGAGCGGACGGAAAGACGTTTGCTAGCGGCGTCAGTCCGCAGAACCTCCACCTGGATGCGGCACTCGCGGATCTAGTCGCCCGACGTTAGGCCCTCGTTCTCGAACGGGCGGAACCAACAAGCCACCGGCGAGTGGACGCCGTTCATCTCGATACAGGATCAGTACAACCTGGTGCAGCGTGAGGAGAAGCGGGAGATGCATCCGTTCTGCGCCGATCACGGCATCGGAGGATCTGGTCGCCTCTCGCGCGATGCAGACTCGCCCGACCTTCGGGTGCGACAGGCAACAGCGGTGAGCAAAACGAACCAGGTTCACGAATGTTCCGCCAGGCGGAAGAAACGGTGAAAGTCATCGTCGAGATCCGCCGACACAGCGGCACGGCATGGTGTTTTCGCGCGGACAGGTGGCGCTCGCATGGGCGCGTCAACACGACGTTGTCACCTGCCCTATCGTCGGAAGGACCAAGACGCGCCACCTCGACAATGCCGTTTCGTCGTTGACAGTGGAGTTCAGCGACCTCGACCGTTTTCGACGCAAGAAGGCTACGGCATCGCGCCGACCAGGAGGCTACTGGCTCACCAATACACCGCGACAACCTCGCCGACAAGTCCGTAGACGAGCTTGTCGGCGCTCAGGAGGCTGCTCGAGGCCGGTGCGGCCTCCGGTGTGCCAAGGGTAGTGAGTCCCTGACTGCGGAGCACCTCCGAACGGCGCGCCGCGACGTCGTCGCCCGATGGCAGCGCGTGCCCCAACTCAGTTGCGAGAGCATCGAGCACGGCGAACGCGGTGTCGACAGCAGTTGCGGACGGAACCAGCAGTGCCAGCTGTGAAGCAGCCGCGGCAACCAGTGTCGCCAACGTGTCCGCTTGCGCGGCCGGAACCATCGTCCGAAGGTAGGTGTCAAGCGCAGCGGTGAGCTGTGCTTCCGTGTCCCCGCCGGCCGGCCTCGCTTCAGACGCAGACGCCTCAAGCTTGCCGGTCAGTTCCTGCAGCGACTCGTTGATCGAGGATACGGCCGGGTAGTTCCGCAGCGCGTTGAACAGCTTTAGTGGTGTCCACCCGGCGACGACACCAGGTTCCGCAAGACGTACCAGCGCAGCGTGCGGTGCCTCGTCGAAAAGGAACCGCCGCTCGTCCGCCCAGAAGCTTCCCGTGTCCATCAGCGCGTGCAGGTACAGCGGGTGTGCTGCAGCCGAGGCTGCGACGACAGCGGTTCCTGCCTCATCGACACCCCAGCCCACCACTTCCGCTCGAAGTGGCACCTGGTTGATGAGCAGCTGCTGCACCAGCTGCCCGAGCGCCTCCGCCTCCTCCAAGCCGGAGGTCTCATCGGGGAACTGCTTCGTCAGTTCAGCGATAGTGCCAAACATTGAGCCGAACCGGTACAGCGGATCCGCTTGCAGGAGGACGTTCACCTGAATCAGGCGTCCGCGCTGCAGCAGCCCCGTCGCGGCCGTGTCCTTGGTGCCGTCCCAAATGAGGTCCGGGGCGTTCGGTTCGGTAGTCACCCGTCGCAGTTCGCGGCCGAGAAAGTCACGGAACAGCGACTGCTTCGACCCTTGCCGTTCCACCTGCCGCGATGAGGTGGTGGTGGTCCGAACTCCGGCGTCGACCTTTGCCGCTATCACACCCGGAACAGAGTTGCTCGCCCCAGCAGACAATGACGACTCACGGGAGCGTCCGCGGGTCTCAACGATGCGAGCGTCCTCAGCGCCGTACCGCCCAACGTACAAACTACGTAGCGCCACCTCATCGAGGTAAACGAACTGGCGAAGTTCCCCGAGCGGCAGCACCAGACGGTCGAGGGCCCGCAGCGCCGCTTGTCGGTACTTGAATCGGAACCACCCTCGAATTCGGCGGAGCAGGTTCACGTGTTCTCCTGTCGGGCGTTCCACATCGTTCGGGCTCGTTCGAAGCCCATGATGAAGTGGTCATTGTGGATGCTGCTACGCCCGGCGGTCACCGCGAGCTCGCCGGCGTGTTGCCACACCGACCAAAGATCGGCAGCGGACCAGTCGTCAGTGTTCGCGGCAACGTACGCGTCATCTAGGGGTCCGGTGGTCTCTGGCCGACGTGCCTGAAGGATCGCGAGACGGTCAGACTCGCCGGGATGGCGGAAGGTGATCTCACGGTCGAACCGTCCTGGCCTACGCAGGGCGCGGTCGATGTCGTCGATTCTGTTTGTCGTGCCAATGGTGACGACATTCGTTCGTGTGGTGGCGCCGTCCATGTTCGTGAGGAACACATTCACCAGCCTCGATGCGGAGTCGCGGTCCGAGTCACGCGACTTCGTCATCACGTCGATCTCATCGATGAAGACAATGGATAGGGGCTGCTTCGCCGCGTCCGTGTAGATGGCCTCCAAACGTCCTTCGCTCTCACCGACAAGATGACCGCCGAGTGATGCAGCGGTGACGAGGTAGAGCGCTGCACCGGATTGCGCGGCCATGATCTGCGCGAGATGGGTCTTCCCTGTGCCGGGTGGTCCGGCGAAGATCAGCCCCCGCAGCTGCGGTACGCGAAGTGCTGCCAGCGCGGCTCTCGCGGTTGGGTTCAGTTGCGTGGCGGAAAGGTTCTGCGCTTCAGCGATGATGTCGGGGAAGCCTGCGAACTGGTCCCAGGAGAGCGTTGAGTCGATCTCCCTGCGCAAAGATCCGGCATCGAAGTCGTCGCCGCGATCTAGTTCGATCGGGGCCACCCGCACCGGCGTTGTTGCCGCGACAGATGTGATGCGGAACTGATCGTTGAAACGCACTGTGTAGTCCTCGCCGACGGCGACGTCGTCGGGAACAGACAGGGATGTCAGGCCGCCGTCGGCTTGAACGATGACCTTGCCGGGTTCGACGTGCTTGATCACGCCGATGCGTTCCTATTCCGTCCAGTCGTCGTCCGTCCCGGTATGCCAGGTGCCGTCAACGCTGAACAGCACATCCCCGACGCTCAAGCCCGCGTTCATGAACTCAGGTTCCGGCGGGATGATCGCGCCGGTGACCGTCCGCAGGAACGGCAGTCCATCAGTGAAGTGCGACACTTTCGCCACGAATGAGCCCATCAGCGACGCACCTCGACAACGGTGTCTGCGCCTCGGATGCCCCGCTCAAACGTCGTTGGCCGTGTGGTTCGCTCCACCTTCACGCTTCGGCGGCCTCGGCCTCAGGGCTGCGCAGACGGAACCACGGTTCTTCAGCTTCGGCCGAGTATGCCTCGACGTAGTAGAGCCGCCCGGGCTCATGATCGGGCTGCAGGTAGAGCCGCTGGTCCCGGACGACCGGCCTCCACGCGTCAGCCTGCTGCGTCTGGGTGCCTGGCACTCCGTCGATGATGATCTTGGGCTTGTCCATGACGTCCTCTCGTCTTCGATACGAACGCTACACAGTGCCGACAGCCGCACACCCGCGTGTTGAAGTAGCCCTTGGGCGTGTCGTATCGGCCGAAAACTAAACCTCGTCTCCACAACCATTAAGGACACGTGTTCCCGCTACCGGCTGCGCAACTCGTCTGCCCGAAAGTGTGGAGCAGCGGGTTCAGCACTTAAGTCCGAAGTAGCCAGGTGGGCCTGGTGGCTTCGCGAATTCTACGACCTGGCCGAAGCTGAGGTGCGCGATGCGCATCGGCTCCACTACAACGCGCTCCGTGCAGCACTCGGTGCGGGACTCCCCTTCGACGACGCGTGCGCTGCGGCGTTCCAGACCGTCGTCGAGCTCACCCGCGTCGACCGGGACTCAAAGGGCCGAGTGATCGGCCTCATGATCGCGGCCACAGCGATCGTGTACCAGGCTGACCTGGTGACCCACAACCCGAAGGACTTCGCCGGCCCCGGGTCGGTGTTGAAGGTCGTCGAGGTCTGAGGAGGAGCCGTGCCAGAACCAGCCGCCTCCGATGGCCACCCGCAGGTCGGCTCGATGCACAAGAACGGCGACCGCATGTACGGCATCGCCGGCCCCTACGCCAGGGTCCTCGCCGCACGCGGGACGCCGAAGCTGTCGAGCCTCTACCACTCCACCGTCACCGAGGAGCTCCGGAGTGTGCGCGTCGGCGACACCCTTCGTGTCGAGTGGGACGGTACGCACTGGTGGGCGTCGTCGCCCACGGGCCGCGTGGGCCGGCTCACGTGGTCGAAGGGCGTGCGTGACGGGACTGCGTACGCACCGGACGGCCGGAGCCCGTACGACTTCGATGACGGCACCCTGCACGTGCAGACCGTGACTCTCGATCGCGCCGGGACGGTCGTCGACTGTGGTGGCTACGTGGTCCCAGACGAGCACGACCCGGCCGACTGGCCGATGACACCGATGCCGAATCCGAGGGAACGAAAGCTCCGCGTCGAGACTTCCACGCAGCCGGCGCCACCGACGGCAGTCGCATCAGCTGAACCGACCGATCAGCCGCGCTCGTTCCTCAGCCGGTTGTTCGGCCGCCGCTGAGTCGCGCGACCGCTGGTCAGGCGGGCGGGAAGTGGCCGGCGATTGCAGCGGCGGTCGCGGCGACGTCGACCGGCCCGTCCGACGCGATGAGCAGCTTCACGAGCTTCTTCGGCCAGAGGACATCGACGCCACGAGTACGGAACGAGCCGCCGAACATGGGCCAGTCGGCGTCGACGAAGCAGAGCGCGCCGGTCACGGGGACGGCACCCACCTGCTGGCCGAGCATGTCACTGACGAGCGACACCTGACGGAGCACACCGTCTACAAGCTTCGTCCGGTCGCCGCCGACGATGAGCTTTTCGACGCGTGGCCGGAACAGCCCGCCCTCGACGCGCAGCTCGGGTCGCTTGTCTTGGTAGCGCTTAGCGTCGACGACCCGGACGCCGGCGCGGGTGACGACGATGTGATCGATGTTCGCCCGAGTCCGCGGGATGCGTCGGTCGTGCAGCACCATGAGCTGGTCCGAGGCGATCGCCTCGAGGTGAGCCCCGACCTTCGACTCCCCCGTCGCGCCGGACTTCCACGCCGCGGTGCTCTGCTTCTCGTCCGTGAGCGCGACGGCGATGCGCCCGAGGCGGCCCTGGCCCCACTTCTCGCGGATCTTCGCCTCGTCGTTCGCGCGTCGGCGCTCGTACTGACGCTGCGCTGATGCTCCCGCCGAGTTCCTGTCGTGAGTGTCCATGCTCTCCATCCATCCAGGTGTGGTGCGTCGGTGCGAGCCCCAGTCGGAGGCGCAGGTTTGAACTCTGATGCCGATGCATGAGCGCGCCCGCCGGTGAGCGAACGAGTTCGGCTCGGCTCGTCGCGACTTCGGGAACGGTTGCGGACTGAAGCCGATAAGAGACCACGGACTGCAGCAGGGGCATCAGCTCTTCACCGACGCGAGTGCGGCCAGCGGTCGCAGCTAGTCAACGAAGGCGCGCGCAGCGACGCGCCCGACCGCCAGAAAATGCCAAGATTCGATTCGATTGATAGACGAGCAGTTTCGACGAAAATTACCTAGGCCGGTCGCGAACCTCCGTGCGCCGCTCCCTAGTCTCCTGACAGTGAACCCACCACAAGAGTCTCAGGACGCAATCAACGCCGCCCCGCAAACCACGTGCGACGCAGCCCCAGCGATCGCCCACGCCGGCAAAGGAAATGGATCGTGAGCGAAGACACCGGCACGGGATTCGGCCCGACGATCGAAGCAGACGCCTTCCGTCAAATCCTGCATCGCGAGACCGCGCGCATCGTCGCCAATCGACTGAGCGCGTCACCTTCCTCCGGCTACAGGACTTGGGAGGACCTCAGCCGTGAGGAACGAAGCAACATCACGGGCTGGGTCGAGCTCGTGTTCATCGCGCAGATCGAGGCGTACGGTCCGGCGCTGCATCTGGCCGGCGTGCAGGCCAACGTTGAGTAGGCGCCGAGCGGGTTGGTGGCTCAACCGTACAACCCCTCCGCCAGCGAGCTGGGCGTACGTCGTTGAAGATTTCCTTGCTCCCGACCGTTCGCGAGAGTGGGCGCTTGCAGCCGCGCTCTTCATCGCGGAGTACACGGACGCACACCGACAAGGACCGACGTTCAGTGAGTTATTTACCCATCTCTTGCCGGACACGAAGGGGGTTCCGTCGCGACGTCCCGAGGGTGTGAGCTCGCGCGAGCAATCTCACGCCATGGGCTACTTCCGGCTCTACGTCGTGCGCCGATGGCGTGACTACAACTTGTTTTTCTGGAGAACCGGGATCTATCGAAGCCTCAACGTCCGCGCGAACTTGGTCAGGCAGGTACGTCAGTTCGAACAGAATGAGCAGAGCAAGCTTGACAAGTGCGGTCGCCTAGAGCGGCGCCGCCACCATTGAGATCCGGTCAATCGCCGCGCGGCCGCGCCCCGCTGAAGACCCGCGGCGATGTACCGCAACGCATCCGCCTGGGCAACCAGGCTCCTCCGGTAGTGCAGAGGAGCCCGGCTGCGCGTGCCGTGGATTGATGCCGTCGGACGCTACGTCCCGATCCGGCGAATGCGCATCACGATGACGCACAAGCACGACCGCTGCGCCGAGACCGGAGGGACCTGGGCACCAGCCCCGGGGACCCGGGCAAGCAGCCCTGATGACCAGAAGGCGGTGACGAGAGTGGCGGTGTGAAGCGGTGCGTTGAGAAAGCGCACCATAAATGCACCAGAGTCACCCCCTCGAACAGGAAAACCCCCGCGCGAACGGGGGTTTTCTGTGGCGGTACCGGTGGGATTTGAACCCACGGTGGAGTTAACCCCCACACATGTTTTCGAGACATGATCCTTCGGCCGCTCGGACACGGTACCGAGAGCGAGTTTAGTACAGATTCGGGAGCTTGCCGAATCGCCCGGGTGAGCTGTCGGATCCTGCGCTCTGGCCAGGCGCAGACGACCGAGCGGCCGCACACCCGCGAGGGCGTATCGTGCCGGAATGACCAACACGAAGGCGATCGCCGGAGCGGTCGGCGGAGCAGCCGCAGCAGCCGTCGCGGGCACGGCCTACTACCGCCGCTTCATGGCCCGCCGCCAGGTCGCGGCCGATGTGCTCAACAGCACGCTGCCCGTGCATTCGAAGTGGTGGCGCGAGCGCTTCGCCCAGCAGGGAGCACTCAGCTACGTGGCTCTCGGCGATTCGGCAGCCCAGGGCATCGGTGCGTCGGCTCCGTCGCGCAGCTACGTCGGCCGCATCGGTCAGCACATCAAGCGCACCACCCGCTCGACTGTAGGAGTCAAGAACCTCGCGGTGAGCGGCTCCACGACGCGCCTGTGCAAGATCAATCAGGTGCCGCGCCTCGTCGATCTGACTCCCGACATCGTCACGGTCGCGATCGGTTCGAACGATGTCGGCGAGTTCAACGCCGCGAAGTTCGAGAAGAACATCCGTGTTATCTACGGAGCCCTCCCCCCGCACGCGATCGTCGCCGACCTGCCGTTCATGCTGCTGCCCGACCTCGAGAAGAAGGTCGCCGTGGCGAACGAGATCGTGCGCCGTGTGGCCGGGGAGCTCGGCCTGACCGTCGCCCCGCTCTATGCGACCACCCGCCGGCAGGGCTACATCGGCACTTACCGCAACACCGCGAAAGACCTGTTCCACCCGAACGACAAGGGCTACACGGTGTGGGCGTCGGCGTTCTTCCCCGCCATCGACGCCCGCCTGGCCCGGATCGCCGCCGAACGGGCAGCAGCCGACGTGACCGCGTCGCGCCGGGTCACGAGTGTTGCTTCGGCCGTCGCCGACCGGGCTCACGGGGCTGCGATCGCGCGGTCCGACGACGACGTCACCGCGACTTCCTGAGCCGAACCCCAAACCCGACAAACCAAGGATCCGCGGCCACCCCCGCTCGCTCCACCCGCACCAGCCGGGCCCCTGTGAGCATCACCCGCCGGTGTCGGTGGCACCACCTAGAGTTGCCCCATGGCCCGCCCCACCTCCACTTTCCGCTGCACCGAGTGCGGCTGGTCGTCGATCAAATGGGTCGGCAAATGCGCCGAGTGCCAGTCGTGGGGCACCGTCGTCGATGCGTCGGCCGCTGTCGCCTCCAGTCGTGGTGTCAGCGCGATCGCGGTGCCCGCCGATCGTGCCGCGCGACCGATCACCGAGATCCCCGCCGAGAGTGTCTCGCACTGGCCGAGCGGCATCGCCGAGTTCGACCGGGTGCTCGGCGGCGGCATCGTTCCCGGGGCCGCGATCCTGCTCTCGGGCGAGCCGGGCGTCGGCAAGTCGACCCTGTTGCTCGAGGTCGCGTCGCGTGCCGCCGCGCAGGGTGCTCGTGTGCTGTACGTCACCGCCGAAGAGTCGGCCTCGCAGGTGCGGCTCCGCGCCCAGCGCACCGGCGCCATGCACCCCAACCTCTTCCTCGCCGCCGAGGTCGATCTCGCCGTGATCCTCGGCCAGATCGAGCAGACCAAGCCGTCGCTCGTGATCGTCGACTCGGTGCAGACCGTGTCGTCGTCGGCCAGCGAGGGCATGGCGGGCGGTCCGTCGCAGGTGCGCGAGGTGGCCTCGACCCTGGTGCGCGTCTCGAAAGACCGCAACCTGCCGATCCTGCTCGTCGGTCACGTCACCAAAGACGGCAGCATCGCAGGTCCGCGCTTGCTCGAGCACCTCGTCGACGTCGTCTGCCAGTTCGAGGGCGACCGTCAGACCGCGCTGCGCTTCATCCGCGCCCACAAAAACCGCTTCGGTCCGACCGACGAGGTTGGCTGCTTCGAGATGACGGGCGACGGCATCGCCGAGGTCAAAGACCCGTCGGGCCTGTTCATGTCGCGGGGCGGTGCCCCCGTCTCTGGCACCTGCATCACCATCTCGATGGAGGGCCGCCGCGCCCTGCCGGTCGAGATCCAGGCGCTCATCGTCTCCAGCACGGCGCCGCAGCCGCGCCGCGTGGTCAACGGCGTCGACGCCTCCCGCGTCGCCATGCTCCTCGCCGTGCTCGAACGCCGCGCGGGCATCCGCCTCGGCGATGCCGACGTCTACGTCTCGACGGTCGGCGGCATCAAGCTGACCGAGCCCGGCGCCGACCTCGCCATCGCACTCGCCCTCGCCTCGGCCAGCCGCGAACGCGCCTATCCCCACACCCTGGCGGCCGTCGGCGAGATCAGCCTCGCGGGCGAGATCCGGCCCGTCTCCTCCGGCAAGCAGCGCGCCTCCGAGGCCGCGCGGCTCGGCTTCACGCAGATCATCGACTCGTCGTCCGAGCACCTGCGCGAAGCGCTCCGGCAGGCGTTCTCGAGCGCGTCCAGCGACCGCGACCGCGAGCTCGACGCCGCGTTCTAAGCCCCGACCGTTCAGGAGTCTGGCAAAACCGGCCGATCCGGGCCCCCAAACCGTCCCTCCGCCCCACTTCTGCCAGCGTTCTGAACCGTCAGCCTACGATTTCGGCGCTTTTAGGCTTGCAACCCGCTTCAATCGCCCGATTCGGTAGGCCGAAGGCCCGCCAGCCCGCGCCTACGCGCGCAACGCCCGCAGCAGATCTTCCGGGTTCGCGGCCATCGTGTGCGGCCCGGCGATGTCGAAGAACACCTGCTCCAGCACGTCCAGGTGCGCTTCGATGAAGTCGCGCAGCTTCGCCCCGTCGTAGAGCATCACGAGGCGTATCTTCTCGTTTGGCACCATGGCCTTGTACGTCTCGGCCGACGAGAACAGCAGCAAGATCCGCTTGTCAGTGTTCTCCCGCCCGAAGACCCGCACCTGCTCGTCTTTACGGTCGGCGAGCACTAGGCGCGGTACGACGACCACGTCGTTGCGGAGCGCGAACGCGACCGCGGCGACGTCTTGCGCGGCGAGCGCCTGCTCGAGCTGCTCCGAGCGGAATTCGGGTTTCGGGGATGCCATTCGATGGTGCCGTTTCAGTTCAGGATCATGAGCGCCGACGTGGCCGATTTGATCGACCCGACGGCGACGGACAGGTGGTAGCTGGCTCCGCCGGCCGGCACCGATGCCCGCGAGCTGTTGCAGGTCGACGACGACGATCGCGTGCGATCCCAGGCGATGGCCGGCGTCGTCAGCGTCTGGCCGGCTTTCACCGTGATCTTCTGGTGCGTGCCGTTGACCTGGCAGTCTTTCGACGACCAGTACGTCTCGGCGCCGGAGGTGATCGACAGCACCTGCTCAGCCGATCCGAGATCGAGCGAGCACGCCGACGTCGACGTGTTGGTGATCGACATCGAGATCTGCGGCTGCTCCAGCGAGGTGTACGAGGCCTGGTCGGCGACGGGCTTGAGCGTGATCACATCGGCGTCGCAGGTGGCATTCGAGGCCGAGGCCGTGGGGGCGTCGGTCGCTTTCGACGTGGCGGCGGCCGAGGGGACGGGCTTCGGCGTGGCAGGGCGCGAAACCGCAGGATCCGACGTGGTCGGGGTCGAAGCGGGCGTCGCGTCGGATCCTGAACCCGGCTTTGCCACGATCAACACGACGATGAGCATCACGAGCACCAGCACCCCGATGACGATCGCGCGGCGACGCCAATACACCGAGCTCGGTTCCGAGCCGACGGGATGCTTGATCGACGACATGCGCACAGGGTAAGCGCCCGCCGGTACCGCGACCCGGATGTGCCCGGCGAGTCACGCGGGCGTGCGGCGGATCGTCAGGCGGAGCCCCGGTCAGACGGGTCGATCGCGGCTCAAACCGGGGGCAGCACCTTGAGCATGCGCGTGTTGCCGAGGGTGTTCGGCTTGACGCGGGCGAGGTCGAGGAATTCCGCGACGCCCTCGTCGGACGACCGCACGAGCTCGGCGTAGACCTCGGGCGAGACGACCGATTCGCCGATCTCGAGGTAGTCGTGCTTCACGAAGAAGTCGACCTCGAAGGTGAGGCAGAAGATACGGCCGACGCCGAGCGAGCGAGCGTCGTTCTCGAGCCCCTCGAGGAGCTTGTGGCCGACGCCGTGATGGATCCACTCGGGGTCGAGCGCGAGGGTGCGCACCTCGGCGAGGTCGTCCCAGAAGACGTTGAGGGCGCCGCAGCCGATCGGCACCCCGTCGGGGTCGAGCGCGATCTGGAACTGCTGGATGCTGCCGTACAGCGTGACGTTGTCTTTGCCCAGAAGGATCCGACGGCTCACGTACGGCGCTATCAACCGTTGGATGTGGGGCACGTCGCTCGCCAGCGCCTTGCGGGTGGTGATAGCGGCAGACGTCATAGTCGCAAGCCTACGGGAACGCCGAAGGCGGCCCTCCCAGTGGGAGAGCCGCCCTCGAAGTGGTGCGGTTGCGACCTACGCCTCTTCGGCGCCCTTGTCGAGCACCAGGACCTCTTCGCGGCCCGGCTGACGCCCGGTCTCGAAGGTGAACTTGCCGTCGACGTAGTCGACCTTCACGTGGTCGCCGGCGTTGAGCTCACCCTGGAGGATGTGCTCCGACAGCTGGTCTTCGACCTCGTGCTGGATCGCACGACGGAGGGGACGAGCACCGAGCGACGGGTCGAACCCGACCTTGATGAGCTGCTCCTTGGCCGCGAGCGAGAGCTCGGCGGTCATGTCGCGGTCGAGCAGGCGGTCGGAAAGACGCTTCACGAACAGGTCGACGATCTGGAGAAGCTCCGGCTGCGTGAGCTGCGGGAACACGATCGTCTCGTCGACGCGGTTCAGGAACTCGGGCTTGAAGTGCTTCTTGAGCTCCTCGGTGACCTTCGAGCGCATGCGCTCGTAGGAGGTCGCCGTGTCGCCCTCGATCTGGAAGCCGACGGGGCCGCCGGTGATGTCTTTCGTTCCGAGGTTGGTCGTCATGATGATGACCGTGTTCTTGAAGTCGACGACTCGACCCTGACCGTCGGTCAGACGACCTTCTTCGAGCACCTGGAGGAGCGAGTTGAAGATGTCGGGGTGAGCCTTCTCGATCTCGTCGAACAGAACCACGGAGAACGGCTTGCGGCGGACCTTCTCGGTCAGCTGGCCGCCCTCTTCGAATCCGACGAACCCGGGAGGGGCACCGAACAGACGCGAGACGGTGTGCTTCTCGCCGTACTCCGACATGTCGAGGCTGATGAGAGCGTTCTCGTCGTCGAAGAGGAACTCGGCGAGCGCCTTGGCAAGCTCGGTCTTTCCGACACCGGTCGGGCCGGCGAAGATGAACGAGCCCGAGGGGCGCTTCGGGTCTTTCAGACCGGCGCGGGTGCGTCGGATCGTCTTCGAGAGCGCAGCGATCGCCTGCTCCTGGCCGATGACCCGCTGGTGCAGCGCCTTCTCCATGAAGACGAGACGCGAGGTCTCTTCTTCGGTGAGCTTGAAGACCGGGATGCCCGTGGCCTGAGCCAGGACCTCGGCGATGACGCCCTCGTCGACGGTGCCGGATGCTCCGACATCGCCCGAACGCCACTGCTTCTCGAGGCGGAGACGCTCACCGAGGAGCTTCTTCTCCTCGTCGCGAAGCGAGGCGGCCTTTTCGAAGTCCTGATCTTCGATCGCGGCCTCCTTCTGGCCGCGGACGACAGCGATCTTCTCGTCGAACTCTCGCAGCTCCGGCGGGGCCGAGAGGATCGAGAGACGCAGGCGGGCGCCGGCCTCGTCGATCAGGTCGATGGCCTTGTCGGGCAGGAAGCGGTCGGCGACGTAGCGGTCGGCGAGGTTCGCCGCGGCGACGATCGCGCCGTCGGTGATCGAGACCTTGTGGAACGCCTCGTACTTGTCGCGCAGCCCCTTGAGGATGTTGATCGCGTGGGGCAGCGAAGGCTCGTGCACCTGGACGGGCTGGAAGCGTCGCTCGAGGGCGGCGTCTTTCTCGAAGTGCTTGCGGTACTCGTCGAGCGTGGTCGCGCCGATGGTCTGCAGCTCGCCTCGGGCCAGGAGCGGCTTGAGGATCGAGGCCGCGTCGATGGCGCCCTCGGCGGCACCCGCACCCACGAGGGTGTGGATCTCGTCGATGAAGACGATGATGTCGCCGCGGGTGCGGATCTCTTTGGTGACCTTCTTCAGGCGCTCTTCAAAGTCACCGCGGTAGCGGCTTCCGGCGATGAGCGACCCGAGGTCGAGCGAGTAGAGCTGTTTGTCTTTCAGCGTCTCGGGCACGTCGCCCTTGACGATCGCCTGGGCGAGGCCCTCGACGACGGCGGTCTTGCCGACGCCGGGCTCACCGATCAGCACGGGGTTGTTCTTGGAGCGGCGGGAGAGGATCTGCATGACGCGCTCCATCTCCTTCTCGCGACCGATGACCGGGTCGAGTTTGTTATCGCGCGCAGCCTGGGTCAGGTTGCGACCGAACTGGTCGAGCACCTGCGACCCACCCTGCGGGCCAGCCTGCGTTTCTCCGCCCACTGCAACCGCCTCCTTGCCCTGGTACCCCGAGAGAAGCTGGATGACCTGCTGGCGCACCCGGTTCAGGTCGGCGCCCAGCTTGACGAGGACCTGTGCGGCAACCCCTTCACCCTCGCGGATGAGGCCGAGCAGGATGTGCTCGGTGCCGATGTAGTTGTGGCCGAGCTGCAGCGCTTCGCGCAGGCTCAGCTCGAGGACCTTCTTCGCACGGGGCGTGAAGGGGATGTGGCCGGTCGGCTGCTGCTGGCCCTGACCGATGATGTCTTGGACCTGCTCGCGCACGGCGTCGAGCGAGATGCCCAGCGACTCGAGCGCCTTGGCAGCGACGCCTTCGCCCTCGTGAATGAGGCCGAGCAGGATGTGCTCGGTGCCGATGTAGTTGTGGTTGAGCAGCTTCGCTTCTTCTTGAGCGAGGACGACAACGCGACGGGCACGGTCGGTGAATCTCTCGAACATCTTCAAACTCCCTTGGTGACGGGCTGGAACGTCACCGATATGACGGTCGACGCCCCGAGGGGGTGGGCGTCGCGTATGTCGAGAGTAACCACGGCACGGGCGGGAGTCTGCCCCTGTTCGCTGGCGGCGTGACGGTCTTCCAAGCGTCGCTCACTAGCCTCGGGTCATGGGCAACTACACGGTCGGTCTGATCCCGCATCCCACGAAGCCGGTCACGCCGTCGATCGACGTGCTGCGCGAATGGCAGGGGCCGGCCGGCGCCCACCTGATCGCGCTGACCGACGATGCGGCACGGGTCGGCGAGGGCATCGAACTGGTCGACGAGGCCACGTTCGTCGAGCGGGTCGACGTCGTCGTGTCGCTCGGTGGTGACGGCACGATGCTGGGGGCCATGCGCCTGGTCTCGCAGCGCCCTGTGCCGGTGCTCGGAGTGAACTACGGCAACGTCGGGTTCTTGGTCGAGATCGAGCCCGCCGAACTGCCGGGAGTGCTCGACACGCTCGCGTCGAACGAGTTCTCGCTCGAGTCGCACCACGCAATCGAGGTCGTCGTCTCGTCGACGGGATTCGAATCCTCCTTCCTGGCCTTTAACGACCTCTCCGTGACGCGCCGACCCGGCCAGGGCGTCGTCACCGCCGATCTACTTGTCGACGGCACCCCCTACGGCTACTTCAAGGCCGACTCCGTGGTCGTGTCGACGCCTGCGGGCTCGACGGCCTACAACTACGCCGCGGGCGGCCCGGTCGTCAGCCCCGCTGTTGCCGCGACGATCGTGACCCCGGTCGCTCCGATGGCCGGGATCGACCGGACCATCGTGCTCGGGCCCAAGGAGCTCCTCAAGTTCGTGGTCGGCGCGGGCACCCGGTCGGCGGCTCTCGAGCTCGACGGACGCGTGGTGTCGGACGTCGGCGAGGGCGCTGTCATCAAGGTGCGCCTTCGTGAAGACGCGGGGATCGTGGCACGCCTCGACGCGGGTCGCCACGGCCGCAAGGGTCGACTGAAGCTGAGCCTCATGGACCTCCCGCTCCGAGAAGACCAACTGCTCGAGTTGGTCCCCCCGGCGGTCCGGGCCCGCTTCCTGCGCCAGCACTGACCTGCTCGCAGACCCCTCCCAGCCCAGGCTCGGGCTCTAGCTCTGGCTTGCGCTCTAGCCGCCGAACACCTCCCCCAGGCACTCCGCGAACAGCTGATCGACGTCGCGCACGAACCCCCTCCGCGCGAACCACGCGGCGACGTTTCGGCAGTCGCGTTCGAGCAGGGCCACCCCGTTCGGATTGCTCACCACGTCGACCAGCTGCGGCAGGTCGATGACCACGACCCGCCCCTGGTGCACAAGCAGGTTGTACGGCGAGAGGTCGCCGTGGGCATACCCGGCTCTCGCGAACCCGAGCAGGATCTCGACCACCTGTTCATACAGCGGCTCGAGGTCGGCCCCGTCGGCCTTCGTCTGAGCCAGGCGCGGCGCAGCGGTAGCCCCGTCGCCGATGAACTCCATCAGGATCTCCGTGCCCGAGATCTGCATCGGGTACGGCACCGGCAGACCTCGCGCGTAGAGGCGAGAGAGAGCCTCGAATTCGGCCCAGGCCCAGAGCCCGGCCTGGACCGAGCGGCCGTGGGCGGATCCTCGTGCCATAGCCCTGCCGTCTCGGGTATTGCGGGTGCGGCGGCCCTCGCGGTACTGAGCGCCGCGGTGGAAATCGCTGGTCTCGGGGCCCCGGTACCGCTTCGCGGCGAGAACCGAGGATCCGGCACTCCCGTCGCTCGGCCGCACGTCGAGGGGCACTCGGCGTTCGATGAGAAACACGTCGGCCTCCTTGCCCGACTTGACGATGCCGAGTTCGGTGTCGATCGCGGCGGCGCTCGTCACGACCCAGTCGGGGAACGGGCGTGGGCCTCGTTCGAGCGGTTGCGTGGCCGGCCAGGTCGACCAGCGTTGGCCGTCGCCGAGAGCGGCTTCGGTGAAGGTGGGTACGACGAAATCGTCGGAAAAAGTCAACGGATGTCTCCAGGACGGAGGTCACCGCGGCTCTTAGGAGGCGGCGACCTCGGGGAAAGAAGGATTCATGGCGCTCTCGTTCGATGCAGTCATGGTCTTCACCTCTTTCGGTCGCTCGTGGGCGTTCTCCGCCGGTGCTCGTCACGCTAGCGCCTCCGCCCCGATGTGTCGAGAGAGACGGTCGATCAGCGCCCTGGGCGCACCGAAGTCGTCGTCGGTCACTCGCAGCACTCGCCAGCCCGCGTCGTGGAAGCTCTCGTAGCGCAGCACATCTCGACGCCACTGGCCCCGGTCGCTGCGATGCTGATCACCCTCGTACTCGATCACCTTCTTCTGCCGTCGGTACACGAGATCGCCGTGCCCCAGCACCCTCCCGCCGTCGTCGGTGACCTCTCCGTTGAGCTCGGGTGGCTCGGGCAATCCGCCCCGCACGATCAAAAGCCTGAGCTCGGTCTCTTTCGGCGACCACACGTTCGGCCGGATCCACCCCAGGGCCTCCCGCAGCCGTCGGGCCCCGCGCCGGCTACCCCAGCGCCGAGCCGCCGCCTGCAATCGCTCGACCGGGAGCTCCCTCGCCGCTTCGAACGGCGACGATCGCCCGGCGAGCGCGTCGCCCATGATGACGACGGCGTCGAGCGGCAGGAGCGCGGCGCACTGCAGCCAGCACGTGACGGGGTCGACCACGGGGAGGATGTCGACGAACCGACCGCGTACACCCAGGGAGCGATGGGCGACGACACCCGGGCGGCTCGGATGCGCCCCACTCGGGCTGATGACGTGCAGCGGGCCGGATCCTGCGCGCCAGGGAAGAGGGAGACCCCACAACGCGGCGGCCGTGAGGTGGCTGAACAGATGATCCGACCGCAGAGCGGGCATGAGCGCCGCACACCGTTCTTCGATGGTGGAGACCGGCCCCGCGACGCGAATGCCGTGATGCGGCACTAGAAGATCGGGGGCGTCGATCCGTGCCCGGCGGAGGCCCAGCGCGCGTGCCTCTGCCACGACGAAGGGAGCGCCAAGCAGGAGGGGAGGGAGGGGAGATCTCATGCATCAAGCCTGGCGATCGGGGCTACCCCCGGACGGCGAGCACCCAATTCTGTGGAGAGATGCGGGCGCGTAATTCCCTGTGGGGGCTTGGCCGCGTTTTCGAGTGCCGCCTAATGCAGCCGCCCTGCCTCGGGCGGCGGCATTAGGCGGCACTCGCGCAGCAGCCGCCGAACCCCCGCACCCCGAGTGACGGCAAATGCCGCCGGGCAAGGCCGGGAGACGACATTAGGCGGCACTCGACGGGCGGGCCGACCGAGCGCCGACCACCACCCACCACCCACGGCAAGGCCCGCCCGTGCTCAGCACGGACGGGCCTAACAACGCCGACAAACGGGACGGGGCGGCCCCGGGAGACGCTCTTACTGCAGGTACAGCTGCAGGTCTTGCGACACAGCCTTCGCGAACATGCGCAGGCGGGCCCGCGACTCGACGCGCGAGACGGCCTGGCGCGATGAGTGGACGCGCTTGGAGATCTCGTCGAGGGTCATCGGCTGGTCGTCGTCGAGGCCGAAGCGCATGCGGATCACGCGGGCTTCGTCGTCGGGCAGGCCTTCGACGAGCGAGTGGATGTCGCGGTTCAGCAGCGACGTCTCGGTCGCTTCGCCGGGCGAGGGGGTCTCTTCGTCTTCGATGAAGTCGCCGAGCTCGGAGTCTTCGGCGTCGCCGACGACGGTGTGGATCGAGACGGGCTCGTGCGAGCGCGACTTGAGGTCGACCAGGTCGGCGACCTCCATCGCGACCTCGGCGGCCACCTCGTCGACGGTGGGCGCGCGGCCCAGGTCGACGGTGAGGTCGCGCTCGGCGCGAGAGATGCGGTTGATGCGCTCGACGGTGTGCACCGGGATGCGGATGGCTCGCGCCTTGTCGGCGAGGCCGCGGGCGATGGCCTGGCGGATCCACCAGGTGGCGTAGGTCGAGAACTTGTAGCCCTGCGTGTAGTCGAACTTCTCGACGGCACGAACGAGGCCGAGGTTGCCCTCCTGGATGACGTCCATGAAGGGGAGGCCACGCTGCGTGTAGCGCTTGGCGATCGAGACGACCAGGCGGAGGTTCGCCGTGATCATGCGGTCTTTGGCACGCTCGCCATCGTGGATGAGCCAGCGGTAGTCGCTGCGGTCGGAGGCCGAGACCTTGCCGGCGGCGTCGAGCTCGGCGAGCTTCTCCTCGGCGAAGAGGCCGACCTCGATGCGGCGGGCGATTTCTGTCTCCTCCTGGGCGTCGAGGAGGGGCATGCGGCCGATGTGGCGGAGGTAGTCGCCGACCTGGTCGGTCGAGGCGCCCCGCACCTGCCCGAGGACTTCGACTTCGACGTCGTCGTCAGTGGAGGTGGTGGTCTGTGCGGCGGTGGTGGCGCCCTTGGTGTTCGCGCGGACGTTGCTATCGATAGTTGTCGACATGTTTTCTTCTCCATCCCTAGCGAAATCAGGCCCCTGCTGAGACCCCGATTCGACGGTGAAGCTCCGATGCTCGGATGTTTTCGCCGCACTACGAGTCTTCCGAGCGGGTACAGCCCTCCCAAAATCGTTCAGGGCGTTCCCAAGTAATCTTTGGGGACGCTCCCAGAAAAGACGGCGTAATGGGGTACGCCACTGCACATTCTTTGACATGCAGTGCTGTTCAGGTGTACGACCCGTTCTCTCTCAACGGGGTACGCCAGAGCCAGGTAATAGCGCTGATTTCCCAAGGTTCCGTACCCCGCTCTCGCTGATTGGGGGACGCCGGGGGTCACGAAGGTGTCCGGCGCATTTCGTGCCGATATCCAGAGCCCCGCCCAGAAGGGGGACACCAGGATCCGCGACACCGCCGCTCGACCCACCGTTCGTCCCGCACGACGACAACACCCCCGCACTCGAGGTGCGGGGGTGTCGGTTGCTGCGGGGGTGTCGTCGCGGAAGCCCGCTTATGCCGCCGGCCGGGCCTCTTCAGCTTCGGCCTTCGCGCGCTCCTCGGCCTCGATGGTGGCGTACGCCGTTCGCTCGTTCTTGTCGGCGCGGAAGATCGCGCGCATGGCGAACCAGAAGATCAGGCCGACGAGGATTGTCGGGGCGATCGAGAACACGATCCCGCCGACGAGGGAATCAGGCATGCCTCCAGGGTACGGTGCCGAAGCCCAGACGCCTACCGAGCCGAGTGGCCTTCTCTCGACGTCGGCTGAGACGATGCGACGGGGCCGGCCGTGTCTCCGGCGCGAAAGGAGACGGGCAGCACGACTCCGCCGGGTGATCCCCCCTGCAGCAACTCGCTCACCAGCCTGCCGGCCACTCGGCCTCGTTCGCGGAGGGGTTGCTCGACGGTGGTCAGGCGTCGGTCGAGCCACGGGAGGTCCGCGCCGTCGAAGCCCGTGATCGTGAGATCCCGGGGTACGTCGAGGCCGCGGGCCGCTGCCGCGCGCAGGGCTCCGGCCGCCAGCAGGTCGTTTTGGGCAAGAAGCGCCGTCGGGGGCCGGTCGACGTCGAGAAGACGGGCCGCCGCGGCTTCTCCGGCCTCGAGGTCGCGCCCACCCGCCTCGACTCGCAGGGCGTCCGGGAACACTTCGGCCGTGGCGGCGAGGCGACCCCGGATCGTCCGGTTCGCGATCGCCTCCAGTTCGAACGCGATCGGCACGACCTGGCCCGCGGGCGCGGACGCACCGAGACGGGTCGTGCGCATCACCACGCCGACCCGGGTATGCCCGAGCGACCGGACGTGCCGCGCCAGCTCCGCCGCCCCGCGGTCGTCGTCGATGCCGACGAGCACGATGTCGTCGGCATGCGGTCCTTCGATGCCGACCATGGGGATCCTTCGCGCCCGGAGGCCCGGCAGCAGATCGTCGAACTGCTCGCCGCGCGCGAGAAACACCACGGCATCGATCGGCATCGAGTCGAGGAGGCGCGACGAGCTCGCCCCCGCGCCGATCCGTCCGGGTACGAGCAGCTGGCCGACGTCGAGGGCGTCCAGCTCTTCGCTCAGGCCGTCCATGGTCGCGATCGTCACGGGGCTCTGGAACGCACGTCGGATGCTCTCCGCCACGACCACCCCGACGATGCCGGTTCGTCCGCTCTTGAGGGAGCGTGCCACGGGGTTCGGCCCCGCGTAACCGAGCTCGCCGGCGGCCGAGAGGATCCGGGCACGCGTGCGATCCGTGATGGATCCGGTGGTGCGGAACGCGAGGCTGGCGGTGGAGGTCGACACTCCGGCACGGGATGCCACGTCGGCGATCGTGACGGAGGACCGCCGTCTGGTACTCGTCACGCTTCTCCTCGACTGAGCCGGGATCGGCTCTGGCCGCCCCCGAAATCACTGTAGTGAGAGCCTTCGCCACCGTGGTCCGTGTTCGTGAGCACCACACCGAATCGCAACGTTTCGTTAAGACGGTCGCAACCGCCTCTCCCGAGAATCGAAACGGTGCGATTAGCCCCCCGAGTCGCCCTGAAGGTCGGTTCCCGCAACCCTGCGCGGAGTCCGATCGAACGAACCCCACCCCCAACCGAAGGAAGCCCCTCCCGTGTTCAGACGCCGCTCCATGCTCTCCGTCGCCGCGGCCGCGACCGTCACTCTGGCCCTCGCCGGCTGCGCGCCCACGACAAGCGCCTCCGCTGGGGGCGATTCCCAGTCCGCCGGTGCCAAGGGCACCGTCACCGTCTTCATCTCGGGCGACACCAACATCCAGACCCTCTGGCAGGACGCCCTCATCCCCGCGTTCGAGAAGGCCAACCCGGGAACCACCGTCAAGACCACCCTCGATCTGCACGGCGAGCACGACGCGCAGACGCTCGCCAAGCTGGCCAGCGCCACCAAGGCCGGAGACGCCCCGGGGTACGACCTCATCGACTCCGGCTTCATCCAGGCGGCGGGCGACTCCGGGCTCCTGACCAAGGTCAGCAGCACGACGATCCCGAACCTCGCATCCGTCCCGTCGACGACCGTCGCGGCGGGCAAGGGCTACGGCATCCCCTACCGCGCCTCCAGTGTGCTCCTCGCCTACGACTCCACCAAGGTGAGCACCCCACCCAAGACTCTCGACGCGCTCCTGGCCTGGATCAAAGCCAACCCCGGCCAGTTCGCCTACAACTCGCCCTCGACCGGCGGTGCTGGCGGCGCATTCGTGACCACCGTGCTCGACCGGTACCTGTCGGACGCCGACCGCACCACCCTCGAGACGAAGTACGACAAATCTCTCGAGTCGAAGTGGGACAAGGGCTTCACTACGCTCGCTGCTTTGAACTCCTCCGTGTACCAGAAGGGGGTCTACCCGAACGGAAACCAGCAGGTGATCGATCTGCTCGGATCGGGCGGCATCTCGATGGCGCCGGTGTGGAGCGACCAGGTCATCTCCGCCCAGGACAACGGGACCCTCCCCAAGACGATCAAGTACACCCAGATCTCCGACCCCGCCTTCACTGGCAGCCCTTCGTACCTGGGGATCCCGAAGACGTCCACGCACGCGGCGATCGCCGAGAAGCTCGCCGACTATGTCCTCTCCCCCGCGGGCCAGGCTCTGATCGCCTCCAAGATCGCCGGCTACCCCGTGGTCAAGGTGGACGGTCTGAAAGCGTCGACCGTCGCGAAGTTCTCCGGCGCCGACCCGAACAACCTCCGCCCCGGGTACTACAGCGAGACCGCGTCTGACATGAGCAACCTCTGGGATCAGAAGGTCCCCGGCCAGTGACCGCTCTTCGATCCGGCGCGGGTGCGCGGGTCGTCGCTCGTCGGAGGGTCTCTTCGGAGTCCCGCCGGCGGGCCCTCGGCCTCACGCTCTCGCTGCCTCCCGTGCTTCTCCTCGCGGTCTTCGTCGGCATTCCGGTGGTCTTGGCGATCGGCTTCAGCCTCGGCCACAACGGCGGCCTGAACTCGACGATCGCCGACATCGGAACAGGCACCCACTCCGCCACGAGCTGGTGGGGCACCGGTCAGGCCTATGTCGACGTCTTCACCGATCCCCGCTTCCTCCGCGATCTCGGGGTCACCGTCTTCGTCACGGTGGTCTCGACGCTCCTGGTGATCGCGACATCGCTCGCCATCGCCCTCAACCTCCGACTCCGAGGCGGGCGTCTGGCCACCGTCTTCGCCGGTCTTGCGGTCGTTCCCCTCTTCATTCCCGTGGTGATCGCCTCCTGGGCCATCCTGACCTTCTACTCGGCCGACGGATTCGTCCGCACTGCCTTCGCCCTGGTGGGGCTGGAGGGGCCGACCTGGGGATACACGACCATCGCCGTGGTGATCGGCTCGGTCTGGACCTCGTTGCCGTTCGCGACGTTGATGGCGACCTCAGGGCTCCAGTCGGTGCCGGACGCGATGATCGAGGCGGCAAAGGATGCCGGGGCGTCCACGAGATCGATCGTGACGCGGATCCTCGTGCCCCTGGCCGGTATTCCGCTCGTCATCGCGACGACGTTCACCGCAATCGGGATCCTCGGGCAGTTCACCGTCCCCTACTTCACCGGGCCGAATGCGCCGACCGTGTTGGGAGTCGACATCTCGAAGTACTTCCAGGCCTTCAACCGGCCGCAGGAGTCCGCCGTGATGGCCGTCGTCGTCTTCGCTCTGGCCTCGGGCATCGCGTTCGTCTACGTGCGGGCCAACTTCCGGTCGGCGAAGAAGGAGGGCCGGATCTGATGCGCGCCTCCCTGTTCGGCCGGCGCGCCACCTCTCTGGTGTTGTTCGCCCTCGTGGCGGTCTTCATCCTGGGCCCGCTGCTGTGGCTGGCCGCTCACGCCTTCGCCACCTCGTGGACGTATCCCAGCCTTCTTCCCGAAGGGCTCACGTTCCACTGGTGGTCGGTCGTGTTCAGCGACCCCCAGCTCGCGGCCTCCGTCAAAAACTCCCTCTACTTCTCCCCGCTCACCGTTCTCGTCTCCGCGATCGTGTGCCTGCCCGCCGCCTACGCGTTCTCTCGCTTCGAGTTCCCCGGCAGACGCGTCTTCCTGATCGGTCTCTTCGCGACCAACGCCTTCCCGAAGATGGGCCTCTTCGTCTCGATGGCGTCGCTCTTCTACGGCCTCCACCTCATGAACACGATCGCCGGCATCGTGATCGTGCAGTTCATCGGCACAGTCGTGTTCATGACCTGGATTCCGGCGGCGGCCTTCTCCTCCGTGCCGAGGGCGCTTGAGGAAGCCTCGCGCGATGCGGGAGCCGGAGCGTTCCAGACCTTCCTGCGCGTCACGCTGCCGCTCGCTCTTCCCGGGATCCTCGTCGCGCTCCTCATGTCGTTCCTCGCCTCGTTCGATGAGGCGCAGGGCACGTATCTCGTGGGCGCCCCGGTGTTCATGACGATGCCGACCGAGATGTACTCCCTGGTGCTCAACTACCCCAAGCAGGTGGCGGCCGTGTTCGCGATCCTGCTGTCGATCCCCTCCGTCGCCCTGCTTCTCGTCGCCCGCAAATACATCCTCGGCGGACGCTTGGCCGAGGGCTTCCAGATCCGATAGGTGCCCCACCATGACCCTCGAAACCTCCCGCCACACACTTCCCGTCGCCCCGCTCGGGGCCGCGTCCCCTTCGGCAGATCACAGGGCGGGCCTCGTCGTCTCCGGTCTGACGAAGTCGCTCGGCGGACGCACCATCGTCGACTCCTTCGACCTGCGTCTGCGACCGGGCGAGCTCGTCACCCTGCTCGGCCCGTCCGGCTGCGGCAAGACGACGACCCTCCGCATGATCGCCGGGTTCCTCGCGCCCGACAGCGGAACCGTCACGATCGACGGCCGCGACGTGACCGACCTCGGCCCCGAGAAGCGACCGAGCGCGATGGTGTTCCAGAACTACGCCCTGTGGCCCCACCTGACCGTCTTCAAGAACGTCGCCTTTCCCCTCACGGTCAAGCGTCTGCCGAAGGCCGAGGTGACGGCACGAGTCATGAACGCGCTCGAGACGGTCGGCCTCACCCACCACGCGCAGTCCCGGCCGGCGCACATCTCCGGAGGCGAGCAGCAGCGCGCCGCCCTGGCACGCGCGATCGTGCAGGAACCCGGCCTGCTGCTGCTCGACGAGCCCCTGTCGAACCTCGACGCCCAGCTGCGCGTGCGCGTTCGAGAAGAGATCCGCGAGATCCAGCAGCGCCTCGCGATCACGACGGTGATGGTCACTCACGACCAGGAGGAGGCCCTGGCCATCTCGGATCGGGTGGCCGTGATGAACGGGGGCCGCGTCGAGCAGGTGGACGCCCCGTCGGCGGTCTATGCCGCCCCCGCGACGTCGTTCGTCGCGTCATTCATCGGAAGCATGAACGTTCTCACGAGCGCCGAACTCGATCGGGTGCGGCACGGCCGGGCCGAAGCCGCCGGGCCCTCCGAGACCGGCGGGCCCTTCGCCGTCGGCGAGCCCTTGGAGGCCGGCGAGCCTTTCAACGCAGAAGGCGAGACGTGGGCGGTGCGCCCCGAGCACGTCGTGTTTCGGCCAGTGCCGGGCGGTCCGATCGAGGTCCGCCGGATCCTGCCCCACGGCCACTTCACCGAGGTCGTCCTCGACGCCGGCGGTCTCGAGCTGCGGTCCGTCGTGACCGGCGAAGCCCCGCGTGAGGGCGATCGCGGCGACGTCACCCTGACCCGGGTGCAGCACTACCGCGACGGGCTCCTCACGGCGAGCGGAGAGGCCCGATGACCCTGGTCGCAGCGCACCGCGGTGACTCCTCCCGCTATCGCGAGAACACGATTGCCGCCATCCGCTCGGCGCTGGCGGCCGGTGCCGACATCGTCGAGATCGACGTCCGCCTGACCGCCGACGGCGACGTCGCGCTCCTTCACGACGCGACCCTGGAGCGGCTCTGGGGTGACCGTCGGGCACTCTGCGAGGTCTCGAGCGACGCCATTCGCGGCTTCGACGGGGGCGACCTCCGGATCCCGTTCCTCGACGAGGTCCTGCCCCTGTTCGACGGGTCGGACACCGTCCTCCTCATCGACATGGACTCCGACGTGCCGGCGCCGGCCGCGCACCGGGTCGTCGCGCGGCACACCGGCTCCGCCCGCATCGCCTGGTGCGGCGACATCGACGCCCTTCGGCTCCTCCGCGGCCTCGACCCTGACGCCGAGATCTGGCTGCCCTGGTCACGTTCGACGCCTCCGACCGCGAACGATCTGGAGGAGCTCCGGCCCGCCGTGGTCAACCTCCCCCACCTCGTCGTCGGCACGGCGCTGGTGACGGCGGTCCATCGTCTCGGTGCCCGCGTCTCGTGCTGGACCGTCGACGACGCCGTCCAGGCCCGCCGTCTCCGGGCGATCGGCGTCGACTCGATCACGACCAACGACCTGACGAGGATCCGACAGGAGGTCACCGGCGAACTCATCCCCCTCTCTTCAGCCGATGAGCGCCGTCGTCACCGCCTCGTCGCGCGCGAGCTCGCCGAGTGGGCCGTCGACTACGTCCGGACGCACGCGATCCTCCGCGTCGACACGAAGGCCAACCCGGCCGACCACGTGACCGAGGTCGATCGGTCGATCGAACTCGGCGTCCGCGAGATCATCGGCGCCCAGTTCGAGGATCACGTCTTCATCGGCGAGGAGTTCGGAGGAGCGGAGGCCGACGGGGCGCCCTGCTGGTATCTCGACCCCGTCGACGGCACGGCGAACCTCGCCAACGGAGTGCCGTGGACGAGCTTCTCGCTCGCCCTCGTCGAAGACGGCGTGCCCGTCGTCGGCGTGGTCGCCGACCCGTGGAGAGACCTCGTGGTCGAGGCGGCCGCCGGCGAGGGCGCCTGGTCAGCCGGGCGGCAGCTCGATCTCGGCTCCGCCCCCAGCTCGTCGCCCGCCTCCTCCGACCCTCTCCGCGGCGCCATCGTCTCGACCGAACTGGCCGGGCACCGACCGTGGCCGGGGCTCATCCGGCTCATCGACGAGCTCGCCGCCCGCTTCTGCACGACCCGCATCATGGGCTCGGGAACACTCACCGTCGCCGGGATCGCCCTCGGCTACGGAACAGCGTCGGTGATCGGATCCTTTGGTCCCGTCGACCACCTGGCTGCCTGCCTCATCGTGCGGGAGGCGGGCGGTGTCGTCCTCGACGAAGACGGGCGCGACACGCTCTTCCCGGCCCAGGGCGGCGTGCTCGCCGCTCGCGATCGGGCCTCCGCCGAGGCGCTGTTCGCGCTGTGGACCAACGCCACCGCCTGGGCCTCCTACGACCCGATCGGGGTGTGAGGGCCGCTACTTGACGAGCGGGAAGAGGATCGTCTCACGGATGCCGAGCCCGGTGATCGCCATGAGCAGACGGTCGACGCCCATGCCCATCCCACCCGTCGGCGGCATGCCGTGCTCCAACGCCTTCAAGAAGTCTTCGTCGAGGCGCATGGCCTCGACGTCGCCGCGGGCGGCGAGCTGCGCCTGCTCTACGAAGCGCTCGCGCTGCACGACGGGATCGACCAGCTCGGAGTAGCCGGTCGCGAGCTCGAAGCCGCGGACGTAGAGGTCCCACTTCTCGACGACGCCCGGCTTGCTGCGGTGCGCGCGCACGAGCGGCGAGGTATCGAGCGGGAAGTCCATCACGAAGGTGGGGCGCTCGAGCGCACCCTTGACGAAGTGCTCCCAGAGCTCCTCGACGAGCTTGCCGTGGGTCTCTTGGGCGACGCTGATGCCGAGGTCGGAGGCCATGGCCTGCAGCTCGGGCAACGGGGTGTCGACGGTGACGCGGGTACCGGCGGCCTCGCTGAGCGATTCGTACATCGAGATGCGATCCCAGTCGCCGCCGAGGTCGAACTCGGTGCCGTCTGCCCAGGTGACCACGTGGGATCCTGCGACCGCGAAAGCGGCCTTCTGAATCATCTCTTGCGTGAGGTCGGCGATCTGGTTGTAGTCGCCGTACGCCTGGTACGCCTCGACCATCGCGAACTCGGGCGAGTGCGTCGAGTCGGCGCCCTCGTTGCGGAAGTTGCGGTTGATCTCGAAGACGCGCTCGATGCCACCGACGGCCGCGCGCTTGAGGTAGAGCTCGGGCGCGATGCGCAGGTACAGCTCGGTGTCGAAGGCGTTCGAGTGCGTGGCGAAGGGCCGGGCCGAGGCGCCGCCGTGCATCGTCTGCAGCATCGGGGTCTCGACCTCGAGGAACTCGTGCTCGTCGAACGTGGCGCGGAGCGACTTCATCACGGCCGCGCGAGTGCGAACCGTGGCGCGCGCCTGCTCGCGGACGATGAGGTCGAGGTAGCGGCTACGGACGCGCGTCTCTTCGCTCAGCTCGGAGTGGAGGTTCGGCAGCGGCAGGATCGACTTCGAGGCGATCTGCCACTCCTTGACCAACACGGAGAGCTCGCCCCGCCGCGACGAGATGACCTCGCCCGACACGAAGACGTGGTCGCCCAGGTCGACCATGGCCTTCCAGCGCGCGAGCGACTCGTCGCCGACCTCGGCCAGCGACACCATCACCTGGATGCGTTCGCCGTCGCCCGACTGCAGGGCCGCGAAGCAGAGCTTGCCGCCGATGCGGAAGTGCACGATGCGCCCCGCGAGACCGACGATGTCGCCGGTGGCGGTGTCTGTCTCGATCTCGGAGTACTGCGCGCGAACGGCCGGGATCGTGGTGGTGACCGGCACGGCGACCGGGTAGGCGCCCTCGCCGGATTCGATCAGGCGCAGGCGCTTCTCGAGGCGGACGGCCTTCTGCTCGAAGACCTCGTCTTCTGTCAGGTCGGCAGGCGCGTCGGTCATCGCTCGAACTCCAAAGATCAGGTGAGGGGGCCGTCGTCGTCGAAAGACGGCATCTCGATGGTACCGGGGCCGAGCGACCCGTCGGCTGTGCCCAGCGCGCGGTCCATCGCGGATCGCACGAGGGGCGCGATCACCCGACCGGGTTCGTCGAGTCCAAGTTCGCGGAGGATGCCGACCGACTGCGACACGATCGCGGCCGAGAAGGTCGTCGCCGTCTCGACCGCCTCGGCGTACTTCGCCCGGTCGGCGTCGGCGACGACGACCGGCTCGGCGCCCATCTCGACCACGAGCGCCTGTCCGATCGGCAGCACGGGGCCCGGAGCCGTGACGGCGCAGTAGGCCTCGCGCAACCGGACGAGGTCGATCGTGGTGCCGGTGAACTGCAGGGCGGGGTGGATGGCGATCGGGATGGCTCCCGCGGCCCGCGCCGGGTCGAGCACCGAGAGACCGTGCCCGGGCGACGTGTGCACCACGAGCTGCCCGGCCTGCCAGGCCTTGGTCGCAGCGAGCCCCGAGACGAGGTCGTCGAGCTGGTCGTCGGGCACGGCGAGAAGCACGAGCTCGCTCCGCTCGACGATGTCTTGCACCGACAGGATCGGTACGCCGGGCAGGATCGCGTCGGCCCGGTCGCGGCTCGCCTCCGACACGGCCGAGATGCCGACGATGGCGTGCCCGGCTGCGGCGAGCGCGGCTCCGAGGATCGGCCCGACGTGGCCGGCACCGACGATTCCGACACCCAGTCGCCCCGAGGGTCGGTCGGCCGGGCTCACGAGGTCTCTCCGTCGACACGGCGGAACGAAGGATCCGGCGCCGGCCACTGCTGACCCGAGGTCTCGGGCGCATCCCCGACCCCCTCCAGCCACCGGTGCGTCTGGTCGGCTCGAGCCGCGCCCACGGCGTGTGCCGCCGACGTCTCGAAGAACTCGGCCGCCTGCGCCTGGTCGAGCGCGCCGATGCTCGCGGTGATGGGGCCCTGCACGGTGTGGAACTGCAGGGCGGCCAACCCGAGTCGGCGCAGAAGGGGGCCCTGCGTGATTCCGACACTCTGCACGCGCGGCAGCGGAACGACGATCAGTTGGCGCCAGATCGCCCCCTTGCGCAGCAGCACGGCACCCGGGGCCTCGCGGAAGCCGTTGCGGCGCCACGAGAACCAGCGGAGCACGGCGGCCCGGCGGGGCGAGTTGGTGAAGCCCCCCTCGTCGCCGCTCGATGTCATGCCCGCCTCGATGAGCGACAGCGTCTCGGACGACTTCTCGACCGCCAGCTCGGGCTGCGCCGCGACGACGTCTTCGGCGGTCGTGTGCCCGGCAGCGAGCGCCTCGGCCGCGTCCGCCTCGGCGGCCGAGAGCCCGACGAGCTGCGGCAGGATCAACTCGAGCACGCGCGTGACGTCTTCCTTGCTGCCCACGGGCAGGATCGTCGTGTTGGCCTGGTTGTCTGCGCCCTTGGTCGACGAGTGCGAGGCACGGTTGATCTTGACCTCCCACCAGCCGAACGGCCGCCAGGCGAGGGGCTGGCTCAGGCGGATGGAGTGCACCCGGCCGGGCGGTAGCGTCTCGTTGCTCGTCGAGAGCAGACCCCAGCCGATCCGGATCCCGTCGGGTGTGGAGGCGATCGAGTAGCGCAGTGACTTCACCACACGACGCGAGTAGTAGCTGAACGACCCGAGGAGCGTCGGGAAGAACACGAAGAGCAGGAAGTACTCGCCCGTCGTGACGATGCTGACCACGACGGCCACGATGATCGCCACCAGAAAGAGCGTGAAACCGCTGAGCACGGCCGAGCCGATGAGGCGCCCGAGGTGCATCCGCACGACCGAGCGCGGTTCGGTCTCTCCTTCGCCGAGCGGCTCGGCGAGGAACTCGTTGAGGCGCTTCTCGAGCACCCCGCTCGCGCCGGTCGGCTGCGCGATGTCCGGCTGCGCTCTCCCCGCTGCTTCGCGCTCTGACTCCGCACGACCACTGGCCCTGCGCAGGATCTCGGACCGCACCTCTTCGGCCGACGCCGAGCGGAGGTAGGCGAGCGGCACGTTCGCGTCGTTGCCCGCCTGGTTGATCTCGAGCTTCGCCGCCCCGAAGATCCGGGCGAACAGCTGCCGCTGCACGTTGATGCCCTGGATGCGGTCGAGGCGAGCCCGACGGTTGGTGCGGAAGAAGACTCCGCTCCGGACTTCGACGGTGTCGGCGGTGACCCGGAAGGTGTTCATCCGCCATGAGACGTAGAAGATCGCGACGATCACGACGAGCAGAGCGACGATGCCCAGCACGACGAACAGGAGGAGCCCGTGGTCGACGGCATACCCGACCGGATCGTCGCTCTGGCCACCGCGGCGGCCGTCGGGCCCGGGCAGAAAGAGCTCGACGAGCTGCTCCCGTGCGCTGTTCAGGAAGATACCGATGATGACGATGAGCGCCAGGCCGCCCTTGAGCAGCGGGGTCGCCGGGTGCAGCCGGTGCCACTCGCCGTCGGTGAAGTCGATGGCGGGCGCGGCGGGTTTGGCCGACACTCCGGGTTTGGTCGGCGGCCGCGGGGGCTCCGGCGGGTGTTCGGGCCCGGGCGTCCAGCCGCTCACAGGCCGGCCCGCCGCGTCTCGGCCAGCTCGACGAGCTTGTCGCGCAACCGATCGGCCTCGGCGGCGGGGACCCCCGGGATCGTCACGGCCGACGCCGCGGCCGCGGTGACGAACTTGAGGTCGCTCAGGCCGAGAGCGCGCACGACCGGTCCGCGGTTGACGTCGATCAGCTGCATGCGGCCGTAGGGCACGGCGACGAAGCGCAAGAAGAAGATGCCGCGGCGCACGAGCAGGTCGTCATCGCGCAACTGGTAGCCGATCGATCGGACTCGGCGCGGCGTGAACGCGACCAGGAGGATCGTGACCACAAGGATCCCGGCCGTCAGCGCATAGCCCCACCACTGGCCCGCGAACCACGTAAATGCCGACACCCCCGCCAGCACGAGGCCGCTCAGCGCGTAGCTCGCCATCTCGGGCCACTTGTATTTCGGCGAGATTCGGGTCCAGGTGGCACCGTCGAGGTCGAGTCGGTCGGTCACTGGGGGCTCCTGAGGTCGTGGCTGCTCTGCCTATCGAGCGGGCTGCCGTTTACTGCCGAAGGCTACCGGACGCCTCCGTCACCGGTCTCTCCCCGGCAATCCTGAACTCAGGCTCGCCGGTGGCTAACTCAGGCCGTGGCGGCAAAACTCGTCCTGACTTCAGGGTCACGGTCTCCCTGGCCTCCTGAAATCAGGCCGCCGACCGGAGTTCTCCTGAAGTCAGGAGTGCCGCCACCCCAGCGCGTCCCAGCCGGCCCTGAATTCAGGGCCAAGCCCACTAGAACCGCGCCTGCTGCGGCTGCCCCTTGTCGGAGTCGCCGTCCTCGGGCGGGATCGAGCACATGTGCTCGGCGACGAGTCCGGCCACGAGCAGCACCACTCCACCGACGACGCCGACGACGGTCGGCACGAGCGAACTCGCGGGAACACTGACGCCGCGGGTCAGCATGTAGATCAGCATGCCTCCGACGAAGCCGCCGAACAGCGCGCCCGAGAGGCTCGACGCCTTGGCGATGAGCACGACCCGGGTCGCGTAGTAGGCATCGATGCGCTCTTTCGTGCGGCCCCGAGCCACGCGGAAGACCGGCACGGCCAGCGAGATGACGATGGCCGCGATCGCCAGCAGCACGAGGCCGAGCGTGATCGACGGAACCGCCACCGGGCGCTGCGTCGAGGCGAGAACGGCATTGAAGACGAAGCCTGCCGCGAGGGCGACCACGAGGAAAGCGACGACGGTGGAAGGGCTCGTGCGCTTCATGGGGTGACTCCGGTGTGGTGGTCGGCGAGGTCGGCGTCGAGGCGAGCGGCCCCGGCAACGCGAGACACCGGGTCGGAGAGCTGCGCGAGGAGGGGGGCGATCGGGCCGGATCCTGGGATCTCTGCTTCGGGGTCGACCTGCAGCCAGGGCTCGAGCACGAACGAGCGTTCGGCGGCTCGGGGGTGCGGCAGTGTGAGCCGATCGGTGTCGAGCACGATGTCGTCGTAGGCGATGAGGTCGAGGTCGAGGGTGCGGTCTCCCCAGCGTTCGACGCGGAGCCGGCCCTCGTCGTTCTCGATGCAGTTCAGCTGGTCGAGGAGCGCCTCGGGCTCGAGCGTCGTCGCGAGCAGCACGGCGCCGTTGAGGTAGGCCGGCTTGCTCTCGTCGAGTCCGTCGACGGTGAGGGCGACGCTCTCGATGGGAACGGAGGCAGCCACGACCTCGACTTCGGGGGTGGCTCGTAGTGCGCTCACGGCACGGCGCAGCGTGGCGTCGCGGTCGCCGAGGTTCGACCCGAGAGCGACCACCGCCTTCGACGGGGCCCTCACGCGCGGCTCCGCTCGATCGTGATCGAGACGTCGGTGAACGGCACCGTGATAGGTGCTCCCGGCTTGTGCACGGTCACCGTGGTGCGCAGGGCGGCGCGGTGAGACAGGACGGTTGCCGCGATGCGCTCGGCGAGCGTCTCGATCAGGTCGACCGGCTCGTGCTCGATGTCGTGCACGATCTGCTCGGCAAGGATTCCGTAGTGCACGGTCTGGTCGAGAGCGTCTCCCGACGAGGCGGCCGTCGCGTCGATCTCGACGACGACGTCGACGACGAACTCCTGGCCGTCGGCCCGCTCGAAGTCGAAGACGCCGTGGTGCCCGGTCGCGCGGACACCCGTGAGGGTGAGTCGGTCAGGCACGAGAGCCTTCCTGCCAGGCGTCCCACACGTCGAGTGCGGCGCGGGTGGATGCGACATCGTGCACTCGCACGCCCCAGGCACCGGCCTGAGCGCTGAGCGCCGAGATGACGGCGGTGGCGGGGTCGCGTTCGCCGACGCCCGCCTCTTCGGGAAGAAGTGCCCCCAGGAATCGTTTGCGCGAGGCCGCGACCAGAACCGGCAGTCCGATCTCGGAGAGCTCGGCGAGATGCCCGAGGAGCTGCCAGTTGTGCTCGGCGCGCTTCGCGAAGCCGAGCCCCGGGTCGATCACGAGGCGATCCGGGTCAACGCCCTGCACGACGAGCTCGGCGACCCGCTGGAACAGCTCCGCCTTGACCTCGGCGACCGCGTCGCGGTAGACCGCGCGGGAGTTCATGGTGTCGCTGTGGCCGCGCCAGTGCATGGCGATGTACGTCGCGTCGGTGTCGACCACGACCTGGGCCATGTTCGGGTCGGCGAGGCCGCCCGAGACGTCGTTGACGATGTCGGCACCGGCCTCGACGGCGGCGAAGGCGGTCGCGGCGTTCATCGTGTCGATGCTGATGCGGAATCCGAGCGCGGCGAGCTCGCGGATGACGGGGATCACACGCCGTTGCTCTTCGTGCACCTCGACGCGAGCGGCCCCGGGTCTGGTCGACTCGCCGCCCACGTCGATGATGTCGGCACCGTCGGCCACCAGCGAGCGGGCGTGCGCGATCGCGTCGTCGTATCGGGCGTATCGGCCGCCGTCGCTGAACGAGTCGAGCGTCACGTTGAGGATGCCCATCACGAGCGTGCGTGCCGGAGGGGCATCAGCGACGGCGGGCGCAGCCACGGGGCCGGCGCGACGGACGACGGCGATGGCGCGGGTCGCGACGTCGTCAGCCGCCGCCGTCGGCGAGGGGGTGTCAGGCGGGAGCGTAGGATCCTGGTGGTCGCCCACCGACGAGACCTGCGGGGCGCGACTCGGCTCGGCGCCCGGCAGAGCGAGGGGTTCGATGAACAGCCCGCCCGCGATCAGTCGGCGGCTCGGGATCGCCGCCCGATCGTCGGGAACGCTCTGCTGAACCGCCCCCTCGATCGTCGCCGGGGGCTTGACGGCGTCGGCCTCGCGACGGCCGCGGGCCACGCGGCGCAGGGCTTCACCCTGAGCGGCGACCGTCGCCCGGTCGGCGGCCAGTTTTTCGGCGGCCACCGCCTCGGGGGCGACCACGGGGTTGGCACGCCGGCCGCTCGGGCGGGGCGCCGGGGGCGGCGATGCCTCGGGCGCCGGGCTTGCGGGGCGGTCCGATCGACGAGTGTCGCGCTGAGGCCAGGTGGCGCCGGGGTACCGCTTCGCACCACGCGGCCGCAGCCACGTCTGCTCGATCTCGGGGTGGAGGTCGGGCGACGTGGCTGCGGTGGGGTCGAGGTCACTCGTGGGAGCGCGATGCGCTCCCCGAATCGTCTCGTCGGGGGTGGGCTCGGTCACGGCCTAGGCGGGAGCGATGCCGGGGGTCGTGCGGGGCGGACGCTTACGAAGCGAGGGCTTGGACTCGGGCTCGGAGTCGACGCCGCCGTCGACGGCTCCGGCATCGACCGGGATGCGCGACGGGATCTGGATCGCCGGCAGGTTCGACGACGGACGCTTCGAGCTCGACAGCCACTCGGGGCGCTCCGGGAGCTTCTTGACGTCTTTGAAGATGTCGGCGAGCTCGTCGTGGTCGAGCGTCTCTTTCTCGAGAAGCAGCGCCGCGAGGCGGTCGAGGATGTCGCGGTTGTCGTTGATCACGGCCCAGGCCTCGTCGTGCGCCTGCTCGAGCAGGAGTCGCACCTCGGTGTCGACCGTCTCGGCGATCTTCTCCGAGTAGTCGCGGTCGCTGCCGTCGCGGCCCATCATCATCTCGCCGGAGCCGTTGCCCAGCTTCACCGAGCCGACCTTCGCGCTCATGCCGTACTCGGTGACCATCTTGCGAGCCGTCGAGGTGGCCTTCTCGATGTCGTTCGACGCACCCGTGGTCGGGTCGTGGAAGACGATCTCTTCGGCGACGCGACCGCCCATGGCGTAGGCGAGCTGGTCGAGCAGCTCGTTGCGCGTGACGCTGTACTTGTCTTCGAGCGGGAGAACCATCGTGTAACCGAGGGCCCGGCCGCGAGGAAGGATCGTGATCTTCGTCACCGGGTCGGTGTGACGCATCGCGGCGGCTGCCAGAGCGTGGCCACCCTCGTGGTACGCCGTGATGAGCTTCTCGCTGTCTTTCATGACGCGGCTCCGTCGCTGCGGGCCGGCCATGACTCGGTCGACTGCCTCGTCGAGGGCGCGGTTGTCGATCAGCTGCGCGTTGCTGCGAGCCGTGAGCAGCGCGGCCTCGTTCAGCACGTTCGCGAGGTCGGCACCGGTGAAGCCCGGCGTCTTGCGAGCGAGCACCTCGAGGTTGACGCTGGCCGAGAGCGGCTTGCCCTTGCCGTGCACCTCGAGGATCTGCTTGCGGCCCTGGAGTCCGGGTGCGTCGACACCGATCTGACGGTCGAAGCGGCCCGGGCGCAGGAGCGCAGGGTCGAGCACGTCGGGGCGGTTCGTCGCGGCGATCAGGATCACGTTGGTCTTGACGTCGAAGCCGTCCATCTCGACCAGGAGCTGGTTGAGGGTCTGCTCGCGCTCGTCGTTACCGCCGCCGATACCGGCGCCGCGGTGGCGACCGACGGCGTCGATCTCGTCGATGAAGATGATGGCCGGGCTGTTCTGCTTCGCCTGCTCGAACAGGTCGCGGACGCGGCTGGCGCCGACACCGACGAACATCTCGACGAAGTCAGAACCGGAGATCGAGAAGAATGGCACGCCGGCCTCGCCCGCGACGGCGCGAGCGAGGAGGGTCTTGCCGGTGCCGGGAGGGCCGTAGAGCAGGACGCCCTTCGGGATCCGCGCGCCGACGGCCTGGAACTTCGCGGGCTCCTTGAGGAAGTCTTTGATCTCTTCGAGCTCCTCGATCGCCTCGTCGGCGCCCGCCACGTCACCGAAGGTGACCTGCGGGGTCTCCTTGTTGTTGAGCTTCGCGCGCGACTTGCCGAACTGCATGACCTTGCTTCCGCCGCCCTGCATGCTCGACAGGAGGAACCAGAAGATCACGCCGATCAGCAGGAACGGCAGGAGGATGCCGAGCAGAGACAGGAGCGGGTTCGACTGGGAGACGACGTCGTCGTAGCCCTTGTTGTCGCTCGAGCCGGAGTATTTGGCGTCGGAGACGGCCTGGACCACTTCGGAACCGCGGTCGGTCGCGTAGTAGAACTGCGCCGTCGACTTGTCGTTGAGAGTCAGGTCGACGCGTTGCTCGTTGCTGTAGATCTGGGCCGAGGCGACCTTGCCACCGGACAGGTCGGCGAGACCCTCCTGGGTGGTGATCTTGGTGGTGCCGCCGGCGTTGATGACGCTCCAGCCGATGCCGATGCCAACCAGGGCGATGATGACATACAGCCAGGGGCCGCGAAGTAAGCGCTTGAAGTCCATAGAGATCCGGGGGGCGCCCGACACCTTTCTGCAGGAAAGAACGTGAGTTGTAGGCTACCTCGCCGTTCCTTGCCATCGGATGGGTGTTCGCCGTAGGCCTAATAGGCGGCGCCAGTGAGCGGTCCGCGCGTCGCGCCAGAAAGAATCAGCTGTACACGTGAGGGGCGAGGATGCCGATCGCCCGAAGGTTTCGGTATCGCTCGTCGAAGTCGAGGCCGTAGCCGACCACGAACTCGTTCGGAATCTCGAAGCCCGCGTACTTCACGTCGACCTCGACCTTGGCCGCTTCCGGCTTGCGGAGGAGCGCGAAGATCTCGACGCTCGCCGCCCCGCGACCGCGGAGGTTGGCGAGAAGCCACGACAGCGTGAGCCCGGAGTCGATGATGTCTTCGACGATGATGACGTCGCGCCCGTGCAGGTCGGCGTCGAGGTCTTTCAGGATGCGCACCACGCCCGACGACTTCGTGCCCGAGCCGTACGACGAGACGGCCATCCAGTCCATCGTCGCCGGAATGCGCAGTTCGCGAGCGAAGTCGGCCATGACCATGACCGCGCCCTTCAGCACGCCGACGAGCAGCGGGTCGCGCCCCTGGTAGTCGTGCTCGACCTGGCGCGCCACCTCGGCGATCTTCGCGAGGATCCGCTCCTCCGTGTAGAGGATCGAGGTGAGGTCGCCCTCGATGTCGCTGGTCTCCATGAGGAACGGTGCTTTCGTGTCAGGGGTGGTTCTGGCGGTCCGCGGCGGCCTCGAAATGCAGGACTCCACCGCTCCTCACCACTGTAATGCCCGGCAGCGAGACGGGACCCTGGCCGTGCCAGTCGGTGACCAGGCGCGCCACCTCGAGGGTCTGGGCCCGACTCAGGGTGACGTCGAACTCGCTCGAGACGGCGAGCCGGATCAGGCGCTGCCGCAGCGCCGCCGGGTTCGCCCGCAGCCCCGAGACGCTCAGCGAGATACCCGCCTCGGCATGATCCGCCAGGTCTTCCGCTTGCTCCTCGGCCATGTGGTCCAGGGCCGCACTGTCTTCGCGGAGCTGATCGGCCGTGCGGGTCAGAGCCTCGGCGACACCCGGCCCCAGTTCCCGCTCCAGCAGCGGCAGCACGGTGGTGCGAATGCGCACGCGAGAGAACGCAGGATCCGAGTTGTGCGGGTCGATCCACGGGGTCAGCCCCGAATCCGCGCAGAAGGCCTCGGTCGACTCGCGTCGCAGACCGAGCAGCGGGCGCGCATACAGTCCGGCGCGAGGCTCCATGCCCTGGAGGCTCAGCGGCCCCGATCCTCGAGCCAGCCCGAGCAGCACCGTCTCGGCCTGATCGTCGAGCGTGTGGCCGAGCAGCACTGCACGCGAACCCGTCTCCCGCGCAACTTCGGCGAGCGCCGCGTACCGCGCCGTGCGCGCCGCGGCCTCGGGCCCGCCCTCGGTACCGACGACCACGCGCCGCACGATCACGGGTGACAGCCCGAGCGCTTCCGCCTGGGCTGCGGCCGCGGCGGCCACCTCGGCGGAACCGGCCTGGAGGCCGTGGTCGATCACGACCGCACCGGCGCGCAGACCTCCGTCGAGGGTCGACAGGCCGCCGCCCGCGCCGCGCTCCTTCGACGTGGAGCCGACGCGCGGCGCCTCGAACGCCGTAGCGGCCGCGAGGGCGAGCGAATCGGGGCCGCCGCTGAGAGCGACGAGCACATCGGCCGAGGCGCCGGTTGTTGCGGGCGTGGCCGACGGATCCTTCGGTTCGGATCTGGGGCCGGTGGCGATCTCGGCGAGCGCCTCACGGACGGCACGGCGGACATCGGCGATAGCGGGAGTCAGGCGAGGTCGGGACGGCACCTTGTAACGTTATTGCAGGCGTGCCATCGCCTTCCCCACTTATCTAGGAGCAGCCATGACCGCGTATGACGTCGTCGTCGAAATCCCCAAAGGATCCCGCAACAAGTACGAGGTAGACCACGAGACCGGTCGTGTCTACCTCGACCGCGTGCTCTTCACCGCGTTCGTCTACCCGACCGACTACGGCTACTTCGAGAACACGCTCGGCCTCGACGGCGACCCCGTCGACGCGCTCGTGCTGCTCGAGTACCCCGTGTTCCCGGGCGTCGGCGTCTCGGTGCGTCCCGTCGGCGTGTTCAACATGAGCGACGAGGCCGGCTCTGACGCGAAGGTGCTCGTCGTGCCCGCGAAAGACCCGCGCTGGGCGCACATCCAAGACATCGACGACGTGCCGGAGCAGACGCGCGCCGAGATCGCGCACTTCTTCGAGCGCTACAAAGACCTCGAGCCCAACAAGTGGGTCAAGGCCGATGGCTGGGGCGATGCCGCTGAGGCCGAGGCCATCGTCGAGGCCGGCTTCAAGAAGTACGAAGAAGAGGGCGCCGGCTCGGGTCACTAGACCCCTCAGATCGGCCTGAACCCGCACGTTCGGCGTCAACACCTGCCCTAGGGCTGGTGTTTATGCCGGGCGTGCGGGTTTTGCCATGCTGGGCGCGGCGAGGGGGGTGCAGCTCAGCCGACGGGGCGACCCACGTACGAGAGCTGGAAGTAGCGCACCGCCACGATCCGCACCTTCGCGCTGGGGTTCGGTGCTTCGAGCATCTGACCGCCGCCGATGTACATGGCGTCGTGGTACATGCCGTCGGTGCCGTTGTAGTAGAAGAGGATGTCTCCGGCCCTCATCGACCCGATCGACACGAGTCGACCCTGGCCGTTGAGGTAGTCGTACTGCCAGCGCACGGAGTGCCCGCCGATGTAGACGCCGGCGGCGTTGTACGAGCCCATCATTAGGCCGGAGCAGTCCCAGACGTCGGGGCCGGCGCCGCCCCACACGTACGTCTTGCCGAGCTGGGCCTTGGCGAATGCCATCGCCGTCGTGACGGCTGCGGGTGTTCCGGTCGACGCCGGCGGGGTGGGCTTGGGTGCCGGTGCCGGTGCTGGCGCAGGTGCGGGCGCGGGCGCGGGCGCCGGTTTGCTCGGCGCGGGGGCGGGCTTCTTCGTCGGCGCGGCACTTCCGCCGGTGCTGCCCGACGACGCACCCGAGCCTGAAGAGCTCGAGCCCGAGCCAGAGCCCGACCCAGACCCCGAACCAGAGGATCCGGCGCCCGACCCCGCCGACCCGCTGCCGCCCGCGCTCGACCCCACTGAGCCCGACCCTGCTGAGCCCGACCCCGACCCCTTGCTGCTGCCCGTGGCGGACCCGGCCGGGCTCGCATCCGCGATGGTGCCCGCGGCCTTGCCCGCGTAGTACTTCTTCTGAACGGCCGCGGTGGTGCCCTTGAGGAAGGCCACCTGCTCGATCAGCTGGTCTTGATTCTTCTCTTGCGTGGCGACAGCCGCAGCCGCCGTCGAGGCCAGGGAGTTGGCCCGCTCGAGCGCTGTCGAAGCCGCGGCCTTCCGGTCGGCCAGAGCCTTTTCGGCGGCACCGGCCTGATCGCTGAGAGACGCCGCGACGTTTTCGTCTTGTTTCGCCTGCTTGAGGAGGCCGCTCGTGCGCGAGGTAAGGCTGGTCATGGCGCCGAGCTGGTAGAGCAGGTCGCCGGCCTTGTCGGACTCGGTGAGCATGGTGACGGTGAGCTGGCCACCGCCCGCGTGCGAGAGCTCGGCGACGAGCTGCCCGACCTGCTGCTGTGACTTCGTGGCGGTGGAGGCCGCGGCCTTCTGCTGCTTCTTCAGCCCGGCGAGGGTCTGCGCGGCCTTCTGCTCGGCCAGCGAGGCGATCTGGTACCGCTCGCCCGCTCCGAGAGCGCTGTCGTTCGCCGAGGACGATCGCTGCTGCAGTGTGGTGATGGCGCCGTCGAGCTCGGCCACCGCTTTGGCCGCCTTGGTCTCGTGGCCCTTGGCGGCCTGCACCTCCGACCACGACGGGTACGGCGAGGCCTGTGCCGGAGTGGCCACTCCGAGGGCGGTGGAGGTGACGACGCCGGTGCAGACGGCGAGAACGAGGAGCACACCCAGTGTGCGACGCGGGGGCGTCACAGAGCGATCGATCTGGGTGTGCGGGGTCTCATTACAGAGTCACTCCTCGTGCGGCCATGAAGGGGACGGCGTCTTGCGCCACCGTGTTAACGCGGGTCTCGAAGTGGAGGTGGCATCCGGTCGACCAGCCGGTCGAACCGACCTGCGCGATGATCTGCCCGGCCGTCACGGTCTGACCGACCGAGACGTGGATGCCTCCGTCGACGATGTGGCCGTAACCGGTGTTGATGCCGTCGCCGTTGTCGAGCAGCACGAAGTTGCCGTAGCCGCCGTAGGGGCCTGCGTAGATGACCGTGCCGGCGTGGGCGGCGTAGATGTTCGACCCGCACGAGGCGCCGAGGTCGGTGCCGGCGTGCAACTGGTAGACGCCGATCGCCGGGTCGAGGCGGTACCCGAAGCCGCTGGTGATGTAGCCGCCGGCGGGGCGAGTCCAGCCCTGCGCGTTGGCTACACCGGTGGCGCCACTGGCCTTGGCGGCCGCGGCCGCGGCCCTTGCCTGAGCCGCGGCGATCTTCGCCTTGCGGATCTTCTCGCCCTTGTTGTACTTGGTCTGCGTGAGCACACGATCGGCCTTGATCGACGCGAGCTGCGCCTCGAGGCGAGAGGCGTTGGCCGACTGCTCGTCGACAGCCGCCTGCGCCTCTTCAGTGGCCGCCTGGGCCGTCTCGAGGGCGGCGTCGGCCTTCGCCTTGAGATCGCCGAGGGCCTTCGTCGCGACTGTCGCCTGATCGGTGAGACCCTGCGCCGTGTTGCGGTCTTGGACGGCCTGCGAGTAGATGCCGTTGGCCTGCTCGGTGAGCTTGCTCATGGCCCCGAGCTTGTAGAGCAGGTTGCTGGCTTTGCCGGGGTTCGCGATGAGGTCGGACGAGATGTCGTTCGAGCCGGATCGCCCGAGCTGCGCCGCCAGCTGACCAGCTCGCGTCTCACTCGACTTCGCGACCCGATCGGCCGAGTCGGCCTTCGCCTGGAGCTTGGATCGGATGTCTTCCTGGTTGTCGTAGGCGAGCTGAGCCTTCTGGAGCTCGTCACCCTTCTCAGCCTGGACGGCTTGCTTGGCCTTCACATCGGCGTCGAGCGAGACGAGAAGCGCCCGGATCGACTTCACCTCGCGGTTCTTCACCGCCTGGTTCTGCACGGCCACCTGCACGTCGTGCCACGAGGGGTACTTCGTCGCCGCACTCGCCTCGAGGGGAGTGCCCAGCACGGCACCGGCGGCGAGAAGGGCGCCCACCGCGAGCATGGCCACGGGGCCTCGCGCGCGCGATCGACTCCGACGCGGCCCTGTGGGGCGAGCGGTGCGAGAGGAGCGGAAGAAGAGAGTCATTGTTCCCGAATCGTCGTCACGGTGAGGTCGGAACCCGCGAGTCACACCGTCAACACGAGCAACAGTAGCAACGCAGGGTCTGCCACCCAAGGGACGAAACGACCCTCGGAGCGGCACAGCAACCGACCGGGCTCCCCGTCGGAAAGCCTCGATTACTGCATGAAGCTAATGCTGGCACGGGTTGCCGGGGGTGCACCCGGTCGGAGTGGCGCATCTGTGGACAAATCGGACGTCCCCCCAACTGGGGAGACGAGGGGCCCAGGATCCGACGGCGCGGCAGACCCGGATCCTCGCGATTTTGCATTTCCGGTCTCGATCCGTATGCTTGTCCCTCGGTTGCTGGAATGCCTTCAAGCCTTCACGGCCCCATCGTTTAGTGGCCTAGGACACCGCCCTTTCACGGCGGCAGCACGGGTTCGAATCCCGTTGGGGTCACAAGGCAGTAGTATCGAAGACAACGCTGGAGCAAGTCGCAGCACCGCAACAAACACAGATTCATCAGCAACATCGTTTGGCCCTGTAGCGCAGTTGGTTAGCGCGCCGCCCTGTCACGGCGGAGGTCGCCGGTTCAAGTCCGGTCAGGGTCGCCAAGGCTGGGTAGCTCAGTTGGTAGAGCGTTCGACTGAAAATCGAAAGGTCCGCGGATCGATGCCGCGTCCAGCCACGTGCTAGTCATCACGACTCGCAGAAGCACAGAAAAGCCGCCCCCTGGGGGCGGTTTTTCGGTTAACCGCTGCCCCGCCCGCCACTTTCCGGCCCCGACACCGCCTTTCGACGGTGTTTTCGCCGAAACGGGGTGCCGAATGAGCGGCAGGGCATTTATACCTCAGGCATGTATACTTCAGATGCCGGCGTGAGGGTTCGCCGAGCAGGCGGGAGGCTGGGTACGGCCGGCCTCCCGCCCCCGCCTACCTGCCGGCACCAGCCGTCGCCGACCAGCTCGGGTTGCCTCCCGAGTGCCGCCAAATGCCGCTCACGCCCGCGGCGACGAGGCATTTGGCGGCACTCGGCAGCCCAGCACGCGGCAGCGCGGCACCCGGCGCCGCACGCGTCAGCGCAAGCCTCAGCGCAGCTCGTCCAAGACAGCCGCGAGCTGCTCCACTGCCCAGTCGAGCTCCTCGCCCGTCACCACCAGCGGCGGCGCGAGACGGATCGTCGACCCGTGCGTGTCTTTGGCCAGGACGCCGCGACGCATGAGCCCTTCGCAGACCTCGCGCCCCGTGCCGATTGCGGGGTCGATGTCGATACCCGCCCAGAGTCCCGCCGTGCGAATGGCGACCACGCCGCGACCGAGGAGGCCGTCGAGCGACTCTCGCAGCCGCGCCCCGAGCACCGACGCACGCTCCTGGAACTCCCCCGTCGACAGCATCGCGACGACCTCGCGGCCCACCGCAGCGGCCAACGGGTTGCCTCCGAACGTCGACCCGTGTTCGCCGGGCCGGATCACGCCGACCACCGCAGCATCGCCGACGACGGCGCTGACCGGAACGATCCCGCCGCCGAGCGCCTTGCCGAGCAGGTACAGGTCGGGCACGACGCCGCTCAGGTCGGAGCTGACGGTGGTGCCGGTGCGGCCGAGCCCCGACTGGATCTCGTCGGCGATCATGAGCACGTTGCGAGCCGAGGTGAGCTCGCGCACCGCCGGCAGGTACTCCGCCGGCGGGATGACGACTCCGGCCTCGCCCTGGATCGGCTCCAGCAGCACGGCGACGGTGTCGTCGTCGATGGCTGCGGCGAGCGCGTCGACGTCGCCGTACGGCACCGAGACGAATCCGGGGGTGTACGGGCCGAAGTCGGCGCGGGCCTCCGGGTCGCCCGAAAAGCTGATGATCGTCGTCGTGCGGCCGTGGAAGTTGCCGTCCATCACGATGATCTTCGCGCGACCGTCCGCCACGCCCTTGACCCGGTAGCCCCAGGCCCGAGCAATCTTGATCGCGGACTCGACGGCCTCGGCGCCGGTGTTCATCGGCAAGACCATCTCTTTGCCGAGAAGGGTGCCGAGCTCGGCGGCGAACGGCCCCAGCTGATCGTTATGGAACGCCCGGCTCGTGAGCGTCACCCGGTCGAGCTGCGCCCGGGCGGCCTCGATCAGCCGCGGATTGCCGTGCCCGAAGTTGACGGCCGAGTACGCCGCGAGGCAGTCGAGGTAGCGATTGCCCTCGACGTCGGTCACCCAGGCGCCGTCACCCGAGGCGACCACGACGGGCAGCGGGTGGTAGTTGTGGGCGAGCGTGCGCTCCTCGACCTCGATGGCGGCTGACGACGAGCCCGACGACGGGGGAGCAGAGGATCCGGCCGAAGCCGCTCCGGTCGACGTCGTCATCGCCGCAACTCGAGGGTGCAGCACTTCACGCCGCCGCCGCCGAGGAGCAGCTCTGAGAGGTCGACGCCGATGGGGTTGTAGCCGCGCTCGCGCAGCTGCTTCTCGAAGCCCTTGGCGCGGGCGGCGATCACGACGTTGTAGCCGTCGCTGTACGAGTTGAGGCCGAGGATCGCGGCGTCTTCTTCGCTGACGAGGATCGCGTCGGGGTAGCGCTCACGCAGAATGGCCAGCGAGGGCTCGTCGAAGGCGCTCTCGAGGTAGGCGATGTTGTTGTGGCCGTCGACGGGCTCGGGGTCGAGCACGGCGATCGCCGTGTCGAGGTGGTAGAAGCTCGGGTTGATGAGTTTCAGCGTGATGACGGGTCGACCGAAGATGGCGGCCAGTTCTTCGTGCGACGTCGAGTCGCTGCGGAAGCCGGTGCCGGCGAGGATCACGTCGCCGACGAGGAGGAAGTCGCCCTCGCCCTCGTTGATCTGCTCGGGCGCTTTGACGTCGTAGCCGTTGGCGCCGAACCACTCCATGTAGGCGGGGCCCTCGGGCTGGCGCTCGGGGTAGGTGAAGCTGGCCCCGTAGGCCTTGCCGTCGAGCACGAAGCCGCCGTTGGCCGAGTAGACCATGTCGGGCAGGCCGTCGATCGGGTCGATCAGCTCGACGTCGAAGCCGAGGCCGACGTAGGTGTCGTAGAGCGTCTGCCACTGGGCGACGGCCTTCGAGGTGTCGGTCGGGTCTTCCGGGTGCATCCACGGGTTGATGCGGTAGCTCACGGTGAAGAAGTCCGGTCGGCACATCAGGATGGTTCGGTGGGACGCGACGCGCGTCGGGACGGTGGTCTGCTGGGAATCGGTGTCGATGCTCACGCTTGCCAGTGTCACACGTCAATCGCGCATGCTGGAAGCGTTAGACGCAACTATCCTGCAGGATCCCCCGGCTCACGCAATAAAAGGCCGGTACAGTCGCGACGTGGACAATCTCGACTTCAGCATCATCGACCTGCTCCGTCAGAACGCCCGCGCCGGCTACGGCGACATCGGCGCGGTGGTCGGCCTCAGCGCCTCGGCCGTCAAGCGGCGGGTGGATCGCATGGTCGGCGACGGGGTCATTCGCGGGTTCACCGTTCAGGTCGACCCGGCCGTCGACGGGTTGGCGACGGAGGCCTATGTCGAGTTGTTCTGCCGAGGGACGGTGTCGCCTGCAGAGTTGCAGCGGATCCTGAGCACTGTTCCCGAGGTCGTCGACGCCGGAACGGTGACGGGCAGCGCCGACGCGATCGTGCACATGCGGTCGCGCGACATTCCGTCACTGGAGGGCGCGCTCGAGCGGGTGCGGAACGCGCCGAACGTCGATCACACGCGAAGCGCCATCGTGCTGTCGAAACTGATCAACCGGCAGCCCGCCTAGTCGGCACTGCCTAGAAGCGCAGTCGCTCCAAGGCCGGCACCGGATTGCCGAACCGGTGCGCAGTCAGCGAGATCGCCTGCTCCCGGAGGAACGGCAGCAGCTCGACCCGCCCCGCTTCGGTCACCTCGCCGGCGTAGATCGCGACATCGAGGCTGCCCTCGACCGCTCGCGCCAGCGCCGACGCGTCGCCCCCGATGAGGCGGATGCGGACTCCGCGGTACGTCGATGGGCCCGGGCCGTCGAGCCTCGACGACGGGTCTCGGGCCAGAAGTGCCGCTCGGTCGAGCGAGACGGTGTTCTGCATGCCGAGCTGGATCAGACCGGAGTCTCGGGTGGCCCGCTCGATCAGGGCGAGGTCGTCGTCGACGGGTTCGTCGGGTGCGCCCTGGAGGAGGCCCGCCGCGGCGCGCGCGAGCCAGAGCCCCTCGTTCTCTACGGTGATGTCGTCGACCCGCACCGGCGTCGAGTTGGATCGCAGCAGCTGCACGAGCGTCGACGGTAGGGGCTGGGCCGCACTGATGGTGAGGGCCGAACCCGAGACCGCCGCGGCGATGACGACGCGGACGAGGTCGGCCATTCGAGCACCCGTCGACAGCCGCACGATGACCGGCACCGGAAGGTACCTCAGCACGTTGCGCTCGACGCCGAGGGCGGAGACGTCGCTCGAGACGGCGAAGCGCTCACGCCAGGCCCGGAGGTCGGAGGCCGCGGCGGAGCGAACGAAGTCGAACTCTTCGAACGAGAGCACCGAGCGGGTGGCCTCGATGATCTCGACTCCGACGCCCGGAACCCCGTCGAGGCTGATCGACGTGGCCGGCTCGCGCGCGACGCGCTTCCAGTCGGTGAGGGCGGCCACGTGGTTCGGCCCCCCGGCTTTCGCCCCGGTGCCGACCGACGAGCGCTTCCAGCCGCCGAAGGGCTGCCGGCGGACGACGGCCCCGGTCGTGCCGCGATTGACGTACAGGTTGCCGGCCTGCACGCGGCTCGACCAGATCGCGATCTCGTCGGGGTCGAGGGACTGCAGACCGGCGGTGAGGCCGTACTCGACCGCGTTCTGCCACTCGATGGCCTGCTCGAGCGTCTCAGCGCGCATGATGCCGATCACGGGGCCGAAGTATTCGGTGAGGTGGAACTCGCTGCCCGGCCGGACACCCTCGCGAATGCCGGGGCTCCAGAGCACGCCGGTCTCGTCGAGGGATTTCGGGGCAAGGATCCAGGATTCGCCTGCCGACAGCACGCCGAGGCCTCGTGCGAGCTTGCCCTCCGGCGGGTCGATCAGCGGGCCCATCCTGGTCGTCGCCACGTCGGGGTAGCCGACCCGGATGCTCTCGACGGCGTCGATCAGCTGACGCCGGAAGCGGGCGCTCTCGCCCACGGAGCCGACGAGGATCACCAGAGAGGCCGCGGAGCACTTCTGGCCCGCGTGCCCGAAGGCGCTCGAGACGATGTCGGCCACGGCGAGGTCGAGGTCGGCCGTCGGGGTGACCACGATCGCGTTCTTTCCGCTGGTCTCGGCGTTGACCGGCAGATCGGCCCGCCAGGAGCGGAAGGTGGCGGCGGTCTCGAAGGAGCCGGTGAGGAGAACCCGGTCGACGGCGGGGTGGGCGATGAGATCGCGACCGAGGGCCTCCTCGTCGAGGTCGACCAGGGCGAGCAGAGAACGGGGCACGCCCGCCTTCCAGAGGATCTCGGCGACGACGGCCGCGGAGCGATGAGCCTGGGGTGCTGGCTTCAGGATCACCCCGCTCCCGGCCGCGAGGGCAGCGAGGATCCCGCCCACCGGGATCGAGACCGGGAAGTTCCAGGGCGGGGCGACCACGGTGACCCGCGGCGGGACGGCGATCGCGCCGTCGACGAGGTCGAGTTCGCGAGCCAGCTCGGCGTAGTAGTGGGCGAAGTCGATCGCCTCGGTGACTTCGGGGTCGCCCTCCGCCATCGTCTTGCCGGTCTCGCTCGCCATGACCTCGATCAACTCGGCGCGGTGGGCCGCCAGGGCCATTCCGGCCAGGTCGAGCAGCTCGGCGCGCGTCGACCCGTCTTCACGGCCCCACTTCACCCCGGCCTCGGCCACGCGCGCAATGGTCTCTTCGAGGGCGCCGGCGTCGTCGATCCAGGATTCGTCGATCGTCTCGACTCCGAGCTCGGAGGTGCCCGCGCGACGGAGGAGGCGTCGGGCCCAGGTGCGATTGGCCTCGAGCGAGGCGTCGGTGTCGCTGCTGTTCGAGAATCCGCCGGTCGTCAGCGCCGCCGGAGCCGTCTCGGAAGCGAGTCGCCGCGAGCGGTCTTGACGACGGTTCGGCCGGGGCACCCGGTCGTCGAGCGCCTCGAGCGAGGCGAGGAAGCGCGATTTCTCCCGGTCGAAGACCTCCTGGTCGGTCGCCAGGTCGAAGGCCCCCGAGAGGAAGTTGTCGGGTGACGCGCTCTCTTCGAGGCGCCGCACCAGGTAGCTGATGGCGGAGTCGAACTCGCACGGGTGGACGACGGGCGTGTAGAGCAGGAGCTCCCCCACGTCGGCCCGGACGGCCGCGGCCTGAGCCGTCGTCATGCCGAGCAGCATCTCGAAGTCGACGCGGTTCGTCACCATGCGCGCTTTGGCGAGGTTCCAAGCGTAGGCGACGTCGAAGAGGTTGTGCCCCGCGACGCCGATCTTGACGACGGCCGCGTTGTCGAACGTCAGCGCCCAGTTGAGCAGGCGCTTGTAGTTGGTGTCGGTCTCGACCTTCGACGACCAGGTCGCGAGCGGCCAGCCGTGCACCGCGGCGTCGACCCGCTCCATCGCGAGGTTCGCCCCCTTGACGATCCTGACTTTGATCGGGGCACCGCCGCGTGAGACGCGACTGCGCGACCAGTCGGTCAGCAGCTGGAGAGAGGCGAGGGCATCGGGCAGGTAGGCCTGGAGCACGATACCGGCCTCGAGGCCGAGCATCTCGGGGCTGTCGAGGATCCTGGTGAAGACATCGATGGTGAGATCGAGGTCGTGGTACTCCTCCATGTCGAGGTTGATGAACTTCGGCGTGGGTGACGCCACGGCGAGCTCGTAGAGCGGCCGGAGGCGATCGACGAGGCGGTCACTCGTCTCTTCGAACGCCCAGAGCGAGAGCTGGCTGGCGACGGCGCTGACCTTGATCGACACGTAGTCGACGTCGTCGCGCTCGAGGAGATCGCGGGTGCCCTGGAGGCGGCGATCCGCCTCGGCCTCGCCGAGCACGGCCTCGCCGAGGAGGTTGAGGTTCAGCCGCGACCCGTCGGCCCGCAGCTTCGTGAGCGCGGAGCCGAGCCTCGACGGTGTCGCATCGACGATCAGGTGCTCGACCATCTTGCGAAGGGCCCGCCGGGCCAACGGCACGGTCGGCCAGGCGGCGCCGGATGCGATACCGCCACCCGCCGAGAACGCCGCGCGGAGGTGCCAGGGCAAGAACTTCGGGATCGAGTGGCTCAGCTCTTCGAGACTGCGGGCAGCCACGGTGAGGTCTTCGGGGCGCACGACTCGGTCGACGAAATCGAGGGTGAAATCGAGGCCCTCGCGATTGCGCAGCACGCCGGCGAGACGAGCCGCCGACGGGTCGATCTTGACCTCGGACGATGCCTCGAGCCAGCGCCGAACGGTCTCGACGGTCTCGGAGGCGAGGTCAGTGGTGCGCACGTCGGACATGATTCGAGGATATGCCGCACCCCCGTCCCTACACTGGGCGAATGGCCGAGGGATTGACGGAAGAGGACTGGGCCGTCTGGGACGCCTTCTACTCGATGCGCCGCCGCCTCGATCGAGCCCTCGAAGTGCAGCTGCACGAAGAGAGCGGGGTCTCGGCTCCCGAATACGAGATGCTCGTCGGCCTGGGCCGCTCCCGTGACCGCCGGCTCCGAGTACGCGACATCGCCGAGCAGATCGGCTGGGAGAAGAGTCGCGTCAGCCATCAGGTCACCCGGATGGAGAGGCGTGGGTTCGTCCGCCGAAGCGACTGCGATTCGGATGGCCGCGGCACCTGGGTGGAGCTGACCGCCGACGGCAGACGCGCGATGCTGGAGGCGAGCCGCGGCCACAACGAGGCGATCAAGCGCTACTTCGTCGACCTGCTGGGCGATGACGCCGATCGGTTGTCTGCGTTCTCGGAGCGGGTGCTCGGAGCCCTCCGGGCGGAGTCTGACCCCCGGCCTTAGGTGCTCGCAGCACCGTGCCCCGAGCGCTGGCTCGAACTCAGTGGCCGCGGTGATCCTGGATCGTCATGCGCGGGCCGAACCTCGGCTTGCGGAATCCGCTCACCCCGATGAGTCGCATCACCCTCTCGCGATTGCCCCGCCACGGTTCGAGGAGCTCGAGCATGCCGTCGTCGTCGACCGGCTTTCCGATCAGCGCCCAACCGACCAGGGCCGGGAGGTGGTAATCGCCGACACTCGGCGAATCGGGGTCGCCGTGAGCCCGCTGGCTCGTCTCGGCGGCGGTCCAGATGCCGACGCCGACGACGCTCCGCAGCCTTCGCTGCACCTCGTCGCCGCCTCGGCCGAGCGCGAGAGTGCGCTCGAGGCCCGGCGCGACCGCGCACACCCGCATGATCGTCGCCGATCGTTGCGGGCCGACCCCGGCACGGTGCCACTCCCAGCTCGGGATCGACTTGAAGGTCGAGGCGTCGGGCGGCACCATCAGCTCCGACAGGCCCGGCACGGTGGCGACCGGCCCCGGCGCAGCCTCGCCGAAACGGCGGACGAGATAGCGCCAGGCACCCCAGGCCTCCCGGCTCGTCACCTTCTGCTCGAGGATCGCCGGAACGAGCATCTGCAGCACCTGATTGGTGCGAGTGAGCCGAAGGCCCGGGTTACGTCGCCGGGCCTCGGCGAGGAACGAGTTGGCCGCGACGTCGAGTGACGACCAGTCGTCGCCATGGCCGAGGAGATCGGGGACCGCGCCGATCACCCAGTCGGCACCCGCGCCCCAAGCAACCGCCTCGATGCTGGATGAGCGTGCCGTCAGCCGGAGCGTGGCGGCGCCCAGCGGGGTTCGGACAGCGCGCCAGACCGAGCCGTCGACCACGCGGAAGGTCGGATCGCCGGCGCCCCGAGAGAGCGAGCGCACGGTCTGGCCGAGATGAACCGGATCGCGGGGCGCGTATACGGTGCGGACTTCGCGAACCGGCTCACCGCCCGGGGCGGACCCCGGAGCGGTGATCGTCGACATGGCAGAAGGTTAACCGCTGCCACCGACGCGCACGATCCGCCAGGAGAACCGCTCGCGAAGCACGTCGGCCACGACGCGGCCGTCGCGCCGATCGGCTGCCGCGAGCAGAGCCTCCGCCAAGGCCGTCAGCTCGGCCCCGTCGCCGAAGGCGCGCAGGCTCGAGAAGGAGAACGCCAACCGGACGCGGATCTCGAAGAGCAGGTCGAGCAACAGGGGGTTGCCCGTCCGGTGGGCGAAGAACGAGACCGCCTCGTCGACGAGGGCGAGATCGGCGCGCGACCACGCGTGCTCGCCCTGCTGCGCCGCGAGCTCCGTTACCCGGCCGAAGCACCGGTGGAGCTCGGCGAGATCGTCGTCGCCGAGACCGGGAACGACCGCCTCTGCGACCCACGCGTGCAGGGCGGCATACAGCTGCAGCGTTTCGAGCAGCGACGACCGCGTCGGAACAGCGACCCGCGTGAACCGGTTCGGGGCCATCTCGACCAGCCCAACCTCGGCAAGGCGCTCGAGGGCGGTGCGGATGGGTGTGCGCGAGACCCCGAGCCACTGGATCAGCTCATCGTCGTGCAGGCGCTCCCCGGCCACGAGGGTGCCGTTCAGGATCGCCACGAGAAGGCTCCGCCGCGCGCCGTCGCTGAGCAGCTCGCGGGTGCGTGCCGAGGGCGCAGCCCCGGGGACGGGGCTCACGCGGTCACTCCACAGAGCCGTCGACCCGTAGCTTGCACGTGACGGATCGCCTCCCCGGCCGCCGCGGAGTCGCGCGCCTCGACTGCCTCGTCGAGCCGTTCGAAGACGCTCTCGAGCAGGAGCTTGTCCATGGAGTCGCCCTGCAGTGACATCTGGAACCGGAGCGCGGCCCCGATCCGCACGACCAGAACGCGGAGGAGCTCGTTGTCGGAGTGCTCGCTGAAGAAGAACATCGCGCGGCGCATGTGTTCGACCGCCTCTTCGGCGCGGGAGCCGTCGTGCTCTCGACAGGCCCGGGCCGCTTCGGCCAGCAGCTCGCGGCACTCGAGAGCGCTCGTCTCGTCGAGGGTCTCGATGGTGAGGCGGGTCGCGAGCTCCCAGAAGGCGCACATCACTTGGAGGAGCTCGGGGATCCGGCCGGGCGCCGCGGGGCTCACCCGGGTGAAGCGGTTGGGTCGGCTCTCGATCAGGTTCATCTCGACGAGACGGTCGATGGCCAGGCGGATCGGGGTGCGCGAGACTCCCAGCCACTCCTGCAGTTCGACGTCGCGGATTCGCTCACCCGGTTGGAGTGTTCCGTCGAGGATCGCCTGGAACAGACGGTCGAAGACCTCGTCTTTTCGGAGTCTCCGATGAAAATCGACTGTCGGGCGTGATGGTATCGGCATCGGGCTCCCTAACTGCTCGAATGGATGGAGAATACACATGTCACACACTACTGCAGGCGGGGAGAAGGGCATGGCTAGACTCCTGCAGTGGCAACCCCGAAGATCCTGTTGTTCTACGTGTTCACCCCCCTCCCCGACCCGGCGGCGATTCGGCTGTGGCAGCGCGACCTGTGCGAGCTCCTCGGGCTGACCGGGCGCATCGTCATCTCTCGTCAGGGCATCAACGGCACGGTGGGCGGCGATCTGCCGAACGTCAAGCGCTACCTCCGCAAGACGCGTGAGTACGCGCCGTTCCGCGACGCCGACGTCAAGTGGAGCGAGGGTCACGGCGATGACTTCCCTCGGCTCAGCGTGAAGGTCCGTGACGAGATCGTCAGCTTCGGCGCTCCCGGCGAGCTCGAGGTCGACAGCGGCGGGGTGGTCGGAGGCGGGGTTCGGCTGAGCCCGGAGGAGCTGCACGCCCTCGTCGCCGAGAAAGACGTGACCTTCTTCGACGGACGCAACGAATTCGAGGCGAGGATCGGTCGATTCCGGGGTGCCGTCGTGCCCGACGTCCAGAACACGCGCGAGTTCGTGACCGAAATCGACTCGGGTCGCTACGACCATCTCAAAGACGAGCCGATCGTCACCTACTGCACCGGTGGCGTGCGTTGCGAAGTCCTCTCGTCGCTCCTGATCGATCGCGGGTTCCGCGAGGTGTATCAGCTCGACGGAGGCATCGTCCGCTACGGCGAGCGCTTCGGCGACGACGGCCTCTGGGAGGGCGCGCTCACCGTGTTCGACGGACGGGAGAAGGTCGAGTTCAGCGACCACGCGAAGGTCCTCGGATCCTGCGTTCTCTGTGGCGCGCCCTCTTCGCACCTGCAGAACTGCTCCGACCCGTCGTGCCGGGTGCGGCTCGTCGTCTGCGACGAGCACTCGCCTGAGGCTCCGCTGTGCGAGGTTCACGCACCCCGGGCGTAGCGTCCGACGCATGACTGCCACCGCTGAAGAACTCCAGACCGTCTCCGATGTGCTCGACAAGGCGCGCATCGGCTTGCTCACCACCGTCGACGCTGAGAAGCACCTCGTCAGCCGCCCGCTGGCTCTGATCGACCGTCCGTTCGACGGCGACGTCTGGTTCTTCGTCGCGAAAGACAGCCACAAGGGGCACGACATCGAGACCACCCCCGAGGTGAACGTCGCCGTCGACACGTCGAAGGGCTGGCTGTCGATCTCGGGCACGGCGTCGCTGACGCAGGACTCCGCGAAGATCGACGAGCTCTGGAACACTGGTGCGGAGGCCTGGTTCGATCAGGGCCGTGACGACCCGCAGGTCTCGCTGCTGCGTGTCGAGGCGCACACTATCGAGTCGTGGACGAGCACCGAGCCGAAGGCGATCACCCTCTTCAAGTACGCCAAGGCGGCCGCGACCGGCGGCCACCCGAAGAACGTCGGCGAGAACGAGACCATCACGCTCTAGTCGCGTTGCCCTCCGGTCGCCGGAGGGCTAGCTGCACGTCACGAGGTCGCCCGACGACGTGTAGTACTGCCCCGGGCCGACGAGCGAGCACTGCTGTGCCAGCTCGACCTCATAGCGCACCCACGACAGGACGACCGAGCCGAACAGCAGCACGCTGAGGCTGGACACGATCACACCGGCGATGCCGATGCCGCCGGCGAGCCCGACGGCACGGGATTTCCGGATCGAGTGGACCCCGATGAAGAGCCCGATGATGCCGAAGAAGATCCCGACGGCGATCGAGGCGATTCCGGTCGACCGACCGGGGTCGACCTCGACCGGCATCCAGTCGTACGCGGGAGTCTCGTAGAGCGGTTCGGCACCTTTCTCGCTCTCGAACTCGGCGAAGAGGTGCTCGCTCGACGGCGCCTCGCGCGAGGGCACCGACGAGTCGGGCGCTGGCGGTGCAGCCCAGTCGACGGGCGGCGCCACCGGCGGCGCGAACGCCGGCGGCTGGGGGGTCGTCTGCGCGACCGGCGGGAGCGCAGGATACGACGCGGCCGGCTCCAGCTGACCGGCGAACTCCGGCAGCACGGGTGGCGGGCCCGGGGCACCGACGTGCTGCGTCTCGCCGCCCGGCGCACCGCGTCGGAAGCGCGTGAGGCGCGGATCGTTCTCTGCCGGAGGAGCCATTGCCTCGACCCTATTACGCCGGTGGGCCATGATGGAGCGAGTGCGGCCGGAACCCGGTGGCTGCGACGACCCACGGAGAGCAATGATGCGAATCGGAATCCTGACCAGTGGCGGCGACTGCCCCGGATTGAACGCGGTCATCCGTGGCGCGGTACTCAAGGGGATCCAGATCCACGGGCAGGAGTTCGTGGGGTTCCGCGACGGCTGGCGGGGGGTCGTCGAGTCGGACATCGTTCCTCTCGGCCGCAAAGAGATCCAGGGCATCGCCAAGCAGGGCGGCACGATCCTCGGCACGAGCCGTACGAATCCCTTCGAGGGCAACGGCGGGGTCGAGCGAATCACCGAGAACCTCGAGCGGCGGGGCATCGACGCCCTGATCGCCATCGGCGGCGAGGGCACCCTCGCGGCGGCCAAGAGGCTGACCGACGCCGGTCTGAAGATCGTCGGCGTTCCCAAGACGGTCGACAACGATCTGGGCGCCACCGACTACACGTTCGGCTTCGACACGGCCGTCCAGATCGCCGTCGACGCGATGGATCGCCTCCGGACGACCGGGGAGTCGCACAGCCGCTGCATGGTCGCCGAGGTGATGGGTCGTCACGTCGGCTGGATCGCCCTGCACTCGGGCATGGCCGCCGGCGCGCACGCCATCCTGATCCCGGAGCAGAAGACCAGCGTCGAGCAGCTCGCCGAGTGGGTCCGCTCGGCCTACGACCGCGGACGGGCGCCGCTCGTCGTCGTCGCCGAAGGGTTCGTTCCCGACGAAGAAGACGACGCCCACTCCGAGCGCGGCCTCGATGCCTTCGGCCGACCGCGGCTCGGTGGCATCGGCGAGCGCCTCGCCCCGCTGATCGAAGAGCTGACCGGCATCGAGACGCGAGCCACGACCCTGGGGCACATCCAGCGCGGCGGCACGCCCTCGGCGTACGACCGGGTTCTCGCGACACGCCTCGGAATGGCCGCCAGCGACTCGGTCGCCGAGGGGCGCTGGGGCCGCATGGTCGCCCTCCGCGGAACCGAGATCGAGCACGTCTCGTTCGAGGAGGCCCTCGGCACACTCAAGGTGGTGCCGCAGAACCGGTACGACGAGGCCGCGATCCTCTTCGGCTAGGTCGGAGCCGCCGAGAGGCGGTGTGCCCGTGGTTATTCAACGCACCTGGCGTAGCGTCGAGCCATGACCCGCGCCATAGTCGTCTCCGAGTCCGAACCAGCGACCCTCCGGGAGGTCGACGACAGCTTCCTCCGGGACGGCGGCGAACCGGCCCCGGGCGAGGTCACGATCGACGTGTCGTGGTCGAGCCTCAACTACAAAGACGGGATGGCGCTCGGGGGTGACCGCGGGGTCGCCAGGATCCTTCCGCTCATTCCCGGTATCGACCTGGTCGGCACCGTCGCTGCGGGCGATGCAGCCGGGCACTTCGTCGCGGGACAGCAGGTGGTCCTCACCGGGGCGGGAATCGGCGAGACGCGCCACGGAGGTTTCGCCGAGCGGGCAATCGTCGATGCCGCGTCGCTGGTCGAGCTGCCCGAGGCCCTCACTCCTCGGCGTGCGGCGGCGATCGGCACGGCCGGTTTCACCGCGATGCTCAGCGTGCTGAAGCTCGAACGCGACGTCGAGCCTGACGCGGGCGACATCCTGGTGACCGGGGCGACGGGCGGTGTCGGCTCGATCGCGGTCGCCCTCCTGGCCCGCCTCGGCTACCGCGTGGTGGCGTGCACCGGTCGAGCCGAGCTGACGGACTACCTCCGGGGTCTCGGAGCGGCTTCGGTGATCCCGCGGGAGTCGCTCGGCGAGCCCGGAAAACCTTTGCAGCGCGCCCTGTATGCCGGGGCTGTGGACTGCGTCGGCAGCACGACCCTCGCGAACGTCCTCGCGCAGACGAGATGGGGCGGGACGGTCACCGCCTGCGGCCTCGCTCAGGGCAGCGACCTGCCGACCACCGTGCTCCCGTTCATCCTCCGGGCCGTCTCGCTGGTCGGCATCAACTCGGTGGAGGCTCCGCTGTCGCTTCGCCAAACCGCCTGGCAACGACTGTCCCGCGACCTCGATCCGGCACTGCTCGACTCTGTGACGGAGGAGGCCTCGCTGGCCGAGGCCATCGATCTCGGACCGGAGATTCTCGGCGGACGCATTCGTGGTCGAACGGTGATCGACGTTCGTCGCTGACTCCGCCCAGAGCACGAGCGTGGTGGCTCGACAACCGGTCGGAGTTATCCTAGAGTCTGAGATACTCGATACATTCAACTGCATGGAAGGTGAGGCATGCCCGCCCGCACCCGCTCCCGTGCAGCAGCAGTCAAGCCCGATTGACCGTCGGTCGTCCCCCGGCGACCACCGATCCGATGTACCAGGGAGCCCCGATGCCAGTCCCCCGCCCCACCCCGGAAAACCAGGAACCCCGCCGCCTCCTCCGCGACGTCGTCTACGACAAGATGTTCCTCGCCATCCTCGACGGCACCCTCGAACTCGGCGAACGCTTGAACGACGACGAGCTCGTCCGCTGGCTCGGCGTCTCCCGCACCCCCGTGCGCGAAGCCATCGCCAAACTGGCCGAACAGGGCCTCGTCGACATCGAGGCCAACCGCTACACCCGCGTCGTCGCCCCGAGCTTCGAGCAGTTCACCGACACGATCCGGACGGGCTACGACCTCTGGTCGATCGTGATGAAGCGCGGCGTGCCGAACCTCACCGACGCCGACCGCACCTTCGTCGTCAACGCCCTCGGCCAGCGCGCCAAAGACCTCGCCGCCCACAAGCGCGAAGACCTCGCCACGCTCGACGCCTTCAACCTTCGAGTCGTGACCGCGGCGAACAGCCCCATGCTCTCGCGCCTCTGGGCGGCGACCGGGCCGCTGACCGCGCTGCTGTTCCAGCGGGCCGGCGCGAAAGACATCTTCCCGTTCGAACCGGGCGCGACCTTCAGCAAAGAGCTCGCGAAAGCGATCAAGGCGAACGATGCCGACCGCGCCGCCGAGCTCGTCTCGAACCAGCCGGACAACTTCCAGGAGTTCTACGCGGCCGTCCGCGAAAGCGGCATCTACCCCGCCTGACCGCGACCCCCACCCTCCCCCCAGCCAATCGGCCCTCCAGCCAGAAAGACACTCATGCCCGTTCCCGTACCCACTGCCGAGGCCCCCGCACCTCGCCGCCTCCTCCGCGACGTCGTCTTCGACAAGATGCTGGCCGCCATCGGCGACGGCACCCTCGAACTCGGCGAACGCCTCAACGACGACGAGCTCGTCCGCTGGCTCGGCGTCTCCCGCACCCCCGTGCGCGAAGCCATCGCCAAGCTCGCGGACTACGGTCTCGTCGACATCGAAGCCAACCGGTACACGCGCATCATCTCGCCCACGATGGATGACTTCGCTGACACGACGACGACGGCCTTCGACGTCTGGGGTATCGTCGCCCGACGCGGCATCCCGGCACTGACCTCGGCCCAGGCCAAAGAGGTCAAGACTCTCCTCAGCACTGTCGAGCGAGACAAGTCGGGTGCCCTCAAGCCCGATGCCCTGGTCAACTTCTCGCGAGCGATGTTCATCTTCGCTGCGGCCTCGAAGAGCCCCAGCCTCGAGCGTGTGCTCGAAACGGTGGGCGACCGTGCCACCCTGCTCTTCGGAATCGCCTCGCGCGACGTCGTCTTCAACATCTCCGGCACGCTGATGAAGGCGCTCGGCAAGGCCGTGGACGACCGCGATGGCAAGGCCGGCGCAAAGGCGTTCCTCGACACCATCGATGGAATGGGCGACTACGTCTCCTCGGTGGCGACCGCCGGCGTGTTCCCGGCAGCGACCTCGGGCCGCTGACCTCCACCGTCGACTCGGGCGTCGTTCTGCAGCTGGACGACGTCCGGGTGACCCGGGCCGGGCGAGACCTGCTCGAGCACGTCGACCTGCGCGTCGGAGTCGGCGAGCACTGGGCGTTGATCGGCCCGAACGGGGCCGGCAAGACGACGCTCCTGACGCTGTGCGGCGCGCTCGGGCACCCGTCCGGCGGCACCGTCGCCGTCCTCGGGCGACAACTCGGCCGCGTCGAGCTCGCCGCCCTCCGCACGCGCATCGGCCATGTCGACCCGAGGCATCGCATGCTCGGAGACAACAGCGTCGTCGACGTCATCCTGACCGGCCTGACGGGATCGAGCGATCCCGTGCCCCGATGGCAGGCCTCCGAGGCCGAGCGACAACACGCCGTCGATCTCGCGGCGTCGGTCGGGCTGGGCGCGAGGGTGGACGCCCGGTGGAGCACGCTGTCGCAAGGCGAGCGGGGTCGAGCGCTGATCGCCCGCGCGCTCGTGTCGGATCCTGCGCTCCTGCTCCTCGACGAGCCGGCGACCGGGCTCGACGTCCCGGCTCGCGAGCACCTTCTCGACACGGTCGACACCCTCCGCCATCGGCACCCGTCGATGGCATCGGTGACCGTCACCCACCACCTCGAAGACCTTCCGGCGTCGACCACGCACGCGATGCTCCTGCGCGACGGACGGATCTTCGCATCGGGAACGGCCGACGACGTGCTCACCAGCGAACTCGTGTCGGGTGCCTTCGACTTTCCGCTCTCGATCGAGCGCCGTGCCGGACGCTGGGTCGCTCGACGCGCCTAACCTGCCCGGGCGGCCCGGCTCAGCGGGGTGACGTGGCGGCCGCAGCGGCCTTGGCGGCACCGGGAAGAGCCTCGAGGATCCGGCCGATCGCCGCATCATCATGCGCCGCTGTCAAGAACCACGCCTCGAACACCGACGGCGGGAGGTTCACGCCGGAATCGAGCATGGCGTGGAAGAACGGCGGGTACCGGAAGGCCTCCTGCGCGCGGACGTCGTCGTAGTTCTTCGGGGCCGTGTCGCTGAAGGCGAACGAGAACAGGTTGCCGGCGTGCTGCACCGTGTGGGCGACACCCTCGCGCGCGAGCGCCGCGCTCGTCTCCCGCGAGACGACCTCGGCCGCGGCGTTCAACCGCTCGTAGACGGAGGCGTCGGCCAGCCGCAGCGTCGCAATGCCCGCGGCGACGGCCACCGGGTTGCCGCTGAGCGTTCCGGCCTGATACACCGGCCCGAGGGGCGCCAAGAAGTCCATTACCTCGGCGCGACCGCCGAGAGCCGCGAGAGGCATGCCGCCTCCGATCACCTTGCCGAACGTGATGAGGTCGGGCTCCCAGCCGGCGCCGTCGGGCACGACCTGCGAGGCCTCGAGGCCCCACCAGCCGGCGGGCCCGACCCGGAACCCGGTGAGGACCTCGTCGACGATGAGCAGTGCGCCGTTTCGACGCGTGATCTCAGACAGAGCCCGGTTAAAGCCCCGCTCGGGTGCGAGCACACCCATGTTGGCCGCGGCGGACTCGACGATCACGGCAGCAATGCGCTCGGAGTGCTCGTCGAACACCTGACGGACGGCGTCGAGGTCGTTGTAGGGCAGCACAAGGGTCTGCGCCGCGGTCGCCTCGGTGATGCCCGCTGACCCGGGCAGAGCGAGAGTGGCGACACCCGAACCCGCCTCGGCCAGCAGCGAGTCGGAGTGGCCGTGGTAGTGCCCGGCGAACTTCACGAGCAGGTCGCGGCCGGTGTAGCCGCGAGCCAGGCGGATGGCGGTCATCGTGGCCTCGGTGCCGGTCGACACCATGCGGATCTTGCCGATGGGTCGCTGGTCGCCGTGGCTCACTCGCTCGCGGACGATCTCGGCGAGCTCGGTCTCACCCGGTGTCGATGCACCAAAGCTGAGCCCGCGCGCGGCGGCCTCCTGCACGGCCTGGACAACCGCGGGGTGAGCGTGGCCGAGGATGGCAGGGCCCCACGACGCGACCAGGTCGACGTACTTCGTGCCCTCGGTGTCGGTCACGTAGGCGCCCTCGGCGCCGACGAGGAACCGCGGGGTGCCTCCGACCGACCCGTAGGCCCGGACGGGCGAGTTCACCCCGCCGGGAATCGACGCTCGAGCCCGGGCGAACGATCGCTCGTTGGTGTTCTGCTGGCTCATCGGAGGTTCCTGCTCGCATCGCTTCGGCCGGTGAGGCGCTCGGCCAGGTCGACCGCCCAGTAGGTGAGGATCGCGTCGGCCCCGGCCCGCTTGATGCCGAGCACGCTCTCGTAGCTGGCGGCGTCGAGGTCGATCCAGCCGTTCGCGGCGGCGGCCTGGATCATCGAGTACTCGCCCGAGATCTGGTACGCCCAGACCGGTACGTCGCTGGTCGCGGCGACGTCGGCCAGCACATCGAGGTAGCTCATCGCGGGCTTCACCATCACGATGTCGGCGCCCTCGTCGAGGTCGAGGGCGACCTCGCGGAGGCCCTCGCGGCGGTTGCCGTTGTCCATCTGATAGGTGCGTCGGTCGCCGACGAGCGACGACTGGACAGCCTCGCGGAACGGGCCGTAGAACGCGCTCGCGTACTTCGCCGCGTAGGCGAGTACCGCCGTGTTGCCGAAGCCATGTGCGTCGAGCGCATCGCGGATCGCCGCGACCTGGCCGTCCATCATCCCGCTCGGGGCGACCAGCTCGGATCCTGACTCCGCCTGCACCACAGCCATCTCGCGGTACCGCTCGAGCGTCGCGTCGTTGTCGACGTAGCCGTGGGCGTCGAGCACTCCGCAGTGGCCGTGGTCGGTGAACTCGTCGAGGCACAGGTCGGTCTGGACGACGAGCGAGTCGCCCACCTCGGCGGCGGCGATGCGGGTGGCGACGTTCAGGATCCCGTCGGGGTCGGTGGCACCCGAGCCCTGGGCGTCTTTCTTTTCGTCGAGAGGCACCCCGAACAGCATGACGCCGCCGATGCCCGCCTTGGCGGCGCGCTGCAGGGCCGGCTTGAGCGTGTCGAGCGAGTGGTGCGCGACGCCCGGCATGGAGGTGATCGGCGCGTCTTCGGTGATGCCCTCGCGGACGAACATCGGCAGGATCAGGTCGGCGGGGTGCAGGCGGGTCTCGGCGACCAGGCGGCGAAGGGCGGGGGTGGCCCGGAGGCGGCGGCCTCGGACCAGTGGGAACTGCGACATCAGATGCTTTCGGAATTCGGCGACCCGGGGGTCACCTGATCGGTGTGCTCGGGCCAGCCGGCCAGAGCGTTGTCGACGACGGCCTCGACGAGCGCCGGCGCGGAGCGGGTCTCGGCGATGACGTGAACGGGGAGCCCGGCGGCGCGCGCGTCGAATGCGGTGCGCGGGCCGATGCACGCGACGAGCACGTCGCGCGGGAGGGGGGCGAGCTGCTCGGCGATCTGGCGGGCGACGCTGCCCGACGTCACGAGGATGACCCGGATGGAACCGTCGGCGACCTCGGCCTTGACGCTCGCGTCGATCGAGACCCCGACCGTGCGGTAGGCGGCGACGAACTCGGCGTCGAGGCCCCGCGCGGCGAGACCCTCGACGAGGCGTGGCTCGGCGATCTCGGACTGCGGCACCAGCACCCGGCCGACGATCTGGTCGGTCGGCCACTCTTTCACGAGCCCGCGCGCGGAGTTGTCGTTCTCAGGCACGAAGTCGACCCGGATCCCGGCCAGCGTCAGCGCGGCCGCCGTGGTCTCGCCGACAGCCGCCACCTTGGTCGTGGGCGCCGGGCGGATGCTGTTGCCGATCAGGACGTCGACCGTTGTCGCGCTCGTCACCACCAGCCAGTCGTATTCGCCGGCCTCCAGCCGGAGCAGAGCAATCATGAGTTCGTGCTGGTCGGCTGTCGGGGCGAAGTTGATGAGTGGTGCGATCACGGGACTCGCGCCGTACGAGCGCAGGATGGCCGAGACGTTGTCGCCCCACTTGCCTCCGCGGGGCACCAGCACCCGGACACCGCGAAGCGGCTTGTCGCTGGCGCGGGTGTCGGTCATGCCGAGCCGCCCTGGTCGGTGACGCTCCCGCGCGGCACGAGGTCGGCGGCACCGTTCTCGAGCAGTTCGTCGACGACGCGCGACGAGACGTCGTGGACCTCGGCGAGCTGCGCCGCAAGGGTGCCCGGCTCGAGCGTGACTCCGTGCGAGGCAGTGAGACGCTCCGTGCCGTCGGGCCGGTAGACGCTCGCGCTCAGCAGCAGAAGCCCCGCGTCGATCACGGCCGAGGCGCCGATCGGCGCCGCGCAACCCGCTTCGAGGCCGGCGAGCACTTCGCGTTCGGCGGTGACGATCAGACGCGTCTCGCGGTGGTCGATGGCGCGGAGCCCGGCGGCGAGATCGGCGGCCTTCTCGCCCTCGCGGACTTCGAGCGCCAGCGCGCCCTGGCCCGGTGCGCTCGGCCAGAAGCCGAGAGGCATTAGTTCGGTAGCGACGTCGAGCCGCCCCAGGCGCGAGAGACCGGCGGCCGACAGGAGCACGGCGTCGAGGTCGTCGCCGACTCGGGACAGCCGCGAGTCGACGTTGCCGCGGATGTCGACGACCTCGAGGTCGGAGCGTCGGGAGCGGATCTGGGCGACTCGGCGTGGCGACCCGGTGCCGACGCGAGCGCCGGCAGGCAGGGCGTCGAAGGTGAGGCCGTCGCGCGCGCAGAGGGCGTCCCGCGCATCCACGCGTTTTGGGATGGCGCCGAGAGTCAGCCCCGGGTACAGCGCGGTGGGAAGGTCTTTCAGCGAGTGCACGAGCAGGTCGCACTCGTCGGCGAGGAGCGCCTCTCGAAGGGCGCTGGCGAACACGCCGGTGCCGCCGAGGGTCGCCAGGGAGGCCTTCGAGGTGTCGCCCTCGCTCGTGACGGTGACCAGTTCGACATCGCGGCCCGTGATCTGGGCCAGTCGGTCTTTGATCAGGGTCGACTGAGCTAGGGCCAGTGCCGACCCTCTCGTGCCGATTCGAAGTGCTGTCACGGCTGCCCTACGGAACCAGGCCGGAGACGGCCGGCTTGAAACCGAGGCGGACGTTCTCGCAGCAGCCGGGACGGCAGACGTCGTACCAGGGGCCGAGGTCGGTGAGGTGCGGGCGGTCGGCAGCGGGCACCCCGTCACGGCGCTCGAGGACGAGGTCCACGAGACCGGTGACGTAGTTCGGGTCAATGCCGGGGGTCGGCGTTCGCACGGCCCAGAAGCCCTCTTCTTCGCACGACTCGAGCGCCTCGTTGTCAAGATCCCACATGACCTCCATGTGGTCGCTCACGAACCCGAGGGGCACGATGACGACGGCCTTTGTCGGGCCGCCGTTCAGGGCGTGGATCGCGTCGTTGATGTCGGGCTCGAGCCACGGCATGGAGGGCGGGCCGGAGCGCGACTGGAAGACGAGCTGCCACGGGACAGTCGTGTCTGACGGAAGCTCGAGAGCGGCCTCGGCTGCTGCCATGACCACTTCGGCAACGGCCCGGTGCTGAGCGGCGTACGCGCCGTCGCCGTCGAATCCGCGCGCCTCCGGGCCAGATTTCGCAGCGTCCGTGGAGGGAATCGAGTGCGTCGAGAACAGCACCTGGATCTCGGTGCCGAGGTCGATCCCCTCGATCTCGGTCTGCGCCTTCACCAGGGCGTCGCGGACGCCGTCGATGAAGGGCTGCACGAACCCGGGGTGGTCGAAGAACTGACGGACCTTGTCGATCTGCACGCGGTCGCGCAGGTCGGTGTCGTCGAGCGCCATCGCGAAGTCTTCGCGGTACTGCCGGCACGACGAATACGAGCTGTACGCGCTGGTTGCAACGGCGATCAGCTTCGTGAAGCCGCGATCCGCCGCCTCACGAACCGCGTCGGCCATGTAGGGATCCCAGTTGCGGTTTCCCCAGATCACGGGAAGGTCGATCTCGCGACGGGCGAGCTCGGCCTCGAGGGCCGCCTTCAACTCACGGTTGTGCTCGTTGATCGGGCTGACCCCGCCGAAGTGCCGGTAGTGGTGGGCGACCTCCTCGAGGCGCTCCTCCGGGATTCCGCGACCTCGGGTGACGTTGCGGAGAAAGGGGATGACGTCGTCCTGCCCCTCCGGTCCGCCGAAGCCGGCCAGGAGGATGGCGTCGTAGTCGATGCCCTCGGTGACCCACTCGGGGCCGCTCTCGGCAGCCTTCGTGGCCGACGGGACCAACCCGCCGGGCGTCCCGATCTCGTTGTTCGTTATGTTGCTCAACTCAGAACCTCTGCGATAGCGGTGGTGGGGATTCGACGCCCCGTATAGAAGGGAACCTCTTCGCGCACGTGCATGCGCGCCTCTGTGTAGCGGAGATCGCGCATGAGGTCGACGAGCTGAACCAGCTCGGGGGCCTCGAGCGCGAGGATCCACTCGTAGTCGCCCAGGCTGAAGCTGGCGACGGTGTTGGTCAGGACAGCGCGGTGGGCGCCGCCCTTCATGCCGTGGTCGCGGAGCATCTGGTTGCGCTCCGCATCGGGCAGCAGGTACCACTCGTAGCTGCGGACAAAGGGGTAGACCGTGAGCCAGGTCTCGGGCTCTTTGCCGCGCATGAAGGCGGGACTGTGGTCTTTCGCAAACTCGGCCTCGCGGTGCATTCCGAGGGCGTTCCACGTCGGCAACAGATTCTTCAGGAGGTTCGTGCGCACCAGCTCGCGGTAACCGGCCTGGATGTCTTCGGGCACCTCGCCGTGCAACCAGATCATGAGGTCGCTATCGGCCTTGACCGCGCTGACGTCGTAGAAGCCTCGAACGACGACGCCCTTCGCAGCGAGACGCGAGACGGCCTCGTCGAGCTCGGCGGCGTCGTCGACGCCGGGCACGAGAGGCCGGGCGGGGTCACGCCGGAGAACCGCCCAGAGCGTATAGCCGAGACGTTCGGCGGGGGCTTCGGCGGGTGCGGGTGGGGTGGAGTGCTGCGTGCTCGCTGGCGCGTCGGCGCTGGAATTCATGCGTTTATCTTCCTCCGTTCGGCTGGGAGCCGCGAACCGCGACGCTCGCCGTCGAGTGACCGCGAAACCGGCCCGGAGAAGAGGTTAGCGACGCTTCAGCGCGATGAGCGCGATACCGCCCACGACCGCTGCGACGGTAGCCGCACCGGCGAGCCACGGCTTCGGGTCTTTGCCGAACGAGATCTTCGCCTCGTGTGCCTTGATGCCCAGCTGCTTGGGGATGTTGAGCTTCTCTTCGAGCTCGTTCAGTGTTGCCGCGAGGTCGGCGCGGGTGCGGTCGATGCCGGCCCGGATCTCTTCGGTGCTGCTCATCAGGATCGTCCTCCCACGTCGGAGCGCGGAATTCGACCGACGCCCTTCACTGCCTTGATATCGCTCTTGACGCTGTCGATCGTCTGCTTGGGCAGCGGCGGCAGGCCCTTCTTGATCTGCTTGTACGCCAAGAAGCCGAGGATCCCGGCGATCACCAGGAACAGCGCGGCGACCAGCAGCGCCGCCAGCCAGAGCGGCATCACCAGCGACAGCGCCGCGATGCCCGCGCCGATGAGGCAGAGGAGCATCAGGAACAGGAACAGCAGCGCGCCCACAGCGAGACCGGCTCCGATACCGAACACCTTCGCCTTGTCGATCAGCTCCTTCTTCAGGAGCGCAATCTCTCCCTTGACCAGGTCGGTGACCAGCGTCGGGATGTCGGAGAGCAGGCCGAGCAGGGAGCGGTTCTTCTTGGCGTGCTTGATGGTGTCGGCGCGTGTCGACTCGGTCATGTGCTCCCTCTCAGGAAGTGCGGTGCGTCATGGTGCGGTACTTCAGGAAATCGGTTCCGCCGGGGCGGACCGGCGTCAGCGGCGTGCGGCGGTACTGGTCGTCTTGGGCTTCGACTGGATGCCCAGGATCTTCTTGACGCCCCACACGACGAGGTGGAACAGACCGGTGACGACGCGGGGCAGGATCTGACCGGCGGCGTCTTCGACCTTGACGACCTGCTTCTGCACGCCACGGCTGTTCCAGAACTTCGAGGCGCCGCTGGCGATCTGCTCGTAGCGCTGGTGGCCCGCCCTCGAACCCAGAACGTACCCGGCGGCCGCTCCCGCGACGAAAATCAGCTTGCCTCGCATGAAGCCTCCAAAAGTCAGGACTGCACGGAGAACACCGGCGCAGTGCTTCTAGGCTAGTCCGACCCGGGGGCCGTTCGCCGCACGAGTTCGCAACAGGGCCGGAAGCCCTCCGCTACACCTCCGGCGACAGGATCTCGGCGACCTTGAGTCGTGCGTCGGCGACCACACCCGCGAGACCACGACCGGCGACGGCACCGCCGACGCGCACCACACCGGGAACCTCGCGCCCCGCCGATCCCGCCCCGCGGTAGGGGCCGTCCCATTCCACTCGCGCGAACCCCTCGACGGACGCCGGGTCGACCGACATGCCGAGGATCCGCGACGCATCGTCGATCGCGAGCGACCGCAGTTCGTCGTCCGCCGTCGCTCTCCCCACCGCCGGCGCGCTGTAGCTGAGCCGGAGCACGTGGCGCCCGCCCGCCCGCTCGGCCACCCAGTCCCACTTGACGGTGGCGTGGGTGAGGGCTTTGGCGCGGATTCCGGGCGCCCCCGGTGCCACCAGCACGCCCGTGCCACGCGGAGCCGCATCGAGCGCGGGGTCTCTCACGACGAGGGTCGCGAGCGTGATGAGGCCGGTCTCACTGGCCGAGCCGGTGGATCCTTGGCTGGTGCCGTCGTCGAGGGCGCCGTCGAGCCGGGCCGCGTCGCGGCCGCCGAGGGCGACGACGACCGTGTCGGCAGCGAGCTGTTCGCCGGTGTCGAGAGTCACCGAGTGGGCTTCGTAGGCCGTGACGCGAGCGCCGAACCGGACCTCGACACCGTACATCTCGAGGTCGGCGGCGAGCTCGTCGACTAGTCGCACGATGCCGCCGCGGATCCCGCCGACGGCCGACCCCGCGGGTGACGCCTCGCGGAGGGCTCGGACCGCGCGGGCCAGGGAGTTCTCGTGGAGGAGTGCCTGGCGGAGCCCCGGTGCGACCCGGTCGACGTCGAGGTCGTCGGGGTGCGCCGAGTGGACGCCCTGAACCACGGGCGTGACCAGCTTGTCGAGCACCGCGCGACCCATGCGGCGCCGCACGAGCGGGCCGAGCTTCTGCTCTTTCGCCCCCACCGGGCCGGGCAGAAGGGAGTCCATCTCAGCGCGCAGGGCGGCGCCGGTGCCGATCACGTCGATCACGTCTTTGGCCATCGGCGTGCCCGGAATGCCGAGCAGCCCGGTCTTCGGCAGCTCGAACGCCGTGCCGTCGGGCTGAATGACCCAGGCTCCGCGCGGGTCGGGGTTCACGATCTCGTTGCCCAGCCCGAGCTGCGTGGCGAGGGTCTGAATCGCGTCGGTCTTCGTGGCGAAGCTCTCGGCGCCCGAGTCGAGGTCGATGCCCGCCACCGAGTGCCGCTGCACCTCGCCGCCGAGGCGCGCGGAGGCTTCGAGCAGCGTGACGCGCCGACCGGCCTTGCCGAGGTCGCGTGCGACGACGAGCCCGGCGACTCCGCCGCCGACGACGACCGCCGTCGCGTGTTCGCCGACGTCGGGCCTGAAGGGGGAGCCGGCGGTCACAGCGTGTGGGCCAGCTCGACGATGCGGGTGAGCACGCTCGGGTCGGTGTCGGGGTTCACACCGTGGCCGAGGTTGAGCACGTGGGCCGGAGCCGATTTTCCGCGCTGGACGATGTCGCGGACGTGCGCCTCGAGCACCGGCCACGGCGCCTGCAACAGCGCCGGATCGATGTTGCCCTGCACGACCGTGTCGCCTCCGAGACGTCGGGATGCCTCGTCGAGCGGGATCCTCCAGTCGACCCCCACCGCGTCGGTGCCGACATCGCGCATGGCGGCCAGCACCTCGCCCGAGCCGACACCGAAGTGGATGCGCGGCACCTCGAGCCCGTCGATGTGCGACATCGCCCGAGCCGTATAGGGAGCCACGCGATCGACGTAGTCCCGCAGCGAAAGCGATCCGACCCACGAGTCGAACAGCTGGCCGGCGCTCGCCCCCGCGAGGATCTGCGCCCGAAGGAACGCCCCCGTCACGTCGGCCGCCCAGGTCAGCAGGGCGTCCCAGGTCTCGGGGTCGGAGTGCATGAGCGTGCGGGCACGGATGTGGTCTTTCGACGGTCCGCCCTCGACGAGATAGGCCGCCAGCGTAAACGGGGCACCGGCGAAACCAATCAGGGGGGTTTCACCCAGCTCGGCCACCGTGCGGGCGACGCCCTCGGCGATCGGAGCAAGAGCGTCAGGATCCAGCGGGCGCAGCTTGGCGACATCGCTCGCGCTCCGGATCGGCTCGTCGAGCACGGGACCGCGTCCGGGAACGATCTCGACGCCCACCCCCGCCAGCTTGATCGGCACCACGATGTCGCTGAAGAAGATGCCTGCGTCGACTTTGTGCCGTCGTACCGGCTGCAGGGTGATCTCGCTGGACAGCGCAGGATCCAGGCAGGCGTCGAGCATCTTCGTGCCGACGCGCAGCTCGCGATACTCGGGCAGAGACCGCCCCGCCTGTCGCATGAACCACACCGGCAGAGTTTCGGGTCGATCGCCGCGGAGGGCGCGCACCAGAGGCGATCCGGCGGTCAAGCCGGAGGCGAGCGGGTGCGAGTCGGGGAGCGTCGGGCTGGCGGTCGTGTTCACGTGCTGAATTGTCGCACTTCGCCCTGGAAACCCGGCCACGCCTTGTCAATCGTATGTAGAGTGTATCCCTCTTCATATCGAGCAAGGGAGTGGGAAGTGGACGACGAATTCAGCCGGGCCCTTCGGCAGGTCGAAGAGGGCCTCGCCGACATGGGAAGGGGCGACGCCCATGCGTACAAGGCCTGCTGGGCCGATACGACCGACTCGACGCTGTTCGGCGCCTGGGGAACGATGGAACGCGGTCGGGCCGACATCGACGCGACGCTCGACTGGGTCGCCTCGCGCTTCTCCGGCGGGCCGCTCGTTCCCCGTTACGACGTCGTCGTCGAGACGGGAGACACGGCGTGGACCGTGGGTAGTGAACGCGGAGTCGTCTCGGTCGACGGTGCTCCGGCGACGGAGGTGACCATCCGGGTCACGCACATCTACAGAAAGACGAGCGAGGGCTGGCGGATCCTGCATCGCCACGGCGACCATCCGCCCACCCTCTCCCGACCCCCTCGACTCGGGCGGAGCTCAGACTGATGCTCGTTCCTGTCGCCCTGGCGATCATCATGTTCGGGCTCGGGGTGACGCTGACGCCGTCCGACTTCGCGCGCGCCCTGCGTCGTCCGGGGCTGCTGATCGTCGCGCTCGCCTGCCAGCTCGTCGTGCTGCCCGCCTTCTGCTTCGGCCTGGTCGCGGCCCTGCAGCTGCCGCCCCTCTTCGCGGTCGGGTTGGTGATCCTGGCCGCCTCTCCCGGCGGCGCGACAGCGAACCTCTTCAGTCACCTCTTCGGCGGAGAAGTAGCGGTGAACATCAGCCTCACGGCGATCAACAGCGTCATCTCACTGCTCACGATTCCCGTGCTCGTCCACCTGGCGACCTCCCTCTACCTGCCGAACGGCGAGGGAGTCGGCCTCCAACCCGGCAAGGTCGTCGAGATGGCCGCCACCGTGCTGCTTCCGGTCGCGCTCGGCATGCTCTTACGCCACCTCCGACCCACGACGGCCGCGCGAGCCGAACGCCCTGTTCGGATCGCCTCGATGGTCGTCCTCGCGCTCCTGGTGATCACGGCGGTCGTCCCCGCCTGGCCGACGGTCGTGGCGAACCTGGGCGGGCTGGTTGCCGCGGCCGCCCTTCTCGGGGCGGGGAGTTTCACCATCGGATACCTCGCGCCCCGACTGGCCGGCATCGACGTGCGACGAGCGATCACCGCGGCGTTCGAGATCGGCATCCACAATGCCGGAGTCGCGATCTTCGTCGCCACCAGTGCCCTCGGCCTGCCCGAGGCGGCGGTTCCGGCGGCCGTCTACGTGCTCGTCATGAACGTGCTGGCTCTCGCCTTCGGGTTCGGAGTGGCGCGACCCGCCCTTGCCCGGGCGCGAACTCCGCTTTCGACCGGCGCCGACTGACCGCTCCGCTTTTCGGCGAGCGCCGGCTGGCCACTAAAGGGCCTTGCGCATCACGACCATGCGCAGGTCGTCGCGAAGGGGTTCGCCGAACCGCGGGTCGCCGTAGGGGAACGGCACGAAAGATCCAGTGGCCTTGAAGCCGCGGCGGTCGTAGAACGCCAGGAGCTCGCTCCGCGGCTCCAGCACCGTGATCTCGAGGGCCGACGCCGACCACTCCTCGCGGGCCACCCGCTCGGCCTCGGCCAAGATCTGCTTGCCGAGCCCCGCACCCTGCCGCCCGGGCGAGACCGCGAACATTCCGAAGTAGGCGACGCCGTCGGGCTTCCGCACGAGGTTGCAGCAGGCGACGATCGCGTCAGCGGCCCCCTCTCCCGTTGCCTCCTGATCTACCCAGACCAGAACGAGGCCGTGGGGGTTGTCGAGGTCGGCGGTGAGCAGGTCGGCGTCGATTCGCTGCCCTTCGAGGAGGTGCGCCTCGGTGGTCCAGCCCTCGCGGCTCGCGTCGCCGCGATAGGCCGACGTGACGAGCGCCACCAGCGGATCGATGTCGTTCTCTGTGGCCTGTCGCGATAGAAGCACGCCCCCGAATCTACCGGCCGTCGGGGCACCGACTCTCTCGACGGCGAGTCCAGCCAATGCACAGCCGAGAAGCGAGAGTTACCATATCTGTCGTGCTCATCTGCCTGACGGCGTCTCATCAGAACGCCAGCTTCGACCTCCTCGAGAAGTTGAGCGTCGGCGCACCCACGGCAGCCACCACCCTCGTCGATTCCAGTGATTTCGTCTCGGGCGCCGTCGTGCTCGCGACGTGCAACCGTTTCGAGGCCTACCTCGACGTCGACGAGCCCCTGACCGCGGCGAGCACCCTCGCGGTCGAGGCCACCATCCAGGCCATGAGCGAGGCCTCGAGCGTCGAGCCCGACGACCTCCGCGACAGCATCACGGTGATCACCGGCGAAGGCGTCGTCGAGCACCTCTTCGCCGTGAGTTCCGGCCTCGAGTCGGTCGTCGTCGGCGAAGACGAGATCTCGGGCCAGGTACGCCGCTCCCTTGAGCGTGCCCGCACCGACGGCACCACCTCGTCCGACCTCGAGCGTCTGTTCCAGAAGGCCTCGCACACGTCGCGCGGCATCAAGAACCTCACCAACGTGGGCGGTGCGAGTCGCTCGCTCGTGCGTCTTGCCCTCGAGCTGGCGTCGAGTCGGGTGACCGACTGGAGCCAGGCCCGGATCCTGCTCGTCGGCACCGGCCAGTACGCCGCTACGACCGTCGCCGCCCTCCGCGACCGCGGTGCCGAGCAGATCGGCGTGTACTCCGCCTCGGGCCGGGCGAGCTGGTTCGGCGCGAAGCACGACGTCGCACCGCACACCGACCTCGCCGAGGCCATCGCCTGGAGCGACGTTCTGATCACGTGCACGACGACGACCGAGCCGCTCGTGACTCCCGACGTCGTCGCCGCTGGCGCCCGCCGCCTCGTCATCGACCTCGGCCTTCCCCGCAACGTCGACCCGCTCGTCTCGAAGGTCGTCGGCGTCGAGCTGCTCGACCTCGAGACCATCAGCCTCCATGCCCCGCTCAAAGAGCTAACCGCTGCCGACGACGCGCGCGCCCTGGTCTCCACGGCCGCCGCCGAGTTCCAGGCGGTCGCAGCCGAGCAGTCGCTCTCACCGGCCGTCGTCGCTCTGCGCAAGCACGTCTTCGACATCCTCGACGCCGAGATCGAGCGGGCGAGGGGCCGCGGCGATTCGACCGAGCGCACCGAGCAGGCTCTCCGGCACCTGGCCGGTGTGCTGCTCCACACGCCGTCGGTTCGAGCGCGCGAACTCGCGCGCGAGGGCCGCGGCGAAGACTTCCGCGACGGGCTCGAGGCTTTGTTCGGCCTCACCGACACTCGGGCCGCGACGGCTCCGACGCCTCTGCGCCCGGCATCCGGCCGCCGCGAAGCGGGTCACGCCGATGGCCGCGAGGCCACGGCGGGCTGAGCAGAACCCGCTCACCCGTGCCCGTCACCGTCTCTTCTCTCGAGACCGATCGCCTACTCTTGCGTCCCTTGACGCCGGCTGATCTCGACGATGTCTTCGCGTATCAGTCCGATCCCGAAGCACTTCGATTCATGCTCTGGCCCGTTCGTTCTCGAAGCGAGGCCGCCGAGCACCTTGCGCGGCGGAGCACGATGACGCACCTCGAGCACGAGGGCGACTCGCTCGTTCTCGCGGTGACCACGAAGAGCGAGCCCAGCCGGGTGATGGGCGAGGTGAACGTGCGCCTGACCAGCGTCGACTCGCGGCAGAGCGAGGTCGGCTGGATCCTGAACCCTGCATTTCAGGGTCGCGGCTACGCCTTCGAGGCGGCCACGCGCATGATCGAGCTGTGCGTCGACGACCTCGGCAGCCACCGGGTTCACGCCGAGCTGGATCCGCTCAATGCCGGCTCGGTAGCGCTGTGCCGAAAGCTCGGGATGCGACAGGAAGCCCACCTCGTCGAAGACCTCTTTTACAAAGGACGATGGTCAGACACCGGCATCTACGCGATCCTCGCGTCGGAGTGGCGACAACGCCACGACCTCCGCCCCCGCTAGGTAGAGACCCCGCGGAACGAAACGGTTCAAGCGACTGCCATCGCCACAACGTAGTCGGCGACGTGAGCGGCGAAGTCGTCGGGGCGCCCGTCGATGAGCGACCGGACCATCGAGCACACCAGCTCGCGTCGGACAACCGGCGGGGCGGCGAACTCGAGGCCGTGAACGGCCTGGGCCGATTCGGAGAAGAGCACGGCGACGGGCACGGCGAGCTCCTCGAGGAGGTGGGGTGCCCAGGTGCCGAGAAGCGCGCGGCACAGCTCGAGGAACAGCTCGACATCGCAGGGAGTCGTGAGGCCGAAGAGCTCGACCGCACCGAAGCGGGTCTGCTCGCCGTCGATGAGGCCGATGGTGCCGGCTCCGCGCGGGCCGCAGGAGACAGCCGACACCAACGCGCGGGCGAGCCGGTGCAGGTGCACCTGCGACGCCTCGGGCGTGTAGATCAGGATCCCACCGGTCGCCATCCCCTGACGCGTGACGAACCCGAGGCGCCAGGCCGTCTCGATCACCTCGTGAGCATCCTCGACGCTGAGACCGTGCTCGTGGGCGAGCTGCTCGGCATGGACCCCGTCGCCCGGCAGAAAACGGCCGGTGGCGATGTCGACGAGGAAGTAGTCGAAAGGCTCGACGATCAAGGTCGGTCGGAGAGTCGTGGTGGTGTTCCCTGCGGGCATGGGCTGAGTCCTGATCTGTGAAGTAAGAGGGGGGTTGGTCAATGCGGAATTGAATATTTCACAGTTATATTGTGCTGTCAAGAAGCTCAGGGGATTCGATCGAGGTGCCTTCCGCGAGAGGATTGACGGATGGATCCGATCGTCGTCAGCGCACTCGCCCTCGTCCGTGATCGCCGACTCCTGATGGTGACGGCGCGAGGCCGCGACGTCCTGTACCTGCCCGGGGGCAAAGTCGAACCGGGCGAGAGCGGGGCCGACGCGCTGGTGCGAGAGGCGCGTGAGGAGGTCGCGCTCACGCTCGACCCCGCCGGTGTCCAGCCGCTTTTCACCGTCTCCGAACAGGCGCACGGCGAGCCCGACGGGCGGCTCGTCGAGATGACGCTCTACTCCGCCGAGACCGACGAGGAGCCCCGTCCGAGCAGCGAGATCGGTTCTCTCGCCTGGGTCACGACGGCGGATGCCGATCGCTGCCCTCCCGCGGGTGTAGAGACGCTCCGGCGAATGTCATTCCTCGGAGTGATCGACTGACAGCGGGTTGGTGGCAGGGTAGAACCATGCGTATCCCCACCTCCCTCTCCGTGCTGGCCGCCTCAGCCATCGTGGTCGCCGGTCTGGCCGGCTGCTCGTCGTCGAACGACGACCCCGCGAGCACCCCTACCGTCACCGATACCGTGACCGCGGCACCGGCGACCCCCGATGCTACGACGACGCCCTCCGTCACGCCGTCGACGACGTCGAGCCCGTCGGCGACCTCCGGGTCGGGCAGCACCGCCGCTCCGGCCGTCACCACCTGCACTTCGTCGAACCTCTCCGCGGCGATCGTCAGTGGCTCGGGCGGCGCGGCCGGGAGCACGTACGTGAACCTCTCGCTCACGAACAAGGGCTCGAGCACCTGCACCCTGCAGGGGTGGCCCGGAGTCTCTCTGGTCGGGTCGGGCAACGGCACCCAGATCGGCAAGGCCGCGAAGCTCGACCGGAGCTCGGCGCACGCCACCGTGAGCCTCAAGGCCGGTGCATCCGCCCAGGCCCAGCTGCAGATCGTCCAGGCCGACAACTACGAGCGGTCGCAGTGCAAGCCCGCCAAGGGCGACGGGTTCCGCGTCTACCCGCCCGGCAGCAAATCCTCCATTTTCGCGACGTACGCCGCGGTGACCGGTTGCAAGTCGACGTCGGTGTCGCTCTTCACCGTGGGCGCATTGCACCAGTAACGGCAGGCTCGAACGGGCTCAACTGACACGCTCCAGCAGGTCGAGCCCGACGGTGCGGAACACGTCGAGCACCCCGAGGCGCGTCTCGAGGTCGGCGTCGTCGAACTCGACGGTGACGGCGTACGAGACGCCTCGGTGGCTCCCTCGCAGTGCACCGGCCTCACTGCGGACGCCGCGGTCGACCCCCGTGATGTTGACGAGCTGGAGCCCATGGTCGCTTGCCCGGTGTGCGACCGGGTCGAGACCGAACGCCGACGCCACCAGCGACAGGTCGCTGCCTGCCGAGAGCCATCCGAGCACGCGATTGCTGGCGCCTCGGTCGACGCAGCGACCGGCCACCAGATCGCCGAACAGTTGCTGGAGTTCGGCGGTCGAGCCGACGGACGACTGCGGGGCGTCGTCGGGGCCGCGCGTGGCACGCGTGTAGTCCAGTAGCGCGGTTCGACGCAGGCCGAGCGATTCGCCTCGGGCACGGATCGCGTCAAAGCCGACGAGTCGGATCAGCCCGTTGGTGGCCACGGGATCGCGCACGGCACCCACGAGGGTCGCCGCGTCGATCACCCCGAGGCTCGGCAGCAGCAGCGACGACCACAGCCCACCCGCGCGTGGGTCGTCGACGCCTCCTCCGGCGTCTCGGCCCGCCTCGCGCGCCACCTGGTCGAGCGGTGCGATACGGCCCGCGCCGAGCTGGGCCGCGACCTCCACGAGCAGCAGCAGCCTCCCGACGTCCGCCGTGGGCAGAGCGACGGTCTCGTCGATTGCCAGGAGCGTCTCACCCGTGTCGAGGTCGGCTGCCGCCGCCGATACTCGCGCGTTCGCGAAAGCCAAGGATCCGAGTGCCCGAAAGCTGCGCTCGAACGGCGCCGAGCGGTGTTCGGCGCCGTTCAGCCGAGCGTGCGCCGACGAACCCGAGCGTTCGGTGCGGTGCCGCCCCGGATCAGCGTCGCGAGCGCGGCGACTCCGCTCCGCACCACCCTCCCCGGCCATGCTGCTTCTACCAGATCGTGACTCGCTGGTCGGCGGGCAGCCAGAGGGCGTCGGTTTCGGTGACGCCGAAAGCCTCGTAGAACTCGTCGATGTTGCGGACGATCTGGTTGCACCGGAATTCGTTGGGCGAGTGCGGGTCGATCGACATCAGTCGGATCGCCTCCTCGTCGCGGATCTTCATCTGCCAGGCCTGCGCCCAGCTGAGGAAGAAGCGTTCGGCGCCCGAGAGGCCGTCGATCACCGGCGGTTCTTCCCCGTCGAGCGAGATGAGGTAGGCCTTCCAGGCGATCGAGAGCCCGCCGAGGTCGCCGATGTTCTCGCCGATGGTGAGAGCGCCGTTGACGTGGTGGCCGGGGGTCTGCGCGGGCTCGAGTGCGTCGTACTGCGCGATGAGAGACGTCGTCAGCTTTTCGAAGGCCTCGCGGTCGGCCGACGTCCACCAGTCGGTGAGTCGGCCGTCGCCGTCGTACTTCGAGCCCTGGTCGTCGAAGCCGTGGCCGATCTCGTGGCCGATGACCGCGCCGATCGCACCGTAGTTGGCTGCGGGGTCGCGGGTCTCGTCGAAGAAGGGGAACTGCAGGATCGCCGCCGGGAACACGATCTCGTTGAAACCGGGGTTGTAGTACGCGTTGATCGTCTGCGGGGTCATGAACCACTCGTCGCGGTCGATCGGCTTGCCGATCTTGCCGAGCTCGCGGTTGAAGCCGAACACGGCGGTGGCTCGGATGTTTCCGACGAGGTCGCCCGCGTCGATCTCGAGCGCCGAGTAGTCGCGCCACTTGACGGGGAACCCGATCTTCGGCGTGAACTTCGACAGCTTGTCGAGCGCCCTCTCCCGGGTCTCGTCGGTCATCCAGTCGAGGCCCGTGATGCTCTGTCGGTAGGCCTCGACGAGGTTCGCCACCAGGACGTCCATCGTCGTCTTCGCGTCTCGATTGAAGTGGCGGTCGACGTAGATGCGACCGACGGCCTCACCCATCGCTCCTTCGACGAGCGAGACCCCGCGCTTCCAGCGCACCCGCTGCACCGGCGTGCCCGTGAGGGTCTTGCCGTAGAAGTCGAAGTTCGCCTTGACGAAGCCGCTCGACAGGTAGGCCGCGAACGACCGGATGATTTGGAATCGCAGCCAGTCGCGCCAGGCCTCGAGGTTGTCTTCGGTGAGCAGTGAGGCAAGACCTTCGACGAACGACGGCTGACGCACGACGATCTCGTCGAAGGTGCCGGCCGGCGCTCCGACGGCGTCGCGCCAGACGCCGAGGTCGATACCGTCGGCGAGCGCCGCGGCGTCTGCCCACGGCAGCAAGTTGTAGGTCTTCTCGGATTCGCGGGTCGCCACGTTGTCCCAGTGGTGGGACGCGATCGAAGTCTCGATCTCGAGGACGCGCGCCGCGCGCTCTTCGGCAGCGTCGGATCCTGAGAGCTCGAACATGGTCTGGATGTACGAGCGGTAGGCCGTGCGGATGTCGGCGAACTTCTCTTCGCGGTAGTACGACTCGTCGGGAAGACCGAGTCCGCCCTGCTCGACGAAGACGATGTAGCGCTCGGGGTTGCCCGGGTCGTTGTCGACGAAGAGCTGGACGAAGCCGGAGACGCCCTGCAGCTCGAAGCGGCCGACGGTCTCGAGGAGGGCGTCGACGGTGGTGACGTCGTCAACGGTGGCGAGCAACGGCTGGATGGGCGTGGCCCCGAGCGACTCGATGGTGTCTTCGTCGAGGAAGCTGGTGAACAGGTCGCCGACCTTGCGAGCCTCGGTGCCGGGCTCGGCGCCCTGCGACTCGTCGATGATCTCGCGGACGGCCTTCTCGGCGGCCTCGGCCAGGAGGTAGAACGAGCCCCAGCGCGCCTTGTCTTCGGGAATCGCGGTCTCGGCGATCCAGCGCCCGTTCACGTGGCGGAACAGGTCGTCTTGCGGGCGGACCGCGGGGTCGAGGTCGTCGGTCAGGATTCCGGATGCAGCAGCAACGTCTGTCATGGCTCAAGCCTAGGCGCGCCATCCGACAGCGGCCTCTCTGCCGCCAGTACAGTCTCTGCATGCCCCTCCCCTGGAAGCTGCACGGCGACGGTAAGAACGTCGGTCAGTCCGAGATCGTCCTCCCCGAGGAGCGCCTCACCTGGCCTCGCACGATCGGGCTCGGAGGGCAGCACGTCGTCGCGATGTTCGGTGCGACGTTCCTCGTTCCGCTGATCACCGGGTTCCCGCCGTCGACGACCCTCTTCTTCTCGGGCATCGGCACGCTGCTCTTCCTCCTCATCACGCAGAACAAGCTGCCGAGCTATCTCGGGTCGTCGTTCGCGTTCCTGGCCCCGATCGGAGCCGCGACGAAGATCGGCGGCATTCCGCTCGCGCTCAGCGGCATCATCGTCGTCGGGGCGCTGCTCGCGATCGTCGGGGTTGTCGTGCACCTGCTCGGCACGAAGTGGATCGACTCGCTGCTGCCGCCCGTCGTGAGCGGCTCGATCGTGGCCCTGATCGGTTTCAACCTGGCACCGACCGCGGGCAAGAACTTTCAGGCCTCCCCGCTCGTGGCGGTCATCACGCTGGCCGCCGTCGTGCTGAGTGCGGTGGTGTTCCGCGGGATCCTCGGCCGCCTCTCCATCGTGATCGGACTCGTAGTCGGCTACGTCGCAGCTGTGATCGGAGGCGTGGTCGACTTCAGCAAGGTCGACTCGGCCAAGTGGCTCGGCCTCCCCCACTTCACGGCGCCCTCCTTCGACGTCTCGAACCTGGCCGTCTACGCGGGGTTCCTCCCAGTCGTCCTGGCGCTCGTCGCCGAGAACGTCGGGCACGTCAAGGGCGTCGGCCAGCTCACCAACCGCGATCTCGACCGGGTCACCGGTCGCGCCCTCTTCGCCGATGGCATCTCGACCGTGCTCGCCGGTGTCGGCGGCGGCTCGGCCACGACCACGTACGGCGAGAACATCGGCGTCATGAGCGCCACGCGCGTCTTCTCGACGGCGGCCTACTGGGTGGCCGGCATCATCGCCATCCTCCTCAGCCTCTCTCCGAAGGTCGGAGCGATCATCAACACCGTTCCGGCAGGCGTCCTCGGCGGCGTCACCATCGCTCTCTACGGCCTGATCGGCATCATCGGAATCCGCATCTGGGTCGAGAACCGCGTCGACTTCTCGAAGCCGAAGAACCAGCTGACGGCGGGTATCGCGCTGGCCATGGGTATCGCGAACCTCACCTTTACGGTCGGCGGGGCGACCTTCGGCGGCATCATCCTCGGCACGGTGGCGGCCGTCGTCGTCTACCACCTCATGAGCGCCGTCGGCAGGGCTCGCCAGACCGAGTGAGCGCCGCAGTCTCGGGCCCCGTGCCGAATTTGAAGGAGATCCGGGCCGGCGACCCCCTCAGATCCCTGATTCTCCGTTGCCGCGGCGAGGTTTCTCCTTCAAATTCGCGCGGGCTGCCCACGTGACGCGGGCACTCGACCGCGACATCGCCCGGCTGGCAGTGCCGGCGCTCGGCGCCCTCGTCGCCGAACCGCTCTTCCTCCTCACCGACACCGCCCTCGTCGGCCATCTCGGCGCCGCGCCCCTCGCGGGTCTCGGCATCGCGAGCGTGGTGCTGCAGACGGCGCTCGGCCTCCTCGTGTTCCTCGCCTATGCCACTACGCCGACCGTCGCCAGACGCCTCGGCGCCGGCGATCTCGCCGGAGCCATCCGCGCGGGAATCAACGGCATGTGGTTCGCCCTCCTCGTCGGCGCGATCCTGCTCCTCGTCGGGCTGACGACCGCAGGATCCCTCGGCACGGCTTTCGGCACCGCACCCGACGTGGCCTCGCAGGCGACGACGTACCTCCGCATCTCGGTGCTCGGCCTCCCCGCGATGCTCCTCGTGATCGCGGCGACCGGCCTCCTGCGCGGCCTGCAGAACACCCGCACGCCGCTCGTCGTCGCGACCGCCGGCTTCGCCGCGAATGCCGCCCTCAACGCCCTGTTCATCTACGGATTCGGCTGGGGCATTGCAGGCTCGGCGACCGGCACGGTCGTCGCTCAGTGGGCGATGGCGTCGGTCTACGTCGTGATCGCGGTGCGAGCCGCTCGTCGGGTCGGCTCATCGCTGCGCCCGGGGCTCGGCGGGGTCGGCCGGACCGCGTCGGCGGGCGGCTGGCTCCTCATACGCAGCGCGGCCCTGCGCTTCGCCATGCTCCTGACGGTCTGGGCCGCCGGCACTCTCGGCGTGACCGGGTTGGCGTCGATCCAGGTCGCGCTGACCCTTTTCTCGACGTTGGCCTTCGCCCTCGACGCACTCGCGATCGCGGGCCAGGCGATGGTCGGTCACGCACTCGGCGCCGGCGACGAGGGTCGGGTGAAGGCCATCACGCGACGCCTGGAGTTCTGGGGCGTGATCGGAGGGGCGGCTCTCGGCGCGGTGCTGATGGCGGTGTCCGGGATCCTGCCGTCGGTGTTCACGACCGATCCGGCCGTGCGCGCGCTGCTGCCGGGGGTGCTGCGCGCGATGGCGATCGGAATCCCTCTCGCGGGGCTCGTCTTCGTGCTCGACGGTGTGCTGCTGGGCGCCGGTGACGCCCGCTACCTCGCCTGGACGGGCCTCGTCAACGTCGCCGTTTACCTGCCGCTGCTGGCGTGGGCGCTGACCGCTCCGGTCGACGGTCGGCCGGTCGCCCTATGGATCGCGTTCGGTCTCGGCTACATCGGGGCTCGGGCGGTCACGCTCGGTCTGCGCAGGGCGTCGGGCCGGTGGATCGTGACGGGCCCGGCACGCTAGTTCGGCCGGCTCAGGCGGGACAGGTCAGCGAGCCCGAGCCGTAGTCGCACCACGCCGGAACGCGCTCGTGAACGCCACCGATCGCGCCTCACGCCCCGCCAGCAGATCGACGAGCGCCCGCCCGGCCGCGCGCCCCTTCTCGAGGCCCGGCTGCACCATCGTCGTCAGCTCCGGCACGAGCGGATCGTCGACCCGCACGCCGTCGAATCCCACGACGCTGAGGTCGCCGGGCACGTCGAGGCCGAGTTCGTGCGCCGCACGGATCACCCCGGCCGCGAGCAGGTCGCTCTGCGCGATGATCGCGGTCGGGCGCTCCGCCGATTCGCTCGCACCCGGGTCGAGCAGGGCGTGGCCAGCCAGGCGTCCCTCGTCGATCGTGCTGCCGAGGGTCGCTACTCCGCCGATCGAGGGGTAGACCTCTTGCGCCCCCCGGATCCGCTCCAGCGCCGTGAACGACGTCGCCCGGTCGATTCGGGCGGGGTTCAGGACCCCGCGGTGCCGGTCACGGTCGAGCTCGAGCGTCACGAGAGCGACGCGACGATGGCCGAGGTCGTGCAGGTGCGCGGCGAGCGCACGGGTCGCCTCGCGACTGTCGAGCCCGACGTCGACCACGCCGGGAAGCGGGCGTCCTTCGATGGCGACCACCGGGATCCCACGTTTCTGCACGATCCTGACCTTGTCGTCGACGACCGGGCTGCACCCGAACAGCACGGCCGCGTCGATGGGCGCGTCGACCAGCGCCGACCCGGGCCCGGCCGACTCGGTCAGCAGCAGAAGCGAATTGCCCGCGGCTCCGGTCACGTCGGCGATGCCGTCGAGCATGGCGAGGTTCATCGGGTCGCGGAACGCTTCGCGGAGCGCCTCTTCGAGCACGACGCCGATGATGCCCGAGCGGCCTCGCCTCAGAGATCGAGCACGAGGATCCGGCCCGTCGTAGCCCAGCTCCAGAGCCGCCTGGCGCACTCGCTCTCGCGTTGCCTCCGCCACGGGCCCCGAGCCGTTGAAGGCGAGCGACGCCGTGGACGGCGAGACGCCGGCCAGCTTGGCTACGGCTGCCAGAGTGGCTCGCACGGGCTCGGTCATGCTCGGGCTCTCTGGGTCATGCATCGACCTTAGTCGAATCGATTCGACGCGGCACTTGCGGGGCGGGACGAGACGTTGCTAGCGTGACGGAGTCGGATCCTCGAATCGATTCGACTCTGGCTTTCCCCTCGACTTGTGAGTGAACCAATGGCGTCCCCCTCCCTCGATACCCGCACCTACGACGGTGGCCTCACCCGCTACGACGTGGTGCGCTGGCGCAACGCCCTCTTCATCGTGTTCGCCCTCTCCGGCCTCTCGATCGCGAGCTGGTTGGGGCGCATCCCCAGCATCCGCGACCTGCTGCACGCCTCGACGCTCGAGATGGGCTTTCTCGCCGGAGGCATCAGCGTGGGGTCGATCGCGGGCGTGACGCTCTCGAGCCACGTCATCGCGCGATTCGGGGCTCGGCGCACCTCGCTCTACGCCCTGATGCTGGTCGCCTTCGGGCTCGTCTTCGCCGGGCTCAGCACGGCGCTCGGCGGTGGCTTCTGGGCGATCCTGGTCGGCATGGCCGTCTTCGGCTACGGCAACGGCACGCTCGACGTGGCGATGAACGTGTCGGGGGCCGCCGCCGAACGCGTGCTCGGGCGCACGGTGATGCCGCTGTTCCACGCCTCGTTCAGTCTCGGCACGATGGTCGGAGCCGCTCTCGGCGCCGGCGCCGAGCTGATCGACCTGCCCGTCTCGATACACGTGTCGGTCATCGCCGTGGTGGTCGCGGTCGTCGGGGTGATCGTCACGCGCTGGTACCAGTCCGAAGAGCTCGGGCACGCGGTACGCGAAGACGACGGGCCCGCATCGACCGGCTGGCGGTCGCGCCTCGCGATCTGGACCACGCCCGGCACCCTTCTGATCGGTCTCATCGTGCTCGGCATGGCGACCGCCGAGGGCTCAGCCAACGACTGGCTCGCCCTCGCCATGGTCGACGGGCACGACGTGAGCAACGTGGCGGGCACGACGATCCTCTTCGTGTTCCTCACCGCCATGACCGTCGCTCGCATCGCCGGATCGCCGCTCATCGACAAATACGGCCGCGTGCCCATGCTGCGCGTGACAGCCGCGTCGGCGGTCGTCGGGCTGCTGCTCGTGATCCTCGCCCCGACCGTCTGGCTCGCCGTCGTCGGTGTCGTGTTCTGGGGGTTCGGTGCGGCGCTCGGGTTCCCGGTCGGTCTGTCGGCCGCCGCCGACGACTCGCGCAATGCCGCCGCCCGCGTGAGTGCGGTCGCGACGATCGGCTACGTGGCCTTCCTGGTGCTGCCTCCCGTGATCGGGTTCCTGGGCGAGCACTTCGGGCTCCTGAATGCGCTGTTCGTGGTGCTCGTGCTGATCGTCGCCGCCGGCCTCGCGTCCGGTGCCGCGAGGGAGCCCGCCCGCCGCTGACCTGCCCCCCTCCGAATTTGAAGGAGATTTCGGCCTGGCGCGACGAACTCATGCGGATCCGGGCCCGCCGACGCAGTTTTCTCCTTCAAATTCGGAGGGGTAGCCGGTGAGGAGCCCGCCCGCCGCAGCGACTAGGCTTCCCGGGTGCGTCTCGTCATTGCTCGCTGCTCGGTCGACTACGCCGGGCGCCTCTCCGCTCATCTCCCTCTCGCCACCCGGCTCCTCATGGTCAAGAGCGACGGCAGCCTTCTCGTCCACTCCGACGGGGGCAGCTACAAGCCGCTGAACTGGATGAGCCCGCCCTGCACCATCACCATGGGCGAGCCCGACGACGAGCAGGCCGAGGCCGGAATCGCCGAGGTCTGGAAGGTCGTCCAGGGCAAGACCAACGACGTCCTGCTCGTGTCGATCTACGAGATCTTGCACGACTCCGCCCACGAGCTGGGCGTCGACCCGGGCCTCGTCAAGGACGGCGTCGAGGCACACCTCCAGAAGCTCATGGCCGAGCAGATCGAGGTGCTCGGCGACGGCCACACGCTGGTGCGGCGCGAGTACATGACCGCGATCGGCCCGGTCGACATCCTCGCTCGTGACGCGAAGGGGGCGGCGGTCGCCGTTGAGATCAAACGCCGCGGCGACATCGACGGGGTCGAGCAGCTCACCCGCTATCTCGAGTTGATGAACCGCGACCCTCATCTCAAGCCTGTTCAGGGGGTGTTCGCCGCGCAAGAGATCAAGCCGCAGGCGCGGACGCTGGCGGAAGACCGCGGCATCCGCTGCGTCGTTCTCGACTACGACGCGATGCGCGGGCTCGACGACGGGCACTCGCGCCTGTTCTGAGCGCCGCTGAATGTAGCTGGGCGGGGCCGACCGGAACAGTCGGCCCAACTGAAATACATATTGACATTGTGAGACAAGCTCGTAGGATTTGATATACCCAATCCGAAAGGCTTCTCCAATGACCTCCGTGCAGACCGCGCCCACTCGTGCTCGTGCCCGCAACCGCACCGCCCGTTCCAACAGCCCCCTTTTCGACGAGCTGGCCGCGAAGATCCCCGCGTCGACCCGCCCCCTCGCGCCGATCCTCCCGAAGGCCGGTACCACGGAGGCCCGCACCACCGAGGCCGGCACCACGGTCGCCGGCCTGATCGTCCGCATGCTCGACGACGACACCAAGGCCACCCGCCGCTGGCCCTTCCACTCCGTCCAGTAGGGCACGCGCCACGCAGGCCAGTAGGGCACGCGCGACGCAGGCCAGTCGGGCACGCGCCACGCAGGCCCGTAGGCTGGAAACAATGAGCTACAAGTTCCCCTATTCGGCCGTGCTGTTCGATCTCGACGGAACGATCGCCGACTCCGCACCCGGCATCACCTCGACCCTGGCGAGCACGCTCCAGCAACTCGGGCACCCCGTCCCCGCCCCGGCACAGCTTCTCGAGTGGGTCGGCCCGCCGCTGCCCGAGAGCTTCACCCGTCGGCTCGGCCTCGTCGGTGACGACCTCGACCGTGCCATGGCCCTCTATCGACGCGAGTACCTCGCCCGGGGTGCGCTCGACAGCGTCATCTTTCCCGGCATGGAAGACCTGCTCCGCCGAGTCCACGAGGCGGGTCTGCCGGTGTCGACGGCCACCTCGAAACCGGAGACCCCGGCCACGCTGATGCTCGACCATTTCGGGCTGAGCCGCTACCTTGACGTGATCACCGGGGCCAGCGACGACGAGAAGCGCGGGGCCAAGGCCGACGTCGTCGAAGAGGCCCTGCATCGCCTGAGCGCCCGCGGAGCCGATGTGTCGCGCCCCGTCCTCGTCGGTGACCGGCACCACGACATCGACGGTGGTGCGGCACACGGGGTTCCCACGATCTTCGTGGAGTGGGGCTACGGCAGCGTCGAGGAGCAGGCGGGCGCGATCGCCGTCGCCTCCGACCCCGACGAGCTCGCCCTTCTCCTAGGGCTGCCCGCGCAGACCCGCCGGTGAGCCGCCGCACACTGGCCCGGTCGACCGTACGGTCTCCTGCCGCCTGGTTTCTGACCCTCGCGATCGTTCTGATCGCGCTGAACCTCCGCGGACCCATCGTCGCGACGGCACCCGTCATCGACACGATCAAATCCGACCTCGGCATCGGTGCGCTCGTCGCCGGCCTCCTGACGAGCATCCCCGTGCTGTGCTTCGCACTCGCGAGCCCGCTCGCAGCGGGGGTCATCGGGCGACTCGGCGCAGAACGAGCCGTCACCATCGGCCTCCTCGGCGTCGTGGCCGGCATTCTGATCCGCTCCGGCGGATCGCAGGCGATGCTCATCGTCGGCACGGTGATTCTGGGCGTCTCGATCACGATCGGAAACGTCGTGCTGCCCGTCGTCATCCGCCGCGACTTCTCTCCGGAGCGCGTCGGGTTCGTGACCGGCATCTACACATCGGCCCTCAACGTCGGGTCGATGATTACCTCCCTCGGCACGGCCCCGCTGGCCGACGCGACGGGGTGGCCTCTGGCGCTGATCATCTGGGGCACGTTCGCCGTGATCGCCGGAGGTGTCTGGATCCTCGCCGTCGGAATCCGCCCCGCCGTCACGGGCGAGGGCAGCCGCACCGACAAGGACGTCGTGACCGGGCCGATCGAGGTCATCACCGCGAGCATCCCGCAGGTCTCGGTCGACGACGAACGGAGTCTGCTGCGGCGGGCCTCCACCTGGGGCCTCACGCTGGCCTTCGCCGGTCAAGCGTTCAGCTACTACGGCCTCACCGCGTGGATCCCGACGCTCCTCCACGACGAGGTGGGCCTGAGCCGCTCCGGTGCCGGTGCGAGTTCGTCGGTCTTTCAGATCCTCGCCGTCGTCGGGGCGCTCGGAGTGCCGTTCCTCGCCCTCCGAGTGCGCCCGGTCGTGATCGTCGGCATCGTCAGCGCGCTCTGGATCGTCATGCCCCTCGGCCTCCTCCTCGCCCCGCAGTTCTGGCTCTTGTGGTCGATCTCGGGCGGCATGGCTCAGGGCGGCGGTATCACGATCATCTTCATCATCATCGTGAGGATGGTCACAAGCGACCGCGAGGCACGACGCCTATCGGCACTCGTGCAGGGCGGCGGCTACGCCATTGCGGCGCTCGGACCGATCGTGGTCGGAGCCGTCCACGACTCGTCCGGCACCTGGACGGCCCCCATGATCGTCGTGCTGTTCTCGGTGCTGACTCTCGGAGTGAGCGGCGTCCTCTCGGCCCGCCGCGTCCGCTGACCCCGCCCGTCTCAGATCAGCACGGGATCAGCCCAGCAGATCCTCGAGCGACATCGGCCGACGCCCGATGATCGCCTCGACGTCGGGAGACACCGACTCAAGCTCTCCCGACGCGATCGACGTGTAGGTCGACACCCACGCGTCGGCGAGCCAGGGCTCCGGCTGCCACTTCTTGCGCGACTGGTAGGCCTCCTCGACGGTCTCGTTGTGGAAGGTGACGGGCTTGCCGGTTGTGCGGGCGAGGAGCTCCGCAGCCTCGGCCAACGAGAACGCGTTCGGCCCGGTCAGTTCGTACGTCTTCTGACGATGAGCCTCAGGATCCGACAGAACCCGCGCCACCACCGCCGCCACGTCTGCCCGGGCGACCGCTGCCATCCGCCCCTCGCCCGCCGGCCCGCGAATCGCCCCGTCTTCGCCCACCAGTTCTGGCACGAAGTCGAGATAGAAGCTGTCGCGAACGATCGTGAACCGCTTGCCGGTGTCTTTGATCCGCTGCTCCGTAGCCCAGTGGTCGCGAGCCAGCGTGAAGATCGCGTCTTCGGCGGCGCCGATGAACGACGTGTAGACGATGTGCAACACGCCCGAGTCGACCGCGGCCTCGATGAAGTCGAGGTGCTGCTGCAACCGGTCGGGGGCCTCGGCGCCCGACACCATGAAGAGCGTCTCGATGCCGCGGAGGGCGTCCATGCTCGACTCGCGCTGACCGTACGCGGCGACCGCGACCTCCGCCCCGTCGAGCTGGGGTGCCTTGGCGGCGTTGCGGACGATGAGGCGCTGCCGGACGCCCGCCTCCGAGAGCATCGTGGCGACGGCACCTCCGACGTGGCCGGAAGCGCCGGTGACGGCGATTGTGGGGGCGGGGAGGGCCGGATCCTGAAGCTGGTCTGTCATGGGGTCAGCCAACCACTCGCGCCTCCCGGTTGTCGGTGCTCGGGAGCAGAATGGCGGCATGTGCGGTCGTTTCGTCGTTGCCCGAGCCACATCAGATCTTCTGCCGAGCCTGCTCGACTCGCTGGCGTCGGCGGAAGCCCGAGCCGATTTGGCCGACCACGGCCTCCCCGAGTCGTTCAACGTCGCGCCCACCGACCGGGTCTCGGCCGTTCGCGAGCGGCACGGCGAGCGCGAGCTCGCCTCTCCGCGCTGGGGCTTCGTGCCGTCGTGGTACCCCGACCTGAAGAAACGCCCCCAGCCGATCAACGCGCGGATCGAGACGGTCTCGACGAGCGGCATGTTCCGCAAGGCGTTCGCGGGCGGTCGCTGCATCATTCCGGCGCAGGGCTACTACGAGTGGGTCGTCACCGAGACCGGCAAGCAGCCGCACTACATCTTCGAGCCCGGAGCGGCACTCGCGATGGCGGGCATCGTGACCGCATGGCCCGACCGATCGAAGGCGGAAGATGACCCCGACCGCTGGGTGCTGTCGACGGCGATCATCACGCGCGACGCGCATGTGGCGCCGGGCGAGGTGCACGACCGGATGCCGGCCTGCCTGACGCCGGAGTCGTTCGACGCGTGGCTAGATCCTGCGCTCGATGCCGACTCGGCCCTCGCCCTGCTCGACGGCGACAGTCTTGAGGTCGCGCACGCCCTCACGCACTACGAGGTCTCCCGCGACGCCAACAGCGTGCGCAACAACGGTCCGCAGCTGATCGAGCCGCTGGGGTGAGGGGTGTCGGCGCAGGGGGCCGAGAGGGTGAAGAATAGAGGCGTACTGCACCCTCGAGAGGATTCCCCGCGATGACCACCACCACGACCTCGAAGATCCGCTACGGCTACGCCGCCGGCCCGGCCCAGGTCGCCGCGCTCGTCGTCGCGATCCTCTTCATCCTGCTCGGCATCGCCGGGTTCATTCCCGGCATCACCACCAACCTCGGCTCGATCCGGTTCGCCGGGCCCGACTCCGACGCGATGATCTTCGGGCTGTTCCAGACCGCCGTGCTGCGCAACGCCCTGTACCTGCTGATCGGCCTCGCCGGTCTCGGGGCCGCGGGCAAGCGCCTCAACTCGACGCTCTACATCGCCGGCGCAGGCATGCTCATGCTGACCCTCTGGCTGTACGGCATCCTCTTCGGTAACAGCGACTTCGGCGGCAACATCTTCCCGTCGAACCTCAACGACTACGCCCTCGACTTCTGCGTCGGGCTGGGGCTGCTGATCCTCGCCCTGTCGACCAGCCAGCTCGCGCTGTTCGGCAGCGACTACGAGGAGTAGCGCTCGGAGCGTCGCTGCGGCCGTAAGTGCTGCCGCTGCCGCTTCAGCTGCCGAAAGTGCCCAAATCGTCGTCTGATCTGCTCAGATAGGCCAATTTGGGCACTTTCGTCGTCTCGGCGGTCATCGGCGGTGCCGGCCAGCGATCACCGACCGCGATGTCGGCGGCCGGCCCTAACGTACGAGCATGACATCGAACACCTCAGCGGCACCGGCCACCGTCGGGCTCGCGTGCGTCGCACCGGGCTGCCCGCGACCCGCCGCCTCCGACGCACCCCTCCCCCTCTGCGACCGGCACTTCGACATCGCCGCCGAGTGGTCAGCCCGCACCGAGGGCGTCACCGACACCCTGCCGTCGCCCTGCCTCGCGTGCGGGTCGCGCCTCGGCGTCCGCTACCCGAGCGGCTGGCTCTGCGCCGTGTGCGAGTGGCGCTACGGCGAGGTTCCCGACGGCGAACTGCCCACGCCCCGCGTCGACGTCGTCTATTACATCCGCTTCGACGACCGGATCAAGATCGGCACGTCGTCGAATCCGCGGCAGAGGCTCACGCGGATCTGGCACGACGCCGTGCTGGCATTCGAGCGGGGTGGGCGCGACGTCGAGCAGAAGCGGCACGCCGAGTTCGCGGCCGACAGGTTCGACCGGACGGAGTGGTTCCGGCCGAGCGACGCCCTAGCGGAACACATCGCCGTGGTGGGGGCGGCTGGGCCGGATCCTTGGGGTCTGTACGCCCGGTGGGTCAGCGAGGCGATGGCGCTACGAACCTGAGGCCGGCCGCAGGTAGGCGTCGACGAAGAGCGACCCGCGAATGTCGCGCAGCCGGTCGAGCAGCGCCGGAACAGTCTGCTTCGTCAGGCCCGAGGCGACGAGATCGTAGGGGCCGAGCGGTTGCAACTTGCCGGTGCGCACCCGGATCACCTCCCACCCGGCGGCGCGCAGCAGCCGGTCTTTGCGGCGGTCGGCGACCTCGCGCTTGCCGACGTGCTCGAGCCCGTGCCGACCCGTCGAGTCGTACTCGATCGCGACGCGGAGCTCGGGCAGCAGAATGTCGGGCCACGCCTCGAGGTGGTCGAAGAACGGCTGAGCGAGCCGGACCGCGTTGACCCCGGCCGCGAATTCGAGCCGTGCCGCGAGATCGGCCCGCAGCTGCGCTTCGACGGCCGACGCGGGCGGGGGCGCGCACAGGCTCGCGAAGGGTTCGCCGACGGCAAGGGCCGGCGTCTTGGCACAGAGCGCCGAGACGGAAGAAGCACGACGCGCACTGGCGGGTCGTCGTGCGGGCGCCGACGCGCGTGAAATCGAAGGATCCGGCGCAAGCGCCGCCGCCAACGCCGCTGTCGCCGACGTTCGGCGGGGTGCCGCCATTTCGAGGCACGCCGGGCACCACGACGATCGGCGCCGCTCTCGCCCCGGCCGCGCCCGCTGCTCCTCCGGCGTCGCGACGAAGACATGCCCCGTCTCGCACTGCCAGCAGAGAAACACGTCGGCCGCGGGCGGCACCTGGGTCAGCATGATGCCGCCGTTGTATTCGGGGTGGTACTGGCGCACGAGCACCGGGTACGGCGCCCACGCGTCTCGGTAGGTGCCGACGGCATAGGGCACGGCGGACCGGCGCGACAGCTGACGTCGCGCCCACCAGGCGAGGATCGGCTCGGGCACGGCAGCAGGCTACGACGAACCTCCGACATCGAGCACCGGCGTCCGCGCACCTACCCACCCACCCTCGCGCGGCCCCTAGGCTCGACGAATGAGAAGGATCACCGTCGCCCTCGCTCTGCTCGCCGTGCTCGGCCTCCCGCTCGGCCTGCTGCTCGGCCCGACGACCCCCGCGCATGCCGGCGTCGACGACTTCCGCTTCAGCAGCATGGACGCGAAGTACTCGCTGTCGACCGACGCCGACGGCCACTCGACGCTCCGCACCGTCGAGACCCTCGTGGCCGAGTTTCCGGAGTCGAACCAGAACCACGGCATCCGCCGCACCCTCGTCGACAGCTACGACGGTCATCCGACGGGCCTCCGCATCCAGTCGGTGACGGATCAGAACGGCACGCCACGCGAGTACACGGTCGATGAGGGCACCGAGGTGACGATCCGCGACGACGAATTCGTGCACGGTCGGCAGGTCTATGTGCTCACCTACACGCAGCAGAACGTGACTCTGCCGAAGTCGAGCTCGGGCAACGACGAGTTCTACTGGGACGTCAACGGCACCGACTGGGCGCAGCCATTCGATCGCGTCACCGCGACCGTCACGGTGAGCCCCTCTCTTGCTGACGCTCTGACCGGTGACGTGGCGGCGGCCCAGGGCACTCAAGGATCGACGAAGTCGGCCGCCATCGAACGCACCGGCGACCGCACGGTCACCGCTTCCGCCCGGAATCTCGCGGCGCACGAGAATCTCACCCTCGCGATCGGCTTCACGGCCGGTACCTTCACCCCGCGAGCCGGCGGGGTCTTCGATTCTCCCTGGCCGATCCTCTCGCTGGTCGGCGCTCTCATCGCCCTGGCCGGACTGATCGCCGCGGTCGCACTGCGTCGCGGCCGTCTCGCCGACGCCCCGGGCCGGCCGACCATCGTCGCCGAGTACCGTCCGCCCGCCGGTGTCGGGGTCGTCTTCGCCGGGCACTTCCTTCGCCGTACGGCCACCGCGGCCGAGCTTCTGGCGCTGGCGGTCGACGGCCACCTGCGGCTGGTCGAGAAGCCGGGCAAGGGAAAGCCGAAGTTCGCGCTGGAGTTCGTGACCGCCGACGGGGTCGACGACGACGGACTGGTGTTCTTGCACGCCCTCTTCGGTGACCCGCTCGTGCCGGGCAAAGAGCGCGACGTGGTGTCAAAGAACAAGAATGCGATCACGAGGATCCAGAGCCTGTACAGCGGTCTCCCGGCCCGCGCCGTGCGGGAGGGTTATCGCCGCCCGATCCACGCGCGCACGGTCGCCGCCGTGCTCGTCCCGGTCGCCGTGGGTGGTCTCGCCGGCCTCGTCTTCGGAATCGTCTCTGTGGTAACCGTCTTCGGCGGTTTCTGGCCCGTGCTCGCGATCCCGGTGGCCGTGATCGCCCTCGCAATCGCACCCGTGCTCGTCATCCGACGCCCACTCACCGCCAAGGGCGCGGAGCTCCGCGACCAGCTGCGCGGCCTCGAGGTCTACATCAAGCAGGCCGAGGCCGACCGTCTCGCGTACCTCCAGTCGCCGGAGGGTGCAGAGAGGATGCGCCCGAGTGACGGGGATCAGAGCGGCGAGCTGGCGGATCCTCGTCTGTCACTGGGTGACGCCTCCTGGCTCCGGTTGAACGAGAAGCTGCTGCCGTGGGCGGCGCTCGTCGGCGAACAGAAGCGGTGGTCTCGCGAACTCGGAGAGCACTACGAGGAGGGTGGATCTCAGCCCGAGTGGTACGCCGGGCACACCGCGTTCACTCCGGCGGTGTTCGCGTCGAGTATCGGCGGCTTCTCGACGTCGACGACGTCGTCGTTCAGCGCGATGAACGGAGGGAGCACCGGCGGTGTCTCGTCGGGGGGCGGCGGAGGCGGCGGTGGGGGTGGCGGCGTCTAGCGCCTGCAGGCACAGCGACGCGGATCGGCCATACCGACGCGGCTAACCCCGTCGCTATGGCCGATCCGCGTCAGAAGGGGCCCGCGCGACCTACTTGTCGATCTCGGCCAGCAGGTCGGTCGAACCGCTCCACAGGGTGCCGTTGACGAACACGGTCGGTGTGCCGAATCCGCCCTGCGCCGGGTTGACCAGCGACTTGTCGGCGAGCACGCGGTTCGTCTCGGCGGTGACCCAGCTGCCGAACTCCTCGTCGTCGATGCACGAGCTGACCGACGCGTCGGTCACCCCGCCGTCACGAACGAGCTTCTTGATCTGCGTGTCACTCAGCCCATTCGACCCCTCGGCCGGCTGATTATCGTAGAACTCCGTCTGGACGGAGAGGAAGTTGTCGGGGTCGTAGTTCGCGACGCACGCCGCCGCATTGGCTGCGCGGCTGGCGTAGCGGCTGTTCTGGTAGTTGCGGTCGAGGATCGACACCGGGTGGATCTCGAGGGTCGCCTTGCCCGCCGCGACGCGCGACAGGATGTCTTTCGAGTAGCTGGCCTCGAACTGCTTGCAGACCGGGCAGGCCCAGTCAATGTAGGTGACGACCTTGGCCGCGCCGTCGGCGTTCGACGTGGCCACCGGCGACGGCGTGGCACTGGCCTTGACACCCGCCGTCGCGACGGGCTCGACCTTGCCGTCGACACCCTGGAACTGGATGCCGTCGGTGACCATGTTCTTCGGGCCGGCGTCGCTCGAGACGCGAGTGGTGCTGCCGCTGTTCGACGCCTGCACGACCAGGATGATCACCACGACGATCGCCGCGATGGCGAGGCCGATACCGCCCTGTAAGAAGATGCGGTTGCGTAGACGGCGCTTGCGTTCTTCTTCTTGGCGCTTCTTCGCTACTTCGCGAGCGTGCTCGCGGCGGGCGTTCTTGCTCGGCCGTTCGGCGTTCGACATCGGAAAATCCCTGCTCTCGGTGTGGCCTCTACTCTCGCACGCCACCCCGAGAGGCAGGGAGTCCCCGTCGAACGACTATTTGGCCGTGGGGCCGTAGAACGAGTTGATCTCCTGCAGCTCGAGGTCGGCGGTCTCCTGAATCAGGGCGAGCAGATCCTTGTCGAGACCCGGCGCGAACTCTTCGAGGCGCTCGTCCGAGATCTGCGAGGGAACACCGACGGGGGCCTGTTCGGTGGCGGTGAGATCGGTGCCGTCCTTCGACGGCGACGGACCGCGGAAGATCTTCGACGCCTCGCTCTTGCCGTCGAGGTCGAGGTCGAACGAGTACTGCTTGCTCTGCAGACCGAGGTCGACCAGCTTCTTCACCTCCGGGAACTTCTCGGCGTTCGTCTTCGGGATCGGCAGCAGCGTCTTCCAGTCGACGCCGAGCGTCTCGAGCGCCTTCGCGTAGGCGTTCTCGTGCGCCTGATCGCGGACGATCAGATAGGCGAGCGTGCCGCGGGCGGTGGCGTTGTCGGTCATCTCGTAGATGCGGCACTTCTGCAGGCGACCGGTCGACTCGAGCATCAGGTTGTACAGCAGGTCGAGGGGCAGGTTTCCGGAGTTGTAGACGTAGCTTCCCGACCACGGGTTTCCGACCGAGTCGACCGGGAGTGCGCCCTGCGCACCGACCAGGTAATGATGGATGTTGCCCGCGCCCAGGGCGAGGTTGAGAGGTGTGGCGCCGCCGGATCCTGGGGTGTCCAGTGGGTCGGTGAGCTTGCCCGTGTACTCGGGCGAACCGTCGAGCAGGCGCGAAATCGTCGTGCCGATGAGCTCGACGTGGCTGATCTCTTCGGTGCCGACGCCCTGGATGAGGTCGCGGTAGGGCTTCGCGGCTGCCCCGCGGAAGTTCATGGCCTGGAACAGGTACTGCATCATCGTGCGCATCTCGCCGAACTGGCCGCCGAGGCCCTCCTGCAGCGCGTTGGCGGCGGCCGGATCGGGCTCGCCGTCGGTGATCTCGTTGATCCATGTCTGAGCGTGGAAGTACATTCGCATCTCCTCCGGGCGGCGGCACCCTGCCGTTGTCCTGCTCTCTGCCTACGCGCGGACCGGATGTGGCGACGGGGGGTTGACTCCCGGCCCGACTCAGGCGGGGGTCTCGAATACAGCCGAGTCGAGCCGCGACGGGTCGAGCCGCGAGGGGCCGGGCCGAGACCGACCGGAGCGTCTACCGTGCCACCGTGACGCCCCCTCCCGCACCCGCGGGAACGCGCCATGATCGCTTGCCACGGAGCACCGCCATGACCACAACGCCGCCACCGACCGTCTCCGTCGTCATCCCGGTCAAAGACGATGCCATCGTGCTCATCGCTTGCCTGCGGGCACTGTCGATGCAATCGCAGCGAATGCTCGAGATCATCGTCGTCGACAACGGCTCGACGGACGCGAGCGCTCTCGTCGCGACCCGGGCGGGAGCGATCGTGATCCCGGAGTCGAAGCGAGGCATCGCGGCAGCAAGCGGAACCGGCTACGACGCCGCACGAGGCGACATCATCGCCCGGGTCGATGCCGACACCGTCGTGCCGACCGACTGGGTCGAAACCGTAATGAAGGAGTTCGACCGGCGGCCCGACGTGGATGCGGTCACCGGAGGCGCGTACTTTCTCGACGGCCCGACCTGGCTCCGTCGCCCGGCAGCACTGGTCTACTTGGGGGCTTACTTCTTGTTCGCCGGGCTTGCTCTCTCGCACGTGCCCGTCTTCGGTTCCAACCTCGCCATGCGACGTCAGGCCTGGGTGGACGTCCGCGACGAGGTCCACGCTTCGGAGGCCGTCCACGACGACTTCGACCTGTCGTACCACCTCGGTCGACGCCATCGAATCCGGTTTCTCGTGCGTCTGCGCCCGGGCATCTCCATGCGCCCGCTCTTCGACGGCAAGGGCCGTTTGCGGATGCGCCGCGGTCTGCACTCGGTTGTGCTCCACTGGCCGGAGGAGCTGCCTCTCCTCCGGTTTTTGCGCCGACTCGCGCTACGCACCCAGATGCGCTAAGGCCGCTGAAACGCACGAAAAAGGACCAGCCTCTCGGCTGGTCCTCTTCTTGTCGCAGTGCTTCGTGTCTTACTGCTGCTGGTGCGCGAGGGGGGAGTTGAACCCCCACGCCCTTTCGGGCACACGGACCTGAACCGTGCGCGTCTGCCTATTCCGCCACTCGCGCCAGCGTTAGCCGCCTGGGCCAACCTGAAAACGATAGCATGCACCGGCCCCTACTCTTGCAAGGGCAGGGCATCCCCGCGCCCGCATGAGCCACACCGACCAGGAGACCCATGGGACTGCTCGACAACTTCGAACGACGCCTGGAGCGTGCCGTCAACGGCGCCTTCTCCAAGACGTTCCGTTCCGGCGTGCAGCCTCTCGAGATCACCGCGGCCCTCCGGCGCGAGCTCGATGTCAAAGCGGCCGTGGTGTCGCGCGAGCGGATCCTCGCGCCGAACGACTTCCGGGTGAAGCTCGCAGCCCAGGATTTCGCGAAGATGGACGGCATGGGTGCCGCCCTCATCGACGAGCTGCACGCCCTGGTCGAGAAGCACGCGTCGACGCAGAACTACTCGTTCGCCGGGCCCGTTCGCATCGCTCTCGAAGAAGACTCGCAGTTGACGGTGGGGATCATCCGCGTCGAGTCGGCCAATGTGCGCGAAGAGGATGTGACGTGGTCCGGGATCCTCGAGATCGACGGCCGTCGCCACACCCTCCCCAAGGGCCGCACCGTCGTGGGCCGAGGCAGCGAAGCCGACATCACCGTGCAAGACACCGGCACGAGCCGCAAGCACGTCGAATTCGTGTGGGATGGCACGCACGCCCAGGCCACCGATCTGGGGTCGACGAACGGGTCGAAACTCGACGGTCAGGCCCTGACGAAGGCGGTCATCCAGCCGGATTCCGTCATTCAAATCGGTCGTACGCGTATCGTGTTCCGAGTGCTTCCCGTCTCGACGCCCCCTCGCGGCTCCGCCGACCCCGGTCGAAGCGGCTCGTCCGGAGGCCGCCGATGACCTCTGAGCTGACTCTCCTTGCCCTCCGCCTCGCGTTCATCGTGGTGCTGTGGCTGTTCATCTTCTTCATCGTCTACGCCCTCCGCAGCGACCTGTTCGGTCAGCGTGCCAAGCGTCTTCCGGCCGACCAGCAGGCCCAGAGCCACCAGGGCGCAGGATCCGCGGCCACGCCGCCCACCCCGACGCCCCAGGTCGCACCCAGCGCACCTCGCACCCCGCCGCCGTCCGCCCCGGCCGGTGCAGCGGCAACCCGCCTCGTGATCACCAAGGGCGCTAAGAACGGCCTCGAGATGCCTCTCGGCGACGGGCCCCTGACGATCGGCCGCTCCAACGAGAGCAACCTGATCATCCGCGACGACTACACCTCGACCCACCACGCCCGACTCATGCTGTGGAACGGCCGCTGGGTGATCCAGGACCTCGACTCCACGAACGGCACGTTCCTGAACGGCGAGCGCATCACCGTCCCGACCCCCGTCCCGTCGAACGCCACGATCACCATCGGCACCACGAGCTTCGAGTTGCGGCGGTAACCGGGTGACGTCGTCGATCAAAAGCGCCGCCCTCTCCAATGTCGGAAAGATCCGGGCCAACAACCAGGATTCCGGTTACGCGGGCAACCACCTCTTCGTCGTGGCCGACGGCATGGGTGGGCACGCGGGCGGTGACGTCGCTTCGGCGATCGCGATCCGGCGCATTCGCGAGACCGACAAGGTCTACAGCTCGTCGGGCGACGCGGAGTTCGCTCTGCAGTCGTCTCTGATCGCCGCGAACCAACTTCTAGCCGAGACCGTGTTCGAGCACCCCGAGCTCACCGGCATGGGCACGACGGTCAGCGCGATGATGCGGGTCGGCGACAGCATCGCCATCGCGCACATCGGCGACTCGCGCATCTACCTCTACCGCGAGGGGGAGCTCAGCCAGATCACGGCCGATCACACCTTCGTGCAGCGTCTCGTCGACTCCGGCCGGATCACCCCGGAGGAGGCCGCCGTGCATCCGCGGCGCTCCGTGCTGATGCGCGTGCTCGGCGATGTCGACGCGGCTCCCGAGATCGACACCGCGACCCTCGGCACGCAGCCGGGCGACCGCTGGCTCATCTGCTCCGACGGGCTCTCGAGCTACCTGGCCGAGGATCGCATCCGCAAGGCCCTCGCCTCCGGCCTCGACGCCGAGGCCGTGTCGCGTCGCCTCGTCAAAGAGACCCTTGACCACGGTGCCCCCGACAACGTCACCGTCGTGGTCGTCGATGTCGACGACGACGACTCGTCGGCCGCCGACCAGCCCACGACCGTCGGCTCGGCCGCGGCGCCGCTGACCTTCGAGGGCCAGGAGGGTCGACGACCGCTGCGCCTCTCGTCGATCCTCGTGCACCCGCTCAAGGTCGCGACCACGCCCGAAGACAGTCACTTCGAGCCGGAGTCCGACGAGTACCTGGCCGAGCTCATCGCCGAAGACCGTCGCCGCGCCCGTCGCCGACGCATCACCTGGCTCGCCGCCCTCGTGATCGCCATCCTCATCGTGGCCGTCGGTGTGTTCTCGACCTACCGCTGGACCCAAGACCACTACTACGTCGGCGAGCAAGACGGCACCGTCGTCATCTACAAGGGTGTGCAGCAGGCCCTCGGCCCGATCAAGCTGTCGAGCGTCTACGAGACGACGACAGTCTCGGTCTTCGGGCTCTCCGCGTACAACCGCCAGACCGTCGACAGCACCATCAACGCCGACAACCTCAGCGACGCCCGCATGATCGTCGAGAGATTGGCGAAGTCCGGTGAGTGACAGCGCTACAGAGGCCATCAGCAAGCCCACCAACCCGGGCGGCAAGGCCCAGAACCTCACGCAGGCGATCTCGATCCGTCTGCGGCAGCCGGCCAGGCTCCGCAACATAGAGCTCGGTCTGCTGCTCATCGCCTGCGGAATCGCCGTGGGCGCGCTCGTGCTGGTGCAGCTCGGTGCCCTCGGCGAACTGCGGACCGACGTGCTCTGGTCCGAGATCATCATCCTGGTGCTCGCCCTGGTGCTCCACGTCATCCTGCGCGTCGTGGCGCGGGAGGCCGATCCGTTCCTGGTTCCGATCGCGCTGACCCTCAACGGCCTCGGTATCGCCGAGATCTACCGCATCGACATCGCCTCGTGGACGACCCAGAATCCCACCCACGCGGGTGAGCGGCAGATCCTCTGGACCACGGCCGCGCTGATCATCGCGATCGCCGTGCTTCTCGTGATCCGCAACTACCGCGTGCTCGCGCGCTACCGCTACATCGCGATGTTCATCTCGATCGTCTTCCTCCTCCTCCCCCTTGTGCCGGGTCTCGGTCGTCGCGGTCTCGCCGCGCGCGTGTGGATCGACGTCGGGCCCCTGTCGTTCCAGCCCGGGGAGATCGCCAAGATCACGCTCGCGATCTTCTTCGCCGGCTACCTCGTCCAGGCGCGCGACAGCATCTCGCTGATGGGCCCGAAAATCCTCGGCATGCGCTTTCCGCGGGCCCGCGACCTCGGCCCGATCCTCATCATCTGGGCCGTCGCCATGCTCGTGCTGATCTTCGAGCGCGACCTCGGTACCTCGCTGCTCTACTTCGGCCTCTTCGTCGTGATGATCTACGTCGCCACGGGCAAGGGCTCCTGGGTGATCCTCGGCATGATCCTCTTCGTCGGCGGGGCGCTCGTCGCCGCCCTCACGATGAGCTACGTGCACGGCCGCTTCGAGGCCTGGCTCGACCCGTTCTCGACGGAGGCCTACAACCGCATCGGCGGCAGCTTCCAGCTCGTGGCGGGGCTGTTCGGGCTCGCCAACGGCGGTCTGATCGGCACCGGTTTCGGCCAGGGCAGCCCGCAGACGACGCCGCTCGCTCAGAGCGACTACATCATCGCCTCCCTCGGCGAAGAGCTCGGTCTGGCCGGTCTCGTTGCCATCCTGGCGCTGTATCTGCTGCTCGTGTCGCGCGGGTTCCGCATCGGCTTCGTCGGGCAGGACGACTTCGGCAAGCTGCTCGGCGTGGGGCTCGCGTTCGCGATGGCCCTGCAGGTCTTCGTCGTCATGGGCGGAGTCACCCGGGTCATCCCCCTGACCGGGCTGACGATGCCGTTCCTCGCCGCGGGTGGTTCGTCGCTCCTCTCGAACTGGATCATCGTCGCGCTGCTCCTGCGTCTCTCCGACGGTGTCCGCAGCGGCCCGAGGATGGTGGTCGGCTGATGAACAAAGAACTCAAGCGCGTGAGCGTGGTCGTCCTGGCCATGTTCATCGCCCTCCTCGCCTCGAGCACGTACATCACCGGCATCCAGGCCGACTCGCTGAAGTCCGACTCGCGCAATACGCGAGCGATTCTGCAGAGCTACTCGGCCCAGCGCGGCGCGATTCTCGTCGACGGTCAGGCCGTCGCCGAGTCGAAGCCCGTCGATGACCAGTACAAGTTCCTCCGCACCTACTCCGACGGCGACCTCTACTCGCCCGTCACCGGCTATTACACCCTCGGCGAGGGCTCGACGGGCATCGAGAGCGCCCTCAACAAGCAGCTCTCCGGCACGTCCAACTCGCAGTTCTTCGACAAGCTCAACTCGCTCCTCACCGGCAAAGACCCCGAGGGCGCCTCGGTAAACACGACGATCGACGCCACCGTGCAGAAGGTCGCCTACGACGCCCTCGGCGACAACACGGGGTCGGTCGTGGCGATCGAGCCGTCGACCGGCAAGATCCTCGCCATGGTGTCGAAAGGGTCCTACGACCCCAACGCTCTCGCCAGCCACGACCGGGCCAGTGTGCTCAAGGCGTACGACTCGCTGATCAACGACTCGACGCAGCCGCTCATCAACCGGGCGATCCAGGGCAACCTGTACTTCCCCGGATCCACGTTCAAACTGGTCGTCGCGGCCGCCGCCTTCGAAAGCGGCAGCTATACCAAAGACTCGAAGCTCGACAACCCCGCATCACTGAAGCTCCCCGGCTCGACCTTCCGCATCACGAACGCCGAGGGCGGATCCTGCGGTGGTGGGTCGAAGGTGACCATCGAGACCGCACTGATCGACTCGTGCAACATCCCCTTCGCCGAACTCGGAGCGAAGCTCGGGTACGACCGCATCAACGACATGGCGAAGGCATTCGGCTTCGACACGGCGTTCGAGATTCCGCAGACGACGGCGAAGAGCGTGTTCCCCGAGACCTCCGACACCGCCACGCTGATGCTGCAGTCGTTCGGCCAGGGCAGCGTGCGTGAGAGCCCGCTCCAGGTCGCGATGATCACGGCGGCCATCGCGAACGGCGGGCAAGAGATGACGCCCACGCTCATCGACAACATCGTGAACCCCGACCTCTCGACCCTGCAAGACTTCCAGGCCGACGAATTCGGTCAGCCGATCAGCGCCGAGACGGCGTCGACCCTGACCGAGCTGATGACGGAGGTCGTCACCAAGGGCACGGGAACCAATGCAAGAATTGACGGCGTCGACGTGGCCGGCAAGACGGGGACTGCCGAGAACGGCACGGGCGACCCGTACACGCTCTGGTTCACAGGATTCGCTCCGGCGAACGACCCCAAGGTGGCCGTCGCGGTCGTCGTGGGGAACGGCGGAGGACAGGGACAATCCGGTGTCGGCAACAGCATTGCCGCGCCGATAGCAAAGCAAGTCATGGAGGCGGTGCTCAACAAATGAGGCCATACAGCGGACTCACTCTCGGCGGACGCTACGAGCTGTCGTCCCGTGTCGCGATCGGCGGCATGGGCGAAGTGTGGCAAGCCACCGACCTCGTCATCGGTCGTACCGTCGCGATCAAGATCTTGAAAGACGAGTACCTGGGCGACCCCGGGTTCCTCGAACGCTTCCGCGCCGAGGCGCGTCACGCCGCTCTCGTCAACCACGAGGGCATCGCCAACGTCTTCGACTACGGCGAAGAAGAGGGCAGCGCCTACCTCGTCATGGAGCTGGTGCCCGGCGAAGCCATGTCGACCGTGCTCGAGCGCGACCGCGTGCTTCCGACCGACAAGGTGCTCGACATCGTCGCCCAGACGGCGTCGGCGCTTCAGGCTGCCCACGCGGCGGGCCTCGTCCACCGCGACATCAAGCCCGGCAACCTGCTCGTCACCCCCGACGGCCGCGTCAAGATCACCGACTTCGGTATCGCGCGGATCGCTGACCAGGTGCCCCTCACCGCCACCGGCCAGGTCATGGGCACGGTGCAGTACCTTTCCCCCGAGCAGGCGTCAGGCCACCCCGCCTCCCCCTCGACCGACATCTACTCGCTCGGAATCGTGGCGTACGAGGCCCTCGCCGGCCGGCGACCCTTCACCGGCGAATCGCAGGTCGCCATCGCGATGGCGCAGATCAACGAGACGCCGCCCGACCTCCCGAGCACGATCCCGGAGGCCGTGCGCAAGCTCGTCTACTCGTGCATCGCCAAGAAGCCCGCCGAGCGACCCGCATCGGCCTCCGCGCTGGCCCAAGCGGCGCGCGCCCTGCGTCGGGGCGACGTCGCGGCAGCCACCGCGGCCGTACCGATGCTCGGCGTCGGAGGCAACGGCGATGCTGCGACGCAGGTCTTCGCGGCGCAAGACGCTGCGACCAGGATGATGCCGGCGCCCGAGCGCCAGGCACCTCCGACCGCAGCCACGCTGGGCTTAGGATCCTCGTCCACCGGTCTCAACGACACCGTCGACGGAGACGAGCCCGAGAAGAAGAAGCGCAGCGCCTGGTTCTGGCCTCTTATCGTGCTCCTCATCATCGCCGTCGTCGGCGGCCTCGCTTTCGCCGCCATCTCGCTGACCAACGGCGACAAGCCGCAGACGACGACGAGCTCGACGCCCGCGGCGACCAAATCGTCGAAGCCAAAGCCCTCGCCGACGCCGACCCAGACCCCCCTCGCCGACAGCGCCGTGATCAACGGCGCCGACTACACCGGCAAGAACGTCGACGAGGTGCAGGCGTCTCTCGGGCGCCTCGGCTTCCAGACGACGATCTCGCCCGACTCGTCGCCGGCACCCACGGCCGCGCAAGAGAACCAGGTGTATCGCGTGTCTCCGACGGGGCTCGTCAAGAAGACCGAAGAGATCGTGCTCTACGCCTACACGGCCGCTCCGACCGCCGGTGATCCCGGCGCTCCCACGGCTGCGCCGACCGCGATCGACACCACGCAGCAGGCAGTCGTCACGATCCCGACCTACACGGGCTGCCCCGCCGGATACTCGGTCACCGGCTTCACCTACTCGATCTCGGGCGGAACCGACTCGGCCGGCAAGACGAAGAACACCGTCGGCGCCAATGCGACGAGCGTGACCGTGCAGTCGTCTGACGTGGGCACCCTCACGTTCACCTATCAGGCCAAGTGCGGTTCGTCGGTGACCTCGCCTTCGTCGGCGGGCGTCTCGATCACTGTCACCGCGGCCCCCACCACACCGACCGAGGATCCCACGACCCCGGCCAGCGACCCCGCAGACGGCTGATTTCACTCCGGTCTCGATCGGCCGCGACGCGCACCGGCTCCGACTCACACGGTCCCGCCCAGGTAGACTGGTCGGGACCGTGGCAGTGGGAGGGCAATTCGTGGCTGAAGGCGTGACCGAGGGGATCAGCCTCCTCGCCAACCGTTACCAGATCGGTCACCTGATCGGTCACGGCGGTATGGCCAACGTCTACATGGGCACCGACAGCAGGCTGGGCCGCCAGGTGGCGATCAAGCTGATGAAGTCGCAGCTCGCCTCCGATCCCGCCTTCCGCACTCGCTTCCGGCAAGAAGCCCAGGCGGCAGCCCGCATGGCCCACCCGACCATCGTGCGCGTCTTCGACGCCGGCGAAGAGCAGACCCGCGACTCCATGGGCAACACGGTTCTCGTGCCCTACATCGTCATGGAGTACGTCGAGGGTCGACTCCTCAAAGACATCGTCGCCGAAGGCCCCCTCGACCCCAAAGAGGCCGTCCGCGTCACCGAGGGCATCCTGACCGCCCTCGAATACTCGCACCGGGCCGGCGTCGTCCACCGCGACATCAAGCCCGGCAACGTGATGCTGACCCACACCGGCCAGGTCAAGGTGATGGATTTCGGTATTGCCCGAGCCGTCTCCGACTCGGCGGCCACGGTCGCGCAGACCACCGCAATTCTCGGCACCGCCCAATACTTCAGTCCCGAACAGGCCCGCGGCGAGACCGTCGACGCCCGCTCCGATCTCTACTCCACCGGAGTCCTCCTCTTCGAGCTCCTGACGGGGCGACCGCCGTTCCGCGGCGACTCCCCCGTCGCCGTCGCGTACCAGCACGTCAGCGAGCCGCCCGTGCCGCCGAGCGTCATCAACCCGGCCGTGTCGCCCGCTCTCGACGCCGTCACGCTTCACGCCCTGGCGAAGAACCGCTTCGACCGGTTTCAGAGCGCCGCCGAGTTCCGCAACGACGTCGTCGACGCGGGTGCCGGTCACCTTCCGGCCCGCCGTCAGCACGTCGACGTCACCTCCCCCGACACCACGCTGTTCGGAGTCAATCCGCGCGCTGCCGTCGGCTCCGAAGCGGCGCTCAAAGAGCTCGACAGCACAGACGCGAATCGGCCCTCCCGCACCCAGACCAGGCCTCCGGTCGCATGGATCTGGGCGGGCATCGTGCTCGTCGTCATCATCGTCGTTGCCGTCGTCGTCTGGGTCGGCCGTCTCTCGCCGGTCGAGCTCCCCACCAACGCCGGCGTCGAGGTGCCGATCATCTCCTCCGAGTCGTACGACGCCGGGGCTGCCGAACTCACCAAGCTCGGCCTCGTCCCCGACCGCAACGACATCGCCAGCGACTCGGTCGACGAAGGCGACATCATCAAGACCTCGCCGGTGGCGGGCACCAACGTCGCCAAAGACGAGACCATCAGTGTCTATGTGTCGTCCGGCCCCGCGTCGGTGAATGTGCCCGACGTCTCAGGCAAGTCGACCGACGACGCCTGGTCAGAGATCACCGGTCTCGGCCTTCAGCAGGGCTCTGTCAGCCAGCAAGACAGCCCGACGGTACCCGCCGGCAACGTGATCCAGACGACGCCCGAGTCGGGCACGAGCGTCGACGTCGGCAGCACCATCGACCTCGTCGTCTCGAGTGGCACCGTCGCCGTTCCCGACGTGACGGGCAAACCCGTCGCCGACGCGATGTCGACGCTGAACACGTTGGGCCTCCAGGTGAAGACCGTGGCCGACGGCACCTGCACCGGCAACGTGGTCAAGACCCAAGACCTCCCGGTCGGCGAGCAGCCGCAGGGCTCCACGATCACGCTGACGATCTGCAGCGGCTCGTAGTACCGGGCGTCTGAGGCTCGGCTGTTCGGCTGCTCCTTGCCGCCTGGACCCCCCTGTTCGGCGCAGACCCGCCCAGCCGGCCTGAACCCGCCGCCTAGGTCACGGGCGTGAGCCGATCGTGCGGGTGTGTGCCGAAAAGACGTGTCTGAGCCGGTCTAGCGGGCGTGGAACGGCCTCGCGGGCCCGGGTTACACCCCAGCTCGGCAAAGCTCACCCACCGGCCCTACCCGAGGTTGACGAGCGGGCTCAAGCCTTTCGCGGCCTCGACAGCGGACGGAAGCCCGGCCACCGAGAGCCAGTTGCCGACCATGCTGTAGCCGCCCTCGGTGAGCACCGACTCGGGGTGGAACTGCACGCCGAACACGGGCGCGTCGCGATGCCGCAGACCCATGATGACCCCGCCGGTGGTGCGGGAGGTGACCTCGAGCACCTGGGGCACGGTGGAGTCGACGACTGCGAGCGAGTGGTAGCGCGTTGCCAGGAACGGCTGGGGAACGTTGTCGTAGAAGGAGCTGTCGTCGTGCTCGACCCTCGAGGTCTTGCCGTGCATGAGCTCTTCGGCGTGGGTGACGGTCGCACCCATGGCCTCGGCGATCGCCTGGTGGCCGAGACAAACGCCGAGAAGAGGCTTGTCGACCGCGAGAGCGGCGTGGACGACGTCGACGGACACGCCGGCAGCGGCAGGAGTGCCCGGGCCGGGCGACAGCAGAACGCCGTCGTACTCGGCGATCCGTGCGGCGGCCTCCCCCGCGGTGAACGAGTCGTTGCGCACGACGTCTGTTTCGGCCCCGAGCTGGTGCAGGTAGCCGTTCAGCGTGTAGACGAAACTGTCGTAGTTGTCGATGACGAGAATGCGCGTCATGAAGAACCCACTGTCACTTCAGGCGAATCGATGAACGAGTCGGCGTACGGGAATGCCCAGGTGACCAGGGCGTAGAGAATCGCGGCGAGGAGCACGAGGAGGATGAGAACGCGAACCCACCACGGGCCGGGGAGAACGCGCCAAAGTGCGGAGTACATGCGTCAGCCCTTCACCAGCGACTTGATCTCAGACGGGGCGCCGGCCGAGAAGGGCCGCCAGGAGTCGAAGACACCGTAGGCGATGATTCGCTCGGCCGCGCTGAACTTCGGATTGCAGCTCGTCAGCGTGATGAGTCGATCGCCCGACGTCGTGTCGACCTTCGGTGCGTCGGGAACCTGCTGCAGAACCTGAATCTGAGTGGGCTGCACGTATTGCAGATTGCGGAACGTGTAGGTGTAGTAGCCGGTCTTCGTCTGCACGTAGAAGTGATCGCCCACTTTGAGCTCGGCGATATTGGCGAAGGGCGCCCCATGCGTCGTCCGGTGGCCGGCGATCGCGAAGTTGCCCACGGCACCCGGCATCTGCGAGGAGTCGTAATGCCCGGCATCGCCCTTGTCGAGGGTCTGCGCCGTGCCCGTGCCCCCGGCGAGAGGTACGCGGTAGTCGGAGCCGAAGCGAGGCACGTAGAGCACACCGAAGTCGACGCCGTCGGCTGGCTTCGGAGTCACCTTGGGCTTGCTGCTGTCGAACGTGACGTTGTTCGACCCGACCGGCGGTGCCGCGTCGTGCAGCTGCTCGCTGATCTTGGACGCCTGATCGCGAGTGCCCTGCGCGACGACGATGTCGTTGAACCACTGCTGCCAGACGATGAAGAGGAGCACGACGACGCCCATGGTGATGAGCACCTCGCCCAGAACACCGATCACCGACGTGCGGCGCCGCTGCGAACGGCGACGGGCGCGTCTGCTGGCGGCGGGTGCTTCTAAATCGGACATGCCCTGATTCTACGGGCGCGAAGTTGCAACGCAGAGGCTATCCACAGACCCCCTACCGGTACACTTCTGCCCATGGCCAGAGAGAAGAAGACCACCGCGAGCACCTCGCGAGCCGTCGGCACGACCGCAACCGACTCCCAGTCGAACGCCAACCAGCCGAATGCCGTCTGGTTCAAGCCCGTCATGTTCGGCTTCATGCTGCTCGGTCTCGCCTGGATCATCGTCTACTACGTCAGCCAGACCGTCTACCCCGTGCCGTCGCTCGGCACCTGGAACATCCTCGTCGGCTTCGGCATCATGTTCATCGGCTTCCTGATGACGACCCGCTGGCGCTGACCTACCGCCCAAAGTCTGACCAGTTCGGCCGGGTTCGGCCCGACGCGAAGCCGGCCCTGTGGCCGGTGCGATCGCGGTTTTGCCCGGATCCTTGTCATTCATAACGGGGTGTCTTACACCGGTGTAACTATCCCCAATGTGGATGAACCTGTGGATAACTCTGCCAAGCACCCTGCGAACAAGAAACGCCCCGCTCCTCATTGAGGAGCGGGGCGTTTTCGCGTGACGACTTAGGCGGCCAGGCCGACCAGTGACGCCGAACGGACCAGCAGGATCGCGAGCAGGGCGACCGCCAGCCCACCGGCAAGCAGGCGTTGCTGCATCGCCTGCGACCGGTGCTGAGTACGCATGTAGATGAGGGCCGTCAGGGCCCCGATCGCGGCGGCACCGATGTAGTTCTGCCACGGAGTACCGAAGAAGATGCCAATGACGACGTTGAGGGCGATGATCACCAGAATCTGAACCGCCTGCTCGCCGCGAGACCGCAGAATCACGTAGAACGCCCCGAAGAGGCCGAACATGGCCGCTCCGCTAATCAACACGGGCTGATACGGGAAGAACAAGGAGGCCGCGACCTCGGCGCCCAAAGCACCGAGCAGGTAGAGCCCGATGTAGCGAACCCGGCCGAGCTGCTGCTCGATCATCTGGCCGAACGCCCACAGCATGTAGACGTTAAAGGCCAGCTGGATGATCGAACTCAGACCGCCGTAGACGAAGATGCCCGTGAGCATCCGCCACGGTTCGGTGAGAGCGCCCGCTCCATAGAAGAGCAGAGCGCCCTGGGCCGACGGGACGAGGCTCACCAGGAACCCGAGCACCGACAACCCCATCAGCGCATACGTCGCCGTAGGGCCGCCCGAGGTGGCGAGGCTGTTCATGCGGGTGACGACCTGCGGCCTCACCTTGGGCATGTTGCCGCGTGCCTCGCGGACGCACTCCGGGCAGTGCACTCCCACTGCGGCTGGCGTCTGGCACTGCGTGCAGATCGTCCGGCCGCACCGCTGGCAGAGAATGAAGCTCTGCCGATCGGGGTGGCGATAGCAGAAGTTATCGGAGTTGCGCGGGATGTTCGTCACCGAAGGGTCAGACCTCGTCGATCGTGACGCTCTCGATCACGACGTCTTTCAGCGGCTTGTCGCGCGCGTCGGTGTCGACGGCCTGGATGGCATCGACGACCTTCTTCGACTCGGGGTCGGAGACCACGCCGAAGATGGTGTGCTTGCCCTGGAGCCACGGGGTCGCGACGGTGGTGATGAAGAACTGCGAGCCGTTGGTGCCCTTGCCGCCGCGGGTGCCCGCGTTGGCCATGGCGAGGATGTAGGGCTCCTTGAAGGTGAGCTCGGGGTGGATCTCGTCGTCGAAGTTGTAGCCGGGGCCGCCGGTGCCCTGGCCGAGCGGGTCGCCGCCCTGGATCATGAAGTCAGGGATGATGCGGTGGAAGACGACGCCGTCGTAGAGGTTGTCTTTCGACACCTTGCCCGTGCTCGGGTGAGTCCACTCGATGGTGCCGGTGGCGAGGCCGGTGAAGTTGGCGACGGTCTTGGGGGCGTGGTTGCCGTACAGATCGACCTTGATGGGGCCGAGGGTGGTGGTGATGGTGGCGACAGCGGTGTGCGTAGACATGTGTCCGATTCTTTCACAGCGACATGATGATTCAGTCGTCCCCCAGACATCATCCTGTGACCTATCAGGGGAGCCCGTGCCAAGATAGGCGCAACGCCGCAGGAACCATAAGGGAGAGCACATGGCCACGTCACGCAAGAGCACACGCGAACTGAAGAAGCTCCGGAGCGACGCCGCCGGCATCTGGGGTGAGCAGCGCGAGCTTCTCGGCCACGCCGGTGAATTCTGGAAGGCCGCAGGCGCCGAAGCCGCCGAGCGCGCTAAGAACGACCTGGCACCCCGAGTCAAGGCCGCCTACGACGCTCAGGTCAAGCCTGCCGTGTCGACCGGTGTCGCCAACGCCTCCGTGGCAGCCACGCACGCCAAAGACCGTCTGAAGAACGACGTGGCTCCGGCTGTGTCGGCCGCCGTGGCCTCGAGCCCGCTGGCCGAGCACATCGACCTCGACGAGCTCCTCAAGAGCGGCAAGAAGCTCAGCAAGAAGGCCAAGCGCAAGGCCCTGAAGAAGGCCGCGCAGCAGGCTCGCAAGCACCCCAAGGCCACGAAGAACATCGCGAAGACGGTTCTCAAGGCCAAGAAGCTTCAGAAGAAGACGCAGAAGAAGAAGGGCCTGGGCAAGGGTGGGGTCTTCCTCATCATCCTGGGCGTGGTCGGCCTCGGCGCCGTCATCTATGCGGCAGCTCAGACGCTCCGCGCCGACGACGAGCTGTGGGTTGCCGACGACGAAGACAGCCCCAAGGCCTGATCGTCGCGTCACCGCATCGAAGGCTCGCATCCTCACAGGGGTGCGGGCCTTCGTCGTTCCCAGGGCAGTCTCCGACCTCAGGATCCGGCGGCCCCGCCCCCAGGCCTCTGCCCGCCGGGCGCTGCCCCGGGACTGCCACCCCGCCCCCGCCTCGCCTCGCCTCGCCTACGCCCCGCGCCTCTGCCCGCCAGGCCGCGAGAGTGCGCAATGGGGCCCTCCGGCGCTCCCTGGGCCCCCATCTATGTACTCTCGCCCGCACGAGCGAAGCGAGTGCGGCGGCGAAGCCGCCAGACCAGCACAGAACCTACTGCGAGCCCGAGCGAAGCGAGGGCGAGTAGAACAAACTGTGGAGCCTGGGAGAATCGAACTCCCGACATCCTGCTTGCAAAGCAGGCGCTCTACCAACTGAGCTAAGGCCCCGGTCACTGACCAGGAGCGGCACCGAATGGTGCCTGGTCTTGGGGGTGTTTCTTCAGTGTCGTGAAGAGACACCGTGGGGCTAATAGGACTTGAACCTATGACCTCTTCGTTATCAGCGAAGCGCTCTAACCGCCTGAGCTATAGCCCCCTGGACCGAATAAGACAGTACCTTATTCGGCCCGATTCACTAAATCGAGCGGGGCCTCTGAGTCCCGGCTGGATCAGTTGTTCGTGAAACCGACGAGCAGACCGCCGGTGATGCGCACGCTCAGGTTGTACAGGAGCGCGGCGATGGCACCGAGGACGGTGCCGATCACGATGTTGAGGATCGCGACGACGATCGCGAACAGCATGACCTGCCCGATCGAGAGGGTGTCTTGGAGCGTGAAGCCCTTGTCGCCGAGAACCTCTTGGAGCAGCTTGTCGACGGTGTCGAAGATGCCGAGACGCGTGAGGATCACGTACACGAGGAACGTGGCGACGACGGTGATGATGCCGAGGGCGACGGCGATCAGGAACGACAGCTTCACGGTCGACCAGAAGTCGATGTAAACGAGCTTCAGTCGCACCTGCTTTGTTCCGACTGGCTTCTTGGCTTTGCTCTGCAGTTTTTCTGCGACGCTAGTCATGCTTCGGTCGTGTCCTCTCCGGCGGTCTCACCCGTGGTGTCGGGCGATGTGTCGGTGCCCTCGACGCTGTCGGCGTCGGAGGACACTGTATCTACAGTGTCACCTTCCGCGCTGGCAGCGCCTCCGTCTACGGTCGCATCTTCGATCGCCGTCTCGTCGTCGGGCCCCTCGAGGTTTCGCTCGGTGTTGCGCGCGACGGCGATGATCCGGTCGTCGGCGGCGAACCGCGCGAAGACGACTCCCATGGTGTCGCGGCCCTTGGCCGGCACCTCAGAGACCGCCGAGCGGACGACCTTGCCGCCCGACAGAACGACCAGCACCTCGTCGTCTTCGGAGACGATCATGGCTCCGGCCAGGTCGCCACGCGCCTCGGCCAGCTTGGCGACCTTGATGCCCAGCCCACCGCGGTTCTGGATGCGGTACTGGTCGGCGGCAGTGCGCTTGGCGTAGCCGCCCTCGGTCACGACGAACACGAATCCTTCTTCGCCGACCACCGATGCGGAGAGCAGCGAGTCGTCGTCGCGGAAGGTCATGCCCTTGACGCCGGAGGTCGAACGACCCATCGGCCGGAGTGACTCGTTCGTCGCGGTGAAGCGGAGCGACATGCCGTGACGCGAGACAAGGAGGAGGTCGTCGTGCTCGTCGACCAGCAGCGCGGACACGAGCTCGTCACCCTCGCGGAGGTTGATGGCGATGATGCCGCCGGTGCGGTTGGTGTCGTACTCGGTGAGGGCCGTCTTCTTGATGAGACCCTCGCGCGTCGCGAGCACGAGGTAGTCTGCGACCTCGTAGTCGGGGATGTCGAGCACCTGCGAGATCTCTTCGTCGGGCTGCATGGCGAGGAAGTTTGCCACGTGCTGGCCCTTAGCGTCGCGGCCGGCCTCCTGCAGCTCGTAGGCCTTGGCGCGGTAGACGCGGCCCTTGGTCGTCAGGAACAGCAGCCAGTGGTGCGTGGTCGTGACGAAGAAGTGCTCCACGACGTCGTCTGCGCGCAGCTGGGCACCCTTGACGCCCTTGCCACCGCGGTGCTGCGAGCGGTAGCTGTCGCTCTTGGTGCGCTTGACGTAGCCGCCGCGCGTGAGCGTGACCACCATCTCCTCTTCGGGGATGAGGTCTTCGACGCTCATGTCGCCGTCGAACCCGAACATGATCTCGGTGCGACGGTCGTCGCCGAACTTGTCGGTGATGGCCTTGAGCTCGTCGCCGATGATGGTGCGCTGACGCTCCGGCTTGGCGAGGATGTCTTTGAAGTCGAGGATCTTGCGCTCGAGCTCGTCGTGCTCGTCTTGGATCTTCTGGCGTTCGAGAGCCGCGAGGCGACGGAGCTGCATGGCGAGGACGGCGTTCGCCTGGAGCTCGTCGATGTCGAGCAACTCGATGAGGCCGGTGCGGGCCTCGTCGACAGTCGGCGAACGACGGATCAGGGCGATGACCTCGTCGAGGGCATCGAGCGCCTTGATGTAACCGCGGAGGATGTGCGCGTCGGCCTCGGCCTTGCGGAGTCGGAACGAGGTACGACGCACGATGACCTCGACCTGGTGGTCGACCCACGCCGAGATGAAGCCGTCGAGCGGAAGCGTGCGGGGCACGCCGTCGACGATGGCGAGCATGTTCGCGCCGAAGTTCTCTTGGAGCGAGGTGTGCTTGTAGAGGTTGTTCAGCACAACCTTCGCGACGGCGTCGCGCTTGAGCACGATCACCAGACGCTGGCCGGTGCGACCGGAGGTCTCGTCGCGGATGTCGGCGATTCCGGCGACACGACCCTCGCGAACGAGGTCGGCGATCTTGATCGCGAGGTTGTCGGGGTTGACCTGGTACGGCAGCTCGGTGACGACGAGGCAGGTGCGACCCTGGATCTCTTCGACGCTGACGACCGCGCGCATGGTGATCGAACCACGACCCGTGCGGTAGGCGTCGTGGATGCCGCGAACGCCGAGGATCTGCGCTCCGGTCGGGAAGTCGGGGCCCTTGATGCGCTGCATGAGCGCCTCGAGGAGCTCTTCGCGCGTGGCCTCGGGGTTGTCGAGGTACCACTGCGCTCCCGCGGCGACCTCACGGAGGTTGTGCGGAGGGATGTTCGTCGCCATGCCGACGGCGATGCCGACCGAGCCGTTGACGAGGAGGTTCGGGAACCGTGCCGGGAGAATGGCGGGCTCTTGCGTGCGACCGTCGTAGTTGTCTTGGAAGTCGACGGTGTCTTCGTCGATGTCGCGGACCATCTCGAGCGCGAGCGGGGCCATGCGCGTCTCGGTGTATCGCGGAGCCGCGGCGCCGTCGTTTCCCGGCGATCCGAAGTTGCCCTGGCCGTGGGCGAGCGGGTAGCGGAGGCTCCACGGCTGAACGAGACGCACCAGCGCGTCGTAGATCGCCGAGTCACCGTGCGGGTGGAAGTTGCCCATCACGTCGCCGACGACGCGGGCGCACTTCGAGAAGGCGCGATCGGGGCGGTAGCCGCCGTCGAACATCGCGTAGATCACACGGCGGTGAACCGGCTTGAGGCCGTCGCGCACCTCGGGGAGCGCTCGCCCCACGATCACGCTCATCGCGTAGTCGAGGTAAGAGCGCTGCATCTCGAGCTGGAGGTCGACCGCTTCGATGCTGTCGCGCTTCAGCTGCGCCGCGAACTGTGCCGGCTCGACACCCTCGGGGATGCCGCCGGTGGTGTCGTCTGTCTCGTCTGCCATCAGGTGTTTTCTTTCGGTAGCCGGCCCATCGGATCCTTCGATCGGCCTGAGCGCCCCGCCCGGGGTCGCGCGTCAGTCAGAGACGCGACCCCGCTCGGGGAGCGAATCAGATATCGAGGAAGCGAACGTCTTTCGCGTTCTGCTGGATGAAGTTGCGTCGGAGCTCGACGTCTTCGCCCATGAGGGTGTTGAAGATGGTGTCGGCCGCGACGGCGTCGTCGAGAGTGACCTGACGGAGGGTGCGGGTGTCGGGATCCATGGTGGTCTCCCACAGCTCTTTGTAGTCCATCTCGCCGAGGCCCTTGTAGCGCTGGATTCCGTTGTCTTTCGGAATCCGCTTGCCCTCGGCCTTGCCTGCGACCAGAAGAGCATCGCGCTCGAGGTCGCTGTAGACGTACTCGTGCGGCGCGTTCGACCACTTGATCTTGAACAGCGGCGGCATGGCCAGGTAGACGTAGCCCAGGTCGATGAGCGGACGCATGTAGCGGAAGAGCAGCGTCAGCAGCAGCGTCGTGATGTGCTGACCGTCGACGTCGGCATCGGCCATCAGCACGATCTTGTGGTACCGAGCCTTCTCGGGGTCGAAGTCGTCGCCGATGTCGGCGCCGAACGCCTTGATCATCGCCTGGACCTCGTTGTTGCCGAGGGCCCGATCGAGCCGCGCCTTCTCGACGTTGAGGATCTTGCCGCGGAGGGGCAGGATCGCCTGCGTCTCGGGGTTGCGGCCCTGAACGGCCGAGCCACCGGCCGAGTCGCCCTCGACGATGAAGATCTCGCTGAGCGCCGGGTCTTTCGACTGGCAGTCTTTGAGCTTGCCGGGCATGCCGTTCGACTCGAGCACGCCCTTGCGGCGGGTCGAATCGCGGGCCTTGCGAGCGGCCATCCGGGCCTGCTGCGCCTGAATGCCCTTCTTGATGATCTCTTTGGCCTGCACGGGGTTCTTGTCGAACCAGTCGTTCAGCTGGTCGTACGCGACCTTCTGCGTGAACGACTTTGCCTCGGTGTTGCCGAGCTTCGTCTTGGTCTGACCCTCGAACTGCGGCTCGCCGAGCTTGATCGAGATGACGGCGGTGAGGCCCTCACGCACGTCGTCACCGGTGAGACGCGCCTCTTTGTCTTTCTCTTTGTCTTTGTCGTTCGTCTTGATGAGGCCCTTGGCGATGCCGTACGAGTTGACCACCGTCGTCAGCGCGGCGCGGAAGCCCTCTTCGTGCGTGCCGCCCTCGTGCGTGTTGATGGTGTTCGCGTAGGTGTGGACGCTCTCTTGGTACGAGTAGTTCCACTGCATCGCCACCTCGAGGGCGATCTTCTTCTCGGTGTCTTCGGATTCGAACGAGATGATGTCGGGGTGAACGACGTCGACCTTCTTCGACGCGTTGAGGTACTCGACGTAGTCTTCGAGCCCATTCTCGTACATGAAGTCGTCGCTCTTGGCCTTGGTGCCATCGGGGGCGTCGTCAGCCACGGGGCGCTCATCGACGAGCGTGATACGCAGGCCCTTGTTCAAGAAGGCCATCTGCTGGAAGCGCGCCCGCAGGGTCTCGTAGTCGAACTCGACGATCTCGAAGATCTCGGCGTTCGGCCAGAAGGTGATCGTGGTGCCGGTGTCGGAGGCGTCTTCGCCCTGGGCGAGCGGGGCCACCGGAACACCGTTGGTGAAGCTCTGACGCCAGACCGATCCCTGACGGTGCACCTCGACGTCGAGCTCGGTCGACAGCGCGTTGACGACCGACGAGCCGACACCGTGAAGGCCACCGGAGACCGCGTAGCCGCCGCCGCCGAACTTGCCACCGGCGTGCAGCACGGTGAGGACGACCTCGACGGTCGACTTCTTCTCGACGGGGTGGATGTCGACGGGAATGCCGCGGCCGTTGTCGACGACGCGGATGCCGCCGTCTTCGCGCATGGTGACGTGGATCGTGTCGCAGTAGCCGGCGAGTGCCTCGTCGACGGCGTTGTCGACGATCTCGTAGACCAGGTGGTGGAGGCCGCGGGGGCCCGTGGAGCCGATGTACATGCCGGGGCGCTTGCGAACGGCCTCGAGGCCCTCGAGTACCTGGATGTCGCTTGCTTCGTAAGAGTGGTCGGTACCGTCAGGCGAATTCGGTGACATGCTTTGTGGGGCTCCTGCCGTTTTTCTCGTGACGCCTCCGTCACCTGCGCGAAACAGGCCTCCGGACGACCTTCCGAGTCTACCGCAGGAGGCCCTCCTCCGGGGCGAAATCGGCCCTCAGAGCGATTTTCACGAGTGGGTTGACCGATTGAGCCCTGTCAACCGTAAGTATCGCGAGGACCACGCCCTGGAACAGATCTGGGACCGCGTTTCCAGGTGGGGGCGTTCGGGCCGAGAAAACGCATTGACTGGATGCCAGCCTCGGGGTAGGTGCCCATGATCGACGTGGTGATCTGAGCGCGCATCAGACGCAGCTGCGTGGCCCACGCCGTCGAGTCGCACTGGACGGTCAGCGTGCCGTCTTCGATACCGACCGGAACGGAGTGGTCGGCGAGCTCGACCCCCACCATGTCGGGCCAGGCCGTCATCAGGTCGGACTGCGCCAGGGTGCTGTTCCAGCCGAGCTCGGTGGTCACGCCCAGGATCACGTCGGCAATCCCCTTGGGGTCGCGCCCCGACGAGAACGGCTGGCTCGGCGCACCCGCCCGCGCGATACGCCGGCGGGCATCTCGGGAGCGGGTCGACGGATCGCCGAAGACCTTGCGAAACCGGAGGTAGACGCGCTGCGCTTCGTTATCGTCTTTCGGCCCGGTGGGCCGCGGGCTCACGACGAGACCTCGGGAACGACTTCAGGATCCGACCCGGTCACCTGGTCGACGATGGTGCCCTTCGAGATCCGCACGGTGTGTGCAGCGAGACGCTCAGGCACGTCCTCCTCGACCGCCGCCGTGATCAGCACCTGCTCGTAGTCGGCGACCGCATCGGCCAGACGCTCGCGCCTCGACCGGTCGAGCTCGGCGAACACGTCGTCGAGCACGATCACCGGATCGCCCGTGGACGAGTCGCGGCGGAGGACGGCGGCGGATGCAAGCTTGAGCGCCAGTGCGAACGACCACGATTCGCCGTGACTGGCGTAGCCGCGGGCGGGAAGGCCGTTGAGCGCCAAGAAGAGATCGTCACGGTGCGGGCCGACGAGCGTCACCCCGCGATCGAGCTCCGATCGCCGGACACGCGCGAGCGCCTCCTGGAAGACCGGCTGGATCTCCGCGGCCGGAACGGCCGCGTCGGGCTGCTCCACCGGGTCGTCATCGTCGCGAACCGTGCCGCGAATACTCAGGACGGAACCGAGGTCGGCCGCGTGGTCGTCGCCGGCGACTGCACGGTAGGCCGCACGCACCTCCGGCCGCAGCAGCTCGACGAGGTGTTCTCGAGACGCGATGATCTCGGATCCTAGAGTCACCAGCCGTTCGTCCCAGATGTCGAGGGTCGAGAGCTTGTCGCCCTTGAGCCCGGAGGCCCGGGCCGACTTGAGCAGGGTGTTGCGCTGGCGGAGCACCCGGTCGTAGTCGGAGAGGACTCCGGCGAGGCGAGGGTTGCGGGCGACGAGAAGCTCGTCGAGGAACCGCCGCCGGCCGCCGGGATCGCCGCGCACCAGCGCGAGATCTTCGGGGGCGAACAGGATGCTCGAGAAATAGCGGGGCAACTCGCGAGGCTTGATCGCCCCGCGGTTGATCTGGGCCCGGTTCGGTGACGAGCGGTTGATCTGCACCTCGGCGAGCAGCTCACGGTCGCCGCTCTCGATGCGGGCACGCACGATGGCCGAGTCGCGGCCGGCCCGAATGAGTGCCGCATCGCTCGACACCCGATGGGAACCGAGGGTGGCCAGATATCCGAGACTCTCGACCAGGTTGGTCTTGCCCTGGCCGTTGCGGCCGACAAAGAGATTGGGCCCACGCGCGAGGGTCAATTCAGCCGACTCGTAATTGCGGAAGTCGGTCAAACTGAGGTGGAGTACTCGCACGCGGGCCCATCCGGCGCAGCTGCGCCTGCTCAAAATCGAGCGGTGGCTAGTCGGCCTTCTTGACCGCGTGGCCGCCGAACTGGTTGCGGAGGGCTGCGACGGCCTTCATCGTCGGCGATCCGTCGCCCTGGCGGGAGACGAAGCGGGCGAAGATCGAGGCGGAAATGGTCGGCATCGGAACGGCGAGCTCGATGGCGTCGGCCAGAGTCCAGCGGCCCTCGCCCGAGTCTTCGACGTAGCCCGAAATCTCGTCGAACTTCGGGTCGGCCTCGAGGCCGACGACCAGGAGCTCGAGGAGCCAGGAGCGCACGACGGTGCCGCGCTGCCAGGCCTTGAAGGTGCCGGGAACGTCTTTGACGAGGTCTTTCTTCGCCTCGAGCAGCTCGAAGCCCTCGCCGTACGCCTGCATGATGGCGTACTCGATGCCGTTGTGCACCATCTTCGTGTAGTGACCGGCACCGACGGGGCCGGCGTGCACGAAGCCCTCGGCCTTGGGGCCCTCGGGGCGGAGCGCATCGAAGATCGGCATGGCCAGCTCGATGTTCTCGTCGGAACCGCCGACCATGAGGCCGTAGCCGTTCTTCAGGCCCCAGACGCCACCGGAGACACCGGCGTCGACGTACTTGATGCCCTTTTCGCCGAGCAGCTTCTCGTTGTCGAAGTCGCTGGTCCACTTGGAGTTGCCACCGTCGATAACCATGTCGCCCTCGGAGAGGACTTCGGAGAGCTCTTTGACGACGCCCGCGGTGATGGCGCCCGACGGGACCATGGCCCAGACGATGCGGGGAGCGGGGAGTGCGGCGGCAAGCTCTTTGAGGCTGGCGACGTCGGAGACATCGGGGTTGTGGTCGTACCCGGTCACCTCGATGTCGTGCTCGCGCAGGCGGGTGCGCATGTTGTTGCCCATTTTGCCGAGACCGATGAGGCCGATGTGCATGAGAATCCTTCGTTCAGGTGACGCGCGGCCGGTGTTCGGGAGCGCGGCGGTGGAGTGCGCGGCTAGCGCAGCAGGAGATTGGGCTGGAGGAGGTACTTGTAGCTGTCCGCACCGGGCTGATCTTTCGAGGATTGGCTCGTGATCAGTACGGGCCCCGGTTTGTTGGGGTTCTCGGTCTTGGTGAACGAGATGCGGACGAACTCCGAGTGAACGGCTCCCAGTCCGTCCAGGAGGAACTGCGGTTTCAACGAAACCACGGTGTCTTCTCCGGTCAGGAGCGCGTCGATCGACTCTGACGCCTGCGCTTGCTCGCTACCGATCGCCTCGAGGGTGAGGCCATCGATCGTGAACGTGAATCTCAAAGCTGCTTCGCGCTCGAGGACGAGCGACACACGACGGGTCGCCTCCACGAGATCGGCGGTGTTCATCACCGCGTAGTTCTCGACCGTCTCGGGGAACAGTCGCTTGACCGGGGGGAAGTTGCCCTTGATCAGGAGCGAGGTGACAATCTTGTTGTCGGCCTGGAAGGCAATCAGCTCTCGGTCGTCGGAACCCGTGATTGCCACGGAGAGCGTGGACGCGTTGCCGAAGGTCTTGCCGACCTCCTGAAGGGTGCGAGCCGGCACAAGGGCGGTGAGCGTCTGGGTCGAGGCGGCAGTGCCGGGATCCCAGTCGATGCCGCGGACGGCGACGCGGTAGCGGTCGGTGGCGACGAGCGACAGGGCGTTCTCGGTGACCTCGAGCTGCACGCCCGTGATGACCGGTGTGACGTCGTCGCGGCTCGCCGCGACAGCGACCTGCGCGATGGCCAGCGAGAAAGCATCGCCGGGAACGACGCCCGACTGCTCACCCGGTGCCGGCAGTGTGGGGTACTCCTCGACGGGCATGCTCAGCAGCGAGAAGTTGGCCGAGCCGCACGAGACGCTGATGCGCGTGTCTTCGGTGGTGAATGTGACGGGTGCGTTCGGAAGGCGGTTGGCGATGTCGGCCAAGAGCCGGCCGGAGACGAGGATCGTGCCGGGTTCGTCGACCTCGGCCGCGATGCTCGTCTGAGACGAGACCTCGTAGTCGAACGACGAGAGCGTGAGGCCACCCTCGTGAGCCTCGATGAGCACACCACTGAGGATCGGCAGGGTGGTTCGCTGAGGCAGCAGCTTCACAGCGAACGAGACGGCGTCGCTGAAGACGTCGCGGTTGACCTGGAACTTCACGCGGTGACCCCTATTCGAAAACTGCAGTCGATGCCCGACAGAGCAAGGGCCCTGCGAGTGCAGGGCTCCGCCCGTGCAAACCGTGCCCGTGCAGAGCGCTGCCCGGCGGTTAATACTGGCACAGCAATTCTCCAGGTGGTTTCGGTGACTCCCAGGCTGCTCCGGGGTGCCGACTCATCCACAAGGTTGCTTTCTCCCTCATTCATTTCTAAGTAGGAGTAACAGTCTTAACCGTTGTGCACAGTGTGGATAACTTGTTAATAACCGCCTGGCCACTGGGAACTACATCCGTGTGACTTGTTGATGGATTGTGGGATCGAGGCCCCCTACCTGTGAGCGCGACCGACTGACAAATTCGTGTCATTCACACCCGAGGCGTCGGAGTGAACAATCCGTCCCCCGATTCTCCCCAAGTTTCCACAAGTTATCCACACTGGGGGAAACGCCCGAAACCGTGGGGGCGCGTCAGTGGCGCGTGGAGGGGGCGTGGGGCCTCCAGGAGGAGGCGCTCAGGCAGGGGTTAACACTCGAGCGCGAGGCCGGGACGTCGGATCCTGGGGCTTCGGCTCGAGTGTTTCAGTTCGGGGGCCTCGCCGAATTTGAAGGAGAAACCTCGGCCCGGCGACGGATTCATCGCGATCGGGCGGGGTCGACCGGCGGTTTTTCCTTCGAATTCGGGGCCGGGCGGGGCCGGGGCAGGGCTAGAGCGGGGCGGGGCCAGGCGCCGCCGGGGCTAGGACGGCCTACTTGTAGCGGTGATCCTGCTTGATGCGGCTGGTGAGCTCGGTGACCTGGTTGTAGATCGACCGGCGCTCCTTCATCAGCTCGGAGATCTTCTTGTTCGCGTACATGACCGTGGTGTGGTCGCGATTGCCGAACAGCTGCCCGATCTTGGGCAGCGAGAGGTTGGTGAGCTCGCGGCAGAGGTACATCGCGATCTGTCGTGCGGTGGCGATTGCCTGAGAGCGCGACGACCCGTAGAGGTCGTCGACCGAGAGCTTGAAGTAGTCGGCCGTGTGATTGATGATGTCTACCGGCGCGATGACGTTGTCTTCGTCGAGGGTGATCAGGTCTTTCAGGACCGTCTGAACCAGAGCCATGTCGACGGCCGTGCGGTTGAGGCTGGCGAACGCGGTGACGCGGATGAGGGTGCCCTCGAGCTCGCGGATGTTGCTCGACACCTTCGAGGCCATGTACTCGAGGATCTCGTCGCGCACCTGCAGCTTCTCGCTCTGCGCCTTCTTACGGAGGATCGCGATTCGAGTCTCGAGGTCGGGCGCCTGCACATCGGTGATGAGACCCCACTCGAAGCGCGACCGCATTCGGTCTTCAAAGCCGGTGAGATGCTTCGGCGGCAGGTCGGAGGTGATCACGAGCTGCTTGTCGTGGTCGTGCAGGGTGTTGAAGGTGTGGAAGAACGCTTCTTGGGTGGAGTCTTTGCCCTGCAAGAACTGGATGTCGTCGATCAGCAGGATGTCGATCTCGCGGTAGCGCTGTTGAAACTGGCTCGACCGGTTGTTCGCGATCGAGTTGATGAAGTCGTTGGTGAACTCCTCGCTCGAGACGTACCGGACGCGGATGCCCGGATACATGCTCTCGGCGTAGTGACCGATGGCGTGGAGGAGGTGGGTTTTGCCGAGGCCGGATTCGCCGTAGATGAAGAGCGGGTTGTACGCCTTGGCCGGTGCCTCGCTGACCGCGACCGCGGCGGCATGGGCAAAACGGTTGGAGGCGCCGATGACGAAGTTGTCGAAGCTGTACTTCGGGTTCAGCCGCGAGTCGGTGCGTTTGCCAGCGGAGGTCTTCTGGACGGGCGCCGGCACGAAGGGCGCTTCGACGTACTGGGCCGGCTCGGCGATCTCGTGCGGCTGGCTGAGCGTGTCGGGCGTGATGTCGGGGTTCACCGTGATGGCGAAGCTGGCGACCGGGGAATCGTCGAGGGTCGCGATCGCGTCGAGGAGGGGCTCGCGAATACGCTGCTCGAGCATTCCGCGCGTGAGTTCGTTCGGCACCTCGAGGTACAGGGTGTCGCCGAGCACGCCCTTCGGCTCGACCAGACTCATGAACCCGTGCAGCTGCGGCGTGATCCGGTCGTCGGTGGTCAGGCGCGCGAGAACCGTTCTCCAGAGGCCCTGAACCGGGTCGATGGTGCTGGTCACTGTGTTCTCGCTTCGTGTCTGGGGGTGACGGGGGCGTGGTCGCGCGGGTGGAGTTCTCCACAGGGTTTTCCACCGGTGGCAAAAAGACCCGAGGATCCGCGCCCACCGACTGCCACCCCTGATGTTCCGCGGCGGAATACGCATTTACAGAGCCCCCGCCGCTGCGGCTCCCCCACCTTAGTTCGACACGGCGGGCCGAACACAACCCAGGTTTTCCACACTGTGGATAATGAGTGTTTTGCTCGTCGTTTGACCCCGAGGCCCCGCTCGCGTAGTTTTAACCAGTTGATTTCAGTCACTTTGGGCTGACAAGACTTCTCGGACTGCGGCACGTGTCTCCGGCGCGTTCAGCTCGGTCCCTTTCCTTCTGGAGACAAAACCATGAGCAAGCGCACCTTCCAGCCGAACAACCGTCGTCGTGCCAAGAAGCACGGCTTCCGTGCCCGCATGCGCACGCGTGCCGGTCGCGCCATCCTCGCCGCGCGTCGTGGCAAGGGCCGCACCGAGCTCAGCGCGTAAATCGACACGGTCTAATCGACCGGTCTGAGCCGGACGGGACCTCATGTTGGCTAAAGCCAATCGGATCGTCCGCGCTGACGACTACCGCAACACTGTGCGCCGTGGCCGCAAGTCGGCTACGGCGCACTGTGTCGTGTACCTGAGGGTGGTTTCCGCGGATCCTTCTCTTTCGGGGGCGTCGGCGCCTAGTCGTTTCGGCTTCATCGTCGCGAAGAACGTCGGCAACGCTGTGGTGCGCAATACCGTGCGGCGACGTCTCAAGGCAGTCGCCCACACGCTGCTCGGTGACGACGCGTTCCCCCTCGAGCGAACGGACATCGTGATCCGCGCACTGCCAGGGTCGGATGCAGTTCAGTGGTCTACCCTGCTCGAAGAGATCACCGGAGCGGTGAACAAGGGTGTGAGAGCGTGAAGATCGTCCAATTCGTGGCACTTCTCCCGCGCAACGTCTGCGTGGCGCTTCTTCGTGCCTACCGCGCGGTCATCTCGCCGCTGTACGGCGATGTCTGCCGCTACTACCCCTCGTGCTCGACCTATACGCTCCAGGCGATCCAGAGTCACGGAGCCCTCAAGGGGATCGCCCTTGGTTCCTGGCGAATCGCGCGATGTAATCCGTGGGCGGCAGGCGGGATCGACGATGTTCCCGAGCGTCACGCGGCTCATGGGCACGACATCAGCGTCTTGACCAGCGGTTTCGTTGTAGCCGCTGACAAAGAGTCGTCCTCTGGTGCGACCAGCCCGCTCCCCCTTAGTCCCCGGCTGCGCTTCGGCAGCGAAAGGCTGCACTTCAGCAGCGACAGGCTGCACTTGCGCAGCGAAAGAAAGGCCTGACCCGCATGCTCGATTTCATAGGCACGATCCTCTGGCCGATCCGCTGGGTCGTCGAAGCGATCCTCGTCGGGTGGCACTACGTGCTCACCTCTGTCGGCCTCGACGCCGACGCCGGTGTGACCTGGGTGCTGTCGATCGTGCTGCTCACGATCGTCGTTCGCGTCTGCCTCATCCCCATCTTCGTGCGCCAGATCAAGAATCAGCGCCGAATGATGGAGGTAGCGCCCCAGCTCAAGAAGATCCAAGACAAGTACAAGGGCAAGAAAGACCAGTTCTCCCGCGAAGCCATGTCTCGCGAGACGATGGCTCTGTACAAGGAGACGGGCACCAACCCTCTCTCGTCGTGCCTTCCGCTGCTGATTCAAATGCCCGTGTTCTTCAGCCTTTACACGGTGCTCCACAATGCTCAGCTCGACAAGGTCGGCATCGGCCTCCTCAACCGTGACCTCAGCAACGCGTTCGCGACGTCCACCCTGTTCGGCGCTCCCCTCAAAGAGACCTTCACCAACTCCGACGTCATCTCGGTCAAGATCATCGCTGGCGCGATGATCGTGCTCATGACGGCCTCGCAGTTCTTCACGCAGCTGCAGCTCACGACGAAGAACATGTCGCCCGAGACCAAGGCGAGCCCCATGTACAAGCAGCAGAAGATGCTTCTGTACGTGCTCCCGCTGGTCTTCCTCTTCTCCGGTCTTTCGTTCCCCCTCGGCGTCATGTTCTACTGGCTGACCTCCAACTTCTGGACCATGGGCCAGCAGTACGTCGTCATCCGCAACAGCCCGACGCCTGGCTCCGATGCCGCTCTCGCGCGTGAAGCGCGGCTTGCCAAGAAGCAGCAGGACCGCGAGGCGCGGGGCAAGGGAAACCCCCTCAAGTCGCTCACCGAGATAACGGTGACCGAGATCGAGACCCCCAAGCGAGTGACCACCCAGCGCAGCCAGCCCGTGGGCAAGGCGCGCTCCAAGAAGCAGAACGGCCAAGCACGATGACTTCCGCTCCCCTCCCCGCTGACGAGTCAGCCGACGACCGCCTCGCCGCGGCATCTCAGACCACCGACGAGGCGATTGCTTCGAATGGGGCGCTTGAGGTCGCGTCGGTTGTGTCAGACGCCGAATCCTCGACCGGCGACGTGTCAGATGCCTCCGAGGGCCAGAGCGACGTGCGCGACGACGATGATGTCGACGCGGGCGACGATGCAGGGCCTGACGAGGGCGACATCGCTGCCGACTACATCGAAGAGCTGCTCGACATCCTCGATCTCGATGGCGACATCGACATTGAGACCCGCGGTGGGCGTTCCTACATCTCCGTCGACTCATCGGGTGAGAACGACCTCCGCGTTCTGTCCAAGCCGGAGACGGTCACAGCTCTCCAGGAGTTGACGCGTATCGCCGTCCAGGCCAAGACCGGCGAATTCTCCCGCTTGATCCTCGACGTCGGCGGCTCTCGCGCGACACGTGAACAGGAGCTCGCCGCCCTTGTGGAGCGGGCTGCTGAACGCCTCGAAGAGGGAGCCACGTCGGCGTCCCTGCCTCCCATGTCGTCGTACGAGCGCAAGCTCGTCCATGACATCGTGGCCGCGCGAGGTTTCACCTCGGAGTCAGAGGGCGAAGGCCGCGACCGGCACACTGTCGTGACCCGCCCGTGATCGCAGCTTTCACGCTAATAAGCGTCACCTCCGCTCGCATGTTCCACGTGAAACGATGACCGCCGTCCTTCCCGATCTTGAGCCTGAGCCGGCATTCGCGGCTGATCTCTTTGGCGACCGCATTGACGTCGTTCGGCAGTTCACCGCGGACCTCGCTCAGTACGGCGAGGAGCTAGGGCTCATCGGGCCCCTGGAGCTCCCCCGGCTGTGGACTCGTCATGTGATCAACAGTGGCCTCCTGGCGCCTCTTCTCGTCGCCGGGCGAGTGGGAGATATTGGTTCTGGGGCAGGCTTGCCCGGTCTCGTGTTGGCCGCGGCACGACCGGATTCGACGTTGATCCTTATCGAACCGATGGAACGCCGCACGGACTGGCTGCGCGCCGAGGCGGATCGCCTCGGGCTCACCAATGTGGAAGTCGTTCGCGCTCGCGCCGAAGAGGCCGAGATCTCTCCGTGGCTCGATCAGGCAACCGCCCGCGCTGTGAGCGCCCTCTCGAAGCTCATCCCGCTCACTGTTCCATTGGTAAAGACGGGCGGTCAGTTGCTCTTCCTCAAGGGTGCTCGAGTGGCTGACGAAGTGACAGCAGCGCGCAAAGTAATCGCCAAGAACCACCTCAGTGACGTCGAGGTACTGGAGCTTGGGGTCGGTGTACTCGACGAAACCACGAGAGTCTTTCGGGCTACAGTTGACTGACTTGCGGTAACGAGCTGGCTGTTTTTGCGCCACTCTCAATGACCGTTTCACGTGAAACACAGCGATTCGGAGACGCATCCGGTGACTACTGCCTCCACCCCTTCTGAGCCCAAAGGGCCGGTCGCTTTTGACGCCACCACTCCCCTGGCTCGTGAGTTGGCCGATTTGTCGCGACGCCGTGAGGCCCTGCGGGCGGATCACCTCCCCCGGCCCGAGCGCACGCGTGTGATGACGATCTCGAATCAGAAGGGCGGCGTTGGTAAGACGACGTCAACCGTGAACTTGGCCGCGGGTCTGGCGCGCGGAGGAGCTCGAGTCCTTGTGATCGACCTCGATCCGCAGGGTAACGCCTCTACTGCACTGGGAGTGGAGCATCGCGCTGAGACCGCGAGCGTCTACGACGTTGTGGTGGGCGAATCCGCCATTGCCGACGTGATTCAAAAGAGCCCCGAGTTCGATCTCCTCTTCTGCGTGCCCTCCACAATTCACCTCGCGGGAGCGGAGATCGAACTTGTCTCGCTCGTGGCGCGTGAGCAGCGACTTCGCACGGCTCTAGATGCCTTCCTGGCGGCCACCGAGGAGGCCGGAGAGCGCTTCGACTACGTTTTCATCGACTGTCCGCCGTCGCTAGGTCTCCTGACGATCAACGCCTTTGTTGCCGCTCAAGAGGTTCTGATCCCCATCCAGTGCGAGTACTACGCCCTCGAGGGCTTGAGCCAGTTGCTCCGTAACATCCAGCTCATCGAGAAGCACCTGAACCCGACGCTCACGGTCTCGAGCATCCTGCTGACCATGTACGACGGTCGTACCAACCTGTCGCAGCAGGTTGCTGCTGATGTGCGCGAGCACTTCCCGAGAGAGGTGTTGAAGACCATGATTCCGAGGTCCGTGCGCATCTCTGAGGCACCGGGATACGGCCAGACAGTAATCAGCTACGACACCAACTCCCCCGGCTCGCTCTCGTATCTCGAAGCCGCCGCTGAAATCGCACACCGAGGAGCACCCGCCTGATGGCAACAAAGAGAACTGGGCTCGGCCGCGGAATCGGCGCCCTCATTCCCGTTACCGATGAGACTCAGGGTCGCCCCGTCGACGTGTTCTTTCCGACGCGTGAGCAGACGGCCGAAGAGCTGGTAGCCGTTCCCGGAGCCCGTCTTGCGAACCTCAACCCGCTCGACATCGTGCCGAACGCGCAGCAGCCCCGGACGGAGTTTCGCGACGAAGAATTACGCGAACTCGTGGCGTCGATCCGCGAAGTCGGCGTTCTCCAGCCGATCGTTGTTCGAGCCATCAAGGATCCGGCACAAGGTTCTGCCCCCTATGAGCTCGTCATGGGTGAGCGGCGCCTGCGAGCCACCAAGGAGCTCGGCCTTGCGACGATTCCCGCGATCGTCAAAGACACGGCCGACGACGCAATGCTCCGTGATGCCCTTCTGGAGAACCTGCACCGTGCACAGCTGAACCCTCTGGAAGAAGCATCCGCATACCAGCAGCTACTGGCTGACTTCGGGATTACCCAGGAGGAACTGGCCGGTCGCATCGGCCGAAGCCGACCGCAGATCACCAACACCATTCGTTTGCTTCGACTCCCCTCCCCCGTGCAGCGCCGGGTGGCGTCGGGTGTTCTCTCGGCCGGTCACGCTCGGGCAATTCTCTCGGTCGGGGATGCTGCCGGCATGGATCGGCTGGCCGACAAGATCGTCAACGAAGATCTCTCCGTTCGAGCGGCAGAGGCGGCCGCAGCCGGAATCTCGACCAAGCCGAAGAAGGCCAGTTCGACGTCGGGGGCAACGCAGGGTCATCTGAACGAGGTCGCTGACCGACTCGGCGACCGACTCGACACGCGAGTAAAGGTGACCCTGGGTGCTCGAAAGGGCTCGATCACGATCGACTTCGCTTCAGTGGGAGACCTCAACCGAATTCTGAGTGAAATCGGGCAAGACCCCTTTGGTGTGGCTTAGTCAAGTTGCCGTTGATCAGGGTTTTTACCCACTTCGTAGCCCTGCGTCGATCTGAGGGTCGATGACTCAGACCGAGACTGTGCTTTACGGCTCGAGCCGGCACGACGAGCTCGTCGAAAGCGGATTTCTTCCCGTGGGCGAGTCATGGGGTGCGCGACTCGAGGTGAGCTTGTCGGTCTTGTCGCTGTGCAGAGAGATTGTGATTGGAGCCGAGGACAGCGGCTTCGTGTGCGGAGAGCTCGGGCGGTCTGATCTCGGGGATGTCGTTCATCTCGAATCACTCGTTGCGGGAGACTACCCGAGTACTCCCGCAACAGTTCACGAGGTACCGAGTCTTCTTGACTTGGAGGCGATGGGCGATCGAGGTGTTCGGTCCTTTGGAATTCGCCACGAGGGATCCTTGGTGGCTGTCACTCTCGTCGGCTCGGTCGCAGATCGCGCGGAGACCGAGTTTACGTCTGTGCACCCCGAGTACAGACGCCGAGGTCTAGCCAAGGCCGTGAAGGCGTCGTCGATCTTGGCCTTGGCGGTCGAGGGTGCGGAACTCTTTGGAACCGGGGGTGCGGCGGTGAACGAGGCCAGTATCCGGATGAACGAGGCCTTGGGCTATCGCATCACGGAGCGTTGGATGAGTCTCGAGCGCTAGGCGCGGCAGTGTTTCACGTGAAACAACTGCGAGGCGGTGGGGTAGGCGGGCGGCGGTGCTGGCGCCGAACCTCGATAACGACTGGGGCCCGCGGTAGCGGCGCAGGGCCGCTAGATCGGCAGACACCCGCTGGGCCGGGACAGACCCGTAGGCCGGGACAGACCCGCGATGTCGGCACAGACCCGCTAGGCCGGCATAGACCCGCGGTGCCGGCACAGACCCGCAAAGGCGGCGTAGACACCGAGCCTAGGGCGGGTGTTTAGGCCGGTTGTGCGGGTTTGGGCCGAGTGGGCGTGTCTAGGCCGGGCGCCTGGGTTAAGGTCGAAGGGGCGAACCCAACGTCAACACAGAAGGCAGCGCCACTACCAGCGCCACCCCCAGCACCGAACCTCAAGCGCTGTGGTCGGCGATCGCCTTCTGCGCCAGCTCGGCGTAGACCCATCCAAGGTCGTAGCCGGCCGCCTCGAGGGCCTGTGGCACCAACGATGTCTCGGTGAGCCCGGGCAGCACGTTGACCTCGAGGAACCACGGCGTCCCGGCCGCGTCGACGATGATGTCGATGCGTGACAGGTGGCGAAGCCCGAGGGCCGCGTGCGCGGCCACCGCAGCCGCGGCGGCAGCCTCGGCAACCGAGGACGACAGGCGGGCGGGCGTGAAGAAGCGGGTCTCCCCCGCGTTGTACCGCGCCTCGAAGCCGTAGAACCCCGACGTCGGCACGATCTCGACGGCAGGCAGGGCTACGGGGCCATCGCCCGTGTCGATCACTCCGATGGCGATCTCGGTGCCGACGATCTTCTGTTCGACGATGACATCTTCGCAGTACGTGTAGGCATCGACCATGGCGCGGGGCAGACCGGCGGCGGTGTCGACGACCGTTACACCCTGCGCTGATCCGCCGCGGGCCGGCTTCACGACGACGGGCACCGGGTGCTCCTCGGCAATCGCCTCGAGCACGCCGGCGGCGCCAAGCTCGCGGAATGAGTCGTGCGACAGGGTGATGCTTCGCGGCGTGTGAATGCCGGCGCGGGCGACGAGGGCCTTGGCTGTCGGCTTGTCCCAGGCCAGCCGCGCTGCCGTCGCGCGAGATCCGACGAACGGGATGTCGACGGCCTCGAGCAGGCCTCGCAGTGCACCGTCTTCGCCGCTCGCCCCATGCAAGACCGGCCACACCACGTCAGGGCGGGTCGTGCGGAGGTGCTCGAGCAGGGAGGCGTCGGGGTCACGCAGCTCGACCTTCACCCCGTGCGACACCAGGCTGTCGGCAACGCGTCGGCCGGAGCGGAGCGAGACGTCGCGTTCGTGGCTGATTCCGCCCGCCAGGACGGTCACGGTGCGGAGTGAGGCGGGGACGAGGGGCGTGGTCATGAGAGTGGCGCCTTCATTTCGGTGCGTGGGGCTGGATCCTGCGTTTTTGCTGGTCAGAGGGTGTTCGGTGGCGGGTTGCCGACGCTCTGACGCGTAGGAGTCTGCGTGGTCATCGACGCACCCGAGAAAGTGCGCAGCAAATCGAGCTCGCCATTGATGACGGTGGCGAGTCGAGAGACTCCGAGGCGGATCGACTCGGGCGTCGGGTAGCAGAACGAGAGACGGATGTTGTTGCGACCCTGACCGTCGGAGAAGAATGCCGTGCCGGGCGTGTACGCGACCAGCTCTTTCACCGCGCGCGGCAGCATTGCCTTCGCGTCGAGCTCGTCGGGCAGGGTGACCCAGACGAAGAAGCCGCCGTCGGGTTTGGTCCACGAGAGGCTCGGCAGGTACTCCCCCAGCGCCGAGAGCATCGCGTCACGACGTTCGGCGTAGATTCCGCGGAAGGTGTCGATCTGGCCCTTCCAGTCGGTCTGGTCGAGGTACTCGGTGATCACGAACTGACCGAACGACGACGGCGAGAGTGTGGCCGACTCGTTGGCGAGAATCAGCTTCTCGCGGATGGCGTGGGGGGCGAGTGCCCAGCCGACCCGGAAGCCCGGCGCGAGCGTCTTCGAGAACGAGCCGAGGTAGATGACTCCCTCGTCGTCGACCGAGCGCATCGCCTGGGGTGCCGGCTGGTCGAAGTAGAGCAGACCGTACGGGTTGTCTTCGAGCACGAGGATGCCGTGCGAGCGGCAGATGTCGAGGATCTCGAGGCGACGAGCCCAGGTCAGAGTGACGCCAGCGGGGTTATGGAAGTTGGGGATCGTGTACAGGAACTTGATCGGCTTGCCCGCGGCTTCGAGGGCGGTGATCGCTTGGCGAAGGGCTTCAGGATCCAGCCCCTCGTCGTCCATCTCGACGTGAACGACGTCCGCTTGATAGGCGCGGAACACGCCCAGCGCACCGACGTAGCTCGGAGACTCGGCCAGCACCACGTCACCGGGGTTGATGAACAGTCGCGTGACGAGGTCGAGGGCCTGCTGCGAGCCGGTGGTGACGACGACGTTGTCGGCACTCCCCCGGATGCCCTCCATGGCCATGATCTCCATGATGTGCTCGCGGATCGCCGGGGTGCCCTGGCCGGAGCCGTACTGCAGGGCCATGGCGCCGTTGTCGCGCATGACCTTCTCGATCGAACCCATCACCATCTCTTTGGGCAGGGCCGAGACGAAGGGCATTCCGCCGGCCAGGGAGACGACCTCGGGGCGGGAGGCGACGGCGAACAGGGCCCGGACCTCAGAGGCGCTGAGGCCTGCGGTGCGGTCGGCGTAGCTGTCGTACCACGGATCGAGGTTGGTGCCCTGGTTGGTCATGCGATGCCCTGTCTGTGTGAGGGGTTTCGGTCAAGGTTAGTGAGTTAACAAAAGAAAGCCCGCCCAGCGTGGTTGCTGGGCGGGCTTTCTGACGGTTGTCTACGCCAGGAAGTCCGCCAGGTCGGCCTCGAGGGCCGGCTTGGGCTTGGCGCCGATGACGGTCTTGACGACCTCGCCACCGCGGTAGACCTTCATCGCGGGGATGGAGGTGATCTGGTACTTCATCGCGGTCTGCGGGTTGTCGTCGACGTTGAGCTTGACGATCTTGATCTTGTCGGAGTGCTCCGACGCGATCTGGTCGAGGATCGGCGAGACGGCGCGGCACGGGCCACACCATTCGGCCCAGAAGTCGACGAGGATCGTCTCGTCGGAGTTGAGGACTTCGGCCTCGAAGTTGGCGTCGGTGACTGCTGTTGCGGTGCTCATAGTGTTCCCCTTTCGTGGAGAGTCAAAGATGGTGAAACGAGAGGGTCAGGCGGCCTGAATCAGGCGCTGACGGTGACGGGCTCGGCGGGCTGCTCACCCAGGGCCTGGGCCACGAGCTGCTGGTCGAGACCGGCAAGGTAGTGCTCGACGTCGAGGGCGGCCACGGTACCCGAACCGGCGGCAGTGATCGCCTGACGGTAGGTGATGTCGATCACGTCGCCCGCGGCGAAGACGCCGGGGAGGTTGGTCTTCGACGAGCGACCCTGGACCGCGATCGTGCCGTCTTCGGTGAGGTCGAGCTGGCCGTGCACGAGGTGCGTGCGAGGGTCGTTGCCGATCGCGATGAAGAGGCCCTCGAGGTCGAGGTGCGATTCGGTGCCGTCGACGGTGTCGGTCAGCGTGACGCCGGCCGCCTTCTCGTCACCCGTGATCGCCGTGACCGTTTTGTTCCAGAGGAACTCGATCTTGTCGTTGGCAAACGCGCGGTCTTGCATGATCTTGGAAGCACGGAGGGTGTCGCCGCGGTGGATGACGTAGACCTTGGTCGCGAAGCGCGTGAGGAACGTCGCCTCCTCCATAGCCGAGTCGCCGCCGCCGACGACCGCGATCTCTTTCTGCTTGAAGAAGAATCCGTCGCAGGTGGCGCACCACGAGACACCGCGGCCCGACAGACGCTCTTCGTCGGCGAGACCGAGCTTGCGGTAGGCCGACCCGGTCGCGTAGATGACGGTGAGCGCCTCTTCGACGGCTCCGGAGCCCAGCGTGACCTTCTTGACGTCACCGGACAGGTCGACGCTGACGACGTCGTCGAGCAGAACCTCGGCGCCGAACTTCTCCGCCTGCTCCTGCATCTTGAACATGAGCTCGGGGCCCTGCAGACCGTCGGGGAAACCGGGGAAGTTCTCGATCTCGGTGGTCTTCATGAGCTCACCACCCGCCTCGACGGAGCTGGCGACCACGAGGGGCGCGAGACCGGCTCGACCGGCGTAGATCGCAGCGGTGTAACCGGCTGGGCCGGAACCGATGATGATGACCTGGCGCATTCGGAACCTTTCGATTGGGTGGCAGATCGAATTGGCCGATCGCCTGTGCGGTGAAACCCATCCTAACTTCCGGTTATTCCGCGCGTCCGCGCGCTCACAGGCGGCGTCAAGACAGCGGGCCAGGGCGCAGGATCCGGGGAACGCCGCGGGTGGTCAGCGCGAGGAGCCGCTCAGCGCCGCAGCAGCCGCCGAGCCTTACGGAACACCGGCTGCGTCATGGCCGACAGCTCGGGAATCCGGGCGCCGGTCAGCAGGAGGAAGTACACGAACGCCATGATGAAGCCGGCGACCAGCATCGTGATCAGGGCACTGGCCGGGTTGGATTGCCCGAATCCGTCTGGGCTGTAACCCCCCATACCGGATACGACGACGAAGCCGATCGCGCCGGCGATGAGCGAGAACAGCAGGAACTGCACGTGGCGGCGCAGCACCCAGCGGCCGTCCATGCCACCGAGCTTGCGGCTGACCAGGCGGAGCGCCACGACCGTCTGCGCGCTGCCGGCGATCGAGGTGGCGACGGCGATCGCGACGGCGATGCGATCGGCCGGCACCGTGACCGAGCAGACCACCACGATCGCGACGAAGACGCCCGACTGGATGAGCTGCAAGAAGAAGACGGTGCGCTGATCGTGGAACGCGAAGAAGACCCGCTGCACCAAGAACAGGATGCTGAAGAGGATGAGCCCGGGCATGAACGCCAGGATGACGTGGGCCATCGACTCGACGTTCGCGAACTCCGACTCGTAGATGCGAGCGAAGGGGAAGGCGACGACCGAGATGGCCACGGTCGCGAAGACGATGAAGAGGCCGATGGTGCGCATCGAGTCGGAGAGGTTGTTGCGGACCGCCCGACGGTCGCCCCGATCGGCATGCTTCGTCATGCTCGTGAAGTAGGCCGTGGCGATCGACACGGTGACGATGCCGTGCGGCAGGAAGAAGATCAACCACGACGCCGCGAGGGTCGCGTTGGACGCGCCGACGTCGGTGCCGAGCGACGCGACGCGACTCTGGATGATGCCGGCGAGCTGGGTGACCAGGATCAACGCGAACATCCAGCCGGCTGCCCGACCGGTGTCGCGGAGGCCCACCCCGCGCCAGTGGAAGTCGGGCGAGAACGTCAGGCCGGCCTTCTTCCAGAAGAAGAGGAGGAACCCCGCCTGAGCCGCGACTCCGAGGGTCGCCGTGCCCGCGAGCACGACGGTCTTGGCGACCGTCCAGTCGTCGACGAGGGTGTTGCGCGATCCGAACAGCACGATGAAGACGACGAGCCCGAGGATCGCGACGACGTTGTTGACCACGGGAGCCCAGGTGAAGGGGCCGAAGACCTGGCGGGCGTTGAGGATCTCGCTGAGCAGCGAGAAGACCGCGTAGAAGAGGATCTGTGGCAGACACCAGTAGGCGAAAGCCGTGGCCAGGACGATGCCGCGCTCGGTGAAGCCTGCTCCCCCGTCGGCCCCTCTCGACGAGGCGTAGAGGTTCACTAAGAAGGGCGCTGCCAGGGTGGCTATCAGCGCGACGGCGACGAAGGCGGCGAGACCAAGCGTGACTATCTTGTTGATATACGTCTGACCACCGTCGGCGCCCTTGCTCGCGCGGACGATCTGCGGGATCAGGACTGCGCTCAGGAGGCCACCCGCGACCAACGCGTAGATGGTGTTCGGCAGCTGGTTCGAGACGGCGAAGGCGTCTGCCACGCTGCTCCCGCCCTGGCCGATCGCGACGGCGAGCACGGCCGTCTTCGCGAAGCCGAGCACACGCGAGATGATCGTGCCCGAGGCGAGCAGGGCGCTCGCGCTGCCGAGGCTGCGCGGAGCGGGCGTGCGGATGACGGGGATGACGCCGGTCGAGGGGTCAGGATCCGACGCGGACGCGCTGGTGGGATCGATGGCGGTCACTCGTCGGTCACTTTCGCCGTGGGATCCTTCGTGTCTGCTTGTGCGGGTGCCTCGGCGGCGCCGGCGTTAGCGCCGCGCCCGCGGCGACGCCGGCGGATGTTGCGGTAGATGCCGCCGCCGAACAGGGCGATGACGGCGGCTGCGAAGACAAGGGTGATCAGGGTCTCCCAGCCGGCACGCACATTGATCTCGACCTGCGAGGGCGTGGAGATGGTGGTTCCGTCGCTGCTCGACAGCGTGAGCGTGAGAGTGACCTTGCCGTTGGCGACCGACTGAACCGGCACGGTCACGCTCGTGCGCGACTTGGCCTGGATGGTCACGGCGACGTCGTTCTTCTCGACGTTGAGGTAGCCGTTCGAGGGGACGACGCGGAGCTTTACGACCGCTGCCGAGTCGGTGTCGTTCTGCAGCGAGATCGGGAGCGACGACCGGTCGCCGAGCACATTGATGGGGCTGCCGTCGACGACCGAGATCTGGCGGGTGATCGCATCGGCCCGCGTGACGGCCTTGGTGATCTCGGTCTTCAGGCCGCTGATGTTGCCGCTCCACGCGTTCGACGACAGCGCGAGCATGCGCAGGCGCTCTTTCGCGGTGACGACGGCGGGCTCTTTCAGAGCGGAGGCGAATTCGGCGACGTCTCTGTCGGCCTCGATGAGAGGACGGAGGGCGTCGACCCGGGCCTTGGCAGCCGACTTCGACTGGAGCGACGCGCTGGAGGACGTCGCACTCAGGGCTCGGGTCAGCGTGTTCGGCTTCGTCCAGGTCAGCTTCGACAGCGCGCGGAGCGTCGACTCGAGGCGGGAGCCGGTCGTGGCCCAGTCGCGACCGACCGTCGCGAAGAGCGCGCGGGCGTCGCTCGGCCGCTCGTGCGTGAGGGTGGCGAGCTCTGCCGACAACTCGGCGATGTCGCCGCGCCACTCCGGGGTCGTCTCGGCCGAGACGGCGTCGCGCAGGAGGCCCGAGAGAGTGGAGTCGGACACGAGCGTCGAACGCCCGCCGATCGTCGTGGCCGCGTTCTCGGTCGCAGTGCCACGCGACTTGACGTTCGCGCTGGAGAGGATCGTCGTCGAGTAGCCGCTGGAGGAGAAGACGGGGAGGTCGTCGGATGAGACGGTGCCCTCGATCGGCCAGGCGACGCCGTCCTGGGTGTAGTCGAAGGCGAGGAGCGAGTCGGTAGTGGGCACCTCGGAGGTCGGCGGGATCGTGGTCGCGGTGGGGTCGGGCGTCGCGGTGCTGCCGGTGCCGGTGGAGTCGGGGGCGGTTGTGCCGGATCCTGAGGTCGCTGTGGCGGAGGGAGTGTCGGACGCCGGGCTCGCCGACTGCTCGGAGGTATAGGAGTCGGGCTCGCTCTTCTGCTGCGCGGCGATCTCGGCGTCGAAGTCGATGGGAGTGGCGAGGGTGGTGGCTCCGGCCTGGCGCGTGCCCGAGATGTCGGAGTCGGCGTAGGCGAGGGCGAACGTCTGATTGGGAGAGGTCTCGAGCCGGTGCAGCCACTCGACGGCCGACGGCGGAGCGACGTTGCCGAGGATCCGGATGGAGGCGAGGATCATCGGGTCGATGCCGAGGGCCACCGTGCGGCCGCGGACGGCATCGAGCTCCTGCGTCAGGATGCCGTTGCGCGAGGTGTACGACGCCAGAGCCTCGGCCGAGATGAGCCCGCTGGTCGACTCGGGCACCGTGATCGGCACGGCGATCGCCAGACCCGTCGGCTCGAAGCTGTCGTTCGGGTAGTAGACGACGCTGGAGTGCGCCTCGGTGATGTCGATGCCGTCGGCGCTGTACCGTGCGCCGAACGCCTTCGCGCCCCAGTCGGATCCGGCGAACGACAGCGTCGACTCGGGGATCGTGACAGGAATCGAGGCGCTGGTGCTGCCGGCAGAGAGAGCGGGAACGGTGACGGTCGTCATGAACGAGCCGAGGGCATCGGTCACGTCAGAGGGTGAGCGGTCGAACCACGACTCGATCTGATCGCGGCTGGCAAAGGTCGCCCGGTCGAGATAGAGACGAACCGCCCCCTCGCCCAGATCGTCGTCGGTGCTGTTGGTCACGGTGATCGTGGCCTTGAGGTCGTCGCCCTCTTCGATCACGCCGCTGGCCGCGGGCGCGACCGACACCGTGACGTCGTCGCCGGTTGCCGCGTCGGCAGGGCTCGACGACATGCCCGGCAGACCGGCCACGAGGGCGACGGCGGCCAGGAATGTGACGGCGGCGGCGGCAATTTTTCTCATAGATAAGGAGTGCGCCCTGCGAGCGGTGGATCTCGTGCGGGCAGGCACGAGTCTAGAGAAAGACTCCAAGGAACCCTGGGCGCCGTGCCTATGGCAAGCTTGGTCGTCATGGATTCCGTCGCGGAAGCACTCGAACGACTCGGCCAGCTCGCCGAGACGAGCCGTGTCGACCGCCTCGCTTGGGCCTTCCACAAGGCCGGTCACGAACTGGCCCTCGTCGGCGGACCGGTGCGCGACGCCTTTCTCGGTCGCCGGGTCAACGACCTCGACTTCACCACCTCCGCGACCCCCGACGAGATCCTCGCGATCGTCGTGCCGATCGCCGAGGCCCACTGGGATGTCGGTCGAGCTTTCGGCACCATCGCCGCCCGCATTGAGGGCGAGACCGTCGAGATAACGACCTACCGCAGCGACGTCTACGACGGCGAGACGCGCAAGCCCGAGGTCGAGTTCGGCGACACCCTCGAGGGCGACCTGATCCGCCGCGACTTCACCGTCAACTCGATGGCGCTGCGCCTGCCCGAGCGGGTGCTGGTCGACCCGTCGGGCGGCGTCGAGCACCTCCTCGCACGCACCCTCGAGACCCCGGGCACCGCGGTCGACTCGTTCCGCGACGATCCCCTGCGCATGATGCGCGCGGCTCGCTTCACCTCGCAGCTCGGCTTCACCGTCTCCCCCGCCGTGCTCGCGGCGATGATCGACCGCGCTTCGACCCTGTCGATCGTGTCGATCGAGCGGGTCAACGACGAGCTGTCGAAACTCCTCAAGACGAAGGATCCCGTGCCCGGCGTCCGCCTGCTCGTCGAATCGGGCATAGCCGACCTCGTTCTCCCCGAACTCCCCGCGATGATCCTCGAGCGCGATGAGCACCACCACCACAAAGACGTCTTCGAGCACAGCCTCACCGTGTTGACCCAGGCGATCGGCTACGAGGCCGAGCGCCACCCGGGCGACGCCCCCGACCTCACCCTCCGCCTCGCGGCCCTGCTGCACGACTGCGGCAAGCCGGCCACCCGCCGCCTCGAGCCGGGCGGAGTGGTCACCTTCCACCACCACGACGTCGTCGGGGCGAAGCTCGCCAAGAAGCGCCTGAAGGCGCTCCGCTTCGACAACGACACGATCGCGGCCGTCTACCGGCTGATCGAGCTGCACCTCCGCTTCTTCGGCTACACCGAGGGCGCCTGGACCGACTCGGCCGTGCGGCGCTACGTGCGCGACGCCGGCGATCAGCTCGAACGCCTGCACATGCTGACCCGCGCCGACGTCACCACGCGCAACCGTCGCAAGGCCGACCGCCTCGGCTTCGCCTACGACGACCTCGAGACGCGGATCGCCGAGTTGCGGGAGCAGGAGGAGCTCGACTCCCTCCGCCCCGACCTCGACGGCGTGCAGATCCAAGAGATCCTCGGCATCAAGCCGTCGCGCGAGGTGGGCGAGGCGTACCGCTACCTGCTCGAGCTGCGCACGGAGGAGGGGCCGCTCGGCGCCGAAGAGGCCACGAGGCGGTTGCTCACCTGGTGGTCAGAGCGCTGACCCGGTAGGCTGTCAAGGTTGCTTACGGTGGCCGCGGATCCTTCGCGCCTTGCCCGAGCAGCTATGCAACTACCCTCCTGCCACAGAAATACTGTGGCCGTTAAGTCCGAAGGAGGTGGGTTAGACATGCATCAGTACGAATTGATGGTGATCCTTGACCCCGAGATCGACGAGCGCACTGTCGCTCCGAGCTTGGACAAGTTCCTCAACGTCATCCGCAACGACGGTGGATCGATCGACAACATCGACATCTGGGGCCGTCGTCGCCTGGCCTACGAGATCGCGAAGAAGACCGAGGGCATCTACGCCGTCGTCAACCTGACCGCGAACCCCGACGCCACCAAAGAGCTCGACCGTCAGCTCGGTCTCTCCGAGGCCGTTCTGCGCACCAAGGTCCTCCGCGCTGAAGAGGGCATCGAGATGGTCGCCAAGGCCAAGAAGCTCGCCGACGAGAAGGCCGCCCGCAAGGCTGCCGCTCCCGCCAAGGCGCCCGCCGCAGCTACGGCTGCCGAGTAGTCATGGCCGGCGAAACCGTCATCACCGTCGTGGGCAACCTGACTTCCGACCCCGAACTGCGCTACACGCAGAACGGTCTCGCAGTCGCGAATTTCACGATCGCGTCGACCCCTCGCACGTTCGACCGCGCGTCGAACGAGTGGAAGGACGGCGAGGCGCTCTTCCTGCGTGCCAGTGTGTGGCGCGAGTTCGCCGAGCACGTCGCCTCCTCGCTGACGAAGGGCTCCCGCGTCATGGCGCAGGGTCGCCTGAAGCAGCGCTCGTACGAGACCAAAGAGGGCGAAAAGCGCACCTCGATGGAGCTCGAGATCGACGAGATCGGCCCCTCGCTCCGCTACGCCACCGCTCAGGTGACTCGTGCCTCGTCGTCTCGCGACGGCGCCGGCGGCGGGTCGTTCGGCGGCGGTCGTCCGCAGGGCCAGGGTGCAGTCGGCGGAGGCCAGCAGGCCCCGGCCGGCGAGCCGTGGGGTCAGCCCGCGGGTGCCGGTGCGTCACAGGGCGGCAACACATCGTCCGGTGATGTCTGGAACACCCCCGGCGGTGGCGGCACCTACAACGACGAGACGCCTTTCTAGGCCCTCGATCCTCTTCACTTCTTAAGACTGAAAGCAGAACACAATGGCTGGAAAGAGCAGCGGCGACCGCCGCAAGCCCCTCCGCGGAAAGGGCGGCAAGAACGCCGCTCCCGCGAAGGCGATCCGCGTCGGCGTCATCGACTACAAAGATGTCGCGACCCTTCGCAAGTTCATCTCCGAGCGCGGAAAAATCCGTGCCCGCCGCATCACCGGCGTCTCCGTCCAGGAGCAGCGCCTCATCGCCCGTGCCGTGAAGAACGCCCGTGAAATGGCGCTCCTCCCCTACGCCGGCTCCGGCCGCTGATCCGCTAGGGAGTAGCGAATGTCCAAGGTAATCCTCATCCACGAGGTCTCCGGCCTCGGTTCGGCCGGCGATGTCGTCGACGTCAAGAACGGTTACGCCCGCAACTACCTCGTGCCCCAGGGCTTCGGTGTCGTGTGGACCCGTGGCGGCGAGAAGCAGGTCGAGCAGATCAAGTCGGCCCGCGCCTCGCGCGAGCTCAAGACGATCGAGGAGGCGAAAGACATGAAGGCCCGCCTCGAGGCCGTCAAGATCACGCTTCCTGTCAAGACCGGTACCGGCGGGCGCCTCTTCGGCTCCGTCAAGCCGGCTGACGTCGCCAACGCCGTCTCGGCGCAGGGCGTCGGTACGATCGACAAGCGCAAGGTCGAGATCCCCAACGCCATCAAGCTGACCGGTGAGCACGAAGCCACCATCCGTCTGCGTGAAGACGTTGTCGCCACGATCGCCCTTCTGGTCGTCGCAGCGAAGTAACACCTCCTCTGCGCCTCGCAGAGACCCAGTAGCGGCAGACACTCCGGTGTCTACCGCTACTGGCGTTTAAGGGCCCTGCCACCCGGTCTGATCGACGGGTACAGACGTGCTGGAGCTACCCCCGCAGGGGACAGGCTGTCAAGTGTTTTGTGCACAGGGGCGTCTTGTTTCCGCAACCTTCAACCCCGCATTCACACAACTTTGCGCACAGCCTCTGTGGAAATAGAAACCCCAGGTCAGGATCCTAAATGGTCACCAATATTCTTTTTTCTCCACAGGTCTGTCCACAGTTCTCCCCAGGTTGCCCCGGCGTTTCTCCCACATTTTCCACAGAGTTATCCACAGGGGCATTTGGTCTCGCGGGGGCCAAGTCTCTAGTGTGTGACAGCGCCCCTCAGCGGGCCAGCGATCATCGCCCGACACGATGGCTCAGGGGTGTTTTCTGCCTGTTATCTCGGGGAGTTCTGCCGTGCCCGGCGGCGTGGTCGTCGTGCTCTCCGGCTGTGGTGTCGGAGGGTGGCGGTAGAACGGTTTTTGTTACTCAACGTTTGCAGGAGGCCCCCGTGTCGATAGCCCATCTTGGTCTCGCGCCCAACGCTTCCGGCGACGGTCGAGGCGACAAGCCGGGTTACGACGGCGGCAACGGAGGCGGCTACGACCGCCGCACTCCCCCGCACGACCTCCTCGCCGAGCAGAGCACCATCGGTGGCATGCTGCTGTCGAAAGACGCCACCGCCGACGTGATCGAGACGGTGCGCTCGGCCGACTTCTACCTGCCGAAGCACGAGGTCATCTTCAACGCGCTGCTCGGGCTGTACTCGCACGGCGAGCCGACCGACGTGATCGCGGTCACCGACGAGCTCACCAAGGCCGGCGAGATCAGCCGCGCCGGCGGGGCCGAATACCTGCACACGCTCACCGGGCTTGTGCCGACCGCGGCGAACGCCGGGTACTACGCGTCGATCGTCGCCGAGAAGGCCGTGCTGCGCCGCCTCGTGGAGGCCGGCACGCGCATCGTGCAGATGGGCTACGCCAGCGAAGGCGAGGTCATCGACCTCGTCAACAACGCGCAGGCCGAGGTCTACAACGTCGCCGGTGGCGTGCAGACCGAAGACTATGTGCCGCTCACCGACGCCGTCACGGTCGCCATCGACGAGATCGAGGCCGCCAAGGGCCGCGACGGGCAGATGACGGGCGTGCCGACCGGCTTCGCCCAGCTCGACGCCCTCACCAACGGCCTGCACCCCGGGCAGCTGATCATCGTCGCCGCGCGCCCCGCCCTCGGTAAGTCGACGCTCGCCCTCGACCTGTGCCGTGCCGCATCGATCAAGTACGACCAGCCCTCCGTCTTCTTCTCGCTCGAGATGGGGCGCTCCGAGATCGCGATGCGCCTGCTCTCAGCCGAGTCGAGCGTGCCCCTGCAAAACATGCGCAAGGGCACCGTCGACGCCCGCGACTGGACGACCATCGCCCAGACCCGCGGCCGCATCAACGACGCCCCCTTCTACATCGACGACTCCCCCAACATGACGCTCGTCGAGATCCGCGCAAAATGCCGTCGCCTCAAGCAGCAGGTCGGCCTCAAGCTCGTCGTGATCGACTACCTCCAGCTGATGACCTCGGGCAAGAAGGTCGAGAGCCGCCAGCAGGAGGTCTCGGAGTTCTCGCGTGCCCTCAAGCTGATGGCGAAAGAGCTGCAGGTGCCCGTCATCGCCCTCTCGCAGCTCAACCGTGGCCCCGAGCAGCGTGCCGACAAGAAGCCCGCGATCAGCGACCTCCGCGAGTCGGGCTCGCTCGAGCAAGACGCCGACATGGTCATCCTGCTCCACCGCGAGTCGGCCTACGAGAAAGACAACCCGCGCCAGGGCGAGGCCGACTTCATCGTCGCCAAGCACCGCAACGGCCCGACCGACACCATCACCGTGGCCTTCCACGGCATGTTCTCGCGGTTTGTGGATATGCCTAGCGCTTAGTTAGTTTGTCCGATCTAAGCGGGCATGTCCACTTCCAGTCAGACGTGTCCTCCGCCTCAGTAATTGTCGGGCGGACCGGTCTTTGTGATCGTCCATTGCGGGGACGGGAATGGCCGGCCTCAAGCGTCGACTGAAAGGGAACGTAGCTTGCTGATTCTGGGAAAGACCGCTGATGACAAAGGATCGCAGCTTGAGGCGCTGGTTCACACCACGCTCGCGGCTGATGGTTATCGGAACATTGCGCGCAATCGGATCACCTCGGGCGGCAACGAACTGGACGTTGTAGCCGAGCGCGTCTCGAAGGTGCTCGGGCAGGATCAAAACACGCCAGTTCTCTGCGAGGCCAAGGCTTATGCGGACGCGGTCTCCATGCCCGTTTGGCAGAAGTTTCTGGGCAAAGTGTTCTTAGGGCGTCTGGACGATTCGAGCACAGTTGGTGTGCTGATCGCGCTGAACGGGCTGAATGGCAACGCTGCCGGAAGCTATGACGCCCTGAAGAAGCGCGACAAGGGCGTCGTAGTTGTGGATGGAACGATGCTTGAGGTCCGCGCTGCCGAGACGGGCGAGCTGGCTGATGAACAGACTGTGTTGGAGACCGTTGCAGCTCTGTTTCAACGGCATCCGCAAAGGATCGAGTCTGCTTACTATGGCGGCGCGTACTTGTGGATCGTTCGCTGGCAGGGAGATGACTACTCGGTCGTAAACGGCCAGGGTGGCCTTATTCCGTTGAACGCGATAGAAAATCTTCGACTTGCCATGAACGAGTCGGTAGGAGGACACCTCCTCGAGGCTGATGAAGCTCGAGTCCGGGCCGAAGCTCGCCACGCAACGCGGATGCAAGTGTTCAATAGATTGTTCGGTGGGGAGGTCATTGCGCTTCATTCCTCGGACAACGAAGTTGACGCCATCGTCGATGAGATGACCAGAGTTCCGTTCTGCAAAGTCGGGTACGAGGGGCTCGCGTTGAGGCTCGCCGAAGAGCTTGACGCTGTGGGCATTGCGGAGCTGTTTCAGAGTCTGTTCCAATCCACTGTCCGAGTGGGTGCCCTTCATTTCATCGCCGAGAGCTTCCACGAACCGTACGTCGCCCGAATGCTCGACCTGCTGCCGGAGCTGCAGCCTGGAGTGGTTCTCGGCGACTCGCACGAGGCGACTCTGCGGCTGATCGCGCCGAACTTTCCGAGCCTGTGGGTTCTAGTGACTCGCCCCATGGAGTTCATTGCATCCCACCAGTCTGATGAGGGTGATTTGCCAGACTTGACGGCGACGGACCGGAATGCATTCCTGGAAGAAGTGGCAAGAAGCATTCGTGCGGACTTCGCCAATCCGTTCTTGCGTGGCTTCCTATTCGATCATCTCGGCGTTGTCGAGATCGAAGAGCGCCGAGAAATCACCGTGAAGTCCAATCAGTCTTCTCTTGGGACGATTCGTCTCGAAACTCGCGACTCCATTGGCCAGCTCTCGGATGAATTGGCTGGCGACGGCGATCTCCGGCACATCCTTATTCGTGTGTACGAAAGTGCCCCACAGCCTTGGGACCAACCACAGCCCGAGCCTGTTGTTGAACTCGATAGCCTGATTTTGGCCGGAGATGAACCGGGCGACTGAGGTGCGATCAAGCAGTTACAAGTGGGAGGTTTGCCAACTTGGGGCGGACCTATGACTCCTTGACCTTCTCCTGGCGGGGCCGAATCCAAAAACCCACTGTCGAGTGGACGGCACGGACATTGGCAGCGATCTCCCGCTGTGTCCATCCGTTCTCACTGGCGCGTCGGGCAACGATACGGCGCAGCGCATCGGTCTCGCGGTTCAGGTCGTCGAGCATCCTGATGATGCGGAGCAGCTCGGGATTTCTTGAGTCGCCACTCGCACCCTCGTCAACCCTTGCCGTGGCAGAGGCTGCTACAAGATCCTTTGCCTGCCTGTACAGCTCGACCACATTGGTGACGAAGCGTTCAGGCGGGGCAATAATGCTCATTTCTGTCCTTCCCGGCTACCGACAACGACTACATAGCTAAAACGTTATCACCTGGGTGTGTACGTCAGAGCGTCCGTGCTACAGTACACGCAAGTAACTTTTGCGTCTCTATGGCCGAGAATCATCCAAGATTGCATATGTCTGTCCCCATCCAAAGCATGAACTATAAAAGTGTTACTTGATGCACTCGGAAAAAAATGCAAAAAAGGTTGAGGACGAACCAGCACCACGTTATGGTTCACGTGTGACTTCCAGCCGGAAGGCGCCGGCGAGTCGAATAGGCATACGATTTGGCTGCTGCAGGTCTCAGCTCGCAAGGCGAGCTTGTTATCAGGAATGAATATGATCATCCGCCGCCACAAGGCGGCACCTGTCCTGGGAAACGAAAAACGCCCACCCGGAGTTCGTACCTCCGTTGAGTGGGCGCATCTCGCAGCCGTACAACTGACTTATCGCGAGAATACCCCGTCTCTCTCCGCCGAGCAACGCTCGACGGCAGTGCAGCGTGTCGCTGACACCATTTCCACGCCCTATATCCCCAGTCGCCGCCGTCGTCGACTGGTCGACATCAGCGTCCTCAAAAGGAACCGCTCGAGAACAACGGCTACTCCGCCGCTCATCACGAAGTCTGATCTCGCCAACGGTCCGGTCGTTGCTGTGAAGGTCGGCGACAGGGTGGAATTGTCGCCGCTGATTGATGTCAGCAGCGATCTTCTTCTCAAAGGCGTGCCAATTCGGCACCTCGCTCGTCGAAGGGAGATGCCGCACCGCAATGGCGCTTACTTCTCCATCACGGATGACGACCTGGTTGTCTACGAATCGCAGCTGGAGCTTCAACAACTGATGCTGGCCGACTTTGATCCGACGGTGACTGCCATCCGTGCGCAACCATTCCGGCTCTACGCACTCCACGATGGCCTCGTCCGCCGACACGTCCCGGACTACTGCCTCTTCCACGGCGACGGTTCCATGCGCATCGTCAATGTCAAGAACCCTCAAATGGCGGCCACTCCCGACGTCATCGCATTCCACGCGTGGGTCGCGGAGCAGCTCGCGCTCGGCGGATTCCCTCACGAAGAGTTCACGGGCGTCCCTCGAGTGGTCGAGCAGAACCTTCGGAATCTCGCGGGGTGCCGGTCACGACTGTGGCTTCACCGATACCCGTTAGCGGACTCCTACCTTGCGTGGGAGGAAGGCGACACCATCGGGTCCCTCGAATGGCGCCTGAAACGTGAATGGCCTAAGTCCCTCCTTCGGCCCGCGATCCGCCACCTCATCTGGCACGGATGGCTCACGACAGATCTCACCGTGACACTCTCGGATCGGTCCGTCCTGGAGCGCGTGGCATGAGACACCCACCCCCTGTCCCCGCGTCGACGCGCGAGTGCTAGCCAGTCTGCACGGCATCGAGATGGAGCAATTCCACAGATCGACAGGCCAGCGCACGCTCATGCGACTCGTCGCCCTCGATCTCCAATACTCGACGGCAGTGATCCCCAGGACTTTCACCCTTCGTTGACTGTTCCACCACCTTTACGGGGAACCGACCGATTCCTCGTGGCAATGCGACGCACTCGCCTCAAGCCGACGTCGCGCTAACACGTTCCGATTGCCCCTTGAACACCTGAGGGTGCTCTCGAAACGCCAGGGTCGGCCCACCAAGCCGGTCCTTCAGACGACCCCAAACGCTGACGCCATACGGCAGCCGCCCTGGCTGCCGATCCTCCGGCGCTAACTGCGCCCCGAACACACCAAACTCAAGGAGTTCCACCATGAGCACCATCGAGAAGACCCGCCCCACGTCCAAGCCCGCGGAAAAACCGGCACAGCCGAGACACCGTTCCACGGGACGCAACTGGCTCCGAAGCGGCTTCCGCTTCGTCCGACTGTTGCGAGGCCGAGCCAAGGGCCAGCACGTGGAAGGCTTCCGCGGCGAGACCGTCGTCATCCGCGACCAGTTCGGGAACACCACCGAACAGCACATCGTCGACTTCGTCCTCGACGAGTCAACAAAACTCCCCGAACGGCTGGACCTCTCCAGGTCCGCATCGCCGCGCATCCTGGAACTCCTGCCACCAGAGCAGCAAGCAGCGCTCCAGCAACTGGTCGACGACACAGAAGAGGTACTCAACGGACACCCCTCCGGAGACCGCAGCCTCCCCACCCGAAAGGGCTACGAACGGCACCTTCCCCTCGGCATCCGCCAGGCGAACAAAGCGAAAGAACGACACTGCGACCCGCGCACCATCCGTCGCAACTGCAAGGCCTACACCGAGGACGGGCGGGAAGGGCTAATCAACAAGAAGTATCTCCGCCCACGCTCCCGGTTCCAGTCAGTCGACTACCGACTTCGCGACGCCCTCATGTCCGAAATTGCGGCTAAGCGCATCGAGGGAACGACCACTTCCAAGCTCGTGCTGAAGACCCTTGCAGAGGCCCGACTCGAACGGGACATCGGGTTGGGGGTCGTGCCCCTGGTGAGTTATTCGCTGGTCTGCCAAGTCATCGACGAACTTCAGGCCGGCAACCCAGTGACTCGCGGTTCAGCGAAGACACGCAAGTCGATCACGGGCCGGCCAAGTGAACGGTTCGCACCCAGAGAAGTGACCCGCCCAGGCGAGTTCGTCCAGTTCGACAGCACTGTCCTGGACATCTTCTGCCGCGACCGTGTCTCCGGCCGCGTCTTCCGCCCGGAACTCACCGTCGCCATGGATCGCTACACCCGCTGCATCGTCGGCCTCATCGTCACAGAACACACCCGCAAGGAAGACGTGGCTGCAGTGATCTCGGAGATCATCCGGCCCGTGAAAGTGAATCCGGAATGGGGACCGAAAGCACGATGGCCGTACCACGGGCTCGTCGAGCGCATCCAAGGACCCACGAACCCGCGCTTTCCCATGCAGCTCGACACACCCAACGCGCCTGTTATCAATCCCGAAACCTTCATCGTGGACAACGGTGCACCCTTCATCAGCCACCACGTCCGAAGCATCTGCGCCCAACTCGGGGTCTCAATCGAACCCACTCGCCCGTACCGGGGAACCGACAAGGCACAGATCGAAAGATTCTTCGGAACCCTCAGCCGAGGTCTGCTTGCCTACCTTCCCGGCTACACCACGGGCAGCGTCGCGGGCAAAGGCGACGGCGCCATGGGTGACGCCTACTTCTTCGTCGACGAGATCAGCGACGTCATCCGCGAATGGATCGCCCGCGTGTACCACGTACGCCCCCACCTCGGAACCAACGTTCCCGAGGCCGGCGTCAGCAAGCTGTCGCCCTACGAGATGTACTGCGTCGGAGTCGAAAAGGCCGGCCTGATCGTGCCCCAGGCAAACCCGGATCTCTGGATGCGACTACTGCCCCACGTCGCCCGAAAGATCACGGCCAAACCCCTCGAGATCCGAGGGCTCCTCTACGACGCGCCCATCCTGAAGGACTACGCAAACCTCTCCAGCGCCGAACCCGACGGCAAATACACGTTCCATTACGACCCCAATGACCGACGGCAGGTGTACTTCTCCACCGGGCCGGGCGTCTGGCACGAGATCCCGTGGATCCTCCGGGAACGCGTCGATGTGCCTTTCGGTGACGACGCCCTCGACATGGTCCGACGGCTCAACCTCGACAACCGCGTCAAAAAGAAGGTCCTCGACCGCACGATGCTTGACCTGGTCCAAAAGTTCAGGCTCGGCAACGCCACCACCGAACACGAGCGAGCTGCCGCCACCCGGATGGACCTCTACCTCCGCAAGCTCTGGAACGAGAACAAGGGCCTCGAGTCCACACCCGTATCGACCGTCGCCAGCGATGCCCTGCACGCTCGGACAGGATCAGACGACCTGAACGCGATCGACCTCGAGGACCAGCCGGCACCAGAGGACGACATCATCGTCGACGCCGAGCACGACCCCGACGGTTTTGACGACCTGAAGTACGAGATCAGCGAATTCCTGCACACCGCTTAGGAGCACATCATGACCACCGAACTGGCCTTCCTCGCCCCGACCATTTCACTCGACGACGTCGACACCAGCTGGCTCAACGACCCCGACCCCATCCGCGCCATCCTCCCGGGACCCGCGCCTCAGCGCCTAGCGCCCCAAGAAGAGAGTGTTCCTGGCGACTTCGACGAACGAGTGCCGTCGGTCTGGTCAGAATGGCTCGAACTCTCCATCCCACGCCGCCTGACGAAACCGGAGCAACTCACCCTGGCCCAACTCGACGACCTGAGCGACCGGGATTTTGACGCATACAACCAACGCCGAAACCGCTGGCACGCCAACCCCGGAATCATCCCCACACCCCAGATGACCTACATCAAGGACAACCTGCGCGACATCGTCAACACGAATCACCACACCGGCGAGAAGGTCCGTGGAGCGATCGCGATCGATGGCCCTCCCGGTCATGGAAAATCCACCATCGTCAACTCCTATCTCATGGACTTCCAGGCGACCGAGCTTGTGAAAGGAGCACGCACGCCGGACGGCAGCGAACGTGTGCCAATCATCCGGATCTCACTGAAAGAACGTTCAACAGACAAGGAGATCGGGCAGAAAATGTGCACCTTCCTGGGCCTGCCCACCAACGGAAGCTCCAAAGAGATCCACGACAGGCTTCTCCGCGCGGTCAAGGCCTGCCGAACCCGCATCATCTTCATCGACGAGATCCAGTTCCTGTCCATGGAGGGTGCATCAGGCAGGCGAATGCAGAACTACTTCAAGTTTCTCGCCAACGAGTTCCCCGTGACGCTCGTCTTCGCAGGCCACGGCGTGCGAGCCGCCAACTCGATGCTGGAGGGGGGAGCACGAGACGCCGCCAGGGAACAGACGGAGAGTCGCTGGACCTACCTCGACGTCGCCCCGTTCCGCATCGACACCGAAGAGAACCGGCTTGCCTGGTGGGAGCTTTTGCTCAACCTCGAAGACCGCCTCGTCCTCTCGGACAAATACCGAGGGATGCTGTCCGAGGAGTTCGCAGACTACGTCTTCGCACGCACCCAAGGGCGCATCCAGAGCGTGTTCACGCTAGTCAACCGGGCCGCCGGACGAGCGATCTACACCGGCGAAGAACGATTCAGCCGCGCGCTGTTGGACGCCGTCAAAATCGAAGCGGTCGTCGAGAAGAACCGCGAGGCTCACCTTCACGGGCTCCGCGCTGGCATGTTCGAGTCCAAGCCATCCCAGGCAACCCGGGCCGCGGTTGCCGCAGCACGCCGAGCTGAACGCGAACGGCCCGCGCGCCGCTCTGCCTCGCTTGAACGGCGCAGCGCATGACCGCATCACTGATGGCCACCCGGTCCACAGCGCCGGCGATCGAACCCGCCAAGACGGTCCAACCCTCGGCGTTGCGTCTCGACCCCGCTGCTGGCGAGTCCCTCGAGAGTTGGCTGACGCGCTTCGCGCATCACCTTTTCGCGAGCCGGCAAAGCCTGTTCGAGCACTTCCAACTAACGGCTGATGAAGCAAAGGAAAGCCGCACCTGGGGCGACTACCTCCCGGAGAGAGCCGCTGAGAAAATCAGCACCGTCAGTGGCATTTCCGTCGCCTCACTGCGGCACATGACGCTGGCCCGGCACGATGGCCGCGTGGTGCAGTTCGACGAGAACCACCGCATCAGGAGACTCCGCTGGTGGGCACGTGCTGACGGCACCCGTTACTGCCCCGACTGCCTCAAGGAGAACCGTGGCGCATACAAGCTGGACTGGAGACTGAGCTGGAGCTTCGCGTGCACCACACATCGATGCCTTCTGCGAGATGCCTGCCCCAGCTGCCAAGAGCCAGCCAAGTCCCGCGAGGGACGCAACAGGTACCTTCTCGCTCCGGGCTCCTGCACGACACGTGTGCCCGCCAACGTCGACAAGATCTGCGGCTTCGACCTATCCACGACAGAGGCGGAATACCTTCCGGAGGGCCACCCGATCCTCCGCACCCAGAGCCTCCTCGACGACGTCATCGGCGTGATGCCCAACGCCGAAGTCACCGGTGTTCTTGGAGATCTTCGTTCCACAGGCAAAGGCATCATTGCAGCCAAACTCTCCGACGACCTCGAGGACAACTCAGGCCTCGAGCGGGCCATCCTCCGAGGATTGGAACCTACAGAAGAACGCATCGGCGCGACAGCCCCCAAAGATGCGCTCTACATGGCCGCCATGACCACCTGGGCGCTCCGACTCATCGCCGCGCCCTATGCGGAGGTACACCAAGATCTGCGCCGAGTGATCCTGAGCTACAGAGAGGGTGACAACCCGACGAACAACTCCAATGGGCTCGGCAGCCCACTCGAACTCATAGAGCGCTGGGGAGACTGCTCACGCGAGCTTCGTCACCGAATGCTCTGCTCCCTTGACCGGGACTTCAAAACCAGCGATCGGCTTGCCCTTGGAACCGCAGTGCACCGACAGACCGACCAGCAACCGCGCCGCGAGACGCTCGACGAGAATGAGGTCCCTGTTGTCCTTTGGCCGGAGTGGACGGCAGCTGTCGACTTTGGCGGGCACTACAACTTGGACGCTTTTCGAGTCGCGATGTCCGTCGGCACCAAGCTTGCGAACAATGACAAACTGCTGACCCGCCCAGGACCGAGCTTCGTCAGAGACCGGCCATGGCGCACAATGCGCCCCGAATTCTTCGGAAACGAGGCCCAAACACGCGGCGTTCTCACCACCCTCACCCTGCTGAACGACCTACTCCGCCAGCACCCTTCAGCCATCGATTACGCCCGCCGCCGCCGCATCGCCTCAGACAGTCGATTCATGCACCCCGAGCACTGGCGGCGGATCAGCGAACACGTCGGCATCAACCCCGGAGGCGGCACGCGCGCCCTCATGGCCTACCGGTACGCCTACATGCGATTCGTCGGGACCAACGACGTCGACATTCCGAGGGAATGGATGCGCGGTAGTCGCCGAGACGACGCAGCCCTCTATACAGCCTTCACTCTTTCCATCACCGCGCCACTTGCCGAGGAGATCGACAACTACCTGTCGAGCTGGCTGGCACACAGCGGAGTCAATGAGCCAGTCACATGGTCGCCCCCGATCTCGGAAGTCGAATCCGCCTCCTTTCCGGGACGGCCTCTCGATGACATCGACACCGCCCTGCTCCACGAATCGATCTCCCTTGGCGTATCGACTTTGGGCTCCCTCGCGAAGAAGGTCAACCGCAGCATCCGCCACGTCCGCCTGGCTATCGAGAGGTACCCGCTACCGGCGCCTGGGCCCACCCGTCCACTTGACTGGACCCAGGCCCTCGGCCGAGTGCCCAGCGCCGCCAGCAACCAGACAAGTGCGAATTGGAACGAGTGACGCGGACGTCGATCCTGCTGGTGGATCACGAGAACATGTACCGCCACGGCACGGAACTGTTCACCGCCCCGGCCGCCGGAGCCCCGCGTGGGTTCCTCGACCCAAACATCCTGGGCACGATCATCGACGAGCGAAACCTCCAGCTTGGCCGTCGGCTCCGCCCTGTGGACCAGACAGTGGTCTACGCGGGGCTCCCCGGAGGCAGCCGAGAACCCGACGCGAACGCTCGCGCCAAGTCTGTGGCCTCCGGGTGGACCAAAAGAACGGCCACCACCACGGTCCACAGCCCCCTCGACTACTCGCGGAGCTGGCCGAGCCAGCCGCCCCACGACCATCGCTCCACCATCAAGCTCGGAGTCGACTTGATCGAGGCGGTCCTCAGTCGGCGGTACGACACGATCTACCTAGCCTCCGCCTCCACGGCACTGCAACCCGCGTTGACGCTCGCCGCGCGGCACCACTCCGGCCACTTCCAGATCGTCAACTTTGCCGCCCAGCGCCTGAGAATTGCGGGGCACGTTGAAGGACTCTCCACATCGACGCTCTCCCTGTGGGACGACGATTACGCACTCGCGCTCATGGCAAGCCCCGATGCCTCCTGTACCCGGTTAAGGAAAAAGCCCCACCAGGCCCGGAGGACGGTGGGGATCAATAGGACAAAGGTATGGGTACCCGAGGAACCTGGCCTTATTCGACACACGGTTGATCGGATTCAAATCGACGTTCTCGATTGAGGGCATGTCAAGGACAGAGGATCGAGTTCCACGGAACCCACTTTCCTGCGTCGCGTTTGACGCAGGAGGCAATCGCTAAGGAAAGCCGGCTGGAGCATCAAGGTCAGGTTCAGCGAGGCCCGGTCGAATGAACGCTCTTGCCGGGATTTGGTTAGGCGTGCGCCGCGGATGCTTGCATCACGATGTGCCTGGCGAGTCTTGCAGTTTCGGTGAAGGCGGGATAGATCGTGTCGGAGGAGATGTCCCGTTCCGCCTTCAGCCTGCGCAACAAGCCTCGCTTCCAATCGCCGGGGATACGGATGACCCAGCCAGCGCCACCCCATTCTTTACCAAGCTGAGTTGGCCGGTTGATGAGGAATTTGAGCGCGAGATTGGAGACATCCGATCTCAAATCGGCGGGCACCACGTCGTCTGCCGTGACAAAAACGAGTCCCGGATAGGAGCGGAACAATCCGCCGGCTAAGAACGTACCGTCCTGAGCGCGCATCCGCGGATCCAAAGCGTCATGTTGCATCAGAGCGACGTGATTTGTCCACCGACTATCGCCATTGACCTTGCCGGTGCGGAAGTGGGCCCATGGCAGCCCCTTACCTTCGAAGTCAAGCGCCTTTGCGCCAAAAGGATTTATGAGGAACAGAATTCCATCGACGCTGTGATTGTTCTCGACTGCGAAGAACAGGCTTTCCCAGGGACTGCGGGAAACGTCGATAAGACGGGTGGGCATGAGGTGGTGCTGCAGGACTGTCACCAACTCGAAGTCTGAGAGGTTGCGCCCAAGCCCCTCATCTCGCACCGCCTTAATCAGCGCCGTTTCGGCCTCACGTAGATCTTTCTCCGTGATCGCACCCGTGCGCTTGGCCGCTCGGACCTGCCGGTACAAGCTCGACGTCAGGCCGTAGGAGATATCCGACTGACCACGGAAAAAAAGATTGTCGCCCGCGGAAAGGGGCCAGGTTGCCAGATCCTCGAACTCTCTGGCTTCAAGCCAATCCCAAAGGGCCTTGGCATCGTCGATTCCGAGACGCTCGTTGTTCTCGTGGCGTCGCCAGACGCTCTCACGAACATCATTCTGAACTTCAGTCGTATTCGCTTCCGTTGTGGCTATAGTCACGCGCGGCCCCCCGTTTTGCGTATGTCGCGGGTCTCAACCCCGCTCAGCAATGCTAGGCCGGCTGCAGATGTCTTTGCGACCCGCAAGAGGGGGGCCGTAGTTTCGACAATGCCAGGCATTTCATGGGCGAACTCCTGACGAGAAAGTCGGTTGCGAGACGCGTTGGCTCGCTGCAAGACCTCACTGGCGGGTGCCTCCGCTTCGGACCGGCGAACGGTCGTGTGTCGCATTCAGGAAACGATTCAGTCGTTCCTTGATCTTCCTGTCTGTGAAATGGTCGATCCACCACGTGATCGCCCTTCTCTCGGCAGGGCTTCTACCTGAGTATCTCGATCAGTCCTGGTGGAACAACACCCTCGGCTGCATGAGGCAGGTCCGGCAATCGGACGCGCACAAGTCAGTCGAGTCGGCAGCAGTCCCAAGCCTCTAGGCTCGTTCTCTGATTCTGCGGGCACTCTGGTCGTAAGCCCGGCCTGGTGGGATCTGGGCAGAACACCAGACCGGGAGCAAGTGGGAGCCGAACGTCTCACGACGGTCGACTACGGCAATAGAGCCCTGACTCCCGGTTAGAGAGTTTGACAACCTGCCGGTATGTAGGAACCTACATCGAGAGGCAAATCGAGGCTCACCCCCCTTTCGGGGGCGTCGTGGGGCGAAGCCGAGGGCTCCCTAAAAGAGTTGCGCCAACCCGACTTGCTCGCCGGCCTCGGCGGCAACGGCGATCCTGCGAGCCGGTCGGATGCCCATGTTCTGGTCAAGCCGTCAGGATCGTTGACGAGGCGGAGGCCGATGTCGGTGACTCGCATTCAAGAATCTGAAGACGGCGTCAGACTCAGGCAGCCGTGCGCCCTGAGCTAGGGCCAGGCATCTGAAAGGCGCTCGATCAGCGTTGAGAGATCCGGTTCATCCCGCAAGTTCTCCAAGGCCATGATGAGCGAATTCGATGGTTAAGCGGTCCCGATTCCGTTCGCGCGGAGGACGAGGAGGGCAAGTTCTGGCGTGGCACTCGACCGTCATCTCCGCTGTGATGGGCCCCTCGTGTGTCATTTCCTCAGCGTAATTGGCCGGATTTCGTGATGCGGATGCGCCCGACGCCCTGCGAGTCTCGATGCCGTTTGCCCCGCATAAGTCCGGGCTCGCCTGTCGCAGCATCGACAAGATTTCTGCCGCTTCTGGAACTCCCATCCGGCGCCACTCACGAAGCGCTATCGGGCCGCGACGGTTATCTACTCGTCGATCTGTCTCAGTCGAGCGTTGAGTTCTTCGTGGCCACGCTCAGGGCGATCTGAGCAATGGCATCCTTGCCGTCCGGATCACTTGGACTGCGGACATCAAATCCTTGGTCACCCGAGGGAAGGTTATCTTCGGGCGTCGTGTCAGCCATCATCTCGTAGCCATGGTTGTAGGCAGGGTCCAGGTGGCGACGCGAGGGCGGGAGGACGCCACTTCGTCGCTTGGCCAGGAACTTGGGAGGCTGTACGAACGCGGCGCATCTACGACGCCTTGGAGTCCTCTTGTCGGCCGTGTTCTGTTCGCCGGCGATTAAGAACGGCACGGAAGCGGTTGAGGCTGATTCGTTTGCGCTTCTGTGCGACGAGCGTGGCGATGTGTTCAATAGCCGTGGCTTCATCGAGCATCTTGGCGTTCACGGCAAGAGCGAGGATGTCCGTGGTTGAAAAGACCTGGATGGGCAGATCCTGCTCTTCGATGTAGTCGACCGCCCCGCCGTCGTCGGTGATGAAGACGGCGGGAGAGATGCGGCGGTTGGTGATTACGGCGATGGTCTCGGCCTCGCCGAGGCTCTTGGTGGGTTTGTCGGTGGGGTCGGCGATGTATTGCTGCATGTGGCGGGCTTCACGGCGCTCGAAAGTGGTCAGCATGATGGGGTCCAGCATGAAGTCGAAGGCCGCCTCGATGCCGGGGTAATAACCCTTGTCGCTCGACTCTTCGCATTCGGCGTGGACCGCGCCGACCCACGTTCCGCGCCCTTGCAGGAGAGTTTTGAGGAGTTCCATCTCGCCGATGATGGCGAAGTTGATCAGGACTGTGTTGTCGGGAAAGTACACGAGATCGCCGTCACTCGGTCTTCATCCCGAACGCGGCGGCGACATCGTCGATGGCGGGCCAGTCGTCGGACTCGTGCTCGTCGTCACTGTCGATTCCTGACTCAAAGGGCGCACCAAGCAGCCATTCGAGTGTGCGGGCGGTATTTGGGTTTGCTTCGTGCGCTGCGATCAAACGGGCGGGGAATCGGCGAGAGGCGGCATCCTGCATGCGCTCGGCAAAGGGGTTTTCGAACACGGTCTCGCCCGTGATGTGCTTTCTGACCAGCCACGTCGTCTTGGACAGAGCGGGCGGGTTCTGGATTCTGAGGTACGAGAATCTGTTAGCCAGAGCCTCGGTCGACGCTCCGGAGCGCCACAGGTACGCGGCAAGATCTGCTTCGGAGACGTGGGCCCAGTCAATCGACTTGATCTCCTCTGCGGGCAACAGTAGCTCTGCCGCGAAATTGTTCGCCGCATTCTCCTGCGCCTTCGTCAGGTCACCGTCGTGGGAGAACGCTCCGGAGGCGATGTGCTCCAGCTCGTGCGCGATGGTCCAGTTCTGACGCGCCCAGAACGCCTCCATGGGCACGACGATGACGATAGCGTTCGGCAGTCGCAGAGTCAGGCCGGACTTGTGGGGAAGGGTCACTCGGACGACGTCGATGCCGAACGTGCGCTCCACTGCTTCGGCGAAGTGGCGCTGCCAGCCTGCGCCGTATTCCTGCTCCAGGAGCTGGCGTGCTGCTGCGGGGTCCTTGGGGACTGCCCGCTTGGTCGGCCACTCCTGAAGGTCGGTGGCTTGTTCATAGGCGACGGCAATGCCTCGGACAGTCGAATCCTCGTCGTCGGACTTGTCGAGGAAGTAAATGCCATTTCCGAGGTAGTTGTGCCGCGCCGCGATCTCGACCGGGAACGGCTCCTCGCCGAGAAGGATCCAGTCCGTGCTGGTGCGCAGCTCCTTCGCGAGGGCGATCAACTCGCGCTCCGAGAGGCCCCGCTTGCCGTTCATGACGCGCGAAAGGGCACCGCGGTCCATATCAACTCTGCGGGCGAGTTCGTTCTGGGAGACGCCGGGATGGACGTCTTCCAGGCGCTGGAAAAGGCGGTCGCCAAGTTCGGACATGCTCTCACCGTACATGAGTGTTGTGATTTTCACATCAGTTCAAGTATTGTTCGCCTCCGCGGGAAGCGAACACTCTTCCGCATGACCGACCTCCCGTCGGCGACCTTTTCACACGACTCGCGGTGTAGTTGATGCTGACCGGTGCGGGGCACCGAGGGTCCTGAAGGTTACGTAGAGGTCGCCGGTAAACTTGCGGGACGATCACGATTTGCCGTTGCGGGGCGGCCAGGAGGAACACATGGGGGGCTATCCCCAAGACGCAGATGCCAAGAAGGCGATCAAAGCGCTCCGCAAGGATTTCCAGTGGATCTACGACGACAACGTTGGGTCGAGCGCACACATCTGCGGATGGTTGCTCTGCCGAGATGGCTGCCGTATGAGGGTCTTCTCTACGGCTCGCAACTCGGCCCGTGCCATCTGGTCCGGTGCCCGGAAATGCACGCACGGACACGCGCCCACTCGTCCGCATTGGTAGTCAGGAATTGCCACCCTCGAACTGGTGTTACACCACCAGGTGCCACGAGGTTGGCAATTGCCAACTCCGGCGTGTAACCTCGATAAGCACTCGATCAGAGGAACAAAGTGGAGTTCACCTTTAGCGTGCGGTCTTCTGGGTTGGACATCTCCAACGATGCCCAGGTCGATCGCCTGTTCAATCCCGACATCAGCATTCTCATCGCCGAGCGCGACTCGGAGATCTGGCTGTCCGTCGACCTCGACGCATCATCCGAAGCCGACGCGTTCCAGCAGCTCGTCACCCATATCGATGTCGCCGTACCCGGCGTTCACATCGACCGTATCGACCTCGACCTCGTCACCGTCACCGAAATCGCGACCCGCCTCGACATCAGCCGCGAAACCGTGCGTCTATGGACGACCGGTAAACGACGTCAGGACTTCCCCGTGTCGTTCGGTCAGGCGGGCGACTCCCGCATCTGGGCGTGGGCCGACGTCTATGAGTGGGTCCTAGAACAGGGCATTGTCTTTCCCGACGTGTACGCGCTTCGTCCACTGGGCCTTCGCTTCACAGAGGCGAAGAACGTCTCTCTTGCGAAGGCGCGCGATGCAAAGCGTCACGGCTGGATCATCCAGACGCAGACGGTGAAGCCCGTGGCCGCTCAGGCCTCGGGCTTTGCCGCTGTCGTCGCCAGCCTCGAAGACCGCGTGTACCCGGCGGAGTCCCGTCGCGTCCGGGAGTTCGCGGCGTGAGCGACAGTACGGCAGAAGCAGAACCCAAAGTCATCGCGGACATCCACGAGATGCTCGCCACCCTCGAACTCGTCGGCATCAAATTCTTCGAGATGAGCGCCAAGGTCGACGAAGACCCCATCGAGGGCGAGCCGCTTCCAGAAGCGAGCCCGTCGTATTCGCTAAAGCTGATGGGCGACCTCGACTCCCTCACCGTGCGCCTGCGCGCTGAGATGTTTACGCCGGAAGGACGCATTGTCGCAGACGCCGGTGCGCAGTACCGATCCCAGGTGCCCTACACGGCCGAGGAATCCATTCGCCTGGAGTTCGCGAACAGAGTCGGCATCATGGCCCTAGCACCGTTCCTCCGCGAAGCAATCGCGACGACGTCGCTGCGCGTGCTGGACAAGAGCTATTTGCTGCCGCTCCTGCGCGCCGGCGACTTGGAATTCCTCGCAGGCCCCGACGACTCCACAGAGGGCTAGTCAGGCCTCGTCAGCTCCGGCCGGAAGCCCTGCCGTCCTGACGATCGTCTGCAAGGTCCATAAATACCCATCGGGTTACGCGAAGAGGGCGTAGGAGATACCGTCTCCGATGGAGTACGGTTCGTTGATTTTGACCCCTCGCCCCGCCAACTCGTCACGGGCGGCGACGTCGTCGACGACGAGGTGGATGCCTTGCACGGGTGACGCATCGCCTGGAAGCACCCCCGTGCCGACGACGATCGAGCATCAGGATCCCTGCGGAGTGAGCTTCACCACCGCATCCCGTTTCCCCGGGGACACGTCGTGGTCGAGACCGAAGCCGACCTGGTCGACGTAGTGCCGTCATGAGGTCGGCATCTCCTCCGACCAAGTCCCTGCATTGGTCAGGCGGGAAAGGCGACTGCCTTCTTGCTCAGCAGAGCAAAGTCTGGGATGACCGCCTCGAGGAAAGCGCGAAGGATCACGTCGATGCGGATCGCGTCCGGGTTGTAGAGCCACTGCACCTGGAGCCCTTCGAGGAGTCCCACAAAGCCAGACGCCAATGAACTCGAGTCGAGTTCTGAGTTGAGGTCCCCCGACTCCCGGAGCTGGTCGAACGCCGTTGCGAAGTAGTGGCGCAAGCCGTCGTACCGCTCTTGGTAGTGCTCGTGCGCTGGGTGCTCGCTTGACGCGCCTTCCGCAACCAAAAGACTGTTCAGCTCGATCAAGCCCGGCCGTTCGCTGTCGTGGGCAAGAACAGCAAGCATGCTTACGAAAGATCCGATCGCGTCGCCCAGTGGAGCCATGACGGGCGCGAGTTCCGCTTCGCGAGCTTCGATGACGGCGGCCAGGAGTTCTTCCTTTGAACCGAAGTGGTGAACGAGGCCACGCTGGCTAATTTCGGCGCGCTCCGCTATTTCCTTCATAGTCGTCGCCCGGTAGCCAGATTCGGCGAATACCCCTGTGCAGGCTTCGATGATCCGTGCACGGACGGCAGCCGTCTTGGCGTAGGGACCCCGCATGTTCCCTACTTTGGCGTCGGCCATAGCGGCTCCTTACTCCGGTCTCGCAAGTTCAACAAAACTACCACCAGCGCGCGAAATTCGTGTTACTGTCATCGAAACTCGCGCTGCGAAGGCAAATTGAGGCGTTGCGGCCCCCAAGCGGTCAACCAGCCACGCACGTATCGGCGTGAGTTCCCCCACTTGCGAAACGACAAAGGAGTCAGCATGAAAGCTTCTGAACCCCAACCGCCCAGCGGTCCGACGCCCGGCACAGTTCGGGGCGCCGCCGACGTACCCCTAGGAGTGCCTAGCGCGCTCGAGACCGAGGCCGAGTTGATCGGCTCGCAAATCCGGACCACTGGTGAGCCGCTCAAGAAGATCAGCAAGCGCTACATAGTGGGCCTAGTCGCGGCCAACTTGGCGCTTTACGTTGCTTGGGTCACTCCGATCGGCTACTCACTTTCCATTCGGGTCGAGCAGATCGACCCCGCGGGCAAAAACGGTGCCATCGCGTTAGCCATCGCCATCCCAGGCATCATCGTCCTCATCACCAGCCCCCTTGCCGGCGTGCTCAGTGACCGCACCAGGTCCCGCTTCGGGAGGCGCCGCCCCTGGTTCATCGGGGGAATCGTTCTCGGCCTCGTCGGGTCCGCAATCGTTGGCCTCGCTCCGAGCATCCTGGTGCTGATCGTCGGCTGGTCCATCGCGTACGTGGGCTTCTCGATCTCCGGAGCGATGCTTCTCACACACCAGAGCGAGATCCTCCCTGAAGAACAGCGCGGTCGAGTTGCCGGTCTCGGAGGTGCGGTCACTCAGATTGGTCCCATCGTCGGCATCGTCTTCGCCGGCGCATTCGTTCACATTCCCCTCGTGATGTTCCTTGCACCGGCTCTTCTAGCTCTGGTCGTCGCGCTCATCTTTGTCGCAGTCATGAACGACAAGGCGGTAACTGAAACTCCCGGCCCCATCGACTTCAAAACCCTCTCACGCGGCTTCTACTTCAACCCTCGCAAGTTCCCCAATGTCGGATGGGTGTGGATCAGCCGAGCACTGGTGTTCCTCGCTCTTTCGTTCTCCACCACGTACGGCGTTTACCTAGTTAGTCAGCGCCTTTCGACATCACCTGCGGAGACAGCAGGGATCGTCGCCACGGCGGGCGGCCTTGGAATCATCACGGCGATCCTTGGTGCCGTTCTCAGCGGGTACATCTCCGACAAGCTCCACAGTCGTAAGCCCTTCCTCGTCGGCGCCGGCATCATCCTCGCTGCGGGAATGCTCACGGTCGCATTCATGCAGAGCGAACTTCAATACCTCATCGGAAGCGCTATCAGCACGCTCGCCGTCGGAATCTATGGCGCGGTGGACCAGGCCATTCAGCTGGACGTTCTCCCGAGCGAGGAGAACCAGAACGGTCGCTTCATGAGCATCATCCAGCTCGCAAACCAGGTTCCGCAGGCGTTCGGTCCGCTTATCGCTGGTGGAATCATCGCAATTGCCGCCGGCGGGTACACCGCCGTCTACGTCGTCGGAGCGATCATCGGCGTCGTCGGTGCTGCCGCGATCATTCCGATCGCCGTCGGCCGGCGCAGCCAAGATTCGACAACGAGCATTCACGTTCCCCGCTAGCCCGATTCCCGCAGCGCCCGACGCATGGCACGGGCGTTGCGGACAAGTCCAGCCGAATAGAAAGTCGTCTTTCATGACCACGCTCGCCTTTAACGAGAACTGGACCGTCCGTCCGAAAAAAAGCATCTTCGCCCAGATCGGCGGCGGGGGAGAGCCGGCTATCCCCGTCACGCTCCCGCATGACGCCCTCATCTCGCAACCGAGAGTGGCAGACGGCCAGGGTAAATCTGCCTACTTCCCGGCGGCGGCGTCGTTCGAATACGCCAAAGATCTCGACGTACCCGAGGACTACCGCAACAAGAAGATCACCCTCGAGATTCAAGGGGCCTACCGCGACGCCGTGGTGTACGTCAACGGAAACTACGCCGGGCAGCGGCCCTACGGGTATTCCAGCTTCACCGTCCCTCTCAACGATTTCTTGAACTACGGAGACACCAACTCGATCCGCGTCGACGTACGCGCGTTCGACGACTCGCGTTGGTACACCGGCGTGGGAATCACCAGAGACGTCCTGCTGCACGTCACCGACCTAACTCATCTCGACTCCGTGCACGTCACCACGCCCACGATCGACGACGACCTCGCCGTTGTCGAGCTGGACATCCAAAGCAGCAATGACGGCCTGCAGTCGACGACCGTCTCCATCGACAGCAACCTCACGGATGCAGATGGAAACTCCGTTGCGCACGAGTCATCGCTAGTGACTCTCAGGTCACGGGGCTCAGCGACCTCGCGACACCGCATCTATCTCGAGAACCCGCACCGGTGGAACGTCGACGACCCGTACCTGTACACCGCCAGGGTCACGGTTCGCTACGGCGACGACGTCATCGACGAAACCAGCACAACAGTCGGCGTCCGGGACCTTCGCCTCGACCCGCACAACGGTCTTCGGATCAACGGCCAAAGCATCAAGCTCCGTGGTGCCTGCATTCACCACGACAACGGACTGCTGGGGGCAGCCACCATCGGCCGGGCAGAAGAGCGCCGAGTGGAGCTTTTGAAGGAAGCCGGCTTCAACGCCATCCGTAGTGCCCACAACCCCCTCAGTACCGCCATGCTCGACGCGTGTGACCGGCTCGGAATGTTGGTCATGGACGAGACCTTTGACATGTGGACCGAAGGTAAGTCTTCGTTCGACTACTCGTTGTCGTTCCCCGAGTGGTGGGAACGTGACGTGGAAGCCATGGTTGAGAAGGACTTCAATCACCCGAGCGTCATCTTCTACTCGATCGGGAACGAGATCCCCGAGACCGGCCAGGGCCTCGGGTCCGAAATGGGTCGCCGCCTCGCTGAGAAAGTCCGCCAGTTGGACAGCACTCGGTTTGTCACCAACGGCATCAACGGGTTCGTGTCCGCGCTGACGGACGTGATGGCCATGATGCCCGCAAGAGACGGCGGCGCCGAGGGCGTCAACGACGCCATGGCCTCCTTCGGCGACATGATGAACCGCATCAGCGCCTCCCCGCTCGTCACATCCAAGACCGCCGAGTCGTTCTCGGTGCTCGACGTCGCCGGCATCAACTACGGCGACGGTCGCTACGAGGTCGACCGGGAGCTGAACCCGAACCGCATCATCGTCGGCACCGAAACTTTCCCCAGCCACATTGACGTCCTCTGGGACCTCGTCGAGAGCAACTCCCGCGTCATCGGGGACTTCACCTGGTCCGGCTGGGACTACCTCGGCGAGGTCGGCATCGGACGCACCCGCTACCAGGGCGAGCCCCCGGAGTTTGAAGCGCCTTTCCCCTGGCGGACCGCCTGGTGCGGTGACCTCGACATCACCGGCCGCCGACGCACCATCTCCTACTATCGCGAGACGATATTCGGCCTCCGCAGTGCGCCCTACATCGCCGTAATCCGGCCGAAGCTTCACGGTAAGACCGCCATCACCGGCGGTTGGGCCTGGTCCGACTCGGTCAGCTCCTGGACCTGGTCCGCCGAGGCTGGCGCGCCTGTCACCGTCGAGGTCTACAGCGACGCCGACGAAGTTGAGCTTCAGCTCAACGGCGAATGCATTGCACGCACCCCGACGGGGCTTGCTAAGAAGTTCTTGGCGACGTTCGACGTGACGTACAAACCGGGTGAGCTGGTTGCTGTCGCGATCCGGAACGGCGAACCTGCAGAGAGCACGCGCCTAGTCACTGCTCGAGGGCAAGTGCTCCTGAAGGTGGAGTGCGATCGCCATGAGATCAGCAACGACACGTCGGCCTTGGGTTTCGTGACCATCGAATTCCGTGATGAGAACGGCGTCCTGTTCACCGACTCCGACCGTCAGGTCTCCGTCACCGTTAGCGGTCCCGGTGTTCTCGTGGGTCTGGGGACGGGTCAACCGGATTCGGCCGAACCATTCGACGGCACCACGTGCACGACATTCGACGGGACCGCCCTCGCAATCGTCCGGCCCACGGGAACGGGCACGATCACCGTCGAGGTCACCGCTGACGGACTCGCGACGAGCCGCACCACCATCGCAGTCACCGGCGACACCGAACAACTGAGCGCTGACTTCGACGATATGACCAAACTCGAGGAAGAACTCCAGCCGTGACGCACCCCGACCTGCCCGCCACGACTCCGATTGACCGGGAGGCGCTCGTCCGCCGGCACAATGTCGTCCTCCACGAACCGAACCCCGAGCATGTCCTGACGGTGGGCAATGGCAACTTCGCCTACACCGCCGACGTCTCGGGCATGCAGACCTTCGCGGGCTACTACGACCAGCTGTCGGCTGTCATGGAAGGCCGGACGGCGATTAACACCGCGACCATGAGCAGCTGGGGCTGGCACGAGATGCCTAACCCTGAGGGCTACGTTCTTGAGGACGCCATGTCCGCACACGCCACCCGACGCGGGTCCGTCCGCTACCCCGACCGTCACGATCTCGAGGGTGCCATGCGTGGCCAGATCAGCGACGAGAACCTGCCTGGAGCCTGGCTGAACGCCAACCCGCAACGCCTCGACCTCGGACGCATCGGATTACTCTTCCGCGACGCTGACGGTGCCGCACTCCCGGTCTCTCCGGCGGACTTGAGCGAGATCGACCAGCGACTCGACCTCTGGACCGGCACCATCGAGACGCGGTACGTCTACGCCGGCGAGAACATGCGAGTCACCACGGTTGCGTCGCCCGACGCCGCCACCGTGGCCTTCCGGATCGAGAGCAACCTGCTCACCTCCGGTCGGCTCGCGGTCGGCTTGAAGTTCCCTTACGCGCACCAGGGCTTCTTCCAGACCTCCGACTGGACGCGACCCCAGAGACACAGCTCCACGCTGACAACGACGCCCGGTTCCGCCACCATCCACCGCGTCGTCGACACCACCACGTACGACGTCGACCTCGCTTTCAACGGAGGAGAGATCACGTCGGCGCAGCCGCACGAGTTCGAGCTTTCTGGCACCGAGTCAAGCCTCGAACTCGTCGTCAGCTTCCGGCACAATCAGACGCAGATCGAAGTGACGTCGTTCACGGAGGTGTCCCACAACGCCGCTGACTACTGGAGCGCTTTCTGGGCCTCGGGTGCAGCAATCGATTTTGGAGGCACCGCTGACCCTCGCGCGGCGGAGCTGGAGCGGCGCATCGTCTTGTCGCAGTACCTCACCACCGTCAACTCGGCCGGCGACATGCCGCCTCAGGAGACTGGGCTCATAACGAACTCTTGGTCGGGAAAGTCGCACCTGGAGATGCACTTCTGGCACGCCGCGCACTTTGCAGCGTGGGGACGTCCTGAGCTTCTCCGTCGGAGCCTGTCCTGGTACAACGCGATCCTGCCCCAGGCCCTCAGCACCGCGAAACACCAGGGCTACCCCGGCGGACGCTGGCCCAAGCAGGTCGGACCCGAAGGGCGAGAAAGCCCCGACCCGATCGGGTCGTTCCTGATCTGGCAACAGCCGCACATCCTGTACCTGCTCCAACTCGTCTTCGAAGCTTCGACGGCCACAGACCGGGCCGCCCTGGTCGATGAGTTCGCCGATGTCGTAACCGCGACCGCCGAGTTCATGGCCGCTTTCGCCGAAGAACGCGACGGTACGTTCCACCTTCTGCCGCCCGTGATGCCCGCGCAAGAGTTCTACGACGTCAGCGTCACCGAGGACCCCACCTATGAACTCGCCTACTGGTGGTGGGGATTGGAAATCGCTCAACGATGGAACGAGCATCAAGGTAAGCCTCGAAACTCTTCCTGGGCGGCGGTACAGCGCGGCCTCGCCGCTCCCCATGTCGAGGACGGCCACTACACCGCCATCGCGACGGAGCCGTACCTCCGTCGAGACGACCACCCGGCGTTGCTCGCGGCGTACGGCGTCGTTCCGCCGACCCCGATCGTTGACACCGACCTGATGACGGCCACCCTCCTGGACGTCCTCGAGAACTGGGATTGGGCCTCCGCCTGGGGGTGGGACTTCCCGGTCATGGCCATGACTGCGGCCCGTCTGGGACGCCCCGACATCGCCATCGACGCTCTCATGAAGGACGAGGTCAAAAACCGCTTCACCGCGGTGGGTCACAACCCGCAGATCCACTCGATCCTGCCGATCTACCTCCCCGGCAACGGCTCCCTCCTCGCTGCCGTCTCCCTTCTCGCCACCACCGGCGAGGGGCACACCCCCGCCTTCCCCGAAGCGTGGACCGTCCAGGCAGAAGGCTTCATCCCGTGGCCGACCACCCAACTAGGAAAAGTTGATGACTGACACCATCGACACCCATACCTCCATCCGCCCCGGCCTGGTGTGGCTCGATACTAACGGCAACCGAATCCAGGCCCACGGCGGCTCGGTCCACTATGAGGACGGCGTTTACTACTGGTACGGCGAAAACAAGGAGAAGACCGTCCCAGGCAGCGGCATCTGGCACTGGGGCGTCCGCGCCTACTCATCAACCGACCTCTACAACTGGGAAGACCGCGGCCTCATCATCCCGCCCGTGGAAGACGACCCCGAGTCCCCGCTGCACCCGACCCAGGGTATGGACCGCCCGCACATCATCTTCAACGAGCTGACTCAGAAGTACGTCTGCTGGATCAAGGTGATGGGCAAAGACAACCAGCAGACGCAGGCGTCCACGATCCTGACTGCTGACTCCTTCCTCGGCCCCTACGACATCGTCCGTACCGGCCTCCTCCCGCTCGAGATGAACGCCGGCGACTTCGACCTCACGGTCGACCCCGAGACGAAGAAGGCGTACTACTACTTCGAGAAGGTCCACACCGACCTCGTTTGCGCTGAGCTGACCGACGACTACACCGACGTCAACGGAAAGCACTCGACCCACATGCACCACCCCGGACCGCCCTTCACCCGCGAGGCCCCGGCCTACTTCTCACGCGATGGCGTCCATTACCTGGTCACGTCGGGTACCACCGGCTACTTCCCGAACTTCTCCGAGTTCGCCAACGCCCCCGACTATCACGGCCCCTGGACCGTGCTCGGAGACGCACACCCGACAGACCCCACACGGACGTCGTTCCGGTCGCAGATCACCTCTGTCTTCAAGCACCCGGACAAGTCGGACCTGTACATCGCCCTGGCCGACCGCTGGCTGCCACAGCTGCCGGAAAATATGCCCAACGTCTTCGACTCCGTCGCCACCATGGCCTCTGGCGCCGAGCGCCCCGACCCTGCCACGCAGGCACCAACCGACGTGGACATGGGCGCGGTCATGGCCGCCGGCCGAGGTGAGAACACCGCCATCGCCGACTACGTCTGGCTGCCTATCCGATTCGACGGAGACATCCCCGAGATCGAGTGGCTTGAGGAATGGCGCGTCGAGGACTACTCGTAACGCACCTCCAAGGCGCCCCTGACGCCGCCACCAAATGACCCCAACGTCTGGGCCGTCGCCCACACCGGGAAGGGCCTGAGCCCTGGCCATGATGAGCAAAGGAACCCTGAATGTCTGCTACCAACACACCCCTCACCGGCCGTTCAACAATCGGCCGCTGGCTCGACGACGCCTCCGGCGGGCCAATCTTGAAAAAAGCCCTTTCAACAACAGGAATTGACACCGACTCGTTGTCGCCTGCCCGCCAGCTTCCCCTGGAGCAGCTCGCCGCTATGTCGCAGGGACGCGTGACGGAGTTGCTCATCGACCAGGTGGTCCGAGATGCCAACGGCGGAGAACTGCCCGACGACATCGAAGACGAGTCGGACGCCCACAGCTGGAAAGAGAAAATCACTTCCAACCGGTTCCAGGGCAAGACCGTCATCGTCACTGGCGCTGGCTCCGGAATTGGCCGAGCAACAGCCCTTCGCGTCGCCAAGGAGGGCGGTCGCGTTATCGCCGCCGACATCAGCGGGGACCGCCTTGATGCGCTCGTGGCAGAGCACCCCGACCTGGACCTCATCGCGGCAGCAGGAGACATCGCCGACGACGCCGACGTAGCAAACATCATTGCCCTGGCCGGGCCCAGGATCGACGGGCTGGCCAACGTCGCCGGAATCATGGACAACATGACACCGCTTCACGAGGTGTCCGACGCTGTCTGGGAACGCGTCTTCCGCGTCAACGTCACGGGCCTGTTCAAGCTCTCCCGTGCGGTCATCCCTATCATGCTCGCTGCGAGCCGAGGCGCGATCGTCAACGTCGCCTCCGAGGCTGGCCTCCGCGGATCTTCGGCCGGCCTTGCGTACACCGCATCGAAGCATGCAGTCGTCGGCATTACAAAAAGCTCGGCATTCATGTACGGGCCAAGTGGACTCCGGGTCAACACCGTCGCCCCAGGCAGCACAATCACTAATATCCAGGCATCATTCGATTCCACCCTTGGCGAGGGCCGAATCAAGCCGCTGCTTGCACTCATCCCGGCACCCGTCGAGGCCGCACGCCTGGCAGCGTCCATCACTTTCTTACTTAGCGACGACGCGGTCAACCTCAACGGCGTCATTCTTCCTTCCGACGGCGGCCAATCGGTCATGTGACCATGAGAACAAGGAGAAGGACATGGGCATTTCCATGAGATCAGGCGCATCCTCTGCGAGACCACGGGGTCTGGTCACGATCTACGAGGTAGCAGCTCGCGCAGGTGTTTCCACGCAGACCGTCTCTCGAGTAATCAACGACCAGCCCCACGTCAGACCCGCCCTTCGCATACGGGTCTTAGAAGCTTGCGAGGCTCTGAGCTATGTCCCTGATGCAGGGGCCAGAGCCCTTGCGCAGCACCCAAGACGCCACCACAAAGGAGGAAGCGAGACCTAGGAGTGCGTTTCCATGGCCGCTGCTTGGGGGGAACGTCCCAGGGCGTTGTTGGGGTCTACGACAGTCACGCCGCTATCTGCTGACCCTCAAATCTTTTGCGCCGCTCTGAGCGGAACGGTTCCCGAAACGTCGGCTGCGTCTTCAACCACCCGCCCGCGGTAAAACAGTTGCATCGATCATTGGCGGATCAACGCAAGCAAGGGGAAGCACGGCGGTCGTCAATCTGGCAGATCCGATTCGACAACCAGCGAGTCGACAAGCGAGGTGATATCGATCGGCTCGGTACTCGGGAGTTCGATGTCATCGGGTCGAATTGGGCGGAGCGTCATCGCGAGCCTCTTTCGAGTGCCACGTTGGCCCCGATCTGCAGGCCCCAGGACGCCGCAAGGGCAATTCCTGCCGCGCACTGGGTCGCAATGCTCAGGGTGAGAAGCGTTCCGCCCAGAGCTGCGCGAGGAATCTCGGCCAGGGATATACGTGATCGCACGGGGCGTGACGTTTGCGGGAGAGTCGTTGGAGTAGCCATGGTCTTCGTCCTTCAGGGGTGTCGTCGGAGAGTGCAATGATGCAATCCTTCGCGGGCCCGGTCGTTAGAACGTCCATCAGCTGAATCGATGCTTCTACTGCATCCGGAGTACACGCTGGCCTTGTAGATGCCGCATTCTAGGGAGATGAACGAGCCAGGCGATGATGTCCTGCGGTCGAGCCCGATGTGGCTACGCCGACCTGAGGTGCTGGTCACCGGTTCCCTCGCGGTCAGCATGCTTGCAGCGCTCGTCGAGGCTGCCAGAGTTTTCGCTCTCGGAGCAGGGGTCTTCGCAGTCATTGGACTGCTCGTCACGGTTGCTGGGGCGATCCTCGCGCGGCGCCTGTTCTGGGTCGGTCTGGGCGCGACGATCCTTGGGAGCGCCGCCGCCGCCGCCGCGGGGTGGAACCCCATTGTGGAATGGACGATTGTCGTCTTCACCCTTTTCGCGGGAACATTCCGCGGGGCTTCCCCTCTCCGCGCGGTCCCGCTAGCCGCGCTTCCTTTATTCGTCATAGTGGCTCTCGAGGCGCATTCCGGGCCACTAAGTCCTGATGTGCTCGCGGCCGTCTTCGCCTGTATTGCCGGCGGAGCAGCAGGAGCAGGACTCCATAGTCAACGTCAGTACTGGAATTCACTTCTGACACGCGCTCAAGATGCGCTAGCGACGCGGGAGGAGGAGGCGCGTCGCCGGGTTAGCGAGGAGCGTCTCCGAATTGCTCGCGACTTGCACGACATTGTCGGTCATCAGGTGGCAGTGGCGAGCATGCATCTCGGTGCCGTGGAAGTGACAATTCATCGCGAGCCGGACGTCGCGGCGAAGGCCGCCGAGGACGCCCGCGTCGCGCTTCGCGCGGTGACCACCGAGACGCAGCAGATCCTCGAACTCCTCCGCTCGGGAGATGGGACAGTTCAAGCGGACTATACGGTCGCGGGCTTCGCAACCATCGTCGATCTCGTGGCGTCCTATGAAGGTTCGGGGCTGCGGGTGGATTTCACAATGGTCGACCCCTTGCCCGAGGCCGATCCTGCCATTGGGATGACTGCCTACCGGATCGTGCAGGAAGCTCTAACGAATGCATACCGTTACGGCAGCGGAACCGCCAGAGTTCAGCTTGTCATTGAGGCCAACACCTTGGTCATCACAGTGACCAACCCGATTCCGGGTAAGTCGTCTCAAAGAAGCGGAAGTGGATTCGGACTCCTCGGCATGCGTGAACGGGTGAGTGCAGCAGGCGGAAAGGTCGACGCGTATGACGGCGACGGTAGCCTCTTCACGGTCCGCGCTAGCCTGCCCCTGGACGGAAGAAGGACACTGTGACGACGTCGCTGTTGCTGGTGGATGACCAACCCATGATCCGAATGGGCTTACGGACGATCCTCGATTCCCAGCCCGAATTTCAGGTGGTCGGAGAGGCTGGCGACGGCCTAGAAGCTGTGGCTTTCACCCGCGAGAATTCGGTCGATGTCATTCTCATGGACATCCGCATGCCGGGCGTCGACGGCGTTGAGGCGACGAGGCGCATCCGGGAGTTCTCGACGGCTGAGGCGACGCGCATCATTGTCTTGACGACTTTCGAACATGATGAGGTAGTTGTTGCAGCTCTTCGGGCAGGCGCCAATGGATTCCTAGGCAAAACAGTCGGACCCAAAGAACTCGTCGCAGGCATTCGCGAAGTTGTCGCAGGCGGCGGTGCGTTATCGGCGGCGGCTCAGGCCGCCGTCATCGCAGAGGTGTCGGCACCGGCAACTCGGGTCATTGACCCCAATGTCTTGGCTCAGTTCGACGCATTGACGCCCAAGGAACGCGAGGTGGTGATCGCTATCGCCGGTGGCAGCGACAACGATGCAGTGGGGCGAACGCTTTTCATCTCGCCTTTCACGGTGAAAACACACGCTAACAGAGCGATGCTCAAGCTTGGAGCGCGCGACAGGGCACAGTTAGTCTCTCTTGTCTTCAGGGCCGGATTGGACGCTTAGCTTCAGCGCCTCGTCGATCCTCGCTTCGTCGCTCACATCGTTTCGTCGCTGGACGGGTTGGTTGGGCAAGTGCACGTAAGCGGGACGCTTACGTTGCGTCCTCTAAGCCTGCTTTGCGTGCACGATTCGGACGGCCCTAATATCTGCTGCGTAACGTCCACGCGCCTCTAAGACCTCACTGGCGTGCGCTACAGACCACTCGCGCAGGGCAGTAAGTGTGGTCCTCAGAGTCTGCCCCAGAGGTGTAAGGCCATATTCAACACGGGGCGGGACCTCAGGGAAGATGTCGCGCGTGACGAGTCCGTCCTCTTCGAGATGGCGGAGGGTTTGGGTCAGCATCTTCTCGCTGATTCCCGCGATACCGTTACGGATCCGGGCGTAGCGCCGAGGCTCCCCGTCAGAGAGCTGGCCGAGAATGAGGACGCTCCACTTGTCGCCGATCCGGTCGAGCAGGTCTCGCGAAGGGCAACCGGAGGTGTACGGGTCCCAAGTGTCGTCCCCTGTCGTCATGACATCAGGATACGGCGGTGTGTAGCGCACCAAAAGGTAGGTACTTCCCAGAAGTGCGCTTCTTTGGTTGATTTGCGGTAGAACCTCGAATCACTGAACAGGAGCAACACATGTCGATTATCGTCACCGGCGCCACGGGCCAGCTCGGCCGCCTTGCAGTCCTCTCTCTCCTCGACGCTGGCGTGCCCAGCGCCGACATCGTCGCCACCGGTCGCGATGCCGCCAAACTGGCCGCGTTGCATGCCGAGGTCGGCGTGGCGACCCGAGTGGCCGACTTCGCCGACCCGGAAAGCTTGACCGCGGCGTTTGCCGGCGGCGAGAAACTCCTGCTCGTGTCGACCACCGACGTCGGGCTCCGCATCGGAAACCACACTCGCGCCATTGATGCGGCGCGGGCGGCCGGCATCACACTCATCGCCTACACGAGCGAGTTGAACGCGGACACTGCACGCATGCGCCTGGCCGAAGAGCACCGCCTGACCGAGCAGTACCTGGCGCAGAGCGGGGTCCCGTTCGTCATCCTCCGCAACGGCTGGTACCTCGAGCGCTACACCGACCAGCTTTCCTCCGTCGCCGAGACCGGTACCCTCGTCGGCGGCGCCGGCGCCGGCCGCGTATCAGCTGCAATTCGCCAGGACTATGCCGAGGCCGCGGCGGCGGTGCTCACTTCCTCCGGCCACGAGGGTCGCACCTACGACCTGGGAGGCACCTCCTTCACCCTCGCCGAGATGGCTGCCGTGATGGGCGACGTGATGGGCCAACCCGTCGACTACGAAGATCTCTCTGAAGACAGGTACACGGACTACCTCGTTGGGCTCGGATTCCCGAAGGGTCTCGCTCGGATCCTGGCTGACGCGGACACCGGAATCTCCCGCGACGAACTAATCACCAACTCCGATGACCTCGCCCGGCTCCTTGGACGAAACCCGGTTGGGCCTGCTGAGGCCCTGCAGAAAACTCTCGCCCGGGACGCCTGACGTTCGACCGCGGTTGTTGCGCCCGCCCGTTCGGCAGTAGAGATTTGGAGACTGTCGAGCCTGCCGATCTCGACGCGTAGGAGCTGTCGAGTGGTGACCTCTGCGTTGCGGGCGGCAGCGAGGTAATCATGCGTACTAGAGGTCCCAGTTGAGGGTTCCGACGTCTTCGGGGCCTAAAAAGAGAGCGAGGGCCCGACCATTTTAGGTCGAGCCCTCGCTGTGCGGGATGGTCGGATGTTTAGGCGGAGACCGTCTCGCGTTCACGATCGACAGGCGTAGCCGACGATCGGGCTTCGTGGGCATCGAGGGCGTGGCCCTCGATGTCGATGTTCGGGATGATGCGATCCATCCACTTCGGGAGCCACCAGGCGGACTCGCCGAGGATCGTGAGGAGGGCCGGGATCAGGATGAGTCGGACGAGGAAGACGTCTGCCATGACTCCGACGACGAGGCCGAAGGCGATGGAAGCTGCGACGGCCATCGTGCTGGATGCGAAGCCGGCAAAGACGACGGTCATGATCGAGCCCGCTGCGACGAGGACCGGTGCCGATTTCGTAAAGCCCGTGAGGACGGCTTCCTTCGGTGAGAGTCCTTTACCGTGCGCTTCCTGAATGCGTGAGACGAGGAACACCTGGTAGTCCATGGCGAGTCCGAAGAGGACGCCGACAAGGAGAATCGGCAGGAGGCTGAGCATCGGGTCACCCTGCGGCGCGGCAATGATCGGGTCAAGCCAGCCCCACTGGAACACGGCGACGCTTCCGCCGAATGAGGCGAGCAACGACAGCAGGTATCCGAACGTGGCGGTAAGGGGCACGAGTAGCGACCGGAACATGACGGTCAGCAGTAGGAGCGAGAGGACGGCGATGACGATGACGTACTTGATGAGCGCCTGGTGCAGTTGGGCGTCCTCGTCGATGTAGATTGCGGCCTCGCCGGTGACTTTGAGGTCCACGCCCGATACGGTGCTGTCGCTTCGGATTGCGGACACGAGGTCGACAGTGGTGTCGGAGATCGGGCTGCTTGTCGGGATGACGGTGATAAGTGCCGCGGTGCCGGAGCCGTTGATCTGGGCCGGGGTGACCTGTTGGACGCCCTTGAGGCCCTTCAGCTCGGACTCGATCGAGCTGGTTTTGGAGGCGATTCCGGTGCCTTCTGCGACGACGAGTAGGGGGCTCTGGATGCCGCCGAACTTGTCGAGGACCAGGTTGTACGCGGTTCGCTCGGTCGATTCAGGGTCGGCGCCACCGGGAATGTTGTAGGCGGTCTTCATGCTGAGGGTGGGCACGGCGACCACTGCGAGTACGACGATGGCTCCGATGGCGAACAGGACGGGGCGTTTGACTACTCCGCGACCCCAGGCGGCGAGAATGTTGCGGCGGCCAGGGGTCTGGGCGATGACGGCTCCCTCGCGCAGGTGGCGGTACTTCTTAGGCAGAGCGCGGCGGCCGAGTGTCCGCATGAGGACTGGCAGGAGGGTGAGGGCGATCAAGACGGAGATTGCGACAGCGGCAGCCGCTGCGATTCCCATTTCGGAGATTGCGCGGATGTTGACGACCAGGAGTCCGACGAGGGCAATGATGACGGTCAGGCCCGCGAAGACGACGGCAGTGCCCGCCGTACCGACCGACCTCGCCACAGCGTCCTCGACGCTCCGACCGTCTCGCAATTCGGAGCGGAAGCGGCTGAGGATGAAAAGGCTGTAGTCGATGCCGACGGCGAGGCCAAGCATGGCAGCGAGGATGATGGCGTTGTCGCCCAGAGGGAAGAACGCGCCGTACGTGACTACTCCGATAGCGCCGAGGCCGACACCGAACACGGCTACGAGGAGGTTGGCGCCGGCGGCTAGCAGGGAGCCGAAGGTGAGAACGAGGACGAGGAGGGCGGCGACCACTCCCAAGCCTTCGCCGATTCCGGCCGCGGGCGCGGAGGTCTCGAGCAGGTTGCCGCCAAGGTTCACACCGATGCCCGGGTGGCTCTTCTCTTGGAAAGCCAGGGCCGCGTCGTAGTACTTCGTCTTCTGGTCGAGGTTTCCGGGGTGATCGTAGGTAAGGGTGGATACCGCGACGGTCCCATCAGGAGAGACATACGGGGCGGTTTTCGCAAACGGGTCGGTGAGACTGCTGACGCCGGGGAGATTCTTCGCGCTAGCGAGGAGGTCTGCGATGGCGCTCGTCGTCGCTGGATCGGTGACCTTGTCACCCTTGGGCGCCTGCAGAACAAGCTGGAGGGTGTCGGCAGTCGAGGCGCCGCTTGTCGAGGGGAACTGCTTCTCCATCAGCGTGAGGGTCTCGGAGGCCTCGGTTGAGGAGGACGTCTGCGAGGCTGCGGTGGGGGCGGTACGAGTGGATCCGACGGCGTAGGTTGCGATGAGGGCGACGAAAAGGGCGAGCCAGATACCCGCAACCAGGAGCCGGTGTCGGGCGGAGAAGCGCCCGACTCGTGACAGAAAGATGGACATTCGATCTCCTAAGTGAGCCCAGGGATCGGGGTGATCGTCCGGGGATGATCGATTCTTTCGCCGCAGCACGCGAAGATCGTCGTCCCCTTGAAGCGGCCCGTCTACTGCGGTTGCAGTAGACGCACGCTGACCTTGCGCCTTCGACACGTCTATGAGTGCACCCACATGCCGGGCGGCATTCCGGGCTGCGCCGCCTGGCGTCATTCCGATCGCAAACCTGGAGGCTGACGTGGTCGGTAGGTGTCACCTCGTGAACGACGGCGTACACCAACGTGTGTGACGGTTACATCAAGTGGCTGTATGCGCCGATCCTGTGACGCTTCTGGTCGCTATCCCATGTCGGCACAGTGCCGCACAGGGTCGGCAACCCTGAGCTTTTTCAGTCGAAATGGGCTTACTGCAGGTCTGAGACTTGCCGGACATGCGTACCCGGCGTTTGTGATGATCCAGGCTCCTTACCGCCGAATGCGTTTGGGGCGTCCACGATGCCAAAGGTTTTCAGAAGTACAGATATGTGTTCAACGATGTCGATTGACGGGGCGTACATCCATTGGAGGCGCAAACCATCGATGCTCGCGAAGATGAGGTTTGCCGCAATTTCTGGGTCGATGCCTCGATCCATTCTGCCCTCTGACTGGAGGTGCCTAAGAGCAGCGCCTATGAGCAGTCGAGTCGAATCGAATCGAGACCGAAAAAAGTCATGAGCGGCGTGGCCACTTTCGGTGGCCTCGCCAACGAGCCGAAGCGTGAGTTGAATCATTCCGGGCGCCTCGGTGTCGAGGCGAACGGCATTCAGGATGCCGCGGACAAGGTCGCCCTCGAAGTCGGGGTATTTCGGATTACTGCTGGCTTCAAGCGCCTCGTCTCGACGGCGCAATATCTCGACGAACAGCGTCTCTTTGGTGCCGAAATAACGAAGCACCCCGGTTTGGCTAAGGCCAACTGCGTCCGCGAGTTGCTTCACGGTAGCCGCGCCGTAGCCCTGCTGATCAATGATCGACAGAGCGGCTTCCAGGATCTCCGAACGCTTTGCGATGCCTTTGGCGTACGAACCGCGGGTGTTTGCCATAAAAGTGCACTTTATGCGCTTTTCACCAGCTGAACCGCTGCTCGAGTTCGTTCCAGGTGTCTGTCGTCTGCAAATCGGGGGGCGTTAGTGGCCGAGGCAACTCTGAAGGACCTTGCGCGACAGAATGTGAACGCCATACACTTTTCGCCACCAGACCTGTCGATGATGATTGGACCGACGATGACGTCACCGCTCCTCCCTGAACTACCCGGTCAAAGTGTTCCCGAGGCTTCTGACGAGACCAATCACCCGCTGACTGCCAGCTCGCCCGCTGTCGGCACGTCACGAGAGCTTTTCGGGGGCGTCGAATTGAGGCGTTACCTCGTCTGGTTCGGGATTGCCACGGCTGCCATCACCTCGGTCTGGGGAGGCGTGACGGGGATTATTCTTCCCAATCACGTCCAGCTCCTTGAATTTGGCAGGATCTTCACCGGCGTCGATTCTCGCCTCGATCTGGTGGCTCTGACTGAACTGAAGAATGCCGTGAAGGCTGGAACGACCACACCTACGACCGAACAGATTCGACAGTTGGGCCTTTTGAAAGAATTTGAAGCAGCGCGGGCCCAGGGACTCGCCATCGTCGGGACCGTCGGTACGGTCTTGACCATGATTGCGCAGCCAATCATTGGCGTCTTGTCGGATCGCACCCGTTCCTCCTACGGCCGTCGCACCCCCTGGATTCTCCTGGGCGGCCTGGCTGGTGCATTCTTCCTGGCTGCCATCCGATTCTCACCGTCGATCGCAGTCCTCGTCATCTTGTTTGCGCTCATGAGCATCACGCTTAACTCCGCATCCGGACCGCTCACTGCGACCATCGCGGACCGCGTCACTACCTCGAAGCGAGGCACGGCATCCGCCGTGGGGGGTCTCGGAAACTTTGCCGGAGGAGTCATCGGCGCGATCATCGCCGGTGCGACATTTGCCGCGATCGGCATAAATTCGTACTTCGTCATCGCAGGATTGGTCGCGGTTGGGGTAGTTGGGTTCTACCGATTCGCCAAAGACGAATCTTCACGGGGTCTCCCTCGCCCTAGCGGGAACTGGGCATCGGTGTTTCGGGGGTTCGCGACCCCACTTCGCTCTTCTGACTTTCGGTGGGTGTGGCTGGCTCGCCTGCTTCTTACCTTCGGATACAGCATCACTACCGCGCTCAACCTCTTTATGCTCCAGAGCTACGTCAAACCCGCACTGAGCGCCTCGGCTGCAACGGCTCTGGTTCCGTTGCTCACCGTTATTGGGCTCCCGTTCACCGTTGCCGGACTCGTGATTGCGGGTCGCCTGTCCGACAAGATCGGACGGCGAAAACCGTTCGTCATCGCAGCTTCTGCACTTATGGCCGTCGCATTCGTCGTGCCGGCCGTATGGCCGGCCGTCCCCGCCCTCATGATCACCGGTGCGATCGGCGGTCTTGCCTTCGGTGCCTACCTCTCTGTGGACCAAGCCCTCTTCATCGACGTGCTTCCGGATCCTGAGAGTGCAGGCCGAGACTTGGGAGTCGCAGCCGTTGGCTCAAATCTCGGGCAGGCGTTGGGGCCGATCCTTGCCGCGCAGGTAGTCGTGATTACCGGCGGATATCAAGCAATCTGGCTGATCGCGCTCGTTCTCGTGGGGATTGCAGCCGTCGCGATCATCCCTGTCAAAGGCGCCCGCTGATCTCGTTCTTGCCCAAGTGCCATTGTCATCATCAATAGGAGACGCTTCCATGACTACCGCCGAATCCACCGCGCCCTACTCATCACTGCTCTACGGAATCCCGGATACGACCGACGAGGTCTTTAGGCGCCCGTATGTCGACATCGACGAAGAGCGAACCAAACCGGTTTCACACCGGTACATTCATGGCGGTTTCGAGGGCACGGACACACGTTTTTCGTTCTACCTTCCCGAAGGCGAGGAGTACGAAGGTCGCTTCTACCAACACGTGACACCTGTACCCATCAGCGAGAACCTGGCACAAATCGAGACTGGAGACGGCGACCGGATCGTCTTCTCGATGTCTAGCGGAGCCGCGTTCGTAGAGACGAACGGTGGCGGTCCTGCCGCGGCCAATCCAATGTCAGGCGTGGACCCGACAATCGGCGCATACCGAGCCAACGCAGCTGCAGCCCGTCTGTTCCGAAGCATCGCGCAGGTAGCGTTTGGGGCGCACCGCTCCTACGGGTACCTATTTGGTGGGAGCGGCGGCGCCTTCCGGACGATCGGAGCCGCCGAGAACACCACGGGTGCCTGGGACGGCTTCCTGCCATTTGTCATCGGGAGTCCAATGGCTATGCCAAACGTCTTTAGCGTTCGCATGCACGCACAGCGGATCCTACGAGACCGCTTCCCCGCGATCGTCGACGCACACGACGTTGGCGGAGATCCGGGCTCACTCGAGCTTTCCGCTGAGGAGGCTGGCGCCCTTGAGGAGGTCACCCGACTGGGATTCCCTCCTAGATCGTGGTTCGGATACAAGACCATGGGGATGCACGCTTTCGGAGCGCTCTACCCAGGGGTCATGCACATGGATCCGACCTATGCCGACGATTTCTGGTCCAAGCCTGGGTACCTCGGCGCGGATGCCTCCTCCTCCGTCCATCGAGACATGGTGCACCACACCACTCGTATCGCGGAGTTGTTGACGGAAGCCCAATCGCGACATGGTGCTCCCGACGGCGGGGCCAGCATTCCGGCCAACGCGGGTGGGGTCGATGAGGGATACAAGCACGCGAATCCGGTCACGTCCGAGGTCACAGGCGTCCGGCTTGAGTCAGCGCCAAACGGCTGGCTCCTTGGAGCCCAGCTCACGGTTCACTCGGAGGACCCGGTTAAAGGTGTCTTGCAGGTTGCTGAGATCGATGGCGACATCGTGTGGTTCGAGTCAGGTCAGGATTCGTCGGCGCTGGCTGTCGGGGATGAGGTAACGGTTGATAACGCCAGTTTTCTTGCTGTTCAGACTTACCACCGCCATCAAGTACCCACGGAGGGCTATCCCGCTTGGGACCAGTTCCGGGATTCAGCTGGCCAGCCGCTCCTGCCACAGCGACCCGTGAACGTCGGTCCGCTCATGACTCTTGGCGCCTCGGGTTCGCTGCCGAATGGTCTCATTTCGGGAAAAATGATCGTGATCTCATGTCTCCTCGATCGAGAGGCTTACCCCTGGCAAGCAGACTGGTACAAGAAGCGGGTTGAGGAACATCTAGGAAGTGAACTGCACGAAAGATTCCGCCTGTGGTATATCGATAACGCCCTCCATGGTGACTCGGGAGAGCAGGAGCATCCAACTCGATCGGTCGATTACGGCGGCGCGTTGCAGGCCGGACTTCGACAACTCGCGGCATGGGTGGAGCGCGGCGTCGAGTCGTCTAAGAACACGCGCTATGAAGTCGTCGACTCACAAATCATCGTCCCGGCAAGAGTCGAAGAGCGCGGTGGGGTGCAACCCGTTGGCAGCTTGACTGTAAATGGGAGGGATCACGCCGTGGTTCACCGTGGTGAGCGTGTCATGGTGGCCTTCGAAGCTCACGCGCCTCAGTCGGGTGTGATGGTCGATCTTGCAACCGACCTTGCGGGATCGGGCCGGTTTACATGTTCACAGCCAGGCAGTGGGACGGGCAGTCAGCACTTTTCAGACTCTGTCACGTTTGACCACGTCGGAACCTACTTTCTCTCGGTCCGTTTCACAGCTCAGGTGGCGGGAAACGCCCAGGATCCGCACGAACGAGTCCAGAACCTTGCACGTGCACGAGTGCAAGTGGTCGTCTAGGTTTTTCGACTCAGCACACTGCTCCGCGCCAATTCCATCTCATGGTCAACTTTCGTTTTCCGGAAATCCAGAAGGTCACTCAACGGAAGGCGCCGAGACTGCCCGTTACCGAATCAGCGAATGTGTCGGTACGACATCGCCCCTGGGTCAAGGAACCTGACCGTCGAGAACCGCGGACAGTCTCGTATCTGGGCTCGTCTCGCATGGCGGCTCGTGTCCAGATCAATTCGAGCGATTACACGTGCGGAGGCGCCGTTCGCTCTAGTCGACAGGTGTCCATCTGTCGCTGGTCTCTTGTGATCCGGCTGTCGCGGGCATACCGTCAGGTCTGCTAGGCGAATACGAAGACGAGTTCGGCCCAGTCCCCGCCGAAACCGTAGTGCGAGGGCGGGTTGTTCCCTGATTCGGCAATCCGCCCCCTCACGTCGAATCGGCGAAGGGTTTGCTCATGGGCAGATTGCACTACGGCCAGCTCGAGGTGGCGTTCGACGACCGGACGCTGATCCATCTCCAGATCGCGATTGGCTCGAAGCTGCGCCGTGGCGAGGGCTTTTTCCTGTCATGGATCGGAGCCGAGGACGGCCATGACGCACGGCGCAGCATCTGGCTCGGTCCAACCGTGCCGCTGGGCTTCACACTGGAGTCAGTGAGAACCGGCCCCATCAACAGGAGGTGGCTTCACGATATGGACCTTCACGGGAGCACCGAATCTGGCCTCAGAGTGATGCCCGAGCCGGTCCTGGAGCGAGTTCCCGAAAGGGCCGGCTCACGCTGACCTGCGGCCTTCAGATGGCGCAGACGGGTGATGCGACGGTCGTCGGATTCATCACCCTCGAGCGCACTGGCGCTCTCGACCACCGCGTCTGTGGGCAACCCACCACAAACTATGAGGCCGGGCCCATCGAGGATCGCCGGATCGAACCGCGCCTCTATGGGCGAAGGGGCGAGATGCGGCGTCTAACGGGCTCCTGCTTGTCTATCTGGATGGAAACCATCGGGCCATTCGTATCCACACGCCAGGCCGCGGGCCTCGACTCGCGAGCCCCGTCGACTTGCCACCAAACACGGCCAGGCACGCTTAATAGAAACCAAACCCGTCTTTACCTCGATAAACGTCGGGACGACGACGTCCGGACACGTAGCTCAGGGCCAATCGAGTGATGGCGTGATTCCGTACGACCTTGAACAATTCGTTCCATGAGCAATTGAACGGCCATGCGTCCCGACTGCGTGCCAAACTGATCCACCGTTGTGAGAGAGACGAACGGTTGGCTAGCCAGGGCGATGTCGTCGTAGCCCACGATCGACAACTCAGCCGACGAGAGGCCGAGTTCTGAACGGGCGCGCAGAGCACCGATTGCAAGAGTGTCGTTGCCCGCGAAGATCGCGGTGGGAGGATCATCAACTTGCAGCAGACGCATGCTCGCCGCGTAGGCCTCGGGCTCGAGGGGCCCGCCGAAGACTACTTGAGGCGTGAACCCTCGAGCAATCATCGCCGAGTTGTAGACCTCACGTCGAATTGCGTGCGGAAAGAGCCGCTCAGGCACCTCCGGGGCACTACCGACTGAGACGTGAGCTATCCGTTCGTGACCTAGACCAAACAAGTGATCCATAGCCAGCCCTGCGCCAGCGCGGTCGTCATTCGTCAAAGTGTCGTAGCTATGAGACTCGTCATGCCGGCCAAGAAGAACGATCGGCACTTCCTCGCCGAGGCGCTCAAGCCAGAGAGGAGCGACCTCCGGCGAGATAGCGATAAGGCCATCCACCTGGCGATCCACCAAGGCATTGAGCACGGGTGCGCCTCGGAGGTCACCCACTCCAGGGGCAATAATCAGCTGGTAGCCCGTCTCGGCTAGAGCATCCGCGGCACCCTGCATGATCTGCGTGAAGAATTCGTTGCCCAGCTGGGGAATTTCGAATCCTAGGGTGAAGCTCTGGCCACGCATCACCCGAGCCGCAAGGCGAGGGCGGTAGCCCAGTTCACCTATTGCAAGCTCCACGCGCTCACGCATCGCTGGACTCACGCCATATGCATTTCTGATGACCTTGGAGACCGCGGCTTTTGAAACGCCGGCCCGCGACGCGACGTCAGTCAGTGAAGGGCGTCGGCGGCTCGTTTCTACCTCGGTCAATGACCAGCTCCCTCGACTTGGCGGCTCATAAACGCGAGCCCTCGAGAAGAGCCTACGCGTCAACCGATTTACGACTTGAGAGCAGCTCACACGAATGACGGCGATCCTCGCTGATTCATGACGATACGCCCGGGTCGTAAACCGGTCTACAGAAAAAGTGTAAACCGGTTGACACAGTCGACATTTCTGCCTATCTTCGGATCACGTCGTCGCTGACTGGCTCGCAATCCCCAGCCGGCGACAACTGCCCAGCCTCTCAGTTCGGGTACACCCCCTTGAAGTCCAATGGAGCATTTCATGCGCAAAAAGCACGCAGCACTGCCCGTCGCCGCCCTCGTGGTGGCGATGGGCCTGGCCGGATGCACGTCCGGCCCGCAGTCCGCCAACGGCGGTGGCGATGGCAAGACGATCACTTGGGAAGGCTTCAGCGGCGACAAGACCGTTCAGCCGATCATCGACGAGTTCGAGAAGGAGAATCCGGGTACGACCGTTAAGTTCACGGGCCTGCCTTACCCGCAGATTCTGACCCAGATCAACACGCAGCTTGTGTCTAAAACGGCTGGCGATATCGTCACGGTTTTCCCTGGCGAGGGCAACCCGATCGCAGTCCAGACTCTGGCGAAGAACAAATATCTCGCTGATCTTTCTTCGCAGAGCTGGACCAAAAGCTTCACGAGCGCTCAGAAGCAGGTCATGGGAACCGACGGCAAGGTTTACCTTGCGGCGAACAACTACACGATCATTCCGGCGATCTACAACAGCCAAGCGCTCACCGCCGTCGGAGCCAAGGCGCCGACCACCTTCAGCGACGTTCTCGCGCTTTGCGCCGCAGCTAAGTCCAAGGGCAAGGTGGCTTACGCCATGGCGGGGGCGACCGGTGGTACCGCCCTCTACCTGCCATACGCCCTGACCAGCACCCTGGTGTACGGACCCGACTCCAAGTTCTCGGAGGACCAGGCCGACGGCAAGGCAACCTTCAGCGACTCGAAGTGGACCGACGCTCTGGACCAGGTCACGCAGATGAACAAGGCGGGCTGCTTCAGCAAGAGCCCGAATGGTGTCAGCCTCGACACAGCTCAGACTCAGGTCGCAAAAGGTGACGCCGTCGGCATCGTTACTGTCGGCAATCAGATCGCCACCATTCAGGGTAAGGCCGCATCGGGCACGACCTTCGAGACGGCTGCGTTCCCGGCAACGGACAACTCCTCAGACACTTACCTTCCGGTGGCCCTTGGCGCCGGCTACGGGGTCAACGCAAATTCGAAGAACCAAGCGCTTGCGAAGAAGTTCATCGAGTTCTTCATGTCAAAGAACGGTATCGACTCCGCCATCAAGAGCGGGTCGATCTTCCCGAGCATCTCGAATGGAACGTTCACGCACGACAAGGTCCTCGACGGCGTCCTCGAGCAGGCTGCGGGAACCAAGACAACGGCATTCCCCGATCAGCTGTGGCCCAATTCGAACGTGCAGCAGGTGACCACCAACCAGCTACAGAACATCCTGGGCGGAACCACCTCCTCGAGCGCCGCGCTGGAACAGATGGACAAGGCCTACAACCAGTAGCCAAAGCCGATCCGCGGGGCGGTGTGCAAACCCGCAGGGTGCGCACCCCGCCCCACCCCTCAACATCTCTAGCAAGGAAGAACTCCAGATGGCGATCGCCGCTGAACGACACAAGAAAATAGGGCCCGCCACGGCCACGAAGGCGCGGAAGAAACGTTCAACGACCGCACGTATCTGGTGGTTCCTGGTCCCCGCGGCGGCCTTCTACGCATTCTCAGTCATCGTCCCGAGCATCCAAGGAAGCCTGTTTGCCTTCACTGACTGGGACGGCATCTCCGCCGCAAAGAACTGGGTCGGATTCAAAGAATTCGGCGCGATCTTCTCCGACCCCGACGCCCTGACTGCCATTCGCAACACGATCCTCGTCGGCATCGCCGTCACCATCGTGCAGAACGCATTGGGCCTCCTCGTGGCACTCGGCGTGAACAGCCGCATCAAATCCAAAAACGTCCTGCGGGTCCTGATCTTCGCACCGGTCGTGATCACCTCCGTCGCCGTCGGATTCTTGTGGCAAAACCTGCTCGCCCCCGATGGTGGCGTGAACCAGGGCTTGAAGGCAGTCGGTTTGGGGGGCCTTCAGCAGGACTGGCTCGGAAGCTCCCATCTCGCCATTTGGTCCATCATCTTCGTCGTCATCTGGCAGTTCGTCGGCTACTCAATGGTCATTTTTCTGGCCGGCCTCCAGGGCATTCCGGATGAAATTCTCGAAGCCGCCTCAATCGACGGCGCAGGAGCCATCCGCCGTTTTTGGTCGATCATCCGCCCGATGCTTGCACCGGCCATCACGATCAACCTCATGCTCTCGATCATCGGCGGCCTCAAACTATTTGACCAAGTCATCACGATGACCCAGGGCGGTCCCGGCGGATCCTCGAACACCATCTCCACGCTGATCTACCAGAACGCTTTCCAACTCGGACGCTTTGGCTACGGGTCTGCCCTTGCTGTACTCCTGACAATCTTCGTCGCAATCGTTTCGGCCGTGCAGTACGGCCTCCTGAGCCGACAGGGCCGCTGACATGTTCCGCTACACCTGGCGCACCGGCGTCCTCGAAGCCGTGATGATTCTCGTCGCGTTGCTGTTCCTCTTCCCGATCTACGTCCTTCTCGAGTTGGCCTTCAAGGCCCCCAACGATCAGACCGCGACTCTGGTCCCTACGCTTCACCCGACGTTTGACAACTTCGTCAATGCCTGGCAGCAAGGTGGGTTGGGCGGGGCACTCCTGAACAGCGCAACCGTCACAGTCGTATCCATCGCTCTGACCGTCATCATCGCGTCGACAGCGGCCTACCCGCTGGCGCGGATCACAGCCAAATGGTCGAAGGCCACGTACCTGGTCTTCCTCGTGGGCCTTCTAATCCCGGCCCAGCTCGGCCTGCTTCCCCTCTATCAGACCATCCGGGATCTCGGTCTCCTGGGCACCCTATGGGGCTTGATCGCTGTCTACGTCGGCGCCCAAATGCCCTTTTCAATCTTCCTCTACGTCGGGTTCTTGAGGGCCCTCCCTATCGACTACGAGGAAGCAGCCTCACTCGACGGAGCGGGATCATTCCGCACCTTCTGGTCGGTCGTGTTTCCTCTCGTTCGGCCCATCACCGGCACCGTCATCATCCTCAACGCCGTCTTCACGTGGAACGATTTCTTGTCCCCATTGCTGTACTTGTCCGGTTCGTCGCACCAAACCGTCACCGTGGCCATCTACGGCTTCGTCGGACAGTACGGAGCGCAGTGGAGCCTGATCTTCGCGGGAATCATCATCAGCATCGCGCCAATTCTGCTGGCCTACTTCCTCATGCAGAAATACATCGTCCAGGGATTCGCCGGAGGGCTAAAGGGCTAACGGCCGGCGGCTCCCCCGAGCAACTAGGAGGGGTTCTGCTGTCGCGCCTTCTCGTACTCGCTCACCTCTGATTTACGGATGCAGGAAACGAAGATGCCAACAACATGGATGTGGGCGGGCGACTCAACCGCGCCTGCGCGAAACGGCGTCGCGGAGCTTGTTAGATTCCGAGCAACGTTGGTTCTGCCAGGCAATGAGCACTACGTAGACGCACTGGAAATCGCCGCCGATAGCAGATACCGACTGTTCGTGAACGGCACGCTCACGGCCGTGGGCCCAGCGAAACCGACAGACAAGAATTGGTTCGTCGACACAATCGACATCAACAGCTTCCTACGGGCTGGCGTCAATGTCATCAACATCGAGGCACTCGCCTACCCCGATGGCACGGCCGGAAATGTTTCTGTTCGTCGGAGCGACGAGCCCAGCCTTTCCATAAGCGGCCCCGAAGCTCTTACAAGTCTCGAGTCCTGGAAATGCCACCGAGCGAACGGAAGGACCTTCTTACAAGGAACCAACACCCTGTTCCTAGGTCTGCAGGAACTCGTCGACGCTAACGTCGAGCCGCATGGTTGGCTCGACCAAGAGTTCGACGACAGCACGTGGCAGAACCCGGTTGCCGTCCAGAGGGCCTCCCCGGACCCACTGGGCATCCTTGAGCCCCGACCAATTCCGCACATGACGCTGGAACCGTCAACGTTTACGGGAGTCACACGTCACCGGGGTGAAGGTTCCGACTGGACATCACTGTTGAAAGGTGAACCAGTCACGGTTGGGCCGCGACAAAGAGTCGATGTTGACTTGGACGCCGGTGAGCTTCTCACTGCCTACATCGCCCTTGAGACCCTGGGGGGCCAGGGCTCTGTGGTGCGCCTCGTGGCAGCTGAGTGCTACGAGGGAGTCCCCATTGACATCCCCTGGCTCCGCCGCAAAGGTGACCGGACCGACGCTGTCAACGGTGACCTCTTCGGTGACCCCGACGTCGTCCAGATAGCGGGACTGGGCACCCCCGGTCATCCCGAGTCATTCCAGCCGTTCTGGTTTCGAACTGTCCGATATCTGCGCATTTCCGTTGAGACGGCTAACGAGCCACTCACGCTCCTGCCCGTGAAGCTCACGAAAACGCACTACCCGCTAGCCATCACCGGCTCCTTTCAATCGTCGTCCGACATGGACACGCGCCTTTGGGAAACGAGCGTACGTACGCTCCGCAACTGCATGCACGAAACGTTCGAAGACTGTCCGTTCTACGAACAGCTGCAGTACGTAATGGACACCAGATCCCAGGCCCTCTTCTCGCTCCACCTCTCCACGGACGACCGCCTCATCCGACGCGCCATCCAGGATTTCGCCGTCTCCGGCGATGCGGATGGGCTTACTGAAAGCCGAGCGCCTAGCGTCCGCCCGCAGTACATCCCCGGTTTCTCCTTGTTCTGGATCTTCATGGTCGCGGAGCATCTGGAATACTCCGGCGACCGCGACTTCACTCGACAATTCAGAGATCGAATGCGGTCGGTCCTGGCGTTCTTTGACAGGTCGCTCGCGGACGACGGCTTCATCACGACACCACCCGACAGCCCCGAGGCGGCGGGGAACGCGGAGATGTGGAACTTCGTCGACTGGACAGCGGCGTGGCAATCACGGCGAGGGGTCCCCCAACTCGGCGCAAGGCGAACAAGCACCATCCTGACCTTCCAATACGTAGCAGCCCTCAAGAGTGCAGCGAAGACCGCCGCCTGGTGCGGAGACACCCAAGACGCTGACGACTATCTGACACGAGCAGCAGCTGTGCTCGCGGCCCTCGACTCAAGCACGGCATGGGACTCGGAGGCGCGCTACTACAGAGACTCCGACACTGGAAAGCCGGGAAGCCAGCATGCGCAAGTCTGGGCGGTGCTGGCTGGAGCCATAGAAGGTGCGGCCGCTCATGACCTGCTTAAGCGAGCCGTCCGAGACCCGTCGCTGGCGCCCTGCTCTTATGCGATGTCGCACAGCCTCTTCGACGCTCTCCGCATGGCCGGGGTCCATGATCTCGTCGACTGGCAGCCCTGGATCGACATGCTCCGAGTAGGCCTAACGACCTGGGCAGAGGACACCGTTAGTAACAGAAGCGACTGCCATGCATGGGGAAGCGTTCCCCTGCAGCATTTCCCCCGCTGGGTTCTCGGCGTGCGACCCCTTAGCCCCGGCTTTTCACAAGTCGCCATCGAACCTGCACCGAACCGCCTTGACTACGCCAGTGGAACCGTCCCCACACCCCGGGGAGATCTTCACGTGCGTTGGGAACAGGACTCGAGTGGTGTCCTTCGGGTGACTGCGTCTCTCCCCGCGGGGGTCGAGTTCGTGGCGTCACCGTTGCATTCGAAGGTCAGCCGATCGAAAAACGAGGAGACCACCATTGTGACCTTTGAATACGCAGCCGGAAAAGTCGTCTCCACCCTCGACCCTCGAGAAAGCGTGGCCCACCTGTGAACAACGAGAAAGAGCAGCGCCCCGGGGGCGGCGCGCTATTCCGCAACCCGGCGGCCCCGACGACTGAGCGCGTCGACGACCTCCTCGCGGTCATGACCCTGTCCGAGAAGATCGGTCAGATGCTCCAACTTGACGCACGCGGCAACCTCGAAGGTCTCATCCTCGAGAAGCTCGGCGGGTCGCTCTTGCACGCGTCGCCATTGCGCATGATCGAATCGCAAGCCCTCGTGCAGAAGACACGTCTGCAAATTCCCCTGCTCATGGCAGACGACTGTATTCATGGCCACTCCTTCTGGCCCGGCGCCACCATCTTCCCCACCCAACTGGGCATGGCTTCAACATGGAACGCCGACCTTATCGAGAAAGGCGCGCGTGCCGCCGCTTTGGAAATCGCGGCCACTGGACTCCACTGGACATTCTCACCAGTTCTTTGCATCAGTCGCGACCTTCGGTGGGGACGGGTAGATGAGACCTTCGGCGAGGACCCCCACCTCATCGGGGAATTTGGGGCCGCCATGATCCGCGGCTATCAGGGCAATGGGCTTGATGACCCCACGGCGGTCCTCGCAACGGCCAAACATTTCGCCGGCTATTCGGAAACTCAAGGCGGTAGGGACGCAAGTGAGGCTGACATCAGCCCGCGGAAGCTTCGTTCATGGTTCCTTCCGCCCTTCGAGCGAGCGGTCCAGGAAGGCTGCGCCACATTCATGCTCGGCTATCAGGCCATTGACGGAGTTCCAGTCACCGCCAACTCGTGGCTGCTCAACGACGTCCTAAAGGGCGAATGGAGATTCACGGGCACGCTTGTCACGGATTGGGACAACGTCGGACGCATGGTGTGGGAACAGAAGGTAGCCGCGAACGACGTCGATGCCGCGACAACGGCCGTCCTGGCGGGGAATGACCTTGTTATGAACACACCCCAGTTCTTCGAGGCCGCGCAGGAAGCTGTCGCGTCGGGAACTCTCTCCGAAGACGCTATTGATGACGCCGTACGTCGTATCCTCACTCTCAAATTCGATCTTGGTCTCTTCGAAGATCCACGCCTTCCGGACGAAGACGCGCAGCGTCTCCTCATCGGAAACCCAGAACACACCAGACTCAATCTTGAGATGGCACGACGATCACTCGTCCTCCTCGCCAACGACGGCACACTCCCGCTTCTCCAAAGCGAACCTGAAGACCGCGCCGGGCAGACCGCACAAAAGGCAATCCTGGTTGTCGGGCCCAACGCCCACGATCAGCACGCACAGCTCGGTGACTGGGCGGGAGCGTCGGGCCAGGTCGATTGGATGGACGGCGGCCACCCGCGCCACCTCACCTCAACGGTCCTCGACGGATTCCAGGCAACCGCCCCAGAGGGGTGGACCGTCAAGCACGCACGGGGTGCCGATATCGGCTCCTTAACTCCGGATCCGGAAGGGGAGACATTCCCCGATGGCCAGCCTCGCCCGCCGCTGTTCGTGGCCGCGGAAACCAACGAATCCCTGCTTACCGAGGCCGTAGCTGCCGCTCGGGATGCTGACTACATCGTCGCCGTCCTCGGAGACGACATCAGCCTCACGGGTGAGGGTCGCTCGACAGCCACTCTTGACCTGCAAGGTGGGCAGATCGCTCTTCTCGACGCTCTCGTGGACACAGGAACCCCGGTGGTGCTCGTCCTGATTCAGTCAAAACCGTCAACTCTGCCAGCTTCGGCCATGCGGGCGGCGGCCATCGTCGAGGCCTTCAACCCTGGCATGCAAGGCGGGCTTGCTATCGCTGAGCTGATCTTCGGGCTTATCGAGCCGTCCGGCCGGCTGCCCATTTCGTTTGCCCGTCATGCAGGCCAACTGCCCGTGTACTACAACCAGCTCCGAGGACAACACGGTAACCGCTATGCGGACCTCACCCAGGACCCCCTGTTCGCCTTCGGAGAGGGACTCAGTTACACGAGCGTCCGCTATTCGAATCTCCGCATCGCAACCCCTGTCCTTCAATCTGACGGAGAAATCAAGGCAACGATCACCTTGTCCAATGTCGGACGCCGACCGGCCCTCGAGACGGTACAGGTGTACATCGCTGACCAGGTGACGAGTGTCACCTGGGCTGAAAAGGAACTCAAAGCGTTCGTCCAAGTAGACCTCCGTCCCGGAGAAAAAATCGACGTCGATATTTCGTTACCTGCATCGAGCTGCACCTTGGTCGACGCGACGGGACACCGGATTCTCGAGCCCGGCGACTTTGAACTTCTCGTCGGTTCCAGTTCGCGGGGCCGAGACCTTCAGCGCGCCACCTTCAAAATCGAAGCTTGAGCCCGTTGTGACGCTCGGTGCGATTCTCGCTCTTGAACACCTCGGCGGCGGGATGGCCTTCAACCTTCGCGTGTACCGGCCGAGGACTCCGAGTGGCGACCTTCTCAGTCGGGCGCACGGGGTTCTTGTGCGGATTTTGAGATAAGCGGCAACCGGCAACTAACCGCTGAGCTTTCTCATTGATCAGAAACACGAAAGGAACGACCGAATGACAACCTTCGCCGACATCACCCCGACCCTGGAGCGCCAGGGCATCGAGCTGCCCAGCTGGGCGTTCGGCAACTCGGGCACCCGGTTCAAGGTCTTCGGCACGCCGGGCACGCCCCGGAGCCCCGAGGAGAAGATCGCTGACGCCGCCAAGGTCAACGAGCTGACAGGGCTCGCACCCGCAGTCGCGCTCCACATCCCGTGGGACCTCGTCGACGACTGGTCGGCCCTCGCGTCGTACGCGGAGGGGCTCGGCGTGAAGCTCGGCACCGTCAACTCCAACACCTTCCAGGACGACGACTACAAGTTCGGCAGCCTCGCCCACTCCGACGCGGCCGTCCGCCGCAAGGCCATCGACCACCACCTCCGCTGCCTCGAGATCATGACCGAGACCGGATCGCGGGACCTCAAGATCTGGCTAGCCGACGGCACCAACTACCCCGGGCAGGACTCGCTCCGCCAGCGTCAGGACCACCTGGCCGACTCTCTCGCCGAGATCTACGCAGGGCTCGGCGACGAGCAACGCCTCGTGCTCGAGTACAAGTTCTTCGAGCCGGCTTTCTATCACACCGACGTTCCCGACTGGGGAACCAGCTTCGCGCAGGTGAGCGCCCTCGGGCCCAAGGCCATGACCTGCCTCGACACCGGGCACCACGCGCCGGGCACCAACATCGAGTTCATCGTCATGCAGCTGCTCCGCCTCGGCAAGCTCGGCTCGTTCGACTTCAACTCCCGCTTCTACGCCGACGACGACCTCATCGTGGGTGCGGCGGATCCTTTCCAACTCTTCCGGATCCTCTTCGAGGTGATCAACGGAGGCGGCCTCGAGGTCGACTCGCCGGTGCAGTTCATGCTCGACCAGTGCCACAACGTCGAGGACAAGATCCCCGGTCAGATGCGGTCGGTGCTGAACGTGCAGGAGATGACCGCGCGCGCCCTGCTCGTCGACCGCCCGGCCCTCGCCGCAGCGCAGGCCGACCACGACGTGCTCGGCGCCAACCAGGTGCTGATGGACGCCTTCTACACCGACGTCCGCCCCGCCCTCGCCGACCGGCGCGAGACGCGCGGCCTGCCCCGCGACCCGTTGAAGGCGTACGCCGAGTCGGGCCACCAGGAGAAGATCGCCGCCGAGCGAGTCGGCGGCCAGCAAGCAAGCTGGGGCGCGTGATTGTGATCGACGCTGACCGTCCCACAACGATTCGCGACGTTGCGCTTACGGCTGGCGTCTCTATTGGCACGGTGTCCAACGTTCTCAACCATCCAGAGAAGGTCAGGGCCACTCGCAAAGAGCGCGTTCTAGCCGTCATCCAGGAACTCCAATTTGTCCCCAACGATGCTGCTCGTGCGCTACGAGTGGGATCCCCCAACACAGGAAGTACTCAACGTGACGGCATCGCCTAACGAACTCATTGCCCGTTCCAACCGCCTGGGCTCCGACCCGGCGAACACCAACTACGCCGGCGGAAACACCTCCGCCAAGGGCAGCGCCATCGACCCGGTGACGGGCGAGCCGGTCGAGCTGCTCTGGGTCAAGGGCTCGGGTGGCGACCTCGGCACCCTCACCGAGAAGGGCCTGGCGGTGCTCCGCCTCGACCGCCTGCGCTCGCTCCGCTCCGTCTACCGAGGAGTCGACTCCGAAGACGACATGGTCGCGGCTTTCGACTACGCCCTCCACGGCAAGGGCGGCGCGGCGCCGTCGATCGACACGGCCATGCACGGTCTCGTCGACGCGGCGCACGTCGACCACCTCCACCCCGACTCGGGGATCGCCATCGCGACCTCCGCCGACGGCGAAGCGCTCACGAAGCAGATCTTCGGCGACAGGGTCGTCTGGGTGCCGTGGCGCCGTCCGGGCTGGCAGCTCGGCGAAGACATCGCCGCTATCAGGGAGGCCAATCCGCAGGCGATCGGCACGATCCTCGGCGGCCACGGCATCACGGCCTGGGGAGACACCTCCGACGAGGCCGAGGCGAACTCGCTCTGGATCATCGGAACGGCGCAGGCATACATCGATCAGCATGGAAGGCCCGACCCATTCGGTGCTGCGCTAGAGGGCTACGGTCCGCTCGCCCCTGTCGAGCGTCGAGTAAGGGCTGCAGCGCTCGCGCCAGTACTCCGTGCTCTCGTATCATCGGATCACGTACAGGTCGGGCACTTCAGCGACGACCCGCGCATTTTGGATTTCCTCGAGTCAGCGAACCATCCGCGTCTCGCCGCCCTTGGTACGAGCTGTCCCGACCACTTCCTGCGCACCAAGGTCAAACCAATGGTGCTCGACTTGCCCCCGACGGCGACCGTCGAGGAGTCGCTCGAGCGATTGGCGGCCCTGCACGACGAGTATCGGGCCGAGTATCAGGCCTACTACGACCGCCATGCAACGGCCGATTCGCCCGCGATCCGCGGGCAGGATCCGGCCATCGTGCTGATTCCTGGCGTCGGCATGTTCAGCTACGGCGCCGATAAGCAGACCGCCCGCGTCGCCGGGGAGTTCTATCTCAACGCGATCAACGTCATGCGCGGGGCCGAGGCGATCTCGACGTACACCCCGATCGACGAGTCCGAGAAGTTCCGCATCGAGTACTGGGCCCTCGAGGAGGCAAAGCTGCAGCGCCGCCCGGCCCCCAAGCCGCTGGCCACGCGCATCGCACTGGTAACCGGTGCCGCTTCCGGCATTGGCAAGGCAATCGCCACCCGCCTGGCTAAGGAGGGTGCGTGCGTCGTCATCGCCGACCTCGACCTCGCCAAGGCCCAAGCTGCGGCCGCCGAACTCGGTTCCACGGATGTCGCGATCGGTGTGCAGGCAAACGTCACCTCGGAAGACGAGGTCGCCGCGGCGGTCGGTGAGGCCATTTTGGCTTTCGGCGGCCTTGACCTCGTCGTGAACAACGCTGGTCTCTCGCTGTCGAAGTCGCTGCTCGAGACGACCGTCGCGGACTGGGACCTCCAGCACAACGTGATGGCCAAGGGGTCGTTCCTAGTGTCGCGCGCAGCGGCGAAGGTGCTCATCGACCAGCAGCTCGGCGGTGACATCGTCTACATCTCGTCGAAGAATTCCGTCTTCGCGGGGCCGAACAACATCGCGTACTCGGCGACAAAGGCGGACCAGGCGCATCAGGTGCGGCTGCTCGCGGCCGAGCTTGGCGAGTACGGGATCAAGGTCAACGGCATCAACCCTGATGGCGTCGTCCGCGGCTCTGGGATCTTCGCCGGCGGCTGGGGCGCCAAACGCGCAGCCGTCTATGGTGTGCCCGAAGACGAGCTTGGCGCCTACTACGCGCAGCGCACCCTGCTCAAGCGCGAGGTCCTGCCCGAGCATGTCGCCAACGCCGTGTTCGTGCTGACCGCCGGCGACCTCTCGCACACGACGGGACTGCACGTCCCGGTCGACGCGGGCGTGGCAGCCGCGTTCCTGCGGTAGCGGCAGTGTCGAGCAGGGGAGGTAGCTCAGTGCGTGGCAACACGGCTGGCGCAGTCGCGGCCGTCGATCTGGGCGCGACAAGTGGGCGCGTAATCCTCGGCCACGTCGGCCCAAACGAACTGAGGCTGCAGCATGTTGCACGGTTCGCGAACAGGCCTGTCGGCGTACCCGAAGGTGAGGGCCGGGAGGGCCTGCATTGGGACGTACTAGGTCTCTGGCAGGCCATTCGCGATGGGCTCACCCAGGCGACCCGGTTACATTCTGGTGTTGCCTCTATAGGTGTGGACTCTTGGGCCGTCGATTACGGGCTCCTGCGAAATGGGCGGCTGGTCGGGTTGCCCTACCACTACCGTGATGCCCGCAACGCGGCCTCAGTGAATGCTGTGCACGCGGCAGTCCCAGCAACAGCTCTGTATGAGCGCAACGGGTTGGCGCACCTGCCGTTTAACACGATCTATCAACTTGCTGCCGACAGGGCGGCGGGAACGCTTGCACTCGCCGACCGTGCGTTGCTCGTGCCCGATCTCATCGGACGCTGGCTCACCGGGGTTGAAGTCACAGAGCGGACGAATGCCTCTACTACGGGGCTCCTGTCGCCGAAGACGGGTAGGTGGGATCCCGACCTTTTCTCAGTTCTCGGCCTGCAAGAATCATTCTTCGCTCCGCTCGTCTCCCCGGGGGACAGGGTAGGTGCTTTGCTGCCTTCCTTTGCCGGATCGATCGGTAACGGACGGGAAATACCGGTGACCGCGGTTGGATCGCACGACACCGCGTCGGCGGTGGTCGGAGTACCCCTCGTTGACGAGCATGCCGCTTTCATCTCGTCCGGCACTTGGTCGCTCGTCGGGCTCGAACTCGACGCGCCGGTTGTCACCGACGCGTCGCGGGCGGCCAACTTTACGAACGAGGGTGGCGCCTTTGGCCGCGTGAGGTTCCTAAAAAATATCTCGGGCCTTTGGCTACTTTCCGAGTCGATGCGTACCTGGGACGCCGCAAGTACAGAAGCGGTTCGCTCCAGCGACCTTGCGTCCCTGCTAAGCGCCGCCGCCGCCATCGACAACCCCGTGCCGATATTTGACGCGGCTGACGAGCGTTTCTCTCCGCCGGGAGACATGCCGGGGAGAATTCGAGATTGGTGTCTCGAGCGTGACGTCCGGCCGCCATTAAGTCCAGCCGAGACGGTGCGTAGCATCCTTGAGTCGCTCGCAGTCGCTTATGCGGAGACTCTCGACGAGGCTGAGGTTCTATCAGGCCGGCAGATCACGACGGTGCATGTCGTCGGGGGAGGCTCACAGAACGAGCTGCTCTGCCAGCTCACGGCCGACCGGACTGGCCGGACGGTCCTCGCCGGGCCGGTCGAGGCCACTGCCATCGGCAACGTTCTCGTTCAGGCGAGAGCCACTGGACTCGTGTCCGGTGCGTCATCTTTAGAGTCCCTCCGTGCCTTGGTGCGCGCAACGTACCCACCCATCCGCTACGAGCCGTCCGTCCCCCGATCATTTCGTCACTGATAGCCTCGCGGTTGGTTTTCTTCGGTCGCAACCCTGTCGGGCATGGGCGCGGTGGGCGACAGCGAATCGACTGCAGGAAAGCCTGGCTCGGCGAGGCCGTCAGGCGCTGGATAAACGGCCCGGATGATCGCCCACGTTGACTTGGGCGTTGATTCGAGAAGGTTCGAGGCCACCGGGTCGAGTCATCTTCCGCTGGCGATCGGCGGTTGCCCAAGAAGCCCGGCAAAGTCGAGACTGTCGCCGCCACTCCTCGCTTGCCCGGTGTCTCGCCTGGGAGTGGCGAACGCCTCCCCGAGTGCCAATCGAGCGTTTGCGATGATTGTCGTCCCTCTGGCGTGAGTGGGTCTAACTGCGGGCGCGTGGGGCTAGGCGCTCGAGCTGGGTCACGTGCGCGGGGGTCAGCTCCTCGAGAGAGTGCGCGCCTAGCAGTTTCATTGTGCGGCGGATCTCGTCGGAGAGGATCGCGATCATGCGGTCGACCCCGGCGCGTCCGCCGGCCATCAGGCCGTACAGGTAGGCCCGGCCGACGAGGGTGAAGCTGGCGCCGAGCGCGATCGACGCGACGATGTCGGCGCCGTTCATGATGCCGGTGTCGACGACGACCTCGACGTCGCCTCCGACCTCCTTCACGACCTCGGGCAGGAGGTGGAACGGGATCGGCGCGCGGTCGAGCTGGCGCCCGCCGTGGTTCGAGAGAACGATCCCGTCGACTCCGAAGTCGGCGAACTTCTTCGCGTCCTCCACGCTCTGCACGCCCTTAATCGCGAGCTTGCCCGGCCACATGTCGCGGATGACCTTGAGGTCGTCGAAGTCGATGGTCGGGTCCATTGCCGAGTCGAGCAGCTCGCCGACGGTGCCGCCGGTGGAGGCGAGCGAGGCGAACTCCAGCTTGGGAGTGGTCAGGAAGTCGAACCACCACCAGGGGCGCGGTATCGCGTTGAGCACGGTGCCGGGGGTGAGCTGCGGCGGGATCGAGAATCCGTTGCGCTTGTCGCGGAGGCGCGCGCCGGCGACGGGGGTGTCGACGGTGAAGAAGAGGGTGCCGAAGCCGGAGGCCGCGGCGCGCTCGACCAGGCCGTACGAGATCTCGCGCTGGCGCATCACGTAGAGCTGGAACCAGTTCGTGCCCGACGGGTTGGCCGCCTTGACGTTCTCGATCGAGGTCGTGCCGAGGGTCGACAGCGTGAAGGGGATGCCCGCGGCGCCCGCAGCGCCAGCACCGGCGGTTTCGCCTTCGGTCTGCATCAGGCGCGTGAACCCGGTCGGGGCGATGCCGAACGGCAGCGCCGAGGCGGCGCCGAAGGCGGTGGTCGACGTGTCGACCTCGGCCACGTCGCGGAGCACCTGCGGGTGGAACTCGACGTCTTCGAAAGCCTGGCGTGCGCGGCCGATCGAGATCTCGCCCTCGGCCGACCCGTCCGTGTAGTCGAACGCGGCCTTCGGGGTGCGGCGCTTGGCGATCATCCGGAGGTCCGCGATCGTGAGCGCCGACTGGAGCCGGCTGCGCTTGAAGTCGACGTCGGGCTTCTTGAACTGCATGTACTCGAGAAGCTCTTTGGGTTTTGGGAACTGTCGTTGGGGCATGGTTCTCCCTTGCGTGTGACGGCGTTGCTCGTGCGCGCGATAGCAGACCCTTGCCCTTGCTCAGCAGTGGCCCGCGAGTGCGGTGTCTCGAAAAATGTAGACCGGTTGACGTCCGGGCTTCTTGGACCTTATTGTGCAGACATCGTGTTCGTCAATCGGTTTACGAGACGCGGCGCTTCTCGCCATTTACAAGGAGGTAAATGCAGTGATTCACGCTATTTCCAAGGTTCACAGGCTTCGGTCCACGCTTGCGATAGTCCTACCCCTGGCCATCCTCGTCGGAACCGGTGTGACCGTAGCGGCGTCCCCCGAGTCGGCCCAGGCCGATTCAACAAGCAAAGCCTGCCCCTGGATGAACAAATCAAAGTCGCCGGGGCAAAGGGCGAATCTCCTGCTTGACGCTTCCACTCTGGAACAGCAGATGCGATGGCTCAACGAGGCCTCCGCAAACGAAACGAACCTGACGGTCTTCGGGTCGACGACCTACCCGGCCCAGGTTGCCTGCGCCCCGTTTACCGCGGATACCGACGGGCCGATGGGCATCGCCTACACCCCCGGTGTGACCGCTTTCCCGATTCCGATGGCGCAAGCCGCGAGTTGGGATGAACGATTGACCAGGGCAAAGGGCAAAGCCGAGGCCGATGAAGCCTTCCGGAAGCGCTATGACCAACTTCTAGGCCCGGCGGTCGACATCGTGCGATCACCATGGGCCGGGCGCAATGGTGAGTACCTCGGTGAGGATCCCCTGCTGTCGGGAACGCTAGCGGGGGACTGGATCAACGCCCTTCGCAATGGGAACCCGGGCGAGCCCGTGGCTGCCGTCGTGAAGCACTATCTCGGAAACAATCAGGAAATAGACCGTTCCACCAGCTCGTCCAACATCGACGACCGGACCCTTCACGAGGTCTACAGCCTGCCATTCGCCATCGCTAACTCCATCGGCCACCCAGCCGGCGTGATGTGCAGCTACAACCAGGTCAACGGGAAATACGCGTGTGAGAACCCGGAATTGCTGAATGGCCTTCTCAAAAAAGAAATCGGATTTAAAGGATTCGTTGTCACGGACAACGGCTCACAGCACTCAACTGCCGCATCGCTGAATGCCGGCTTGGATCAGGAACTGAGCCTGCCGAAGTACTTCGCCCCGGACAAACTCCACGCCGCTCTTGATGCCGGCGAGATCACCAAGGCGCAAATTCGGGCCGCCGCGTTCCGCGTCATCCGAGCGAAGATAGCCAACGGCCTCTTCGATAACCCGCTCCCCGCGGTAGCCCAGGACAACGTCCGGACGGATGCCCATGACGCCGTGGCCCTAAAGATGGCAGAAGAAGGTTCCGTTCTTTTGCAGAACCGCAACCAGATCCTGCCGCTCACGCTCCGCAACAAGACCATTGCCATCATCGGACCGACAGCCTCGAACACACCCACGGCCGGAGTAAGCGCGAGCACAGTCTGCACGTCACCGCTCTACGGAGATCCGAGCGCCCCCAACGCCGTGCAGTGCCCCAACCCCGTCGCGCCCCTGGACGCCTTGACGGCCAGGGCTGCTAGGAACCACGACACGGTCATCTACGACGACGGAAGCGACGTCAAGCGCGCCGCCCGAACAGCCGCGCAAGCTGATACTGCAATCGTGTTTGGCTACAACGTCGCCGGCGAGTACTTCGATCTACCGTCCCTCAACGTGGCGAACAACGGGGACGCTCTTATCGAGGCTGTCGCAGGCGCTAACCGACACACGATTGTGGATTTGGAGACGGCCGGGCCCGTCCTCACACCGTGGGCCGACAAGGTGCAGGGCATTGTGGAGTCCTGGTACCCAGGTGAGGCACAGGGCGACGCCCTAGCGGGGCTGCTCTTCGGAAATGTCAATTTCACTGGAAAACTTCCCGTGACATTCCCGAAGTCGATCGCTGATTTGCCTACTGGAGCGGCACCGAACGCGCAGTACCCGGGGACATTTGCCGGCGGATCTACTACGAGAACCGATCCAGAAGCTATCCGACAGGTCGCCTACAGCGAGGGGTTGAAAGTTGGGTACAAGTGGTACGACGCTCAGCACATCGCCCCCCAATTCGCCTTCGGTTTCGGCTTGTCGTACACGAAATTCGCCTATTCCCGGCTCGCGGTGTCGACTCACTACAGCTCATCCGGCGCGCTCCGCTCGACCGTTTCGTTCAACGTGACGAACACTGGCCGATCGGCGGGGGCGGAGGTGTCCCAGGTTTACCTGACCCTGCCGGGTACCAGTGGGGAGCCGGGAAAGCGGCTGGTGAGTTTCAAGAGGCAGAAGCTCACGCCGGGTGAAACCCAACGGGTGCGCGTCGTCATCGACTCGTCTAGTAGCAACAGACCATTTTCGGTTTGGGATAGCGATACGAAGGCGTGGAGGATCCCTGGCGGAAAATATGCAGTGTCGGTGGGCTCGTCGTCTCGCGATCTCCCCCTGAGTCGGACATGGCGCATCGGCGGTCACTCAAAGTAGGACGCGGCGCAGGCCACGATCGCGCGCTGAAGCTACCGGTCTGCAGGAATGTCGACCGATAGGGCTCTGCCCGCACGGCCGTGGTGGATGAGATATGGAATTGATGATCGTGATCCACCACCCCGCGATCGATGTTTACTAGCTGCTAGATCCCAATGGTTCTACTAGCCGCGAGCACAGGCCAACCGGTGAACCGACTTTTCGCGGAACTCGTTTCGGGACCCGTTGTTCAGGCCGCCCGCCTGTGCGTTCCGATTGGGCCGGGTTTCCTTCGGGACCCTCGCCTTACACACCGAGTGTCCTATTGTGTGGGCCACGGCGAACGTGACCGCGCGTCCGCTCGCCGACGATGCGTCGACCATCCTGTGGGAGCCCTGCCCGATCTTTGACCGATTTCTGCCAGTCCTCAGTCATCAGCTGCCCCAGCAGGTTGCCCTGTCGTTGTGTGCGGGTCAGAGTCGTCGAACTCGGCGCCGGATCCTTCCGCGACGGCCGTGTCCTGGTTGCCCGCACGTTCCGGAGGGCGCGTGACCGTAACTCGCCTGCTCTTCACGGAGACCACTACCTGTGCGGCGATTCCTACAAGACCACCAACGATCGCTGCAATGCCCTGCGGCCCTGTTGTCAACCAACTCCAGACGGGAGGCGCCCAAACCTGCAGGAGGAAAAGAACAGTCGCCACCACTCCAAGAAGGGAGATCACGAATCCTGCCTCGTACTTGAGTGAATTCTTATCGCCTTCTGTCGGCGATAAGGGATCTGGGTAGCGCTTCTTCAGAGCTGCCGCTTCTTCGTCTACATGCAGCCAAATGACTCGAGCAGCTTCGCTTTCATTAGGAAGCAACCCAGCCGTCTCGACGGCTTCGCGTATCGCTTGAATGCGTCGACGAGGGCGACCCTCCTGGCGTGCCATATAAATTCCCCGAACTAGAGCAACCACAAGGGTCGCGCCCGCGCCCGACGCAACGAAAGCAAGAACAACAGAGGCAGGCTGCATGCTCTGAACGATATGCGGTTCTGGCGGCTCAACTGACGAGTCCACGCGCTTGCAGATCCTTCTGCAGAGGCTGTACGGTCCTCCCCGACATGGACAATTTGCCCTCCTCTCGTGCTGGAAGGCGACACCGGGCCCTCATTGCTCAATCCCGCCATGTGATGGCCCCCGGCCGCCAAGGCAACATGACGTGCAAGCCCGGTTTGATTCAAGTCCGTTCGGGGTTGGTGGTCAACGGCGCCGTGTGATCTAGGACCTCGATCAACGCGTCGGACAGCGCCCGAGACCACACGAGGTGGACCGCCGCCCACGAGTACTCGTGCCTTCGCATCTCGGCTACCCCTGGCTGAAGAACCGGAAAAGGAACGAAAACGCAAGCGCCACAGCTGTCCGCAACGATGCGCGTCGCTTCATTTAGACGAACGACCTGATTGCGAATCCTCACCCGGCCTAGACGAGAACTCTGTCTGAAGTCGGCCATGGGAGGGATGCCGGCTAAGACGATCCCGCAGGACGAACCGGCTCGTCCCTGCACCTCTTGGATGAGGGCCATCAGATTGGTGGCCCAATCGGTCGGCCTCGTCATGAGAAGCACGTCCGTGAATCCAATCGCAACTAGTGCGGCATCCGCATCTCCTGCGATTTCTTCTATGCGGGCCGCGGCCTCACGTGCAGACAGGATCGAGACTCCGGTCTGGATCCAGTGGAATTGTTTTCCCCTCTGCGCCGATACCGACACGGAGACGCGTGACAGCGTCGTGAGTCCTTCGACGGTGACGCCGAACCGAGCTGAGGCCGTGCTTCCCACGAAGAGGACGCGATCCGCCTCACACGGTGCCGGTCCAACAGGCGCTGGCGGTGGATAAATTCCTTCGGAGACCAGCTTGCGAAACAACCGGAGCCTTAACATCAGAATCGGCCTGAGTAAGGTCCACGTCCACGCCGAGCGTGGGTCTCGGACTCCAGCGTGACTTGCCATGGCTTAGTGTCCTCCTGTCTCGAACAGGCCGACCTAACGACTCGCAAGGCAATCTGACGCACTCCAAATTGCGGAAGGGACGAGTCCTGGTCGCCTTGTTTTCTCGATTGCAATGCGAGTCCAGGTGAGCATTCCTTGGCGGCGGCTAGCTGTTCAAGAAGTTGACGGCGATCGGTGCGAATCGGTCGTGATACTGGAAGATGGCGCCGTGGCCCGAATCCGGGTAGATGATCAGCTCGGAACCCTTGATACGTCGATGCAGGTCATGGGAGAGAGTCGACGGCACCATGCGATCGTTGTCGCCATTTGCGATCAAAGTGGGTTGGCTGATCATCGACAGATCCGAAGGCGTCGAACGTCCGAAGCGCTGAATTGCCTTGAGTTGCGTCTGAAAGGCCGAGACCTTGATGGCCTTATCCCGATCTGATGCGCGTTCCTTGAGCCGTTCAACGAATGCTTTCGCTGCCTTTCTGCCTGGCACATTTCTGTTGAAGAAGAGAAATTCCTTAGGGTCGGAGCGGGTCAGCGTGGCGCGGAGCATGTCGTAGTAAGTGGCGCCAACGACCTTGTCCATGTCTTTACCTCCTCGAGGCCCGGTACCGGTGAGGATGAGCTTGCGGATGAGGTTCGGGTGCTTGACGATGAGGTCCTGGGCGATCATGCCGCCCATGGAGAACGAGAACACGTCGATCGTCTCGTGGCCCAGCGCCTGGATGAAGTCATAGGCCTGGTCGGCGGCATCCGCGAGATCGCGAGGAAAAGCTCCCGTGGAGGCACCGACGCCGGGCTGGTCGAACGTGATGACGTGCCGGGTTGCGGCGATGGGGTCGATGATTCGCGGGTCCCAGTTGTCGAGGGTGGCAGCGAGGTGCACGAAGAAGACGACGGGGATGTCGCCCTTGGGTCCCAGCTCTCGGTAAGCGTATGTGGTCCCGCCGATCGAGAGTTTCTTGGCCGGTGCATGTGCGTAGGACGTGTTTGTGGGTTCGTTATCTATGGTGCTCACGATGTTTTTCCCTGTCGGTCGTTGGTTCTTGGGGGGTGTAGTGCTCGACGTCACGGAAGCGTGACAACGGCCTTACCGCGGAAGCCGCCAGCGGAAAGCGCTTTGAGCGCTCCCGGGGTCTGTTCGAAGGGCACGGTCTTTCCAACGACGGGGCGGATGGCGCCCTCGTCGACGAGGGCTGCGATGTCGCGGAGCTGATTCCCGTCGGCCCTCATGAACAGGAATTCATAGGAGACGCCAAGTTTTTTGGCTTGCTTGCGGATCTTGCTGCTCAGGCCCGCGGTGGCAAGCACGACGATGGGGTTGAGGCCGGCTGCTCGGGCGAACGTCGGGTCGGGCGGCCCGGCAATGCCGATCGCTTTACCGCCGCGCTTCAGGACGCGCAAGGACTTCTCGAGATTGTCTCCACCGAGACTGTCGAGGACGAGGTCGTAGCCGCCGAGGAGCTGTTCAAAGTCTTGCGTGCGGTAGTCGACGACGGTGTCGGCACCGAGTTCGCGAACGAATTCCACGTTCTTTGTGCTGGCGGTGGTCGCGACTGTGGCCCCGAGATGCTTCGCGAGTTGGATGGCGATCGTGCCGACGCCGCCGGCTCCTGCGTGGATGAGCACACTCTGACCGGCCTTAAGGTTGCCTTTCTCGACCAGCGCCTGCCAGGCGGTCAGAGCTACCAGTGGCAGCGATCCGGCCTCGTCCATGGTGATGCTGCGCGGGCGATGTGCAAGATCGACGTCGGCCACGGCGACTCTTTCGGCAAACGTTCCTACCTGTCGCATCGCCGGGCGCCCGTAAACCTCGTCACCGGGCTTGAAGTCTCGGACTTTCGGTCCGGTGCGGATGACCGTTCCGGCAACGTCATGCCCCAACGTTTGGGGAAGCTTGTAGGGAAGGATCTGCTTGAACTCGCCCTCGCGGATTTTCTCGTCGAGCTGATTGAGTCCCGCGGCGTGGACTCGAACGAGAACGTCGTGGTCGCCCACGACGGGTTCGGCCACGTCTCGAAGTTCGAGGGGCTGCTTGTACTTGCTTAGAACGAATGCCTTCATGATGCCTTCTGCTTTCTTGTTCGTTTGTTGGAGGGTGTCTCACCGGGACAGCAGGGCGCGTGCCGCCGTGACGAAGTGGTCGGCGTTCTGGAAAACGGCGCCGTGTCCGGAGTCGGGGTAGATGGTCACGGACGCAGTGGGGATCAGGTGGGATAACAGTGCAGCGTTTTTAGGCGGGACCATGCGGTCGCTGTCGCCGTGGACGATCATCGCGGGGCCCCTCCAAAGTGGCGCGACCGGTGCGTCGCGCTGTCCCCACTTCGCGACCGCTGTCAGTTGGGCGCGGTAGACCGCGGAGGTGACGGCTCGGTCTCTCTGGTCGGAACGTCGCTTGAGACGGGCGAGGTAGTCGTGAGCGGCCCGCCTGCCGGACGGAGTGCGCGTGAAGAAAAGGAGTGTCTTCGGGTCGTTGACCGTGGCTAGCGCCAATATGGCGGTGCGAAGTGTGACACCGGTCATGGACGCTAGTCCTGGACCGCCGGCCGGGCCAGATCCGGCAAGGATGAGGCGATCGACAAATTTGGGCTCAAGCTCGATGACCGCCTGGGCGACCATGCCTCCCATTGATAGGCCGAAGAGGTCGATCTTGTCGTAGCCCAATGCCTGGACGACATTCACTACATCGAGGGCCATCTCTGCGAACGAACTCCGCGCAGTACCCGTGGAAAGTCCTACGCCCTGATAGTCAAGCGCGATGACGTGACGGTCTCTGGCGAGCCCATCGACGACCTGGGGGTCCCAGCTGTCGAGGTTGGCGCCGAGATGGGTTAGCAGAACCAGAGGGAACCCCGAACCCAGCCCAAACTCCCGATAGGCGAATTGGACACCCGTGGCGGCAACGGTCGGCGTCCGCACGTCGCGGTAGGGCACTTGCAAGCGGTCCACGATCCGTCCCTTCTTTTCTTGCAACGTCAGTTAATCCGAGTACGCTCAATCATGAGTCCACTCAGACTTCGTGTCAAGGAGGATCTTTGGAAATCCAGCCAGCAGGTCCAGGCCGGCGTGAACGTGCGAAACAGGACAAACGAGACCGCATAATGCGTGCTGCCAGAGGTCTATTCGCCGCGCGGGGCGTTGGTGGGGTCACAACGAAGGAAATAGCAGACCGGGCGGACGTCGCCATCGGCACTCTGTTTCTTTACGCGAAGACGAAGGCCGAACTCCTGATCATGGTGCAGAACGAGAAGTTTGAGACGGCCATCGAGGCCGGGCTTGCAGCTGCTCGCCAGCATAGAACGGGCACTGACAAGCGGCGACAGTCGGCTTGCTCCTTCGTCCGGTCGTGGAGTGCATTCGCGAGCAGGTCGAAAACGGCCGGGAGTACCTCCTCGAGCTTGTCTCGGGAGATCCCGACGAACCCTTCAGGCGTGCCGGCCTTGTTTTAGCGGCTCAATTGGAGGAGGGCATCGCTCTCCTGCTCGAAGCCGACTCCGCCATGGAGCCACCTACGGCGGCCGCGCTCGCCCGGGTATTTACAGCCGTCGTGCATGTCGCAACTACCGCAAGCATCTTCGCCGAGCGAAGCACCGTGAGCGTACTTGGCGACGTCAACATACAGGTCCGTGCCGTTCTCTCGGCACGCATGCCCGTCACCTACAGACCGATCGGACAGCAAGAGAAAGGCATATTGAATGAGTACCCACTTTGACGTCGTCGTTCTTGGCGCTGGCCCCGGTGGCTATGTCGTGGCCATCCGTGCTGCTCAACTTGGCAAGAGCCTTGCCGTCATCGAGCAGCAGTATTGGGCGGTGTGTTTATACGTCGGATGCATTCCATCCAAGGCTCCTTGGAAATGCCGAGCTGGCCCACACCTCTAACCACGAGGCCAAACGGTTCGGCATGATCGGATCCGTCGTGTTCGACTACGGCGTCGCCTTTGATCGAAGCCGGGCGGTTGCCGAGGGCCGCGTCAAGGGTGTCCATTACTTGATGAAGAAGAACGCAATTACCGAGGTGAATGGGCGCGGCCGGTTCTCTGGCTCGGGAAGTATTGAGGTCGCTCTCACGGTAGGGGAACGGCAACTCTCACGTACGGCGACGCGATCATCGCGACTGGCTCCACCGTCAGGTCTTTACCGGGGGTTTACCTCAGTGAGAACGTGGTCACCTACGAGTCGCAGATTCTCTCCCGGGATTTGCCCGAGTCGCTAGTCATCATCGGCGCTGAAGCAATTGGAATGAAGTTCGCGTACGTCTTGGTCAACTATGGCGTGAAGGTGACCATCGTGGAGTACCTCGATCGGGCACTTCCAAATGCGGACATCGGGGTGTCCATCGAAATCGCTCGTCAGTACAGGAAGCTTGGCGTCGACTTGATGACGTCCACCAAGGTCGACCGTGTTACGGACCGGGGGTCCTCTGTGACAGTTTCGTACACCGAGAAGGACGGAAGCTCTGCGAGCATTGTCGCCGACAAGGTGCTCATGTTCGTCGGATTTGCTCCGAGGACTGCCGGCAATGGGCTTGAGAACACCGGCGTTGCCATAAACGAGGGTGGCGCGATCCATGTCGACGAGTTCATGCGAACCACGGCGCCGCATCTTTACGCCATCGGCGATGTGACGGGGAAACTGCAACTTGCGCACGTCGCCGAGGCCCAAGGCGTTGTGGCGGCCGAAACCATGTTCGGAGCAGAAACGATGCCCCTCGGGGATTACCAAATGATGCCGCTGGCTACATTTAGCGAGCCGCAAGTCGCCTCTTATGGACTTACGGAACAACAGGCTCGAGACGAGGGTTACGACGTTCGCGTGGACAAGTTCCCATTCACCGCTGATGGGAAAGCGCAGGGTCTGGGCGAACCCGGTGGCTTCGTCAAGCTTGTCGCCGACTCCCGCTACGGTGAAATCTGGGGCGCACATATGGTGGCGCGCTGACGTAGCCGAATTGCTCCCTGAACTCACGCTCGCCGAGAAGTGGGACCTCACGGCAGACGAACTTGCTCGCAATATCCACGCGCACCCGACTCTCGGCGAGGCTCTCCACGGACTGACCGGACACATGATCAACCTCTAAACGGCGCGCGTCCTCAACTGGCGAGAGTCCCCACAGGAATTTTTCGCGCTGCGCTTAAGCGCTGAGATGGCGCCCTGGGCGCGCCAGTCGTCGGGCTCAACGGGCATGGCCCTACTTCAGACTCGGCAACTCCGGGTACAGGTCTTCTATGCGACCTGCCAGTGCGGCCTTGACCGTCGCGGTCTCCGGGTCGCCGATCACCTCGAGATCGCCGGCCTGAACGGCGTCGAACACCTGCGTAACGAGGTCCTGGGGGCCGAGCTTCTGGCCCGGGGCGTGGGCCGCCATGGCGGTGTCGACGTAGCTCATGTGCACTCCTACGACGTGCACACCCCGCGGCGCCATTTCCAGGCGCAGTGCATTCGTGGCCGCCCAGAGGGCGGCCTTGGCAGCGCTATAGCTGCCGCCGTAACCCAACCAACTGCCGATCGAGTGCACGTCGATCAGGATGGAATGTTCCGCTCGGAAAAGCGCCGGAGAGAAGGCCCGGGTGAGAAAAACTGGTCCGAAGAAGTTGACCTCCATAGTGCGTCGAAAGTCCGGTTCATCGATCTCTAGAAGACTTGCCGTCGGTGGGTTAGCACCGGCGTTGTTGACCAGCACGGTGACGTCGGGGGCAGCCTGCGCTGCAGCCTGAATGGACTTTCTCTCAGTGACGTCCAACTGCAGCGGTACAACGCGAGCGTCATCCCATAATCTCGGGTTTCTAGCCGTTGCGTACACCTTGGCTGCGCCACGGGAGAGGGCATCGTGCACGAAGTGGCTGCCGATGCCGCCGTTCGCGCCGGTCACTAGGACGACGGATCCTTCGAGGGATGTCATGCGTGTTCTGCCTTCTGAGTTGGTTGAGAATCGGGGAGGTGGGAACGTCGGACGCCGCCGACGGGATCCTGGGCGTCCCGTCGGCGGCGTGGTTATTTCAAGACGTCGGGGCCAACTGTGGGTAGAGCGCCTGCAGCGGCGCGGACAGTGCTGACTTGACCTGGATGGAAGTGTCGTCGGCTAGCACCTCGTACTCGCCTGCCTCCGTGGCATCGAGTACCTTGGCGACGAGGATGGCAGGATCGAGCTTTGCATCAGAGGAGTGGGCGGCCATAGGCGTGTCGACGTAGCCGACATGGACTCCAACCACCTGCACGCCAGCAGGCAACAATTCCAGGCGCAATGAGTTCGTGGCGGACCACAGCGCTGCCTTCGTGGCGGAGTAGATGCCGGCGACGGCGAACCATGACAGGGCGGAGTGGATGTCGATGATGGCCGTGTTGCCGCCCCGTGCCGAAAGGACCGGCGCGAATGCGCGCGCGAGGAACAGAGGACCGAGGAAGTTCGTCTCTACGTTTGCTCTGATTTCGTCGTCCGAGTGGCTGAGGATCTCGGGGGTGGAGGGCGAAGCGCCCGCATTGTTAATCAGGATGCTGACATCGGACGCGGCATTGACCGCAGCTTGAATCGACGAGGGATCGGTTACGTCCAGCTGTAAGGGGACGACGCGGCTGTCTTCCCATGTCCGCGGGTTTCGGGCGGTGGCGTAAACCTTGGCTGCGCCCCGGGCGAGGGCTTCGTGAACGAAGTGCGTGCCTATGCCGCCGTTGGCGCCGGTAACGAGGACGGTGGCGCCTGCGAGTGAGGTCATGATTTTTCTGCTTCCGCTAAGGGTGGGTGGTGTTTAGTTCTTGGTCAGTACGGGGTAGTCGGTGTATCCGGAAGCTCCGCCGGCGTAGACCGTGTCCGGGTCGACTTCATTGATCGCGGCGTCGGACCGGAGGCGCTCGACGATGTCCGGATTAGCCAGGGCGAAGCGACCAAGCGGGGCTATGTCTGCATAATCGGCCTCAATGTCTGCGCCAAGCTGCTCGCGGGTGCGCCCATAGCGGACGACGAGGACTGCTGTAGGCCACGCCTTACGGAAAGAGAGGAGCAGATCGTCGTCGCCAAGGTGGTGCACGTGCAGGTAGGCCAAGTTGAGGTCGGCGAGTCGCCCGACCAAGTCGTTGTACTGTGCGTGGACACTTGTCACGTCGCCCTCGTCAATTCCGCCGAGGGGGAATGCTGGGGAGATGCGAATGCCGGTTCGGTCTGCACCAATTTCTTCTGCGACAGCACACGCGACCTCGACGACGAACCGGGAGCGATTTTCGACCGATCCGCCGTACGAGTCTGAACGCTTGTTCGCGTTCGGTGACAGAAATTGATGCAGGAGATAACCGTTTGCCGCGTGGATTTCTACTCCATCAGCACCCGCCTCAATAGCGGACGCGGCAGCGTGGCGGAATTGCCCGATGACGTCGGCAATGTCCCCGGGTGTCATCTGGCGCGGCTCGGGCGTCGCCTGAAGACCGGACGGAGTGAACATGTCCTGGTTGGCGGCGATCGGCGAGGGGGCGATCGGCTGGCGATGGTGGGGCGTGTTGTCCGGATGCGAAATGCGCCCGACGTGCATGAGCTGAATGAACAGGTGCCCGCCGGCAGAGTGGATCGCGTCCGCTACATGGCGCCACCCCGCTGTGTGTCCCGGAGTATAGATGCCGGGGGTATTCAGGTAGCCCTGCCCATCGTCGGACGGCTGAGTTCCCTCCGAGATCAACAATCCCAATGATGCACGCTGACCGTAGTACTCAGCGACGAGGGCGCCGGGCGTCCCGTCGGCCTCGGCACGACTGCGCGTCATTGGGGCTAAAGCAAGTCGATGGTTGAGGCGCAGGCGGCCCAACGTGAACGGCTGCCACAGGGCAGATGATGAGGGCATGGGTGGTTCTCTCTGGCTCATAGGTGCGTAGACGGCACGCGGTCAGCGGCACTCAGTATGGGAAAATGAGATTGAGCATTATCATAAATTGGTGACTGCACTCAAAACTGAGTGCGCTCGAATACTATTCCCTGAGGAGTGGGCATGGCTGTGACCACGGTGGGAACCGGGCGCCGCGAGCGGAACAAGCAAGAAAAGTTGGCTCGCATTACCGAAGCGGCGTCAACTCTCTTTGCGGAACGAGGCGTGGATGAGGTGACGACTCAAGAAATCGCCGACGCCGCCGATATCGGAACCGGCACACTGTTTCTCTACGCGAAAACTAAAGGAGAACTCCTTCTCCTAGTTCAAAACGCGAGCTATCGTGAGGCTCTCGATAGGGGGACACGGGAAGCCGCCAAAGCTCAGTCCCTTGCCGACGCCGTGATGGCCGTCCTCACCCCGATTGTGTTGTGCAACCGTTCCCAGATCGAGAACGGGCGAACCTATCTTCGCGAGATGCTTTTCGGCGACCCAGAGGAACAACACCACCGGGACGCTCTCAAGATCGTTGGGGAAACCGAGCAGGTCGTGGCCGGGTTCTTCGAACGTTTCGACGGGACCTCACCCGAGATCTCAACGCGACTCGCTCGTGCCATTTCGTCAATCATGTTCACCACGATGGGATCCGGCCTTAACGCGTCTCTTGCAGCCGGCGACGTCGTCCATGAAGTCGCCGACCAGCTGGCGGCGGTTCTCCTGCCTATCGGGGATCGCTGAGGCACGATCCAAGAGGTCGCGGTCGGCTCGAGCCTCGAGCCGTCCTCTAGCCTGCCCCTCGCGGATAAGCCACCGCGCTCGTCCAGACGACTAAGGCCCAATGAGGAGCTACCTCCCAGCCCGTATCCAGGGCCATATGTTGTGACGTCTCAGATGGGTGGTCGTCGAAGGCGCACTGGAATACGACGCCTTTGACCACAAAGAACGACGCGCATCGGCTCACGTCAGAAGCGTACGACCACCTGTCGCCTGGACAAGGTTCTCAATGTGGCCGCGTATGCGACTTAGATCGGGAAAATGAGACAGCCGCAGTCAACCCCCAGGTGTTGCACGGAGCGATCTCCAAGTCCTGGCTCGAAGCCCCTTCATCGGCATCTGGCGAATGGCATCGCCAGCGTCTAGCCTGCACTGTATGGACAATCCGTTCCCATTCTCAGTTGTCCTCTTCGATCTTGATGGAACGATTATCGACTCCGCGCCGGGCGTAATCCTCGCTCTACAAGACACGATCCTTGAACTCGGCCGCCCCGCCCCGTCTCCGCAGGAACTGCGTTCGTGGCTAGGGCCGCCCCTGCCGCTTAGCTTCACGACCCACCTTGGGATCAAATCGACCGAGCTTGCTAGCGCCTTGAGGATCTTCGCCGCGAAATACTCGGCTGCTGGTGCGTTCCAGAGTCACGTGTATCCGGGGATGCGCGAGGTGTTACGCGGAGTGTGGGACGCCGGCATCCCCTCTTCCACCGCCACGTCCAAAATTGAGAGCCACGCAAAGCTCGTCCTCGATCACTTTTCGCTGAGCCCTTACTTGAATTTCATTACGGGGGCGAGCGAAGACGAAACTCGAAGCGCCAAGACTTTGGTTGTGCAGGATGCCCTCACGCGTCTGCATGAAAGCGGTGCCGACATATCCCGTCCCGTCTTGATCGGGGATCGCCATCACGACGTCGACGGGGGTTTGGACAATGGTGTTCCGACAATCATGGCCGCTTGGGGCTATGGGTCTCCAAGTGAGCATGCCGGTTCCATCGATGTCGCCGCGCGGCCGGAGGACCTCGTGGGCCTGCTCGGTATTCAGGCGGGACCTCTCGCGCCTGCGTGGTGATGCCTCGCCTGGCCCTAAGCAGTTGAGGCCGCAACTCGATTGAAGCGCCTTCTCGACCCGCGTGCAGCCTCATGCATCTGCGTGCCATCAAAAGTCGAGCGAACGTTGTCGCCACGGTCACCTGCTGGGCAGTGTTTTGAATCGGCCTCGCCGGCTTTGTGCCCCTCGCCGCCCTCGTGCTCTCGATGGTCAAGACGGAAGATCAAAGGCAGCGCTCTCGCTGTCTACACCTTGGCCGCGGGCCTCCCCGCCTTCGTTGGGCCCGTCCTGGTGGGAGCACTTGGGGGCGTCGCAAATATGGCTGTCCTGATCTGGGTCTTTGTCGGCCCCTGGCTTTTGGCGGCCGTCCCGATCGTGGTTCTCAAAACAGATCAGGATCCGGGACAGAGAGGCAAAATGCCGTTTCTTGACGCCCGAGCGGAGGCTGAGGCAGTGCCATCCCGCCAACTGTCCAGATCTTCAGCGAGAACATTGTCTAGACAGTCTGACGCGTCTAGACACGTATTGGTTTTTGTCGTACTGTGTGGAATCGGCACTCATCCGAAGTCCTCAAGGGACGCACATGAGCCTCACGGTCGAGGATCCCTCCTCCACCGAGAACCACGGAGAGGAAATACGCAATGCGCGCAGTCGTACTAGACGGCCGGGGATCCATCGAGATCACCGAGTTGCCAGACCCCGTCGCTGGCGAGGGAGAAATTGTCATAGCCCCCGAAGCCGTTGGAATTTGTGGTACTGACATCCACCTCGCCTCGGGTGACTACCCCACCGGCACTTTCCCCGTTGTTCCCGGCCACGAATTCGCTGGAAAGGTCGTTTCAGTCGGAGGCGGTGTCACCGACTTCGCAATCGGTGATCGCGTCTGCGTGGACCCGAACGTCAACTGCGGGCACTGCGAGCAATGCCTCGCCGGCGCCACCAACCTCTGCGAAAACCTCGTCCCGATTGGCGTCACCAGCAACGGAGCCTGCGCGGAACTGGTCGCAGTCCCCACCAAGGTCGCATACCACTTGCCCGACGGTGTCGACTGGGCAACCGGAGCCCTCATCGAGCCTCTCGCCTGTGTGCTTCACGCCTTCGGACGTGTTGCCCCGGTCAAAGACCAGCGCGTGCTCATCTACGGCGCAGGTTCTATCGGGCTGCTCGCCATCGCGTACGCCAAAGCCAACGGAGCCAGCAGTATCGACGTCATCGAACCGAGCCCGGTGCGACGCCAGGCGGCGCTGGAGTTCGGTGCCGACTCCGCCGTCGAGCCCGGTGCTCGCTCGACCACGAAGGACATCGATCTCGTCGTGGAGGCGAGCGGTCACCCGTCGGCCCCAGCCGATGCCCTCACTCGACTGGCGAACCGGGGGACACTCCTGCAGATGGGCGTTGTCAGCCCGACGGCCCACATCGACCTCTATCCGTACGACCTTTTCGACCGAGAGATCTCAATCATCGGCTCACAGTCTCTCGCCACGTCATACCCCGACGCCGTCGCGGAGATCACAAATCTCGACAACCTGGCCGCGAAGACCGTGACACACACGTTCGGTCTCGCGGACTACGCCAAGGCCCTTGACGCGGCCAAGTCCGAAACTGCCCGCAAAGTGCACATCCTCCCCCAGCAGTAGCGCTGCCCCTCCCACACCTCCGAGAGAAGACACCGATGTCCGCAACCTCTGTTATCCGTACCGGGCCCCAGCCCCGCAACTTGATCGACAAGATGGGCCTTCCCCGCCCTCTCGTCTGGGGCTTTGTCGGCCTCCTCCTGTTCATGATCGGCGACGGCGTCGAATCGGGCTACATCGCCCCGTACCTCGCCGACCACGGCGCCGGGACCGAAACAAACGCCGCCGTCATCATCTCCGTGTACGGACTCATCGTCACAATCGGCTCCTGGCTGTCAGGCGCGTTCTCCGACGTCTGGGGGCCGCGCCGCGTCATGATCATCGGTGCCGTGACCTGGGCGATCCTCGAGGTACTCTTCCTCGCTGTGGCCCTGCCGTCGCAGAACTTCACGCTGATGCTCGTCATCTACGGCCTTCGCGGTATCGGCTACCCGTTCTTCGCCTACGGGTTCCTCGTTTGGATCCTCGCAGCGAGCCCCGCCAACAGGCTCGGTTCCGCTGTGGGCTGGTTCTACTTCGCCTTCACCGGTGGACTCCCGACCCTCGGCTCTCTTCTCGCCAGCGGAACCCAGCCCTTGATCGGCGAATACCTCACCTTCTGGGTTTCCCTCGTCCTCGTCGCAGTCGGCGCCGTGGTGTCCCTGATCGGTATTCGTAAGGCGCGAGGTGGCACTCGCCTCGCTGCCCCCGAGGTCACAACCGGGCGCAGCATGGTCAACAGCATCGCCATTGCCTTCACTAGCCCGCGCGTGGGAATTGGTTGCCTCATCCGAATCGTCAACACGGCACCGCAATTCGGCCTGTTCGTCTTCTTCCCGACCGTGTTCGCCAAGGACCTCGGATTTGGGACTGCCGGCTGGTTGCAGCTCGTCTTCATCCTCGGAGCCGCGAACATCTTCGCGAACCTCTTCTTCGGTGTGCTGAGCGACCGACTCGGCTGGCACCGCACCCTTCGATGGGCAGGCTGCTTCGCATCCGCTGTCGCGGTCCTCTGCTTCTACTTCCTTCCTCAGGCAGTCGGACACCACTACTGGGTCGTGGCCCTGTGCGCCGCATTCTTCGGAGTCACACTGGCCGGCTTCACGCCCATCTCGGTCCTCATGTCCCTGATGGCTCCCGGGCAGAAGGGCAACTCGATCGCCGTCCTGAACCTCGGTGCAGGTGCCGCCACGTTCGTCGGACCGCTCATCGTCGCCATCTTCCTGGTTCCACTGGGGGCCGGCGGAGTGACGATCATCTTCGCAGCGCTTTACATCCTCGCTGGAATCGCAGTTCGCTGGCTCCGCGTCCCCGAGGAGTCCGCAAAGGTCGTCGCCGAAGGACTGTCACTCCAGGACCTCGCTGAAAACCCTGACGTCGCCGCGTCGCACCCGTCCACGAACACCCCTGGGCAACTCAAGTAGCACACCACAATAAGAAGGCCGACTCCGCGTCACGGAGTCGGCCTTCTGCATGTGCAACCAGCAAAACGCGGTCCTTATTCGGTCAGGGCGTCTTCGGTGAGAGATCCACGGTGGACACATTGATCTCGAGAGGGATGACGTCGCTACGCACCCACGTCTCGTAGACGTCGTAGCGCTCACCCGCAGAGGTCCAAGAAACCGACCGGATACGGAGCACCGGAGCCGACTTCGACACCCCGAGGATTGAGGCAATTTCGGCACCCGGAGCCACCGCGTACACAGTTCTTTGCGCGCCGCCGAGAACGTAGCCAGCACCCGCCAGCAGGTCTGACAAGGATGCGTTTCCGGAGAGCACATCGGCGGCCGCTGCCACGACCGGGGCGACAGCAGGAGGGCTGTGGTTGATGCTGTAAAGAGCAGGCGTTCCATCAAGGCTCCTCACGCGAATCAACTCGAAGCCAGTGCTGCCGTCAGGAACGTCGAGTGACCGAGCGGCGAGGTCGGGCAACACGGTCTCACCTGCGCGCAGTACTTCCGTCGTGACAGACCGGTTTTGATGCCCAACGGCATTCTCGAGGAACCCCTGAGGGCCCTGAATCATCCAGCCCCGTTCGGCCGGGCCATCGGCGGCAAACACCCCTCTATTCGCTACGCGTTGAACAAGTCCATGCGACTCGAGAAGTTGAAGAGCCTGTCTGACCGTCGCCCGGGCGAGCCCGAATTGGGCCCCCAACTCATTTTCGCTTGGAAGTTTCTCGCCTTTGGCGATCAGTCCAACGCTCAGGCGACGCTCGAGCACCTCGAATAGTTGCTGGTAGTAAGGCACGGGCGAGGCCCGGTTAATCTCCTCAAGCGTCTCCGCCATACCAACCACCTTCTCGTTATCTACGCCGTCATCGGCGTGAGGAACACCTCAACTCTAGGGCGTCCATCCTGTCCGTACAGCGTGTGCATGTGGCCGGTTTGAAAGGGACAACCTGGCCTCGCCCGAAGGTTCTAACGCACTGTTCTCTACTGTAGAGACAGAATGTACAGTCGAGATCACCTGTACGATCACGCAGAGACAAGGCATGCCAGTAGTTCGTTCGTTCTGGTGCAGGAGTCCTTGTTAGAGCATCGACGTCGCAGCTCCGGCAAAACTCACGAGTGACGGATCGGTGTCGCGGTAGCTTCTGTACCCGATTAGAAATCGAAGGAGATGAGGGTGGTGGTTGCCCCCGAGGCTCGGCGAGCAGTCGTGTGCGGCATCGATGTCGGCACGACGAACTGCAAAGTCGTTGCGATCGACCGTGACGGTGCGGTTGTCTCTCGAGTTGCTCGGGTTACTCCTCGCAGTGAGTCGGATTTATCTATCGATGCGAAGGCGCTGCTCCTCGTACTCGAGGGCATGCTCATTGAGGTCTGTGGCGAGGAGTTCGCCATCGCTGCCTTGGCTGTCGCCGGAATCGGTGAAGACGGAGTCCTCGCCGACACGGATCTCGATCCCGTCGGATCTGCTTTGGCCTGGTTCGATCCACGACGTCGACGGCTCTTCCGCGACTTGAAGGCGGAGCTGCCATCGGATCCTGATGGATTAGGTGTTGGCACGGATTCGTCCCGCACGATCGTCGGGTGGCTGTGGGCCACCTCACAGCCTGGAAATGACCGAGCGGCAACCTGGCTCGCGCTGTCCGATTACGCAGCCGCGGTCTGGTCGTCAAAGCCATTCATGAGTGACACGCTGGCCGCGCGCACGTCGGCATGGTTGCCAGGCTCTCGAACCTGGATCGAGGATCGCGTCGTTCGCACTCTTCATGACGCCAGGCTGTTGCCTGAAGTCATCCGAACGGGAGACATTGTCGGGCCCGTGACTTCATCGAGATTACGAAAAGCCGGCGTGCTACTACCCGAAGCCATGGTGGTCGCGGGCGGTCATGACCACCCGATCGGCGGTTGGGGAGTGAGCCTCCTCCATGATGGAGCGATCCTCGATTCGATGGGAACGGCTGAAGTCATCGTGGCGCAGTCCACGTGCGCAGACTTCGCACTCGACGGCGGGATCGACGTCGAACCGGGTATCCGATCAACAGGGACGACTCTTCTTAGAGTGGAAGAGCTGTCCCGCAACATCGACTGGGCGTCTCAGGATCCAGACGTGTCAGCTGCCCTTGTCTCGCTGATCTCGGGAGAAGTCTCCCCCGACCCCTTCTTCGCGTCGCCAACGTTCATTGCTGGTGCCCGCGGCGGCGAGCGGCCGCGTTACGCGCGCGATGCTCCACGTTCGGCCTTGTCGCGTGCGTCTGCTGTCTTGGGAGCGCTTGCGCGGCTCGGTGATTCGGCGATCGATGCCGTCGCGGAGGTGATGCCGGCCGAGGCTGCCGTCTATGCGGCCGGTGGATGGTCGCGGTCAGAAGGCTGGATGCGCGCCAAACAAGCTGTCTCAAACCGTCAGATCAGGGTCGTTGACGAGCCGGAAGTCACAGCCGTGTCGGTTGCGCTTCTGGCGGGAACCGCCATCGGTTGGCCCGTCCCGGCCGCCGCAGCTCTCAGCGGCACGGGTCAGCAGAAAGCTATTTGATCTAGCTAGAGCCTGCGGTCAGGATGCTCTTGAGGCGTGGAGCACCGAGTCCTGACCGTTGGTGCTAGTCGCGGGACCAGAAGCTTCATAGCCGAGAGTGACCTTGGCGGCGTGGTGTTGCAGAGCGATCGACGGCTCGAACGGCAGTGGTTCCAGATCACGCGAGACGACGTCCCAGTCGGGAAAAGCTCCTTCCAGCGTTGAGGCCGCTTGCATCGCTGCGCCTTTGGTCACGTACTGCTCTGGGTTCGGGACGGAGACCGGAAGGGACACCATCTGCCCCAGTATCTGCTGGACGGCAGGACTCAGTGCTCCGCCTCCGATCAGCACGAGTCGGCGCGCGTCCACACCGCAGTTTCGAAGGAGGTCCAGCATTTCGACCTGGCTCGCAAGGGTCCCCTCGATGACGGAGCGGGCGAAGTTCGGCCTCGTGAGGTTGGACAAAGACGCACCGAGGAGGGAGCCACGTGCATTGGGGAGGTCCGGCGTGCGCTCGCCTTCGAAGTAGGGAAGGAGAGTGAGCCCGTCGGCACCGGGATCCGCCTGTAGGGCGAGATCGGACAGCTCTGCATGGCTGCATCCGAGAAGCGCCGCCCCAACATCGAGGTTGCGGGCCGCATTCAGAGTCGCGACCAAAGGCAGGTGGTCACCGGTCGCGTCGGCATAGCTGCAGACGAAGCCGGAATAGTCGTGGACGGGGCGGGCCGTGCGGGCGTAGACGACGCCCGAGGTTCCGAGAGAGAGAACGGCGTCACCCTCGGCGAGGCCCAGCGCGAGGGCCGCCGCAGCATTGTCTCCGCTGCCCACGCCGATTGGGATCCCGGCGGGCACGCCGGTGATGCCAGAACCCGTGACGCCGGCCTGGTCGAGCGGGCCGAGGATGCGCGGAAGCATGGCGGCCTTGCCGAAGGCGTGCTCGAAGAGGTCCATGGTGTACTCGCCTGTGTCACCCGACCAGTACCCGGTGCCGCTCGCTTCCGAGCGATCCGTCGTGAGCTTGTCGAGTCCTCCCGTTCCCGGGCCGTATCCCATAAGGCGCCAAGTCAGCCAGTCGTGGACGATCGCGACAGCGGCAGTGCGTTCGACGGCTTCCGGATTGGTGTCTTGGAGCCACCGCAGCTTTGTGATGGTGTCGGACAGCGTGATGGGAAGTCCTGTCCGGCGAATCCATTCGTCGCGGCCAAGTTCGTTATTGAGATCCACCATGTGCCGGTGTGACCCTGTGTCGTTCCAGAGGGGGGAGTCGCAGACTGGTCGGCCGGAGGCGTCGAGGAAGATCGGAGTGTGCTGCTGACCGCTCACGCTGATCGCGGCGACGTCCGCGAGACCACCGGCCCGGTTGACTGCGACGAGGAGTGCGTCCCACCAGGCTTCTGGGTCCACGATGGTTTCGGTCGGGTGTGACGCTTTGCCCTCGCGCATCCGCTCGCCCGTCGCGAGGTCGCGGATGGTGACCTTGCAGGCCTGGGTGGAAGAGTCGATTCCGGCGACAAGCGTCATCGCTGTGCTCCTGACATCTCGTGGTTGATGGTGACGGATCCGTGCGGCGCGTTCATGCGGGCGCTGCCTTCAGGTACTCCCAGAGGGGGCGGTGTTGATCGACCCACGTGTTCAGTTGACGGTGACGACGAATGTCGGGGTCAACGTCGAATGGGTGAGTATCGGCCCAGACCGGACTCTCAGCCGAGGCGAGGGCCTGTGCGCCGCTCGAGACCACCTCGGGGAACTCGGATGCGCTGATGCGGGTGTTGAGGAGATCCGCTTTCAGTTGGAGCCAGAGGCGGTTCTTACTGGCGGGACCGATGACCTTGATGCGAGACGCTGGCGTGGGGAACAGTTCGAGGACGTCGCGGAATTGCAACGTCATGCCGAGGAACGTGCCGAACACGAAGTCTTCCAGTGTCGACTTTGAGCCAAGGTCCGCGACTATTCCGCGCGCCGCGGCGTTCTTGGTTGGTGGCGGGCTGCCGCGAAACTGCGGCAATACGAGCGGGATGGAATCCAGGTCGATGGAGTAGGCCACGTATCGGTCGTGCAGGTCGTCGATCAATGTGGATAGCTCGTCCGCACCCACGCCAAGAAGTGATTGCAGCGTGGCAAACGCGGAGCCCCCCGTGGGGATCGACGCGAATAGCGTGAAGTCGTCTGCCGTGCAAGAAACCCCATTTGCGAGTTTCGCTGCTGACGATTGCGCTGTGAGGCTCGGTTTGTCGCCGATGAAGAGGAGTCCTTCGGTGGTGCCCGTGGAGTTGAGAAGTTCACCGGCCCGCAGCTGCGCCCCGACTGCTCCGACAATGTGGTCGTGACCGGCGACATGGACGATTAGGTCGGGGTTCAGGCCCAGATCCTCCGCGATGTCTCTCAAGATGGGAGATCCATCGCTTGCCGCTCGAAGGTCAGGCAAGACGCTCACGTCGACTCCGAGAAGTGACGCTACTTCTTCGGACCAGTCGCGACTTGTGAGGTCAAGCGCCATGGTGCGGCTGGCGAGGGAGTATTCGGACCACCGTTGTCCAGTCATGAATGCCGCGAGGTACTCCGAGACGTTCAACCACTGGGCATCCGCGAGCGGGCCGTCCGAGTTCTTTACCGCCCAAGCGATTTTGGACAGGCCATAGTTCGCGTTGGAAGGCAGCCCCGTCACTGCGTAGAGACGGACCCGGTCGTCGTCGCTCAGCTTCTCGAGTTCCGCACTGCCGCGATGGTCGTGCCACAAGATCATCGGTGATGCCAGAGTCATGTCCGACCGCACCAGGCCACCGGACTCGCCGACACCCGTAAAGGCGATGCGCGTAATTGACTCTCGACGAGTCCCGGAGAGGTCCCTGATGAAGCCGCCAATGGAACCGATCAGCGACTTAACGTCGTAGATCTCGCCCCACGCGTCAGACACGGTCGGCGTGGGTACGCGTGCTACGTCCTTCAGCTGACCTGCGTCGTCGAACACGCACAGCTTGACGCTGGTCGTGCCCACATCGACGGTGATCGTAGGTTGCACGAGAAAATCCTCGACTACTTGACGGACGGGTTGAGGGTGCGGATCCGACGCTCGACGACGTCAGAGATAGCGGCGACGGCCCCTTTCGAGACTCGGATCAGGGATGCCTCTTTGGGATTGGCGGCGAAGGCCTCGCCGAAGGATCGGATCATGGCGTTACGCAGGTCGCTGGCGACATTGACTTTGACCACGTTGAACTCATGGAGACGGGCAAGCTGCTCGTCGGGCAGACCCGAGCCGCCGTGGATAACCAACGGGACGGGGCTGGCGTCGCGAACTTCACCGAGGAGGTCGAAGTCGATCTTTGCATTCGGGACGTATCCGTGCTGGTTTCCGACAGAGACGGCGAGCATGTCGCATCGAACGGCTTCGACGAATTCCTTCGCCTGCACAGGGTCGGTGTGGGCCGCGAACTCGGGAGCCACGTCGTCTTCTTTACCGCCGATGCTGCCCAATTCGGCCTCGAGCGCGAGGGTGTCAGGCGTCATCTCGCGAGCGATTGAAGAGGTCTTGACGTTCTCGTCGTAGGAGGCCTCCGAGTCGTCGATCATGATCGACGTGAACTTCGCCATGAGAGCTGCATGAACTGCGGACAGCGACTTGCCATGGTCCAGGTGCAGGGCGACGGGTACCGAGGAGGTCTCAAGACGCCTGGCGACCATGTCGTAGATGTACTCGTAACCAGAGAGGGAGACGTTGGTCGGGGCTACCTGAATGAACGTGGGAACGCCGACCTTGTCGACAGCGTCGAGGATACCCAGGGTGGTTTCGAGGTTTGTGGTGTTGAACGCGCCCGCGACATAGCCCCGCGAGACGCTTTCGTTGATGACTTCGAGGCCACTGACGAGAGGCATTGATCGTCCTTTCACGTGCCGCGCCGACTCTGAACGGCTGGCTCCTTGATAGGAGGACGTGGCGCTGTTCACGGCTGCACTACCGGCCGAGAATCTCGACCCGCCCGACGCCCGCGCGGCGCGCCATCCCTCCCACTTCTTTGTGGACAGCAGACGCTGCCCTGAAACCGACAGTAGCCCGGCTCGTACGGATTGTCCAGCCTGTATGTACAGTTGGTTATGCGCGACAGCGCGGGCTCTTCACTAGAAGGCGCTCTCAAGCTCGCGACTAGCGTCGCCGGAAGGACACATCATGGTCACCGAGGATGGAACCCTCTTCGCTCACCCCGACCGAAACCTGGGGATGGAGCTGGTCCGAGCGACCGAGGCGGCGGCGATCCGGGCGGCACCGTGGATCGGGCGGGGCGAGAAGAACAAGGCCGACGGTGCCGCGGTCGACGCGATGCGCAAGTTCCTCGGCACGGTCGACTTCGACGGCGTCGTCGTGATCGGCGAGGGCGAGAAAGACGACGCGCCAATGCTGTTCAACGGCGAGCACGTCGGCACCGGCAACGGCGGGTCGTTCGACATCGCCGTCGACCCGATCGACGGCACCTCGCTGACCGCGACCGGCCGCCAGAACGCCGTCTCGGTCATCGCCGTGTCGGACCGCGGCACCATGTACGACCCCTCCGCCGTCTTCTACATGGACAAGATCGTCACCGGACCCGAGGGAAAGGGCGTCATCGACCTCGACCGCCCCATCGGGGAGAACATCGCGGCGCTGGCCGCGGCCAAGGGCATCGCCGTCGACCAGATGATCGTCGCCGTGCTCGACCGGCCTCGGCACAAGCAACTCATCGCCGACATCCGCGCGGCGGGCGCCTCCACGCGCCTGCTGCTCGACGGTGACGTCGCCGGCGGCATCAACGCCGCTCGACCGGGCTCGCGCATCGACATGTGCGTCGGCGTCGGGGGCACCCCGGAGGGCATCATCACTGCCTGCGCCGTCAAAGCTCTCGGCGGCCTCATTCAGGGCAAGCTCGCCCCGCGCGACGACGCGGAGCGTCAGAAGGCGATCGACGCCGGGCACGACCTCGACCGGGTCCTCGACCAGGATGTCCTGGTCACCGGTGACAACACCTACTTCGTCGCCACTGGCGTCACCGACGGCGGCCTCGTCGCTGGAGTTTCGCGCAAGCACGGCATGATCCGCACCGAATCACTCGTGCTCCGCTCCCACTCCGGCACTGCGCGTCGCGTGGTCGCCGACCACCTCGAGAGCAAGTGGCTGGACTGACCACTAGTCCCGTGACAAGTCCATCCGCTTCATGAATAGCAAGGAGTAATCATGCCCGTCGCCACCCCAGAGCAGTACGCCGAGATGCTCGACCGAGCGAAGACGCAGGGGTTCGCCTACCCGGCGATCAACGTCTCGTCGTCGCAGACCATCAACGCGGTGCTGCAGGGTCTCACCGAGGCCGGGTCCGACGGCATCATCCAGGTCACGACCGGCGGCGCCGACTACTTCGCCGGCCAGACTGTCAAGAACCGCGCCGCGGGCGCCATAGCGTTCGCGAAGTTCGCCACCGAGGCGGCCAAGAACTACCCCGTCACTGTCGCCCTCCACACCGACCACTGCCCGAAGGACGCCCTCGACGGTTTCGTCATGCCCCTCATCGCGGCCTCCGAAGAGGAGGTCAAGGCCGGCCGCAACCCGATCTTCCAGTCGCACATGTGGGACGGCAGCGCAGTGCCCCTCGACGAGAACATCTCCATCGCCGAAGACATGCTCAAGCGCACCAAGGCGATCAACGCCATCCTCGAGGTCGAGATCGGCGTCGTCGGCGGCGAAGAAGACGGCGTCGAGCACGAGGGCACCAACGACGCGCTCTACACGACCGTCGGCGACGTGACCCGCGTGGTCGAGGCGCTCGGCCTCGGCGACAAGGGCCGCTACATCGCCGCTCTCACCTTCGGCAACGTGCACGGCGTCTACAAGCCCGGCAACGTCAAGCTGCGCCCGGAGCTGCTCGGTGAGATCCAGGCCGGCATCGCCGAGAAGTTCGGCACCGCGGCCAAGCCGCTCGAGCTGGTCTTCCACGGCGGCTCCGGCTCGACCGACGCCGAGATCACCGAGGCCGTGTCCAACGGCGTCGTCAAGATGAACCTCGACACCGACACCCAGTACGCGTTCTCGCGCTCGATCGCCGACACCGTGCTCAAGAACTACGACGGGTTCCTCAAGGTCGACGGCGAGGTCGGCAACAAGAAGACCTACGACCCGCGCTCCTGGGGCAAGATCGCCGAGTCGGCCATGGCCGCCCGCGTCCTGGAGGCGACGAAGCAGCTCGGCTCGCACGGCCAGTCGCAGGGCTGAATCCCTGAAGGGCTCTGCCAGCTCTCACGGGCCGGGCGCTCGCGGATCAGCCGTCGTTCGTGAGTCGCGATGGTGAGTGCGACTGTCTTTCGCTTGGGCGCGCGACACCTGAAGTTCCCCCTCGATGCCTGGATGTTCAGTAACCGTGTCAGGCTTCCGCTGGTTGATCGCCGGAGGGCCGGACACTCGCGTGCGTATGGTCGATCAAGCCCGCGCGACCGAGTCGAAAGAGATCTCGAGCCGACTCGGCCCTCTGAGCAGAGGGTTGCGTCGGTACGGTGGCGGGTCGGTCACGAGGCGCGGATTCTCGAGACGGGAGAACAGCTCGGCCAGTGCGATCTGAGTCTCGAGGCGGGCGAGGGGCGCTCCGAAACAGGCGTGGATCCCGGCACCGAATCCGAGGTGGTCCCGGCTGTCTCGTTCGGGGTCGAACCGGTCGGGCTCAGCGAAGTGGCGGGGGTCCCGGTTGCCGGCCGCCCAGGCAATCCACACTGGCGATCCTTTCGTGATCGTGACGGTACCGACCTGCACGTCTTCCAATGCCACGTACTTTGGCGTCACTTGCGCGGGCGGTTCGAGCCGGAGGAGTTCCTCGAAGACGCCCGGCATTGTCTCCGGCCGGGCGATCAGTTGTTCGAGGGCTTCCGGGTTACGGAGCAGTGTCAAGGCGCCATTGGCGATCATGTTGACGGTGGTCTCGTGTCCGCCGATCAGCAGCATGATCGTGGTGCTGATCATCTCTGAGGGTGTCATGGCGCCGTCGGGTCCGTGGTCGTTCACGAGGCCGGACAGGAGGTCGCCCTGGGGTGTTCCGCGGCGAAGCTCGGCGAGGCCGCCCAGGTAGGCGCCGAGTTCCTGCGTCGCCGTCGCGGCCTCGCGCTGGAGCGTTGCGGCCTCGTCGGGTGTGGTCGCCTCGGGGGGTGCGATGATCGCGGCGCTCCAGGCGTGGAAGCGGGGTTCGTCTTCGTGGGGAACGCCGAGGACGTCGCAGATCATCATGACCGGTAGCGGGTAGGCGTAAGCCTCGACGAGGTCGATGGTGCCGGACTCGGGGAAGGCGTCGATGAGTCCGGCGGCGGCCCGTGCGATGTCCTCGCGCAGCGAGTCGATGTAGCCCGCGTGGTTCGGTGGGCCGAAGTGGCGCATGGTTTGGCGGCGGAGCCGGTCGTGGTCGGGTGGGTCCTGCATGACGAACGCGGACGTGAGGCTCGGGCCGGCGTCTTCGGTGTCGGCGCGACCGGCGAGCGGGTTGGAGCTGATTCGCGGGTCGTGGACCACTTGAAGGATCTCGTCGTAGCCGGTGATCAGGAACGCGCCGTCGTCGAGGCGCTGGACGGGTGCCCCTTCGCGGAGGTCCGCGTAGAGCGGATAGGGGTCGGGGCGACTCTCGTGGTCGAGGAATCGGTTCCAGACGGCGGTTCCCCCGGTGACGGGGCAGCCGGAGGTGGGGTCGGTGGTGTCGGTCATGCGCGTGTCCTTTCGTGTGCAGTGGGTGCGATGGCGTTGGGAGTGCCGCCGTGAAGGGGGTGGACGACCCGGGGCTCGGCGGTCGAGCCGTCGACCGTGCGGCCTTGCGGAGGGAACGAGGCACCCGCGGCGACCTGGCGCCGGTAGTGTTCGATCCACTTGACTTGGTCCATGCCCGCAGCGCCGACGATGCGGTCGCCGACGCCGTAGACGGCGACGAATACTCTCTCGGCGAGGGATCCCTGGGCGATGACCACCGAGTCCGCGTCTGCGGGTTCCCCCACGGACTTGACGACGTGGCCAAACTGCGTCGACCAGAAGACCGGCACCGCGTCGTATGCGGCGTCGCCGCCTGAGAGCATGTTGCGCGCGGCGGCATTGGCTTGGGCGACCGCGTTTCCCCAGTGCTCTCTCGAGGTGCGGCGACCGTCGCCCGAGGGATGCAGGAACGCGGCGACGTCGCCGGCCGCGAACACTCCGGGGGCGGTGTCGCCATTGACGTCCAGGACGCGGCACGCGGCGTCGCAGTCCACGCCGAGGGGTCCGGTCGAGATCCCGGACCCTGCGAGCCAGTCGGTATTGCGAAGTGCTCCGATCGCGACGACCACGACGTCTGCGTCGATCTCGGTGCCGTCCGAGAGCGTCGCGGCCGTGACCGCGCCTTCGGCGTCAGCGTGGAGCTTCGTGACGGTGGCGTTGGAGCGCAGGTCGATCCCGTGCTCCCGCTGGATCTCGCCCAGAACGCCGGCGACGGTGTCGCCCAGAGCGCCGGCCAGGGGTGCGGGTCCCCGGTCGACGACAGTGACCGGGATATCCAGGCTTCGGCATACGGAAGCGATCTCCGAGCCGGTGAATCCTGCGCCGATCACGAGGACGCGACGCGGACCGGCCGCGAGTTGCTGCCGCAGGTGTTCGGCGTCATCTGAGGTCCGGATCGTGTGGATGCCATTCAGTGCGGCTTCGTCGCGGTTCGGCCAGGGTCTAGCTCTCGTTCCAGTCGCAATGAGTAGCCGGTCGTAGGACACGGCTCCGCCGTCGGCGAGGTGCACGATCTGCGCTCGAGGGTCGAGGCCCGTGGCTGCGACGCCCAGAATCCAGTCCGCACGGAGGTCGGCTGTTCGCGGGAGCTGAGTGCCCGAGGGGGCGATTCCGAGGAGGACCTGTTTGGACAGGGGGGGACGATCGTAGGGCTCGTGAGGCTCGTCTCCGATGACCGTGATCGATCCGCTGAATCCGCCGGAGCGCAGAGACTCAACGGCGGTGAGCCCCGCCAGCGAGGCACCGACGACGACGACGCGATCTGACGCGGCGAGATCGGTCGGGGTGGGCGTTGATTCTGGTTGTCGGCGCTCGTGATCGATTCGAATCGCCTGCACGGGGCATGCAGCAGCGGACTGGATGACGCGGGCACGAACCGACTCGGATGGGTTCGGGTCGTAGACGAGTGCTTCGTCGCCCTCGAACCGGAACACATCCGGCGCCAGGAAGGCGCACTGCGCGTAGCTCTGGCATTTAGTCATGTCGACGGAAATGCGCATTCTTGTCTCCTCGATTGCTTCTCGTGGTCAGCTGGATGGATTGCTGAGAGCCACGGCCCTGTCCACGGTTTCGAATTGGCGAGTTGAGACCGGCAACGCGTTGTCGCAGAATGCGGCCGCAGGCGACATTCAGCGGTGAACAGGACAGCGGCCGGTTTCATTGAACGGGTGGTGACATACCTCTACTTTCACGGGAATGCGTCCGGTCCAAATCGTGCGACCGAAGCGATCGCGCTACTGCGTTTGCAGTAGTGAGGCGCGCGGACGAGTCGGGGAACCGCGAGGGTTTCCTAGGCGAGACGTCGAGCGCGATTCGTCCCGTGGAATGCGCAGACCGACCGGTCACACTTCGCTGCGACCCGACGAAGGCCGCGTCGTGAGCAGAGCGATGACCGCGGCGACGATCGCAGCTACGGCACACACCGCGAAGAGGATCTGGTAGCCGCCGAGCGACGGCAGCTGTGTGCCCGCAATCGTGACCGTGGCGAGGATGGTGCCGCCGATTGCGCTTGCGAGAAAGCTGCCCAGCGAGCGGATGAGCGTGTTCACGCCGTTCGCGGACGCGAGTTCATGGCTGGGAGTGTTGGCCGCGACCAGCGCAGGGATCGCCGCGTAGCCAATGCCGGTACCGATTCCAACGACGGTGCTTCCGACGACGATCTCCCAGAGGGAGCCGGTGACGGTGATCCGGAGGATCCATCCCACGGCGACGATGAACCCACCGATAGCGAGCGTCTGGCCGGCTCCGATGCCGTTGATCAGGCGGGCGGCGACGGGTGACAACACGAGCATGGCGAGGCCGCTGGGGAGCATCGTGAGCCCGGCGACCAGTGTCGTGGTCCCGAAACCGTAGCCCGACGACTCGGGCGCCTGCACGTAGGTCGCAGTGCCGATGAGCGATGCGAAGAGCGCGAAGCCGATGAAAAGCGAAGCGATATTCGTCAGCAGGATCGGGCGCCTCGTCAGTGAGGCCAGATCGACGAGGGGCTCACGGTGCCGCGTCTCCCATAGGCCGAAAGCGGCGAACAACACGACCGTGGCCACGAACAGGACGATGGTCCGCGGCGAACCCCAGCCCCAATCGCTTCCCTGCGCGAGCGGGAGGAGAAGCGTGACGAGCGCGCCGGCGAGGAGGGCAGCTCCAACGAAATCGATGTGACCGCCCGCGCGATCTTTTGGCTCCGGGACGAGGAGCATGATGCCGAGGAACGCCACCGCTGCAGCGACGGCGGTGACCCAGAACAGCGTGTGGAAGTCGCCACCTTCAGCGATGAGCCCCGCGAAGGGGAGCCCGAGAGCGCCGCCGACACCCAGCATGGCCGAGATGGTGGCCATGGCCGTCGCGCGCCGGCGTGCGGGGAGCAATGTGGCCAGAAGGCTGATTCCGAGGGGGATGGCAGCAGCGGAGATACCTTGGATCGCTCGTCCGATGATGAGCACGACGATGTCGCTCGAGAGTGCCGTGATGAGGGACCCGACGAGCATGGCCCCAATGGCCACGAGCAACATCAGCCTCTTGCCGAACATGTCGCCCAGTCGGCCCATGAACGGGACCGCGATCGCGCCGACCAACAGAGTCGATGTGAGTAGCCACTGGACGGTCTCGGGCGACGAGTGGAGCTGCTGCGGAAGGGCAGGGAGCACGGGAATTAAGAGGGACTGCGAGAGCGAGACGACGAGCGCGCCCAGGCCGACCACCCCTAGCCAGAGGCTTGATCGGCGACTGCCGACGTGCTCGGCCTCCTCTTCGAGTTGAGTGGGAGTGCTGGCCGTATCGGGCTGAGCTGTCATGCAACGCAATCTACGTCAATCAATTGATTGAATCAATTCCTAAGATGGCATCAATCACAATGGAGTGAGGCAAAGGAGGCCCATGTCGAACCAGGTGAACGGGCGATCGGCCCTTGTCGGAGTTCGGGAAGCCCGCGTCGCCGCCACTCGGTCGTCCATCTTGGACGCAGCGGAACGCTTGTTCGCCGAGCAGGGAGTCATGTCCGTCTCGAACCGTCAGATCAGCGACGCGGCAGGTCAGGGCAACAACACTGCTGTGAGCTATCACTTCGGGACGAAAGTCGACCTCGTCCGCGCGATCGTGCAACGACACCAGATCGACATCGATGCCCGGCGCGATCGAATCGTGGCCGAGACTGTCGGGTCGGATTCCGTCCGCGATTGGGTTCGGTGCTTGGTCCAGCCGACGGCAGAGCACTTCGCGGAACTCGTCCATCGCGGACACGAGACGTACTACGCCCGGTTCAGCGCTCAGGTTCTCGCCGATCCTGAACTGCGGACTATCGTGACGACGAATATCGATTCGATGCCCTCGCTTCGCCTGGCGCTGGAGAACCTTGACCGATGCCGTCCCGAGCTGCCTCCCGTCGTGTACGCCGAGCGTGAGAACATGTCGCGGCAGCTCATCTCGTGGGGCTACGCCGGGCGGGAAATGGCTATTGCATCCCAGGCGAATGGAGTCGATTGGAACGCCTACGCCACGATCCTGGTCGATGCCGTCACGGGCCTGTGGCTCGCGCCTTGGACGCCGTTGCAGTGACGCCCCAACCCCGAATTCGCGTTGGCCGTTGAATCCAGTGATCTCACGTGTTCACGTCCGCGCCAGAGAAGCGAACTCAAGGGTGACGAGAGCGAGATCCGTGAAGGCTAGATAAAGCGCTCGCGCGACACTGCCGATGGTGGGCCGGTGCGCCGCATGAGGCACCGGCCCTCCTGTACTCAGAGGCCCCTTGTCACAGTCCGCGGATAAGAGCTTCGAGGTGGATCTCGCCTTCACGGGTCTGCATGCCCGCCACGAGAAGTGACTGGGCGCGGTCGGCCGCCTCGGGAGTGAAGAGCGGCCCGAGAAGGAGGTTCTCACGGGCGAGTCCAGCGCGTGTCACCGCATTCGGGACGGCATTCACCGCGTTCTTTACTGCAGTCACGATCTCGGGCCTCAATTGGCCAATGCGCCTGGCGAGGACTGTGACGAAGGAATCAATCTCGTCGAGGGGAAGTGCCCTGTTGACGAGGCCGTATCGTTCTGCCAGCTCAGCGTCGACGAGCTGGGCTCCGAGCAGAAGCTCGAGAGCGCGCGCGCGGCCGACGAGAGAAGTCATGTACTGGGTGCCGCCGCCGCCGGCCATGATGCCCATCATCACCTCCGGCTGAGCCTGGCCGGCCTTGCCGATCGCGGCGAAACGCATGTCGAGCGCCATAAGGAACTCGTTTCCGCCGCCACGGGCAAGGCCTTTCAGCTTGCCGATTGTGACCTGAGGGAGTGCGCGAACTTCCTCATGGACGACCTGCATGAGATTCAGGTCGGAGGGGAACTCCGCGTCGGGATTCGCCGCGACGGTCGCGGCCCCCGCGGCTGCCATCACGTCGGGTTCCGTGATGAATCGCGTGTCTCCGTGAGCTATGAAGATGTCGGGATCGGCGCTGTCGAAAACGATGACTCGGACGTCGTCGTCGGTCCGAACTTGCGTGATGAATCGGCGCAGCGAGGGAAGGAGTACCTCGTCGGAAAGATTGAGGGGCGGGTTGTCGATCGTGACGGTTGCGACACCCTCCAAGACGATGACTCGAAGGGCGGGAAGGTCGTACGGCATGTGTTGCTCGCTTTCATTAAACTCGGGGTCATGAATGACACTGAGTATCAACATATGCACTTAACTTCATTTGTGCAAGCGGGTTTCTCGCCTGTAGCCTCGGACCGTGAATGGAGTGAGCACGAGAGAAATCGGGCGAGCGGCCGTCCGAGATGAACTCGCCGCGGTTGGTCTGCAAGGTTTCCTCGAGTCGGGTTTTGACGCCGTCACCTTCGATGACCTGGCAAGGCGGGCGGGAGTCTCGAGGAGTACCTATTTGCGGTACTTCGGCAGCAAGGAAGATGTCGTGCTCTGCGTCTTCGATGCCCTCGGTCCGCAGATGGCGGAAGCGCTCACTGACCAGGCGAGCATTAGTGACGATTGGGCGGCGTTGCGGCACGCTGTCGAACCCGGGGTCACGCTTCTGACAGCCGATGCAGCCTTTGAGCTTTCGCGACTTCGCCTCGTCTGGACCACGCCGTCTCTCTGGGCGCGGCTACATGAGAAACAGGAGACTTGGAGGCCGCGGCTGGTGGAGTTGCTTGCGGAGCGACGCCCCGAGTCAGCGGTGCCAATAATCGCCTTGCGGACACGCGTTATGGCGGCTTTGGGATGCCTGATGGTTGCCTACGACGCTTGGATTGAAAGCGACGGACTCGAGAGTCTTGATGACCTGCTCGATCAGGCGTTCGCGTCCTTAACGGGAGACGATCAGGAGTAGTTTCGCCCCTTTCACGTGGTCTACCAGCCCATGACTCCAGAGATTGGGGCGGGCCTGCCGCCCGACTGTGCCTCTGCGAGCTGGCCCGGGCGACTTACGCGGCAGACTAAAGGCTTGAGAGCGTCAGCACGCTTGTCCGGTTCGCGTTCAAGGCGCCCCGTGGCCCCTGACCGCCAATCATTGCGCTGCGCTGGATGAGGGCCGAGAATCGATTCATGCAGAGCGAAGCGAGGGATGATTCCTCGTGGATCACGTCCGAGATCAGGGCGCTCATCGAGGAATCGGAAGCTGGGGACACCCGCTCATTTGAAACCGTTGATGAGATGATGCGAGTACTGCGGGGTCTTCCGGGAAGTACCGACTCAGCTCAGTAACCAGTTGCTCATGCGTGTGATGGTTTTGACACGCTCGCCTCGCCCGGTTTGGGCAAGCCCGGGCGGCATAAAGTTGCCACCTACCGTCCACAGGAATTCCATGCCGACGCGGCATCGTTCGAGACGGTGTAAAGGTACCCCCGGCTTGCAAAGTATGGGAGTTCCATCAAGAGACGGCTCGCCCGACACGGTTCGCTTTGTCATGTCGACCCAGTACTCACCAGCTGAAGTGACGACTTGCCACCCACCCGTGTCGCTATCGAGGAGTTCCACGGTTCGCTCACCCTCGAGAAAGATCGCCCCAATATTGGGACGAGAAGTCATCGGCTCCATGGCTTGGAGCGACACTGCAGCCAAGTCGCGGAGGGAGTTGAATTCGTCCGCTGGCATCAGGATCGCTCGTCCTTTCGGGGCGATGATCGTGATGCGGTCGAGGCGGCTGGTCACGTTTGCCAGGAGGTCCTCTAAGTGGGACATTACTTCGGATGCGTCAACGGTCAGCTCAGGCAAGGCCGCAGGCGAGTTGCGGGCCATCTGTGCCTGCGCCTGGCGCTGCTCTCGTGCATCGTCTGATGGAGGTCTCTGATCAATGCGGCTGATGTTCGTGACGACGCCGCCGGGGGTCGTTTCATTTACGTGGCTCGGGTCGCCAGGGTCCGAGGAGAGCCAGGTCGCCCGCTCGCCTATGCGGCAGCCGAGTAGAGCAACGAGTGTGGACGATGACCGGATTCTCCGCCTCTGGAACCGCCCCCATCAGGCTTGGTGAGTGTCTTTCGGTCGAGGTCGACGATGTAGGCGTCGGGCCCGATCGCGACTCGCCACGAACCCGAGTCAGAATCCAGCAGCTCGGAGACGGTATCCCATCGGTCGGTGCGGGCGCCGGCGTCGGCACGGGGCACGGCGGGATCCGACAAAGCGACGAGGGACCTGGCCAGAGGAACCCAGTCCGCGAAAAAGCCTTCGGGAATGAGAACAGCCATGCCCCAATCGGAGCGGATTCGGACGGGCTCATGCCGCGTGATGCTCGCCAGCAGAATTGATGGGAAGTCGGCTCTTGCCGTTTCAGAGCTGATCTCCCTCATGGCTTCGAACCCACCCCGAGCGTCGGGCGCCTACGAGACATCGTGTCGTTCGACATCGGGTGGATTCGTTGCCGGCGTTTCTGCGGCGCCGTCACTGCCGCTGAGCCGGTCGTTTAGGAGAGCGCTTTTCTGAGCGATGAGCAGCGATAGATGCTGCACCAGTCGGTTTTCTTCGCCCTTCGGCATAAGGCCTCGTCTCGTCGCCTAGATCCATTGGAAGTCGAGCGTGGCCATGGTGAGGATGCCTGCGTTGCCAGGCGAGCGGTTGTCGGCAAGCGAATAGATTCGCCGCGGCGCTCCGGGCTCCGTTTGCCCTCTGACGTGCATGTGGCCGTGGAAGACAATTGCGGGGTCCACTGCTTCGCAGAGGCCTGAGATCAGCTCGCGAGATCGGGCGGAAGCGGCCAATCGCTCAGGACGCCATCTCTTACTTGCCCTGCCGTTGATGATCGCGGCAACGCTCGCGGGACCGCCTAGGACAGCTTCGTGCGTAAGCAGAATGTCGACATGTCCGAGAGCCGCGGCTGCATCGAAGAGGCCGGGCGCGGGCACCTCTTGCGGCCACCAGTTCACACCCTTGACGAGGTCGTCCTGGACGGAAGCGCCCGTACCGAACGAGAGAACGCTCCGTCCGCCAAGGCCGAAGCGATACCCCGGTGGTAGGGCAAGGACGTGTTCCGAAAGCGGTGTCGGCTCGCCCCGCCGCCACTCCTGCTTGGCGTCAAGCCGGTCTCGATCATCGTGGTTCCCAGGCGTGACGAGGACGTAGTCGATGTTGTGTCCGCGGCAACGTTCGTCAATAAAGTTGAGGAAGGCCTTGGCGTACTTGTCGGTTCCGATCTCGAGGTCGCCGAGTTGGAGGATCACGCGGACGTCGGGTGCGGCGGTGGATATCCGTGAGAAGACGTTCATGATCCAGGTACGGTCGTTGTGCCAATCTCCGGCGACGGCCACTCGCTCCTGGGCGGCCAGAGACTTGCGAAGGCGCGCCAACTCGACAGCGCGCCGTTCGTGCCTGTCTGGAGGAAGGGGGCGGTCTTCGGATGCGTGGACCTCACTCACGGTTCGCCTCGAAAAATTGGGGTGATGGTTCGTGGCCTCGAAGTAAGTCGATCACGGCCTGCGGCTCCAAACGCTCTGACAGCCAGCGCGCGGGCGAGAGCGGACTCACGCCCCGCAAGGCTGCTTGAGGGTCATAGATCGCTTCCCCGAAGGACCAGTAGTACATGGGCGCGTCGGCTGCGATGATCTCCTTGCTATGAGGGAGGAGGCCGTCCGAGGTGTCGGCGTCGAATTCCCACATCGGCGTCGCGGTCGTGTCTCCGTTGGTTCGTCCGATGAGCTTGCCGTCGTCGTAGATGTCTTCCAGCCTCTCGACTGGCACCTTCAGCCGCTCGGCCGCGGTCGCGTCCATGTACGAAGCGGCGAGTCCGACAATGAAGGCCAGAATCAGCTCCTGCTGGAATTCACCGGATTGGACGGCTATCTCGGCGGCGGCAAGGTCGCCTTCGGTGACCGATCCCTCGTGGAGAATTGCGCGGCGTTCGCGCTCTGGCAGTCGAGACGGCCGGGCCGGTGGAGCCTGCTCCAGCACGAAAGCCGCTCCTGCGAGGGCAAAGGGCACGTCGATGCCTAGTCGAACGAGTTGGGCGAGGAACCGGCTGAGGCCGTCGTTGTGAGGGGTGACGGGGTTAGTCATGTCGTCCTTCCATGCGGATGACAGCGAGGGCGCTGTCGACGGGAAAGCCGAAGTGCAGCCATTCGACGATGTTGTGGTCGGCTTCGGCAATGAGTGCGGTCTGCGGGGTTGCCATGATGATCGCCAGTTCGATCCACGAAAGGCGCCCCTCGGCGGCAGCCAGGACCGCACGAATGTGCGGGACGAGGCCGCTCGGGCTGCCAGCGTCGTATTGCCAGGTAGGTATTGCGAGCGTTCCGCCAACGGTTACCGCCTGGAGGTCGCCATTGGCGAGAAGCCTTTTGATGCTCACGCCATCCAGGCCCAGGCGTGCTGCGGCCTGACGAAGTGATTCGGCACGCACGGGTCGTCTGGCCAGACCGGCGCTCAATACGGGACGACTCGTCGAGGCTGTCGTGGTCGCCTGAGGAGGAATGTGCAGAGCTTCCAAGTTCGTCGCCACGCTCCCAAGTAGCTGATCGGCATCGATGGACGCCGCGCGGGCTGCAGCGAAGAGGCCGGCGATCTTGTCGGTGATGTCTGTCATGAATGGGAGCCTTCGATTCGAGGGGTCGGTGGTCTTTAGCAGCCGTGTGGCTGCTTCCTCTCAAACCGGCGTCCCTCACCGGTGGCAACGCAAAACCTGGTTGGCGGTTTGGCTAGGGCGAGCGTCCGCACCCGCCAGCCGAGAGACCTTCGACCGTCTCTGCACGGTAGATTTGCAACGTCGGGAGGCATCGCAGGGCGCCAGGTCGCGTCGGATGAGCGGCCAGGAATGGACCTATCCGAGATGTCGCCTGCGATGCCATACCCCGAGTTTAGTCCTCATATGAGGACTGCGCCACATGAGCAAAAAGAGGAGATGCCCCGTGACTGCCACGAACGAGCCGAACCTCGACGCTCTGCGGGGCGCCACAGTATCGCTCCGAGTCGCGCGCGGCCTAAGTGTCGACGACCTGCACACGCGATCTGGCATCGCACGCTCAATGCTGTTCAGGATCGAAAATGGCTCCGCCACCGGAAGCCTCGTGACTTGGTTCCGGATCGCTCAAGCCCTCGAAGTTCCACTCTCTGACCTGGTCCAACACCTCGAGTCGCCCCGGTAGGCCGACGCACCTGCCGACGAAAGCACCGAAGCTCCCTGTTGACGAACCCCGTTCGGTGCAGGTCAGTCTTTTTCAGAAGACAACGATGCGACGACATCCCCTTCGGCTTTGGCTTGCCGAATCCACGTCGAGATTGTTCCTTCGGGTACGTCCAGCAACCGGGCCAGATTCCGAGCTGAGAGGCCACCCTGATTGGCCTGAAGGACGAGACGTCGCCGCTCCCGAGTGACCTCCCTGCGGGCGATCGACATGGCGCGTATGAGGGCCAGTAGGGGTTCGTCTCCGGGGCTGGGCTGACGTGAGAGCTTCGGCATGAGTGATTCCTTCGTAGGCGGCGATTGTCGTCACGCTTGCGGCCCGAATTTGAGCATGCAAAAATGCGTGGCGTCACCACTCATGCGTCGGAGATGTGCCCACGGCGAAAAAGCCGGAAGATCCCTCTCGTCCTGTTTGCAGCAGGAAGGGAAGAACACTATGACCGGATGGAAATTCACAGATTTCCAAGCCGGTGTTTGACGTTCCTAAAGTTACTGGATCACCGCCCTCAAATGAAGTTGCGCGCATCAGGGGGCCACCCACTTGCCCCGTGACACTTCGTGTATGGCGTGTACTGTACGTCAACCTTTCTCTACGAACATTTCAGAAAACACCGAGATATTCTCGGGACTCGCAAAAATCTCTCGACCGCATAAATCCCCCTGCCATGATTTCTCGCGGCGTCCTTCGGCCTTGCGCGAAGGCTGGAGGCGCAAGGAAGCGTCCTGGTTCTTGTCGTGAACCGCCTTCCGGGGCGTCGGTTCTCTCGTAAGTCATCCCGCCGGCGCCCACCCCTACTTGAGAAAGCGTGTACATGCCAGCCCTCCAATACGGCCTAAGCTTCGGGACTGACCAGCGGACGTTTCGGTCAGGTCAGACGCCCAAAGGCTGGGAGTTTTGGCGGCCGCACGCTTCGCGACGGGGTTACACGGCACCAGCGCAGGACGGGCTCCGAGGCTCAGATGTCATGACCGGCCGGCAGCTGGCATGAGCGCGGAAAGCGATAAGCAGGTCCGCCGGGTGCACAAGATTGGACTGCCTGCGTACTGCGCCGAGAGAAACGTTCTCTACGAGTTCGTGGGATACGACGACGTCGACGGACCGGACTTTGGCGCGCAAAACCCCCTACTTGTTGCCCTAGTCATTGGACTGTGCCAAGGCGGAGCGTTCGCCTCCGAGGTAATGCTTCGAGTGTTCGATGTAACCGTCGAATCGCGGGACTATATCGAGTTCGAGGCCCGCCCGCCGGCCGAGTTCATCACTCAAGCTCGGTTCGATTACAGCGACCCAGCCGGCATCCCCGTAATCGCCATCCCCGGTCCGGCCATCGGACTCGGGCAAAACCCTCATAAGGCCAAACCGGGCCACGCCAGCGAAGTCATGCACGCAGCCGTACTCGCCAGCCTCCTAGCGACCGAAGAGGATCTGGACCTACGAGATGACACGAGTATCCACGACCCCTTCGAGGATGCAGCGTATTACGTGCTCAGCTTCTATCGCGTAAAGGTGCTCGCGGGGCTATTCGCCCTGAGCGAGCCGCTGACTGGCGACAGTTTTGACCTCGACGCCAACAGCTTCGACTACATGGCGACCAAGCTCAAGAAGCGGCTCGCGCCTCGACCGGCTAACCCCGCCTTGGGCCGCCACGACATGTTTGTTGATCGTCGGTCCATCGCGGACCAGGTGATCGGCATGGTGACTGCCTTATGGTGCACAGTCGCCGGCGCGGCCGCCGATTACGCGGTTGCCCAGATTCCCATACCGCCGGCCGCACTCGAGAGCATCCATTGGGACACGCAGGTGGGCCACTTCTGGGCCGAGATGCGGGACACGCTCGTGAAACTGCCGAGAGGCTCATTCCCGCCTACCCAGTCCGTCGAGGCGGTCGTAGGGAAGCTGGCCCCGATGCTGCACCGATGGCTTATCTTCCTCGGCTTCGAGTACCGACTGAGAGACGGTCGCCCGTGGTTCGGGACCGTCGAGGAGGACGCTGGCTTGTAAGGGCCGAGTCCACACCGGCCAGCGACATCAGGACTCTCGATGAACGCCAAGAATAATGGGTGTCGCCCCATTGGAGAGGAGTTGCCGAGAGCGCATGAGCCTCCCTAGCGCTGCTTGGATTTTTTCTTCCTGGACTTCTTTCGTGACTTCGGTCGCACGTCCGGACCGTCTGCAACTTGCACAGACTCTTGCCGACGTGCGGACGTCTGGAGCGCACCAAGCTGCCTGTCGACAGTTTGCATGTAGGCGTCGTAGTTCTGAACGTTGCTCAGCGTTCGGAGTGCTCGCAGACAAACTGAAATGATGAGAACAGCCGTAACAATGCCGACGACTTGTCCGACGAGTCCAAATCCATTTATGAGTGGACTAATTCGAAAACTGTCAATTACCGAAGCACCTTGCTGAATGGCGAAAAACGCTGCCGTGACAATGCCCCCAACGGACCCGTAAAGCGTCGCGCGCAGGCCCTGGGCGATGAGGTATTCCAGGAGAAGTCGCCTATCTTCATGCATTCGTTCCGCAGCCGTCACCTCACCGGTGACCCGGGTGACTCTTTCAGCGGATCTCCTCGAGCTTCGAAGTGCAAGGGCCTGTTCCACTCTTGGCTGAAGAAGGTTGCCGCCAACCGATAGCGGAATGGCGGCAATAAGGCCAAGAACGAACAGAGTAACTTCCACGATCCACCTTTTGAAATCTGAGAAGTGGGCCTCCCCTGGATGACCATAATTGATGCCCTGCTCAAGCGGCAAGAATCTCTCCTCTGTGCCGCTGACCTCGAGCATTTGGCAGCAGAGATATAGCCCGATGACCCTCCGCACTTTTGCCCTCAAGCTGCCAAAAGCGTGTCTTCGTTATCGCCGACGCCACGCTCTCCCACGTGTGACCATGGGACGCCCGCCCTGTCGATCTAGTCGTTGCGGACTCGCTTGAGAATTGCAGCGGTAATTACCCTCTAAACAGCGGCAGCGGTAGTGACGGATTTCCGCGCACGGACGAGCGCTACGGCTCTTCCCCAAAGTCAGGGGGAAACGGTTGTGGCATGGGTAAGGCCTCTCATAGAACGCGAGAACCTCAAACCCTTGCGAGTATCCAAAAGGTGAGGATCGTCACCGTCAATCGAACGCACGTCAGTTACTGACGGTGCCTCGCGCCTCCTAGCCGCGAATCAGCATGTGTGGATACTTCTCGGCCCAGGCCAACGATCTCAACGCCAAATCAAGGTTGCTTTCCTCTGTCGAAGACCGGAGCCGCTGGTTACGAGGCTCTGGAAACAAAACGTCATCTATTCCGCATGACCTTGCGGGACCGCAAGCACCACATCAAACCGGCCGATTCGCGGTCATGTGAAACGAACAGTCGGCCGCAGGATACGTCCTTCCGCCCCAAACGAGGGGCACTGATGATCTGCTCGCTTCAGTCGGGGACCGATAGCCTCGGGCGAGGGGGCGCAGTCGGGTTGACGACTGGCGCCAGAGGGGAATCGATGAAAGACCTGGATATCGACTTGGCTTCTGCCAAGTCGTATGGGTTGCTGGAACACGACCGGCGGGATCGCGGGGCAGCTCGTTGCTGGGGCTTTGTCGCCATAACTGGGGCGGCGTGCCTAGCTGAGGATCTGTCGCAGAAGAATATGCTCGCAATATGGTCAGGAGGGGGCAGCAGGATCGTCGAGCTGAACGCCAGGCGCATGAGGCTCTCGACGCGTCTCTTAACGATCAGCAACACGGTTCTTACGAACCCCCGGACCGAAATGTCTGTGCCGAGCAGTCCTGGTATCGGCCTGCTGACGATGCAGACACGATCAGGATCGAGCCGCATCTCTGGCGCCTTAGGGGTCGGGTGGTCGATTTCGCTGTCATCGTCAAGACGCAGCAGCTCGACGGTGAGTGGGAAGAGGTGGCCCGTATCGACTGCTGCCATGGGCATGCTCACCTGCATCACCTGAATGGAACGGTCACGTCGCTTGCTCCTCTGCACAGCTGGGAAGACGTCAACGCGAACGTGGCGTTAGCCCTCACGGCGGCCCAAAACTACGCGACTACAATTCGAGACGTGAAGGAGAATGATGGCTGAGAACATCAACACCGCTCTGGACGATTTTCGTTTGGAAATTGACATACTGATTGCCCTCGGTGGTCGACAGCTTACGGTTCGCGATAACAACGGTGAATGCCCCGTAGTGGCTGCTTTGGAGGAAGAGCGCCTTCCCGTGCTCCTCCGGCGAGTGGAGAGCGTCGGTGGTTACGCCAACGTCTTCACGAAGGGTCGGGGGTCCTCGATTCGTCATTTTGTTGTCATGGATGCGACCGGCGCCTTGGACGTTCGCGGGGCCGAAACGATGCTCGACGCGGAGCAGCCCAGTCCCGAGAGCACGGTGGGCATGTTTGTCGACTATTTGTCGCGGCAGAAGGCGGGGGTCCTGCTTCCTGCGCGCCTCCGGTCTGACGGTTCGATGCGGGTCAGCTTGCCCACGAGGCAGGTTGAGTTGATTGAGGCCGACGCTTAGCTTCCGAGAAGCCGTAGCGTTCGGTTCTCATGTCGCGTGACGAGCACGGGTCCAACGCGTCCCAAAGGAGTTGGCGGAATCACCGACACTTGAGCGAGGCGGCCGCGCTGATTGTCTTCTTCGCCTACTGCGTCCTGGTCATGACGGGTATTGCGACCGTTCTAACGGTCTCGGCGGAACCAGTCGACTTCGCCAAGTCCTTTGCCTCACTCGGGCGTCAAGTTGCAGTTGACGCGGTGTGGCTCGTGCCCACGCTGATTGCGACACTGGTGCTTCTCATCGGTGTGCCTTTAGCGCAGGCTCGTTCGGCGACGGATGACGTCGCTCTTATTCGGCGCCGAGTGGCAGTGTGCAGTTATGCGATCGCCGGTGTTGCGGTGGCAGCGATTGTGCTGGCGGCGGTTGGTTCGATTGGGGACGCTGCGACGGCTGAGCGGATGTGGTCTGTCGCTATCGTCTCGGCCGTCGCTGTCGCCATCTCACTGTGGACGGGAGGCCTCGTTTTCGGCACACTGCGCGAGAGGCTCCGGGCAGCGACAAACGGGGTGTCCACCACCCAGGCCGCTTACGTGGCGTTGCGTTCAGCCGGTGCCGGACAGCAGGGCTTGCGCGGGACCGTTCTCTTTCGCATCTTGCTCCTCGTGGGCCTAGCCGTGACTGGAGTAAGCACAGTTGCTGCTCTAGTCGGCGCGCGCGAAGCCGTCACGTCCCTCGTGACTGCCATCGCAATCTTCGCCTTGGTTTTGGCGTCAGTTTCTGTCCCGCTGAGCTTGGCTTTCGTGGGTAGCTTCATGCTCACTGATGCAAGTTCTCCACGATTCCTGCGGTGGGCTCTCGGAGGCATGGCTCTTCTATCGGCCTCCTCCGTAGGCTTTACCGTCCTCTCGACCGGTATTCGCACGGGCATCCCTCTTTCGATAGTCGCAAGCCTTGTCTTAGCCCAGCTGCTCCCTGTTCTGTGGGCGATCATCCCTAGTTGCTGGGGCTCGTGGACCCTGTTGCAGCTCGTTCGTGGCTGGCGGATGCGGCGTATACGCCTGCGTCGTCTCGCTTACCGACAAGAAGTCGTCGACCTGCAACGTCGCACAGCAACCGGGGAATAACAGCCGACAACAGGCTGATTACGACATCGGCCGCCGAACAAGTCCCACACCTCATAGTTCATTTCTGAACTGGAATTAGGGTGTGACTGTGGCGACTAAAAGCAGTGTTCCGAAAGTGATTCCCCGCGCCCTTCCGTCTGGGGCAAGTAAGTGGGAATGGCCTGGTTACGGGGAGCCTCCGGCTCGTCAGCATGTTCCGTATGAGTGGGCCGTCACCAACTTTGCGGCCCGCTACTTCCGTGATCGCTTCTACGAGCACGAGGATTTGCGGATAACACGTGAAGTTACAACGTCGAATGCCGTTTTCATGAGCAAGCTCGGGGCTCGATTTGGCCTGAGCAGGTCGAGTGTGATGCGAACCATTGATGGGACACGCTGGCTAACAAGTGCTGATGTAGGGCACTTTTTGCGGAACCCAGAGACCGCAATGGGCATGCGCGATGTTGTCGATCATTACCGCCTGCTACACAAAAGTCAGACTCAGTCGGTCGAGTCGCTGGCTTCTTGTGTGGGTGCCGTCCGCCTGGAAATGTTGGGTCTGTGGAGGGACGAAATGACTTCTGAGGAACGGGTGGCGACGCTCGATGTGCTTGCTTCTGCCGTGGGTGAACTGCTCACGCTCGGAGCCGAACTGGAGCTGTCGATTGCCAAACGGAACGATTTCTCGCCCACCCACGATGTGAAGTGGATTCAGCTAAGGCAGTTTTTTGCCGAGAGCTTCGGGACCGAAACTTCAGCTACTGATCTCGCGCTGAGCCACATGTCACGAACTGAACACGTCCGGCGCCTCGTCGGAAACACGCCCACGACGGTCCTAGAGGTCTTTATGCGCATGCGCGACGCAAGACCGGATGTCAATCGTGGACAAGTCGCCTCGACTCTCAGCCAGCTCTACCGGCAGAAGCAGTTGGAGCGAGTGTCGAAGGGCATCTACCAACAAAAGCGAACAATCTAAACCAGAAAGGCCCACCTGCCCCCATGAAGAGCCGCTCAGGCGGCGCAAGTAAGGCTCCTACCGATTCGTGCATAAGCACGCCCAGCAAGAGCCTTCAAGCATCCAGTGCCCCCGGATGCTTCGAAGGTACTCCAGCTGTGATTGGTTCGCAAGCCTCTCTGCGTCGTACCCAGATTCCCTTTTCAACGCCCCGAGCTATTGACACTGATGGGCCCCGCCGCCTCATCAGACGGCCTGTTCGACGGCGCCCGCCTGGGCCGTCATCCGCCCCAGTTGGACGTCGCTCCCGCGGGCCCGTCCCTCGTCCAGCGGGAGGTGCGGCATGAGCCACAACCGCGTCCTGCTCAGGCGGGTATGGATCTACGAGCCGGAGCAGGTCTACTCCCTGTACCGACACCGATTCCACGAGAAGGGGTGGTTTGTCACTCATCGCATAACCATCGAACGGTGTGCGCGATCCATCAACCCGGCGACCCCGAGTTCAGCGCTGAACGCGATGGTGGCTGTGTCCTACTTCTTCCGCTGGGCCGTGGAGAACCACCTGTCCTTAGAGATGGAGGACCTGTTCCATCCCGACACCGTCGAGTGGTACATCTCCGACTACCTCGCCCGGCTTAGTCCTCTCCGGGCAACGACGCACAGGTCCATGCTGCGTCGGATCGGACCTGAGGTCACTCGACACGCGCCGTGGAGGCCCAAGCCGGAGGCGTTCACGCGTCTCAAGCTCAAGGCGCCCTACAGTGCCCGTCAGACGACCGGCTTCGACCGAATCCTCACAGAGCAACCCACGGAGAAAGCCCGTCGCATCTTCGCCGCCATCCTCTACCTGTGCCTCGGGGCGGGTCTGCGGGGTCCGGAGGTGGCTCTGGTGCATGCGCACCACGTCACTCGCCACGACGGCTGTGTCTCGGTACGCGTTGAAGGGCCGAAGCCTCGTGACGTCCCAGTCCGTCACGAGTACGCCCAGCAGCTGTTCAAGCTGGCCGTGGAGTACCCGGAGGGCCCGTTAGTGGGCCACGTTCGTGAGAACGAGAAGGACGTCACCTCCAAGCTCAAGCGGTGCCTAAAGGTGCCCGATTGGTCGCCGAGCTTTGTGCCTGCTCGCCTTCGCACCACCTGGATGGTGAACGTCCTCAACGGTGACGTGCGCCTTTCAGCGGTCCTTGAGGCGGTAGGGGTCGAGGGACACTCCCTCCGGGACCTCGTCCCGCACCTGACCGAGCGCGACGATCCCGATGACGAGGCCGTGCGCCTAGCCGGAGGATTGCTGTGAGGGGCGCAGGATTCCGGGCGCCTCGCCCGGTGAAGTCCGATCAACCGCTGATGACCATCCACACCACCCGGAAGGCGTTGAGTATCTCGCGGACGATCATCGACCGCGCGGAACTTGACGGTGGCGCGCTGGTGTTCGATCGGTTGCGCCGCGGGCAGTGCCGTCTGATGTCCTTCCGGACTCTGCTGATCGTCGGCCTTGCCTTCAAGATCCAGGACCCCCGCCGGAACTGGAACTTGTCCCAAGTGGCTCGCTTTGTCCACCAGTTCAACCGAGCCGAGAGGGCCCTGGCCGACCTCGCTGACTTCGCTGGAACGTCTGATCACATCGAGACCGCCCTGCGAGCCATGGCCCGCTTGCTGGAACCGGAAGGCAGTTTCCACCGTGTCAACCCGAAGACCGGTGAGGTTCGGCCTCGCCCTGTGGGAATGATGACCCTCGACCAGTTCTGCAACCGAATCGTTGAGGCCAGCATTCCTCCGGTCTTCCAGCCCGCCCAGGTTCAAGCGTTGGACTCCACCGACGTGCCAACGCCGGCGAAGAAGCAGTTCTGGCCCAAGAAGCCGGATCCGGTCGTCGACAGCGACTACATGCCGCCCGCCCCGGAACCTAAAGATAAGGAGGAACGGGGCTCCAAGGGGTGGCCGCGCGTCGGCTATGACGGGCGACTCCAGTGCTCCCTGGACCTCGACGCCCGTCTCGGGTGGCGGACGCAGACTGAAGACCATGACACCCACGCCTTCAACGGACACGACCTGCATCTGCTGGTCGACGCAGGGTTCGTCGGCTACGAGACGATCGTCTACTTCATCCGCGGCATGCTGTTCCGGCCCGCAGGAACCTATAAGGCCGATTGCGGAATCGCCCTCATCGACTCGCTTCGGTATGGGTTCGAAGCAGAGTGGCTCGCCACTGATCGCGGCTACAGCTACTGCAAAGCCGAGAACTGGGTTCGCCGGCTGGACGAGCGGGGCATCAAATACATCCATGACCTACACGCGAACCAACGGCGTTCCAAGATGCCTATCCGCAACAAGGCCGCGATCTGGATCGACGGGGTGCTGTTCACGAGTGCCCTGCCGAAAGAGTTGCGGAAGCTGGAGAACTTCACCATCGACATGAGCGACGAGGACAAGTCCAAGCTGCGGGAGAAGTATGAACGCCGCATGCAGTACGCGTTCATGGCCAATGGCCCTGTGCGGCCTGACGGCAGCGTGCAGCTCAAGGGCCCCGCGATCTCGGGCCGCCTTCGATGCCCGAACGTCGCGATCTCCAGGCGGTATGCCATGAGCAAGCCCGAGACGAAGTGCCAACCGAACTCGTGCGATTGCGGCTCGACGATTGTTGTCTACCCCCAGGAGAGCGCCCGGGAGCGTCAGCCGATGCCGTTCGGGACGACCCGGTGGGCGGAGCTGTACGGCATGCGGACCGCCGTGGAGAGCGCCAACTCGAACTTCAAGATCTGGCGCGGCGTCCTGCACCGGCACAGCAGTTTCGTTTTCGGGACCACGCCCAACGCGATCCTTCTTGCCCTGCAATGCGCCGCGATCAACGTCAGCCTGTTCCACGACGCCTACGACGACAAGGTCACCATCAAGACCACCAAGTCCGAGCATGTCCCGCCAAAGAGACGTCGCCGGGGCGCAGCCCGTGCGCTGCACCAACGCAGGGCGCGCAGCAAAAAGCGCCTGACGGGACCGCAGCCGGTCACCCAAGGTCGTCGGCGCTGATCACACACGGGGCGGTGCCAGCCCTACTTGGCTGGCACCGCCTGTCTTCCCCTCCAGAAAGGTAAAGCCCTTGTCTCATCAGCAGCTCGTTCGCCCAACCACCCGGGACCCGCACATCGACCGTCGTCCTGTTGCCCATGTCGAACCTCCAAACGCCGGCTGGACGCGCCAGTTGGTGCAGGTCCGTGCGTCCAATCGCGACCTCCTCGTTGCCGTTGGGACACGGCGGCGCCTCATCGTCGGAGTCCTCTCGTGAGCGTTTTCGAGTGGATCTACGAGGCCGAAAGCTTGGACGGCCGCCTGACCCGCTTGGCCGCAAGTACGCACGGCATTTTCACCTCCGAACAAGCCGGGCGAGTCGGCCTCACCCCGGAATATCTGCGCCGCAAAGTCACAGACCAGGTTGTCGAAGTTGTTGACGAGCGTTCCATCTACCGTCATCTCGCAAGCGAGGCGCCCTGGTACGAAAGCTTCTACCGCGCGGAGTGGGCGTCGATCCATCCGGCGCAGTTCGCCGACGAAAGAACACGCTCGTACAGGCAGCCGCGAGACGTCATAACGGGGCAGTGGGCACTCAGTATGCAGGGTTTCTTCCCGTTCTACCCCCGAGGCCTCTTCCTCTTCTCCGAACCGACGTCAACAAGCTCCGCGTGCATCGACGTCGTTGTCCACCCCATTCAGCCAGAGGACTGGACTTGGACGGCTGGGCTCCCAGTGGCCCGACCTGCCACGGCGATCGCGGACATGGTCCTTGCCCAGGACGACGAAGACGCCATCCGGGACAACTTGCAAGAGGCCGTCCGGCAAGGCGACTTCGACTTGCGACGGTTCTCGGAGATCGTCGAGGCCAGCGCCTTTCGCAACCCCGCGATAGCTGAGAGTGGTGCGGAGACCTTTGGGCGGCTCTTTGGCACGGGAAACACCTGGATTACCCGTGACGACGTCGTGACCTCGACAGCCTTTGATGGCCGCGACATCACCGTCACCTCCACCTACCCCTCGATTGAAAGGCCTTGAGCATGTTTCACCTCGACGACGAAACACACGTCCTCATTGCCGGTGACTGGCACAGCAACCTGAGCTGGCTCCTGAACGTCATTCCACGAGCCCGATCGGCGTCCCCGACGGCGCGCACACTTCTGCAGCTCGGCGACTTCAACATCGGCGCGGGGCGCCACGCCAAGGCGTTCGTCAACATGGCCGACTCGCTCTGCCGTGGACAGGGTATTGAGCGGCTTCTCATCACGCCGGGGAACCATGACCATTGGGGGCGCCTAGAAAACATTGAAGGCTGGCACGAGGGGCGTCCCGCTCAGATCTCGGAACGCATCTGGGTCCTGCCCCGTGGGTATCGATTCGCAATCGGAGGTCGCACCTTCATGTCCTTCGGAGGTGCAGCTTCCCTGGATCGCCACGATCGCGTTGAAGGCGAAACGTGGTGGCCGTCTGAGGTTGGAAGCGATCTCGAATTCTCTTCCGCCGCGGCCGCAGGACGAGCCGACGTCATGCTGACGCATGAAGCGGTTGATGGGGCCACGTCCGCCACGGACAGCATCACGGCCGGCCACAATCCGTACCACTGGCCAGGCGACCGGCTTGAAGCCTCCGCGGAGTCGCGGCGACGGACTACTCACCTCTGGAACGTGGTGCACCCGGCGATCCTTTTCCACGGGCATCTTCATGCAGGAGCAACCGGTGCCCTGAATGACGGCAGGAGGGTCTACTCACTCGACATGGACGCCCGACGCGGCAACCTGGGTGTTCTTGACTTGGAGACCCTCAGTTGGGTTTGGCACTGACGCCTGTGGGTCGCGTGACCTGTTCGGGGTCGAGCGGGCTCGGCGGCATCGGTGCAACGCTACTTGACATGGCTCACCTATTGAACGTGGACGGCGCTAACGCCTCGGTCCTACAAGCGACTTCGATGACGGCGGAGGGATTGAGCGAGACGGACAGCCTCGAGGCGTGGATTAAGAAACACCCCGAAGTCATCGACGAAACTCTGATGGTAGTTACGACCCAGTTCAACAGTTGGGAATCTGGTTCGGACGTGGCACGAGAACGGCCGGACGTTCTCGCTCTCGCGACCAGCGGTGAGCTTGTGGTCATCGAACTTAAACGCGATCGCGATCGCCGCATCCACCTTCAGGCAATCACTTACGGAGCCCTGGTGGCGGGATTCACGAAGGAGATCTTGGCCGACGCTCACGCAGAGTGGTTGAGGAAAGAGTCTGGTCGCACGGTTACGGCAGCTGAGGCGCTCCAGATCTTGGAGGATCACGTTGAGCCGGAATGGTCTGAGGATCTGTTCCAGCTCCCCAGGCTAGTTCTGGTTGCAGAAAGGTTCCCAGCCCAGGTTCTGACCACGGTTCAGTGGCTTTCGGCGATTGCACCCAACATGACCATTGAGTGCCACGAATATCAGCTGTTCAATCGGGATGGAGATATTCTCGCGAGCTTTCAAAAGCTCTATCCCGTAGATGACCTGGAAAGTAGGCGTCTGCGTCCCATGATGACGGCCAACACGACTGTCGTCCGCGACCAGTTGACGACCAACACGCGTCGAGCAAAGTCGGTCACCATCATTGATGAGTTCCAGCTGATCCCCGATGGCAGCAGCATGACATTTAGTCTGGAGGGGCTCGTTCGAACTGAGTCTGTTCAGAAGGTTGAGGCTTGGCTGGCGGAAGATGCGGAAAGATCAAGCGTTAGCTGGGCCTCGCATCCTGTGCGCCCGCTCCGCTGGGCATTGGAACCAGGAAAGACTTGGACTCCATCGTCACTCCGAGACGAGATCTTCAAACGCGCGGGCCTTCCCAAAGTCTCGTTTTCTGCCGCAGATGCGTGGCAGTACGAAGGCACAAGTCTCTACTGGCTCGCTGATTCTCGGGACAGTAACGGTTGAAGGACGCAAAGCACACCTAGCTAGGACGAGGCAGAGGGCGGCATCCCTCGATGTCCTGATCTGATCACAGCTGCCCGTCGATCCACGCTGATCACCCGACCATGTGCAAGCGCGCACCTAAACTCGCCGGGGGAGTCGATAGCAGGGTCAACCGAGATCCAAACTCCAATGGGGGAATTATGAACGAACGCATCTCCGTAAGTTGGGACAAGCTGCTCGACTTGGTCCTCGACGACATCAATCCCCGTCATGAACCGACAAACGACCGAGAAGTCATCATCGACTACCTCGTCCACAATGAATCCGTTTACCCGCTGGCAGCAGACATTGCCCGATACGGACTCAGCCCGCTAGAAACGTTCGGAGGTATGCGCGCCACCGGCGACATTGTTGTGCTGGAAGGAAATCGGCGCCTCTGTGCACTCATGCTCCTCCATGACCCCAGCCTTGCACCATCTGCCGAGCGCACAGCCTTCACATCGCTCGCCGCGTCCTTCCAACCCGAGATAGTTGAGATTCAGGTGGTTCTCTTCCCCACACGGGAAGAGGCCAACGTCTGGATCGAACGAAAACATCAAGGGGCCGCAAACGGCATTGGACCCCGTCAGTGGAGCGCAGTCCAGCAAGCACGTCACTTTGGCGAGAAATCACAGAACGCGTTGGCGCTCCGTCTGCTCGACCTCGCCTTCGAATTCAAATTCATCACAGCAGATCAGCGGAGCAGCCGTGTGATCACGACTGTGACGCGTTACGTGTCGAACACCGTCTTTCGAGAGCAGGGTCTCGGGATCACATCTGGACGGTCCTCAGCCGAGGTCAAATGGGACACTTCCAAGGCCTTGTTCAAGAGACGCCTTGAGCGGTTCATGATCGACCTATTTACCGAAAAGGGGCCGGTCAACTCACGATCGAAGTCACCTGAACGCGAGGAATATGCCAGAACGGTTCTAATTCCCCTGGACCCCTCTGCCGCCTCCGAAGAAGGCAGCGACGATGACGACAACTTGCCCGAGGACAAGGTGGACAGTCATGAAGGACCCCGAAGGGAAGAGGCCCGCGACGCGGTCGAGGCAAGTCCGCCGACTCTAGAAGGACAAGGTGGCGGAGGGGAAGCAAGATCAGATCCAGGTGGGAAAATGAAGATGGGCGATGCGGGGGCTGCATCCGGCGTTAATGCCAGCGCCAGCCCGGCAAACCGGCTGCCCAATCCGAGCGCCCGCTATCGGTTTTTCTCAGAGAACAACGGCTTCGACGTCACGGGGGTGAAATTGCAGCGCATCGTTAGCGAACTTGGTCGAACAGACAAGAACCATCCCCTCGCCGCCGCCATTCTTGCGCGGGTCCTCATCGAGTACGTCACGTTCTTCTACAGCGAGAACCAGATGGGCAAAGAGGTCGATGACCGCGCCAAACTTCATAATGTGGTGGTCTGGGTGTGCGAGGACCTTGAGAACAAGTCCAAGAAGGGCGGTTCGATCACTCTCACGCGTGACGAAAAAAATGCCCTACGACGTCTTAAGACCGGGGCGCCTCAGCACTCCTACGTCTTCAGCGGCTCGTATTTGGGGGCGGTGGCTCACGGACACGGCTTCCCAGAGTGGAACGCTTTGATCTCGAATTGGGATGAGATCGAGGCCATCATTGTTTGGCTTGCCAACAGCACGGATTGAAAACGGGTGCAGGACCTACCCCGCCCGGCGGTCGCGCTCCGTTAGCGTCTATCCAAGACCTCATCACGGAAAGACCCGCATGCCTGTCACGCCTTCACCTCTCCGATATCCCGGAGGAAAAACGAGCCTGCAAGGGCTCACGACCCAAATCCTGACGGACAACAGCCTGCGACGCGGCACCTACGCGGAGCCGTTCGCCGGGGGTGCGGGTCTGGCCTTATCGCTTCTCTTTCGCGGGGACGTGCGGAGGCTTGTCCTCAACGATCTTGACCCTGCAATCTGGGCGTTTTGGAACGCAGTCCTCACCGAAACCGAAGCGTTCGCCCGCATGATCGAAGCTGCCGACATATCCATGAGTACCTGGCAGATGCACCGGGACGTGATCACCCACCAGGACGACGTCTCTCCCGTCGACCTTGCTTTCTCGACGCTCTTCCTCAACCGCACCAACCGCTCTGGCGTCATCTTGGGTGGAGTCATTGGAGGCAAGGACCAGACCGGACCGTACAAACTGGACTGCCGTTTCAACCGCGACGACCTGGCCGCAAAGGTGCGTCGGATTGGGCGCTATCGCACAAGCATCGATCTGCACCGGAAAGACGGTCGACAATTCCTGACGGACATCGACGCGGCTTGCGATGGCGTGTTTTTTTTCATCGACCCTCCTTACTTCCATAAGGGTTCAGGGCTTTACGCGAACTCCCTTGAGTACAAGGACCACGAGATGCTTGCGGCAACCGTAACTGGGCTGCGCAATCCGTGGGTGCTTACTTACGACTGGACCCCAGAAATCCGCGACCTGTATGGAGACTTCGACCACCACCAGTTCGACATCAACTACAGCGCCTCCGTCAAACGAGTCGGTCAAGAGCTGCTCGTCGGTAGCCGCGGACTTCACGTCCGTCACGCCCTCGAAGGCCGTGGATTCGATCGAGACGACAAAGCACAGCGACGACTAGCCCGAGCCGCCGCGTCTTAACATCCTGCCCCGGACGATCAGACAGGTGCTTTCGCGCGAGGCGCAGCTCGTTCGCTTCGCGGAGTAACTCTTTGCGCGCCAGCCCTCAGACGCCGAAACGGACCAGGCGACCGGTCGCTTCCTAGACGCCAAATTGGCATAGTGAACGCATCCAGCTACGGCGAGTTGGAGCGCGTCTCGAAATGCAGTGCAACCCGCGTGACGATGTTCGCGACGCGGGCGACGAACAGAGCGCGAGTTGGCGCACGCCGAAAGTACCCCGACTTTGTGTGCGCCGTGACGCCATGGGGGACCGGCATCTGTTAAATTGGAATGTGCGTCGCTGGCTACGAGAGGCGCGGGCGTGAGCAACCGACGAGATAGGGCGATGGCTATGGGCAACTTGGTCGCAATGACATTTGATGAGCAAGTGAAAGCGCTGCGGACGATGGCAGACGAACTGGTCAAAATCCTTCGCAATGCGGGACTTCCGCTGAACGTCGACGAAGCTCTCAGGCAGGCGGCGCGAGCCCTGACCGTGGCCGTGTCAGAAATGCGATTTGCTCTCTCGTATGCGGCGAGCCGCAAGATGGTGCGCATCGACCGGATCAGCGACACGCTCCAAGCCGCGTAGGCCTGTCGTGGGGGAGAACGATGGCACTGCTCTGCCTGGACTTGTTGAGCTGTCTGACGGATCGCTAGTCGTACCGGATCAGCAGGAACGACGGCACGCCAGGAAAGAACCTTCCGAGGCGACTGGAGATGACGTCCGGACGGAAACGGAACGCGATCGTGGGCGGGTTGCCTACTCCCCATTCCTTCGTCGACTTGCCGGAGTAACGCAGGTCGTAAGCCCGCAGCTAAACAGCACTCGGTTTCACACGCGGGGGTCGCACAGTCATAAGGTGTCGTTGCTGTCCAGGGAGATTGCCGAGCAGCTTGTCCGGCGTGCGCACCGAGAGGCCGCCATCGCGGATGTTATTCGACTTGCGGGAGGCCTTGATGTGTCTGCAACTGAAACAGCGGGCCTGGCTCACGACCTCGGGCACCCACCCTTCGGGCACGCGGGTGAGCAAGAACTCAACAAGTGTCTCCGCGATGTGGGGGTGTTCGATGGGTTCGAGGGAAACGCTCAAACATTCCGCATCGTCGCCAAGCTCGCTGTCGGGAGGCTTGGGGATCCTGGACTGAACCTGACTAATGTGACCCTCGCGGCGGTTGCCAAGTACCCCTGGGGTCGACCCAGTGTCACCAAGAAGGCCCTGCCTAAGTTCGGGGCCTACAAAAGTGAAGCAGAGGACCTAATTCGTGTCCGCGGTGCCATCGGGCTTGGCGATCCGGACAACCCCCTACAGCAAAGCCTTGAAGCCAGCATCATGGACCTGGCGGATGACATGGCCTATGCCATCCATGACCTCGAAGATTTCCTGGCGGCCGGAGCAATCAATCCGGGGCGCGCAATCGCCAGCATCACCAAAGCTCTCGAGGACCTCGACGCCGACCAGGCTGTCCAAGACATCTCCCAAAATGCGTTCGTCGTCGAATCCCGCGACCTCGCCGAAGGGCGTGAGGGCTTCTTCTCCATGGGACAGTTCCGTGAGGCCTTGAATGAAACCCTAAAATTTCTTCAAGGGTCAGCTGCTGCAACGGACGAGACTTATATCGAGCAGGTAAAGCTCCGAACTGATCTCAGCGGGCAGATCGCGGACTTGTTTGGAGGCATCACAGTCCGCCCAACCGGCCCCTACGCAAACGGCCCCATGGTGTATCTGGAGCCGCGCGCCTGGCACCAAGTTCAGGTCCTAAAGGTGATCACGAAAAAGTTTCTCGTTGTGACGCCACGGATGGGTTACATCCAACAGTCGCAACGTCAAGTAATCCGTCAACTATTTTTTCGCCTCGTCACGTGGCTGAAGACCGGCGTCGACTTCGGGGAATTGCCGGCAGCATTTCAAGAAACTTTGGCTTTATCCAATGCGCACCCTGTGGTCGACAACCACTTGTTTGACCAGCACTATCGAGCCATCAGTGACTACATCTGCAGTATGTCCGATCACGAAGCACTGGAGAAATCTCAGTGGCTGAACGGGACGGAAGTACCCGGCATGATTACTCTGTCGTCGCCGGCGTAATCGCAGGCGCCGCTTCGCGGATGCTTCGGACGCTGGAGAGGGGGGGATAAGCCCCAAGTTGACGCCAGTTTTGGGGTACTCAAGGTTACTGTTGAGAGACGCGTAGACCCGCATTCAAGTACATGCGATGTTGTTGTAGGAAAGTATGTTTCTGCACTCACTAGCCAGCGATGAACGTCCGAGACTCTTTCTCAGCGGCGGGCAGGTGCAGTCCGCGGTCGCTGGTTACGAGCAACTCAGCTGCTCCCGGCGTCCCGCGACCTGGTCAGCGCTCAGGTAAAAAACCCCTTAAAAATGACTCGCGCGGCAACGACAAAAACCCCGACAACCGCGGATGACAGCCACAAAAGATCCAAGGAGACGCACGCCCAGTAGAGCACAGGCGCGGAGATTTTCTTCTCACGGAAAGCAGGCTTCATGAGATGACCGAACTCGCGTTCGGCTAGGTAGGCGAAGAAGCTTGTGGCGGGATGAAACAGGAGGAAGTATTTGAGGGCCTCCGGGATGCCCGAGTTGTTGGCAACGTAATCAACTTGGCTCTGATTCTCGGAGGGCGTTTGAGAAGTGACCTCCGGAGGCTCGCGGGGTTCGTCAGCGGACTCCTTGAATGCCTCGGCGGCGAGCTTCTGACGTTTGGACCTCGCGGTGCCGTCGGGGGTATCGCTATCCATTGACGAGCAATTTGAGGTTGTTCAGTCTCCAATAAGCAGAGTCGCGCGAGGTGTCGAAGATATCGGCCAGATCATCAATGTCGTCGAGGCGAGCCCACTCACGCCGGACAGCTTGTTCAGGCATCAGGAGGGCGGCGGCCAGCATGTTGGCCTGGACTTCCTTGTACATGTCATCGGGTTTGTCGTAGTCCGCGAGCGGTTTGCGATCCTCGATGAACTCAAAGTCTCGGGCGGGGTCGTCATGCAAGACGGCGTGCGAAAGCTCGTGCGCGATCGAGAACCGCTGCCTTTGCGGGAAATCAAACGCATTCACTTCCAACAGGTAGTCGAAGTGCGCCGCTGACGTGTGCCTTTGGATGCGCGCAGACACAGTGTCAGGACTGAAATCGACCATGACCACCTCGCAGCCAAAGTTTCGCGCAAGACGGGTAACGTTAACTGGGGGGCGCGACGACGCGTTCGCATCTTCCCGCATTTCCACGGCCAAGCGCTCAATGGCGCGGGGCGAAATAAAACGAGGGGGCATGAGCGCAGTGTATTGCCCGAACGGATTCATGTCCGGCGGCAGCCCGAGCTGACCTCAAATTCCTGCGGGACTTCCTCGGCCCCGTTACCCTTAGAGGTTGCAAGACGCGTCGAGCCGCCGCTGCTCTACCTGCTCCTATTTACGCGACGCGTACACGGACGCCTGCCCAATCCGCGTCACTTCCTTCGCCGAGAGAAGCAGGTCGTCTCGGGTGAACTGACGTTCGCGAGAATTGAAGATGCGTCGGTACTCGGCCAACATGCGCAAACAGACGTCGAGCATGGGTGAGTGCGAGGTTCCGTTGTCATTGGCTTCCAGAATCGGTCTCGGCGATGCCCTGCGGTCGGTGGAGACCATGTAGTTAACGTAGGAGCCCATGTGGCTTTCGAGGTTGTAGTCGAAGCCGACGAATTCCTGGCAGGTTGAGGCCTAGCGGGTGTCGACTCAACGTGATGCCATCTGTAACGGCGCGCTCGCGCGACTCATCTGTGCCGGCACTTGGACGAGGCCGCGGGCACGACGCTGAGAAGCGGGTTCCCAGAAAGGCTCCCGGTAGTTGTACGGGCCGCGTGCTGCTTCGGTCCATTGGTAGCAGTGCGAGGCATGTCCCTACAGCGCAATCGACGCGCCGACTGCCAAGTCCGTGGATCGCGGTACTGGCTTCAGAAGGCTTGTGATGAACGGTGCATCCCGTCTTAGCCGCGCGTGAATGGCCAAAGCTTTCCACATAATTCTTGGCTCCATCACCACTCCCCCGTTTGGGGGGTAGACCCTCCGTGCAGGGGTCAATACTGTCGCCTAGGACAGTCGAATCGTGAGGGGCGACTGCTCAGATCACATTTTCCTCCGCCTGCCCAAGGCGGTGATTGTCGCGCCCAAAGGTGGGCGCCTGTGCTCAAGGGGGCCAAGTGGTGTCAAAAACTTCTCGCAGGTCTAGGGGCAAGCGCGCCGCGCTTCGCACCGGACTAATCGCTGTTACATCCCTTGCTCTAGTTGGGGGGGTGGCGCAGGCAGCGCAGGCAGCCTTGCCCACAGGGCCGTCGACTACGGGTGTAACGGGATCCAGGCCAAACGCAACCCAGCTGTCCTTCCCTGTCGACGACCGAGTCCAGGCCAAAGTTGACGTGGCGACAGGCAACCTCATGGTTTCGACGAATGGGTTGTCTCTTGTGGGAGTCAGCGGCTCTGTGCCTGTCGGGGCCACTTACAACTCGCGAGGATGGCAGAGTGCTACCGATACCGGTCTGGCCCATGGGTGGACGCCAAACTTCGCTGGCACGGGTAGCCTCACCACAACGAGTGCGGGAGTCGTTCTAACACAGACCGATGGATCAACGTGGGTGTTCACTTCTCCCCCGTCAGGGTCGAATGCCTACGGCGCGCCGGCAGGGCTCAAGGTCGCTCTGGCTAAGACGTCATCCGGTTTCGAACTAACCGACCTGTCTTCGCGGCAGGTCACGACCTTCGACGCCAACGGCAACGCTCTCTCTGTGGCGGATAAGAACAGCAACAAGACGGTTATCAACCACGACAGCGCTGGCAACGCTACATCGATCGTTTCAACGGCAGGGCCAGTTGATGCGCGAACCGCAACTCTCGCGGACAACGCCACCGGATACGTCTTCTCCCAGACGAATGTCTACTCGACGAGGAACGTTAAGTACACGTACGAGGGTTCGAGTGGGAATCTCACCCAATTCATCGATGCTCTTGGTAAAACGACGTCGTTCACGTACTCCGGAACAGACCTGACGAAGATTACTTCACCCACGGGCGCAACAACCTCCTTCACCTACTCCGGTAACAGCCACAAGGTCACGCAGGTCGATCAGTCGAACAGCACCGTCGGAGCATCGGGTACTTCTACGACGCGGCTCAGCTACCCATCAGCGACGCAGACGTTGGTAGCTGGCCCCAATACGGATTTGGGCACTCCGGTGGCATCCGTCCCGAACACAAAATACACGATCGATTCGGCTCAAAATCTCGTGACCAAGGCCATCGACGCCGAGGGTCGAGAGCGGGGGGCTTCCTACAACACCCCCTATAGCCTGGACGCGAAGACATCGACCGTTGGGTCAACAACATCGTCGACCACCACCCAGGAAGCCACAACTGGCACGTTCGGTCAAAACAACAATCAGTCACTGACTGCGGTGCAGGGCCAGGGCGGTGCAACATCCACGACGGCTTACGGCTCCGGGTCAACGGCTTACATGCCCACGAAAACCACTCGCGACTCGAACATCGCCGCTGGGGGCGCGTACAGTTCCGAATCGATTGACTACGGCTACGACGGTCTCGGCAACTCGATCTCGTCGTCCTCCGGTGTAAGCGGCGGCGGGCAGGTCTCCGCAGCGATCACTCGGAACGGGGACGGCACAGTAGCCACCGCAACAGCTCCGGACAATGGAACGAATAAGACCGTCTACACCTACAATTCAAACAAGCAACTGTCGAAAATTACGCCTGTGACTGGATCAGGTCTTGGCGTCAAGAGCTTCTCGTACGACGACTTCGGTCGGATGTCTACCCAGAGCGACGGGGCCGGACGAAGTACCACCTATACCTATGACAAGAACGACAAGCTCTTGACAACCGCTTTCTCAGACGGCACCGGAACTGTTACCAACACCTACGACGACGCGGGCAACCTCCTGACGCAGGCATCGGCCTCCGGAACAGTCACCAACGCGTACGACCAGCTCTCCCGCCTCACCTCCACCTCGAACAGCGCCGGTGGCGGGACGATCAGCTACGGATATGACAAGGCATCGAACCAGACGTCGTCAACCGACTCACTAGGAACCTACACAAATACATTCGACAACTCTGGCGCGCTGGAGATCACAAAATACCCCAAGGCTGGCGGATTCCAATACACGGACTACGCGACAGACGACCATGGCAGGCGCACCGACACGTGGTTGCAGGCGTCCGGCACATTCGATAACGCTACGACGTCGACTTACCCGAGCAAGTGGGCTGGCCACTACAAGACCAGCTACGACGGAAACGGTCGAGTTTCACGCATCATTGCCGAAACGCAGGCCGCTTCAAGCGCGCCAACCACTGTGTTCGATACCAGCTATTGCTACAACGCCGCGACCAGCACGGCGACTTGTTCGAACGCCAAGGCAACTGATACGTCAAAGCTCCAGTGGTCGAAAGACAACCAATCGGGGCAATTGACAAAATACGCCTACGACAACGGACGCATCAAGAGCGTGACCCAGTCCGGGGGAAGTGCGAACACTACCTGGGCCTACACCTATGACAACCGGGGGAACCGCCTAAGCGCTGCTGCTACGGGTGCAACTACCAAAACATTCACCTACAACGCGGCCAACCAAATTACGAACACTGGCTACTCCTATGATGGGGCTGGCAACCTTACGGCTACCCCGACGCAGTCATTCACCTACAACGGGGCACAGCAGATGACCCAGGCAACGAAGGATGGCAAAACAACCGCCTACACCTACGTAGGAGCTGCGCAGAATCAGGTTCTCTCTGAATCCACTTCGACAGGTAACACTTACAATCTTGTATATGGTAAATCCGGTATTATCCAGTACAAGGTTAACTCCAACGTCGCCGACGTTTATTCCGACCCTGTGACTGGGCAGTCGACCATGTTGACGACTTCGTCGGGAATCGCTTGCATCTACGTGTTCGACGGCATGGGCAACCCGGTGGGCATGCTCACGGATTATGCAACTCAGGCGTTCAACATTGCCTACGACCCTTACGGAGTTGGGACCCTCGCTGACGATTCGTCGACCGGCGGCGGTTACACGCAGAACCCCTACTCCTTCAAGGGCGGGGTGCAAGACCGGGCCTCCGGCCTCGTCAAATTCGGTATTCGTTGGTACAACCCTGCTACGGGCACATGGACTCAGCAAGACACCTTTGACGCTCCCCTAGACCCCAAGAACGGTAATCGGTATCAGTTCGCTGGCAGCGATCCCATCAACGGGTCGGACCCCAGTGGTCGATGGGTCCTGGGTGGGTCCTTGCAGGTGTGCGACGTCATCTGTGGAAGCATCGGAATTAGCCGTGACGCTAATGGCGATTATGGGGTGTCGTTCGGACTTGGTACCGGAACGCCGGGTGTTTCGGCTGGACTCCAAGGGACTGGAGGAACAGTGCAATCGGGGCCGAGCGCCGAACTCGGCTGCAGCGCCGGGCCCATTGGCGGCTCCGTCAATCAAGATGGACAGGTTTCCGGATCAGTGGGGGAAGTGTCGTCACCCCAGTGCTCTGCAACCGTGAGCTACACCCAAAAACTCACCTGACGACATTAGTGAAACGACGATAGAAAGCACAACATGGTTCTCCTAGCCCTGCTCGCAGCGAGTCCGAAGTCCGACTACGTTGCACCCCCGTGGCTGATTGCCATCGTGGTGATATTCATGATCTGTGTCGCGGGTTATCTTTTGATCCGTCGACGAAAGTAAGACCGAAAGAGAAGTGAAGATACCCCGGGCACAGGCCGGGGTATCTTCATTTATCCCGCGAAGACCCTTGATGCGTCGCGAACGCAGAGATCGATCTCCCTGTCTGGGCTGCGGTGTGCCGATTTGGTGGTAGCAGCGAATGTAATTCATCAGGCCACTAACAAAGCCGCCAGCCCTCTCCGGTGTCGACTTACGCCTAAACACCTTTGACTTCGTAGAACCCTTCAGGGTGCAGCTCTCACCGCCTCGCATCTACGGTTGGCCAGCTTGGGGTCGACGGGCTCAACCCATGCACTGTCGATTCGACGCTCTCGCCTCTGTCGAACTGTGGGTGGCCAAGGGTAGCGTCGCAGCATGACAGATAAAGGGTGGCCGAGAGATAGGTACGTAGGGCCAGGCGGGGGAGAGTACGTCGGTCCTGGTGGCGGCGAATACGTTGGACCGGGTGGAGGGCGCTATGTCGGCCCCGGAGGCGGAATGTATGTGGGCCCCGGAGGTGGCATGTATGTAGGTCCTGGAGGGGGCTTGTACGTAGGCCCGGGAGGTGGCCTGTCTGTTGGCCCTGGTGGTGGTCTGTCGGTGGGCCCCGGGGGTGGCTTGTCTGTTGGCCTCCGCGGAGGGTTTTCGGTTGCGCCGGGCGGAGGGCTTTACGTAGGACCGTGTGATCAGCCCTACACGAGCAACGTGCCGCCATGGGAGGTCTTCATTGCCGAGCTGCGGGCACGGGGCATGGACAACTATGCCGATCAAATAGCTAAGGCCCGAGGTATTCGCGGCTAGCTGGCTAGCATCGAGGTCACCTGCACACTTCAAGGCGAGATCCGGCGGGCAGAGTGAGCCGATCGAACTCTCAAGTACGAAGACGACCAGCAGGGCGAGAACGTCCTACTACATGGGGATGAGGACGCATTTGAGCAAGTCAGACGAGGTACGACGGAAACTGGCCGAACTAGCCAAGAAGCGGGCGGCGCTAGAAACCGAGATCGGCAAGGCCGAGAAGAGGAAGAGCGATAAAGAAGCGGAGGTCGCTTCAAGGTCAGCCCGCGCGTCCTCCACAAAGAGTGATTCGAGCCGCCGGACGTATCTGCGGCAAGCAGAGACAGCTCGGAATGCCGCGCTCGGAGAGCAAAAGAAGCTCGCCTCGCTCGCTTCAAAGCGCGCCGACCTTAGTAAGCAGGAAGCGGCCGGCAACCGAGATCTCAACAGCGCCATCCAGCGCGAGAACACTCTTGCGGCGCGGCAGGTAGACAAAGATCGCCGCGATGCGGAAACGGCACGCCGTGCAGACGAACGTCAGCGACAGCAGGATCGCCTCGAACAGCAACGCCACCGTGCGGCCGTAGCCAATCAAATTACTCAGTCCGAAGGGCGCCTGGGCGCCCAAATCGCGGCAATTCGTGAGCCCAAGGCTGAGCCGCTCAGGATCCTCTACGGCACCGCAACGCCCGATGGTGAGCTTCGGGTCAGCCAAGAGATCCGGCGAGTGGAGGCCGCCGTGCGCGCAGCCGTGCATCGAGACCAGGTCTCCATTCGGCACGCACCCGACATCACAAGCGGCGACCTACTCGATTACGTCACGTCCTTTCAGCCCCACGTCGTTCACTTCTCAGGACACGCGAACGCTGAGGAATTGTTCTTCGACGACGGTTCGATGGAGGGCGGCTACCAAAGTGTCCCCATTCAATATTTCATGGACGCGCTATCTGCCGCGGACGAGCCGCCGCAACTAGTCGTCTTGAACGCCTGCAAGTCAGCCGAAAATCTCCAGCCGCTTCTCGCCCGAGTGCCGATGGCGGTTGGGATGAGCGCCTCGGTCGGTGACCCGGACGCCATCACTTTTGCAACCCGCTTTTACCGCGCGCTTGCTGACGGGCAGTCAGTTCAGGGAGCGCTCTCGCTGGCAAGCGCCGACATGAAGATGAATGGCTTGGATGACTATGACCTACCCACCATCGTTGCCGCAGACGACATCGACCCAGCTACGGTACGACTCGTAGTCAACGACAGGTCCGAACGGGAGTAATGAGTCGCTCCAGCACCAGAGCTCGGTGCGCATTGAAGATGAAACAACTGGAGCGAGTTGCCGATAGGGTCCCAGCCCTGACTTGCCTCGCGGAGCCAGCTAGCAGAAACCGCGAGATGGGGGACTTCCTGAACATCCTTTCCACGGGCGCAGCCTCGGTGCCACCAGAGCTGGCTCCTGGCCGTCGGCAACATGTTCGTGATCTCGTTGTCAGCGCGTCGGGGTCCCGTGGCCGAAATGGAAAGGGTTCCAGGGCGATGGAATCACAAAGCTCGACGGAACCGTTGGCGAGAAAAACTCTTATGGAAACGACGCCAACCCGCCCCGCGGCTAGCTAGCTGCCCGCGCGGTCATTTCTTGGCGCGCTTACGTCCGTCCCGCCCGCAATAAGCCTGGGGGCCTTGTTCTCGGCGGATAGGTTCGTTGCCGCTTCCGCGGAATCGGGGTCACGACGCATCCGGGGCACGTGGTAATGCCTTGCTCCTACTGATTGATCCAGTCGAGATCCACGACAGGAACCGCACCGCATCGGCGGCAACGCATGAGCCGTTTGCCGGAGAAGTCGATGGCTCTCTCCGCGGACGATCCTGCTGGCGCCACTCATTGACCTGCTGTCGGCTGCTTTCCGCGTCGAGTGAGGGAGCCGGACAGGGCGACGGACTCAGACATGACATCTATTGCCTCGACGAGACGGCGAAACACCGGTTCGAAGTCGTGTGGGGTGAACACGCGACCGTCGAGCCGAGCATCTCTGCCCGAACGGTCGGCTCGGACGCTCTTGTAGCCAAACCAGACCCCGGGAACGTCTGGGACGGCTCGCGTCCATACGCGTTGCAGTATCTGATTGCGGTCGTCGAGCGCGTCCCGCGCGATGAGCAGCGAGGCCAGCAGCCGAGCAACGACGTCCTGTTCGTGTGGCTCCGTGTAGAGACGGAGGCGCTTACGAATCGTCTTCTCGTTCTCTGCGCGGGTGGCGGCGAAGTACTGTTCGGCAACCTCGTCCTCGACATTGCTTGCAACGGCGGCGATCTTCATCTCCACGACGGAAGCCAGAGCAGCTGTTCGGCCGAGCAGGCCCATGAGTTCTTCTTCGCGGGTTGTCATCACGCGTTGGGGGATGCCGTACTGGTCCTCTGTCATTTCGCGAACCTAGCAGTCGAGGAACGGGCGCCAGGTTCGACCGCTTGCGTCTCGCGCGGACGGCGAGGCGATGACTTCAACAGACACGCATCATGGAGACATGACGCGTGACCCCGACTTAGCCGAGCCCCTAGGCCTCATTCGGGGCTTCGGCTTCCTCGCCTACGGGCGAGGATGCGCCGCCGGTGGTCCCGAACGTGGAGCGTCCGATGCTAGAGGGCCTCCCGATTGGCCCTCCGAGACTCTGGCCCATTCCACGTGATCAATCAACCACACAGCTGCTCGTTTCCGTTTCCCTACCAGCGCAAGCGTGATGACGCTCTTCCCACCATCCAGAGATTTAACTCGGCGATTGCCGTTGTAGTACGGGATTCCGATGCGCGCTTGTCCTGGGAGGGACATCGCGTTCATCGCCATGGCGTGCGCGACGTGGTGGCGAGTGTCTTTGACTCGGTTGAAGACAGCGACGAAATCGCTGCGGTCGCCGGTGACCGAAGACTTGTTTGCAAGGCGCAAGAAGATGGTGCAACGGTCGACATCCCGAATGCGGGGGACGTGCTGCCCGGCTATCGGCATCTCGGTGCTGTCGTCCGGGTGGGCGGCCCGCCACTCGCTGGCGAACCAAGAGAGGTTATCCAGGAGACGGTCCCAGAGGACCAGAAGATCAAGGAGTTCGATAGCGAGTTCTCCGTAGAGAGTCTGATCGTCTTCGGGAATGGAGTCGGAAAGTAGACGCACCTTGCCACCGTAGGGTGGCGAAGAGCGTCGAGAAGACAACGTGTCGGTATCTGTGTGCTGGGTCGCCCGGCCTCCAGGCCGATGCCGTCCGCCATGAGAAACTTTTCGACGCTCATAGTCACAGGTCACACGCCGCCGAGAGTGCAGTTGGTGCGGCATGTCATCGTCAGCGTCAAACCACTCCCGAGGGGCAGCCTGGGCTCTTTAAATCTCGGCCTTGATCCGTTCCTCAAGCCGCATGGGCGCCCCGCGAGGAAGCCTCTTCCTGGGGCCACGCTCAGAGCAAGGTCAGGAACGCGCGACGGGCGTCGTTCGGCCCCAGGCCTCGGCCGGCTGTTCGATCTGCAATTGAGGCCCGACCATGAAGACACTCCTTTGCTCTTGTTTTCCGAAGTGATCATGCCCATTTCACGTACGGTGATGAGACTCCTGTCGTTCGGCGCTTCGATGAGGCGTCCGATCAAGTGGGCGGTCGCGGATAGTTCGGGCGATGGATCCTACAGAATTGATGGTCCATCGAACATGCCGTCAGTATCCTGCTCGTGGCTAGAGACCTCGGCGGCGCGACCATCTGGGAACGATGCTCCTCACTACCGCGATCCTATGGTTGGGGCGGGCGTAGATTACTGTGCTGCTCGGCCGCCCATCGCCGGAAGAGCCCGACGGTAGCCGCGAGATCGGCAACGGCGACTGCGAATAGAAAGCCGAACGTCGACTCGTCGATGGGGTGCTTGGAGGGGACCTGAATGCTTTCTGGCGACATCCCCGCGCCAGCCGATATGGGTACGTTTCCGTGCGAGATTCCAGCGCACGTCATCCAAGCGGCGTAAAGAGCGCCGGGCGAATCCGGGTGGAGCGAGAGACTTGCCCCTCGAACAATGCCGGAGAGACTAACGCGCTGGGACTCCATGATCGAGTCGGCATCCAGACGTTTGATTGGCCCTGCGATTGCGGTGATCCTGCGACGGAGATCGTCGACGCCGCTGAGGTCGGGATCGCTCTCTGACTCGACAGCCATGTCCACGGCGTTCATCGTGTCCCACCACATTCGTTGAAGGACCCGTGCGATGCCTTCGCGCTGGCTCTCGACCGACATTAACCAGTGTGCTGTTGCGGTGCACTCGATCGACGTGCGCAACACTACGAACGAGGCAAGGGTTGGCCACGGACGCACGTCGGCCGCCTCTGCGTACTGGACGCCAAGGCGGAGCTGCGTCTTAATCAGAGTCGATGGAAGAAAGGTCACTGTGTTTGCGAAGTGCCTGTCAAGCGCGTCTGCCTTGCCGCCCGGTTGAACCACAAGAAGGTCGAGGGCTTCCGTAAGGGAGGCGAGTTGCTTCCGGGCTTCGGACATGATTCGACGACCGTTCACTTTGAAAAGCTTGGCCCGTTCCTTTTCCATCATCGCGGCGAGGTACGCGTACTCATCGTCGTTGGCGTGCATGTGGACAGCGTAGTGACGCGCCATCGTCGAATCTGCGTGGTCGGACGCAGCTACTGAACCGTAACCTCGCGATTCACACGGGCTGAGGGATCGGACGCACGAAGTCTGAGGCGCAGCTACCGGTACGGCACGGCAAGACAACATCCGCATTCGAAAAGACTCGCGATCCGACGTGCGCCTGGCGTTGCGGGGCACTCCCTGGCTTGTCGCCTCTTGTCCTTGTATGCCAAACATGCTTATCGAAATATGCTCCACAACCTTCGCTTTCCTCCGGCCGGCCCATGAATGCGGGGCTAGATGAAAGGCCCGGATCAGCCTAGGTGCGGAGACTGCCTGTACAACGACTTCTCGTCAACGTCGGAGGGTGTCGCTACCGTAAGCGCAATCGAAAGGTGGTTGCCATGGAGCACGTAAAGTATGACCTCGGTCATGTCAACAAAGGCGCAACCGTAGTTGTCACGCTAGGCAAGCAGGCGAATGTTCTCCTCATGGACGCGTCCAACTACAGAACCTATGCATCAGCCCGCGGTGGCCGATACCGTTACACGGGTGGTCTCATGAAAAGGTCACCCGCACGCATCCCTGTCCCGAGTTCGGGCCATTGGTACGTGGCTGTGGACCTTGGCGGGGCGGCAGGAACAATCCGAAGCAGTATAGAAATCGTGCCACCGCCAAGAGGAAATCTGCCCGCCTACCGAGAGCCGGCCGAGCGGAGCCTGGCCGACGTAGTCGACACCAGGACCCCGCAAGCTCCAGGTACGGACGACGAACTGGACGGTCGCACGTGGGACGTGTTTCTGTCCCATGCAAGCGAAGACAAGGTAGCCGTAGCGATCCCCTTGGCGCAGGCGCTGCAAGACCGAGGCGTTAGCGTCTGGCTCGACAAGGCCGAACTCAGAATCGGCGACAGCCTCAGACGCCGTATCGACCGGGGCCTCCGAGGTAGTCGCTTCGCGGCCGTCATATTCAGTGAGCACTACTTCACTAAGGGTTGGCCCCAATACGAACTCGACGGAATTGTCACTCAGACAGTTGGCGGTCGTCAGAACCTTCTGCCCATCTGGCACGAAGTCACACGCGCCGACGTCGAAGAGCACAGCCCGTCCCTCGCCGACAAGCTTGCCCGCAGCACCTCCGACTCGTCCATCAACGAGATCGCTGACGAGATCGCCGAGCTGGTCATCTCATCGCGGACGAACGATTAGCTACGTGAAATAAACGGCTCCTCATCAGCCTTTTGTGGAAATGGACATCTTGGGTGCGAAACCGGGTGGACAAGCGGGCGCTAGAAGCCCGTCAAATCAGGGGTGACTTGGACAAGCTGAATAGAGGCGGACATAGTTATCGTGTCGATCCCATACCAGGACTGCAGTGAGCGCTCACGCGGTGCAGTGCCGGTGCAGTAGAGCTGATCGGTGCAGTCGCTGTACCGAGTTGCGGTGCAGTCGGGTTGGCTGTTGCAGTCGATGTTGCGTTCTCTCAAGATGAAAGGCAGCTGATTGGCTTCCACGTTCCGGGATGTCTTCGATGCTGCCGTTGGTGTTGCTGATGTCTCTGACAGTTCGGCGGCATTAGCGCGGCTTCAGGCGCTATCGGACGAAGTGACGCGCGCGGATTATCTGGCCCCGGTCGAGCGGGTCTCGTTGCGGTTCACGTTGTCGTCGATCGCGATCAATGCTGGCTCTGATTTCGAATCGGCGGACTTGATCACGTGGGGTCAAATGCTTGCGGAGTCGGTTGCCCTTGATGACGACAGTCCGGACATCTTGGTGCCGCAGGCGATCTACAACGTCGCCAATGCGGGCTTCGAGTTAGCTGGTCTCGAAGCGAAGGCCGATGGTCGAGAGGCGTCTCGTCCTTCTGAGCGGCTGAAGTATTTGGAGGCTCGTCGCAGGCCGCGTGTCCTTTCTCGCTTTGTGGGCGGTTACTTCGATGCTCCCGCGGAAACGCGGAGTCGTGCGTTGACGAACCTGGCAAACGTCCTCGATGACTCGGGTCGGTGGGTTGAGGCGTATGCGGCGTACGCGGATGCGTTGGCGGTGTGGCCAGTGAATGGGAATGCGGCTGGAAATATGGCCGAGCTGTTGCGCCGGCGTCTGGTCGTGGGCCGCGAGCAGCGCGGTCACGTTGCGGCGGTCTATGACGCGCATGTCCGGCTGGCGAAAAGTTTGCGCGAGAACACCGTCGAGATCGCCGGGCTGGCCGTAGCCGATCGCTGGGAAGCATTGGAGGAGACTGGTAGTGAAGGGCATCTCGCACATGGAAGCGCTGACGGCGATGTGTACGGTTCGTGGGTTTCCGTGAATCGGCTCGCGCTTGCTTCTGCGGTGGAGGGGTTGGGGACGGATGATCTCCGCTGGGACACTGCCACAATCCGGCATCGTGTTCCTACCGTGGAGGATCGGGCGACGCCGGGCATCTTCGCGGCGCTGAACGTTCTGAAGGCGGAGTACTTGGTGGCACGGCGGATGGCGTTCCGTGGCCTTCAAGCGATCGAGGAGTCGCAGGGGAGGCAGCACGATTCGGATACGGGCGTGTATGCCGACACTGAGGATGACGCGTTGTACGGTGAGGCTCCGGCGTCGTTGGTGTTGGCGCAGCGCGCCGCCCTGGACGTCTTGGACAAGATCGCGGTAGCTGCCAACGAGCACTTCGAAGTGGGTCAGCGTCCAGGGGGAGTTAACTTCTCCATGTTCTGGATCGAGGGCAAGACCGGTGAGCCCCGCATTTGCCTCGACGAAGACAGTCAGGCTCAGCGCGCGTTGCTCGCGCTGGCAGAGCTAAATTCCGACATTCACGAAGACGGCTTGTATCCCGCGGCGCGTTTACTTCGCAACGCTGGCACGCACCGGATTGTGCATGCGACTTTCGGGGAGTCGACTGGCGCAACGAAGGAGACGTTCAGCTCGGTGGAGATCCCCGAGTTAGAAGCGGCGGTGATCGAGGCACTTCAAGTGACCAGGGCTGCGTACCTGTACTTCCTGGACTTGGTTGATCTCTCTCTGGATGACGACGAGGGCGACGTCGTTGCGGGTCAAACGCGGGAGATTGGCCTTCAGGCCTAGGGGCACCTCTATTGTCGTCGAGGAAATCTAGGCCAGCGACGCTCGTCGTTGGCGGGTAGTGGCGCCCGGGGAGCGGACGCCACCCTTCAGCTCGTCTGAGGTCGGTGATCTCGTTGAGCCAGGCCATCTTTTCCACGTCGGACATGACACTCAGGTTCCGGGCTGGGTCGATCTCCCGAAGACCCAGGTCGTAGACACGGTCGTAGTCGCCGTTTTTGAGGTGATCCATCTTCGTCCGCGCGGTGCCGAGAGCAGCGTCGTCCGTCTGTGACTTCCGTTCTCCGAACCAGACGATCAGGTCTCGTTCGGTCCAGTCCAGGGTGACATTGAGGAGGTCGAAAATGCTCCTCATGCTGGGCTCCGGGCGCAGGTTTGCCATGAGGGTCTTGGACGAGTAGACGCCGACCTCTGAGCCGTCGAAGTGGGCGTGTAGGAGCAGCATCGATCGGCGATACGGGCGGCCGGTGAGTGATTCGATGGTGCGTCGTGTTGCGGCGGCGAAGTCAGTGGCCCGAATAAAGGGCTCCATGGCGACGTCGGCTGCCCTTGCTGGCGGGGGACCCAGGGTCGCGATGTCCGCGGCGGCGACGAGCTTGTCCAAACGGCTGGGCTGGCTTGCCGGTTTGCTGCTGTCCGAGGCGGGGTCGCGACGTGGCTTCGCGGGTTCGCCGCCTGCTCCACCAGGTTCAGGGAGTGAGTCATGGCCTGAGTCGCTCTCTCTGTCAGGGCTGATGCAGACGCGCCCAGTTGGCTGGAAGGTGCCCATGGTGTCAGCCGATCTTCTCGATGGACGTGAGCCAGTTAGTGGTGCGTCGGGTCAGGATCCCGTAGTCGCGGATCTGGATCATCATCACGAGGGGTTGCCCGATGACAGGCATGGTGCGGGCGAGGAGCGGCTGTTGCTCGTCGTCCCGTCGAAGCTCCTCGCCGTTTTCGTCGGGAAACCTCGCGATGACCAGCGCATCAAGGTCGAGTCGGTAGCGAGAGCTGGACAGGGTGGTGATGAAGTAGACGCCGCCCGGGTTCTCCGGATCGAGATTCCCGCTCATGAGTCGACCACTTCCCCGTCTGCCGGAGGCACTTCGACACCACGGGAGCCCTCTTGGGCCGTGCAGGTGCTTACAAGTTCCATGACGGCTCTTGCCGATCCACCAGAGCGAAGCCAGTCGACAGCGGACATGGCGCAGCCGCCAGGGCCGACGATGTAGGGGAACATCATGATGTGCTTCGACTCGTCCCAGGTGATGCCGGCTCGGGTCAAGCACGAGGCGATCGCGTTGCATCTCGGCAGGAGGTCGCCGAACGGGAACTGCCAACGGGCGAGGCGCCAGTCGCCGTTCACCATCACGGCGAACAACTCCCCGCGCCCGATCATGTCGCGGATCACCCGTGGCGACATGCGGAGCAATTCCGCAGCCTGGTCGACGGACCAGGTGCTGAGCATGTCGGCCGTCCACTCGGCCAAGATGGCCGCCTTGTGACCTACCGGGTCCGAGTGGGCGATTCTGCTGAGACGGTCCAATTCGGTCGGGTCTTTGTGGGCCTCGCGAGAGTTGCGTCGCACCGCGGGAAGCGCCAGCATGACTGTGTCGAACGCCCGGAAGAAGTCGTCGAGGAAGCTGTCGACCGAGATGTGCTCCAGGGCCAGACGCTTCTGGAGGCGAACCACGAAACGTGGGCCGAGGCTGGCGCTGGAGAGCTTCGACTTTGTTCGTGACCACTCCTTTGCGACCATGTGGGCTTCACTGATCACCTCGACGGCGGATGCCGCCCCTTCCTGGAGAGCGAGTAGCCGAGGACTCGGTCCCGCGTGGGGGCCCAAGGTCAGGCCTTCACAGATCCAGAGCGCGGCCTCCCAAGCGCCGCCACCGGCTTGTTCGAGCACGCGCTGCGCGGTCGAAAGCTGAAGGGCTCCGACGAGGCCCACATTGAACGGTTCTTCGGGGTTTTGCGCACCATCTGCTGCAACGCCTCGCCGCCTACAAGCGCCACCGCCCTACGGCTCACGGGAAGAGTGCCGAGATCGACGCCGTCTACCCGATCTGCATCATCGACCGTGTCATCCGAGAAGAGATCGCCACCGTGTACCACTGCGTCGACGGAGGCGGGGTGCATCCCTACGGTGAGGGCCACACGACCTGGGCGCCGTTGCAGAAGCTCGCAGAGAGCATCGCCCGAAACGGAATCCTCCTCTCCCCGAGTAACAGGGACCTCGCCGTGGAACTGCTGCCCATCGAGTGGGTGACGATTGCCGACGACGGCGTGCACCTTTGGAACCGCACCTACCGTGGCGAAGGGCTGATCCCCTGGCGGAAGCGCAAGAGCAACCACCACCAGCACGACGGGAAATGGCCCGTCTACGTGAATTCGGTCCGGCCCGAGACGATCTTCTTCCGCGACCCCGAGACCGGCGTCATCCACGAAGCTCATCAGACCGGAGCGATCGACTACGACGCCCCGCGCGCCATCGAGACCGCGATTGCCTCCGTGAACGTGCCCGAGAACCGCGTCAAACGTCTCTCCAAGTCCAAGCGGAAGCGGAAGATCGGCCGTGCTATCCAAGGGATCGTCGACCGGACTGACGCGTCCCTCGGCATCTCCGACTGGAAGGCCCGGATCGAGGAGCGGGCCAAGGGCCACAGGGACATCTTCCACATCACCCTGCCCAACGACGTCGAACCTGCCAGCCCAGGCGCGGAACGGGTCGCCAGCGTTTCCCCCGCCGACGTGTGGGGGGACGACCAGACCGTAGCAAGTACCGAATCCGAAGGAGAATTCTTGTGACCATCGCAACCGTGGCGTCGTCGCTTAACTGGACCTGGGAGTACGTCTGCTCCCACGCCTCCGCCCTCGATCCACTCCCAGCCCTGAATGTTGGGTTGTCCGATGTGGTTGTTCGACTCGCGCCACACCATGCCGTCGAGGATGTCGGCCGGGTCGACGTCCTCGGCAGGCAGTGACCACGTCTGCCCGAAGGAATCACGCCAGGAGAGCTGCCCGAGGCCCGCCGCACCCCAGCCGGGCCGACCTCGCCCGCCTGGCCGAGGAGAGCCACCAAGCAACGGTTCGACTGGAGGCCATTGCCTAAGCGCCAGGAGCCCATCAGCGCGACGCCATCCGACACTGAGGCGCTGGCATGCCGTGACGCGCTTCACTGCGAGACGTCGTGTTCGCTGCCCGGTCAGATCTCGTACCGGTCGACGGCCCTGGCACGCGTGACGGCCACCTTGATCGCCTGCCGGCACGCGTCGATCGCCGCCGCATTCGATGTCGAGAGGCCGGTCAGCCGTTCGTGCCGGGCAATCACCTGATAATCCGTCATCTCTTCGACCCACCACTTCACGGCGTGACGTTCCTCGGCACTGGAGCATTCAGGCAACAGGAGGCTCAACAACCCGGGCCGGACCACACCCTCAGCCATCAGGATGACGGTGTTGCCGACAGCTGCCGGTTCATCGGAGGCGGCCATCGCGGCCGCGCGCAAGTCGTCGACCTCCTGGCGCACATCGACCGTCGCGGGAAGGACCTGACCCGAGGTCAGGCCGAGGAGCGTCGGCAGCGCCACGGTGCGAACCCAGGCCTCGATGTCGCTCATCTCAGTCTGCAAGGTCACCCATCCACCCGTCAGGGGACGGCGGATCGTCGCCGTCGCCCAGATGTCGAGTCCCACCGGAATGTTGGGCGGGCCCGACGCGATGAGATCACCCACCTTGGCTGGCTGTCCCGATGGTTCAGCGACGATCATCCCGGGAACGAGGAAGTCCGGTGTCACCTGTCCGAGCTGCATCTGCGCGATGGCCGGCACGCGGTGCTTCGACGCGTTCGAGTGCTCCACCAGCAGCGCCAGCGGGGACGGTTTCGGACCCGTCCACGTGAACGGCTGGATGCTGCGGAGCGCCTCGGCAAGCGGCGATCCAACGGACAGGGGTGGCATGCCGGCCCGACGCTTGTCCGCTAACCACGCGTCGAACGATGGCTCGTCCTTCACTGCCGACACCTCGATCGACCGTGCCTCCTTCTCCGTCATGGGCCGCACGAGATCGTGCTCGACCGCAGCGAAGAGAGCGTGTTCGAGGACGTTGCGCAGGTTGTTGACGACGTCCGCCGTCAAACGGGAGACGATGGGCGGGATGGGGCGAATCCCGGCAATTCGCACCTCCACGTTGGCGCCATCCCGCACCGATTCGAGGGCGAACGCCTCGCGTCTCGAATGGTCCCGCAGGAGGGTGGTCAGGTCCACCATTACGTCGTCGACGTGCCCAAGGGTGGCCAGGATGTGCAACTGGTGGTCGGGAAGCCAGAGGAAGTCGTCGGGCGGAGTTACGGTCACCAGGGAAGCCTAGGGGCCGTCGAGACTGCGACCTGTGGGTGCGCGCAGGCTGACGGCCCGTGTCTCAGCAAGTGCAAGCCAGTTCGAAGTCGCTCGAACCCGACGGGGCACGGTCAGCCTCGTCCGCGCCGTCGCTGGAGCTGGGTTGGTGCGGACTGCGTCACAAGCCCGTGGCGTCCACGACGTCACGATCGTCCTCGAAGGTGCCCGGCGCGCCGCCGTCGGCGCCGTGTCCCTCGTATTCCGCGACACCATGCGAACCTGCCGACGTACAACCGGATGAGCGCATCCTCGGCGCGACGCTGAAAGAGAGACTCCAACACCGGACGCGCCCGCGGCACTCACGAACTAGCGGGGCACGTCGTGTCCAAGGAACGCCACTCGGATGTCTGCCCACAGCGCGCGCCGCTCCGGCTCGCTCAGCGCCGCACCGAGGACACGCACCACGCTGCCGATCAGGAAAAAGCCCGGCTCCGGCGACCTCTTCGTCTCCAGCCTGGCCACACTCCCCAGGGACACGCCGGCCCGGTCGGCAAGCTGCTGCTGTGACAAGCCCGCATCGACACGTGCCCGCTGAAGACGATCCGCCAACACGAAAGACGCCCCGTTCGTCAGGGGCGTCTGAGTGCTCTTGTGCCTGGCCACGACCCCATTATAGGCTATTTAAATAGGGCTATTTAAATAGTTGATCGATGCTGTAGAGACTGCTACTCTCGGAGGCACGTTCAACCGGGGAGGTGCCAGCGTGCGTCATGCTCGAACCATGCGGGAGCCCCGCGCCGTGGCCGTGTGGACGCGATGCTGAGTCAGCTCGTCGTGCGACTGGTTGACCACTCCCTTCACCTCGAACCGCGCAACCCCGGTGATGATCCGGTGGGCTTCGACCGACCCGAGAGCGGTCAGAGTGTTCCGCGCCTCGGGTCTCGTGACCTGATCCGCCTGGCCGTATTCGCGGTCGATCACGGGTACTTCCTTGACGCGGTGATCGTGCGGGACCGGACGATGGCGCCGCTTCCGGCCGAGCTGGAAGACGAGGTTTCCGACCGACTCGTGGAGACCCTTCGAACCGGGGCTGCCCTCGCCGATGACGCCCTCTCCGGGGACCGCGGCCCCTACACGGTGGTGGAGATTGAACTGGCTACGACGGATATGGAGACCATCCGGGTCGGTCGACTCGGAACCGTTGAATCAGTCTCGGAGGATGCCACGTCGGAACTCATGGAGCCTGCCTGGACGCAGCTGCACCTGTCGTGAGTGACTCGTTCAAGTCGACCGTCATTGAGGTCGCCAAGGTCGCGATCGGCGTGTGGATGGTCCTCGTCGTCTCGCCGATTCTGTCCGGGTGGTTCCCCGACCTGCCGGAGTTGGCGGGCTACGCGATCACGACGATATTCGCCGCCGTGGTGCTGGAGATCGTGTGGCTGTTCGTCTTTCTCCGGCCCGAACTGTCGCTGACGTGGACCAGGGATGCTGACCCCGACACGCAGACGAGGCTCGATGTCGTCATGGACCGGGCGAGCAACGAGAGCAGCAGCCTGTTCAAGGTGACTATCCAAGGAGTCAGGAAAAGCGGCCTTGGCCGACTCATCGTGCATCTGGCCCTCACGCACGGCCTCACGGTCAAGGTCACCGCCGTAAACGCGAATCTCCTTTTTATCCTGGATGACTACAACACCGGGTTGCAGAATCAGCCCCTCGCACGAAGCGCCACTCGCGAGTGCGGCATCGTCCTCGACATTCCCTCGCCGTTCACCACGGGCGCGATGAACTACGCCGCCGTCCGCGTCCGATCCCGTGGCGCAGAACGCCGCGGCAACTACACGATCGACTACAAGAAGTCGGGTTCCCGTGGAATCGGCGCAATTTGTGCAAGGCTCGTGCATATAGACGCGAAGGTCGTGACTATGAAAGAGCGCTGGAGCTGACATCCCTACGTTTACCGGGCGAAACGTGTCCGTCACCCCGATGACGTTGAACACCGGCGCCACACTCGACCAGCTCCTGACGTCCCTACGGGCGGTGAAGCCGTCACACTCGGCGCTGAACCCCGGGTGGGCCAGCCAGGAGAACACCGCAACCAACATCCGCGTCACCGGGCAGGTGCCACCCACCAGCGACCCGGAGATACTGGACGTCGACGGCTACTACCCACGTCGCCTCGCAGCCAGGTTCTATTACTGGGTCCACGACTCGAACCTGCCGATGCCCGAGGACGGTTCGCAAGCCCCGTCGTCGGACTACTTCCCGGACGCGGTCGACCTTCTCATCAGTGCCCAGCCCGGTGACACCTATCTGGTGCTTTTTTCCACATACAACGACACTCTCGCGGAGGACGCCGCCGACGCGCTGCTGGCGCGGGCTCGAACGGTCGATCCGCAGTCGACCTTGAACCGGTCATCGTCCGCACTGCACCTGTCCAGCTCCGACGTGTTCGTGTGGATTTACGAGCACGAACGCGCCACGAGACGGCTCGCCGCCGGTCTCATGATCACCAAGGTCGAGTCGGTCAGCACGGCCGAGACGGGCAACAAGTCAGGGCTCCTCAAGGGTGTCGTCGACTGGGACCGGATCTCGTTCCTCACTGCTCTCGCCGAGGGGCAGAACTTCGGACCGGTGACCGTGACCGTCCACCTCACTGACCTGAAGGGTGTCAACAGGGTCGTGTTTGCCCTCTGGGCCGACGGCAGTTTCAGCGTCAAAGCGACGCCGACGCACTACCGCGGAATCGCCGACCAGGACCAGCTCAAGCTGAACGCTGTCCACGACGCCGCGTATCGGATCATCCCGGCGGTGCGGGCAGCCAGGAGCGCCGACACTGCCTGGCCCGGGCGTAGGTCCACCATGATCGACGACGCCAAAGCGAAGCTGGCCTCCCACTTCGGATCGGCTGCTGTGGAGGCTCCCACGGCGACCGGAACCATCTCGACGCCCCCGTCACCAGCTCCTTGACCGGAATCCGTCACCCCGCACAGAATCGGCGCGCCATCAGGCACACCTTGTGCTGACCGTCGCAAGTCGTGTTCTCTGGGCGCATCTCGGCGGCGCATGCCACATTGCTCTCTCGAGTCACCGCCGCCGACGGACGATAGGTTTCAGTCATGGTCCTGCAGCGCCTTCCACGCCAGCCGGTACTCGACGGCATCGACCTGTTTCGTCGACTCGACGCAGATGAAGATGGGCTCACTCTCGATGATCCCCATCGGGTCGACAAAGTCGTCGCTGACGTTGCCGACAAACTCCGAGAGGCCCTCGCCACACCCACCACCGTGCAGGGCTGGCGGGCTCAGGCGATGTTCTCGTCGCTCGTGGCTGCACTTGATGAGTGCGATCTCATGACGTTCGTCGACACCGGAGAGATCTACTACGACGGGGCCAAGGTCAAGGCCCCCGACTTCTTCCTTCACCTCCGCAGCGGGCGGAGACTCCTCGTCGACGTCAAATCCCACTCGACGCCCGGCGTCTTCAGCCCGGATGCGAGCGTCAAATTCAAAGCATCCGAAGTCGCGCGCTTGTCTCGATTCGCAGAGATGTATGCCGCCGAGCTGTTCTTCGCGATCTACTTCCCGGAGATCGCGACGTGGATTCTCCTCGCGAAAGACGACTTCGAGACCACCTCGACGGGCAGTAGCCGGATCACCGTCATGGATGCCCTGCGCCGCAACAGGCTCGCGCTCCTGGGAGACCGCACCATCGGCACAGTGTCGCCCCTGGAGTTGGTTCTTCACGTCGATCCGGACAAGCGGCGCTCTGTCGACGAGGACGGGAAGGCGGTCTTCATCGTCAAGAGCGTCGAATTGCTCGCCGCCGGGACAACGATCACCGACGAGACCGAGCAAAAGATCGCGTACTTCCTTATGCTCTACGGGAACTTCCCCGCCGAGCAGGAACCTATTTTCGAAGGCGGACAGCTCACGCAGCTCCGCATGCACGCCGCCTCGGTCGAAGAGTCCGGTCACGGCTTCGAGGTCGTTGGACCCCTTTCCTCCATGTACGCGCGCCTATTCGAAGGCCGGACGACGGGGCCCATGGGAGTGACGGCCCTCGACATCAGCATCGACCCTGGAACGCTCGCGACCCTCATCCCCAAGGACTTCGACTTCGCCGGCAGCAAGTTGCCGCTTTGGGTCATGGAATTGAACCCCGGAGAGGACTAGAACAAGCCCTGGATCTGCCACGGGCACTGCGCCGCGTTGGTGTGGCAGATCTACTGCCTTCGTGACGGGTTCAGATTGGCGGGTACTGTAGCGGCAAGGGTGAAGGACCCTCATGATGCTAGCGCCCGGTTCGATGCCCGGCACCCCTCGTTTCACCCGACACTCGAAGGCACGATCAGTACTTCCACATGACTGACATCCCCGATCAGCGCACGAACCTCGTCTTCGAACCCAATGTGGATGCGCCCGCAGAATTGCAAGAGGTCTCGGCCCGCTATTGGCAGCTCGACGGCTACGACGACATCACCGGGGGGCCGAAGTGGACCCACGCAACGAGATCGATCGGCGCCGATCCGTGGTCGGGTTCGCCCCACTATGCGGCCGCGGCGGGCGGAGTCGTCTCGGCGACAGACCTCGCGTGTGCCACGTGCGACGACATCTTGACCTTGTCGTCTCGCACCACCCTGACCGACGCGCTAAGCGGCAAGCCCGTCCAGTGCCGGCGATGTGCTCGGACTCTCGATGAGCAAGCGGCGCGCATTCTCGATTCGAAAGCCGCGGAGGCCCGACAGAGGCGGGCCGAGAAGGCCAGAGCGGGTCAGGAAGAGCTCCTAGCCGCACAGGAGCAGCACGAGGTGCGTCGCAGAGCCATTGCGGCTCGCTTCAGTGTTTTCGAATCGGAGAACGTCGTGCCGGATGCCTCATTCGTTGCTCGCGTTGCCGCTATGGCTGTCATCGTGGCCGCAGACACCGAAGGCGGACTCGTTCGCGGCATTCCGCTCAGCGACGGAAGTGTGGCACCCAGCCACGCACTGGCCTCTGAGCGCTTGCTCGTCGAAGCCCAAGCCCACGGGCTCTTCGAAGTACACCCGTCCTCTCCGGAGGCGGCGTTCATGTTCGACGGAACCGATTTGACGGACTCCTGGTATCCGGGACGCGCGCACTACTACTCCGGAGGGCTGGGCAACCTGCCGTCGCGATTGGAGAACCTCGCCGACGATCTCCGAGAATGGCTCGTCCTGGAGGACCTCACGACAGAAGACGGGGAAGACCTCCAACTTCTTGTTCGCGAATTGATCGCGGCCGAGATGATCCGCTACTTCACTTTCCAGATCACAGAGCACCGCCTACCCGACCCGAACGAAAAACAACACGAACTCCTCCAGGCCATCGCGGAGCAAGGTGCCGCTCAGTTCGCCCTCGGCCACCTGTACTCCATGGCTTGGACCGCGGCGAGGGACGCCAGTTCCGCCTACCAGCGCAACCGAGGAATGCCCGCCCACGATGCCGTCACTTACGGCGTCAAACAACTGCAGCGCCTCTTGCAGAGGTTCATTGACGGTGAGCTGGAGCTTCGACAGCCCTACAGCGAACTCAAGAAGTTACCTCTCTCTGCGACGACGACGATCGTCTTCCACCAGGTGATGGGCATGAATCCCATGTCAACAACCTGGCCGGAAGCTCGCGAAGCGATCGCCGAGCATGTTGTCCCCGATGACACGGACGATGACGTATGGGGTCCAAGATGCACGCACGCATTCCCGAAGCACACCCATTTGATGGAGTGGATGCGAACTACCGCCCGCGCGTTGCCAGATGGCGCATTCCGCCGTGCGCTCGCACTCGTCGAAGACGAAGCACCGGACTCGTGCGGGCCGACATGCGATCTCAACCTGTTGCCCGGCTACGCTCAGCGCCTCGGCGACCTTCACGACAAAATTGTCGCACGAACGGGTCGGCGGGACGCCGACGTAGTAGTTGCGGAAGCGACGCTTCTCGTCGACTTCGGATCACCGCGAGCAGACGCGATCCTTCACAGAGCACTTAGCGTCGCCGCGGCCGAAGCAGAGATCGAGCCACCCGTCACGATCGAACCGCGCGACACATCCTCCTGAGACTCGGACATAACGACGTGGCTCACTGAGCGAAATGCGAAACGCGACGCAGGAGCGATTGGTCACCAATTCATTCTCGGCGCGGGAACCGAATTGGCTACGTTCAGAAGGTCGTGGACGCTGCGCGGTGCAGTGGCGCTCCGACGGTGCGAAGCCTGACGGTGCAACCGGTGCAGATGGGCACTGCAGTGCAGTCGTTCCTCCCCGGAACGACGCGCACGCGATTGTCGTCTTTCTGTGGGATTGACAGGTAGCCAACTAAAAAAGTCTTGGAGCTTTGATTGGCGGCATGCGAGAGATTCATAGGAGCTGGAAGGTTTACTGACGCGGGTGTAGCCGCGAAGCCTCATGCACCCGTTGGGTCTCACAAACCTCCAATGAGTGCGTCGTCACGGCGATACGTGCTGACACGACATCCCGAGACGGTGCGCGATGTCCTTCATCGGTGCAATTCAAGGGAGTGGATGTGCCGCTCTGGCGGGCCCGGTGGCGGATTGAGACGTCTCGAAGAGCATCAGTTTTTCAAGACAATTCGCGGTATCGCGCAGCCGTGACACACGCACTCCCGTGATCACCGAATGACCGCCGGCCGGGGCCTTCGGAAATGGATCCGCTTCTAGTGGCGGTTGGGCGGGCCCTCAGGAGCTTTTGGCTGATCACCGTTCTGCAGCAACCCAGTGTTGCCTTGCGAGGTTTGCGAGTCGCTTTCGCCCTCGTCGCCGCCTGTGCCTTCCTCAACGTCAGGCCTCATCGTCGGTGTCATCCCCGATGGAAAAGTGTGAGTTCTTGTCTCCCTCTTGGACCAAGCCAATGACACTGCCGTCGTCACCGTCGGCGCCAAACTGGAGGTACCCGACGGACGTCTCAGGCGAATCGTTCTTTGGCTCTTCAGGGGTACCTTCAGAGTCGCTGTCTTCGATATCAGGACGGGCCATGTCAGCTTCCAATCACTTCAAGTGCGTAGGTCACTGTGAGCAGAATTGTGCCAGCAGTGAGAGAGATGAATCCGCCGATAATCCAATGGGCTCGAGCGCGTAGGTCGATTTCCTGGGCTGTGATGATGTTGGCCTTATCGCGAACAATATCTTCCTCGATACTGTTCGCGGTGCGGCTGGAATCAAGGTAACGGTCGACCAGCCGCTGAGCTTGAATACCAAGGCGTTTCCCGGGCCGCATTGCCACCGCGGCGCATAGAAGGCTGAGGCTCGCCAGAGCCAGAGCGCAAATCCCTATGGCACCGGCTGTAGTCCATACCTGAGCCGTGGATGCAGCAACAAGGACTCCGGCTGCAACAGCCAGGAAAGAAGCCCTGTTCGCAACAGATGCTGACCTCCCGGTCGCGTCGGTTACGAGCTTGTCGAGTTCCTCGTTGAGTAGTCGTGTACGCCTCGATTTTTCTTTCGACGCTGCTGACCTCATGTCAGCCTGCACACTCTCCGGAGAGGGCTGGGGAGTGCCGGTGGCTGCGCGCAGGCGTCTCATGGTCTTACCGTAACGCGAACTGCAAGGGGCTGTTCAAGAACGAAGCGATCCGCAACGGCTAGCCGTTCCGGACTGGCGCTCTCAAGGGCCTCGCGGACGTCGAAGAAGTCACCTTCGACTGGGTCTCCTGGTACAACAACGACCGCTTGCACTCGTTCCTCGGCGACGTTTCGCCCGAGGAATTCGAAGCCAACTATCACGCTGTTAAAACCGGCCCGTCAGCCGACGAAGCCGCCAACATAACGGCGGTATGAAACCCGAGACGGTTCACCCTTCTGCCCCCAGGACGGTAGGAAGCCGCCAGCGACCCCCTCATGCGGCGGCATGTGCCCCCGACTCATAGCCCCTGGGCTCGTCGGAGGCTTCTCTCCGCCCGAAACCCCTTTCGAGGCCAGGTGACCTTTACTTGCGCCTCTGCCGTAAGACGACGACCGCCATAACGATAACGATGAAGATGGCCCCAAGGATGTTGAACCAGATCGGGGTTCCGCCAGTGTGGTTTGGAACGGCGGCAGTCAAAAAGAGGGTCAGAAAGCTCACCCGCTCATAGTGCCCTGTCGGAGCCGCTCCGCGGCGCTCCCTCGTATCCACCTCCGGCTCTCACAAGGTCTTCCCCATCAAGTGCGACACCGTCTTTTCCACGAGCCTGTTCTCACTTGTCGCGCAGTCTGCCGACGGGAACACGATCACCTGCAAGATCACGGTCGACGGCAGGGTCATCTCGACCAACACGTCCACCGGTCCGTAAGCCGTTGCTACCTGCTCGGGCAACAGCTAACCAAACAGCAAAGAAAGAGGCCCTCTCCGGCGCACACTAGTGCGGTGGGGAGGGCCTCTGTCTTTGCCAGACCGTTGTGGGTCTTACCTAAAGGCCGGCGTGAGGCTTACTACCGACTTAAATGTATTTGCGATGGTCCACTAGCCCTGCGGCGGCGAGTACAGCTGCAGGTCGTTGCCTTCGGTGTCTTTGAAGGGCAGGATCCGCCCCCACGGGTGCTCACTGATCTCGCCCTGGATGTCGGCACCGTGGTCGTTCAGGCGAGCGAGCTCGTCTTCGATCGAGCCGTCGGGCTGGAACGAGATGACGGCGCCGCCCGACGACGACACCGAGGCGTCTTCGCGGCCGTTGAGCCCGATCATGAGGCCGCCTGCGTCGAGCTCCGACCAGTCGGTGTCTTCGCTCTTCACTTCCAGTCCGAGAGTGTCGCGGTAGAACGCAACCGCTCGTTTCATATCCGTCACAGGAACCCAGACGGTTGCTACTCCATGTGCCATGTGTTCATCCCGCTTCTCTTCGGTCAGCGCGTCTGACCCTCACTCAGCTCTACGCCCCTTGAGCGAGAAGTGCCGCAGGTACCGCCGTGAGATGTCTGCCTGGACGGCGCGTCGGATCCTTTGCATCTTTCGACGCAAGGTTCAGCCGTGCGTTCTTTTGCCGGTCGTTCGGGGGAGGGCTCGTTCTTAGCGTTGGAGTGTGGTCGTTCCGGGCCACCCGACGAACGGAGGCATCATGGCGACGATCATCGAGAACCGCCCCAAGACCGGCACGGAAGCCCCTACACGAGGAGGGATCGGCGGAGTCATAGCCCGGCGCCCTCTCGTCAGCTTCTTCGCCCTTGCGCTGGGCTTGAGCTGGCTGGCGTGGGTGCCGTACATCCTCTCGCCGCACGGGCTCGGGGTGTGGAACATCCATTTTCCGGAGTTCCTCGGGTCAGCTCAGTTCTCCGGCGTGCTTCCGGGAGCGCTCCTCGGGCCGCTGGGCAGCGCCTTCCTGGTGACAGCGGTCGCGGACGGGCGTCCGGGCCTTCGACGGTGGGTCGGTCGGCTCTGGCGGTGGCGGGTCGGCTGGTATTGGTACGCGCTGGCTCTCGTGGGCGTGCCCGCTCTGATCGTGCTCTCGGGGCTGCCGTTCTCCGGCGGAAACGTGCAGGCACCGTCGGCCCTCGCGCTGGGCGCCCTGGTGCCGGGGCTGATCGTGCAGATCTTCTCGACCGGGCTGTCAGAAGAGCCGGGCTGGCGTGACTTCGCGCTGCCGCGCCTCCAGTCGCGCTTCGGCGCCCTCGGCGCCGCAGCCGTGCTCGGACCGCTCTGGGCCCTCTGGCACATGCCCCTCTACCTCAGCGACTGGGGCGGCTGGCCGACCGCGCCCTGGACCGACCCTCTCGTCTTCATCGCGTTCACGATCACGTTCAACGTGATCATGATCTGGGTGTTCAACCGCACCGGTCAGAGTCTGCCGCTGGTGTTGCTGCTGCACGTCGGTGTGAACAACACCATTTCGACGCTCTGGGCAGACATGTATCCCGGGATTACCGCCTCGACGATGTTGATCGGCCTCGCGATCCTGTCGACGATCGGCGCGACCCTGCTGATGGTGATCACACGGGGGCGCCTGGGATACGACCCCGCCCGCGACGACGAACCGACTCCCGCCGGGGCCCGACTCGTAGGATCGACCGATGACCTCCGATGACGCACGCCGGCGACGAACGACCGTCGCCGTTGCGAGCGGCACGGCACTCGTCTCCATCGGCCTCCTCGTCGGACTGCCCGCCCTCGACCGGGTCGACGAGGTCGGGCCGGTCGGGTCGTACCCTGCACCCCTCAGCGGGGAGTGGATCGGTTTCGCCCTCGTGCTGCTCGCCCAGGCCGCGGCGCTCCTCGCCTCGGGGCGCACTCCCCGAGCGACGCCGGTGGCGGTCGCCTTTCTCGCAGTCGCAGGATCCGCCGTCTCGCCGGGTGACTTCCACACCCTGGCGGAACTCGCCGTCATCGTCTCCGTCGCGCTCGCCGTCGTCCGGGTGCGGCTCGGCGTGCTCTGGCCCGCGCTCGCCGCAACGGCAGGCCTCGTTGTCGTTGCGGAGGTGACCAGTGGGATCCTTGGGGCGGATGCGCCGTTCGCGGCGGCCCTGGGGCAGGGGCTGCTGCAGGCGGCTGGGACTGTCGGGCTGCCTCTGCTCGTGGCCCTCGTGATCCGCTCGCGTCGCGATGAGCGATCAGCGCGCACCGCAGAAGCGTCGGCGATCGGCCGAGAGCAGGAAGCAAGGATCGACGCGGCGGTGTCGCGGGAACGGACCGCCATGGCGCGCGAGCTGCACGACATCGCCGCGCACCACCTCTCGGGGATCGCGCTGATGGCCGCTGTGATCGATCGTCAGATCGACTCCGACCCGGAGCGGGCCCACGAGGGCGTGCGGCAGGTTCGGGAGGAGAGCACGGCCGTTCTCGACGACCTGCGCCGACTGGTCGGACTGCTGCGCGACGACGCCCCGGCCGAGCGGGCCGTCGAGACCGTCGCGGGGATCCTCGACCTTGTAGAGCGAACCGCGCTGCGCTCTGATGTGCGGCTCGAGGTTCGCACCGCGGGCGATCAGGCGCACCTCGCCGACGGTGTCGGACCGCTTGCGCAACTCGCCGCGTACCGAACCGCTCAGGAGGCGCTCGCGAACGCCGCTCTGCATGCTGCGGGAGCTCTGGTCAGGGTGACCATCGACGATCTCGACTCGGCCGAGGTCACGATTCGGATCGAGAACGGACCGGCTGCGGTGCCGGCCGCGTCGACCTCGTCTTATGGGGGGAGCGGGGTGCGTGGAATGCAGGAGCGGGCCGATCTCGTCGGAGCTCAGCTTCAGGCGGGGCCGACTGATGACGGTGGATGGCTAGTAGAGCTGACGCTGACCCGTGAGGTGCCTCTTGCCGCTGACGATGAGGGTGCCGGGGTGTCGGCGTGATCCGGGTGCTCGTCGCGGATGATCAGCCCTTGGTGCGCGCCGGGATTAGCGCGCTTCTCGGCGCTGAGCCCGACATCGAAGTGGTGGCCGTGGCGGCCGACGGGGGAGAGGCGTTGGAGCTCGCTCGGCGCACCGCACCCGACGTCGCCTGCCTCGACATCCGTATGCCGGTGCGGAACGGGATCGAGGTCGCGCGCGAACTGTGTGGCCCGGACGCCGACCCGGTCGTGCCGGTGCTGATCCTCACGACTTTCGGTCTCGACGACTACCTGTTCGGGGCGCTGGAGGCCGGGGCATCCGGGTTCTTGCTGAAAGACGCCGATCCTGACGTGATCATCCGGGCGGTGCGCCAAGTCGCCGCCGGGAACGGCACCGTCGATCAGGCGCTTACGCGCCGGGTCCTGCGCGAGTTCGTGTCGAGGCGGAGCCTGCAGCCGGTCACCGGCGATCGGGCCGACGGCCTCCTGACCGTTCGTGAGCGCGAGGTCTTGATGCTTCTCGCCCAGGGCATGTCGAACGAGGAGATCGCGGCCGAACTCGTCGTCGAGGTGTCCACGGTCAAGTCGCACCTGGCTCGCATGCTGCCGAAGCTCGGCGTGCGCTCCCGCCTCCAGGCGGTCGTGTGGGCGTACCAGAACCGGATCGTGGCGGTGCCGGGCGCGGAGTAGGGGGCGGCGGTGGGTGCTGCTGAGTGGTGACGACTGGGTGTTTCGTGCCGCAGCCAGGTCGACACGTTGCCGTTCTCGTTTTTACCTAGCGGAGCTTGCGCGCCTCCGATTCGCCCTCGATGAACGAGGGAGCGACGGTGAAGATGTACAGCGTGATGCCGCCTCCACCCTTGAGTGGGAAAGTCCGGGGGACTTATCCATATAGCGAGTGAGACGCGCCGATCGTTACCGGCGATGGATGGGCATTAGTTGGCGTGCGAGACGCGTGCACGGACGCAAGCGATTGGACCCGAACGGTGGCAACAGAGCCGATGACAAGAGCAAATTATTGTGCACGGGATCCTCGACCGGGAACCCCCCGTAAGGGGGGTGATTCTCCCTCGAATTGGGGGTGTACCTTGCGTTCTAGGGCGGTGTTTTAGGAAATCCTCAGGGGGGAAATCTTCAACCAGCGGTCTCACGCGACCGCTTCGGACTGGCGACAGCTCTTCCTGGTGTTCGTGTTCTTTTCGATCACAAACAATGAGGTTTAAATGCCCAGTTCTGCCACTCTTCCACCGCGCCGCGGGAAGGTTTTCGCCCTGAGAACCGCTCTTGTAGGTGTCACGTGTATCGGCCTTGTCGGCGGATTTGCACAGGTCGCTCATGCGGCCATCCCGACCGGTCCTTCATCGACAGGTCTCACCGGCTCGCGTCCGAGCGCGACCTCTTTGCCGTTCCGTATCAGCGACCAGGTTTCCGCGTCTGTCGATGTCGCGACCGGCAACCTTCTCGTTTCCACGCAGGGTCTCGCTCTTCCCGGAGTGAACAGCACCATCCCGTTGGGTCAGACGTACAACTCGCTCGGCTGGCAGACCGGCTCCAACTCGACCGCTGCCGCTTACAACTGGTCCCTCGGCCTCGCGTCCGCCGGCAGCCTGTCGCTTGTCGGAACGAACGTGGTCTACACCGGTGGCGATGGTGTCACCTGGAAGTTCACGCCCGTCTCCGGTTCCACGACGGGTGCCTACACCTCGCCTGCCGGCTTCAAGCAGGACCTCGTCAAAGGCACCGGCACGACCGGGTACACCCTCACCGACCGCACCTCCCGCCAGGTAGTCACCTTCAACACGGATGGTGTCGCGACGTCGGTCGCCGATCGCAACGGCAACAAGACCACCCTCAACGACTACGCAGCCGGGGTTCCCGCGACCGTCGTGTCGACGGCCGGTCCCAGCGGTTCGCGCACGGCGGCGCTCAACTTCAACCCGAGCACCCTCGCCACGACGATCACCCAGACGGCGGACCAGTACAACACCCGCACGGTGAAGTACCAGAAGGACTCCTCCGGGAACCTGACGGGTTTCACTGACGCGGCCGGGAACACGACCACGTTCGCCTACTCCGGGCACGACCTGACGTCGATCACCGGTCCGACCGGCGCGGTGACGTCGTTCACCTACAGCGGCACCACCCACACGGTGACCCGCATCGACCAGCAGAACACCACCGCCGGTTCCCCCGGCACCTCCACCACCAGGCTCACGTACCCGTCGGCGACGCAGACTCTTGTTGCGGGCCCGAACACGGATGCCAGCGTCGCCGTCGCGACGGTCGATCACACCACATATTCGATCAATTCCTCGCAGGAGCTGGTGAATAAGGCTGTTGATGCGGCGGGCCGTGAGCGATCGAGTACTTACACCGCCAACGCCGACACCGCGACTGCGACCGTCGGTGCGACGGGCGCTGCCGGTACGGGCACCTCGTCCGGAACCTACGGCGCCAACAGCGGCAACTCGTTGACAAAGTCGCAGGCTCCTGGCGGCGCGTCGACGTCAACGACCTATGGGTCGACGACGTCGACGGCGTATCTGCCGGCTTCCACCACGGATGCTGACGGAAACAAGAGCATTCAGACGTTCAACGGTGCCGGTAACCAGCTCACCAACGCGGACGCGTCCGGCGCGACCGCCACGCTGACCTACAACGACAACGGCACCGTCGACACCGCCCTGGCACCCGGTAACGGCACCAACAAAACCGTGTACACCTACAACGCCAACAAGCAGCTCTCGACCGTCACCCCGGTGACGATCACGGGCACAGCTCTCGGGGTGAAGACCTACACCTACGACTCCTACGGCCGGAAAGCCTCTGAGACGGATGGGCGCGGGAACACCACCCGGTACACCTACGACAAGGACGACCGGCTCCTCACGACCGCCCTGGCCGACGGATCCGCCACGGTCACGAACACCTACGATGCCGCCGGGAACCTGACGAAGTCGGTCAGCCCGACCGGCACGATCTCGAACACGTTCGACCAGCTGAACCGTCAGCTGACCACCGCCAACACGGCCGGTGGCTCCGAGACGTACACGTACGACCAGGCCTCCAACCAGGTGTCCTCGGCCGACTCGTTCGGCACGTACACGAACACGTTCGACCCCGCCGGGAAGCTCACCAGCACCACCTACCCGAAGGGTTCCGGCACTCAGGTCGTCCGGTACAAGACCGACGACCAGGGACGCCGCACCGACACGTGGCTGCAGTCCAGCAACACGGCCAACACCACGTGGGCTGCTCACGAGTTGACCAGCTACGACACCTCCGGTCGCGTCAAGGAACTGAAGTCGTTCACCGGCACCGGTGACTCCTCGAACACCCTCGTGTTCGACACGGTCTACTGCTATAACAGCGCCTCCGCTGCACCCACGTGTGGCACCGATTCGACTGCCGATCACGCAAAGCTCCAGTGGACGAAAGACACCACCACGGGTCTTGCCAATAGTGGGCAGCTGACGAAGTACACCTACGACACCCAGGGCCGCCTGACCAAGGTTGCCCAGTCCGGTGGCGCAGGAACCAACAGCACCTACACGTACGCCTACGACGCCCGTGGCAACCGCACCAGCGCGGTCGTCACCGGATCGAACCCTTCCACCCAGTCGTTGGCGTACAACGCTGCGAACCAGATCACCACGGCCGGGTACTCCTACGACGCCACCGGAAACCTCACCGCAGCACCGGGTGCGACGTACACGTATAACGGCTTCCAGCAGATGACCGCTGCGAAGAACACGGCGACAGGCGTCTCTACGAACTACACCTACGCCGGCGCCGACCAGAAGGCGCTGCTTTCCGCAGCTACCGACGGGGGACGTTCGTACAACTACACGTACGGCAAGAACGACCAGCAGGGAAACCCTCAGCTCACCACCAACACGTCCAACGGCAACGGTGCGCACGTGTACAGCGACCCGATTACAGGCCAGGCACTCATGCTGACCACGTCATCGGACATCGACGCCTTGTACGTCTGGGATGGCATTGGCAACCCTGTCGGTCTGCTTACGGACTTCGCCACCAACTCGTTCTCCTACAGTTACGACCCTTACGGCGTTCAGGCCCTTACGGCAGGCGGTACTGGAAATGGCGCAGGCCAGAATCCTTACGCGTTCAAGGCTGGCGTGACTGACCGTGCCTCCGGACTCGTCAAGTTCGGCATTCGCTGGTACGAAGCCGAGACCGGTACCTGGACGCAGCGGGACACGCTCGACGCACCACTCGACCCGTCCAACGCGAACCGATACCAATTCGCTGGTGGGGATCCTGTCAACGGGAGTGATCCCACTGGGCAGGCCATATCCGCTTGTGGGGCGACTGCTGCGGTGGCCGGCATTGCAGGTTTTGCCCTCGCTGCTGGTGCTTTGGTGTTGTCTCCCTTTACCGCCGGGTTGACACTCCCACTTGTTGCTGCTGGTCTCGGTGTTGGGTCGTTCCTCTTTGGAGCTACCGGAGCAGCCCTAGGGGTCTACTACTTAGGTTCAAACGGAAACTGCTAAACGATCTAAAAAGGACTGAAACAGTGGAGATTGACCAGGATGACGTGGAGTCAATGCGCCGTGGCTTTTGGGCTATCGGCCTGGTTCTAGCGCCTATCGAGCTAGCTATAGGCATTGTCGTATTTCTGCTCGGTCAGACTTGGGCCCTCGCCCTAGTGGCCGTCGGCGTCGTTGCCTTGATCTTCTTCTTCATGGGATATCGCAGGGATAAGAGTCACCGCTCGGCCTAATCGCCGAGGCTCTAAGTTCACGAGTGGCGGGTTGGTCTAAAACCGACCCGCCACTCGTGCACCAAGCGGGTAACAAAGATGGTCACCCCGACTCTCGACCTTGTCGGGACCGGCGCTTGATAATCGATCGCCAACGAAAGCCGGCAGAAACGATCGTTTCTGCCGTGGCCGGAGGGCATCTGGGAGGGCCTCGGACCTACAGCCCTGCCGAATCGTCAGAACTCATCGTCAGAACCTTTAGCGTTAAAACCTGGCGTCCTTCGTTTTTGCCGCCGGGTTGGTAGAAGTTATTGACAACGGGGGAGGACCCAGATTGCCACGTCGACGACCGAGACCGAGCGTGCCCGCCGGCAACAGATGGTAGACGAGACTCGCACCTCCACCGCCCTCGAGGGAGGCCAAGCCTCCGACGTCACCACCGCGGCCGAGGATGCTTGGGTTCGAGGAGAGCTGACGCTCGAGCAGATGAGCGCCGTCATCCGACGCGCGCACCCTTCGCTCAACGATCGCTGAGCAGGGATGGCGAACGTATCTGGGCGCCACACATCTGTCGTTGGAATCAATTTGCTCGGCAGCTGAGAACGCAGATGGCCTCCCGGGAAAGTGAGATCGACCGTCTCCCGCGCCGACGCCGCGGAACACCTTCCGCAGTTAGCCGCGGGTGTGGCGGCTAGGTCGCCTCGCTAAGTGAACGCCTAGACGCAACTCGCACGGTCGGGCAGTTTCGACACGACCGTCTGATGCCTACTGCATGCCGGTGGGGTGCTCGGGATGGTCGTTGTGCTCCTCGGTGCTTGAGACTTGCCCGTTTCGATGGCCGGCCAGGATGCGGATGTAGGTGTAGCCCAGAGCAAGCATGACGACGCCCAGAATGATGGACATATAGCCGGATGGATCATTGTGGGCGAGTTCCACGATGCCCAGCGCGAGGCTGAGCACGCCGACCACGGGGGATCCGACCGCCAGGATTCGCATGAGGCGGGGGTTTCGCCGAGGGGGTTGGGAGTGTTCTTCCATTCGCTCACTCTAGGAGTGGGGCTACGCCCGTCGGACGCGGTGAGGGCCGCGCCGCCAGCGGGCGCACGCTGCTGCTCGTGCCGCGGGAGCCGACCGTGTCGAGGACGCCCGCCGACAGGTTATTCGGGACCACCGGGATCCTGAGCTCCTGTGCGGAGTGGGCGGCGACCGAGGCCCGACCTGCGAGCATGGCCCCATGCTCGTGTGGTTCAGTGACTGGCAGCTCGCCGAGGAGCGGCTCCTCATCACGGTCGGCGACGACGTCGAGTGGGAGCTCTACCCGGCCGACGCGGCGTGGGTGACTCGCCTGTTCGGTGATCGCCTCGCGGTCGAGTGGGAGTACGACACGTATGGCGATGCGGTCGAGCAGCCGTCGCGGCGGGTTCGTGGTGCGGTGGTGGATGTTCGCCGTGTCCGGTGCGTTCTGGTCCACGACAGCGACGGTCTCGGGCCTCGTCCGGGTGCGGCGGTCATGAGCCCGGTGCGCGACACGTCGGGCTCATGGATACGGAGACCACGGCGCCGGTGGTGGCGGATCCTGGTCGTGGTGGTCTCCACACCGGGTGGCGGTCATACACGAGCATCTACGGCAGCGGCGACGTCGAGTTTCCCTTCGGCTATGTCGTCACCCTCGCGGTCGACGACGAGTGAGTCTCGGTGCTGCAGGATCCTGGACGGCGAGCGTCTTAGACGACATCTGACTAGGCAGCGGCGGGCGCCCAGCCGAGCTCCGGGCCGAGGTGTTGGGCGAGGTCGGTGAGGATCTGCGCGTAGTCGTCGGGCTCGAGCGCGAAGGGCAACGCGAACGCGACCTCGTCGACGGCCTGATAGGCCGGGTCGGCGTGCAGCGTGTCGGCGATCTCGGCCGAGGTGCCGACGATATCGGCCGCGAACAGCAGCTTGCCCGGGCCCTGGGGCACACCGACGCGACCCGCTCGCGATTCCGCGTATGCGGCGTAGCGGGCCCGTTGCTCCGGCGTCGCCGAGTCGGTCGGCACCACGACGAGGCCCTGCGAGACGCGAGCGGATGCGGAATGCTGATGGGCGTCGCGGTAGGCATCGATCTGGGCGCGCTGGTTGACGGCGAAGTCGGTGCCCTGCTCGGCGCGAGTCACGCTCGATGCCAGCAGGTGGAAGCCGTTCTCACCCGCCCACACCGCCGACCGGGTGCTGCCGACGCCGCACCAGAGGCGATCGACGAGGCCGGGGGAGTGGGGCTGCACGATGTCGCTGAACTCTTCGATGCCGCGTCGTTCCGGTGAGGGGTTGACCGCATCGCCCCGCACCAGGTCGCGCAGGCGAAGGAGGCGGTCGTAGCCGAGGTCTTCGTGGTCGGCGGTGTCGGGGTAGATCGCGTCGCGGTACAGGTCGAAGTTCATCGGGGTTCCCGCCGAGAAGCCGGGGTTCAGTCGGCCGCCCAGCAGCACGTCGACGGTGCCCAGGTCTTCGGCGAGGCGGAACGGGTTCTCCGCACCGATCGGCGTGACGGCAGTACCGAGCTCGATGCGGCTCGTCCGCTGCGACGCGGCGGCCATGATCGCGACCGGCGACGAGATACCCGGCTGCAGGTGCCGATGGCGGAGCCACGCACTGTCGAAGCCGAGCTGCTCGCCGCGCTCGATCACGCGCAGGGTGTCTTCGTGGCCGGCGGCCGGAGACGCGGGGTCGAACGACCCGATCGTGAGGAAGCCGAGACGCTGGAGAGGGGAACCGTGGGCGGGCATGCCCCCAGTCTCGCAGGGACGCCGGTACGGGCCCGGGCGTGGCGGGCCCCCGTGCGCGACATCGGTCGGCGGTCGAGACGCTCACGGCACGGCGCGGAGTGGGTTAGTCTCGCCGTGCTCCCGGCTGCACCACCGCCACGTGCACCGACCAGGCTGGGCCGGGGGTCGACGGAAGGAACCGCAATGAGCATGGAGTCCGCGGCCTGGAGCTCGCTCTACAAGATCTCGTCCGCCCGAGACGGAAAGCACGGTATCTCGCGTGCCTCTGTGCGTCGGATCCTGACGTTCTCGGTGCCCTACCGGGCCAAGCTGATCGTCTTCATCCTCCTGTCGGTCGTGGGAGCGTTCCTCGCGGTAGCGACGCCGGTGCTTGCCGGCAGGGTCGTCGACGTCATCGTCGCCAACGGCGCGATCGCCACGATCGTCTGGCTCGCGATCGGCATCGCCGGGGTGGCCCTGGCCGATGCCGGTGTGTCGCTCGTGACGCGCTGGTACTCGGCGCGCATCGGCGAGGGTGTGATCCTGGATCTCCGCACGGCGGTCTTCAACCACGTGCAGAAGATGCCGATCGCGTTCTTCACCCGCACCCGGACGGGCGCCCTCGTGAGCCGCCTCAACAACGACGTGATCGGGGCGCAGCAGGCCTTCAGCGGCACGCTGTCGGGCGTGGTTACGAACGTCGTGGCGCTGATCCTCACCCTCATCGTCATGCTCAGCACCTCCTGGATCGTGACCGTCCTCGCCGTGGTCATGCTGCCGATCTTCCTGATTCCCGCGCGCCGGATGGGCAGTCGACTCGCCGCGTTGCGCCGTGAAGCCGCCGACCACAACGCCGCCATGAGCACGCAGATGACCGAACGTTTCTCGGCGCCCGGCGCCACCCTCGTCAAGCTGTTCGGCCGGCCCGACGACGAGGCCGAGGAGTTCCGCGTGCGCGCCGCCCGCGTGCGCGACATCGGGGTGCGCGCCGCGATGCTGCAGTTCGTCTTCGTGACCGCCCTGACGCTCGTCTCCGCTCTCGCCCTCGCTCTCGTGTACGGGCTCGGCGGTTTTCTCGCACTTCGCGGCCAGCTGAACACCGGCGACGTGGTCACCCTGGCACTCCTCCTCACCCGCCTCTACGTTCCGCTGACCGGCCTCGCGAGTGCCCGAGTCGAGATCATGAGCGCGGTGGTCAGCTTCGAGCGCGTCTTCGAGGTGCTGGATCTCGAACCGCTCATCCAGGAGAAGCCCGACGCCGCCGGCGTTCCCGATGGGCCGGTTGCCGTCGAGTTCGACGACGTCCGCTTCGCCTACCCGTCGGCGGACAAGGTGTCGCTCGCCTCCCTCGAGGAGGTCTCCACGCTCGACACCCGCGGCGGCGACGAGGTGCTGCACGGCATCTCCTTCCGGATCGAACCGGGGCAGACAGTCGCCCTCGTCGGGACGTCCGGTGCCGGAAAGTCGACGATCGCGCAGCTTCTCTCGCGCCTGTACGACGTCGACAGCGGCGCCGTGCGCCTGTCGGGAACGGATGTCCGCGACGTCTCCTTCGCGTCAATGCGTCACACCCTCGGCATGGTGACGCAGGACGGCCACCTGTTCCACGAGACCATCCTCTCCAACCTCCGCCTGGCGAGGCCGGAGGCGACCGACGACGAGGTGTGGGACGCCGTCCGAAGAGCACGGCTCGAACCGCTCATCCGGTCGTTGCCCGACCAGCTCGACACCATGGTGGGGGAGCGCGGCTACCGGCTTTCCGGGGGTGAGCGTCAGCGGATGACGATCGCGAGACTCCTGCTCGCCCAGCCGCGCGTCGTCATCCTCGACGAGGCGACGGCGGCCCTGGATTCGACGTCGGAGGCCGCCGTGCAGGCGGCGCTCAGCGAGGCGCTCGAGGGACGGACCGCCATGGTGATCGCACACCGCCTCTCCACGATCCGGAGCGCGGACACGATCCTGGTGATCGAGGACGGATCGATCGTGGAGCGCGGCACGCACGAGGAACTGCTGGCCATGGGTGGGCGGTACGAAGAACTCCACCGGACCCAGTTCGCGGTGCAGAAGAACGTCGCGGCAGACGAGGAAGCGTTGAGCCCGAGCTAGTCGAGTCGCGACACCGGCGCTCGCCAAATCCGTCCCCTTTGTCGGCCTTTGCGGCGTCACGGGGCGCACGATGGAGCAGTGTTCATCCCCACCCGATCCGCCGGCCTCGACGCGCTCGATGAGTTCGTCCCCCGCGCGGGCTCCGACTACGCCCGCAACCGCAATCACGACCTCGGTGTGTCGAGGGACAACGTCTCAGAGCTGTCGCCCTACGTGCGCCATCGCCTGGTGACCGAGCACGAAGTCGTCGCCGCCGTCCTCGAACGACACAGCCTTCGCAGTGCCGACAAGTTCGTGCAGGAGGTGTTCTGGCGCACCTATTGGAAGGGCTGGCTGGAACAGAACCCCGAGGTGTGGCGTCGCTATCGCCGCGACGTGGGGGAGTTCGCGACCGGCGATCTCCCGGAGGCCTACCGCGACGCCGTGGCCGGGCGGACCGGCATCGACGCGATGGACGCCTGGGCGCTCGAGCTCATCGACACCGGCTACCTGCACAACCACACGCGGATGTGGTTCGCCAGCATCTGGATCTTCACCCTCGGCCTGCCCTGGCAGCTCGGCGCCGACTTCTTCTACCGGCACCTGCTCGACGGAGACGCAGCGTCGAACACGCTGTCGTGGCGGTGGGTAGCGGGCCTGCAGACCAAGGGCAAGACCTACCTCGCGTCGGCCTCCAACATCGCGCAGTACACGGAGGGCCGTTTCTCGCCTACCGGGCTCGCCAGCGAGGCCCGGGCGCTCGCCGAGGATCCCCTCCCGCCGCGGGCGGTTATCGAGCGGGACGACGTCGTGGGGCAGATCGGTGAGCGTGTCGGCCTGCTGCTGCACGAGGAGGACCTCGAGGCCGCCAGCCTGCTCGCCGAGCAGCCCGGGCTCGCCGACCGGCTGGTGGCGACTGCCGCAGTCGCCGACTCGGGAGAGCGATCTCCGTTCGAGGCATCGGAGGCCGTGGCGGCGTTCACGGCGACGGCCCTCGACGATGCCGCGGCCCGCACTCTCGATGCCGGCGAACGCCCGGCCCGGATCCTCGCCGACACGCTCCCCTCGACCGTCCTGCGCTGGGCGGAGTCCGAACAGCTCGACACCGTGGTCGTCCCCTTCGCACCGGTCGGCCCCGTCCACGAGAGGCTCGAGAAGCTCCGCCCGATCCTCGCCTCGGAAGGGGTCGCCCTCGTCAGCGTCCGCCGACGGTGGGACAGCCTGGCGTGGCCGCACGCGTCGCGGGGGTTCTTCCCGTTCCGAGAGCAGATTCCGACGCTCGTACGCCAGCTGGGTGTTGCGCCCTCGCTGTGACCAGAGAGACGGCAGGATCCGCCGGCTAGGCCCGAACGCTTGAGGACGAGTCAGACGAGACACGCCGTCCAGGGCCGAGATGTATCGTCAAGATCCGCCATGCGTCCTGAAGGGACACCCTGTTATGCGCTCGTCGTCTTCGCCCGGTTTCGATCTGCGGGGTGCCGTCGAAGGTCTCCGGCAGACCTTCTCTTCCCCCTCCATGGCGGACGCGAGCCCCGACGTCCGAGAAGGCGACGGAGAAGGCGGCGACATTCGGGCGGCCATTCTCCGCGAACTCAGCGAGGAGTCGATGCACGGCTACCAGATCATCCGCGCCATCGAAGCCCGATCCGGCGGTGCGTGGAAACCGACCCCCGGTACGGTCTACCCGACTCTGCAGGTGCTCGACGATGAAGGACTGGTCTCGGCCGCGCAGGTCGGCGAACGCAAGGTCTATTCGCTGACCGACACGGGGCGCTTCGCCGCTGCTGCCGCTGCCGACTCTGCTGCCGCTGCCTCTGCTGCTGCCGACTCTGCCAACACCGGCTCCGCCTACGCCGCCTCCGGGTCACCGAAGGCACCGCAGCAACCGTGGGGTCAGGGTGTGCACGGAGCTCTCGCTCTCACGAAGTCCGCCGCGAAACTGGCCCAGGTGATGACGCTGGTCGCCCAGACCGGCACGCCGCGTCAGACCGAGCGGGCCGTCGCCGTCGTGGATGAGGCGCGCCGCAAGCTCTACGCGATCCTCGCCGAGGAGTAGGGCATGCCGCAGGCCAGTGGCACGCCCGCCGCGCCGCAGACCAGCCGAGCCTCCCGGAAGCGCTACCGCAAGATCGTGCGGTTCGCCTGGATCTTTCTCGCGCAGGCTTGGTGGTACGAGCTCTTCCTCCCGCGCATCGGTCTTCGGCGGTTCGCCGCTCGCGGTCGAACCGCGAGGCTGCAGTTTCTCGCCCAGCGCTTTCGCGTGCTGGCGGTCGACCTCGGCGGCCTGATGATCAAGGTCGGGCAGTTCCTCTCGGCGCGACTCGACATCCTCCCGCCGGAGGTCACGAACGAACTGCAGGGATTGCAAGACGAGGTGGCTGCGGAGCCCTTCGACAAGATCCGCGAACAGACCGTCGCCGAGCTGGGCATGCCGCTCGAGTCGGCCTACGCCTTCTTCGACCCGACTCCGATAGCCGCGGCTTCCCTCGGTCAGGCGCACCGGGCGCGGCTGTCGCCCGCGCTCGCGGCCGACCTGGGATTCGAAAACGTCATCGTCAAGATCCAGCGACCCGGCATCGACGAGATCGTCGCTGTCGACCTGGCGGCGCTGCGCCGCATCGGCGGCTGGCTCTCGCATGTGAGCCTCGTGTCGAAGCGCGCCGATGCCCCCGCACTCGTCGAGGAGTTCGCCGCGACGAGTCTCGAAGAGATCAACTATCTGCACGAGGCAGCGAACGCCGAGCGCTTCACCGCCGACTTCGCCGGAGACCCGGTGGTCGAGGCGCCGGTGGTGGTGTGGGAACGCAGCTCGCTGAGAGCGCTGACCCTCTCCGACGTTTCGGCGATCAAGATCACCGATGTCGAGGCCCTCAACAGGGCGGGAATCGATCCTTCGGCAGTCGCCGACGAGTTGGCACGCGTCACCTTCCAGCAGATCTTCGTCGCGGGGTTCTTCCACGCCGACCCTCACCCGGGCAACATCTTCGTCACCCCGATCGCCGCAGGATCCAGCAGGGCAGGGTCCGACACGGCAGGATCCGACGCGGCAAGATCCGACACCGGTGCCGGCGTGAAGTGGCACCTGACCTACGTCGACTTCGGCATGATGGGCGAGATCTCCGACCCGCTCCGCGCCGGCCTGCGAAACTTCATCCTCGCCGCCGTCGGACGCGACAGCCGAGCCCTGGTCGCGTCGCTGGGCGAACTCGGCGTGCTGCTGTCGACGGCTGACACCGACGAACTGGAACGGGCCATGTCGGCGCTGTTCGATCGCTTCGGCGGCTTGGGCATTGCAGAGCTCCAGACCATCGATCCGCGCGAGCTGGAGGCGTTCGGGCGGCAGTTCGGGGAGACGATCCGCGTCCTCCCGTTCCAGCTGCCCGAGAGCTTCCTGCTCCTGATCCGCACCATCTCGCTCGTCTCGGGCGTGACGAGCGCCCTCGATCGCGACTTCAACATGTGGGACGCCGTCGACCCCTTCGCTCGCACCATCCTCAGCACCAATGGCCGCGATGCTCTTCGCGACCTGCCCCAGCAGGCGCTGGCCTACGGCACCACTCTCGCTCGGCTACCGAGGAGGATGGACGAGCTCGCGACCCGGATCGAGCGCGGTCAACTCGCCGTCCGGACACCCGAGGTCGACCGCCGTCTTCGGTCGGTCGAACGCTCCGTCAACCGACTCGGCTCGGCAATCGTCTTCGCGGCCCTCCTCGTCGGCGGCGTCTTCCTGCGGTCGACCGACGAGGTGCTCGGCACAGTTCTCATGGCGACGGCGGCGGTACCTCTGCTGCATCTCGTCTTCACGCTGCGGAGGCGCTAGCTCACGGTCTCGAACACGGCACACGAGTCGTCCCCTGCCCAGGGTTTCGATCCCCGACGTTGGCGGGCGCTGTTCGTCATGCTCATGGGCCAGTTCGCCGCGTTGCTCGACGTCAGCGTCACGAACGTGGCCCTCCCGTCGATCGGACGCTCGACGGGAGCCGGGCCGGCGGAGCTCCAGTGGATCGTCAGCGGGTACATCCTCGCGTTCGGCCTCATGCCCGTCATCGGCGGAAGGCTCGGCGACACCCGAGGGCGGCGCCGCATGTTCATCATCGGAGTCTCGGGCTTCGTGCTCGCCAGCGCCTGCGTGGGCCTCGCTCCCGTGCCGCTCGTGATCATCGCCGCCCGGGTCGTGCAAGGGCTCTTCGGAGGCATCATCGGGCCACAGGTGTCCGGTTACATCCAGAACGCGTTCCCGAAATCCGAGCGCGGCCGGGCGTTCGGCGGTCTCGGGCTCTCGGTCGGCGTCGGCACGGCCCTCGGGCCCGTCATCGGTGGCCTCCTGATCGCTCTCGGCGGCTCCGACTTCGGGTGGCGACTCGTGTTCTTCATCAACGTGCCGATCGGCATCGTCGCGGTGATCCTGGCGCGTCGATGGGTGCCGAAACAGGAGCCCAAAGGATCCGGGTCGGGCCGGCTCGATATCGCCGGTGCGGTTCTCCTCGGCGCGGCGCTGTTCTTCGTCCTGTTCCCGATCGTCGAGGTCAACGAGGTGCACAGCGGCTGGGTGTTCGTCTTCTTCATCCCCGCGGCGGTCTTCCTCGTCCTGTTCCTCCGACGCGAGTCGCGGCTCACGCGCGAGGCAGCGTCGCCGCTCCTGAACCTGCAGCTCTTCCGCGTTCCTACCTTCGTGACCGGAGTCGCCTTCGCTGTGGTGTTCTTCTGCAGCAACACCGGGATCCCTCTCATCCTGTCGCTCTACTACCAGAACGGCCTCGGCTTCACTGCCCTGCAATCGGGCCTCGGAGTGTCAGCGCTGGCGCTCGGCTCTGTGCTCGGGGCTCCCGTCGCGGGCCGACTCGTGCCCCGGATCGGGCGCCCGCTCGTCGTCGGCGCGGTGTCGGTGTTCTTCGCCGGCACGATCGCGATCGGTGCCGTCATCCAGGGCGAGCCCGACCTCACCGACCCGGCCACCGTGATCCTGCGTCTCGCGGTGACGCTGTTCGTGCTCGGAATCGCCGGCGGCGCCATCGTCACCCCGAACCAGACACTCTCGCTCATGGACGTCGATCCGCGCATGGGCGGGGCCGCGGGCGGTGTGCTGCAGACCGCTCAGCGGATCGGGTCGGCTACCGGGCAGACCGTCCTCGGCACGGTGTTCTTCGCCCTGCTCGGCTCGGCTGTCGCCTCCCGGACCGAGGGCATGCCGGCATCCGAGGTAGGTACCTTCGCCGACGCGCTCAGTCTCGCTCTGATCGTCTCGCTGGTGTTCTCGGGAGCGGCGCTCACGCTTGGGCTCGTCGACCTGCGACGCAAGGCAACACACCACCGGCCCTAGCGAGTGCTTGCTAGGGCCGGTGTCACAGCACTGTTAGTGGTTGGCGACCAGGTCAGGGCTTGAGGACGACCTTGATGCAGCCGTCGCCCTTCGTCTTGAAGAGGTCGTACATCTCAGCGGCCTGCTCGAGCGGCACGGGGTGCGTCACGAGGTCTTCGGTGCCGAGGGGATCCGCAGGATCCTCGACCAGTGGCATGAGGGTCTCCGTCCACTTCTGAACGTTGCACTGCCCCATGCGGAGGCTGATCTGCTTATCGAACAGGTTCAGGAACGGGGTCGGGTCGGCGGTGCCGCCGTAGACACCGCTGAGCGACACCGTGCCACCGCGGCGGACGACGTCGAACGCGAGGTGCATGGCACCGAGGCTGTCGATGCCCGCCTTCTGCATGACGGCCTGGCCGACAGCGTCGGGAAGAACGCCGGCCATCTTCTGGAACAGCCCCACCGCGCCGTGCTCGTGGGCTTCCATTCCGACGGCGTCGAGGACGGAGTCGGGGCCGCGGTCGTCGGTCATCTTCTTGATGATCGCCGAGACGTCGTCGGTGAGATCGAGCGTCTCGACACCGTGGCGCTCGGCCATGGTGCGGCGCTCGGGAACGGGGTCGACGGCGATCACTCGGTAGCCCTTGTGGACGCCGATGCGGCTGGCGAACTGGCCGACCGGTCCGAGACCGAGAACGACGAGCGTGCCGCCGTCGGGAACTTCGGCGTACTCGACGCCCTGCCAGGCGGTCGGAAGGATGTCGCTGAGGAACAGGTACCGCTCGTCGGGCAGGGTCGCGCCGACGGTGATGAGGTTGAAGTCAGCACGCTGAATGCGAAGCTGCTCTGCCTGTCCGCCCGGGGTCTGGCCGTAGAGCTTCGAGAAGCCATAGAGGGTGGCGCCGGAGTCGTACTCGGTGACCTGAGTGGTCTCGCACTGCGAGAACAGGCCGCGGTCGCACATGAAGCAGTGACCGCAGGCGATGACGAACGGGACGACGACGCGGTCGCCGACCTTGATGCGCGAGACCTCGGTTCCGACGGCGGTGACGACGCCCATCGTCTCGTGGCCAAGGACGTCGCCCTTGTCGAGGTAGGGGCCGAGGGCGTCGTACAGGTGCAGATCACTGCCGCAGATTGCTGCCGAGGTGACTCGGATGACGGCGTCGGTGGGCTCGATGATGGTGGGATCGGGGACTTCTTCGACAGACACCTTGGTGACGGCCTGGTACGTGAGAGCTCTCATACTTCAGGTCTACTCGGTCTTTGGTTGGCGGCCTCGGAGACTCGGAAAATACGACCCCGGGCTGAGGGAGGAGTCAGTGCTCATCCTTGAGTCCGGTCGCAAAAAGGACGTTCACGAGTGAGACGCCTTCAGCGTCATTTCCTCGTCACCTCCTCGTCACCTCCGCGGAGTGAGCCGCGTCTCTTCGAGATCGAGCATGCGTTGCGCTTCGGCCAGCACCCGAGAGGAATACGCGCCGCGGCTCCTGGCATCGAGGAGGCGTTCTCGCTCGGCTTCGACGATCGCGAGCCGGACCTGCCGGTAGACCCGGTGGGGGGTCTCATCGGACGACGACACGTTCTTCTCCGATCGCTCCCAGGCGGACTCGGCTCGAAGGAACGATGCCTGCCGAGCGCGTTCGAGCACGTCGGGATCGACCCCGTCGACACTGTCGGTGGCATCGTCGGGGTTTCGGATCACTTCGAGGGCGCCGTAGCTGATCTCGTCCAGCAGGGTCGCGAGTTCACGGCGGTCGTCGTACCGGTCGACCCCCTGGATGCGGAGGACGCGAATCAGAATGGGCAGGGTGGCGCCCTGGCCGATGAGCGTGGTCACCGCGACGACGAACGCGATCAACACCAGCTGAGGTCGGTACGGGAAGTCGGGGAGGGACTGGGCGGCGGCAAGGGTCACGACGCCGCGCATCCCGGACCACGACAACACGAGGCTGCCCTTCCAGTCGATTCTCTCGGCACGCAATTGATCGAGGTCCGCACGCTGCCGCTCATAGCGGAGGGTGGCGGTCTGGCGTCGACGGTTCGCGATCAGTCCGCGTTTCGGAAGGCGCAGGTCGTGCTCGAGGGAGAGCCAGCGCCGGAAGGTGTCCCGCTCCTTGTGCCGCTCCCGAAATTTGAGGGCCAGAACGAGGGGGCTGAGCCAGGCGAATCGCAGGGCAATCAGCCCGATGGTGATGAGCAGTCCGATCCCGATGGTCTCCGCGACGCCGGTCTTGCCGGAACTGTGCACCTGCTCGATCAGGGTACGGATCTCGAGCCCGATGATGAGGAAGACCGCGTTCTCCAGGAGGAACTGGATGGTGCGCCAGTTGATCCGATCGCTGATCCTCGCCTGGGCCGTGAATCGACTCGGGCTGGCATGCCCGGAATACAGCCCTGCCACGACCACGGCGAGAACGCCCGAGGCGTGAGCGGCCTCGGTCGGGATGAAGGCGATGAACGGAACCGCGATCGAGAGGGCGGTGTCGAGAACCGGGTCGGTGAACTTCGACCGAACCACGACCGTGGCGTAGCCGGCAGCGAGACCGATCACGACCGCGACGACCACGGCGAACAGGAAATCTCGACCGGCCGACCAGGGCGTGAGAAAGCCGCCGGTGGCCGCTGCGGTGGCGGAGCGCAGAAGGACTAGGGCGGTCGCGTCGTTCATCAGCCCCTCTCCCTCCAGCACCGTGAGGAGGCGGGGCGGCAGCCCGAGGCGGCGGCCGACCGAGGTCGCCGCAACAGCATCCGGCGGGCTGATCACCGCGCCCAACGCGAAAGCAAGGGCGAGGTTCAGGCCCGGGAGAAGTAGGTGCAGGAGAAGTCCGGCGCCCGCGGTGGTGAACAGGACGAGCAGGAACGACAGGCTGGCGATCGACTCGAAGTTGCGGCGGAAATCGACCACGGGCACGCGAATTGCGGCCGCGAACAGGATCGGGGGCAGGAGACCGTCAAGGAAGACGTCGTGCGGGATCTCGATTGCCGGAACCCCGGGGATGTAGGAGAAACCCACACCCACGAGCACCAGGATGATCGGCGCGGCCAAGCCGAGGCGTCTGGAGAATGCCGCCACGGTGACGATGACCGCGATGCCGATGACGGCGAAGAGTTCCAGCTGCACTGGCTCACCGTAGTCGGGTACACGAACTCGGTTGACCACTGCCCGAAGTTGCTCGCACCTTTTGGCATTAGTCGCCATCGGTCGGGTCGTCGCTGGTTCAGATCATCTTTGACAAAGACGATCTTGCAGAGGTACGGTTCAGCTATGGAAACTTCGTCGACGACCGGCACACCGGTGTCGCTTCCGGACATCGATTGGGGTGCCGCCGGTATCGAGACCGAACTCGGTTGGTCTCTCGCGGTGATGTACCAGGGGTTCTCCCGCTTAGGCACGAGGCCGGTCGCCGACATTCCTGGCGGTCCACGGGGGTACCAGGTGCTCGTGGCGATCACCACAGAGGAGCCCTCCTCGCAGTTGGCACTTGCTCACCGTCTCGGAATCGACAAGACCCAGATGACCTATGTGATCGACGGGTTGGAATCGGGCGGGCTTGTCGAGCGTCGACCGAATCCGACCGATCGGCGCGTGCGCCAGGTGTATCCGACTGATGTCGGCAGGACTCTGCTGGCGTCGGCACGTGTGGCCCTCCGTGACGCCGAGGGTGTCCTCATGCGACATCTCAGCCCCGCCGAGCAAACGCAGCTGCGCCGGCTGCTCGCCCGGGTCGCACTGGGGGCCGGCGACGTCGAGTCCTCCATCTCCGACACCCAAGCAGCCAACGAATACCCTGTCGCTTCCCCCGAACGATCCCGCCGCCCGCTTTCTTCAACCTCCCACGATTGAGACGTTCCTCATGACCACAACCATCCTCGTTGCCGGCGCCACCGGTGACCTCGGCCAACGCATCGTCCGCGAACTCCTGCAGCACGATGTCCGGCTCCGGGTCCTCACCCGACCCGGCTCCGCATCGGCCTCCGCGCTGTTCGGCGATGACGACCGCATCGAGGTCGTGAGCGCCGCCTACTCGGACCACACCGCGCTGACCGCCGCGTCCACCGGGGTCGATGTGGTCGTGTCGGCCGTCAGCGGCATCCGGCCCGTGATCGTCGATGCGCAGCGCGCTCTTCTGAAGGCGGCCGTCGCCGCCGGAGTGCCGCGTTTCATCCCGTCCGACTATTCGGCCGACTACCGTTCGATCGCCCCCGGCAGTAACCGCAACTTCGAGATCCGTCGTGAATTCGCAGCCGAGGTCGATGCGGCGCCCATCCAGGCGACCTCGATCCTCAACGGAATGTTCACCGACCTGATCGCCAGCGAGGCGCCGATGATCCTCTTCGACCGTCGGCGGGTCCTCTTCTGGTCGTCCGCCGACCAGATTCTCGACTTCACGACCAAAGACGATGTCGCCCGGGTCACCGCCCTGGCAGCTCTCGACGATACGGCGCCCCGCGTCATCGAGATCGCCGGCGCTCAGGTGACGGCCCGCGACATCGCCCGGACGCTGACCGAGCTCACCGGCACGCCCTTCAAGCTGCAGTGGGCCGGCACGACCGGAACCCTGTCTGTCATGAGCAAGGTCGTCAAGCGCCTGTCCAAGAACCCCGACGAGACGTTCCCGGCCTGGCAGGGGATGCAGTACTTCGTCAGCATGTTCAGTGGCCACGCGCAGTTGCTGCACGTCGACAACGACCGCTACGGCACCCACACCTGGACGACCGTCCGCGACGTCCTCGAGGAGCACCTCGCCGGCGCCTAAGTCGTGCGCCGAGATCGCACTTGCGGTCGGGTGCACCCGACCACAAGTGCGATCTCGGCACGGATGAGGTCACGGGGCGCGAGCATGGTGCCGTCATGGCCCAGAATTGCCCCACGACGCACCACCAGCTATCGGAGAACGCCATGACCAGCCCCAGGGAGATCCGCTCCGCCGCCGGGAAGGTCGGCGACAGCCACGCCCTCGAAGTGCTCGCACGCGCCGGATTCGCCGCCAGCGGCCTCGTCCACCTCCTTCTCGGATACCTCGCGATCCGCGTCGCCCTGCACCAGGGTGGTAAGTCAGACCAGTCGGGCGCCCTCGCTCAGGTCGCCAAGCTCCCCGGTGGCACGATCATCCTGTGGCTGACGGTCATCGGCCTGTTCGCGCTGGGGCTATGGCTGGTGATTCAGGCGGTGCTCGGCATCGGCTCGTCGTCGAAGAAGCGCTGGGTGCGCAGCCTGGTCTCCGCTTCGAAGGCGGCAGCCTACGTGGCCCTCGGATTGACGGCGGCACAGACCGCTCTCGGCAGCGCTACGAGCTCCACCAGCACGTCCACCAATGCCAGCGCATCGATTCTCACGCTGCCGGGTGGTCGGATCCTTCTGGTCGTCGTCGGCCTGATCGCCATCGGCGTGGGCGCCTACTTCGTGGCGAAGGGATCGAGGCGGAAGTTCCTGGATGACATCGCCCTGCCGTCGGGAAGCACGGGTCGTGCCATCACCGGCCTCGGCATTCTCGGCTACGTGGCGAAAGGCGTCGCCGTCTTCGTCGTCGGAATTCTCTTCATCGTCGCTGCCGCCACGCTCGACCCGCAGAAGGCCTCCGGTCTCGACGGCGCGCTGAAGGCGCTCGCCGCTTTGCCTTTCGGGCAGGTGATTCTGATCGCCGTCGGGGTGGGGCTCATCTGTTACGGGGCGTACAGCTTCGCGCGGGCACGCTTTGCGCGTCTGTAGCCGCGCGCTGAGCGGATTCGTTTCTGCCGGGCCAGCTAGCTCGCTTAATGAGAAGACTTATCGATAAGCTCTGAGAATCATTCTTGACTAGAAAAGATTCCCATGAGATCTCCCTCCCTCACCCGCATCCAGGCAGCGGCCGTCGGCCTCGCGCTCCTCGTCGGCGCGGCAGTTACAGCGCCACTGCCGGCCACGGCGGCCACCGCGGCCACGGCAGCCCCCACCCGAGCAACCCACACCACAGCGACCCACACGACTTCCGCCGGCCACGACTGGCTCGTCGCCGCCGACCCCGCGGCACACGCGGTCTACGTCGTCGACCCCGCGACGGGACGACGCACGGGCAGCCTCAAGGGCATCGAATTCGGTACGCACGCCGGCACTGTGCAGCTCGGGCACGGGCGCATCGCCTTCATGGACGAGTCGAAGCCCCAGCTCGAGGTGGTGAGCATCTCGGCCACGGGACGTCCGTCGGTCGTGGCGAGCTATCGGATCCTGAATAAGGATGGGCGGTGGGAGCGCGCGGGCTGGCTCGCCGCCGACCCGTCACGCCGGTACATCGCCGTCGGCTCCGACTTCGACGGGTCGACGAAGCAGCAGGTCAGCGTCATCGACCTCGCGAAGAAGAGGGTCGAGACGGCGCGGATCACGACCTCTGAGGTCAAGCTGGCGACGACGGGGGAGACCGGCACCGAAGAGATGGAGACGTTCCTGGTCGGGTCGCCGCTCCGGCTCGTCGTGACCGCGGGGGGTCGGTTCGATTCGTACTCGGTGTCGAGGATCCTGAAGGGAGATTCGACCCCGCCGGTCACCGCGACGACGGCGCTCGGCGCGTATCCGCACGGCCCGATCATCAGTGCCGACGGCCGCGTGATCGGCTCCACCCTGCACGACGGCTTCGAGACGGTGCTGGTGACCAAGCGCGGCTTCGGGCGCTCGACGAGCACCCCCTACCCGCAGGTCGCGGTCCAGAGCTACCGCCCGCGCATGGCTCCCGACGGCACGACGGCGGTCGGAACGCAGGCTCAGTCGGCGCCGACATCGACGCAGCCGGCCGCCGATATCGAGGCGCTGCTGACCTCCTCGTCGACCCGCACCTCGCGCGTCGCAACCCTCTCGCTCGGCACCGGAGTCGCCACGCGGGCGGCTGTCGCGAAGGGCTTTGCTGCCGCGGTCGTCACCCACGACGGCACCGACACCCTCACTCTCGTCAGCAGGGGTCGAGACGGGCTCTTCACCGGCACGAAGAAGAGCGTTGTTCTGCCCACTCTCGGTCAGACCACCGGCACCGGCTCGCAGGCGCGCTTTCTCGCAGCGACCAACGACGGCTCGCAGCTCTTCGTGACGCGGGCCGGCACGGGAACGGTCATCGAGATCGACCTCGTGCGCGGGGTGCCGAGGGTGCGCGGTGCCGTCGCCCTTCCTTCGGCGCTCGCCGATGGCGGCTACCTCACTACGGTCGACTCGGGGCAGGCACCGTTCGACCTCAGCGGCCGATGAGCTGACGCCGCTCGGCCGCATCGCTGTCTCGCGGCCGATGCTTCGCGCGGGCATGCTTCGCGCGTCTAGCCGCGCGCGTTCGACTCCAAGCGTCCGAGCAGGCGCCCACCACGGCTAAGGTGAGGCACGGCCGGCACCTAGGCCCAGCGCTCCGTGACCCGATCACCGGATGAACGCAGGCTCCTGGAGGCCCCATGACGACGCACCGACTCGTGCCAGCGGGGCCTCGGTGCGCCTGTGGCTGAGCGGCTCGACTTCTCGGATGCGGCTCTCGCTCTGGCGCAGGCGTTCGAACCGGATTCCGACCTCTGCGGCCCATTCGTCGCGGCGATCGGTGTGACCGGTGCGGCCGTGTCGACCCTGGGCGACCCTCTCGGCTCCGAGACCATCTGCGTCACGGACGACTCGGCCGCCCAGTGGGACGAGATCCAGATCGACCTCGGCGAGGGGCCCTGCTGGGAGGCACTCTCGACCCGCCTTCCCGTCTTCGAGCCCGACCTGCAGCACTCGTCGGAAACCTCGTGGCCTCTGGCGCGGCAGGCTCTCTACGAGACCGGGCTGGCAGCGGTGTTCGCCTTTCCGTTGGTCGTCGCCGGCATCAACGTCGGGGCCATCGACCTCTACTCGCGCGTCTCGGGGGCGATGAGCTCGCGGCAGGTGGCCGACGCGGGTCTGCTGTCGACGATCCTCGCCCGGCAGGTTCTGCGCCGTTCCCTTCGGGCACTGGAAAGCGAGGACGAGGATGCTGGAGGTGGCGGGGGCGACTACTCCCGCCGTGAAGTGCACCAGGCGACCGGAATGGTGCTCGCTCAGATGGGCATCACTCCGGTCGATGCACTCCTCGTTCTTCAGGGCCACGCCTTCGCCAGCGGCCGCTCGGTCCGCGACGTCGCCGCCGACGTCGTTGCCCGCAGACTTGACTTCACCGCCTTCGACAATTGATTCCAGGATTTGAGGAAACCGTGTCCGATTCTCGCGAGACCCTTCTCGTTCGCACCTTCGTGACCGTCGCAGACTCCCTGGTGGCCGACTACGACATCATCGACCTGCTGCAGACCCTCGTCGATCGCTGTACGGATCTCTTCGACGCATCCGCGGCCGGCATCATCCTCGGCCCAGACGACCGACACCTCGAAGTGATCGTCTCGACGGGCGAGGCGAGCCGCAGCATCGGCCTCATGCAGCTCCGGGCCGGCGAGGGGCCCTGCGTCGAAGCGGTGACGAGCGGTCGGGTGGTGTCGGTGTCGAGCAGGGCTGAGATGCACGACCGGTGGCCCACGTTCGCCGACGCGGCATCCGAGTCGGGCTACGTCTCGGTGCACGCGATCCCGCTCCGCCTCCGCGGAGAGACGATCGGATCGTTGAACCTCTTCCGCGACCTCGAGGGCGCCCTCAACGAGTCCGATGCCACCGCTGCTCAGGCCCTGGCCGATGTCGCGACGATCAGCGTGCTGCAAGAGAGGGTCATCCGCGACAGCACCCTGGTCCGCGAGCAGCTCCAGAGAGCCCTCGACAGCAGGGTCGTCATCGAGCAGGCCAAGGGTGTCATCTCGCACACCCATCAGCTCGACATGGACTCCGCCTACCGCCTGATCCGCTACCACTCCCGGTCCAGCCAGACGTCGCTGTCTGCCGTGGCCGCCGGAGTCATCGACGGCAGCGTGAAGATCGAGCTGCCGACACCGCCGCGCGGAGCGAGCACGCCGTGAGCCGGGCGGCCGGGTCGGAACGCGCGCGACGCGGAGTCGGGATCGTGCTCGCACTGCAGACGGTCGTGCTGGTCGTGGTGGCGGGAGCCCAGGATCCTGCGCTCCGCCCGGTCACGGCAGCTCTCGGGGGCAACACGGCCCGGCTCGTCTCGCGGGTCGACGTCGGCATCGCGTTCGCCGTGGTGGTCGCCCTCCTCGCCCTCGCAAGGTTTCTGCCGCCGCGATGGGCAGCGCGGGTCGACCCGCTGCTGACCACCCCGATCGCGGTGTTCGTGGTGGCCGAGCTCGACGGCGTGAGAGACGTCGGGGCGCTCGTCGGCATCTATGCGCTCGCCTCGGCCGGGGTGCTGTTCAGGATGGTCCAGGCGGTCAGCGCCCGCGAGAGGGCCGGGACTGGAGCAGGTTCCGGCGGTGGCATGGGGTCGCGCCGGGCGCTCGGCTACGGCGCGGCGGTCGGAATCGTGCCGTGGGGCATCGTGGCGTTCCATCAGGTCGGGGCGGGAATCGTCGGGAGCCCGGTCGGCTTCACGATCGTGCTGATCACGCTGCTGGCTCTGGCGACTGCGATCGGGGAGTTCGTCGCCGTGTGGCGGGATTCCGCGATCGTGGCGACGAGTGTGCGCCTCGTCGGTCTGTCGGCCGTGGCGTGGATGGTCGTCGCGGCGGTCTGAGTCGGCCGCGGTCGTCCACCGATCGGAGGTGGGCAGGGGTCGCGGTGCGCCGCGAAGTGGGGGCGCGATGCCCCTAAGTGGGTTCGTGCGCCGGCGAGACGCAGCATTTACGGTTGAGCAACTTAGCCGGGGAGGCGGGTCTTGATCGTGACGGGCAATCCAGTGCACAGAGGAATCAGCGTGATTTCTTCCTCTGTCGTTTCGCGATGGCCGGTGCCCCGGGTTTCCGCTTCGGGCCGGATCGTCGATGCCGGAATGCGTCGGTTCGATCGTCTCTTCGACCTGATCGTCGGCGGGTTCGGCGTCCTCTACTCGCTGCAGACCGCCGATTCGTTCGTCGCCGATGCCCCGTCGTTAGCGGATCCGCTCGGCGCTGTCGTCATGTCGATGGTCGGCCTCGCCATCCTGGCGGGGCTCGGCCCTCTCGTTGTACCGGCCCGCGCCAGGCTGTTCTTTCTGCTCGGTGCGGCGGTCTACGCGGGTGCGCTGCTGCTGTGGGCGGCTACGTTGACGCCGCCGGTCTCGACGGATCCCATGCCCTGGTTGATCGCCCTGTCGCCCGTCGGTGCCGCGTACCTTGCGCGGGGCGCCCGCTCCCGTGTCGTGCCGATGGTGTTCGCGTTCGTCGTCAGTGCTCTAGCGAGCATCGGTCTCAGGATCCGCGGCGACGTCGCTCTCTCCGACGTCGCTGTGGACGGCCTGTTCATGGTCGGCCTCTCCCTCGTCTTGGTGCTGCTGCTCGGGACCGTCCGCCACCGGGTCGTGGCCGCCGCGAACAGGCAGCAGCTGGCGGTCGACACCTTCGCGGCGTCGCAGCTCGAAGATGCGACCGAGCACGAGCGCAACCGAACCGACGCGCTGCTCCACGACGCCGTGCTGACCACGTTCCTCTCGGCGGCTTCGGCGGGCGACCCCGAATCGGAAGACCTCGCGTCGCGGATGGCGGCCAACTCGTTGCGCGTGCTGATGCACGTCAACGCGGTCGGCCGCAACGAGCAGGTCCTGCCGTTCGGCCAGGTGCTCGCCCAGCGATGCGAGCAACTCGGCATCTGGCTGAGCCACTTCGACCAGGATCTGACCGCGGTGGAGGTCGTGATGCTGCCCCCGGAGGTCGCTCACGCTCTCGTGGGCGTTCTGGTGCACTCGCTCGCGAACAGCGTGCAGCACGCCGACGGAGCCACTCGGCGAACCCTTCGGGGCCATCCGCTGGGATCCGACGGCATTCGACTCATCGTCGAAGACGACGGGTGCGGCTTCGACCCCGGGTCGATCGGGCTGCAGGGCGGTGGGCGCGGGAACGAGGCGGCTCGGGAGCTTCGAGCCCTCGAGGGGCGTGTCGATGTCGAGTCGGCCCCGGGAGCCGGCACCCGCATCGTCTTGAGCTGGGGTTCGGTGGCCATCGTCGGCACCGACCTCTACACCGAAGAAGAACGACGGGTGCTTCCATGATCAACGTCCCGAGGTGGCTGACTCTCGGCCTGGTCACGAGTTTCGCGCTGTTCGCGATCGTCTTCGGACTCGTTGTCGTGGTGTCAAAGCCCGAGGTGGTGCAGCCGGCGATCGGACTCGCGCTCTTCGCGACCGCGTTCACCATGTGCGTCTTCGCGCCCCAGAACGCCGCTCCGTCTCACCGCCGCGCCGGCTTCATCGCGATCGTCGGGCTCCTGCTTCCCATACTCGGGAGCGCCGCCCTGAACCCGTCGACAGACTCGTTCTCGAACGGCGCCTGGTACGTCAGCGGCGTCGTGTGCCTGGTCGTGGAGTTGTTGCTGCGTCACCGCCAGAGACTCGCCTGGCTGGTTCTGGCTGGGCTTGTCGTGCAGACCCTGGTCTGGGCCGGCCCGTGGGGTCTTCTGCACTTCGGAATCATCGCCACGATCTTGATGGTGGCCGTCGTCACCGTCTCGGCGTGGGCTATCGGGGTGACCGGCGCGGAGATCTCTCGGCACGTCGAATCGGAGCGCCAAGCGGCGACGTGGCGGGCCGCACAGGAGGCCTTCCACGCCGAACGCCAGGTGCGCCTCGGCACCACCGCGCTGGTCGCCGCACCGATGCTCCGGGCGATCAGCGACAAGCGCGGTCGACTCACCGCGGAAGACAGGGCAGAGTGCCGGCTGCTCGAACAGACCATTCGAGACGAGATCCGCGGACGTCAGCTGCTGAGCCGCGAGATCCGCGAGCAGGTCATGCTCCATCGACGACGTGGGGCCGTAGTCCAGGTGAACGACGACGGCGGCCTCGACGACCTCGACCCCGTCGATCTGGAGCGTGTGCTCGGGCAGGTCGCCGCGGCGATCACAGGGCTGACCTCGGATCGGATCATCATTCGCACGGCGCCGGCCGATTCACCCACCGCTATCACCGTGGCGGCCATGTCGGTCGACCCCGTGGCCGTCGCGCTCGGCCTCGACGGCGAAGACGACCAGGTCGACCTCTGGCTCGAGCTGCCGCGGGCTGTCGCCCCCGAGCCGACCCTTCGTGACTCCGTCAGCATCACGACGCCCTGATAAGCCCGAGGGTCGAAAGCAGTAGTCTCGACCTGCCATGGCCACCCCCACCCTGACCTCGCTTCGTCGCACGGCACACCGGGCGATGGAGGTCGAGTCGCGCGCGTTCTCGCGGCGGCGTCCGGTCGATCGGCGAGTGGTCTTCTTCGAGTCGTTCGACGGCAACGGCGCTCTCTGCAACCCCGAGGCGATCTTCCGAGCACTCATCAAGGATCCCGGCTTCGCCGACCTCCGCTTCATCTGGTCTCTCCGGCCCGGGCACGATCACGACCTGGTGCTCACCGAGTTCGGAGGCGACGCCCGGGTCCGGTTCGTCGAGCCCGGCTCGAAGGCGTACGCCCGAGCCGTGTCGACGGCGGGCTACCTCGTCACGAACTCCACCTTTCCGCGCTGGTTCAGCCGTCGAGACGGCCAAGTGGTGCTGAACACCTGGCACGGCACGCCGCTGAAGAAGATGGGCTTCGACATCGACGACCAGCCCGCCCGGGTCGCCAACGTGCTGCGCACCTTCTTGCACTCCGACTATCTGCTCTCGAGCGGCGACTACATGACCGACACCCTGTATCGGCAGGCGCACCGGCTCGACGGGCTGTTCGACGGGCGGGTTCTGCAGCTCGGGCTCCCCCGGGTCGACGCCCAGTTCGCCGACGCGGGGGAGCGCGAGGAGACGATCGCGGCCCTCCGTGACGCCGGCCTCGACCTCGACGGACGCCGGCTGGTGCTGTTCGCACCGACATGGAAGGGCACGTCGTTCGTGCGCCCCGACGATCCCCGGATCCTCGTCGACCAGGCCCGCGACCTGCAAGACCTGCTCGGTGACGACTACCGGGTCGCACTCAAGGCGCATCAGGTCGTGCACGACAGCGTGAGCGAGCGAGCGGGCACCGGTCTGCTCGTGCCGAACGACCTGCCGACCAACCACGTGCTCGCGGTCACCGACCACCTCGTCACCGACTACTCGAGCGTCTTCTTCGACTTTCTGACGACGGGTCGGCCCCTGCATTTCTTCGTGCCCGACATCGGCGACTACGGCGACTATCGGGGCCTGTATCTCGAGCCGTCGACCTGGCCCGGCCGCGTGACGACCACCCTGGCCGAGCTGGCCGACTCGGTTCGGGCTCCGCTCGACGAGGCGGGTGTCGAACGACTCGCGGCGGCACGGCGACGATTCGCCGGCGACGACGACGGGCGCGCAACGGCACGGGTCGTTGACGCGGTGTTCCGCGGTGTCGTCGACCCCGACCGGTCGCGAGCCCTGAACGAGTCGACCGCGCCTCGCGTGCTCCTCGTCGCCGGTGGCCCGACCGACCGCTGGGATCCCGCCGTCGCCGACCGCGAGATCGCCGCGATCGACCTCGACACGACCGACCTCACCGTGCTCGTCTCCGATTCGCGCAAGCGGGAGTTCATCGCGTGGCAGAAGAGCCTCGACCGAAGGATCCGTGTCGTCGTGCGGCAGGGCGGCCTCGAGGGCTCGAAGTTCTGGTCACTCGCCGCTCGCGTCACTGGCCGGCGTCCGCTCTCGCAGTGGCGCGCCGAGTTGCGGCGCCTCTTCGGCCTCAGCCGTTTCGACGCGGTCGTGGTCGCTACTCGGCACCCCTTCTGGGTGGCTCTCGGCGAGACCGCCAAGGCTGACGTCCGGCCCGGCTCGGCGCGTTCTTAGGCGTTTCTCTGCCAGTTCACGGTCTAATGCTCCGGGGGCAGTGATCCCCGCGAGGAGATCCCATGAACGTGCCGTCCGTACTGAACCGCGCCGCCCGCATCGGGCTGAAAGCCGCCCGGATGGAGGCGCTCGCGCGATTTCGGCGTGACACGATCCGCGACGACACCGTGCTCTACGAGGCGTTTGCGGGCACCGGCCTGCTCTGCAACCCCGAGGCGCTCTTCCGCGAGCTGCTCGACGCACCCGACTTCGCGCACCTGAAGCACGTCTGGGTGCTCGACCAAGCGCACATCGACGACGAGGCCACGCTGCGCGAATTCCGCCGCGATCCTCGCGTGCGTTTCGTACTCCGCGAGTCGCTCGCCTACCTCCGCGCCGTGTCGACCAGTAAGTACCTGATCAACAACGCGACGTTCCCGCAGTGGTTCTCGAAACGGCCCGGTCAGGTCTACCTCAACACGTGGCACGGCACCCCGCTCAAGGCGATGGGCTTCGACATGCCGGGTGGGGCACGGCAGTCGGGCAACACCCTCCGCAACTTCGTCGCCGCCGACTACCTGCTCGCCCAGAACCCGTTCATGACCGAGACGATGTACGGCTCGGCCTACAAGCTCGACGGGTTCTTCCGGGGCCGGATCCTCGAGGAGGGCTACCCCCGGGTCGACCGCCAAGAGCTCACCGAGGCAGACCGGGTTCGCGTCGTCGACGAGCTGGTCTCGGCGGGCCTCGCCATCGGCCGCCGTCGCGTCGTGCTCTACGCGCCCACCTGGAGGGGCGAGTCGTTCGGCGACCCGTCCGACGACATCGAGCTGCTGCTCGCCCGGGTCACCGACCTGCAGGCGAGACTCGGCAGCGACTACGTCGTTCTGCTCAAGACCCACCAGATCCTCGAGCGCTTCGTCGGCGGCAACCCGCAGCTCGCGCGGGTGCTCGTGCCGGGGCGCATTCCGACCAACCGACTCCTCGGCGTCGTCGACACCCTCATCACCGATTTCTCGTCGATCTTCTTCGACTTCCTGGCGACCGGTCGCCGCATCGTGTTCTTCGCCCCCGACGCGTCGTCGTACGGCGCCGGTCGCGGCATGTACTTCGAGGCCGACGAGCTCCCCGGCCCGGTCTGCTCCGAGATCGTCGACGTCGCCCGGGTGATCACGGCCCAGGATCCGGCGGACCCCGAGCTCCGCACCGACGTCCGTGCCGCCTGGCAGGCCCGCTTCGTGCCCCGCCCCGAGCACAGCGCCGCTCGCGTGGTCGACGTCGTGTTCCGAGATCGAACCGAGGGGCATCGGATCCTCGAGCCGTCGGCGTCGGCCTCGAACCGCACCTCGGTGCTGGTGCATGTCGGAGACCTCGCCTCGAACGGGATCACGTCGGCGGGCCTCAACCTCCTGGCCGCTCTGCCGACCGAACGCTACGACGTGAGCATCGCCTACACGGTGACCAAGTCGCCGCAGCAGGTGCACAACGCCGACGCGGTGGCGGGATCGGTGCGGCACTTCCGCCGCGAAGGCGGCATGAACGGCCCGAAAGCCCAGCAGCTGCGACGCCGGCTGCTCTACCGCCGCGGAGTCGCCGACGCACACGCGGCAGATGCCGGGCAGCAGACCCTCTGGGACGACGAGTGGACGCGGTGCTTCGGATCGTCGACCTTCGACTTCGTCGTCGACTTCAGCGGCTACAGCCCTTTCTGGGCGACGCTGCTGTTGCACTCGCCCGACGCACCGCGCTCGATCTGGCTGCACAACGACCTCGCCGCCGAAGTGGGGCGCGAGGTCGCGGGCAAGCGACCGCTCGCCGTCAGCCTGCCGGCCCTCTTCGGCCTCTACCCGTCGTACGACTCGCTGGTGGCCGTGTCACCGGCGCTCGCCGCGATCAACCAGCGGAAGCTCCCACCCTCGGCTCTCGGGTCGCGCACCATCGACTCCGCGGTCAACCTCGTCGACGCCTCGAGGATCCGTCGGCTCGCCCCCGCACCCGTCTTCGAGGGCGAGCCGCTGCCCGCTGACGGCGCAGTCCCCGAGTGGGTCGAGGCCCTGGGGCGCGACGACGACTCCGTCTGGCTCGTCACCGTCGGTCGCTACACGCGCGAGAAGAACCAGAAGCGGCTGCTCGCCGCGTTCGCGGCGGTGCGTTCGTCGTCCGAGACGGGGTCGACGCTCCGGCTGCTGCTCGTCGGGCACGGCCCGCTCGAGGCGGAGCTCGAGGCTGAGATCGAGCGGCTCGGGCTTCGCGGCGTCGCGTTTCTCACCGGTGCCCTGCGCAATCCGTTCTCGGTGCTGCGTGCAGCCGACTGCTTCGTGCTCTCGAGCGACTACGAGGGCCAGCCCATGGTGCTGCTCGAAGCGGCGACGCTCGGTCTGCCGATGGTGTCGACCGAATTCGGGTCGATCGCCGACGCGCTGCCCGAGGGAGTCATCCACGTAGTGCCCGCTTCGGTCGACGGCCTCGCCGAGGGGATTCGTGCGTTCCTGCGCGGCGAGGTGACCTCGCAGCCGTTCGACGTCGACGCCTACAACGCGATGGCGCTCGGCCAGTTCGGTGCTGCGGTCGGCTTCGCTCGGGTCTAGGGGGCTCGGCGCCGTCTAGTCGCGTTTCGCAGGTCTAGTCGCAGAATTCCGCGACTAAATCCGCGAAACCCGACTAGGAGCGCGGGCCCCGGGCCAAAGTAGACGGCAGTCGCAAGAATGGACGTCGACGAAAGGCACCCCATGAGCCGTCCCACCGCCCTGATCTCCGGGGCCAGCATCGCCGGCCCCGCACTCGCGTTCTGGCTGAATCGCTACGGCTGGCAGACCACCGTCGTCGAGCGCGCGCCCGAGTTCCGCAGCGGCGGTCAGAACATCGACATTCGCGGCGCTGCCCGGGAGGTGCTCCGCCGAGCGGGGCTCGAAGAAGCCGTCCGAGCGGGCACGACAGGCGAGGTCGGAACGCGGTTCCTCGGCAAGGGCGGAGCGGTCGTCGCCGAGTTCCCGGTCAAGGCCAGCGACACCGAGGGGGCGACGGCCGAGCTCGAGATTCTCCGCGGTGATCTGTCGCTCATTTTCGTCGAGGCCTCGAAAAGCCTTGACGGTGAGCCCGGCACGACCTACCTCTACGGTGACCGGATCGCCGAGCTCGACGACACGGGGTCGGCCGTCGATGTGGTGTTCGAGAGCGGTGCCCGCGGATCCTTCGATCTGGTGGTCGCCGCCGACGGCATCGGGTCGTCGACCCGCTCGCTGGTCTTCGGCGACGCCGTCGTCGAGCCGATCGGCATGGAGATGACCTATCTCACGATTCCGCGCACCGACAGCGACACCCCGTGGTGGCGCTGGTACAACGAGCCGGGCGGTCGGGCCGTCACCCTGCGGCCGGACCGGCACGGCACCACACGTGCGGTGCTGTCGTCGGTGATCTACGGCGATCCGTCGTCGGCGCGCGACAAGCGTCGAACCACCGAGCAGCAGAAGCAGCACCTGCGCGAACACTTCGCTGACGTCGGCTGGGAGGCCCGGCGAGTACTCGACGCCCTCGACGACGCCGATGACATCTACTTCGAGACACTAGGCCAGGTGAAGGCGCCGTCGTGGACGAGGGGCCGTGTGGTGCTGACGGGAGACGCGGCGTGGTGCGCCTCGCCGGTGAGCGGCATGGGCACGAGCCTGTCGATCGTCGGTGCCTACGTTCTTGCTGGCGAGCTCGCCGCGCACGTCGATCACCGCGACGCTTTCGCCGGCTACGAGCGGATCATGCGGCCGTATGTCGAGCAGGCGCAGAAGCTGCCGCCGGGGGTTCCGCAGGTCGCGAATCCACGCACCAGGGCCGGGCTGGCGGTGTTCCGCGCGGGCCTGCGGGTCGCGTCGAGCGGTGTGATCTCGGCGCTCGGCGGGCGGTTCTTCCGGCCGCCGTCCGACAAGATCGAGCTGCCCGACTACGCGCACCTCGAGGCTCGGGCGCGCTAGTCGAGCAGATTACGGTCAGCATCGCCCGCCGCCGACCGGGCAGCGGAAAAGCCCGCCGCACCCGAGGGTGAGGCGGGCCCTATCGGGCGCCCGGAGGAATCCGGTCTCCGGGCTGATCCCCCGCCGATGCGCCAGCGGGAGACTCCTGGCCGCCGAGTGGAGGGGCGGGCTGGCAACTGACGAAGAGCCCGCCGCTGGGATGCGGCGGGCTCTCCGTGGGAGGGGGTGTTACTCGGTGATCTGGGCGCTGATGGTGGCGACTCCGACGAGGAGGTCGGCCTTGACGGCGTCGGTCTTGAAGGTGGAGTTCAGGAGTTTCGCGGCGACGCCGGAGACGTGGACGGTGGTGCCGGTGAGGACGCCGTTCTTGCCGTCCATGGAGAGGGGCTTGAGGCTGCCGCCGTGGAGGGAGAAGATGTAGGCCTGCTGGACGGCCATCTTGCCGTTGACGAGGACGTCGCCGTAGAGCTTGGAGTTACCCGGGTTGACGGTGAAGTTCTCGAGGGTGACCTTGGTGGAGCCGGCGGTGAGGTTCAGGCCGGATCCGTCGTGCTCGACGATGCCCTGGACGTAGGGGCGGTAGGAGCCGTCAGGGCTCCAGTAGACGAGCGATCCGCCGGTGATGGGGAAGGCGATGTCGCTGCCGGTGAGGGTGGCTTTGCCCTCGGTGGAGGGGGTGAGGCCGAGGCTCTTGAGGGCGGCGAGGAAGTCGCTGTCGAGGGCGACGGAGGTGTCTCCGCCGAAGATCTCGGGGACGGCCGCGGCCGGGGCGGGGACGGTCGACGATGACGCGGCGAGGTGGACGTTCGAGGACGACGGGGCGGCGTAGGCGGTGGAGACGCCGAGGCCGGTGACGCCGGCGACGAGGAGGCCGGCGGTAGCGAATCCGACTGTAGCTTTCGAGAACTTGCGCATGATAATCCTTTGATGGATGTTGCTTGGACGTTTCCGGTAAGCCCGGTGCGTATTCCTGGGGCGTTTGCCCGATGTCTTGTGTTCGCTACCGTCCATCAAAGGGTTTGCTTGCTCGCGAAAAACTTTTGCAGGGCCCTCGCGAGAGTGATGGCATGGGGCCGACCCGAACCGGCCCCATGCCGTGCCCGGCAACCCTGATCCTTGCCGCCGGAACGACCCAATACTCACTCCGGCGCAGTCCCCACAAAAGGCCTGGACACAAACCGGACCGGATGGTATTGAGCGATCGTCTACTTCGCGGCGGTACGTGCGAGGGCCTTGAGGAGTCGCCCGGGGTTGGATGGATGCATGCCGACACTTACCGGAATCGACCATGTGGCCATTACCGTCAGCGACCTCGACGCGAGCAGTGCCTTCTATGAGCGACTCTTCGGGTTCGGCCCGATCGGCTCCCTCGACGGAGACGGCTTGTCGCGGCGGCTCTTCCGGTTACCCTCGGGCACGAACATCGGTCTCACTCAGCATGAGCGGGGCGCGGGGGGACGGTTCGATCCGTTCACACCGGGGCTGGATCACGTCGGATTCGCCGTGGAAGGTCTCGACGAGTTGCGAGCCTGGGCAGCGCACCTCGATGCAGTCGGGTTCGCCAACTCGGGCCTCGTGGAGGCCGACTACGGCACAGCCCTGAGCGTCAGGGATCCCGACGGCGTCGCCCTGGAGTTCTTCGTCGCTGCGTAGGCCCGACCCTGAGTGTCGTCGACCATACGTCGCGTCGACAATACGTCACGTCTAGGACGCGTCGCGCTCGTTCAGAGTGCGTGTGCCGACGAGGCGGTCAGTTGCCGCGGTCGCCATTCTGCCAATGAAGTCGGCGTATGTCGGCTCGGATTCGAGAGGCTGCTGCTGCGGTGACGACGGCAGCAGGATCGCGGGCGCGCGGCGGTGACGCAGGGTCGAGATGCGGACAGGTTCGACGGAGGGCTCGGAGCGGTAGAGGCTGCTCATGCAACGACCGCCAGCAGAAGAGAGGCCGGCGCGAGGCCGGAGGGCAGCGAATGGGTGATGGGCGGGGTCATGGCGACCTGCGATTCTGGTGAAGCCGCGTAAAGCTTCGTCTCGTCCGGGACACCCGACGTACCGCCTGGACTCCCGAAACAAGGGGAGAGAGATCGATGGTCACGCCGAGGGATTGTGCATCCCGATCTCTTCGAGACTAGGTCAGACCACCGACATTGCGGGGTCGATGTCGTTAAGTGGCTTAGCGACCGGTGCGCCCTTGTCGAGCGAGAGGGTGACCGCGTCGAGCAGACTGACGACTCGTTGCGCCTCGCGCGCGGTGATCGTCGAGAGCTTCATGCGGAGGGCGTGCTGACTCGTGCCCGCCGCGTCCTGGAGCATAGCCCGGGCTACGGGCGTCAGGCCGAGGAGCTGACCGCGACCGTCCTCAGGATCCGGCTGCCGCGTCACGAACCCCCGTGTCATGAGCCTGTTCAACAGAATCGTGGTGGCGGCGCTCGTCACCCCGAGCATGTGGGTCACATCGCGGGGGCGGGGGGTGCGACCGACGTTCTCCAGGCGCGCGATGTACTCGATGGCGCTGAGGTCGTTGGCCCCGATACCGAAGTGGTCACGGAGTCGGCACCGGTGCAGGGCCTCGGCGTCTTGCAGGGCGTAGAGCGCTTGGATCACGGCGCCGGAGGGGGTGGCCGGATCAAAATCGTAGAGGGGCGGTGTGACGGCCTCGTCGTTCATGCTGTTCTCCTGGAGCCGAAAGCCCGGCATCTCGATCGAATCAGCGCGACGCGACAGTATTGAATCTACCCACCGCCGCTGGTCACGGCCAGGGATGTCGTTCTGCGGCGGGGCAGTGTGTCGTGTTGTGCCGGGCCGGGCCGGGCCGGGCCGTGCTTTGCTGCGTTGCGCTGGCCGTAGCCGGGAGGTGGCATCTCCCTAGAGACGTTTCGCGCCGCATCAAATTTGACGCGGATCGAAACGGTGGCCGCGGCCCTTTCGATTTCGGTCGAATTTGACGGCGCGCAAAACGTCTCTGACAAAGGGTCGACCCCCTGACGCCAGCATCGATATATCACGCGAGGCGGGCGGGCAGGGGGGCCAGGCAGGCAGGCGGGCACGGGGCAGCGAGGGAGCACCGCCGGGCCGAAGCGCGGGGACGAGCGGCGGGGGCCGGGCTCAGCGGGCCGCAACGGCGAGAACTGTTCGGATCGTGCGGGGGAGCGCCAGGATCCTGAAGTGTCCGCCCGCAGGCAACCGGATGTTCTCGGCCCCCGGCAGACTGCTGCCCTCGGGGATGTGCGGGTCGAACTCACCGAAGATCGACACGATGCGGGCGTTGACCTCCCGGTTGCGGGCGAGAAGCAGTGTCGTCGCGTCGCGCGGCGAGAACGCGCGAAGGCTTTTCAGCACCAACCAGGGGGCGTATCGCGAACCCGAGAACGGCGAGCAGATGGCGACCATCGACTCGATCCGGTGCGCGTCGTCGAGCAGCGCCATCACGTATTTGCCGATCAGACCGCCCTTCGAGTGGGCGACGATCACGACATCGGTCAGCTCGTGCTCGAGCACATAGGTGGCGACATCGTGCGCGGTCGCCTCGACGGGGCGGCTGTTCCAGTGCAGCGAATCGAGCACGTGCACCGGGTGGCCGGCGGCATGCACCCGAGCGATGAGGGGTCGCAGGAACGCCCAGGTCTCCCACACCCCCGGGATCACGACGACCGGGCGTCCGTCTCCACTGAGATAGAGACCAGGATCCCGGCGCCCGACGATCGCCCTCACCTGCCAGTGAGCTGCGAAGGCGTAATCCCGCACCCACCACACGATGTTCCGCGCGATGCGACGTGCGAGTGCGGAGAGCTTCACGACTCGACGCTACTCATCTCGTCGCAGGCCGGCCCGCGTCGCCTCCGGTCGGGTTGGGCGTGCAGACGTCATGCGGACAGTCGCACGTGCCGCGGCGCGACGGCTAGTCCGTTCGGCGTCGGGTAGGCGTGGATCCGCACGGACGGCTCCGCGTCAGAACGGCAACTCGCCGCGCTCCAGCATCGCGATCAGCTTCGCGAGGCGGTTGGTGCGAGTCGTGGCATTCGGCGCCGTCACGAGTCGATGAATGAACGCGTACCGATTGGCGCTCGATGCCCCGGCGAAGAGGACTGCCGCCGCCGGTGTCGCGGATGCGAGGGCTGCTACGAGATCGTCCGGGACTTCGGCGGTGGCCTGCCCGGCGTAGGCACGATCCCAGCGCCCGTCGGCCTGGGCCCGGTCGATCTCTGCTTGGCCGCTGGGGCGCATCCGGCCCTCCGCTGTGAGCGCGGCGACGAGGCCGATGTTGCGCTGCGACCAGAGCGACGCCTTCCGTCGCGGCGTGAATCGCTGACTCGTCACCTGCTCGTCGACGCCCTTCTTCTGGCTGTCGATCCACCCGCTGCAAAGCGCCTCGTCGAGAGCCTGTGGGTAGGTCAGCGACGTGGGCTCGGTCGTGCCCTTCTTGGCCAGGATCAGCCAGATGCCATCGCTGGAGGCCTCGTTGGCATCGAGCCAGGTGCGCCATGCCGCCTGGTCTCTGACGACGAGTCGCGGATCCTCGGTCACCGGCTATTTCTTCTTCGCGGACGCCTTGGCCGCGGCCTTTGCGGAAGTGCGGTCCGCGATCAGGGTGATGGCCGCACGGACGAGGTCACGGAGGCCCTCCTCGTCGACGACGTCGGATTCGAAGTAGTCGATCGAGCGGCGCTTGTTGCCCTCCAGCTCGGCGTTGAAGATGCCCTTCGGGTCGGGCAGCGCGGCGCCGTCCATGAAGCCGATCTTCACCTTGCCCTCGAAGATGTTGCCGACGCAGATGATGCCGCCGAGCTCCCAGACGGGGGAGCCCATCCACTTCCAGGTCTCGACGATCGCGGGGTCGACCGATCGGATGATGGCGCGCAGCTGAGCGAGGCGCGCGCCCCGCCAATCGGGGTGCTTGGCGATCAGAGCGTCGATCTGCTCCGCGGCGGTGGGGGCTGCCGTGTCTGCACCTGCGGCTGTGTCGTCCATGCGCTCATTGTGGCGCGAGTCGTGGTTCCCGTCGAGGATGCTCACGATGAGGGCGGCGAGCTGCGCGGCGAAACCTCAGAATCGACCAATCGTGGCCTCGCGCACCGGATGATTTTGAGGTTTCGGCGAGCGGGTCGCCAGCAGCACGACGACAGCGACGACGACACCGATCACGGTTTCGACGAGGCGATCGCTCACCAGCTCGGCCAGGGGCAGCGGCGATGCGAGATGCACCATCACCAGAGCCAGCGGCGTGACGCCGACGGTCGCCAGCGCGTAGTTGCGCAGGATGAACAGCTCCGCCCAGAGCTGAGCCGCGGCGACGATCACGATCAGCCAGACGAGGGGCGGGTCGAAGCTGAGCAAAAGGGCGGCGAGAGCCACCCCCAGGATCGTGCCGACCAGACGCTGACTGCCGCGCCCCAGCTGGGCCCCGAGCGTCGCGCCAGAGAGCGGCACGGTCGCGGCGACGGCGGCCCAGTAGGGGTGACCGATGCCGACCGCGGTGGCGAGGGCCCCCGCCGCGAGTGGGCCGACGAGGTAGCGGACGATGTCGCGGCGGACGCCCGGCGCTCCGAGGATGTCGCGGAACGGAACCGCGGGGCGCAGGCCGTGCTTGGCCGGTGTCGAGGGTGCGGCGCTGTCGCGCAGAGACGGCAGGATCCGGCCCACCTGCCCCAGCAGCACCGCAAAGGTCGCTGCGCCGAGAGGGAGCACGGCCGCCCAGATGAGGTCGGCCGATGCATGGGCGAACGCCGAGGTGCTCCCGGTCGCGAAGACCAGGAACAGCGACGGCACCGGCAGTAGCCCGATGCGGCGGGAGAGGAGGAGGCCGGCGACCGAGAGGACGGCGATCGCCATGACGGCGAGGAAGGAGGCGGGGGCGACGACGCCGACCAGGGTGCCGACGACGACTGCGGTGGTGAGCGCAAGGCCGGCAGCGGCCTGCAAGCGCCAGCGGGCGGCATATGTCGCGTGGCGGCCGAAGACGCCGGCCATGGCGCCGAACGTCGCGTAGAGCGTGAGGGTCGGGTGGCCCGTGAGCGACAGGATCGCGATCGGCAGCACGACCGCGATGGCCGCGCGGATCGCTCCGGCGTGAGCTCGGTTGTGCGGCAGCACGGAGAGGAACTCGCGCCGCCACTCCGAGCGGATGGTGGTGGGCGCGGTGGACAAGTGCATCACGTAATTATATAACTATAGCTGTATGAAAGCGAGGGCTGCCGGATCCTGAACTGCACTCAGCTCTGATCGTTCCGCCGCGGATTAGCGGAACAGGCCGCACAGGAGAATGATGTCTCCGTGACCCACGATCTGATGACCCCCGAGCAGAACCTCCAGCGAATCATGTGGACGGGCACGATCTGGTTTATCGGTGCTGCCGGTTCGGTAGCTCTGGCTCTCGGGCTGCTGCTCGCCTCAGGGTGGCGGCCGGCCGTGCTGGCCGGCGGGATCGCCGTGCTGTGGTGGGTGGGAGCCGCGCTCACCGCGCTCAGCATCGGGCTCATGGGCTGGTCGGGGTGCCCGATCCTCGAGGTGAGTGTGCCGATCGCCGACCGGAACAAGACGCGAACGATGCAGATCGGAACGCTGTTCTACATCGTCGGCGGGGCAGCTGCGCTGTTCGCCGTGCTGCTCGGCCCCGCGCACTAGCTGATCAGCGGTCGGCCATCGCCTCCGAGAGCGCGTCGAGCAACGCGGGCACGCGGGCGAGCAGGGCACGCTCGTCGATCGACAGCGACGCGCGAGCGGCCTCGAGCACGACGCCCGCGCGGAGGCGGCGTGATTCGGTGACCACGTCGGATCCTGCGGTCGTCAGCGTGATGAGCACGCCGCGGGCGTCGTCAGGGTCGGAGGCTCGGGCGACGAGCCCGGCCCGCTCGAGTTCGGCGACGACGGCGCTGGCGCTCTGGTGTCGAATGCGGCGGAGGCGAGCTAGCGCCGCGATACTCTGGGCGCCGTCGCGCATCAGAAAGCCGAGCGTCTCGATCTGCCCGTCGCTCTCGTGAGCGGTTCGGTCGCGGACGGCTCTGACCAGTACTCCGACCGAGCGGCGGAGTTCGTCGGCGGAGTCGAGGTCGAAGGGGTCGGTGCTCATGCAGCAACTATACAGTTTGGCTGTATAGTTGTGGGATGGAGCTCACCGGAACGGTCCTCACCAAATACACCCACGCGACGATCGTCTTCACCAAGGGCGAGAACTCGCTGGTCGTCGATCCGGGCAGCTACACGCCGAACTCGGCCGAGCTCGTGGCGTCCGCCGAGGCCGTGCTCGTCACGCACGACCACGCCGACCACTTCGACGCGGAGGTGCTCACCGCGGCCCTCGGCGCCCGACCCGAGCTGACGGTCTACGCCCCGGCGTCGGTCACGTCGGCCCTCTCATCGGCCCAGCCTTCCGCCGGCGACTCTGCTGCCGCCGAGTCGGTCGGCACGATCGTCACCGTTTCGGCTGGCGACACCTTCACTGCCGCCGGGTTCGACATCGCGGTCTTCGGCGACGACCATGCCGTGATCCACCGCGACATCCCGCTAGTGCAGAACGTCGGCTACCTGATCGGCGGCGCCGTCTTCCACCCGGGCGATGCGTACCTCGAGCCGGGCGTGCCCGTCGAGACGCTGCTCATGCCGGTCAGCGGACCCTGGATCAACACCGAGAAGGCCGTCGACTACGTGCGTGCTGTGGCTCCGACGTCGACGATCCAGATCCACGATCTGATGCTGAGCGATGCGGGCAAGGGATCGACGGCGCAGTTCCTCGGCGCCGACGGCCTCACGGGAGTGCCGATGACGCTGCTGGCGGTCGGCGAGTCGACGACGCTCTAGCTGCCCTCCGCGTGACCGGAGCGGCCTAGCCGGCAACCGCGTCGCGAGCCGCTGCGAGGAGGTCGTCGAGGACGGTTCCGTCGGATCCTCGGTCTTCGGGGTGCCACTGCACCGCCCACATCGGCGCCGACTCGTGCTCGATCGCCTCAACGGTGCCGTCATCCGCCCGGGCCACGACTCGCAAGCCCGAACCCGGCCGGTCGACGGCCTGGTGGTGCGACGACTGCACGGTGAATGCGGTATCGCCGACGATCGCGGCGAGCCGGGAGTCGCGGTCGACTGTGACCTCGTGCCGAAGCATGTCGGATCCTGCCGGACCGGCCGCGACGTGACCGCCGTCGTGGAGGTGCTGCACGAGATCGCCGCCGAGCGCCACGTTGATCACCTGCATGCCGCGGCAGATGCCGATCAGCGGTGTGCCCGACGCGACCGCCGCCCGCACGAGTGCCGTCTGGGCTCGGTCGGCGTCGCCGAAGATCTCTTCTCGCCCGGGGTAGTCGGCTTCGCCGCCATAGAGCGCAGGATCCACATCCTCACCACCCGTAAGAAGCACGGCATCCGAGGTGGCGAGTTCGGTCTCGAGTTCGGCGTCGTCCGAGACGACGCGCCGCACCGCGAACCCCGTCCGGACGGCCGCCGCCGCGATGCTTTCGCTCAGTGTGCGCAGCTCGGCGCCGTACGCAGGGTCGGCGCGCTCGCGGTCGCTGACGTCGACGAGGAGGAGGCGGGGGTGCTGGTTTTGCTCGTTCACGCGACGATTGTGGCAGAGCGTTGGTGCAGGGCTGCGCGTCTACCCGGCTGGTTGCGGTCGACCGCGTCAGTCGGGGCCGACGATGGCCCGAATCGCCTGGGGGAGCTCCCTCTGCAAGACGGCCCAGATGATCGTCTTGTCGGCCGACCGGTAGTTGTGAGCCAGGATGTTGCGGGTCGCTGTGATCGCGGCGAGGGGAAGGTCGGCGGGTAGCCTGCCGAGCCGCTCCGGAGGGATGCGGTTGCTGACGATGTCGTGGAAGTGGATGATGACGGCCTCGGCCGCCCGGTAGGTGAGGCTGTGCGGTTGGTCGAACTCGGTGACGCCGCGATCGACGATTGCCCCGACCTCGTCGAGCAACCCCCGCAGGGCGTCTTGAACTGCAGGCCAGCGATCGACCTCGGGAGTGGCCGGGGGCGTTGCGCGCGGCCGGGGGCTGAACTGGCCGTCCGTCACAACAGCACCGCCTCCTGCGACACGTGGGCGAAGTACGCGTTGTCGACCTGGCTATCGGTCAGCACATCTGTCGAGAAGCCGGTCAGTGTCTCGACCTCGCTGCTGAACCCTCCGAGATCGAACAGGCTCGCTCCTGGACTCACAGCGACCAGCAGATCGATGTCGCTCGATTCGGAGTCAGTGCCCCGCAGGGCGGAGCCGAAAACGCGAACGTCATGGAGTCGATGGCGCAAAGCCGCTTCGCGGACATCCTCGGCGAAGACAGCCAGGGCGACGCTCGGGCGCAGGCGAGCGGCCCGGAGGATCGTTTGGAGGGTTTCGGGTCGAGGCCGTTTCGACCCGTTTTCGTAGGCGGAGATGGTCGGCTGCTGGATGCCGGCAGCCGAAGCCAGCTCCGCCTGGGACATGCCGACGTCGTCTCTGGCCAGCCGGATGAGGCGGGCGTACTGGGCCGCTCTGGCGCTTCGCTCCACGGGAATCCTCCGATATAGACGTCGTCTATGGTACCTGTCATCCGGTCGCGTCCACCAGGAAGGTGCGGCCGCTGCGAGACGCGTTACGGACTCGGAGACGTGCCGCGGCGCGTGGGGGAGTCCGGGATACGCGGTGCGGCGGATAGGGCGGGCGTGGGGGCGCCACTGCCGTGTCGGAAAACCGCTAGCGGGTGTCAGGGGCCGGTGTGAGGATGGAGCCATGCACCTCGACGACACGGTCTGCCGCGGCGCGGTCCGAAGCCGCGACGCGCGCTTCGACGGCTTCTTCTACACGGCAGTTCTCTCGACCGGCATCTACTGCCGGCCGAGCTGCCCGGCACGCACTCCGAAAGACGCAAACATGGTGTTCCACGCGTCATCGGCGTCGGCTCAGGCGGCGGGCTTCCGTGCCTGCAAGCGGTGTCGGCCCGAAGCCGTGCCCGGCTCTCCCGAGTGGAACGTCCGCTCCGACACGGTGGCGCGGGCGATGCGGCTCATCGCCGACGGCGTCGTCGACCGGGAGGGTGTGCCACGTCTCGCCGAGGGCCTCGGCTACAGCGTCCGCCAGGTCGAGAGGCTTCTGAACGACGAGCTCGGCGCCGGGCCCCTCGCTCTCGCGCAGGCGCAACGCGCGCAGTCGGCACGGATCCTGATCGAGTCGACTGATCTGCCGATGTCCGATATCGTGTTCGCCGCCGGGTTCTCGTCGGTGCGCACCTTCAACGACGTGCTCCGTGCCACCTACGCGACGACTCCCAGTGCGCTGAGATCGGCGGCCGGCACCGACGCCCGGCCGTCACCCGACGGCACCGTCATCCACCTTCGGTTGGCGTTCCGGGAGCCCCTCGACCCGTCGAACCTGCTCGGGCATCTCATTGCGACGGGCGTGCCCGGTGTCGAAGAGTTCCGCGACGGGGCCTACCGGACGACCCTGCGTCTGCCTCGGGGCTGGGGCATCGTCTCGGTGCGCCGCCCGATCGGCTCTGCTTTTCCGGTCACCCTGCGGCTCAGTGACGTCCGCGACGTCTCGGCGGCCGTGAGTCGGGTGCGTCGTCTGCTCGACCTCGATGCCGACCCGGTGGCCATCGTCAGCCACCTTCGGGCCGATCCGCATCTTCGCACTGCCGTCGAGGCGGCACCCGGGCGGCGCGTTCCGCGGGTTTCCGACCCCGAGGCATTCGCGCTCCGGGCCGTGCTCGGGCAGCAGGTCTCGACGGCCGCCGCCCGCACTCATGCGGCGCGACTCGTTCAGGCGTTCGGCGAACGGATCGACGACCCCGACGGCGGCCTGACCCACCTGTTCCCGACGGCGGAGGCCGTGGCCGGTGCGTCATCGGAGGCACTCGACGCGGCCCTTCGTGTGCCCGGTTCCCGTCGCCGTACCCTGCTCGGCGTTGCCGGGGCGCTTGCCTCGGGGGCTGTCGATCTCGGTGCCGGTGCCGACTGGGCCGAGGCCCGCCGACACCTCGACGCGCTGCCCGGCATGGGGCCGTGGACCATCGAGACAATCGCGATGCGCGCCCTGGGCGACCCCGACGCCTTCCTCGTCGGCGATCTCGGTGTCGTCAAGATCGCCGCCACCCTCGGCCTGCCCACCGACAAGCGGGGTCTCGAGGCAGCGTCGCGTGCCTGGTCGCCGTGGCGCGCCTACGCCGTGCAATACCTCTGGGCGCTCAGCCCGCACGCCGTCAACACGATTCCCGACCACGACGTCGTTCTGCCTCCTCTCGAAGGGCCTCCCGCATGACTTTCACGACCATCGACTCCCCCATCGGCGAACTCACGCTCGTCGCCGACGCCGACTCGACCGCACTCCGAGCGCTCTACATGGTCGACCACCGTCATGCCCCCGGCCGCGAGACCTTCGGCGATCGGGTCGACCCGTCCGTCGGGGTCTTCGCCGCCGCCGCCGACCAACTCCCGGCGTACTTCGCCGGGTCGCGGCGCACCTTCGACATCGTGCTCGACCCGGTCGGCACCGACTTCCAGCGCGCGGTCTGGCAGCAGCTCGTACTCATTCCGTACGGCGAGACCCGCACCTACGGCGAGATCGCCGTCGCGCTCGGCAACCCGAAGGCGGTGCGTGCCGTGGGGCTCGCCAACGGGCGCAATCCGCTGTCGATCATCGTGCCGTGCCATCGCGTCATCGGAGCGAATGGCGCGATGACGGGCTTCGGCGGCGGCGTCGAACGCAAGGTGCATCTCCTGGGCGTCGAGGCCGGGGTCGCCGGGCGGCCGGTGCCTGCGGTGCAGCCCGCCCTCTTCGCGTAGCGCCTGCAAATTCGAAGGAGAAACGCGCCCGCCGCGACGCAGACAGTGCGATCGGCGGGGGTCAGGCCGCCGAATCTCCTTCGAATTTGCACGGGTGCGGCGTAGCGTGGCGGTGATGGCCGAGCAACACGAACCGCAGGATCCCAGACCACCCGCCGCAGGGCCCGCCGCCCCTCGCGCTTCGGGTCGCTCACCCGCTGCCGCGCCGTCCTCGCAGGTCGAGCGTGTGCGCGACACAGCCCGCCGCGATCCGTCCCTTGCCGCGGTCCGCTACCGCCTCGAGCGCGCCGAGTCCGACGCGCGGGCTGCCGAGGCTGGCGCTGCGGGCGCTGATCCGACCGCTGGCGCTGGGGGCGCAGGCCCCACCGCTCCACCCCGCTCAGACGCGAAGCGCGCCCCCACCGCCGCCGAACTCCGCGCGATCGCCAAGACCGCCCTCGATCGCGCGATCGACGCCGGCGAGTTCGACAATTCGCCGCTCGCCGGCAAACCCCTTCCCGGGCTCACCGGCGGCCACGATCCCGACTGGTGGATCAAAGCCAAGATCGAACGCGAGGGTCTTTCGGGGGTGGCTCCTCCGGCGCTGTCTCTCCGCACCGAGAACGCACAGCTCGACGACCTCCTCGACTCGATGGCGACCGAGGCGTCGGTGCGCGCGACGCTTTCCGACTTCAACTCGCGAATCGTCGAGGCTCGGCGGCAGCTCGCCGGCGGGCCACCCGTGGTGACGCCGTTGCGCGATGCCGACGCCGAGGTAGGGCGGTGGCGGGCGCGGAGGGAGGCGCGGCGCGCGGCAGCGGCAGAGTCAGCGGCGCTGGCCGAGGTCGAAGAAGCTGCCCAGCAGACGACATGGCGAGCCCGACGCCGGGCCGCTCGGGCTCGGCGCGCCCAGGAGCGGGGGCTCGGGGGCGCGTCCGCCGGATCCTGAGCTTGTTCGCCTGGAAAATCTGAGAGCGATCCGGCTGAGGCACCCCCATACAGCAGTAACGGGTGTGACCCAGAGCCAGGATCGCTCTCAAATTGGCGGCGACAAACCGCCAGCGGCAGCAGCCGAGTGTTACGCCTCGGGTACGACCTCCGACGTCGCATCCTTCTCGGCCGCGCGCTGCGACTCCGACTTCCACTTGCCGCGCGCGACGTACGTCACCATCACGTTGAGCACGGCGATCGTCGGCACGGCGAACAGGGCGCCCGGGATCCCGGCGATGTACGAACCGCCAGCAACCGCGAACACGACCGCGAGCGGGTGCACCTTGACGGCGTTGCCCATGACGAGCGGCTGGAGCACGTGCGCTTCCAGCAGGTGCACGATGATGACGCCGCCGAGCATGATGAGCGCCTGGAGCGGGCCGATGAACAGCAGGGCGATCACGACGGCGAAGGCCCCCGAGACGATGGCGCCGACGACCGGGATAAACGATGCCAGGAACACCAGGACGCCGATCGGGACGGCCAGAGGCAGCCCGAGGAAGAACGCGAACAGGCCGACGCCGAGTCCGTCGACCGCCGCGACGAAGATCTGCACGCGCACGAACGTGGCGAGCGTGTGCCAGCCCGCCTGGCCGGCGCCGTCGACCGCGGCACGGGCGCGACGCGGGAACAGCCGGGTGACCCACTTCCAGACGCCGTCGCCGTCGATGAGCATGAAGATCGTGGCGAAGATCGTCAGCAGTCCGTCGGCGATGAAGTGCGCACCCCCGAGCCCAACTGCCGCGACACCGGAGAGGAGCGACTTCGAGCTGTCCTGGATGGCCGTGGTGGCCGAGTCGAGCACCGAGTTGTAGTCGCTGCTCGTGAGGTTGAACGGGGGCGCGGCGAGGAACTGCTTGACGACCTCGAACCGGTCGACCGACTTCTTCTCGAGTGCGGGGAGCCCGGCTCGTACCTGCAGGACGACGAGCAGCACGAGCCCGCCGAAGATGACGATCGCGAGCAGCAGTGCGACGACGATCGACAGCCACTTGGGAACGCGGTGACGCTCGAGCAGGCGGACGAACGGCTGCAGCAGAGCCGAGATCAGCAGCGCGATCAAGAACGGCACGACGATTTCGGCGAGCTTCTCGATAAGGAACAGGAAGACGGCAAGGCAGGCGACGACGACGAGGATCCGCCACCCCCACGCCCCTGCGATCTTCATGCCGTTCGACACGGTGTCGTCGGCCCGGAATGCCGGAACGACCGGGCCGGCCGAGACGCGGGCGTCGCGCGGGGCGCGCGGGTCGCGCGAATCGTCGGAGGAGTGAGAGAAACCGGGGATCTTCATGAGCTGCGTGTGCTCGGCTTTCTGGACGGGTGCAGGGAGGCCGCCGGTGCGGTGGCTACCGATGAGTCGGCTAGAGACGACCCATCGTCACGCAGAAACTGCGCGAACTGCAATGTACCGCCCAATTGTCGAGCAGTGCGCGCCCCCGAGTGGGGCCTACGGCGAGGGCGTCGGAGCGGCGGTGGGGGCGTCGGTCGTGCCGGTGCCGCCGGTGCCCGTTCCGGTGCCGGCGCCCGCGTCGCCCGCGCCGCCGGTCCCGCTTGCGCCGCCGGTGTCAGTCCCGGCCGCGCCGCCCGTGTCGGTCGTGCCGGTGTCGGCCGTGCCGGATCCTGCGCCCGTCGCCTTGGACGAGGACGAGGAGGACGACGACGAAGACGAGGATCCGCCCACCGCGCTCGACCCGACCTCCGATGCCGGCGGCGCGGTGAGCGTGTCTCCGCCGTACGCGGCGTCGAGCGACGCCAGGATCGGCTTCGCGATCAGGAACTTCACGTTGTAGCCGTAGTTGGAGCCGATGTAGGTGTCGTAGAACGACGTCGACCCGGAGACGTTGCCGACCCAGGTCGCCGTGGCCACCTTCGTCGTCGAGGTGACGAGCCAGTTCTGCTCGGCGTTGTCGTTGGTGCCGGTCTTGGCGAGCATGTCGACGCCGTCGTTCGGGTTCGCCAGGGCTCCCGTGCCACCCGCTTTCAGCACCGTCTGGAGGGCGTAGGAGACGCCGGCAGCGACCTCGGATGACATGCCCTGCGTGCAGCTCGTGGGAGTTGCCGTGATCTTCGTGCCGTTGGCGCCGGTGATGCTGTCGATGGCGACCGGGGTGCAGACGACGCCGTTGTTGGCGATTCCGGCGTAGGCGGTGGCCATCGTCAGCGGCGAGATCGTGTTCGTGCCGAGGATCGACGACGGCACCGAGCTGAGCGTGCCGCCGGTGGTCGCCGTGTGCACGCCCATGTCGGTGGCGGCCTTGATGATGTTGCAGAGGTCGAGCTGGGTACCCATCTCGGCGTAGGCGGTGTTGATCGACTCCTGCGTGGCGGTCAGTACCGACATCGACGACCCCACCGATTCGGCGTTCGCGACCGACCAGGTGCCCGAGCCGATGTTTGAGCAGCTGTTGGTGAATTGCGAGAACGAGAAGTCGTGCTCGCCGGTCGTGACGTAGTCCGACAGCGAGTGGCCCGCCTCGAGCCAGGCCGCGAGGGTGAACGCCTTGAATGCCGATCCGGTCTGGAACCCGGTCGACCCTCCGTACGCCTGATCGGTGTTGTAATTCACGCCGGTCTGCCCGGCCGTCGCCTGGTCGCTCTGCGTGTAATCGGTGTTCTGAACCATGGTCAGGATCCGGCCCGACCCCGGCTCCACAGCCACGTTCGAGGCGCCCACATCGAGCCCCGCCACCGTCGCCGGCATCACTGCGCTGAGTGACGCCTGCGCCGTCCGCTGCTGGGCCAGGTCGAGGGTGGTCTCGATCTTCAGGCCACCCTGGTTGAGCGTTGCGAGCCGGGCGTCGGCGGTCGACCCGAAGGCTTCGTCGTTCTTCACGACGTTCAGCACGTAGTCGCAGAAGTACCCGGCGTCGTACTTCACGGCCGACGCGCAGCCGTTCGTCGCCGCCGTGATCCTCGGCGTGATCACGCTCGCCGTCGCCGCGGTCAGCTGTGCTTTCGTGATGCTGCCGTGCACGTACATCCGCTGGAGCACGTAGTCGCGGCGCACCTGCGTCAGGGCGTAGTGGTTGGCCGATCCGTTGGCTTTATCAGTCGGTTGGTCGATGCGGAGGTTCGACGGGTTGTTGATGATCGCGACAAGTGTGGCCGATTGGGCGATTGTGAGTCTCGATGCGGAGACTCCGAAGTAGTACTCGGCGGCGGCTTGGATGCCGTAGATGTTGCCGCCGAAACCGACGATGTTGAGGTAACCGGTGAGGATCTCCGACTTGGAGTACTTCTTCTCGACGCTGATCGCGTAGCGCATCTCGCGGAGTTTGCGCTCGGGCGTCACCGCCGTGACGTCTTCATAGCACTTGGTCGCCTTCGCGGCGTCGGTGTTCTCGGTCGCACACCGCTCCACGAGCACGTTCTTCACGTACTGCTGCGTAATCGACGAGCCGCCCTGCACGCTGCCGCCGAGCGTCGTGGCGAGCACCCCGCGAATCGTGCCGGCGACGTCGATGGCTCCCTCGTCGTAGAAGCGCGGATCCTCAGTGTCGACGGCAGCGTTCTTGACGGCCGTGGCGATCTGGTCGGCGGTGACGTCGGTGCGGTTCTCCGTATAGAAGGAGGCGATCTTGACGTTCGTCGAGCCGTCTTTCGCGTACAGGCTGGAGGCCTGCGCCGGCGGGGTGATCTCGAGGTAGCTCGGCAGCGAGTCGAACGCGTCGACGCCGGTGGTCACGGTGTTCGAGGCGACCACGAGAGCGGGCACGGCGAGCACGGCGCAGAGGAGTCCGGCCACGAGGCTGAGCCCGGCGAAGCCGCCGAGGGCTCGGAGCCCGCCGAGGGTGCGGTCGTGGGCACGGGGGAGTCGGGTTGTCGTCACATCGAACCGTACGAACGCCTCGCCATGAACAGCCTGGGGTGAGGGCCCGTCTCAGCGAACCGGGGGGTGGCTCTTGCAGAACGTGCAGGTTGTCGGCCGTCCAACCCCGTGCTGGAGCCTCCGAGTGCCGCCAATTGCGCTCCCATCGGCGGCCCCGCCAGCATTAGGCGGCACTCGCGGCCACGCAACAAGCCCGAAACCCGGCCTCGCTAGGGTGTCAGCCATGATCCTGCAGCCGGGCCACGGAGCGATCCCCGCCGACCTGTACCTGCCCGCGACCGGCCCGAACGTCCTGTGGGGGCGGCTGCCCTGCGCGGCCGACACCGCCGTGCTGACCGTCGACCCGGGCGCGGAGGTGACGATCGACACCCTCAGCCACGAGGGGATCCTCGAAGACCAGGGGCGCGATCCGCTCGCCTACTTCGGCACCCATGGCGTGGCCGCCGACGAGGTGCTCGAAGACGCCATCGCCGTCGCTGCCTCACAAGGACTGCGGGATCCTTCGGTCGACGGCCCGCACGTCGTCACCGGCCCGATCGCGATTCGCGGCGCCGAGCCGGGCGACCTCATCACGATGACCCTCGTGACCGCGACCCCGCGCGTGCCGTACGGCGTCATTTCGAACCGGCACGGGCGCGGTGCGCTGCCGGGCGAGTACCCGCGGGGTGGTCTGAACGTGAGCGTCTTCGCGACGGTGGACGAGGATCCGGCGGGAGCGCTCCTCGGAACGATGCCGCGCACGCCGGGAGGGCCGCACGACGTGCGGTTCCCGCTCCGTCCGTTCTTGGGAATCATGGGCGTCGCTGTCGCCGGCGACGAACGGCCGCACTCGGTGCCGCCCGGCGCGCACGGCGGCAACATCGACATCAACCTTCTGGTGGAGGGAACATCGCTGCACCTTCCGGTGCAGGTGCCCGGCGCCCTGGCGTACGTCGGCGACCCGCACTTCGCGCAGGGCGACGGCGAAGTCGCGCTGACCGCCATGGAGGCGTCGCTCCGCGTGACCGTCCGCCTCGATCTGATCAAGCGGGAGGCGGCGCTCGCCGCATTCGGTGAGATCGCCGGGCCGCTCGCCGAGACCGCCGACTACCTCGTGCCCACCGGCATGGACGAAGACCTCGACGTCGCCGTGCAGAACTGCGTGCGAGCGGCGATCGACCTGCTGCATGCCCGCTTCGGCATGGACGAGAGCCTCGCCTTTGCGTACCTGTCGGCCGCGACCGACTTCAACATCTCCCAGGTCGTCGACCTGGTCAAGGGCGTCCACGCCAGGATCCGAGTGAGCGACTTCGAATGACGACCATCACCTCTCTGCAGGGCGAGCTGCCCGACGGACTCATCCCCGCTTTCGATGCCTACGAGACGGCACTGAAGAGCAACGACCAGCAGGCGCTCGGCGAGGCCTTCGAGCCGGGAGCGGAAACGCTCCGGGCCGACGGCGGCGGGCTCCTGGTCGGACACGACGCGATCTCGGCGTTCCGCGGTCGCCGTTCGCAGGCGCCGCAGCGTGAGATCGTCCAGGTGCACGTGCGGGTGATCGACGCCGACACGGCCGTGATCGTCTCGGTGAATGCCCCGAAGGCGGGCGGGCGCGGGGTCGTGACGCAGCTGTGGCGGCGAAGCGCGGCTGGTGCCGACGCGGTCGGTGTCGGTGTCGGTGTCGGTGCCCCTGCCGGCGCCCCTGCCGACACCGCTACCGACGACGGAACAGGCGTGTGGCGCATCGCCACCGCGCAGGTGCAGGCGCCGACCCCGGTGTTCGACACGCGCATCTGGCGCGTCGTGGGCGCTCCTCTGATCGAGACCACCGCGGATCCTTCGTCTCCTCCCGGCCCCCTCGCAGGCGAGACCGTCGCCGTCAAAGACCTCTTCGCCGTGGCGGGCGTGCGCATCGGCGCCGGTGTGCCCGCCTACCTCGACGAGCAGGTCGACAGCGAGTTCCACTCGCCGGCCGTACAGGTGCTGCTCGACGCCGGAGCCTCGGTGCTCGGCATCGCTCAGACCGACGAGTTCGCGTACAGCATCGCCGGCCGCAACTCGTCGTACGGCACTCCTCCGAACGCCGTCGTGCCCGGTGCGATCTCGGGCGGCTCGTCGTCGGGCCCGGCCTCGGCCGTCGCACTGGGTCACGCGAGCATCGGGCTCGGCACCGACACCGGCGGGTCGATTCGCGTGCCCGCCTCGTACCAGGGGCTCTGGGGTCTCCGCACGACCCACAAAGCGATCCGTCGCACCGACCTGCTGCCGCTCGCGCCGACCTTTGACACGGTCGGCTGGCTCACCCGCGACGCCGATCTGCTGGGCCGTGTGGCGTCCGCGTCGTTCGAGAGCGTCGCCGCCCGGTCGTCGGCTGTCCAGCGTGAAGTCGACCCGTCGTTCGTCGTCGACCGGCGGCTCAGCGCGTCTGTCTCGCCCGACGTCCGTGATGCGTTCGGCTCGCTCGTCGACGCCCTGCCCGCCGCGGGGTTCGAGGCCCCGGCCGAGGTCGCACTCGGCGACATCGCCCACCTCTACGAGCTGTTCCGCATCGTGCAGGCGGCGGAGGCGTGGGCCTCGCACGGTGACTGGATCACGGCGCACCCCGGATCCTTGGCTCCCGATGTCGAATCGCGCTTCCTCTTCGGCCGCAGCGTCGACGCCGCGCACGAGGCCGACGCGCGCGCCGAGCTGGTGGCCCAGCGCGACCACCTCGACCGGGTGCTCGACGGCAGGATCCTGCTGCTCCCCAGTGCGTCGTCGCCGGCTCCGCTGCTCAGCTCGACGCCGGCAGAGATCGACGTCGTTCGGTCTCAGACGCTCGGTCTCACCTGCATCGCCGGGGTCGGCGGGTATCCGGCGGTGTCGGCGCCGCTCATGTCGGTGCCTGGCGGGCCCGTCGGGCTCTGCCTGGTCGGACCGCGGTGCACCGACCTGGCGTTGATCGGCATCGCGGCTTCGCTCGAGGTGGCCCTGCGCTCCTGAATGCAGGCGCCGCCACCCGCAGCGAAACGCGCTTGAAACACAAGTTGCATAGACTGGCCTCGTGAAACAGTCTTTTCAGCCGATCGACCCGCCCGCGCGACTCCTCATGGGCCCCGGCCCGATCAACGCTGATCCGCGCGTACTGCGCGCGATGTCGGCGCAGCTAGTCGGCCAGTACGACCCGTGGATGACGCAGACCATGGACGAGACCCAGGTGCTCTACCGCCAGGTCTTCCAGACGCAGAACGAGCAGACGCTGCTGGTCGATGGCACCTCGCGAGCCGGCATCGAAGCCGCTCTGGTCTCGCTGATCGAGCCGGGTGACCGAGTGCTGGTGCCGATCTTCGGCCGCTTCGGGCATCTGCTGCGCGAGATCGCCGAGCGCTGCGGCGCAGAGGTGCACGTGATCGAGGTGCCCTGGGGTCAGGTGTTCTCGTTCGAAGCAATCGCCGAGGCGGTCGAGCGCGTGCAGCCGAAGCTGCTCGCCGTCGTGCACGGCGACACCTCCACCACGATGGCTCAGCCGCTCGAGGGGCTCGGCGAGCTCTGCGAGAAGAACGGCGCGCTGTTCTACACCGACGTGACGGCGTCCTTGGCGGGCAACGCGTTCCACGTCGACGACCTCGGTCTCGATGCCGTGACCGCGGGCCTGCAGAAGTGCCTCGGCGGCCCGTCCGGCTCGGCGCCCGTCACCTTCTCACAGAAGGCGGTGGACGTGATCACCGCCCGCAAGTCGATCGAGGCGGGAATCCGCACCGAGGGCGATGTCGTCAGCGCGCACCCGATCCGGTCGAACTACTTCGACCTCGCAATGATCTTCGACTACTGGGGCCCGAAGCGCCTCAACCACCACACCGAGGCCACGACGATGCTCTACGGCGCCCGCGAGTGCGCCCGCATCGTCGTCGAGGAGGGGCTCGACCAGATGGTCGCCCGGCACACGCTGCACGGGAACGCGATGCTGGCAGGCCTCCGCGGTCTCGGGCTCGAGATCTTCGGCGACGTGACCCACAAGATGACGAACGTCGCGGCGGTCATGATCCCCGACGGCATCGACGGCGACGCCGCTCGTGGCGCGATGCTCAACGACTTCGGCATCGAGATCGGCACCTCGTTCGGACCGCTGCACGGCAAGGTCTGGCGCATCGGCACCATGGGCTATAACGCGCGCAAAGACACGGTGCTCACGACTCTCGCCGCGCTCGAGGCAGTGCTCCGTGTGGGCGGCGTGACGGTCACCGGCGGTGGTGGAGTGGGGGCGGCCTACGACGTCTACTCCGACGCGGGTCGTGCCGAGGTGCCCGCGTGATCGACGCCCGCGAGATCCTCGTCCGGTGCGACGCGCTCGCCCGCGAGTCGTCTGACCCGAACGGCATCGAGCGCGTCTACCTGTCTCCCGAGCTCGCGGCAGTGAACCGTCGTGCGGGCGAGTGGATGAAGGAGGCCGGCCTCACCACCTGGCTCGACGGGGCCGGTAACCAGCGAGGGAGGTTAGAGGGACGCGAGCCAGGCCTCCCCGCCGTTCTTCTCGGATCGCACCTCGACACCGTTCCGAACGCCGGTCGCTTCGATGGCATCCTCGGTGTGATGCTCGCCATCGCCGTCGCGGAGCGCCTCCGCGAGAGCGCCGCCGAGCTGCCCTTCGCCCTCGAGATCGCCGCCTTCGCCGACGAGGAGGGCACCCGATTCGGCACGGCCCTCCTGGGCTCCCGTGCCCTCGCCGGCACCTGGGACGACGCGTTCTGGCACCTCACCGACGACAACGGCACCACCCTGCGCGAGGCCTTCGTCGAGTTCGGCCTCGACCCCGAGCGGATCGCCGATGCCTCGCCGAAGCGCGGTGAGATCGTCGCCTACCTCGAGGCGCACATCGAGCAGGGCCCCTACCTCGAAGAGGCCGATCTGCCCCTGGCGGTCGTCTCGTCGATCGCCGGTGCGCGACGGTTCGCCCTCACTCTCACCGGCGAGGCCGGCCACGCCGGCGGAGTCCCGTTCCACCGGCGGCACGACGCTCTCGCCGGCGCGTCCGAGGTCGTCCTCGCGGTCGAGCAGCTCGCACGCTCGGCGGGCTGCGTGGCGACGGTCGGGCGCCTGCAGGCGTTCCCCGGCGGAGTCAACGTCATCCCCGGCCGGGTCGAATTCAGCCTCGATCTCCGCGGAGAGACCGATGCGGCGCGCGACGGCGTCTGGCTCGGCATCCAGGCGGTCGCGTCCGAGGTCTGCGACCGTCGCGGCCTCGCGTTCGCCGTCGAAGAGACGCACAACGCGCCCGCGGTCGTCGCCGATGCGTCGCTGCAGGACTCCATCCGCGCGGGCATCCGCACGGCGACGGGCGAACAGGATCCGATGGTCCTTTTCTCCAAGGCGGGTCACGATGCGATGGCGGTCGCCGACCTGGCTCCCTGGGCCATGCTCTTCATCCGCAACGGGCACGGCGGAATCAGCCACCACCCCGACGAGACCGTCACCGAGGCCGATGTGGCCGTCGCGCTCGACGCGTTCGAGGCCGCCGTCCGGGGCCTCGCCGCTTCGCAGACCGCCTAGCGCAGATGCCCGTTCACGAAGACATCGAGACAAGGATCCGCGACACCTACGACAGCCTCCCGCCGGGAGCGCGCCGAGCGGCCGATCATCTCCTCCGCCACCCCGACGACGCTGCCGTGTACAGCGCCACCGAGATCGCTGCCGCGAGCGGCGTCTCGAAGGCCACCGTCTCTCGGCTCTTCCGCACCCTCGGCTACGTCGATGCGCAGGAGGTCCGGGAGCACGCCCGCGCGCTGAGAAGCACGGGCGTGCCCGTGTCGGTGGGGCCCACCGCCGACCTCGCGGCTCACCTCCGCGCCGAGCACGCGGCTCTCGACCTGATGGTCGACGGGCTGGCCGATGGGCGCCTCGATCGGGCGGCGGAGCTGCTCGCCTCGGCCCGCGAGGTCGTCGTGGTCGGATTCCGCAACAGCTATCCCGTCGCGCTCCACCTGAGGCAGCAGCTCACGCAGGCGCGGGGCGGGGTGCGGATCGCACCCGCACCGGGCCAGTCCGTGGGGGAAGAGCTCGGTGGCCTGGGGGCGGAGGATGCAGTCGTGCTGGTCGGCTTCCGACGCCGACCCCGAGGGTTCGGCAGCGTGCTCGCCGCACTCACCCGGAGAGGGGTGCCGATCGTGGTCGTGGCGGATCCTGAGTTCGGGTCTTCGGGCACCGTGACGCTCGTCGCACCCGTCACCAGCCTGTCGGCGTTCGACTCGTACGCGGCGGCGATGAGCCTGGCCAACCTGCTGGCCTCGGCTGTGCTGGCGCGTGACCTTCGTGGCGGCCGGGCGCGCGTGGAGGGGATCACCGCTCTCTACGGGGAGCTGGGCGAACTGGAGTAGCGGGACGGTTCAGAACTCTGGCAAAACCGGCCGAAACGAGGGCTAATCCCTGGGATTCGGGCAGTTCTGCCAGCGTTCTGAACGCCGCTCCGTTACGGCCGTGCGACGAGCTGGCCCACCAGTCCACCGCCCGAGACGCCGCGCTGCCACACGGTCTCGACCGAGCCGACGAGAGCGGCACCGTCGAAGGCACTGACCGGATTTTTGTGCGCGAGCGCGGCTGCGTCGACCGTGAACGGCGCTTCAGGGTCGAATGCGACCAGGTCGGCCTGCGCGCCCACGGCGATGCGGCCTCGATCGCCGAGCCCGATGAGATCGGCGGTCGAGGTTGCCATCCAGCCAACGACCGTCTCGAGCGGGATGCCCCGTGCCCGGGCTCCGGTCCACACCGCGCGGAAGCTCAGCTCAAGACCGGAGATGCCACCCCAGGCGAGGTCGAAGTCGCCGTCGCCCGCGAACTTCAGCTCGGCCGTCGAGGGGGAGTGGTCGCTTGCGACGAGGTCGATGGTGCCGTCGACGAGGGCTGCCCAGAGCTGCTCCTGGTTGGCGGCGTCGCGGATCGGCGGGCAGCACTTGTACTGGGTGCCGCCGTCGGGGATGTGCTCCTCGTCGAACGAGAGGTAGTGCGGGCAGGTCTCGACCGTGAGCCGGAGCCCCTCGGCTTTCGCCGCCCGGATCGCCGGAAGGGCAGCCGCCGACGACAGGTGCAGGATGTGCGCGCGGCCGCCGGTGCGCCGGATGGCCTCGATCACGTGGTCGATCGCCGACTGTTCGGAGGAGTCGGGGCGCGAGCGGACGAATGCGGGGTAGTCGGCGCCCTCGGGGTGGGGAGCCGAGTCGAGCGTCGTCGGGTCTTCGGCGTGGACGATCAGGAGGCCGTCGAACGCCGCGATCTCGGCCATCGCCTCGTGGAGCTGCTCGGTCGACAGGTGCGGGAACTCGTCGACGCCGGAAGGGGAGAGGAACGCCTTGAAGCCGAAGACGCCCGCGTCGTGCACCCCGCGCAGGTGCCCGAGAGAAGAGGGGATCGCTCCGCCCCAGAAGCCCACGTCGACCGAGGCCTGCGGCCCGGCGGCGGCGCGCTTGAGCTCGAGGGCCTCGGGTGTCGTCGTCGGAGGGATGCTGTTGAGCGGCATGTCGATGATCGTGGTCACGCCGCCTTTGAGGGCGGCCTTCGTGGCGCTGGCGAAGCCCTCCCAGTCGGTGCGGCCGGGCTCATTCACGTGCACGTGCGTGTCAACGATGCCGGGGATCAGCACCTGGCCCTCGGGGAGCGTGCGGTCTTCGAGGGCGGTGACGGCCGAGTCGATGTCGTCGATCGCCGTGATGCGGCCGTTCGTCACGCTCACGGCCGCTGGGCGGAAGGCGCCGTCGATCAGCACCGATCCGGATCGGATCACGAGGTCGATGGGGGCGGCATCAGTCGTCATCCCCTGATTTTACGGGACTCAACGGCCTCGAAACGGCCCGGAGGCGGCGGCGGTGGCGAATTTGCGAGCAATCCGTTTTCGCACCCTTGAGGTTGCGCGACCGAATGGGACGAGCAGCTCGGATCACTCTCAAAATGGTGGCCTGGCGGCGCCGGGGCAAAGCGGTCACCCACCAGGCCACCCACCAGCCCTCCAGTCAGTCGAGCCGCTACCCGGCCAACAACCGCCTAGACCACGACCCGTCGGCGGCAAGCGAGAACTCCACCCGCTGCGACGCCGTATCGCCGTTCGATGACCAGAAGGTGAGCCGCGTCGGCGTCACGAGGTAGCCGACCCACGACTCGGGCTGCTCGAACACTCCAGCGTGGGCCTCCTCGAACGCCACCCACTGCGCCACTCGCTCGTCGCGCGGCAGGGCCGCGAACTCGTGCGTGTTCAGCCAGGCGAGCTGCTTCAGGTAGGGCGACCGTGCCGCATAGGCCGCCGCGACGTGGGCCGGTGGCGCGGGGGCGGCAGTGCCTCGGATGACGACCTGGTGCGTGAACCCCGGCCAGAGCACGGTGATGGCCACGGCCGGATGCGCCGCGATGTCGGCCGCCTTGCGCGAGGCGCCGTCGGTGTTGAAGTAGAAGCCCTTCTCGTCGAACGAGGTCAGCAGCACCGTGCGGGCATCCGGGTCGCCGAAGGAGTCGACGGTCGAGAGGGTGACTTGCGGGCGCTCCGGATCCTCGTTGGATGGCAGCCAGTCGACCAGGAGATCCCATGCCTCGTCGGGGATAAGCGTGTCCGGCACCGTCACGAGAGCACCGTCATCGCGCCAGCACCGTCATCACGACACCGTGCCCGGCTCGAGCGCGGGGTGGTCGAACCGCGCGATCTCGGCCAGCGACGCGACGCCCGCTTCGATGGCCGTCTTGTACAGCGACGCGCCCCACTCGGCGTTCGCCTCCGACGCATCGCCGACGACGCCCGCCTCGCCGAAGTCGTTCGACAGCCAGCCGAAGTGCACCGGGCCGCCGTTGAACTTCACGTAGTCGAGGTCGAGCATGTGCTCGGGAATCCACCGTTCGGCCTTCGACATGTCGACGAGGTCGGGGCGGAGGTGCAGGATCATCGACGTCTCGCTGTGGCCGCCGTGCACTCCGAAGCCGTGCTCGTCGGGGCCGTTGGTGCCGTCGCCGCCCTTCATGTTGGAGCCCATCAAAAAGGTGCGCAGCCCGAAGCGGCGACGGAGTTCGCGGAGCGCCACCTGCAACAGGGCGATGTTGCCGCCGTGGCCGTTGTAGAAGACGACCGTGCGGGCCGGGGTGTTCGCGATGGAGCGGCCGAGGTCGACGACGGTCTGCATCAGGGTGTCGGCGTTCAGCCACATGGTGCCGGGCGCCCAGTGGTGCTCGTCCGATTTCGTGTAGGCGAGCGACGGGAGCAGCCAGACATCCTGCCCCTCGGCGGCGGCGGCTTCGACCACGCCGCGTCCGATCAGGTCGGCCATCAACCAATCGGTGGAGAGAGGAAGGTGTGGTCCGTGGTGCTCGATGGCTCCGGTCGGGATCACGAGGATCGACGACGATGTGAGCGTCGAGGCGAGCGCGGGGCCCGACAGGTTGACGAGGTCGCGGCTGGAGGCAGATGAAGTGGTCACGAGACTTTGGCTCCGGTGTTGATCGTGGCGTCGACGAGCTTGCCGGGGTTCAGCAGCCCGTTCGGGTCGGTGGTCGCGGCGAGCTCGCGGGTGCGAGCGGGCTCGAAGTCGACGAACCACTGGTGCGGGTTGTGGAACCCGACGCCGAGCTCTTTCAGGCGGTCGAATCCGGCGTAGACGTCTTCCGCCGACGAGTACGTGCCGGCGAGCATGCCGATCGGGCGCCCGTGCGCGGTCTCGATGTGCAGCATCCCTCCGGGGTAGACGGCGTGCACCTCGTCGATTCGGTCGATCAGCGCGTCACCCGACACCTCTACGTGGAAGTACGTGTCGGGGTAGGCCTTCTGCAGCCATTCGATGGGGTGGTTGTACGACATCATGCTGATCTTCATCGACGTCTGCGGCCCCTCGCGGACGTCTTCGACGCGACCCCCGGCGGCCTCCACGAGCTCGGTGGCACGTGCGACGGTCGAGGCGTCAAGGATGGCGCGGAGCGATGCGCGACCCTGGGGAATCCCAGGATCCGACGGAAGCGCATCGGCCAACGTCGCGAGGTCTCCCGACGCCAGCCGGGGGAGCGGATCGAGCTCACCGAAGGCGCGAATCAGCGGAAGAAGCTGCTCGAACGTGTCGAAGCTCGCGAAGAATCCGAGCCACTCCTGCAGCGGTTCGAGGGCGATCGTTGCGCGGACGATGATGCCGGCCGTGCCGTAGTTGTGCACGTAGAGCTGAGCTTCGTCGCCTTCGACGTGGACAATCTCGCCGGTGCCGTCGGCGTGGACGACATCGAGCGCCCTGACGAAGCCCTGGTGGTTCGAGCCGTGCTTGATCGAGCCCGTGCCACCGGATCCTCCCGACAGGAATCCGCCGAGCGACGACTGAGCCGTCGACGGGTACATCAGGATCTGCTGACCGGCCTTGTTGGCGGCCTGCTCGAGTGACACCATCGTCGCGCCGGCCTCGGCGGTGAGCTCGCCGTCGCCGACCGACACCACCGCGCGCGCCTTCGTCATGTCGAGCACGAGGCCTCCGGTGAACGGGATCGCCTGGCCGTAATTGCCGGTGCCCTTGCCACGCGGGGTGATCGGTACGCCGTGGCGCGAGGCGGCGCCCACGACGGCGGCGATCTCGTCGGCGGTGGTCGGGAAGGCGACGACGTCGGCGAGGCCGAGCGGCAGCTGCGCGCTGATGACGGGCGAGAGGCGCGACCCGTCGACGGAGGCCTTCTCGCGGGCGGCGAGTTCGACCGAGACGCCGCGCTCGCCGAGGAGCTCGCGGAGTTCGGCCACGAGGGCGGCGAGGTGTTCCGGGGTGGTGGTCATGACAGGGCTTTCTGGATCATGGTCGCTGCCTGGTGTGGTCGATGCCGTGTGGGTGGAGGATTGTTGAAACGGTTCGGCGGTGGTGGACCGCCACGTCACTGGATGACCGGGGTGGTGGACTGCCACGTCACCGGACGACCGAGGCTTGTCCGAGGTCCGGTGCCGTGGCAGCCCACCGCGGTGGGCACAGCTTGTCCGAGGTCCGGTGCCGCGGCCACCGGCCGCGATAAGAAGGGCTAGAAGCCGATCGACTTGTCGATGAACTCGTTCGTGAAGAGGTCTTCCGGTGCGAGGCCCGACTTCAGCTTCGTGCCCGACTTCTCGTAGATCGGAGTGTCGATGTCGATGACCTTCTGGATGCGCTCGGTGTCCATGTCGCCGACGTAGTCGTTGTCGCCGTTCGACGCGATCTTGAGCTTCTTCATCGTCTCGACGCCGTAGTTGGCCACGTCCTCGTCGTAGACCCAGCCGTTGTTGTACTGGGTGACGAGGTTGGCGACCAGCTTGTTCGTGGTGCCGGGGTTGGTGATGTAGTCGACGTCGGCCTGCTGAAGCACGGGCACCAACTTCTTCAGGCAGGGGCTCAGCTTGGTGAGGTCGCCGGTGCGGACCGACATGGCCTCGGGGTAGATCGGGTAGCCGGTGTCGTTGACGAGCTGGTACTTGACGTCTTTGCCCCAGGCCGCGACCTGGTTCTTGTAGATGAACGGCTCGGCGGTGGCGAAGCCCTGCTGCGCGTCGTTGCCCTTCGCGACGACGAACTTCGACGGGGTTCCGTCGTAGCTGCCGTCGGTGACGCTCTTCGGCAGGATGCCGTTGCCGATGAGGTACTCCATGTAGGCGGAGCCACCGAAGTAGCGCACGACGCCGTCGTTCTTCTCGAGGGCGGCGCCGAGCTCCTTGATCGTGGTGACGTCGGGGTAGGTTGCGGGATCCCACATGATCATCTGCGGCGAGATGTCGTTCTCGGCCATGACAGCGGTGGTGGGGAGCTTCGCGGAGTTCTGCACGCCCTCGTCGGTGGTGACGTAGCCCAGCATGATGTCTTTGTCCTGGTACATCTGCGACGAGACGGAGGCGTAGCCGATGGCCGGGCCGCCGGAGCGGATCTCGACCTGGACGCCGGTCGATTTGCCGCCCGACATCAGGGTGCCCGAGACGCTCTTCTTGCTCGCGTCGACCTTGTAGTCGTCACCGAGGAGCTCGTAGAGGTGACCGTGGTCGGCCTCCGGGTTCCAGTCGGTCTGGATGACGACGTTGGCCGGGCAGACGCTCGACAGGTCGACGGCCGCGGCGGCGGAGGTCGTCTTCGTGTCGGTCGTCGCGCCGCTGTCGGAGGAACAGGCAGAGAGGGCGAGCGCCGAGACGGCCACGAGGCCGAGGCCCGCGAGGGCGCGCTTGGGGAGGTGCATGGGATCTCCTTGATGTGGGTGCTGTGTGAAGGGGAGGGTGCTGTGTTCGGGTGGGGAGCTAGTTCTGGTCGTGCCACTTGCCGATCGCGAGGCGACGCAGCACGTTGAAGAGGACGAAGACCAGCACGCCGAGGATGGAGGCGGTGAGGATCGCCGCGTACATCTCGGCGCCGTTGAGGCGCTGGTTCTCGACCGAGATGAGCACGCCGAGGCCGCCGTTGCCCCGCTGGAAGAACTGGTCGGCGACGACCGCGCCGATCACGGCGAGGCCCGCGGCGTTGCGCAGGCCGACGAAGATCGACGGGAGGGCGGCGGGGAAGCGGAGCTTGGTGAGCATGGTCCAGCGACCGGCGCCCTGCAGCTGGAACAGCTCGCGCTGACCCTTGTCGATCGACTGGAGGCCGAACAGTGTGGAGGCGATCATCGGGAAGAGGCAGAACAGCACGGTGACGATCACACGCGACTTGAACTCATAGCCGAAGAGCGAGCCGATCAGCGGCACGAGCGCGAGGATCGGGATGCAGAGCAGCACGACCGCATACGGGAAAAGGGCGCTCTCGAGCCACTTCGCCTGGGCCATGATGATGGCCCACAGCATGCCGATGACGACGCCGATGACGAGGCCGACCACGGCCACGAGCATCGTGTTGCCGAGTGCCTCGGCGAGTTGCTTCTGGAAGATCGGCTCCGTGAAGACCGCCTTGAGAATCAGGTGCGGGTACGGCACCAGGAACGGCAGCCCCTTCACCTTGTCGTAGTAGAACGCGGCGATGTAGAAGAGGCCGACGAGCACGAAGAACACGACGATCGGCAGACCGATGTTCATGGCGCGCGAGCTCGAGGCACGGCGGCGCGAAACCGTCTGCCGAACGATTCCGGTGGTGTCGATGGCCATCAGCGGTGCCCCTCTCGGAGAGCGTGTGAGACTTCGCCGACGAGCTTCGCGAACTCCGCCTCGAAGCGGATCTCCGGGCTGCGCGGCATGGGGAACGGCACGTCGAAGGTGTCGACGATCGAGCCGGGTCGACCCGACATGACGATCACCTTGGTCGACAGGTAGACGGCCTCCGACACGGAGTGCGTGATGAACAGCCCAGCGAACTGCTGCTCGACGAAGAGCCGGAGCAGTTCGTCGTTGAGGCGCTCGCGGGTGATCTCGTCGAGGGCGCCGAACGGCTCGTCGAAGAGGAAGAGCTCAGGATCCAGCGTCAACGATCTCGCAAGCGACGTTCGCATGCGCATTCCCCCCGAGAGCTCCTTCGGCAGGTTCTTCTCGAAGCCCGAGAGGCCCACCAGCTCGATCGCCTCCTGCGCCTTTGCCCGGCGCTCCTTGGCGGGTCGCCCGTTCAGTTCGGCGAGTAGTTCGACGTTGTCGCTGACGGTGCGCCACGGCAGCAGCGTCGCGTCTTGGAAGACGTAGCCGATGCGGTCGGTCTTCACCGCGGCGGTTCCCTCGGAGGCCTGCTCGAGGCCCGACGCGATGCGCAGCAGTGTCGACTTGCCGCAGCCGGAGGGGCCGACGACGGTGACGAACTCGCCCCGCTTCACGGTGAGGTCGACGCCCTGGAGTGCGATGGTGCCGTTCGGAAACTGCATCGCGACGTTCTGGAAGTCGAGCAGCGTGTCGGTGCCGCCGGGGGGCGTCCGGGTGGGGCTTGCCGGAGCTGTGGTCGTCATGGGCGGCTACCTGGTTTCGGTGAGGAGGGCGGGATCGGGCAGGGGAACCGCGACTTCGACGGTGGAGCGGCTTCGAGCGACGAGGCGCCCCGCGTGGATGACGTAGCGGTCGGCGGGCGCATTGGCAGTGACGTCGGCGAGGCTTGTGCCCTTGACGGCGAGCAGCTCGGCCTTCGCCCCGACTCGGGCACCCGCCTCGGGTAGGGCCATCACGGAGCGGGCTCCGTCGCTGACGGACGTGTAGGCCTCGTCGATGGTGAGGTGACCGGCGGTGACCATGAGCATCGTTGTCTCGAGGGCATCGCTGCGGCCCAGGGGGTTGAACGGGTCGCGCACGTTGTCGGCACCGGCGGCGAGACGGACTCCGGCGTCCAGCAGCTGGCGCGCGGGCGTGAGGCCCCGCGGCATCGAGACCGGGTGCTCCCAGCCCTGCAGGTAGAGGTTGGTGATCGGGTTGGCGATGACGCCGATGTCGGCCTTCTTCACCGCCGCGATCATCAGGTCGCGGGCTTCGGCGTCGACCGTTCCGAGTCGCACGCAGTGGCCCGCGCTGACCGGGACGGTCCAGTCGGCCACCGTCTCGGCGAACTCGTCGAGGGTGATCGCGCCGGCCAGGCTCTCGTCGGTGTGCAGATCGACGCCCACTCCGCGGCGCGCGGCGATCGCGAGGAGGCGCTGCAGGTCGGCGCTGGGGTCGGGTGCGAGGTGCGACGAGCCGCCGACGAGGTCGACTCCCAGATCGAGGGCGGCCTCGATGTCGGCGTCGGGCACATCGGGTCCGGCGAGAGCCACGAGTTCGAGGTCAACGAGGCCGCGGAGCTCGTCACGAACCCGGACGAGCGCCTCGGCACCGCGAAGAGGCTCGTCGCCGAGCAGGATGTCGACGTGGGTGCGGATCGACGTCGTGCCGTTCGCCAGCATGCGGAGGATCTGCTCGCGCGCCCGGCTCGCGATGTCGTCGACGGTCATGGTGCGGGCGTACTCGCGCCACGAGGTGATGGCCGAGACGAGGTCGCCCATAGGCGGCCGGATCGCCTCCCACGAGAGGGCCTTGTCGAGGTGCGCGTGCGGATCGGCCGGGGCGGTGAGGAGCACGAAACCGCGGAGGTCGAGCACGGCGGGGTCGCCGGTCGCGGGGGAGCCTGCCGACGGGGACGAGGATCCTGCGGTCTCGATTTTCACGACCGTCTCGCCGTCGATCGTGACATCGACGACTGAGCCGTCGGGAAGCGTCGCCCCGGTGAGGAGGCGGAGGCGCTGGGGAGTGAAAGTCACAGGGGTCTTTCGCGGGAGGAGGCGAATTCGTCGAGCGGGCGAACGAATGTTGATGTGCTCAACATGCTTGAATCTACGGACGCCGCGTTTCGGCCACGTAACGCCGTCGTTTCGACGTGTTAACTGCGGCGGGTCGATTCGAATCGCCGTGGTACACAATTCGAGTCCATTCATCCGAAGGAGCACCCCGTCACCTCGCTCGACACCGCGATCGACCAGCAGTCGCTGCTGGTGGGCCGTCGCATCCGGGAGCTCCGTCGAGCCCGGAAGCTGACGCTCGTGCAACTCGCTGCGGCGTCGCAGTTGTCGCACCCGTTCCTGTCGCAGCTGGAGCGCGGGCTGGCCCGGCCGAGCATGGTGTCGCTCGAGCGGATTGCCCGGGCGCTCGGGTCGTCGCAGGTCGAGCTCCTCGCCGCGATCGACGGCGAGGGGCGCGCCGATCAGCCGGGAATCCAGGTGGTTCGGGCGCACGAGGGTGCCCACGGCCCCTACGGTCAGGCCGAGGGGCGCGTGCTGACGGAGGGCGACCGCAGCTTCCACCCGATGCTGCTCGTCGGCACCAGCACCGAACGCGGCGAGTTCTTCAGCCACGCCGAAGACGAGTTCGTGCACGTGATCGAGGGCACCATCTCGATTGACTTCGACGACGGAGTGCCGCGGACGCTCAGCACCGGCGATTCGATCTACTTCGTCGGCGGCACTCGGCACCGCTGGTGGGCCGTCGACACGATCGGCTACCGGGTGCTCGTCGTCAAAGAGAGGCCGCAGTCGCTGTGAAAGACGGCGCCGTGAACAGGAAGTCGCTATGAACGCTCCCGGAACCACCGAGGGTCTGCACGAGACCCAGTTCGACGTGCGGGTCGTGTCGCGCACCCGCGCTGCCGACGGGGTGGAGCTGTTCGAACTCGGTTCGATTGCCGGGTCGGGCCTACCCGGCTGGAGCGCCGGGTCGCACATCGACGTGGTGCTGCCGGGCGACGAGGTGCGGCAGTATTCGCTGACCGGAGCGCCGCAGCCGGGGCGCAGTGACACGTGGCGCATCGGGGTGCTTCGAGAGGAGCGGGGCCGGGGCGGATCCTCGTGGTTGCACGACTCCGTGCAGGTCGGCGACACCCTCACGGTGGCCGGCCCACGCAACCACTTCGAGTTCGTGCCGACGCACGGCACCTCGTACGTGCTCGTCGCCGGAGGTATCGGCATCACACCGATCTCGTCGATGGCGGCCGCCGCGGCGCGCGCCGGGGTCTCGTACGAGGTGCACTACGCCGGTCGCTCGCTGTCGACGATGGCGCTAATCGACGAGCTGTCTGCCGCTCACGGGTCGGCTCTGCACCTGTACTCAGGATCCGACGGCGTCCGTCTCGACCTCGATGCCCTCTTCGCCGGAATGAAGCCCTTCACGACCACCTACTGCTGCGGCCCGGCTCGGCTGATCGAAGCGATCGAGGAGGCGGCTGCGCGTGCTGGCCGCCAACTCGTCGTCGAGCGCTTCGAGCCGAAAGAGGTCGGTGAGCCGGTGCTCGCGTCGGCATTCGAGGTCGAGCTGGCCTCGACCGGCGTGACAATTACGGTGCCGCCCGACCGGTCGATCCTCGACGTCGCCGAAGAGGCCGGAGCGCTCGTGCTCTCAAGCTGCCGCGAAGGCACCTGCGGCACCTGCGAGACGGTCGTGCTCGAGGGGGAGGTCGACCATCGCGACTCGATCCTGACGCCCGACGAGCAGGCGGCGAACGAGGTCATGTACGTCTGTGTGTCGCGGGCGGCGTGCCCGCGGCTGGTGCTGGAGCTGTAGGGCTGCTGCTGCTGCTGCTGCTGCTGCTGCTGCTGCTGTTGGTGTTGGTGTTGGTGCATCGCCAATTTGCGAGCGATTTGCGCGGCTCACCGCCTCCAGACGCGGTCCGCTGGCGGTTTTGCTCTCAAATGTGCCCAGGATCCGCGACGCCGCCCACGAGCCTCGGCCGCCGGCGCTACCGCCCGACCCGCTCCCGCACCGCTGCTACCAGCTCTCGCTCGTCCGCTTCGACCAGCTCGTAGTCGCGCACGACGACCCGCCCGCCGACCACGACGTGCCGCGGCCGCCGCCCGGGTGACGCCCACAGCAGCCCGGCCACCGGGTCGGCGATTCCCGCGTCGGCGACGCCCGCGACGTCCCACACGCAGAGATCGGCTGCTGCGCCGGGCCGCAGATGCCCGAGCTCGGGACGCCCCAGCCCCGCGGCGCCGCCGGCCATCGCCATGCCGAGCACCGTTCGGGCGCTGAGCGCCGGGCCGACCAGCGGTGCGACCTGCATCGCGAGGCGTGCGTCGGCGAGGAGGTGTCCGGCGTCGTTCGATCCGCCGCCGCTCGTGCCGAGGCCGACCGTGACGCCGGCTTCGCGCAGGGCGTGCACGGGCGAGATGCCCCAGCCCATGGGGAGGTCGCAGCCCGGGGCATGTGTCGCCGTGACACCCGCCGCCGCGAGCCGGGCGATCTCGGCGGGGGTCACGTCGCAGAGGTGGGCGATCGTCACGTCGTCGGCGAGCCAGCCCCACTCTTCGAGGAGGTCGAGCGGTCGGCGCCCGTAGCGCTCGAGGGCGATGGCGGTGTCGACCTGCTCGTTGGCCTGGGTGCGACGTCGGAGTCCGTGGCGGGCGGCGACCTCGCCGAGCAGCTCGAAGGTCTCGCGGCTGTCGCTGTGCACACCGGCGGGGCCGACCGCGACCTGTAGCAGTCCGTCGGAGCGCACCCCTCCGATCGCCCCGGGCACGAGGGCCTGGACGATGGCTTCGGCTGACTCCGCGGCGTCCTCGGGAGCATCGCGCGCCGATCCGCGCACGAACACGAGCCGCCCGCCGAGCCTGGCGGCGGCATCGGCGGTCGCCCGCGCGATGGCGGTTCGATCGGCGACCGACGTTTCGGCGGGCCAGTTGAGGTGGTGATCGGCGACGGTCGTCACGCCGCTTAAAAGCCCCTCGGCCACCCCGACGGCGGCGCTCGCCTCGAGCAGCGACGCGTCTATGCCCGCGGCGGCATACGACGCGGCCATCGCCGGAAGCCATGCCGACATGGGCACACCCCTTGTGCCGGGCAGGGTGCGGAAGGCGCTCTGCAGCAGGTGGTGGTGGGCGTTGACGAGCCCGGGCGTGACGATCGCGTCGGTTGCGTCGAGGAGTTCGTCCGCGCCGGAGTGCGGGTTCGCCTCGCCGGCGGCCGGTTCATCCACCACGACGCCGCGATCGACGAGCACCTCGCCGCCCTCGATCTCGGTGGATTCGTCGACGAGAAGGGTGGTGGCGCCGGTGACTCTGAGCATGCCCGCATCGTTGCAGGTGCGTGTGTCGAGTGTGTAACGCGCCCCTCTGCAAATTCGAAGGAGAAACGCGAAGTCGACCCCGCCGGATCCTGATGTTCTCGTTGTCGCGCGGCAGGATCTCCTTCGAATTTGCAAGACGGGCCGGGCGTAACCCGCGCGAAACCCGGGCGTGCGACCCTTGAGGCATGTTCGAGATCGCCGACCGCCTGCTGGCAGCGCTCGACGCGGGCCGCACCCTCGCGATCGCCACCGCCGTCTCGATCGAGGGCAGCGCCCCGCGCACGGTCGGCACGTCGATGGCCTTCGACGGCGAGAGCGTGATCGGCTCCATCGCGGGCGGATGCGTCGAGGCCGCGGTCGTCGCCGAGGCCGAGCTCGTTCTCTCCGACGGCCTGCCGCGCACGGTCGAGTACGGCGTCGACGACGAGACGGCGTTTAGCGTCGGTCTCAGCTGCGGAGGCCAGCTCAGGATCCAACTCGAACGCCTCGACTCCCACCACCCCGTCCTGCCGCAGCTGCGCGCCGCTGCAGCCGGACGTACCGCGGGTGCGGCCCTCGTCGTGTCAGGCCGCGTTCCTGCCGGCTGGCAGTCGCGCATCGACGCCGAGCTCGCCGCCCGCGTGGCTGTCGGCGGCTCCGGGCTCGCCGAGCTCGACTGCGACGGAACGCGCATCGAGGTCTTCTACGAGGTGCAGGCCGCACCCGCGCACTTCGTGATCGTCGGCGCAATGGAGTTCTCGACGGCTCTCGCCGCTGCCGCGCGGGTGCTGGGGTACCGGGTGACCGTGACGGATCCTCGTGCTCTGTTCACGACGGCCGACCGGTTCCCGGGCGCCGACGTGGTGGTCGGCTGGCCGCAGCGGGTGCTGCCGACGCTGGCCCTCGACGAGCGGTCGGTCGTCTGCATCTTGTCGCACGACGCCCGATTCGACGCCCTCGCCATCGAGCTCGCACTGGAGTCGCCCGCGTTCTACGTCGGAGCGATGGGCTCGCGCCGCACGCACGAGCGCCGGATGGCGTCCCTGCGCGAACGCGGAGTGCCCGAGTCGCTGTTGGCGCGGCTGCGGTCGCCCATCGGGCTCGATCTCGGGGCCTCGACGCCGGAGGAGACGGCGATCTCGATCCTGGCCGAGGTCATTGCCGCTCGCACGGGTGCGTCGGCGGCGTCGCTCGCGACCACGCGCGGGGCGATTCACCGGCGCCCGCGGCTCGGCCTCGAGATGGCCGAGTCTGCGTGAATCACGAGTCGAGCCGGTAGATCGCGCCATCTCGCGCGCCTGACATGGGGGTGCCCGTGCAACCTCGCGCGAATCGGCCAACCTGACCCGCCGCGGCGCGTCACTTTGGCCGATTCGCGTCGCCTTGCCAGCGGCGCGCGGCGACGACCGCCAGCAGCAGCGTCCAGCCGCACGCGGCTACGCCTGCAGCAACCGCCACAGCCGATCGCGCGACATCGGCAGCTCGTGCGGCCGCACCCCGATCGCGTCCCGCACGGCGTTCGCCAGCGCCGGAGCCACCGGGTTGTACGGCGCCTCGCTCATGCTCTTCGCCCCGAGCGGCCCGAGGTCGTCGTGCGTCGCCGCGAACAGCACCTCGGTCACGGGCAGGTCGCTGAACTTCGGCGTCCTGTAGTTGCGGAACGCCGTCGTCGTCACCAGGCCCGCCCCGTCGAGCATCATCTCCTCGTAGAGCGCCGTGCCGATGGCCTGCGCCGTGCCGCCCTCGACCTGGCCGCGCAGCTGCTCGGGGTTGAGCACCGTGCCGGCATCGGCCGCCTGAACGGAGCGCAGGATCCGCACCTCACCGGTGTTCCGGTCGACCGCAACGCTGAAGCCGTGCACATTGAACGCGACGGACCTCGGGGTGCCGTCGTGGCTGCCGTCGGCGCGGAGTTCTCCGTGGGCGAGGAGCTCGGCGGCGGGGACGAGGCGGCCGGGGCCCCATGCTCCGGCCGGCATGAGCACGCCGTCGGGGGTGAGAGCGACGTCGACGAGCCCCAGGTCGGTCGAGACGGGAACGCCGGGATTCTGCGCCGGGTCTCCGACACCGGTCACGATGGCCTGTGCCCTCGCGATCATCGCGATCTTGAGCTTCTGCGCGGCGGCGTAGAGGGCCTTGCCGGCGACGACCACTCCGGCCGAGCCGAACGCCCCGGTGTCGTAGCGGGCGACATCCGTGTCGGACTGCTCGATCACGATGCGGTCGGGCGTGGTGCCGAGCACGGTCGCGGTGAGCTGCCCGTGCACGGTCGTGGTGCCGTTGCCGAACTCGGCCGTGCCGACGCCGATCGTGTACGTTCCGTCGGCGTTGAGGGCGACGGTGGTGTCGGCGAAATGGCCGCGGGGCGGCATCGTGGCGATCATCGCCATCGCCATGCCGGTGCCGAACGCCCACTGGTCGCCGGTGGGCACGGGAGTGGCCCCGATGAGCGAGCCCGAGTCTGCGGGAGGCGGCCCGGCGAGGGCGTTCTGCACCAGGTCGAGGCACTGGTCGAGTCCATAGCTGCCGAAGAGAAGGTCGCTCTCTTCGTTCGGGTCGACGACGGTCATGTGATCGCCGGGAACGACGACGTTGCGGCGCCGCAACTCGAACGGGTCGATGTCGAGCTTGCGAGCGAGCTCGTCGAGGGCCGACTCGACGGCGAAGATCACCTGGCCGAGCCCGTAGCCGCGGAACGCCCCCGACGGCAGGTTGTTCGTGTAGACGCTCTCGGCGTCGACCCGCTTGTTGGGGGCCCGGTAGACCGAGATCGACTCGTGCACGCTGTGGAACATCACGCCGATGCCGTGGTTGCCGTACGCGCCGGTGTCCATCAGCTCGTCGACGGCCAGAGCGGTCAGGATCCCGCCCGCCGTCGCTCCGACCTTCACTCCCACGCGCATCGGATGCCGCGGTGGGGCGATCGTGAACTCGTCTTCGCGCGTGAACTCGTACTGCACCGAGCGTCCGGTGCGGAGCACGGCCATCGTGACGAGGTCTTCGGTGAGCAGCTCCTGCTTGCCGCCGAAGCCGCCGCCGACCCGTGCGGCGAACACGCGCACTCGGTCGGTCGGCAGGCCGAAGATGTGGCAGATCTCGTCCCGCACGAGGAACGGCACCTGGGTGCTGGTGCGCAGCACGAGGCGGCCGTCGTCGTCGATCCAGCCGCGGGTGGCGTGCGTCTCGAGGGCCGCGTGCGTGATGCGCTGCGTCTGCCAGGTGCCTTCCACCGTCGCGGCACTCGCGGCCAGGGCGGCATCGACGTCGCCGGTCTCGCCGTGCATCTGGGCGACGACGTTGCGCGACGGGTCGGAGATGCGCGACTCGGGGCCCTTCTCGCCGTGCACGAGCGGTGCACCGGGTTCTCGGGCGAGCGCGGGGTCGAAGACGGCGGGCAGCACCTCGTACTCGACGACGACCGCCGTGAGGGCGAGCTCCGCCTGGCGCACTGTGTCGGCGACGACTGCCGCGACTCGCTGCCCACGGAACCGCAGCACCGGGTCGAGCACGAGTGTGTCGTCGGGGTCGTCGGTGCGGTTCTCGTGGCGGCCGGTCGAGAACAACGTCGCGGGGGAGTCGCGGTGCGTGAAGACGACGTGCACGCCCTCCATCGCCTCGGCGGCGGTCGTGTCGATCGACGTGATGCGGGCGTGCGAGTGCGGGCTCTTCAGCACCGCGAGGTGCAGGGTCTTCGTGGGGGTCGTGAAGTCGAGCGTGTACTGCTCCCGCCCCGTCACGACGCGCATGCCGGCGGGAGCCTTGGTCGACCGCCCGGCCGAGTCTCCGGCGGGTGCCACCTCGGTGTTCGTCACGCCGCAGATCGCATCACGGATCGCGCGGTAGCCCGTGCAGCGGCAGAGATTGCCCTTGAGGAGGCGGGGCAGGTCGGCGCCGTCGGCAATCTGCTCGTCGGTGAACGTCGACGCGGTGACGACCATGCCGGCTGTGCAGAAGCCGCACTGGAGGCCTGCTGCATCCGAGAAACGCTGCTGCATCGGGTGCGGGTGCGCCGGGCTGCCCAAACCCGCGACGGTGGTTACGTGCTTGCCCTCGAGCCGATGTGCCGGGTAGATGCAGGAGTGCACCGGCTGATCGTCGACGAGCACCGAGCACGCGCCGCAGTCTCCGGCGTCGCAGCCCTTCTTGACCTCGTAGTGCTCGTTTTCGCGCAGCACCGTTCGCAGTACCTGGCCCGGGAGCACGGTGGCGTCGAGCTCTTCGCCGTTGACGTCGAACTTCATGCGTCGCTTCCTGTGTCAGTGTCAGTGCTGGTGCTGCTCCACGTGCTGGTGCTGCTGTCCGTGTCGGTGCTGCTGTCCGTGTCGGCGCTCAGCTCCGCCCGGATCTCCTCCGCGAAGCGCATCGACACCGCGCGTCGCCAATCGGGCGCGCCATGCGGGTCCGAGTACCAGTCGGAATACCGGCTCAGCGCGTCGCTCAGTTCGGCCGCCTCGGGCACCGAGTCGAAGCGCAGCTGCACGGGCCGGGGTGTCGCCGCCGTCACCGTGATCACGCACTCGCCCGTGGCGTCGACCCGGCCGATCACCACGGCGGCGGAGCGGCCGAGGTTCGACAGCGAGATGCGCCGGAACGCCGTCCGCGATCGGAGTGAAGCCAGCGGGATCTCGAACGAGCGGATCACCTCGTCGAGCGACAGATCGGTGGCCCGGACGCCGGTCACGAGGTCGGAGACCAGGATCCTGCGCTCCCGCCCCTCGGCCCCCCAGATCACCGCGCGCGCCCCGAGCCCTGCCAGCAGCGACGTCATCGCCCCGGCCGGCAGCGCTGTCGCGACGTTGCCACCGACAGTGGCGAGGTTCCAGATCTTGAAGCTCATGAGCAGCGACTCGGCGCACTGCCGGAAGAGCTGCTGCGCCGGCCACTCGGGGTCGAGCGCGAAGTCGGTCAGCTCGCGGATCGTGCACGTCGCCGCCACGACGAGGTGATCGGCGGTGGTTTCGATCGGGGTCCAGCCGAGGGCGGTCAAGTCGACGAAGCCGGTGTGCTCGGGCGGCTGCGGTTCGGAGAACAGCCAGGTGCCGCCGCCGAGCGGTCGGACGCTCTCGCCCAGCACGATGTCATCGCGGGTTCGGGCCACCCGGATCTCGTGAACGTCGATCAAGTCCATTGTTTGCTCAGTCAACATCACCTTTGTTTCGGGCGCGTTGCACCGGGCCGGTGCGGGTGGTTTGCGTGCTGCCGCGTGGGGCTACGGCTCGTGACCCGACGCGCATCGGCCGACCTCGCGAGCCGCGGCGCTGTGACCTTGGCCGATTTGCGTCAGGTCGCGCGGGCTATGAGGATCCACACGATGATTCCGATGATCGGCAGTAGTACGAGGAACGTGATCGGCGGAGCATTCCGGTGGTTCATGCTCTTTCCAAAGGTCAGAAGGAACACGCCGACGGCCAGCGGCACGAGCGAGAGTGTCGTGCCGATGCTCACGAGCACCAGCGACAGGGCGGCGAGGGCGAACGCCGCCGCGCATCGGAGGTGGACGGAGTCGAGGTGTCGGCGGCGCGTGGTGCTGGCTTTCATTTCACTTCTTTTCGCAACTGGCGGACCCAACCCGCTGCGAGCGGAAGAACGGTCCAGAGGAGGAGGGACGAAAGGGCAGGGCCGATGCCGACTGTCTCGAGTCCGGAGGATTCCCAATCGAGGTTGGGCTTTAGCAGCCACTGGCTAAACGCCAAACTCGAAATCCACGGGCCGACGTCAGGAAAACGCAACGAGATGAAGACGTCGTACGCGACCGGCACAAGAAGTGTCACTGAAATAGCGAGTGCGGGTATCAGGAGGAGGTACCCCATTGCGACACCCGTGAGGGCGGCTGTGATGGCCAAGACGAGAATCGACCAGAGGGTTTTGGCGAATTCGGCCCAGTCTGTCGCCTGGAACGCCGCCGGGTGCATTACGACAAAGATTGCCTTCGTAGTCACGACGATGGCGCTTGCCAGCAACAGGACGAGCAGGACGGTCGCCGTCAAGCGTGCGACGAGGATTGTGCTCCGGCGCGGTACCAGGGAGAAGGTCGTTACGGTAGCCCGTTGGCTCCACTCGCTGGTAGCCGAAAGAGCTGAAATAACAGGCAAGAGAAACGGCAGAGGTATGAGTGCGGACCCCACGAAGCTGTTGAGGTCCGGTTCTCCGGTTGACGCAAGAACGGCGAAGCCTGCTGCGAGAACGAAGATGACCGCGAGCAGCACCAGCGCCGACTTGGTGTCGACGCACTTGCGTAGCTCTATGTAGGTCAAGCGCGGCAGCCAGGTCATTGTTTGGGCCGCCCAAGCAGATCGAAGAGCGCGGAATCGTCGCCAGCCGCATGCTCACCCGACGTGGTCTCCAAGAAGAAGTCCTCGAGGGTTTGAAGGGGAGCAGAGGTGAGGCTGTCGATCGCGATAGTCGAATCCCGTGCGATTCGACCGACGATGTCTGGCGCAGCCTCCACGAGAAGAGCGGTGTGATCGGAATTGGCGTGGGCGTTGATGCCTCGCGACGTGAGGCGCTCGCGGAAAAGGACGTCGTTTTCGGTCGAGACAACTGACTCATACGCGGGGCGGAAGGCCCGGGGCTCTTGTTCTCGCGCCCGGCCACGATCGATGACGATGAGTTTGTCAGCAACCATTTCTAGTTCCGCCAACTGGTGACTCGACACGAGGGCCGTCCCGCCCGTTGCGGCGAACGACTTCAGGAGTTGGCGGAGCCACCGGATGCCCTCGGGGTCGAGTCCGTTCGCAGGCTCGTCCAGGATCAAAAATCGCGGCGCCCCAAGAGTCGCGACGGCGATTCCAAGTCGCTGGCGCATGCCCAGTGAGAGAGAACCCACCCTCTTGTTCCCGACTGACTCGAGGCCGACTGCTGTTTGACAGGCCCGTGTTCGAGCCTTGGTTACCCCGATAGTGAGAGCGGCGAGCCGCAGAGTCTCGCGCACCGTACGGCCGTCATGGTGAGCCGAGGCGTCCAAGAGAACACCGACGGTGCGACCGGGGTTATGGAGGTCGACGTAGGGGACGCCATCAAAATAGGCCTGCCCGGCGTCGGCTCTCGTGTGACCGAGAATCATCCTCAGCGTTGTGGATTTACCTGACCCGTTGGGGCCGACAAACCCTGTGATGGTGCCGCCTGCGCAGTCGAAAGAGGCCGCATGGACTGCAGTTTTGCCTCGATAAGTTTTGGTCAGCCCCTGCACGGACAACTTCGCTGACGGTTGCTGGAGCACGGCGTTTTGCATGCGGTTCCCTTCACCAGGAGTGGGGTCGGGCGCGCCTGCTAGGCGCGCCCGACTTCTATCAGTGGAAGTGGTTCCAGATATCCCAAGCTCCAACGATCGTTCCGAGCCAGTTGACTGCGGCCACGAGTGGCTTCCAGACGTACTTGACGAACCACGAGTAGGCCTTTTTTACGCCGGCCACGAATTTTGACCATGCACCCGGAATGCCTTTGATGATGCGGATGATCGCGTCGAAACGTCCGCGAGTTTCTCCCGGAGCCTGGGGCGACGCCGATTGCGTGGGTGTCGGCGCCTCCGTTGGGGTGGGAGGCAGCACCTGGCTGTTAGAACCCAGATACATGGCCGCGGATGAACCAGGTGCCAGGGTGCTGGCGGAGGCCGACGATGCGGCTCCGATCCCCAGCAGTGCGGGTGCCACCAATACAAGCGTCACCCCGGCCTTGTATCTCCATGCTTTCCGGGTAGTATTATTTTGCATTTCACTGACTTCCGATATCCACCCCCAGGCCCTCCAGCGGTGGTACGCCGAACCAGGTGCAACTGGCGAGGCGGGCCTCGGGCTCCACCGTCGGGGCTCGAGGCGAAAATTAGTATGTCATACGCCTGACGTTGGATTTCTTATTCGACGCTAATCGGCCAAACCGACCGGGCGCGCCGCGTCGAAATGGCCGATCTGCGTCGCGTTACAGACGCCCTCGGAGCCGTGCCCCCTGGAATGGGGGTGAGCAATGGTTAGTCCGCCAGAAGGGGGACACCTACAGTTGCATTCATCACCGGAGTGAACACCCCTTCCGGAGGCGCCCGAATCGCCTCAGGATGCACCCGGTGACGAGTGGTGACCGTTACCCGCGGTCGCCGAAGAAAGAGGCATCTGACATGGTCAGTTCCCGAACCCGATCCGCCCGAATCATTCACGCGCTGTTCCGCGAGGCCCCTCATCTGCAGTCGACCATCCTGACGGTCGGCCGCGCCGAGGCCGCCCGCTGGGGCAGTGCCCGTCGTGTCATCACCGTCTCGAGCGGAGCCGAGACCCTCTCGGCCGCCTGGTACATGAACGAGGTCTGGCACATCGGCCGCATCAGCCTGAGCCACGGCCACGCGCGCATGTCGCCGACCCGCGTCGTCGCGAGCGACCACGATGTCGTCGAGCTGCTCGTCCGCACGGTCGAGCAGCGCGCCGAGTCGAGCCCGCTAGCCCAGGATCCGGCAGCCGCCGCTGAGCCCAGAGTCCTCGCGGGCCACTTCGCCTAGCGCGTCCTGAGGGTCGCGGCCCGGCTCTGCTGAGTCGACGCGAGTCGGCCGACGTCGGGCGACGTCGGGCGCCGCGGCGCTGTGACCTTGGCCGATTCGCGTCGGTTCGGCGGGGGAGGACTGCCGGATCCTCGGGTTTCAGTGCTGTTTGGCGGGAGTCTCGAGCAGATCGCGCACGCTGCGGGGCGCTCGACCCAGTAGTTCGCCGAGAAGGGGGTCGGTTCCGGCGAAATAGCCGCCGGCCGCCGCCTGGTACATGCCCAGCACGAAGTGCGCCATGAACTCCGGCTGGCCCGATGCGACCTGGGCGGCGATCCACTCGTTCTCTCCGAGCACCCGGGTCTCGACCGGACGGCCGGCGACCTCGGCGGCGATGGACGCGACGTCGGTGAATGTCGGGGCATCGGGGCCGGTCACCGTCGTCGGGCCGTCGTAGGCGCCTTCGGAGAGCAGGATCCGGGCAGCGGCCTCCGCGGCATCCTCCCGGGCGGTCCACGACACGGGCCCGTCTGCCGGAACCGAGATGACGCCGGTCTCGCGCCAGTCGCCGAGGAACCAGGCGAGGCTATGGGCGTAGAAACCATTTCGCAGGGAGGTCCAGGCCACGCCCGACTCGGCGAGAAGCTGCTCGGTGGCGAAGTGGTCGCGCCCAGGGCCGAAGGGGGTGTCGGCCGCGGCGCCCTGGTGACTCGTGTAGAGGATCCGCCCGACGCCCGCCGACACGGCCGCCTCAATGGCCGATCGGTGCAGCTGCACGGCGTCCGCCTGCGGGTCGCTCGACGACACGAGCAGGAGCTGGTCGGCGCCCTCGAAGGCTGCCGGGAGGGACGCTGAATCGGAGTAGTCCCCCTGTCTGATCTCGACGCCCTGCTCGGCGAAACGGGCGGCCTTCGCCGTATCGCGGGCCACGACGACGAGCTCGGAAGCGGGTCGGGCGAGGAGGAGATGGTCGAGGGTGGTGCCGTTCAGAGCGCCGGTGGCGCCGGTGACGATGATCATGGTGGGCCTTTCAGGTCAGTGATATCGCTGGAATCAAATGCAGGCTATCAAGGGAATCAAAGCGTTAGCAAGGATGCGTTATCGTCGATACGTGAGCGACATCAGGATCCCGGCCGACACCCGCGAGCGCATCATCGACGCCGCTGCCCGGCTGCTTCGCGAGCGGGGCCCAGGTGCGCTGACCACCCGGGGCGTCGCGCAGGAGGCGGGCGTGCAGGCGCCCGCGATCTACCGCCTCTTCGGTGACAAAGACGGACTGCTCGAAGCCGTCGCCGAGCACGTCATGGCCGCCTACGTGACGACCAAGGCGGCGATCGTCGAGGAGGCCGAGGCCGCACGCGTTGACCCGGTTGTCGATCTCCGCGCCGGCTGGCAGGCGCAGGTCGAGTTCGGGCTGAGCAACCCCACTCTGTTCCGGCTGCTGAGCGACCCGGATCGGGTGGTGACCTCCCCGGCGGCACGCTCGGGCAAGGCGGTGCTCGAGGCGCGCATGCACCGGGTGGCGGTTGTCGGCAGGCTTAAGGTCTCTGAGCGCCGGGCCGTCGAGCTGTTTCAGGTGGCCGGGGTCGGGTTGATCACGACTGTCTTGGCGACACCGCCGGAAGAACGCGACCCCCGGCTCGCCGACGCTGTACTGGATGGTGTTCTGGCGCAGATCCTCACCGATGCTCCGGTCGTCGCCGATGGGCAAGCGCTGCCGACCGCGGTCGCCTTCCGCGCGATGGCGCCGACGCTGGCCGGCCTGAGCTCGTCGGAGCGCCTGCTCATGGTCGAGTGGCTGGACCGGGCGATCGCGGCGTCGGAGGGGTAACCCTCAGCCAAAGTGACGCGAATCGGCCGACGTCGCGCGCCGCGGCGCTGTGATTTTGGCCAATTCGCGCCGGTTCGCTCAGGAGGAGTGCTTGGCGGTCCAGTCGGCGAAGGGGGCCGTCGCGTTCGCGACCTGTCCCTGCTCAGCGGGCAGTGATCGATCCTCGATGCTCTTGGTGTATTCGTCGTAGAACGTGCCCAGGCTCATGAGACGGTTGCCGTCTTCGTAGTGCTCGGCCTCTTCCTCGCGCGAAACCGCGTAGATCACGCGGTCGGGCTGGGCGTAATAGAGGGCACCGAGGCACATCGGGCACGGGTAGGCGGTGACGTAGGCGTCGAAGCCGCGGAGGTCGGTGATGCCCTGTTCGGCGGCCATCCGGATGGCGCGGATCTCGGCGTGCGCGGTGGGATCGCCGGTCTGAGCGACGTGATTCTGCGCCTCGACCACGACCTCCCCGTCGCGGACGAGCAGGCAGGCGAACGGCTTGCCGCCCTGGTCGACGTTCTCCTGAGCTCGTTGGACGGTCAGGGCGGTGAAGGTGTCGTCGCGATCGGTCATGACTTCGAGCGTGCTCTTCGGCGGCTGGCCCGGTGCCGAGGATTCGGGGGACGAGCGCGGCGAGGAGGCGTCGGTCCGCAGCTAACCGACGAGGATCGGCCAATCCGACCTGGCGCGCCGCGTCGGAATGGCCGATTCGTGTCGATTTCCGCGTCACCTGAGCATCTGCGGGGGACTCGCGCCTACCATCTGCCGAAAGTCGGGGATTCCCGGCGCGAGGTGTTGAGAAGGGAACGTCATGTCCATTGGAGACAAGGCAAAAGATGTCATTCAGAAGGCCGCCGGCCACGCTGAGGAGTTCGTCGGCAAGAAGACCGACGACGACGAGCTGAAGCACCAGGGCCAGAAAGACCAGGCCATGGGCGAGGCGCGCAAGAAGACTGAGGACGTCAAGGACAACCTCAAGTAACGACGCACTACGCCACGACCCCCGTCACCTTCCGAGGTGGCGGGGGTCGTGTCGTTGCGCGAGGGCGCGACGCCGCGCTATGCGACGCGGAACGGCCAATCCGACGCGCCGCGGCACGTCGGATTGGCCGTTCCGCGTCGGGTTGCCCAGAGCCGTGCCCCCTACGCGTCGAGCGCGATCCCGGCCGGCACCACGGCGTCGAGCTCGGCCCACAGCGCCTCGGGCAGTGCGGCGGTGGCGTCGTCGATGGCCGACTCGAGCCGAGGCAGGGAGGAGACCCCCACGACGGTGGAGTGGATCCTGGGCTCACGAATGCTGAACTGGAGCGCCGCCGTCTGAAGCGGGATTCCGTACGAGTCGCAGACGCCCTGCAGGCCGTTCACGGCGCGGAGGATCTCGGGGGTCGCGGGCTGGTAGCCGTACGAGCCGGCGAAGCGTGGGTCGCCGGTGAGGATTCCGCCGCCGTACGGTGCCGCGTTCGTGATGCCCATGTTCCGGGCGGTCGCCGCGTCGAAGAGGTCGGAGGCCGACCGGTCGACGAGTGTGTACCGGTTGTGCGTGATGAGGGCGTCGAAGAGGTCGGTCTCGACGAACTGCTGCAGCATGCCGACGGGGCCGCCCGAGATGCCGATCGAGGAGACGAGCCCCTCCTCTTTCATGGCGACGAGCGCCGCGACCGGGCCGTCTGCGGCCATCGCCGCGTCGAACCCGATCGTCTCGGGGTCGTGCAGGTGCATCACCTGGATGCGCTCGAGGCCGAGCCTCGACAGCGACTCCTCGAGGGAGCGTCGCATCCGGTCGGTCGAGAAGCTGCCGGTCGCGACGTCGCGGTCGAGTTTCGTCTGCACGACGAGGTCGTTGCCGACCGACCCGTCGACGACCGCGGACGACGCGGCCAGGGCGCTGCCGATCAGCGGCTCGCTGCGCCCCTCGCCGTACTCGTTCGAGGTGTCGAGGAAGTTCAGAGTCGACCCGCCCTGCGACACCGCACCGAGACGCAGCGCGCCGATCGCCCACGACCGTGCGATCTCGGCGATGCGCACGTCGGCGTCGGCCTGCGACTCCTCACCCTTGGGGCGGCCCCACGACGATGTTCCGATGCAGAGGGGCGAGACCGAGAAACCGGTTCGGCCGTAGATGCGCTGTTCCATCAGTACTCCAACTCATATGACACGCAGGCGAAGCTGTCGGACGACGGTGCCCACGAGTTCATGTTCAGTGTGCCCTGTCCGCCGGTGAGGTGGAGCACATCGCGTTGACCGGAGCCGTCGGGCTCCATCGACCGAATCACGACGTCGACGTCGCTCGCATGCCCCACGGTGCCCGGCGGGAACGACAGGTAGACGACCCGTGACCCGTCGGGCGACACCTTCGGAAACCAGTTGACGCGCTCGTCGTCGGTCAGCCGCTTGACACCTCGACCGTCGCGGCGCATGCGGTGCACTTGCGAGTGGCCGCGCGTCGATGAGCCGAGCTCCGAGCCGAAGTAGAGCCACCCGTCGGTTGACCAGTCGCACCCCACCGAGTCGGCGGTCCAGCCGCTGAGGCGGGAGACCTCCCGCGTGCCGAGGTCGAGCAGAAACAGCCCGCTCACGAAGTCGAGCCCGTCGCGACGCTCGGCGCCGGTGAACGCGAGAGTCCCACCGTCCGGCGACTGCCCCTGCAAGAAGTAGCCGAAGACTCCGTCTCGATCAGGCGAGACCTGCACCGGCTCACCACCCCCGACGGGCACGGCGAAGAGGTGCCCGGTGGTCTCCGACGACGAGTAGATCGTTGCCCCGTCGCGCGAGACGAGATGGTCGTTGTTGTGATCGTCGAGGGCGCCCGAGGCGATCGGGGTCGGCACCCCGCCGGCCGCGGGCACGCGGTAGAGGTGGCCCGCGGCGTTGACGATCAGCGACAGCCCGTCGGGCGTCCAGTTCGGTGACTCGTAGGCGACATCGTGCGACTCGTGGACCACCCGAGTTGTGCCCGTGACCGAGTCGACCACCAGGATCCTGCACACCTGACCCGGGGCCAGCGTCCGCCAGGCAACCTCCTGCAGGATCGGGATCACGCGTCGTCGCGCAGCACGACCGCGTCTCCGGCTGTCACGACCGTGCCCGTGGGCAGCGTCGCGTCGCGGTCGGTGTGGTTGATCCAGGTCGTGAACGTCACCCCGTCGGCTCGGCGCGACACCCGCTCGACACCGCGGAGTGCGACCGGCCCGGCCTCGACGCCGGCGTCGGCGTAGGCGCCCACCAGCACGTCGGCGAGCTGCTCGGCGGTGAAGTCGGTCGAGAGGTACCAGGCGTGACCGGCACCGAAGGAGTTCCGCGTGACTGCCGCGCCGCCCGCCATCGGACCGTCGACGTAGGCGTCGATCGACTCGGCACCCTGCAGCAGGATCGCGTCGGTCCAGCGGCTGCCGACCGCGCCAGAGCTCAGCTGCACCGGGGTGTCCTGGGGAAGCGGGCCGAACTCCTCGACCGTGAGCCCGAGCACGTCGCGGAGCGCACCGGGCATCGCGCCATCGTGCACCGTGTCGTGCGAATCGACGATGCCCGTGAAGTACGACGAGACGAAGGTGCCGCCGGCCGCGACGAACGCCTCGATGTTCGTGCGGGCTGTCGTCGAGATCAGGTAGAGGCTCGGAGCGACGACGAGGTCGTACGTCGAGAGGTCGGCTTCCGGGTGCACGAAGTCGGTCGTAATGCCGTCTTCCCAGAGGCGCGTGTAGAACGTCTCGATCTGGCGCCGGTGGGCGAGCTCGACGCTCGGTCGCCACTCGAGATCCTGCGCCCAGAACGACTCCCAATCCCAGAGGATCGCGACCGACGCGTGCACGCGGCTGCCGACGGCGGGTGCGAGCGTTCCGAGCTCGGCACCGAGGGCGACGGTCTCGCGGAACACCCGCGACGTCTCGCCCGCGTGGGGCAGCATCGCCGAGTGGAACTTCTCCGCGCCGTAGCGGGAGGCCCGCCACTGGAAGAACAGGATCCCGTCGGCCCCTCGGGCGAAGTGCTGCAGGCTGTTGCGGCGCAGCTCGCCGGGCTGCTTGCGCAGGTTGCGCGGCTGCCAGTTGACGGCCGAGGTGGAGTGCTCCATGAGGATCCAGGGACGCCCGGCCGCGAGCGAGCGGGTCAGGTCTGCATCGAGTGCCAGCAGCACATGGTTGTCGGTGCGCTCCGCGACGAGGTAGTGGTCGTTCGAGACGATGTCGACCTCGTTCGCCCAGGTCCAGTAGTCGACCGACGGGCAGTTCGTGGCCATGAAGTTCGTGGTGACCGGGATGCCGGGCGACAGCCGGTGCAGGATGTCGCGCTCGCGGCGGAAGCACTCGAGCAGGGCGTGGTTGGTGAATCGGGCGAAGTCGAGGCGCTGCGATGGGTTGACGACGGTAGCGGCGGTGCGCGGGGCGTCGATCTCGCTCCACGCGCCGTAGCGCTGACCCCAGAACGTCGTGCCCCAGGCGCTGTTGAGTGCGTCGAGGGTCGTGTAGCGGGCGGCGAGCCAGAGGCGGAAAGCGGCGACCGACGCCTCGTCGTAGCTCTCGGAGATCGGCGCGCCGTATTCGTTGTGGACGTGCCAGAGGGTGACGGCCGGGTGCGAGCCGTAGCGTTCGGCGAGAGCCGTGACGATGCGGGTGGTCGCCTCGGCGTAGGCGGGCGAGCTCGGGCTGGCCATGCCGCGCGAGCCGAAGCCGAGGGGCACGCCGTCGCGGGTGACCGGTCGCGCCTCGGGGTACTTCGCCCAGAACCAGGCGGGCGGCGAGGCGGTCGGGGTACCGAGGTCGATCGCGATGCCGGCCGTGTGCAGCAGCTCGATGACCTCGTCGAGCCAGACGAAGTCGAATTCTCCCTCGCGGGGTTCGAGCAGCACCCACGAGAAGATGCCGATGCTGACCAGGTTGACCCCGGCCTCGCGCATGAGACGAATGTCGTCGTCCCAGACCTCGCGAGGCCACTGCTCGGGGTTGTAGTCGCCGCCGAACGCGATGGTGGAGGTGCCGGGGAGCCAGCCGCTGCCAGTGCCAGGGATCGTCTCGGGCTGGGTCGTGGTCATTCGGTTCTCCTCGCTGAAAACAGGGCTTGGCCCGGCTGGAACTGTTACCGGTTACGGAACTGTAACCGGTGACAGAGTCGAGTATCACCGCAAAAGACGGGCTTGACAAGCCGGTGAGTGCGTGACGTACTGTAACCGCTAACAGTCACAGGTCCCGGCACCGGGCGTGCACAGCAGCCGACGCGAAGACGCTCGGCACTCAACGAGGAGGAACAATGCGCAGAACCATTCGCGCCGCAATCGGAGCGGGCGTCCTGGCCGCGGCTCTGGTCATGACCGGCTGCTCGAGCAGCGGATCGTCGAGCAGCAACGACGGCAGTCTCGGCACCGCCGACAAGCCAGTCAAGCTGACCTTCTGGGGATGGGCCCCCAACATGGACAAGGTCGTCGACACCTGGAACTCCACCCACAAGAACATCCAGGTCACCTACGTCAAGACCGACGCGGGCGACCCCGCCGTCACCAAGCTGCTCACCGCCATCAAGGCAGGATCCGGGGCTCCCGACCTCATGCAGGCTGAGTACCAGAAGATCCCGACCCTCGTGTCGGCAGACGCCATCATCGACATCAAGAAAGACGTCTCCGATGCGACGACGTCGAAGTTCTCGGACGGCGTCCTGTCGTCGGTGACCCTAGGATCCGACGCGCTGTACGGGATCCCGCAGGATTCCGGCCCCATGATGTTCTACTACCGCGCTGACATCTTCAAGAAGCTCGGGCTCTCCGTGCCCACCACCTGGGCGGAATACGCCGACGCCGCGAAGAAGGTGCACGAGGCCGACCCGAAGAACTACCTCGGCACGTTCTCGTCCGCCGACGCCGGTGAATTCGCCGGTCTCACGCAGCAGGCCGGCGCCTCCTGGTGGGGCTCCGACAAGGACTCCTGGTCGGTCGACATCGACTCGGCCGCGACCAAGAAGGTCGCGTCGTTCTGGGGCGGACTCGTCGAAGACGGCGTGATCGACAACCAGCCGCAGTACACGCCTGAATGGAACAAGGGCCTCGCCGCCGGCACGCAGGTCGGCTGGGTCAGCGCCGTCTGGGCGCCCGGCGTCCTCGCCGGCAATGCACCGAAGACCGCCGGCAAGTGGAAGATGGCGCCGCTCCCGCAGTGGACCGCGGGCGAGCAGGCCACCGGCAACTGGGGAGGGTCGGCCGTCGCGATCACCTCGCAGTCGAAGAACGTCAAGGCCGCCGTGCAGTTCAACACCTGGCTCAACACGAGCAAGACGGCTGTCAGCCAGATGGTGACCGACGGCGGGCTGTACCCGGCCGACACGGTCGACTCGAAAGAGGCCCTCGCCACCGGCAACGGCTTCTTCAAGAACCAGCCCGATTTCTACACCCAGGCCGCCAAGATCGCCGAGACGGTGAAGCCCTTCACCTACGGACCGAACGTGAACGTCGCCTACTCGGCATTCAACGACCAGTTCGGCAAGGCAGCTCAGGCCAAGAGCCAGCAGGCGTTCCTCGACGCGGCCGCGCAGATGCAGAAGATCACCGTGGCCGACCTCAAGAATTCCGGCTTCACCGTTAAATAGCAGCGTCCACTCCTCAGGGGCGGGCCCGAAGTCAGGGTCCGCCCCGCCCCCTTCCCCCAGGAGGACTAGAAATGACCACCACCGTCGACGTCGACCAGACCGCCCCCGGGCGCGATCCGGCGGCGAAGCCGTCCGCGCCGGCCCCCCGGGCCACCCGCCGTCGCCGTTTCAATCCGACCCCGTACGCGATGCTCGCCCCCGCGGCCATCCTCTTTCTCGTCTTCATGGCGGCGCCGATCGTCTACACGCTGATCCTCAGCCTGCAGAAGACCGAGGTGCAGGGTCTCGGACTCGGATCCGGCGCTCGAAAGACGGTCTTCGCGGGCCTCTCGAACTACGCCGCAGCGTTCTCCGACCCCGACTTCCTCGCCAGTGCGGGCCGGGTGGGCCTGTACGGGTTGATCCTGGTGCCAGCCATGCTGGTCCTCGCGCTCGTCTTCGCGCTGCTCCTCGACTCCAAGCGCACCCGGCTCGCCGGCTTCTCGCGCGTGGTCATCTTCCTGCCCTACGCCGTCCCCGCCGTCATCTCGAGCCTGCTCTGGGGATTCCTTTACCTGCCGAGTGTCAGCCCCTTCGTCGACCTCGCGAACGCACTCAACCTGCCGTCGCCCGACGTCCTCTCGCAGGGCACCGTCATCTTCGCCATCGCCAACATCGCCCTCTGGGGCGGCGTCGGCTTCAACATGGTCGTGATGTACACGGCACTCAAGGCGATCCCGACCGATCTGTACGAGGCCGCTCGCCTCGACGGGGCAAGTGAGATCCGCGTCGCCCTCGCCATCAAGATCCCGATCATCCTGCCGTCGCTCATCATGACGGCGATCTTCTCCCTGATCGCGACCCTCCAGGTCTTCGCCGAGCCGACCACGCTGAAGCCCCTCACCAACTCGATCTCGAGCACCTACACCCCGCTCATGAAGGTCTATCGCGACGCCTTCATCCGCAACGACGTCAACTCGGCCTCGGCGACGTCGATCATCATCGCCGTCACGATCTTCGCGCTCTCGTTCGTCTTCCTCCGGGTCGTCCAGCGCCGCGCCTTCCAGGAGGAGAACTCATGAGCACCGTCACCAAGCCCCTCTCCTCGCGCTCGTCGATGGGCCGCCCGCCGTTGGCCAAGAACCGGTCGGGCCGGATCGGCGCGAACGACAAGACCAGCTACACGTCGACGATCATCCTGCTGCTCGGCGCGCTCTACTGCCTCCTGCCGCTGGCGTGGGTGCTGATGGCGTCGACCAAGTCGGGCGGCGACCTGTTCACCAGCAACACCTTCGTGCCCTCGGGTCACCTGTTCGACAACATCGTCGAGCTCACCCAGTACCGGGGTGGCCTCTACTGGCGTTGGATGCTCAACACGGCCCTCTACGCCGGAGTCGGCGCGTTCCTCTCGGCGGCGGTCTCGGCCTTCGCCGGTTTCGCCCTCGCGAAGTACACCTTCAAGGGCAAGCAGGCCACGTTCATGGTGCTGCTGGCCGGCGTGCTGGTGCCCGGCGTGATCCTGGCGATCCCGCAGTACTTCCTGCTCGCGCAGGTCGGCCTCACCAACACCTACTGGGCCGTGCTGCTGCCGCAGATCATCAGCCCGTACGGCATCTACCTGGCGCGCATCTACGCGGGTGCCTCGGTGCCGAACGAGATCATCGAGGCCGGTCGCACCGATGGGGCGAGCGATCTCCGCATCTTCCTGCGGCTCGCGGTGCCCATGATGGCGCCCGGACTCGTGACGGTGTTCCTCTTCCAGTTCGTGGGCATCTGGAACAACTTCATGCTGCCGTACATCATGCTCGGCGACGACCGCCTCTACCCGATCACCGTGGGGCTCAACGGTCTGCTCAACCAGGGCTCGACCGTCCCGGCGCTGTACTCGCTGGTGATCACCGGGGCGCTGCTCTCGATCATCCCGCTGGTCGTGCTGTTCCTCGTCCTCCAACGGTTCTGGAAGGTCGATCTCGGTGCCGGAGCCGTCAAGTCCTGATCCCGTGGTCTCGGCGATCGACCGCAATAGACTGCGAATCGTGACCGAGACCGCCAGGCGACCGACGATCCGCGACGTCGCGTCGGTCGCCGGGGTCTCGAGCGGCACCGTCTCGCGGGTGCTGAACGGGCGCAACTGGGTGAGCCCCGAGTCGAAGGCCGCCGTGCAGGCCGCCATCAAGAAGACGGGCTACCGCGTCAACGGTGCGGCGCGGAGCTTGGCGATGAGCCGGTCGAACACGATCGCCTTTCTGCTGACCGAGACCCAGGCGGTTCTCTTCGAGGATCCGAACTTCGCGGCTCTCGTGCGGGGAACTTCCGCCGAGCTCGGCAAGCGCGACATCTCGTTCGTCTTGATCATGGCGGGCGACGAGGCCGAGCAGAACCGGGCCCTGAACTACGTGGCGGCCGGCCACGTCGACGGCGTGCTCCTCGCCTTCACCTCCGCCCACGGCAACCCGCTCGTCGAGCGCCTCATCCAGGCGAACGTGCCGATGGTCTCGGCGGGTCAACCCCTCGGCTTCGAGGGCGAGCTCGGTGTCGTGGCGGCCGACGACCTCCAGGGCGCCATCGCGATGACGAAGCATCTGCAGAGTCGCGGTCGCACGCGCCTGGCGACGGTCGCCGGCCCGCGCGATACCCCCGGTGGGCGGGCCCGGCTCGAGGGCTACCGCCGTACCCTCGGCGACGACTTCGACTCGGCTCTCGTGCGGCACGGTGACTACACGCGCGATAGCGGCGTGGCGGCGATGCAGTCGCTTCTCGAGGCCGACCCGACGATCGACGCCGTCTTTGCCGCGAACGACGCGATGGCCGCCGGTGCGATCGACGTGCTGCTGCGGTCTGGGCGCCGCGTTCCCGAGGACGTCGCAGTCGGCGGCTTCGACGACTCCACGTTCGCGACCTCGACCCACCCCGCGTTGACGACGATGCGTCAGCCCTTCGATCGCATCAGCGCCGAGATGGTCCGGGTGCTCCTCGACATCATCGACGGCGCCGGCACCTCGACGATGATGCTGCCCACCGAGCTCGTCGTTCGCCAGTCGACCTGATTCGCGGTTCCGGTGGCATAATCTCGCCCCCCGCTAGCGGCTAGACAGATCCGTCTGGCAAAACCCGCGTGTTTTGTTGTGAAGTCACTTTGAGTCTGGCAGGCTCACTCCAACTCGACCGTGATTCACCTTCCCCAAAGGAACTACGTGCGCCCATCCCGCCGGTCCGTCGGAACGCTCTGCGTCGTCGCCGCCGCCACCATCGCCCTCGTCTCCACCCCACTCACCGTCGCGTCCGCGGCACCGGCGAATCCCCTCGGTTCCGCCTCGAAGACCGCTGATCTGCTCAAGCTCAGCTCGCCGCTCCGCGAGGCCAAAGGATCCGTCGCCGCCTTCATTCGCGTATCGGGCACCGGCGCACTGAGCGTTGACGCCTCGGCCAAGGGCGGCAAGCTAACCGGACGACCCCAGTCGACCGCCGCGAAGAACCGCGTGAGCGCCATCCGCCAGAACGCGGCGGCCGTCACGAAGGCGCTCGCCGCCCAGGGCCCGAAGGTCACGACGCTCTACACGACCGAGTACACCGTTCCCGGTGTGGCCGTCATCGCCGACGCCGGCTCGCTCGCCACCATCGCCGCCCGCTCCGACGTCGTGAGCATCACGCCGATCGCGCCGAAGAGCATTCCCACCCCCGTCGCAACGAAGGGGGAGGCCTCGCCGCTGAACTCGACGTCCGACGTCTACACCCGCGCCGTCCAGGCCTGGCAGCAGACCGGACACACCGGCACCGGCGTCAACATCGCGGTCATCGACACCGGCCTCGACTACACGCACGCCGACTTCGGTGGCCCCGGAACGACGGCCGCCTACGACGAGGCTCTCTCTTCGACGGGAGCGCCGGATCCTGCGCTCTTCGACTCGGCGAAGTTCCTCGGCGGCACCGACTTCGCCGGCCCGACGTACGACGCTGACCCGTCGTCGCAGGCCTACGACCCGGTCCCCAACCCCGACGCCAACCCCATCGACGGGCGCGGCGGCGGACACGGATCCCACGTGGCCGGCACCGCGGCCGGCTTCGGCCTCGATTCCGACAAGAAGACCTTCACGGGTGACTACACGAAGCTCACCGAAGACGAGGTCAAGACCATGTCGATCGGCCCGGGCACCGCGCCCGACGCCGGTCTCTACTCGCTCAAGGTGTTCGGCGACGGCGGCGGCTCGACCGACCTCACCGGTGCAGCCCTCGACTGGGTCGGCCAGGCGCTGACCGAGGGCAAAGACATCAACGTGATCAACCTCTCGCTCGGGTCCGACTACTCGAACCCGGACGACCCCGACAACGCCAAGATCGACTCCCTCGTCGCTCGCGGTGTGCTGCCCGTGATCGCCAGCGGCAACGCCGGCGACTTCACCGACATCGGCGGCAGCCCCGGAGACGCGGAGAACGCCCTCACCGTCGCGGCCGCCACGACCGGCGCCGCCGTCTTCGACGGTGTCGACGTCACCGCTCCCTCGTCGGTCGCCGGCACGATTCGTGCCCAGTACTCGATCTCGTACACGAAGCCGCTGGCGCTGACCGACGGCGTCGTCACCCTCCCCAGCGCGGCCAACGCCGCCGGCTGTGACCCGTACACGGCCGCCGACGCGGCCAAGGTCAAGGGCAAGGTCGTTCTTCTGAAGTGGACCGACACCGCCCTCGAGTGTGGTTCGGTCAAGCGTTTCGACAACGCCACCGCGGCCGGTGCCATCGGTGTGCTCCTCGGCGGCTCGGTCAACGTGTTCGACGCGGGCATCAGCGGCAACGCCGTCATCCCCGGAGCCGAGATCACCAAGGACGCCTACGCGAAGCTCCTCCCGGCCGTCACCGCCGCCGAGGCCGGGGGCACCCCCGTCACGGTCTCGTTCAAAGACTCGCTGCGGCTCTTCGACCAGGCGATCGACTCGACGCTCACCGACACCCTCGCGACCTTCTCGTCGCGCGGCGTACACGGCTCCTACTCGAACATCATCAAGCCCGACGTCGCCGCCCCCGGTGTCAACGTCGTCTCGGTGAGGTCCGGCACGGGCACCGACCGCGAGGCCGAGAGCGGCACCTCGATGGCCACCCCCGACACGGCCGGCATCGCCGCGCTGACGTTCGAGGCGCACGATGGCTGGAGCGCACTCCAGGTCAAGCAGGCGGTCATGAACACGGCCACCCACGATCTGAAGAACGCCGCCGGAACCCTGTACTCGACCCTGAGCCAGGGAACCGGCCGTATCGATGCGCTCCAGGCGGTCACCAACCAGGTGACGGTCACCTCGACGCAGAACGCCGGTCTCGTGTCGGCGTCGTTCGGGGTCGTCCCCGTCTCGGCCGCAAAGACCGCGACCCGCACTCTGACGCTGCACAACTCCGGCAACGCCTCGCAGACGTTCACGACGTCGTACAGCAGCCGGATCACACAGCCGGGCGTGAGCTTCACTCTCTCGGCGCCGAAGGTCGTCGTTCCTGCTCGCGGGGACGCCACCCTCACGCTGACGATGAAGATCGACCCGTCGAAGCTGCGCAAGGTGATCGACCCGACGCAGGACGCCACGACGAACGTCAGCGGGGTCGACTTCGTCCGCGAGTTCGTCGCAGCCGCTTCCGGCTACGTGAAGTTCGACTCGGCCGATCGGACCAAGTCGGGCCTTCGCCTGTCGGTGTTCGCCGCTCCCAAGCCGGTCTCGGCCAACACCGCGACCAGCCCCGTCTTCGCGAAGTCGACGAGCACCCAGGCGACGCTGAAGATCTCGGGTACGACGCTCAACCAGGGAACGGGATCGCAGGCCTACCTGGGCCTCGCCGCCCCGTTCGTGCTGGGGGCGAACAGCGCAAAGCTCACCTTCCCCACGGGAAGCCCGAAGCAGAGCCTCGCCGGCGCTGACATCCTCGCGGTCGGAGCATCGAGCAACGCGCCGAACCTCACCGACAAGAACAAGGGGATCGTGTCGTTCGGTATCAAGACCGCCGGCCCGATCGCGAACCCCGGTCTCGACGGAGCCCCGGAGGTCTTCATCGACACCAACCGCGACGGCACCGACGACTTCGTGTCGTACGTGACGAAATCGGCCTCGGTCGACGCGACGTTCGTGGCCACCGACAACCTGTCCACGAACAAGACGGTCGACCTCCAGCCCTACAACGCGAACTACCTCGATAAAGACGTGAACACGTTCGACAGCTCCGTGGCAGTCCTCCCGGTCTCCCTCGCCGCCCTCGGCTACACGACGAAGTCGAAATCGACCGCGTTCAACTATCACGTCGCGACGTTCTCGAACTACGCGCCGGGCCTTGCCGAGACCGACAGCACTGTGGTCGACAGCACCCATTCCGCCAGCTTCGATGCGCTCAAGCCGTCGCTCTGGTTCTCGCAGAAGAAGGCCGACGACCTCGGCGGAGTTCTGCTGCGCGACCAGTCGCCGGGCATCGCGGTGCACCGCACCAAGGCGAGCACGAAGCAGATCCTGCTGCTCCACCTGCACAACGCGGTGGCCAAGCAGGCGCAGACGGTAACGGTGACCACCAAGAAGAAGTAACGGCGGGCGACTGACGCCGGGCGGGCCCGGGATCCCTCAGGGGGTTCCGGGCCCGTCGCCTGTCTGGGGCCGGTTGTGTATTCCAGGCCGGTCGTCCGTCTGGGGCCGGTCGACGTCGTCGCCGGTAGCCAGGTCGCCACACTCCACTTCGAAGACACCGTGACGCGCGAGGTACGGCCGGGCGCCGCGATCACCGCTGAGTTCGGACGCAAGGGCTGCCCAGTGGTCACGGCCGATGAGCACCGGGTGGCCCGGGCGACCGCCGAAGACGGCCTGCCGGAGAACGGCGCGGGCGTCGACCCCCTCGAAGTCGGCCGAAACGCGAAGGCCGACACTCGCGGGCAGCCCGGGGAGGTCGACCAGCGTGATGAGCGCGGCATCGGCGTCACTCGCCGCGGCGGCATCGAGCCCCGCCCGCAGGCTGGCGGCCATCCCCGACGCCCAGTCACGAGCGACCACCACGTGCACGCCGGGTGGCACGAGGCCACGCGCCTCATCGGACGAGGATCCGAGGACCACTGTGACCGAGGAGGATCCTGCGCTGGTCAGCATCGCGCAGGCCTCCGCCAGCCATGGTGTGCCGTCGGGGTGGCGCATCAGCGCCTTCGCCCGCCCCATTCGCGTTCCGGCGCCCGCGGCGAGGACGATGCCGTGCAGGGTGGCCATGGCTTCAGTGTTGCAGGCGTCAGAGCGCCTCAGGCGAGGATGACTTGATCGCGGACGATTTCGATGGTCGCGGCGTCGACGCCGACGACGAGATGCAATGGCGGACGGGCGAGGACGAGGCCATACGCGGAACGGACCCTGGCGGATTCTGCACGTGTGAGGCCGTGGCCGATGCGGTCTGCACGGGTGACGAGAGAGGCGAGGATTGAGAGGTCGTTGAGGTGACGATCACCGATCGCGCCTTCACCAATGAGCATCGCAGACGACTTGGCGACGATGGCTCCTTGCAGTGTGGGGCGGAGGACGCGACCCACGACGCCTTCCACCTCTGCCTCGATCACTTCGGATCGGTCGAGCGCACCTTGCCCGCCCGGTGCTGCGATGGTCCGGCCGCCGGTCACTCCGACCCGGTTGTCGGCTCGCTCGCCCAGGAAGCGCGGGATGAGCACGTCGATCTGCGCCTTTCCCCTCCGCCAGCGGTGCTGGACGCCCCTAGCGCCCTCGATGATGGACGGAGCTTCTCCTGCGGACTCGAACCCGAGGCGATTGAGGGTCGCTGTGAAGTCGTACAGCATCTTCGGCTGAGCCCGAATGTCGAGGACGGTGTCGGCGTCTTGTGTGGGTCGTGGTGGGGCGGCCCCTCGCTCCCAGCACAGAGAGTGAACCATTTGGCCGCCGACGAGTGCCCAGTGCTTTGGGTGCGCCTCGTAGACCTGGAACAGCGCGTGCCATGCCTCGGCCTGCGCGCTCGTCATGGCTGGTGCCCGAATAGTCACGCGTCGACCTCGTGGAAGAGCTCGGCGACGCGGGAGCGCTCTCGGACACCCTCATGATGTGCGAGATCGACCAGGAGAAGCCCGAGGGGTAGAGGCGAGGGCGGCTTCTCGTCGGATACGTGCAGGAAAACGTTGGGCTGCTGGGAGGGGCGGAGCAGGTACTCGCGGCGGATCGCGTCGACTTCTGCCTTGGCGACGCGGGCCTCGAGCTGACCTGCGCCGGCGATTTCGGCCCGCGGATCACTGAAGCCGGATTTGACCAGGCGGTCGTCCTCGGAGAGATCGTCGAGGTCGCTGGGGGCGACCTGAAGCCTCAGGGGTGCGCTGTCTGGTACCCACGCACTCAGGATGCGGTCGGGGTGCGGACTGTGAGCGAGCTCGCTCAGGTAGCGGCGAAGCCGGGCGCGTTCAGAGGCGGACAGGCCCTCCGTGGCATCTCCGGAGAGGACGGCGAGGAGGTTAGCCCGCATACGGTCTGCAAGGGGGCGACTCGCTGCCGGTCGGTGGGCGGAGGCCTGGTCGACAAGCCAAAGACGTCCTACCTGTCGTGCTGGGATTGAGCCCTGCTCGATGAGCGCGCGGACACGTCGAGGTGAAATGCCCTCTCGCTTGGCGAAGTCGGCGACACTCTCCTCAGGCATAGACACAAAGGTACCGCCGTCGGTACGGATCTGTATAGATGCAGGACGGGAGTGCTAATCAACCCTGGCGCCCGCGGCGAGGACAATGCCGTGCAGGGTGGCCATGGCTACAGTTGACCACACCATGATCGACGTCTCCGAAGCCGACCTCTCCGCAGCCCTGCACGTCTCCCGCTTCGTTCGTGAGGTCGCGGCAGCATCGCCCTACGCCGACTGGCCTGCTCTCCGCGACGCCGCGCACGCGTCCGCCACCCCGCTCAGTCCGGCCGAGATCGACGAGGCGATGGAGTCTCACCCGCGCATCGGCGACAAACCGACCGGGGCCGACGCCGCCGCCGAGTTCAGCCGGCGCGAACAGCAGGCTGTCGATGTCGACGACCAACACCTGCTGAAGGCCCTCGCCGAGGGCAATGCGACCTACGAGGCGCGCTTCGACCGCGTGTTCCTGATCCGGGCCGCCGGGCGCAGCCGTGCCGAGATCGTCGACGAGCTCGACCGCCGACTCAAACTCGACGATGACACCGAGCTGTCGATCGTCGGCCAGGAGTTGCGCGACATCGCCGTCCTCCGCCTCGAATCGGTCTACGCCGACGACGCAACCTCGACAAAACCCCGCGCATGAGCCACGTCACGACGCACGTGCTCGACTCGTCGGTGGGGCGCCCGGCGGTCGGTGTGGCAGTCGAACTGCAGGATCCTTCGGGCCTGGTTCTCGCGACCGGCACCACGAATGCCGATGGGCGCGTCGCTTCACTCGGCCCCGACCGGCTCGCGGCCGGCGCGTACCGACTGGTGTTCGCGACCGGCGCCTACTTCGCGGCTTCGGGTACCCCGACGTTCTACCCGCGAGTCACGCTCGACTTCGATCTCGCCGACGTCGAGGCGCACTATCACGTGCCCCTGCTGCTGAGCCCGTTCGCCTACTCGACGTATCGCGGCAGCTGAGCCGGATTTATGGGTGTGACGCCGCACGTAGCCGCGAATTTGAGAGCGATCCGCACCGCGAGTCACACCCGTTACTGCCGATACACGTCGGTAAGCAAAAACCACTCGCAAATTGGCCCCGAGTGGAGCGAAGCGGGCTACAGCTGACAGCTAGTAGTCGGTCCGGCCCTCTTTGGCCAGCCAGTCGTCGAACGGAGCCGACGCGTCGTCCGGGCGCACCGAGTCGATCGGCAGATCCCACTCCGACCGGGGAGTGGCGAACAACTCGTAGAACGCGAGATCGTCGAACCCGCCGCGAGCGGCGTCGTACCTGTCGGCCGCGAACACGACGCGGTCGAGCCGGGCCCAGAGCGACGCCGACAGGCACAGCGGGCACGGCTCACACGACGTGTACAGCGTGGCGCCCGCCAACGAGAAGTCACCCACGACCTGACAGGCGGCACGGATCGCGACGACCTCGGCGTGCGCGGTCGGATCGAAGTCGCGAGTCACCCGGTTCTGGCCGGTCGCGATCACCTCGCCGTCACGCACGATGACGGCGCCGAACGGACCGCCACCCTCGGCGACGTTCTGCTGGGCGAGCGCGATGGCCTGAGCGAGGTATCCCGGATCCTGAAGTGTGTTCACTGCGTTCACGCTAGACCAGCGGAGGCGCGCCAGGCGTCGTTCGCCGGCGGAGCGTCATCGCGCAGGAGGGTCGCCTCGATCAGCCCGTAGGCACGATCGGAGGCGAAGAAGACCTCGCCGCGGTTCTCGATGCCGAAACGACCGAGGTCGTAGTCGAAGTGGTGCTTGTTCGGCGCCTTCAGTCGCACCTCGGCGATGAACGGGAAGGCCTCCATCACGGCCGTACCCATGTGCCAGAGCGTCTGCTGCAGGGCCAGCGACTGCAGGGTCGCGAACTCCTTGACCATGAGCGCCTTGATCTCGGGGTAGACGGCGTTCCAGTCGACGTCGACCGAGGTGAAGCGCCACTTCGCGTCGAGGGCGGTCGCCATCACGCGGTCGTGGGTCTCGGGCAGGGTGGTGAACTCGTCCGAGAGGAAGCCGGCGAACTCCGAACCCGTGCTCTTCAGCAGCACCAGGTCTTTCAGCCCGCCGATCACATACTCGCCCGTGGCGTCGACCGTGATCGCGGCGGTCCGCACCTCCTGCCCTTTGCGCAGCCAGGTGTGGTCGTGCTCGGTGCCGTCGACGAGCGCTCGCTCCCAGGCGAACTCCTCGATCTCGATGCGCGCGCCCTCGACGGGGTCGGTCTCGGTCACGAAGTGGCGTGCGAGTTCGAGACCGTACTGCTCGATCGCCTCGACGCCCTTCGTCTTTGCGAACGCGTACGCCGTGTTCTTCTGCGTGTCGGTGGGCAGCACGTTCGACTGGTCGCCCGAGAGGTACGCCTCGGCGAACGGACCCCGCAGAGCCGTCGTCACATTGAGGTCGTGGATCTCGTGTCGAGCGGTGTCGCGGACGATGCGCACGACGCGCGACTCCGCTTTTCCGTACTGGTTGTCTCCGAGGATGATCGCCATGATGTTGATTCTGTCAACATCGTGTGACAGGGATGTTTCACCGTCGTTCCGGGCGATGACGCGAATCGGGCCGGAGTCGACTGTCATAGCGCTCAGGATCCCTCGTGGCCGGTTCCGATCCGCTAGCGTCGACGCGTGGCATCGAAAGCACAGCGAGCAGCGCAACGTCGCAAAGAAGAGCGCCTTCTCGAGGAGGAGCGCACCATGCGCCGACGACTCCTCTTCATCGTGCTCGGCGCCGTCGCGACCGTCGCGGTCGTCGTGATCATCTTCGTCAGCACGATTCATGCGAGCGACAACGTTCCGGTGCCGACTGTGTCGCCGAGCCCGTCGTCGAGCGCGACTCCGTAGAGCGCAACTCCGTGAGCTCTGGGCTGGGCGCAGTCCCGGCCTGCGGCCTGCGTCGCTTCCTCAGGATCCGGCGGGTGCGACCCGGCCCAAACGCATCACGCCACCGGCCGCCGCACCCGGGGCAACGTCTGCACCACGAGGCGGTACGACTCGGCGATCAGATCCGCCACGAGGTCGTCGGGCAGGGCGCCGTCGAGGTCGACCGTGATCCAGTGCCGCTTGTTCATGTGGTAGCCCGGCGTGATCTCGTCGTGGTCGCGCACCAGCACGAGGGCGTCCTCCGGATCGACCTTCAGCGTGATCGACCCGCGATCGCCCACGAGCGGCGAGAGGGCGAAGACCTTGCCGCGCACCTTGTAGACCGCCGTCTCGAAACCGAACGGGTGCGTCAGCTCCGCCGACGGCAGATTGGCGCAGAGGTCGTATGCCGCCTGGTCGTCCATGCGTCGATCCTGCCGCACCGACGGTAAGTTGTGCAGGTGAAGATCAGCCAGCTGCGCCATTTCGTCGTCGCGGCCGAGGAGCTGCACTTTCCCCGAGCGGCTCAGCGGCTCGACATCTCGCGCCAGAAACTCAACTCGTCGCTCGCCGCCATCGAGGCCGAATACGGCAAGACGCTCTTCGACCGCACCGACCCCGAACCGCGACTGACGCGGGCCGGTCAGGCGGCGCTCGCCGACGCCTACGCGGAGCTCGCCAAGCCCTCGACCCCGCCTCCGCCCGAGCCGAAGCCGGCAGGCGGCAAAGCGAAGGCCTCGAAGGGTGTCGGACGCGGCAAGGTGCTCAAGGGCGAACCCAAGCCTTTCAAGAAGCGTCAAGGGCGCTGACGCGGATCCTGAGTTCTCGACGGGACGAACGCTACGACGTCTGCTGCGTCAGACCGTGCTCGGTCTTCTCCCAGTAGTGCGGGCGGGTCAGCAGCTGCCAGAGCCCCTTGTAAGCGGCGAGCGAGTGCAGGATCCAGTACACCGGGTTCAAAAGTGACCACAGGATCAGGTTGAACGTTCCGCGTTTAAAAGGCCCCATCATCGACAGGTACACCATGATCCCGTTGCCGATGAGGAAGTTGAACAGGCAGATCCAGAGCACCCAGACCGGGAACACCGACGAGATGACCGTGCTCGGGATCGCCAGCGAGGCCGCCGTCAGCAAATAGAACGGGATCACTCCGAGGAACGTTGCCGGTGTGCCCCCGATCAGCAGGGCGAAGGCGAGGAACCGGACGATACCGACCTCGCGGATGAGGGCGACGGGTCGCCTCGCGTGCACGAGCGTGGTCTGCATGTAGCCCTTGATCCACCTCGATCTCTGGCGGATGAAGTTCGGGATGGAGGTGTTGGCCTCCTCCATCGTCGTGGAGTTGATCACGCCGACGCGGTAGCCGATGGTGGAGGCTCGAATGCCGAGGTCGGCGTCTTCGGTCACGTTGTATGGATCCCAGCCGCCGAGTTCGATGAGCGCCTCGGTGCGGAAGTGGTTCGACGTGCCGCCGAGGGGGATCGGGAGGTTCGAGCGGTCGAGGCCCGCGAGCATGTAGTCGAACCAGTACGAGTACTCGAGCGTGAACATGCGGGTGAGGGCGTTCTCGGTGGCGTTGAAGTAGTTGAGCGCCGCCTGCACGCACACGGTGTCGTCGCCGCCGCGGTCGAACGCGATCAGGGCCTTCTTGAGCTGATCGGGATCGGGGGTGTCTTCGGCGTCGTAGATCACGAGGTAGCTGCCCGAGGCGAGGAAGAGGCCGACGTTGCAGGCGCGGGGCTTCGTCTGCGGGTGCCCCTTCGGCACGGTGACGATGTGGAAGTGCGCCGGCGGCTCGGCCTTCTCGATGGCCTGGCGCGTCTCGAGGTCTTCCTCTTCGATCAGGATGAGTACCTCGAGCTTGTGCACCGGGTAGTCGAGCCCGCCGAGGTTGTCGATCAGCTGCGCGACGATGTTCGCCTCGTGGAACACGGGTACCAAGACCGTATAGACCGGCAGGTCGTCGTCCGAGAGCTCGGCGACCTCGGTGTCGGTGATGCGCTCCACGACGTCGAACCGCGCGCCCTGTAGAGACACGAAGAACTTGAAGGCGGTTCCGGCGAGGAACACCAGGCTCACCGTCGCCAGCACGCCGATCGCCGTCTGGCGCGGCCACAGCAGAGCGAGCACGACCAGCGCGATGCCGAAGACGAGGCCCGAGATCTTCTGGCTTCTCGAGAACACGATCCGGCCCGAGAGCTCGGGGTTGCGGAGGAACAAAGCGTTCGCGGCGTCATCGGCGACCTTGTCGCCGAAGACTTTGAGGGCGATGCTCTTGAGCTCCCACGGCCCAACGCGCGTGAAGACGACCGGCTCGTCGAACTCTTCGCTGAGAGCGTCGGCGAGGGCGGCGTCGTTGAACCTCTCGGTGGAGGCGATCAGGAGGGTGCCGTCGGCAAGCCGGCGCAGGGGCAGCCAGTCTTCGGTGATGTAGCGCTGCCCGGATCCTCGTCGAACCAGGTCGAGGTCGATCGAGTGGGCCCAGGCCGGATCGAGCGACAGGGGGCGGCCGGCGCGGTGCCGACCAGCGCCCGGCTCGGAGACCAGGGGGGTCGAGGTCGTCGTGGCGTCCATATCAGTTCCATCCGAGCGCGTGCGTGAGAGAGCCCATCCAGTCGAGCACGACCGGACGGTTGTAGGCGGCCGCCCAGGCGATGATGATCTGCGCCCCCGCGACGATGGTGATCAGGGTCGTCGCCCGCCTCGTGGTGGCGGCGGGCAGGATCGCGATGCCCATCATGGTCATGATCAAAAACGTGTTGCCGGCCGCGTTCAGCGGGATGAGGTCGAACACGTAGCCGAAGATCAGCGCGACGAAGAGGAACGTCGAGATGAGGATCGCGCCGGGCCGTCGGACGAGCAGCGCCAGGGCCCAGCCGGACAGCATCGGAGCGAGGATCAGAAAGCCGTTCAGGGTTGTGACGAGCTGCGGGAAGAGCGCCCAGCGAGTCGGGTCGTAGGTGAACTGGGTCGTCAGCACAGCGAAGGGGCGGTGGAGGAACACGAGCTGGAGAAAGAACACCGTCACGAAGGTCGACAGGGTGGGGAAGAGGATCACGAGGATGTTCGAGGCACGCGCTCCGCGCTGACCTCGCCGTGCGAGCGTCAGCAGGGGCGCGGTGACGCCGGCGACGGCGATGTAGACGAGGCCGCTGGTGCTGCTCAGGGCGCTCACCATGAAGAGGAGCCCGGCCCGGAAGCCCGCCTGGGTGTTGCGGTTCACGATGAAGCGGAACATGTTGATCGCGCCCACCCCGAAGAACGCGATGCCGAGGAAAGCCTCGAAGTTCGTGGTGACCGTGTAGGCGAAGAGGGGATTGACCGCGAGGGCGATAAAGAACGCGGTCGCCTTGATCCGGGGGAACCGGCGCTGGTGCATCACCTCGATCATCTGCTGCAGGAACGGCCCTGCCACGACGGCGCCGGCGATACCGAGACCGAGCGTTCCGCCGGGGATGAGCGAGGCCAACACCGTGCCGATCGGCGGGTAGAGGCTGCCGACCCACGACACATCGGCGCGGGTCCAGTCGATCTGATCGACCCGGGCCAGGAGATCCTGGTTGACGGTCGTGCCCGACGTGAGTCCGCCGGAGAAGTGCTCGATCAGCGCGATGACGACGAAGGGCGCGGCCAGCGCGAGTCGTAGCAGCCAGCGGTTCGAGGCTTTGCGGGGGAAGGCGTCCAGGCGGACGCGGGGCTGGCGGGGCGCGACGCGCGGCAGGACGGTCGACTCTGTGCGCGCGGGGGCCGCCCCGGTCGGCAGGACGGTCATCGCGTCGCCTCGACCGGTATGGCTGCGCTCAGGTCGTCGAACACCCGCGTCAGCCGGCCGACGTCATCGCGATCGACCACGGTGCTGAACAGCACGCGGTAGCGCTCCCAGATGTCCGCGACGACCTCTCGGCCCTCCGACGTCAGCGAGACCAGCAGGCTGCGCCGATCAGTGGGGTTCGGTCGTCGCGCGAGGTAGCCGGCCTTCTCGAGGCGGTCGGCGAGGAACGTGATCGTGCTGGGGATCTGACAGAGGAGCTGCCCGAGCCGGGTCAGGGTCATCTCGCCGTGAACGCGAAGAGTCAGCAGGGCTCGAAGCTCGACGGCGCCGACCCCGTGGTCGACAATCAGCTGCGAGGTCATGCGCTCGTTCTGACCCTGAAACCGCTGGAACGCGCCCAACAGGTGGTGCACGCTCGTCTCGTCGGGAGCCTCGGCTGCGCTCTGGGTGGTGATCACGTCTACTCCCGGTGGATCTCCGGTCTGAAGTTCAGAGGCCGGATAGTCCAAGGGTAAAAATTCTCACCGTCCGTTCCAAGCCCCCAAGGGAGGGGTGTAGACGGGTCAGACTGGAGCGATGCGCACCCCCACCGCCCTCCTCGGCCTGGCAGCCCTGACCGCAAGCGCCGTCGTCACGAGTGAGCTGATCACGCCCCGCCCGGCGGTGGCCGCGATCCGGTGGCTGTTCGACCGCGGCACCCGATCATGCGTGCGCGAGATGGAGCAGTACTCGACTGCCGGGCCGGTGGTGGAGCGCCCGGGTATTCGCTACGGCAGGATCCGAGACGACCTTCGCTACGACCTCTACCGCCCTCTCGGCGAGGTGCGCCCCCGCCCGACCATCGTGTGGATCCACGGCGGCGCCTGGGTCTCGGGGTCGCGGGCCGACGTCCGCCCCTACGTCCGCGACCTGGCCTCCGAGGGCTACACGACGGTGGCGGTCGACTACACGGTCGGCCCAAACGCTCGCTACCCCACGCCGCTCCGCCAGATCGACGACGCCCTCCGGCACCTCCTCTCCAACGCCGCCGAACTCGGCGTCGATCCCGGCCGGATCGTGCTCGCCGGTGACTCGGCCGGTGCGCAGCTCGTCAGCCAGCTCGCCGCCGCCGTGACGAACCCCGCCTACGCCGCGCGGATCGGCTTCGAGCCGAGCCTCCGCCCCGAGCAGCTCGCAGCGACGATCCTGCATTGCGGCATCTACGACTTCGAGGCCGTGGCCGAACTGCGGGGCATCATGGCGTGGGGGTTCCACAAGGCACTGTGGGCCTACACCGGCACCCGTCGCTGGACGCGCTCGCGGCGGGCGGCGGGCCTCTCGACGCTCCCCGCTCTCACCTCCGCCTTTCCGCCCTCGTTCGTGTCGGGCGGCGACGCGGATCCCCTCACCAGGATCCAGTCGATCCCGTTCGCCGATCGCCTCACCGAGCTGGGAGTGCCGGTCGCTCGGCTCCTCTGGCAGGACGGGCGCCGACCCGGTCTGCCGCACGAGTACCAGTTCCACGCGCACCTGCCCGAGGCCCGCGAAGCCTACGAGGCGACCGTGAAGTTTCTGAGCACGACCCTCAACCCCTAGTTGAACCGGATATCGCGAGAAGACCGCGACCCTAGGAATGGAGGTTGATCCGGCCCCAAAATCCCCCCTAGGGTGGATGCCGATGACAACGACAGACCTCGCCTCCGTTGAGCCGCTAACCCGCCGCTCCGGTCGTCGAGCGGCTCCTGTCGTCTCCCAGAGCAACGACCTTCCCCGAGTTGCCGGTGCGTCCGAGGTCGGCGGCGCATCCGCCCCGGTGCTCGACACGGTCATCAGCCCCCGCCGCGCCGCGCGAGCGGCCCGCGAGGCCGCCGCTGCGGCCGAGCTCGTCTCCGGTGCCCCCGCGGCTGCGCCCACCTCGCCCGTCGTTGCGCCCGCGGCCACCCGAGTTGCAACCGAGGCGCCCGTCGTCGAGTCGCCGGCCGTGTCGGATCCTGCGCTTTCTGCCCCGACCTCGTCGACCACCGGCTCGTTCGGCGGGCTCGCGGCGAGCATCCCCGGGCACGTGCACGGGCGTCGGCAGACGTTCGTCTCGGCTCCTGCCGCTCCCCGCCGCCGCACCGCCCCGCAGACCGCTGCGGTGCGCCCGGCCGCAGTCGCTCGCACCCGTCGCGGCAGTGTCGCCACGACCGCTCGACGCGTCGGTCTGCTCACGATCGTCTGCGGCATCGTCGCGACCAGCATCATCCCGGCGCTCGACGCCACGCAGAGCCAGGCATTCGCTGCGGGCACGGGTACGGGCGCCGCATCGGTTGCGTCGGGCAGCCAGCAGTACGCCGTCTCGAGCAGCGTGACCACCACGGTCGGAGCCCGCGACGGCTACGGCGCCACCTCGGTCGTCGACTACGAGAAGACCGCGATCTCGGCCCGCGAAGCCCTGGGGGTCACCGACTACACCGGGCCCTCCGCCGCCGACTACCTGGCCAAGCCGCTCTACGATCACCTCGATCGCGCCGAGGTCTTCCAGGTCGCCCTGCAGTACCTCGGTACCCCCTACGTGCACGGCGGCGGCGACCCCTCCGCATTCGACTGCTCCGGCCTCATCATGTTCGTCTACGCGCAGTTCGGCATCGACCTGCCGCACTACGTGCCGACGCAAGACGCCATGGGCACGACGATCTCGCAGAGCGAGGCCGTTCCCGGCGATCTCGTCGTCTTCGACAACGAAGAGCACGACGGCATCTACGCGGGCAACGGCATGATCCTCGACGCGCCGAAGCCCGGCGGTTTCGTGACCGTCCGCCCCATTTGGGATCAAGCGCACCACTTCGTGCGCATCGCCGGCTAGGTCCGTTCAGGACTCTGGCAAAATCGGCCGATCTGGCGCCTGAGCGGGTGGAAACGACGCTTTTGCCAGCGTTTTGAACACGCTCGGGCCCTCAGTCTACGAATTCGGCTTTTATTGGCCTGTCTCGCGCGTGGTCTGACCTGTTTTGTCGGCTGACGGCCCGGCCTAGCGCTACGAGAGTGCAGAAAACGGCCCCCGAGCCAGACTCGGGGGCCGTTTTGTGCACTCTCGCCGAGCGGGTCAGGCCTTCGGCTCGGCGTCGGGCTCGACGTCGGCCGCATGCGAGCCGTGCGTCGTCGCGGGCGCCGCGGCGTGGGCCCCGTGCCCGGCGTGGATCGGCTCGGCCGGGTGCTCGGGATCGGCCGCGTGGGCGCCGTGCGCGCCAGCACTGCCGTGCGCGTCAGCACGGCCAGCCTCGCCAGCACCCGGCTTGTCGCCTGCACCTGCACCAGCACCGGCACCGGGCTTCGCGCCGGCTGGCGCTCCGCCGAACCCGACGCGCTTCGGCAGTGCGAACACCAGCACGAAGGCGGCCACGGCGAAGATCGCGCTGACCATCATCGCGTGCGCCGACGCGGTGGTGAACCCGGCCGCGAACTCGGCACCGGCGTTGGGGCCCGGCTTCGGGGTGACGATGCCACCGAACAACACCGAGCCGATGATGGCGATGCCGACGGCGGAGCCGATGCGTTGGATGGCTGCGATCACGGCCGAGCCGGATCCTGCGTCTTTGCGGTCCACTGTCGCGACGATGAACTGGGCGTTCGGCGCGATGAAGAGCCCGTTGCCGATACCGGCGATGGCGAGCGGCGCGAGGAGCATCCAGTGCGAGAGGTCGGTGCCGGTGACGTTCAGCAGCAGAAGCCAGATCCAGATGAGGCCGATCGCGACGAGGGCCGTTCCCACGATGAGGACGGTGCGACCGAGGCGCTGCGAGAGACGGTTGCTCTGCGAGGATCCGAGGATCGACCCGACCGCGAAGGGGATCGTGACGGCGCCGGACTCGAGCGCCGAGTGCTGGAGGCCGGTCTGCCAAAGCAGCGAGATCGTGAAGAAGATGCTGGTGAAGGCCGCGAAGTAGACCAGCGCGAGGATCAGCCCGCCGGTGAACTGAGGGTGCTTGAACAGCGACGGCGGCACGAGAGGCGAGCCGTCGCGGCGGGCGACCCGGACCTCCCAGAGGCCGAACAGGGCGAGGAGTACGACGCCGCCGGCGAGGGTGAGGTAGGTCCAGAGCGGCCATCCGGCGTCCTGGCCCTGGATGAGCGGCACGAGGAGGGCGACGAGGGCGGCCGAGACGAGGATCACGCCGAACCAGTCGAGGCCGGCCGGAGGGCGCGGGGCGCTCTTGTCGCGCTTCGGCAGCCAGATCGCAGCGAAGATCAGGGTCGCTGCGCCGATGGGCAGGTTGACGTAGAAGACGGTCCGCCAGCCATCGGTGTCGCCGAACGCCTGGATCAGCAGACCTCCGACGATGGGGCCGAGCGCCGACGAGACGCCGATGACGCTGCCCATGATCGCGAAGGCCTTGCCGCGGGACTGCGGCGGAAAGAGGATCTGGATGAACGCGGTCACGGCCGGAACGTAGATGCCGCCGGCGAGCCCCTGGATCACGCGGAAGACGACGAGCTGCTCGTCGGTCTGCGCGATTCCACACGCGAACGACGCGACGGTGAACAGGGCGATGCCGGTGAAGAACACCCACTTGTGGCCGATGCGATCGCCGATACGGCCGGCCGGGATCAGCGCGAGACCGAACGCGAGCGCATAGCCCGAGATGATCCACGAGATCGTCGACTCTGAGGCGTCGAGCGAGGTGCGGATGGTGGGGAGCGCGACGTTGACGATGGTCGTGTCGAGCAGGGCGATGAACATGCCCATGAGGAGGACGACGAGGGATCGCCACGCCGTCTTCGAAATGGGCGGTGCGCTGGGCTTGGAGGCCGCTGCGGTCGCGGTGGTCATGATCGGGCCTTTCGTGCCGCAGTCCGGTAGGGGCCTGAGCGGCCGGTACTGGTGCGGGGGTTGCGGGGTGTGGGGAGGGGTTAAGAGGTGGCGCGGTCGGGCTCGACCCGCGCGCGTTCGTCGTCGACGATTGCCGGAAGATGCTTCTGCAGTTTGTGGAGCCAGTCGATCTCCGAGCGGAGCCGGTGCTCACCGTGGGCGATCACGAACTCCTCGCCGACCGTGAGCCACTGTCGGGCCCGCTCGTTGTTCGCGACGGTCTCGTCGAGCAGGCGCTCGTACGCGTCGACGCGCTTCTGGATCGTACGCGGCAGTTCGTCGAGGCGCTCACGGTCGAGGCGGGCGAGTGCCAGGTCGAACGGGTCGGGCTTCGGCGAGACCTCGAGAAGGGTCGACCGGTGCAACGTGGCGAGGACGTCACGACCCCGGTCGGTGATGGCGTAGACCTGGCGCTCGGGGAAGTGGCCTTCGCGCTCGGTCCGGACCTCGGTCAGCAGCTCGTCGGCCGCCAGCCGCTTGAGGGCGCCGTAGAGTGCCCCGACGCTGATGTCGGTCCACAGCGCGATGCGCTCCTGCTCGGCCTGCAGGCGGAGCTGGTGCCCGTGCATCTCTCCGTAGCGCGCGAACGCGTCGAGGATGAACAGGCGGATGGAGGACACGCGACTACTCTCGCGTGACTAGTGGTTCTTGTCAAGCCGCGTGAAACCTCAGAAGTGACGGGCGAGGCGGCCTGAAAGCCGTCGAATTCGAGGTCTCACGCCTCGTCGACGTGCTCGGCGGCGATCGTGTCGAGCGCCGCACGGTTGCCGCGGATCACACCCCACGCCGCGAACACCAGGAAGAGCACGATCACCGCGACGACGAAGAACTCGGGCGTCGCGGGCCGTAGCAACAGCACGATGCCGCCCGCGGCCATGATGACGCCGCCGATCGTCACCGGCAGCAGCGCGGCGTGGTGCCCGGCCTGCCAGGCGCTCTCGGACGCCATGAAGTAGCGGTAGCGGATGCCGGCGATGCTGTTGATCGGGAGGAGCCCGCCGGTGGCGGCAACGGTCACGCCGACGATCAGGAGGGCGGCGACGAAGAGGACGATGGCGGCGACGATCACCCGCCAAGCCTAGAGCCGGTACGAGACGACGGCGGGCGGGTACTGTCCACCGCATGCTCGAGCACGACGCGCCTCCGGAGGCCCCCACCCGCTGGCTCTTCACAGGCCAACTCGGCTCGCTGTTCGACGACGGCGGCCGGATCCTTCTGATCGAAGCGAAGTCGCTGATCTCGGGCCGTCTGATCCACCGGGCCAAGGCGCACCTGCTGCTCTCGGCGATGCGGCACCGCGCCCGCGAACTCGGCGATCGCTGCGAGTACCACCGCGTCGACAGCTACGACGAGGCGTTGGCCGCGCGCACCGAGGCGGGCTTCGACAACGCCGACCTCGAGGTGATCGACCCGACCTCGTACGCGGCGAGGCGCTTCGTGCGGAACGTGGGGTGCAGGATCCTGGTCTCCCGCGGCTTCGTCACCGACGAGAGCGTCTTCCGAGAGTGGGCAGATGCGCGCAAACCGGGCTCCAGGATCCTGCTGGAAGATTTCTATCGGACCGTGCGGGAGCGCACCGGGCTGCTGATGGAGGGCGACCAGCCCGTCGGCGGGCAGTGGAACTATGACCACGACAACCGGGCCGCTCCGCCGAAGAACGCCGTCACGCTGGGTCTGCCGGATCCGTGGTGGCCGACCGAAGACGACATCGATGACGAGGTGCGCAGCGACCTCGACCGCTGGCAGGCCGAGGGGAGCGTGACACTGGTCGGGGCCGACGGACCACGCCGGTTCGCAGTCACCGAGTCGGAGGCGACCCTCGCGCTCGATGACTTCGTCGAGTCGAGGCTCGGCGACTTCGGGCCGTTCGAAGATGCCACGCTGACCGGCGACTGGACGATGGCGCACTCGCTGCTGAGTGCGCCGCTCAACCTGGGGTTGCTCGATCCGCGAGCCGTCGTCGAGCGGGTCGCAGCCGAGCACGCGAACGGCAACGCCCCGCTCGCGAGCGTCGAGGGGTTCGTGCGGCAGGTCGCCGGCTGGCGCGACTACGTGTGGCACCTCTACTGGTATCTCGGCGAGGGCTACACCACCGGCAACAACGCGCTGGAGGCGCACGAGCCGCTGCCGGAGGCGTTCACCACGCTCACCCCGGACGCGATCGAGGCGAACTGCCTGCACCATGCCATCGACGGGGTTCGCGAGCACGGCTGGGCGCATCACATCCAGCGGCTGATGGTGCTCGGCAACTGGGCCCTGCAGCGCGGCTACGACCCGAAGGCGCTCAACGACTGGTTCGTCGACATGTTCGTCGACGGCACGCCCTGGGTGATGCCGGCCAACGTCGTGGGCATGTCGCAGCACGCCGACGGCGGCATCGTCGCGACGAAGCCGTATGCCTCGGGTGGCGCGTACATCAACCGGATGACGGACTACTGCGGCGGCTGCCGATTCTCGCCGACGAAGCGGCTGGGCGAGGATGCGTGCCCGTTCACGGCCGGGTATTGGGCGTTTCTCGACCGGAACCAGGCGCGGTTGGCGACGAACCACCGCATGGCTCAGCCGTTGGCCGGGCTGCGGGGTCTCGCCGACCGCGAGGCCGTCGTGGCGCAGGAGCGGGAGCGGCCGCCGCTCTAGGTCGGAGTGCGGCCCCGGCCCCGCCTACTTCTTCGCCGCCACGGTGAACGACCCCGCCGCCCGGTGCGCCGACCCGTATCCGGTCGCCGTCAGCAGGTGCTTGCCCGCCTTGAGGCTGGCCGTCTTCGTCACTGGAAAGCGGATCGTGCCCTTCGAGCTGGCCGTGATCGTCTGCAGGACGACGCGTCCGTCGAGCGTCGCCTTCACGCGCTCACCCACCCGGAACCCGGATGCGCTGAGGGCCACCGCTTTGCCGGGCGTGACCGTCGCCGGGCTCGCGCTGATCGTCGTCGCCGGGGCCTGGGCCTCCGCGCAGGGGTCGCCGGCTTTGCCGACGGCCGGGGCCGACGCGACCGGGCGACCCTTGTCGGTGATCACTCCGTCGTCTTCGCGGACGGTCAGCTGGCCGATCGAGTCGCCGATGATCACGCCACCCTGCGTGTTGCTGAGGGTCATGCCGTAGCCGGTAAGGGGCTGATTGGACGCCTTCTTGTCGCCCAGCAGGGGGATGCTGACGGCCTTGCAGGTCTGCCCGGGCTGGAACGTGACCTTCTGCATCACCGCGGCGACTCGGTCGTCGTAGGCGTAGTCGAGGTCGAAGTAGACGGCCCCGGCCGAAACCGCCGGCTTCGACAAGACAATCGCGGCTTTGGCGCTGGCGCGCCCGTTGCCCTCGTCGATGGTGCGGTTCGCCAGGCTGGCTGCGACCCGCGTCGTACCGCCCGGAGTGCCGAGGGTCGGGGTGGGCAGCAGCGACAGGTCGCTGAGAAGGATCCCGCCGTTCTTGGCAGGCACGTCGATGGTGACCTCGGTCACGGCGGTGAGATCGACGGCGCCGGCGCCGGCGCCCGTACCAGCGGTCGCGAAGGCCGAGAGGGGGATCCGCGCCTGCTGCAGCAGGGTCTTGCGTGGCGCACTGGAGCTCCCCGGCAGCACCTGTCCGGCGTCGCTGAAGTCGGAGAGGCGCCTGGTCGACACCTTTCCGGCGGCGTCGTGCAGGCTGATCGAGACGTCGGCGGCCTTGGTCGCCTTATCGTCGGGAGTGAGTCGCAGCGAGAGTGTCGAGAAGCCTGAGAAGTCGCGAGCGGCCGCAGCGACGGGCACGTGCACCTCACCGCCGGTCTTCTTCGCCTTCGGGACGACGTGCAGCGACGGGGTCGACGGCACCGACGGTGCCAGGTAGGCCTCGGTGAAGTCGGGCACCGTCGTCACGTAGCCGTCGACGCAGGCGGGCAGGGCCGGCGCTGCGCCGTACCCCATCGCGCTCGCGCAGGTGACGGCGGTGATGTCACCAGAAGTCGTCACCGAAGGATCCTTCGTGGTGAAGAGGGCGAGATCGCGCCGGGTCGCACCCGGGAGCGAGGCCGACACTCGCAGGTCGGCGTCGCCGATGCTCGCCGGCTGGCGGTTGCTTCCATCGAACATCGGCAGGAACCGCTGGTCGCCGCCGAGGGTGAGGCGGAAGAATCCGCTGATCAGGGTGGTGCCGACCGCCGACTGGCGATCCGCCGACAGGCGCGTGGTCGTAGCCGACTTCGCCCCGCAGACCGCGTCTTCGTCGTCGTACCAGTCGTCGGACGACGCCAGCTTGTACTTGCTGGGCGTCCAGATCGAGTTGAAGAAGTTGTGGTCGGCGCCCATGACCAGCACGGAGGAGCGCAGCACGTCGTCGCCGAAGGCCGTCCGGGAGTCGTCGTAGAAGTGCTGCCCCTGCAGATCGGAGACGTCGCCGTCGCAGTAGGGGAGCACCACGGCCATGTTCGTTGCGGGAAGGGTCATCCGCCCGAAGTCGGTCGGGGCGAGGGGGAGGACGGCCTTGATCCCGAACGGGGTGGCGCGCTGCTGGTTGAGCAGCGCCGCGCGGACGACGCCGTCGCCGCCGCGCGAGTGCCCCATGAGGCCGACGTCGTTCAGGTCGAGCTTTCCGGCGAGCAGGGGCGACAGGCCGGGGGCCGTGCCGGCGTCGGCGCGCTTGAGGAGGTCGAGGTGGTCGAGCACGAGCTGGCCGCGGGCGACCGCTCCGCCGTCGTCGGCGAGTGAGCCGTCGAGGGCGTTGATGGCATTCGCCGAGATCGAGACGACCACGTAGCCGTTGCTCGCCAGCGCGTTGGCCGCCGAGTTGTAGCCGAGGTAGCTCGGAATCTCGGTCTGGTGTCGCGTGCACGGCCACGCCTGCTCGCTGGGGAGACCCCCGACGCAGGCTTCGTGGCGACCGTGCAGGAACACGACGACCGGGCGCTTGCCGGGGGCATCCGTGGGCACGAAGACCGCCGCGCGCATCTCGCCCTTGCGACCGCCGAATCCGCGGAGGGTGACGGCCTCGTCGCCGAGGTCGTAGTCGGCGCGAGCGACGGTGTACTGCCCGGTGGCCGCCGGGTCGGTCGAGAGCGGTGTCGGCTTGTTGTCGGGGGTGACGAGGGGGGTCGCATCGGCAGCCGCGGCACCGGTAGACGACGCGTCGGAGTCGCTCGACCAGCCGAGCTCGACCGATTGCGCGCTCGCGGCGGCGGGATCGGTGGTGGTCACGGTCAGCTGACGCCGGTCGAGGCTCTCGGCGGCAATGCCGACCGTCTGACCGTCGACCTTCAGCACGGGGGCGGCTCCGCGCAGGGGCACCGGCGAGTCGACGTCGAGCTTGACCTCGTAGCCGCCCGCCGTCTTGGTGACCGTCCAGTCGGAGCCCTCGGCCACGGGCGCACCCGCGGCGGCATGCGCCGGAGTGGCGAGCGCGGTGCCCGCCAGGGCCAGCACGCAGGCGACGGCGGCGGCGCCGAGCAGTCGGCCCCGCAACGGTGTGCGAATTGTCGTCGTTCGACCCATGATCGTCCCCTCGTGCAAGCAGGGGGAGCGCCAGCGCGTCCCCCGCCGGTCACACTAGGGCACCGAGCGGCAGCGGCGCGAGCACTTTACGGTGCGATCGAACGCTGACCGGAGCACGGAGCGCAGGATCCTGCGGTTCGCCGCTCCGGCTTCGGTCGAGGGCGCTCAGCTCCCGGCCGCGTTGCGGACGAGACGCTCGGCGTACGACGCGAACCACACGCCGGCGTCGGGCCCGCCGTTGCAGTTGCCGTCGCTGATGCCGGGGGTCTTCACCCAGAGCAGTGCGTCGAGCCCGGTGGTGCCGTCGGTGGCGTGCGGCTGCTGGCCGAGCCCTGCGCCGTCGGGGTTGCACCAGGTGCCCTTCCAGCCCTGGCCGTTGCGCGAGACGTCGATCACGTAGTGCGAGTCGCCGGTCAGTGCCGACACCTTCTCGGCGAAGGCGCGTTCGTCGTCGACCCCATAGAAGCTGGCGACGTTGGTGAAGAAGCCGCGGGCGTCTTCGATGCCGGCCTTGTCGAGCCGATCGGCGATCACGTCGGGCTGCACCCAGTTCGAGTTGCCGGCGTCGAGGTAGGCCGGGATCTTCGCGGCCTTCAACTGCTCGACGGTCTTCTTGATGAGGGGGAGTCGCCGGTCGGTCTCATCGGGGCAGTTGCTCAGCATCGCGAGCGAGTCGGGCTCGATGAGCACGGCCGCGCGGTGGCCATCGAGGGTGTCGGCGATCGCCTGCGTCCAGATCGGGTACTCCTCGGCGCTCCAGCCGCCGGCGGAGTAGTCGCCGCAGTCGCGGTTCGGGATCGCGTAGAGCACGAACACCGGGGTGGTGCCCTCGGCTTCGGCCGCTTTCACGTTCGCGCTCACGACCTTCTTCACCTTCGCGACGCTGTACTGGTCACCGAGCCACATCGCGACCGGCGTCTGCGCGATCTCGTCGGCGGCTGCTGCGGCACGATCGTTGCCCTTGTCGCGGAGGCTCTCCGCCGCGCGAGCCGCAAGGCTGTCTTTTTCGCGGTAGAGGCCGCCCTCGAAGATCATCGACGTGGGTTCGTTCTGGATCGTCACGGGGGCCTTCGTGCTGCGTTCCGGGGTGGGCTCGGGGCTCGGCTGGCCCGCTGTGCAGGCGCTGGCAAGGAGGGCCAGCCCCGCGGCGATCGCGGCGACGGCGAGGGGGCGTGTGCGGTGCGGGTGGCGCGAGCGGCGCCTGAGGTGCGGTCGTGTGGTGCGATGAGTCATCGGGCCCCGATCGGCGAAGAGGTTCGGTGGGCGCCCTGCTTCGCACGCGCCTCTAGTCCACCACGCCCCCTTCGCCCAGGGCAATCGTCGCCGCCCGGCGAGACCTCGAATTCGACGTCCCGCCGGGGCGAAAACCCGTCGATTCCGAGGTCTCAGCGCCGCCGAGCCGCGAGTGCGAAAGAGGCGACGGCGATCACGGCAGCGGCCACCATCACGACGGCCAGCGGCAGCGCGGTGTGCTCGCCGCCGAGCCCGACGAGCGGCGAGACGAGCGCCGCGAGGGCGAACTGGAGCGCTCCGAGCACGGCTGAGCCGGTTCCGGCTGCTCGCGGAACTGCGGAGAGGGCCAGGGCTGTGGCGTTTCCGAGCACGAGGCCGAGGCTCGTGACCGCGACGAAGAGCGGCACGGGCAGCCATGCCGTGGGGGCGCCGAGCAACACCAGCGCGAGAATGGCCAGCGTCGCCACCAGGATCAGCGCGAGACCCACCCCGACCAGCGACCGCTCGGGCCGGGTCGCGGCGAGCTTGGCCGAGATCGCGCTCATTGCGACGAGCCCGACCGCGTTGAGCCCGAACAGGAGGCCGTACTGGGGTGCCGACAGCCCGATCATGGTCTGATAGACGAACGGCGAGGCCGAGATGTAGGCCATCATGACGGCGAACGCGAAGGCGAACGCCAGCGTGTTGCCGACAAAGACGCGCGAGCGGAGATCGCGAAGACCCGAGGATCCGGCCGCCGCCGCCGACACCGCGGCCGCTCTCCGCTCGGGCGTGTGCGACTCCCGCACCACTGCCGCGACCGCGATCGCACTGACGGCCACGATCCCGAAGACGACCCAGAGGATCCCGCGCCACCCGATGCTCGACACGAGCAGGCTCCCGACGAGCGGTGCGACGACCGGGGCGACTCCGCCGACGATCATCATGAGGCTGAACGCCTTCGCGGCGGCCTTGCCGACGGCGAGGTCGGAGATGATCGCGCGTCCGATCACCATGCCGGCCGCACCGGTCAGTCCCTGCGCGAGTCGTGCGGCGATGAGGATCCCGATGGTCGGGGCGAGCGCCGCGACCGCGCTGGCGGCGATGCAGATCACGGCGCCAATGAGGAGGGGACGGAGTCGTCCGAAGCGGTCGGAGAGGGGCCCGAAGACGAGCTGGCCGATCGCGATGCCGATGAGGAACGCGGTCAGCGAGAGCTGCACGGCCGTGGCGCTCGTGTCGAGTTCGCGGGTCATCACCGGGAACGCCGAGAGGTAGAGGTCGGTGCCGAAGGGGGCGAGGGCGGAGAGGAGGGCGAGGACGACGAGGAGACCCGGGGTCAATCCCTTGTGGCCCGTGGGCTGCGCGATCGTGGCGGTGGTAGTCATAGTTATAGAACTATAAAGGAACGACGGCTAGTGTGTAAGCATGACTTCCGGATCCGTCGACGCGTCCACCTGGGCGGAGATCGCCGACCGCATTCTGGTCATCGCCCGCGAGCTCCAGACCCACGGTCTTCCCGACGATGTGATACACCTCGTCGGCTCCGAGCAGAACGTCATCCGCTTCATCCACCGCAACCCCGGGTCGAGCCCGAGTGCCGTCGCGGCCGGAACGGGGCTCCAGCGCAGCAACCTGAGCTCCGCTCTCCGTGCCCTCGAAGCGCACGGCCTGGTCGAGCGTCGAGCCGACCCGGACGACGCCCGCCGCATCCAGCTCTGGCACACGGTCAAGGCCGACGCGAATCTCGCGCGCCTGCAAGACGGTCGCGCCGAGACCATGCTCAGCGCCGTGGCCGCGGCCGACGGGTCGCACCCGACAGCTGGGGATGTCGAGCGGACGCTGGCCGTGCTCGACCTCGTCGAGGAGGGCATCGCGCACCAGCGGCAGGCGTCGGCCGGGTTCGAGAGCCGCCCCGAGGGATCCTGAGGGCGGCCCCGCTCCGCACCCCCGCTCCGAATTTGAAGGAAAAACCTGCGGCGGCCGACGGTTTCATCGCGATCGGCCGGGGTGGCGTGCCGGTTTCTCCTTCGAATTTGCAGCAGGCGCCGAACGAGCGGCTACGGCGGCCCGGTCAGCCACAGCGTCACCGCGGCCGTGATCTGCAACCCCATGCCCGAGGCCAGCATGAGCCGCCGGATCGCGCGGTGGTGGGTGACGCTGTCGACGGCGAGCACCGGGGCGAGCGGCATGATCAGCCTCGGCAGACTCCACTGCGGCAGGAACACGGCGAACAGGTAGAGCGCGTACGACGTTAAGAAGGCCCTCACGTCGAGCCCGAGTCGACGGAGCGACGGTTTGTTCATTCCCCAGAACCAGAGTGCGACGATCGCCAGCGCAACGACCGCGCCCAGAATGCCGAGCCAGTGCACGGTCATCAAGAACCACGGTGTGAGAGGGATGAAGGGCGGCTTGTAGCCGATCATGTCGGTCCACCACGACATCTCGGTCTCGAGGTAGGCGTCGCCTCGACCGGTGAAGGCGGCGGCGATGAACGGCCACGCCAGACCCGCCGCGGCAATCGCCAGGCCGCTGAGCACGGCGATCACGCGTTCGGCTCTCGGGAACTCGTCGCGGTGCTTGACGAAGCGGTACACGACGACGATCAGCAGGGCGAGGGCGAGGGCGACCGCTCCGGGGCGAGTGAAGGATCCGAGCACTCCGCACCACGTGAGGATCCCGTAGCGGCGCTTCATCAACGCCCACATCCCGGCGAACAGGAAGAATAAAAACATGCTCTCGGCGTAGCCGGTCTGCAGGATGAATCCCATTGCGCCGAAGCAGAAGAACGTCGTTCCCCAGAGAGCTCCGAGCGCGTCGACGCGGAGCCTCAGGAACTTGTGGAGCATGACCGCCGCGAGCCCGCCGAAGACCGTCGCCACGAGCACGGCGACCGTGCCGGTCTCCCATCCGGTGAGTTGCGCGATGAGCCGGTTGGTCCAGGGGAAGACCGGGAGGAACGCCCACGCATTCGACTGGACGGCGCCGGCCGCATCGACGGGGAGCTGCTGCGGGTAGCCGTGCTCGGCGATGCTCGTGTAGAAGCGGGCATCCCAGACGTTCAGAAAGCCGATCAGGCCGCCCGTCGGGCCCGCGTCGACGTAGCCGTTGCCGTAGTGACCGGGGTCGGAGGCGGCGATCCGGTACAGCACGAACATCAGTGCCGTGGAGAAGACCCGGGAGATGGCGTAGATGACGACTACGGCCACCCACAACGGCATCCGCTGGGCCGCGGCCAGGAGTCGGGAGGGAGCTGCGGCGGGTGCGATCGACGCGGCTTCGACCGCGACGGGTTCCTGTGCCAGCACAAGTGATTGTAGGCAGGTGGAGCGCGCGCCTTTCACTCACGAGCGAGCGGTGCCATGCTGAAGGCTTGGGCTGAGGAGGCGCCGTGGTCGGATTCACCGGTTTTGCCAGCAGGCGTCGCGCGGATCCTGCGCTCCCGCCGGGTCAGTATCTGGAGAAGGGCTTTCCGGTTCTCGCGACCGGCCCCGACCCTCAGATCAAGCGCTGGGAGCTGCAGATCGCGACCGAGAATGGCGCGAAGTCGCTCTCGTGGGACGACTTTCTCGCTCTGCCGCAGGAGACGATCGCGACCGACATCCACTGCGTCACGAGCTGGTCGAAGCTCGGCACGAACTGGCGGGGCGTCTCGCTCGACACCCTCTTCGACGGCCTCGAGACGACGCACGAGTTCGCGATGGCCCGCAGCTATGGCGGCTACACGACCAATCTGCCGCTCGCCGACCTGCTCGGCGGCAAGGCCTGGATCGTGCACGAGTTCGAGGGGGAGCCTCTCCGCAGCGAGCACGGCGGCCCGGCCCGCCTCTTCGTGCCGCACCTGTATTTCTGGAAGAGCGCGAAGTGGGTGCAGGGCATTCAGACGATGCCGGTGAATACGCCCGGTTTCTGGGAGGGGCTCGGCTACCACGCGCACGGCGACCCGTGGAAGGAAGAGCGCTACTCGTGACGGCCGAGTGACGAACGCGTGGCGCCCAGCCGTGTGCGTGGGCGCTCGTGACGAGACCTCGACGGCGCGCAGCATCCGGCTCCGGGTGGAGGGCCTCGGCCCAGTCGTTGCTGGCCAGCACGTCGACGTGCGCCTGACTGCCGACGACGGCTACCAGGCTGTGCGGTCGTATTCGCTCTCGGCCGTTCCCGGCGGGCCGCCTCTCGTCTCGCCCCTCGCCGACGACGAGGTCGAGCTCACCGTCGAGGAGCTTCCCGACGGCGAGGTCTCCCCGTACCTCGTCGGCGGACTCGAACCGGGCGACCCCCTTGAGATCCGCGGGCCGATCGGCGGCTGGTTCGTCTGGCACGACGCCCAGCCCGAGCCGGTGCAGTTGATCGCCGGCGGGTCGGGAGTCGCGCCACTCATGGCCATGCTCCGGGTGCGCTCGGCCGGTGCCGGCACCGCGCCGTTCCGGCTGCTCTACTCGCTGCGCGATCCCGAGGCCGAGTACTACCGTGACGAGTTGGCCGAGCGGGAGCGGTCAGGATCCTTCTCGGTCGCCCGGGTCTGGACCCGTCGCGCACCCGAGGGCGTCACCACGACGATCGGCCGCCTCGACGCCGAGCGTCTCGCGTCGCTCGTCTTTCCGCCCAGCGCCGGCGCCTCGTTCTACGTCTGCGGCCCGAACGGGTTCGTCGCCGCGGTGTCGGAGGCGCTGGTCGGGCTCGGCCACGACCCGGCGACGATCCGCACCGAACGCTTCGGCGGGGTCTAGCCCGCCAGGTGCCCCGAGTGCCGCCATTTGCCGCCGCTCAGCCGCGGCTGTCGGCAATCGGCGGCACTCGCGAGGAGGCCCCGACCCTAGCGACCGCCTTCGATCTTCCGGTTCCGCTGCGCCGCGCCGGCCACCCCGTACGGGTAGTCGTCGGCCAGTGGGGCGCTCGCCGCACTGAGCCGTGCCACGTCGTCGTCGCTGAGCCCGAGACCCGAGGCGCCGAGGTTGTCGACGAGCTGCTCGACCGAGCGGGCTCCGAGAATCACGCTCGTGACGGTCGGCTGGGCGAGCAGCCAGGCGATCGCGACCTGCGAGGCGGTGCCGCCATGCTCCGTCGCGACCGATTGCACGGCGTCGAGCACGTCCCAGGTGCGCGGGTCGGCGTTGCGGGCCTCCCACGCCTCCATGCCCCGTGCCGGGTTCTCGCCGAGTCGCGACGCACCGGTGGGTGCCTCGTCGCGCTTGTACTTGCCCGTCAGCCAGCCGCCGCCGAGAGGCGACCACGGCAGCAGGCCGATTCCGGCGTCGGCGGATGCCGGCACGACCTCGTGCTCGATGTCGCGCACGAGCAGCGAATACTGCGGCTGCAGGGTGACGGGCGGCACGAAGCCGAGCGCCTGAGCGCGGTGGACGGCTTTGGTGAGCTGCCAGCCGAGGTAGTTCGAGAAGCCGTAGTAGCCGATCTTGCCGGCGGCGACGGCGTCGTCGAGAAAGCGCAGGGTCTCGTCGATCGGAGTCAGGGCGTCCCACGCGTGCATCTGGTACAGGTCGACGTGGTCGACGCCGAGGCGCGTGAGCGACGCGTCGAGCGCCGTGCGCAGGTGGCGGCGCGAGAGACCGAGGTCATTCGGCCCCTCGCCCATCGGGAACCGGCCCTTGGTCGCGATGACCACCTGCTCGGCCTCGGTGGGGTGTGTTTTCAGCCAGTGCCCGATGATGGTTTCTGACACACCGGACGAATACACGTCGGCGGTGTCGATAAAGGTGCCACCGTGTTCGACGAAGGTGTCGAGCAGGGCGTGCGAGGTGGCTTCGTCGGCTTCGGCGCCGAACGTCATCGTTCCGAGTGTCAGCTCTGACACGACGGCTCCCGAGGAGCCCAGGTTTCTATAGTCCATGGGCGTGACGCTAGTCCGTGAGCGCTCACTCGGTCAGCCACACGAGGAACTGCGACGAACCGGGCCGCTCAGAGCCGCCGGAAGAGCCGCCGCAGCCGCCCCGTCCACTCGTCCGTCAGCCCGTTCGACAGCGCGGCGATGCCCGCCGCGCCTTCGACCGTGGTCAGCTCGGGGAGCGACCGTTGCACGTAATAGGTGCGCGCCGTCTGAAGACTCGCGAACGTCAAGTCGAGTTCGACGGCGGCGGAGCGCAGGATCCTGAGCCGCTGCTCCTCGGGCAGGTCGCCGCTTTCCGCCAGCAGCGCGATGCTCGGCGACTCCACGCCGTCCGCGAGCCACGCCTGTGCCCGCCCGGCCAACCCGTCGACGTCGTGTATGCCGAGCATCCGAGCGGCCTCGGCGAGCCGGATGTCGTCGAGGGCACTCATGCCCGCGAGCCTACCCACGGGGCCGGGAGGCGGCCCGGCTAGCGCGGTCTGTACTCCGCTGCCATCGGGCAGTCGAACGGCACGCGCGCGGCAAGGCCGACTCGGTTGAGATACGCGATGACCGTGCCGAACGCCTGGCCGATCGTGGTGCGCGTGTAGGGCACCTGGTGCTCGGTGCAGTGCTCGCGAACGAGCTTCGATGCGGCACGGAGGTGCGGGCGGGCCATGTTCGGGAAGAGGTGGTGCTCGACCTGGTAATCGAGGCCGCCCATTGCGATGGTCATCCAGCGACCGCCGGTGATGTTGCGCGAGGTGAGCACCTGCTTCGAGAGGAAGTCGACGCGGCTCGACTCGGGGATGATCGGCATGCCGATGTGGTTCGGAGCGAAAGCCGAGCCCATGTAGAGGCCGAAGATCGCCAGCTGCACGCCGACGAAGGCGAACGCCATTCCGACCGGCAAGAACCAGAAGATAAGGCCGAGGTAGATGGTGAAGCGCGCCGTGACCATCGCGATCTCGTGCCAGCGCTTGTCGACCTTCTTGCGACCGAACAGCGTCTTGTACGAGAGGAGGTGCAGGTTGACGCCTTCGAACAGCAGGATCGGGAAGAAGATGTAGCCCTGGCGCTGCGTGAAGAGGCGAGAGAGACCGCGCTGCTTGACGGCGTCCTGCTCGAGGAACGAGACCGTGTCATAGGCGATGTCGGTGTCACGACCGATCGTGTTCGGGTTGCCGTGGTGCTTGGTGTGCTTCGACGTCCACCAGGCGTAGCTCATGCCGACGACGCCCGAGGCGAGAATCCGGCCGACCCGGTCGCTCGTCACACCCGATGCGAACACCTGGCGGTGAGCGGTCTCGTGCGCCAAGAAGGCGTACTGCGTGAAGATGAGGCCGATACTGGCGGCGATGAGCAGCTGGAACCAGCTGTCGCCGAGCAGGACGGATCCGGTCACGGCGGCGGCGAGCAGCAGGGTCACGCCCACGAACATGGCGACGTAGAACCCGGTGCGGCGCTCGAGGAGACCGGCATCGCGTACTTTCGCGAGCAACGCCGTGTAGGTGCTGATCGGCTTCGAGGTCTCACCCGAGGTGGTGCCGCGGAACCCCGCGGGCAGCTCGGCGTGGTTTCGGACGCGCATCGGCGCCGGGGCCTTGGCAGCGGGCGCGGACGCGGGGGAATCGAGAACGGTCAAAGTCATCTCCCAGAGGGAATCGACTTCTCAGTCGCGGGTGCGAGCGGATGCTCGGGTGCAGATAAGCCGACCGTAGTGGCGGTTGCTGAGAAGGTATCGGGAGTCGACGGGTGCCGTGCGCTCGACTCCGAGCGACACCGTGAGGCCCCCACGGTGCGCGGGGTAAACTCGATCGTTCCCCCGACCCCGGAAGAAGACACGTGACGGCCACCCACCACGACCCCGCGCTCGACGCGCGGTACTGGCCGGTCCCCGTCCTCCGGGCGGTGCCGCTCCTCGTTCTCGGCCTCGTCACGACGTTCGTCAACGATCACTCGGCCAGCATCGGCCTCACCGTCTTCGGGTCGACCACGATCGCGGGCGGCATTCTGCTCGCCGTCGCCTCGTGGCGGTATCTCGCCGATGCGTCGAGTCGAACATTGGCCGTCGTGCAGGGCGTCGTCGGAGTCGTCTTCGGTCTCGTCGCACTGCTCGCCCCCTCGGGTGGGCTCCCGACGCTCGTGGCCGTCGTCACCGGCTGGGCCGTCATCACGGGCGCCCTCGAGCTCTTCACCGGGCTTCGCCGCCGCCGCGAGAGCCAGCTGGCCCGCGACTGGATGCTGCTCGGTGGGCTCACCCTGGCTCTCGCCCTGGTCTACCTCGTAGTGCCGACCGACTACTCGAAGCAGCTCGGCGGCATCGAAGAAATCCGCGGCACGCTGACGTCGTCGACCATCCTGGTCGGCGTCGTCGGGGCCTACGGCGCCCTCGTCGGCGTCTTCCTCATCATTCAGGGGCTCTCGCTCAAGTGGCAGACCGGCCAGCCAGAGACGTATCGCGCGCCCGGCTCCGGCGCCGCAGAACCCCGCGTCTCAGGCGAGACGCACGACTCGAGCACCGACGGAGCACATTCCTCATGACCACACCCACCAGGCGCGAGCGCGTCCGCCCCGCCGAGCTGCTCGGGCTCTCCGCCGTCTTCGGCCTCTTCACCGGCCTGATCGTCTTGCTCGCCACCCGCGAGATCAACCTCGCCGGCATCTTCCTCTGCATCGCCTTCATCGTCGGCGTGGTGATCCTCGCCATGCTGGCGCTCGCCGCGAAGCCGAACGACGCCGAGCTCCACGAGATCCGCGACGAGAACGGCCGCGTCAAGGGTCTGCTCGAGAATGACGACTTCGACGACCGGCCTTCGCACCACTGAATCCTTTGGCGCGGCGCGCGCCGGGACGCCGGGCCTCGGACAAGCCTCGTCCACCCGGCCCTGTGTCTCCTGGCGTGGCGCGTGCCGGGACGCCGGGCCTCGGACAAGCCTCGTCCACCCGGCGTTCCGGCACGCGCCACGCGGGCACGCACCGCCCCGTCCGAAACAGCAGAGACGGGGCCGAGGATCCCGCCCGACCTACTTCTGCAGGAAGTCGACGAGCGAAGCCGCCAGCCCGACGTACCCGCTCGGCGTCAGCGCGACCAGGCGTGCCTTCGCGTCGTCGCCGATGTCGAGCCCCTCGACGAACGCCACGAGCTCGGCCTGCCCGACGCGGTGGCCGCGGGTCAGTTCTTTGAGCATCGCGTAGGGGTCGCTGATCGACGAGCGGCCGGCGGTGATCTCGGCGCGGATGACCGTCTGGATGGCCTCGCCGAGTACCTCCCAGTTGCCGTCGAGGTCGGCGGCCAGGGCGGTGGTGTTAATTGCGATCTCGCCGAGGCCGCGGGTGATGTTGTCGAGCGCGAGGAGCGAGTGGCCGAAGGCCACGCCGATGTTGCGCTGTGCCGACGAGTCGGTGAGGTCGCGCTGCAGGCGGCTCGTGACGAGCGTCTCGGCGAGGGAGGAGAAGAGCGCCGACGAGATCTCGAGGTTCGCCTCGGCGTTCTCGAAGCGGATCGGGTTGATCTTGTGCGGCATCGTCGAGGAGCCGGTCGCGCCGGCGACCGGGATCTGCGTGATGTAGCCCATCGAGATGTAGGTCCAGATGTCGGTGGCGACGTTGTGCAGCACGCGGTTGGCGTGGGCGACTCGGCTGTAGAGCTCGGCCTGCCAGTCATGCGACTCGATCTGGGTGGTGAGCGGGTTCCAGGTGAGACCGAGCCCCTCCACGAACGAGCGGGAGACGCTGACCCAGTCGACCGTCGGGTCGACCGCGACGTGCGCGGAGAACGTGCCGGTGGCGCCCGAGAACTTGCCGAGGTACTCCGACGACGCGATCTGGGAGCGGATGCGCCCGAGGCGGTAGGCGTAGACGGCGAACTCCTTGCCGACCGTCGACGGCGTCGCGGGCTGGCCGTGCGTGTGCGACAGGATCGGCGTGGTGGCGTGCTCGCGGGCAAGACCTTCGAACAGGGCGATGACTCTGTCGAACTTCGGCAGCCAGACGTCTTCGACGGCGGCCTTCACGGTCAGCGCATACGAGAGGTTGTTGATGTCTTCGCTCGTCGCGGCGAAGTGGGTCAGCTCGGCGACCCCGTCGAGGCCCAGCTCGGCGAGGCGTGCCCGCACGAAGTACTCCACGGCCTTGACGTCGTGGCGGGTGGTGGCCTCGACCACTGCGAGCTCGTCGATGGCGCTCTGGCCGAAGTCGGTGACGACCCGGCGGAGAGCGGCCTTCTGCTCGTCGGACAGCGGCGCGGATCCTGCGAATCGTCGATCGGTCTGATCGATCAGCCACTCGACCTCGACATGCACGCGAGCCCGGTTGAGGCCGGCCTCGCTGAGGTGTTCCCCGAGCCCTTCGACCGCCTGGCGGTAGCGACCGTCGAGAGGGCTGAGGGGCTGCATGGGAAGGCTCATGTGGTCGATCCTTGTCGGAGTGCTGGTTCGATCTGCCGAAACAGCGCGGTCGACGCGTGCTCGACCATGTCGAGCACGGTCTCGAACATCGCGTCGTCGGAGTAGTACGGATCGGGAACGTCAGTCCCGTCGCCGGCGTGAACGGCGGAGCCGTCGCGGTCGAATTTTAGCAGGAGCTGGACTTTCGACCGGTCGTCGTCGGAGGGAGCCCAGCCCTTCAGGATCCGCTCCTGACCGCGATCGAAGACGACGAGGAGATCGTGCCTGTCGTAGTCCGCCGCCTCGAACTGGCGGGCCCGGTGCTGCGAGCCGTCGAAGCCCCGCCCGGCGAGTGCGGCCACCGTGCGTGAGTCGGCGCGTTCGCCGACGTGCCAGTCGCCGGTGCCCCGCGATGCGACGGTCACCCGATCGCCGTAGCCGGCCTTCTCGACGAGATCGCGGAACACGACCTCGGCCATCGGCGAACGACAGATGTTTCCGGTGCAGACGAAGACGACGCGGAACAGCGTCAGCTCATCGCCGACCTCGTCGAACTCGCTGACCTCGAACGCCATGGGTCAGCGACGACCGCGCACGTCACCGAAGAGCGGTCGCAGCACGATGCCGATGAGCCAGGCGATGATCGCCAGGACGAGGGCCCCGAGGATCCCCCACCCGAGATTGTCGACGACCAGACCGAACCCGATGAGCTCCGAGACCCAGGCCACCACGAGCAGCAGGATTCCGTTCACGACGAGCGAGATCAGCCCGAGGGTGAGGATGTACAGCGGGAAGGCCACGACGCGCACCACCGTGCCGACGATGCTGTTTACGAGGCCGAAGATGAACGCGACCAGGAGGAAGGTCAGCACGGTGGGCACCACGGTGCCGTCACCGAACGACACCACGTTGACGCCGGATACGAGAAGCGTCGTGAGCCAGAGGGCGAGCGCGTTGATCACGAGCCGGACGAAGAATCGCATGGGCACAACTATGCCCATCCGTGGGCCCGGGTGGTAGCCCGTAGTCTGGCTTCGTGACCGTTCCCGTACGTCTTCGCCCCGAGATCGCCGCTCTCCCGCCCTACCGCCAGGGCAAACAGGCCGACCCGGACGCCTTCAAGCTGTCGAGCAACGAAAATCCATTCGAGCCTCTGCCCGCTGTCATCGAGGCGCTCCACGGGGCTCTCCAGGTCAACCGGTATCCCGATGCTTCCGCTGCCGCTCTTCGCCAGATCCTCGCCGACCGTTACGGCGTCGGCCTCGACGAGGTTCACATCGGCGCAGGATCCATCTCGGTCCTGTCCCAGCTTCTCCTCGCGGTCGCGCAGACGGGCGACGAGGTGCTCTACTCCTGGCGTTCGTTCGAGGCCTATCCCGGTCTCGTCACCGTGACCGGTGCGACCAGCGTGCAGGTGCCCAACCGCGCCGACGGTGGCCACGACCTCGTCGCGATGGCGGCGGCGCTCACCGATCGCACCCGACTCGTGATCGTCTGCTCGCCCAACAACCCGACGGGGCAGATCGTCACGACGGCCGAGTTCGAGACCTTCATGGCCTCCGTGCCCGAGTCGGTGCTCGTCGTGCTCGACGAGGCCTACGCCGAGTTCGTCACCGACGAGGCGGCCGTCGACGGGGAGTCGCTCACCGAGCGTCACCCGAACCTCGTCGTACTCCGTACATTCTCCAAGGCCTATGGTCTTGCAGGCCTCCGGGTCGGCTATGCCATCGGCCCCGCCTACATCCTCGATGCCGCCCGCTCTACCGCCATCGCCCTCTCGGTCACGGGCCTCGGGCAGGAGGCGGCGATCGCCTCCCTCGCTCACGAGGGCGAGCTCCTCGAGCGCGTGGCCCGCATCGTTCGCCTCCGCGACGACGTCCGCAAGGCGCTCCTCGACCAGGGCTGGGACGTGCCGCCCGCTCAGGGCAACTTCCTCTGGCTGCCCACGGGAGAGCACACGGCCCACGCCGCCGGGGTGTTCGACCAGCACGGCATCGTCGTCCGGGCGTTCGCCCCCGAGGGCATCCGCGTCTCGATCGGCGAGGCCGCTTCTGTCGACAAACTCCTAGCAGCCGCCCAGGAGGTTGTTCACGCCCTCTAGCTCTCTCGGAGCGGGTCGCAGATAGGCTCGATCGCATGTCATTCGACACCACGAGTCACGCGGCGCCCTCGACGGCGCCTTCTGCCGGGGCGCAGCCCGAGACGGTTCAGCTCCTCGACCCCGCCGGGGTCCTCCAGGAGAACGACCGCACCGCCGAGTTCCTCCCCACCATCGAGGCGCTCTCCGACGAGACGCTCCGTCAGTTCCACCGCGACATGGTGCTCACGAGGCGGTTCGACGACGAGGCCGGCAACCTGCAGCGTCAGGGCCAGCTCGCCCTCTGGGTTCCGAGTCACGGGCAGGAGGCCGCCCAGGTCGGGTCGGCCCGCGCCAGCCGGCCGCAAGACCACCTTTTCCCCTCGTACCGCGAGCACGCCGTCGGCATGGTGCGCGGCATCGACCCGGTCGACGTCGTCCGTCTGCTCCGCGGTAGTACCCACGGCGGCTGGAACCCGGCCGAGCGGCAGAACTTCCACCTCTACACGTTGGTGATCGGCTCGCAGACGCTGCACGCCACCGGGTACGCGCTGGGCATCACTCTCGACGGCGACTACGCCACCGGCGATCCCGAGCGCGACACCGCGGTCATCACGTACTTCGGCGACGGCGCCACCAGTCAGGGCGACGTCAGCGAGGCCTTCGTCTTCGCAGCGAGCTTCCAGACGCCCGAGGTCTTCTTCCTCCAGAACAACCAGTGGGCCATCTCCGTTCCGGTCGCCACCCAGTCGCGCACGTCCCTTCACCTCCGCGGTGAGGGCTTCGGCATTCCCTCGACGCAGATCGACGGCAACGACGTTCTCGCGAGCTACGCGGTCACGCTCCGCGACCTCGACGCGGCGCGTTCCGGCGGAGGCCCCCGCTTCATCGAGGCCCTCACGTATCGCATCGGCGCGCACACGACGTCAGACGACCCGACGAAGTACCGCACCGACGCCGAGCTGCAGTCGTGGATCGCGCGCGATCCGATCGTGCGGTACGAGGCCTACCTGCGAGGTCGAGGTGAGTCCGACTCGTTCTTCGCCGCCGTCGAAGAGGACGCGAACGATCTCGCGAACGACGTCCGGGTGCGCACGCTCGCCCTCGAGAAGCCCTCGACCGACCTCATTTTCGACAACGTCTACAGCGAGCCCCACCCGCGCATCGACGAGCAGAAAGAATGGCTCTCGCACTACGAGTCGTCGTTCGGAGAATCAGCATGACCAACACGCTTCCCGGTACCGCCGAGACCGCCGCGCCCACCACTGAGACGCTGCCCCTCGGCCGCGCCCTCAACGCGGGCCTCCGCAAGGCCATGAGCGACGACCCCCGTGTCGTTCTGCTCGGCGAAGACATCGCCACGCTCGGCGGCGTGTTCCGCGTGACCGAGGGCCTCAAGACGGAGTTCGGGGCCAAGCGCGTCATCGACACGCCTCTCGCCGAGAGCGGCATCATCGGCGCCTGCATCGGTCTGGCCATGCGCGGCTTCCGCCCCGTCGCCGAGATCCAGTTCGACGGGTTCATCTTTCCCGGCTTCGACCAGATCACGTCGCAGCTCGCCAAGCTCACCGCGCGGCACGAGGGCACCATGCCCTTCCCCGTCGTGATCCGGGTTCCGTACGGCGGGCACATCGGCGCCGTCGAGCACCACCAGGAGAGCCCCGAGGCCTACTTCGCCCACACGGCCGGGCTCCGGTCGGTGAGCCCCTCGACTCCGCACGACGCGTACTGGATGATCCAGGAGGCGATCCAGTCGAACGACCCGATCATGTTCTTCGAGCCTAAGAGCCGGTACTGGCCGAAGGGTCCCGTCGACTTCACGGCGCCGGGCGCACCCCTGCACGCAAGCCGGGTCGTCCGCACGGGCACCGAGGTGACCGTCCTCGGTCACGGCGCCATGGTCTCGGTCCTCCTGCAGGCCGCCGAGATCGCCGCCGAGGAGGGCATCAGCATCGAGGTCGTCGACCTCCGTTCGCTCTCCCCGGTCGACTACGGCCCGATCCTCGAATCCGTGCGCAAGACGGGTCGTCTCGTCATCGCGCAGGAGGCCCCGCAGAACGCCAGCATCGCCTCCGAGATCGCCTCGACCGTGGCCGAGAAGGCCTTCTACTCGCTCGAGGCCCCCGTCCTCCGGGTGAGCGGCTTCGACACCCCGTTCCCGCCCGCCAAGCTCGAATCGGTCTACCTCCCCGATGCCGATCGCGTGCTCGAGGCCGTCGACCGCGCCCTCGCCTACTGAGAAAAGAAGCCCGCGTGACCACCACCACAGCTAGCAACGAATTCCACCTTCCCGACGTCGGCGAGGGCCTCACCGAGGCCGAGATCGTCGAGTGGAAGGTGGCTCCGGGTGATTCCGTCGCCCTCAACCAGGTCATCGTCGAAATCGAGACGGCGAAGTCGCTCGTCGAGCTGCCCTCGCCGTTCGCGGGCGTCGTCGACGAGATCCTCGTCGAGCAGGGCCAGACCGTCGCCGTGGGTGCCCCCATCATCCGGGTGGCCGGAGGCGACATCCCCCGCACGCCGGCCGACGAGATTCTCGAGGCCGAAGCGGACGAGGCGGCCTTCGTGGCCGCGACTCCGACCTCGGCGGCGTCGGCCGAGGCGGTCGCTGACGAGGGGTCGGGCTCCGTGCTCGTCGGCTACGGCATCACGGGCGGGCACGCGGCGACGCGGCGTCGACGCCCGACCAAGGGCGAAGCCGACGCCCGGGTGCAACGCGTGGCGGAGGCCAAGAAGCGCCGCCCCGAGTCGGTGCCGGCGGCATCGGCGCAGCCGGTCATCGTCAAACCCCCGATTCGCAAGCTCGCCAAAGACCTCGGGGTCGACCTCGCAGTGGTCGAGGCAACCGGGCTCGCCGGCGAGACGACCCGCGACGACGTCATCCGGCACGCGAAGCAGGCAAGCGTCTTCCACAACATCGAAACGCCCGAGTGGAGCGAGGAGCGCGTCGAGCGGATCCCGGTTAAGGGCGTCCGCAAGGCCATCGCGTCGGCGATGGTGTCGAGTGCCTTCACCGCGCCGCACGTCAGCCTCTTCGTCGACGTCGACGCCACGCGCACGATGGAGTTCGTCAAGCGGCTGAAAAACTCCGCGCAGTTCGCCGGGGTCAAGGTCTCTCCGCTTCTGATCATGGCGAAGGCCGTCATCTGGGCCGTCCGTCGCAACCCCATGGTCAACTCGGAGTGGACCGACCGTGAGATCCTGGTCAGCCACTTCGTCAACCTCGGCATCGCGGCGGCGACCCCCCGCGGCCTCATCGTGCCCAACATCAAAGAGGCGCAGGCGATGTCGCTCCTCGAGTTGGCGCAGGCCCTCGAAGAGCTCACCCTGACGGCCCGCGACGGCAAGACCCAACCGGCCGATACCGCGGGCGGCACGATCACGATCACCAACATCGGGGTCTTCGGCATGGACACGGGCACGCCAATCCTCAACCCGGGCGAGGTCGGAATCATCGCCCTCGGCACCATCAAGCAGAAGCCCTGGGTGGTCGACGGTGAGGTGCGTCCGCGCATGGTCACGACGATCGGTGCGTCGTTCGACCACCGAGTCGTCGACGGCGACGTGGCCTCACGTTTCGTCGCCGACGTCGCGAGCGTTCTCGAAGAGCCGGCGCTGCTGCTCGACTAGCCCGCGCTGCTGCTTGACGAGACCGTCGCGCGGGCCCCGCAGGCAGTCTTCGCGCGACGCTTCAGGATGATCCTTCGGGCCAGCGCGCCGACGATGAGCAGCGCCAGCGCCGCGGCGAACAAGTACCCGAACGAGTGGAGGTACTTCTCTACGGCGGTGAGTGATGAGCGCAGCAGGTAGCCGAGGCCGACGTAGAGCCCCGACCAGATGAACGCGCCGGAGAACGACGCGGCGAGAAACCGCGGATAGTTCGCACCGGCCACGCCCGCTGCGGCGGGCGTCAGGATCCGGACGATTGGCACGGGCCGGGTGAAGAGGATCGCGCGGGCGCCCTGCTTCTCGAGGAGGGCGAGGGCGCGATCCCAGTGGTGCGGCCCGAACTTCTGCACGAGCCGGGTCTCGCGGATCCTGCCCCCGTGTCGACGCCCGAGGAGGTACCCGACGTGGTCGCCGGCGCAGGCGAATACCGTCACCAGAAGAAACATGACGACGGCGCTCCACGGGGTTGTGAGGGTGGCCGATGCGATCAGGATCGCCGTTTCGCCGGGAAAGACGAGGCCGAGCCCGAGGCCCGACTCGGCGAACGACAGGGCGGAGCCGAGGGCCCACACGAGACCGACGGGCAGGGCGGAGGCGGCGTCGGTGATCCAGCCTAAGAAGTCCATGGCCGTCAGTGTCTCCGTTCAGGGTGTCGCCGGGCATCGGACGGTCGGACGACCGGGGTCGTCCTTCAGTGCCGTCGTGGAATGCCATGGCGCGACCGCGTATCGTCGAATCCATGTACGATATCAGATATTACACACTGCGAGCGGAGTGCGGGTGGGGAGGCCAGAGGGAGCTACACGAGCCCCCGCTGGTAGGCGTAGATGACGGCCTGCACCCGGTCGCGGAGTTCGAGCTTGGCGAGAACCCTGCCCACGTGAGTCTTCACGGTCGACTCGGAGAGAAACAGCGATGCCGCGATCTCGGTGTTCGACAGCCCGCGGCCGATCGCAACCAGCACTTCGTGCTCGCGATCGGAGAGGGGAGAGGGAGCGCCGGCCGCATTCTCGGGCATCTTGCCCCGGTACATCTCGAGCATCCGCTGGGTGACTCTCGGCGAGATGATGGCCTCGCCGGCCGCGACGGTGTGGATCGCCTGGATGAGCTCGTCAGACGGAGCGTCTTTCAAGAGGAACCCGCTGGCACCGGCGTTCAGGCCACCGAACGCGTATTCGTCGAGATCGAAGGTGGTGAGGATGATGACCCGGGTCGCTGCGTTCGCCGCCACGATCTGCCGGGTCGCCTCGATTCCGTCGATGCCGGGCATACGGACGTCCATGAGAACGACATCGGGGGAGAGCTCGGCCGCTCTCGAGATGGCGTCGCCGCCGTTCGTGGCTTCGCCCACCACTCGGATGCCCTCCACGGCCCCGAGCACCATCGCCATGCCGGCACGCAGGAGATCCTGGTCGTCGACGAGAAGCAGACAGATGTCGGTCATTTCGTTCCTTCGATGGCGGTCGGCAGCATCATGCGAACACGCCAACCGCCCCCATCCTGCCCGGTCTCGGGATTGATGGCAGGCCCCGCAGCGACGGTCCCGCCGAAGGCGACGGCTCGCTCGCGCAATCCCAGGAGGCCGCGACCGCTCCCCACCGACTCCGGACGGCCGACAAAGATGCCGTCGTCGGTGACGTCGAGCGTGGCACTCGTGCTGTCGTAGTCGAGCGAGACGAGCACTCGTCCGGGCTCGCGCGAATATCGGAGCGCGTTCGTCAGGGCCTCTTGAACGCCGCGGAACAGGGCCACCTGAATTGCCCGGTCGGTCGGAGGCGTGCCCTTCTGCTGCACCGCGACGGGAAGCCCGGCGCTGCGGTAGGTCTCGACGAGGTCGTCGAGCTCGGCGAGCGTCGGCTGGGGGGCGAACTCGACCTGCCCCTCGTCGCGGAGCACCCCGAGCAGACGCCTCATGTCGCGGAGGGAGGAGCGGCCCACCTCGCCGATCTGCCGGACCGCTTCGCGGGAACGGTAAGGATCCGACGTGGCCACGGCCGCGGCTCCATCCGACAGCCGAATCATGACCGAGAGGCCGTGCGCCACGACGTCGTGCATCTCGCGGGCGATCCGTGCTCGCTCTTCGATCGCGGCGAGCTGCCCCTGCTGGTCGCGCTCGCGCGTCAGCTGCGCGGCCCGGTCGAGCAGTGCTTCGAGGTACCGACGGCGGCCTCCGACGGTCACCCCGATGAGCAGCGTGATGGCGAAGGTCACGGTGAGGAGGGCGAGGGAATGCGGGGAGCCCTGCACCAGGATCTCGACCCCGGCGTTGAGCGCGACCGCGAGAGCGGCGCCGATCCAGGCGAATGCGAAACGGTCGTAGACGGCGACGGCGTAGAGGGCGAGCACGAGCACGGTGGCGGGCACCGTCGTGTTGGCCAGCGTGAGGCCGAGGCTGCAGGCGAGTGCAACGCCGAAGCAGGTGAGTGGTCGTGACCGCCGCCAGAGCAGAGCGGCGGCCCCGACGACGGGGAGCGCGAAGAAGCCGCTGACGAGCCAGTCGGCGCCGACCAGGCCCGCGCCTGTGTCGACGGCCTCGAGGTAGCCCACGATGAGCGCGAAGACGACGAGGAGCCAGTCGGCGAGGCGGGCGTGTCGCATCCAGAAGCGCCGCACGAGCCCCGGCGGCCGCGGAAGCAGCGGGTCGACGTCGAGCGGCGCGGTGGACACGGCTCCAGGGTACGCGGACACACCGTGCCCCTCCCGTCGGAAAGGGAGGGGCACGATGGGAGCGTTCGCGCGACGAGGTGCGTCGGCAGCCGTGACCGTTGGGAAAGCGGGGCTGTCAGGGGGCCGGGGCACTCACGCGTCGCGCTTGGCGAGTAGCCCGAATGCCGCTACCGCGGGAGCGACGAGCCAGGCGATCGTCAGGCCGAGGTTCAGCGCGAAGTCACCGCGGAAGTCGGCGTCCCAGATGCTGCGGGAGACGACCTGCCCGGAGCTGCCGAGGATGTAGTCGTCGAGATGCACGTCGCCGAGGGGGACCAGGGAGAGAACGATTGGCAAGACGAAGAAGATGCCGGCAACGACAGCGATGCCGGCGGCGGAATTCCGGAGGATGCTGGCCGTCGTCACGGCGAACCACGCCACGAAGACGAGGTAGAGGGCGGACGCGGCGATCGAGCCGACGACGATGGCGTCGCTGAGAGAGGCGAGCAGGTCGGTACCGGTGAGAATCGGTGCGGCGACGGCATAGCCGAGCAGAGACGAGACCAACGACAGGATGAGAGTGACCACGGTCGCGACCACGAGCTTTGCCGCCAGCACGGGGAACCGTCGCGGGGTGGCGGCGAGTGTCGTCTGGATCATGTTCGTGGAGTACTCGTTGGTGACGAGGAGGACCGCAAGGACGCCGATGATGAGCTGGGCGAAGCTGACCGATGCGCCGACCGAAGAGGAGGTCGCGCCGGAGGCCGCGCGACCGACAACCTCGGCCGAGCCGTAAGTCGAGGCGACCAGGGCGCTGAAGGCAACCGAGATGACGATCATCACCAGCGAGATGACGAAGGTCGAACGGAGGGTGATGAGCTTGGTGAACTCCGACGACACGACGCCGCCGAAGCTCCAGTGGGTCGGTGTCGAGACGGACGTGGAGCTGCGGGTGGGGGCGGTGGTGGTCATCGGTTGTTCTCCGGGGCGTTGTGGTTAGCGGTGCGGTACTCGACCGCGTCGTCGGTGAGGGCGAAGAAGGCCTCTTCGAGGGAGGCCTGCACCGTCGCGATCTCGAAGAGAACGATGCCGGCCGAGGCTGCGACCTCGGCGACCTGGCGGGTGTCGGAGCCGGCGATCTCGGCTGTATCGGCGGCGGTCGTGGTGACGACGGCGCCGTGCGGTGCCAGTAGCTGGGCCAATCGCGCGATGTTGTTGCTTCGGACGCGGATCGACTGGCCACCCGAGGAGGCGATGATCTCGTCCATCGAAGCGTCGGCGATTACACGGCCCCGACCGAGCACGATGACGCGGTCGGCTGTCTTCGCCATCTCGTCCATCAGGTGGCTGGACAGCAGCACGGCTCGGCCCTCGGCGGCGAGTGAGCGGCACATCGAGCGGACCCACTGCACCCCCTCCGGGTCGAGGCCGTTGACGGGCTCGTCGAGGATGACGGTCTGCGGGTCGCCGAGGAGGGCGCTGGCGATGCCCACGCGCTGACCCATGCCGAGCGAGAATTTGCCGACGCGCTTGCCAGCGACGCTTTCGAGGCCGGTCAGGGCGATGACGTCGTCGACGCGACGGTTGGAGATGCCGTGTGTGCGGGCGATGCAGCGGAGGTGGTTGCGAGCCGTGCGGGCGGGGTGTGCGGCCTTTGCGTCGAGCAGGACTCCGACCTCGTGCAGAGGTGCCGCGTGCTCGGCGTACGGCTTGCCGTTGACGGTCACCCGGCCCGAGGTGGGGCGGTCGAGGCCGACAATCATGCGCATCGTGGTGGATTTGCCTGACCCGTTGGGGCCGAGGAATCCGGTGACGAGACCTGGCGCGACGGTGAAGTTCAGGCCGTCGACAGCGGTCTTGTCGCCGTAGGTCTTTGTGAGGTTACTCGCTTCGATCATGCGTCAACCATAGATCAATGCAAAATGTTACACAATAGATTTGGAGACTTGGCTGGTTGGAACCACGGTGCCATCGCTGTTGACAATGATTATCGTTTGGCGATACCGTCGGGAACGTGAAAACAAGCCGCCTCCTGCCCTCGCTCGCCCTCGCCGCCACAGGTGCCCTCGCGCTCGCCGGCTGCTCCGCCTCGGGTGGTGCCGCACCGGACGACAGCACGATCAAGGTCGTAGCGTCCACGAACGTCTACGGCGATATCGCAAAGCAGATCGGAGGATCCTCGGTCACCGTCACCAGCATCCTGTCGAACCCGAACCAAGACCCGCACGGCTTCGAGGCCGACGCCCAGACGCAGCTCGCGATCTCCAAGGCCGACCTCATCATCGAAAACGGCGGCGGCTACGACGACTACGTCGACACCATGCGCTCGTCAACGAACAGCAAGGCGACGCTTCTCAACGCGGTGAAGGTCTCCGGCTTCACCTCGAGCGACGGCGAGCTCAACGAGCACGTGTTCTACGATTATCCGACCATGTCGAAGCTCGCCAACAGGATCGCCACCGACCTGTCGACGGCGAACCCCGACGAGTCGAAGACGTTCTTCAACAACGCGGTGACGTTCAATACGGCGATGGAGAAGCTCGAGGCGCAGACGGCTGCGCTGAAGAAGACCTACGACGGCGATGCCGTCGCCTACACCGAGCCGGTGCCCGGCTACCTGTTCGACGCGATCGGCCTGAAGAACGCCACGCCGGGTGCGTTCTCCGAGGCGGTCGAGGAGGGCGAAGACGTGCCGCCGTCGGCCCTGAACGAGACGCTGAAGCTGATGACCGGCAAGAAGGTCGCCCTGCTCGCCTACAACGAGCAGGCCGGAAGCCCCGAGACCGAGCAGGTGCAGAAAGCGGCCGAGACCGCGGGCGTCCCCGTCGTCCCGGTGACCGAGACCCTGCCGAAGGGCGACGACTACCAGACCTGGCAGCAGAGCAACATCGACGCGGTCAAGGCGGCGCTCTCCCAGTGACAGTGACCCAGCAGTGACGCCCGTCCTCAGTCTCCGGGGCGCCAGCCTGCGCTTCGGCGACCGCGAACTCTGGGCCGGGCTCGACCTCGACGTCGAGCCCGGCGAGTTCGTCGCCGTGCTGGGCCCGAACGGTGCCGGCAAGACGACGCTGCTCAAGGCGATCCTCGGGCAGCAGGAGCTCACGGCGGGAACGGCCGAATTCCTCGGTCGGCCGGTCCGCCGCGGGCACCGGAGGATCGGCTACATCCCGCAGCAGCGGTTGATGGAGTCGGGCACTCCGCTCCGCGCACGCGACATGATCGCGCTCGGCATCACGGGCCACCGCTGGGGTCTGTGGCGCGAGTCCCGTGCCGAACGGGAGCGCGTCGACGCCCTCGTCGCCGAGGTCGGCGCAACCGACTTCGCGCTGGCCCCGGTGGCCTCGCTCTCGGGCGGGGAGCAGCAGCGGGCGCGGGTCGGGCAGGCGCTGGCTTCGGATCCTGCGCTTCTGCTCTGCGACGAGCCGCTCATCTCGCTCGACCTGCGCCATCAGCGCGGCGTCACCGACCTGATCGACGAGCAGCGTCGCAAGACGGGTGCCGCGGTGGTCTTCGTGACGCACGACGTGAACCCAATTCTCGACGCCGTCGACCGGGTGGTCTACATCGCCGGCGGCCGCTTCACGATCGGCACTCCCGACGAGGTGCTCCAGGCTGATGTGCTGAGCGCGCTGTACGGCACCCCGGTCGATGTCGTGCGCACAATGGGGCGCATCGTGATCGTCGGCAGCAACGACGCCGCCCACGACCACGATGGCCACGGCCACCACGCTGACCACGGCGACGACCTCGACCCAGAAGGGCCCGTGCGGTGAACGCCGACATCCTCACTCACATCCTCTCGTTCGAGAACTTCGGCGAGCTCGTCGTGCTCGTGCGCAACTCGATCATCGCCGGAGCCGTACTCGGCATCGTCGGCGGGCTCATCGGGCCGTTCGTCATCACCCGCAACCTGCCCTTCGCCGTGCACGGCATCAGCGAGCTCTCGTTCGCCGGCGCATCCATCGCGCTCCTGCTGGGTATCAACGTCGTGACCGGCTCGCTCATCGGAAGCGTGCTCGCCGCCCTTCTGATCGGCCTGCTGGGCAGTCGGGCACGGGAGCGGAACTCGATCATCGCCGTGCTCATGCCGTTCGGGTTGGGGCTCGGTATTCTCGCCCTCGCCCTCTATCAGGGGCGGTCGGCCAACAAGTTCGGACTGCTGACCGGCCAGATCGTCTCGGTCGACAATCCGCAGCTCGGCTGGTTGCTGGCGATCTCGGCGATCGTGATCGTCACGCTGATCGTCGTCTGGCGGCCGCTCACCTTCGCGAGCGTCGATCCGGACGTCGCGGCCGCAGCCGGTGTCCCGGTCCGCACCCTGTCGATCGTCTTCATGCTCGCGCTCGGGTTGTCGGTGGCCGTCTCGGTGCAGATCGTCGGCGCTCTGCTCGTGCTGTCTCTTCTCGTGACGCCGGCCGCCGCAGCCCTGCGGATCACCGTCTCTCCGTTCTGGGTGCCGGTGCTGAGCACGGTGTTCGCCGTCGTCTCGGTCGTCGGGGGCATCCTGCTCGCCCTCGGGGGCGGCCTGCCGATCTCGCCCTACGTGACGACGATCTCGTTCACGATCTGGCTGGTGTGCCGCCTCGTCGGCGGCCGACGCGAGCGTCGCGGCGGGCGCAGAACGAAGGATCCGACGGCTCGGCTCGCATCTCGACCCACCGCCGCAGTGAACGAAAGGGTGCCCTCATGAAGCGCAACACCTGGCAGCGCGAGGCCGTGCGGGAGGCCCTGTCGACATCGGCCGGATTCGTCAGTGCTCAGGCGCTGCACTCGACCCTGCGCGAGAGCGGTTCGCCGATCGGCCTCGCGACCGTCTACCGAGCGCTGTCGTCGCTCGAGTCGGGGGGCGAGGCCGACAGTCTGCAGCAGGACGGCGAGAGCCTGTTCCGCGCGTGCACCCCCGGCACGCACCACCATCACCTCATCTGCCGCAATTGCGGAACCACGGTCGAGATATCGGCCGACCCGGTCGAGCAGTGGGCGCGTCAGGTCGCGGCCGAGAACGGGTTCACCGAGGCGAACCATGTCGTCGACGTCTTCGGGCTGTGTGCGGTGTGCTCGGCGCAGGTTGCCCAGGCCGGGCGTGTCGTCTAAGCTTGCTCTTTGGTTGGGTGCTATCTGCGCCCATGTATGCCGAATCTCCTTCGCTGTCACCTCGGTGGCGGGCCGCTCTGGTGGCGGAGACGAAGCGTGCCGACAAGTGACCTTGGGTAGAACCCGTGTGCAAACGCGGGTCTTCTACGGTATTTACGGAGGAAAACCATGGCAGCAACCTGCCAGGTGACTGGAGCCGTTCCCGGCTTCGGGCACAACATCTCGCACTCGCACCGACGCACGAAGCGTCGTTTCGACCCGAACGTGCAGAAGAAGACGTACTACGTGCCTTCGCTGCGCCGTAACGTCACGCTGACGCTGAGCGCCAAGGGCATCAAGGTCATCGATGCTCGCGGCATCGAGAAGGTCGTCAAAGACCTCCTCGCACGTGGGGAGAAAATCTAATGGCAAAGAGCCAGGACGTCCGTCCGATCATCAAGCTCCGCTCGACGGCGGGCACCGGTTTCACGTACGTGACCAAGAAGAACCGTCGTAACAACCCCGACCGTCTCGTGCTGAAGAAGTACGACCCGGTCATCCGCAAGCACGTCGAATTCCGCGAGGAGCGCTAAACATGGCCAAGAAGAGCATGGTTGCGAAGAACAACCAGCGCAAAGTGATCGTTGCTCGCTACGCGACGAAGCGACTGGAGCTGAAGAAGGCTCTGATCGACCCGAACGGCACCGACGAGAGCCGCGAGGCCGCTCGCGTGGGCCTGCAGAAGCTCCCGCGCAACGCGTCGCCGGTCCGCGTCCGTGGCCGCGACGCCATCGACGGCCGCCCCCGCGGTTACCTCAACGAGTTCGGTGTCAGCCGTGTGCGCTTCCGCGACATGGCTCACCGTGGCGAATTGCCGGGCATCACGAAGTCTTCCTGGTAGGTTCTGAGGCGGTTCCCCAGGGGTTTTACCCCTGGGGTCCACTCAGATCCGTCGGTCGCCGCCACCGCGGCGACTGCCCCAAAGAAGTACGCGTGCCACACACAACGTGTCCGAGGAGGACAACACATGGCTGACAAGTCACTGAACCGCACCGAGCTCGTCGCAGCTGTCGCCGCCGAGTCGGGCCAGAGCCAGGCTGCAGTGAGCGGCGTCGTCGACGCTCTCTTCTCCGTCGTCTCGAAGAACGTCGCTGACGGCACCAAGGTCACCATCCCGGGATGGATCGCCTTCGAGAAGACCCACCGCGCCGCACGCACCGGCCGCAACCCGCAGACCGGCGAGGCTCTCGAGATCGCCGCCAGCGACAGCGTCAAGGTCAGCGCCGGCTCGAAGCTCAAGGCCTCGGTCAAGTAACTCAGGCCACACCTGTTCCACAGAAGGAGCGGATCACGACTCAGGTCGTGATCCGCTCCTTCTGGTTTTCGGCGATCAGCAAGCTCGCCTAGGCTTTCCGGGTGCCCCGCCTCTCCCGACTCGCCGCCCCGGTGCTGCTGGTCGCAGCAGGCCTGGTCGCTCTGCTCGCAGCCCTCGTGTTCGGCGGTGCCGCAGCGCCACTGCCCCTGTCGGATCCTGGAGCGGTCGTCCGGTTCGGTCTGCCGGTCGCCACGTTCCTCACCGAGCTGGGCGCGTCGCTCACCATCGGCACCCTGGCTCTGGCCTGCTTCGCGCTGACTCCGGCCCGGCCCGAGTGGGGACGTGCTCTCGACATCGCCTCGGCCGGAGCGCTGTTCTGGACCCTCGCCTCGAGTGTTGCCGGGTTCTTCACGTTCCTCAGCGTCGCCGGAGTCGCGCCGGCCCTCGACGAGAAGTTCGGGCAGTCGCTGGCGTTCTTCTTGACCGGCACCGACCTCGGGCTCGCCTGGTTGATCTCGACCCTGATGGCGGCGACCGTCACCGTGCTCTGCTTCGCCGTGCGGTCGGTCGGTGGAGTCTTGGTCGTCGCACTCCTCGCCGCGGGCGCGCTCGTGCCGATCGCCCAGCAGGGGCACGCCGCCGGCACCGCCTCCCACGCGGCGGCCGTCTCGGCGCTCGGGCTGCACGTGATCGGCGCCGCGGTGTGGCTCGGCGGGCTGCTGGCAGTGGTGCTGCTGCGCCCGGTCATCGAGCGGGCTCGGCTCGCGGTGGTGCTGAGCCGCTATTCGTCGATCGCCCTGGTCTGCTTCGTGATTGTCGCCGTCTCGGGCCTCGTCAGCGCGCAGATCAGGATCGGCACCTGGCCGGCACTCGGGTCGGCGTATGGGTTGCTCGTCGTCGTGAAGGCGGTGCTGCTCATCTTGCTCGGCCTTTTCGGAGTGGTCCATCGTCGCGTCGTCATCGAGCGTGTTGCCGGCGCCAATGCCGGAACCAGCGTCGGACGGCAGACGCAGCGCGCCTTCTGGTGGTTCGTCACCGCCGAGATCGCCTTTCTCGGGCTCGCCTCCGGCGTGGCCGCTGCGCTGGCTCGCACGCAGACACCGGTGTCGCAGTCCGTCGCGAACGACACGGCCGACCTGACGCCCGCCGAAGTGCTGACCGACGTGAAGCTGCCGGCCGAGTTCACGCCGAGCCGCTGGCTGACGGCGTGGAACATCGACCTGGTCTGGCTGCTCGGCGCCGTCTTTCTCGCGGCGTTCTACCTCGTGGGGGTGGCTCGGCTGCGGCGGCGCGGCGACTCGTGGTCGGTGGGGCGGACGGGTGCCTGGATCCTCGGTCTCGTCGTACTGGTCTTCGCCACGAACGGCGCTCTGAACGTCTACTCGCCGTATCTGATGAGCGCGCACGTCGTCCAGATAGCGGTGGCGGCGTTGGTCGTGCCCGTGCTGCTCGTGCGTGGCGCACCGTGGACTCTGGCGTTACTCGCGATCGAGAAGCGCACCGACGGCAGCTCGGGCCCGCGAGAGTGGATGCTCGGCATCGTCCAGTCGCGCGGAGCGGCCTGGCTCACGCACCCCCTGGTCGGCGGGCCGCTGCTGGCGGTATCGGTCTGGGCCGTCGTCTGGTCGCCGCTGCTGCGGTGGACGGCGACCACCGACCTCGGCCGCTTCTGCCTGATCGCGGGCCTCGTGCTGGTGGGCTGGCTCTTCGCGCAGTCGATGGTCGGTCTCGACCCCGTGCCGGTGCGGGCCGGGGCGAGGCTCAGGATCCTGCTCGGCGCAGTGGCACTGCTCGCCGTCGGTGCAGTCGGTGCCGCTCTCGCCCTCACCCCGGGGCTCCGGCTTGCAAACTGGTACGGCGCCATGGGCCGCACCTGGGGGCTACCGCCGCTGGCCGACCAGCAGGCGGGCGGGTTCGCGCTCGTCGCAGCCGCGCTCGTGCTCGCTGTCGCGGTCGGTGCTGTCGGTGTCGCCGCGCGCGAGCGCTGAGACGGGCGCGGCGGTTCAGAACTCTGGCAGAACCGGCCCGATAGCGGGACTATCGGGCCGAAAGTGCGGTTTTTGCCAGAGTTCTGAACGCTCGTCGGGTCGAGACGAGGCTTAGACGGCGACGGGCGCGGGGGTCTCGGCCAGAAGCTCGCGTACCATCGGCGCCACCTCGCGGCCGTAGAGCTCGATGCTCTTCATCATCTGCTCGTGCGGCAGGCTACCCATGCTGTAACGCATGTCGAAGCGCGTCGCGCCGAGTAGACGCATGTTGTGCGCGATCTTGCGGGCAACGGTCTCGGGCGATCCCACGTAGAGGGCACCCTCGGGGCCGGCCGTCGAGAGGTACTGCTCCCGCGAGTAGGGCGGCCAGCCGCGCTCGCGTCCGAGCTGGTTCGTCTGGGCCTCCTGGTACGGGTAGAGGATCTCGAGGGCCTCGGCGTCGGTGGCCGCGATGAAGCCCGGGGAGTGCATGGCGATCGGCTGAGGAGCGTGCCCGAACTGATCGAGGGCTCGACGGTAGAGGTCGGAGTAGGGCGCGAACTGGGCCGGGCTGCCGCCGATGATCGCGAGGAACAGGGGGAGGCCGTAGTGCGCCGCGCGGATGACCGACTGCGGGCTGCCGCCGACGCCGACCCAGGTCTTGATGGTGCCGCTCTCGGGGCGCGGGTAGACCCACTGGTCGGTGAGGGCGCCGCGCTTGGTGCCCTCCCAGGTGACAGGGGCGTCTTTCAGCAGCTCGGCGAAGAGGTTGATCTTCTCCTCGAAGAGCACCTCGTAGTCCTGCAGGTCGAGGCCGAACAGCGGGAACGACTCGGTGAACGAGCCGCGGCCGAGGATGACCTCCGCGCGCCCGTTCGACAGGGCGTCGACGGTGGCGAAGCGCTCGTAGACGCGGACCGGATCGTCGGACGAGAGCACCGTGACTGCCGAGCCGAGTCGGATCCTCGAGGTCTTCGCAGCGATGGCCGCGAGCACGACCTCGGGGGCCGAGACGGCGAAGTCGACGCGGTGGTGCTCGCCGACGCCGATGAAGTCGAGACCGACCTCGTCGGCGAGGACGGCCTGCTCGACGAGGTTGCGGATGGTCTGGGCGTGGCTGAGCAGAGTGCCGTCGAGCGGGGTGCCCGAGGCGGTCTCGGTCACGTCGCCGAAGGTGTCGAGGCCGAGCTGGATCGCGGCGGGATCGAGGGTAGGAAGCTCGCGCTCCGGGTTGCTGGCGGTGGCCATGGTGTCCCCATTTCTATGCGTATGCATATTCAATCACGAAGGGGGTCGATTTGTTCCCCATCAGCGCAGGGATGACACTGTGCGACCCACCATTCGCGCATCTCGGACGCGGCGCTCGTACGTCGCGGCGACCACGATGAGCAGAACTCCGCCGACGCCCGCCCACAGCCACCACGGCACCGACGTCGTCACGAGCACTAGTCCCGGCCAGAGCTGGGCGATCGCGTGCAACACGGCGACGCCGCCGCCGACCAGGAGCGGCGCCTGGAGCCGGAGCCGCGCACCGGCCAGGAGGCTCGCGACAGCGAGCACTCCCACGGCCACCAGGCGCGGCGTCTGAACGTCGACGTAATCGGCCAGGAGCCCGGGCAGGAGCAGCACGAGGATCCCGAATCCCAGGGCGCGCCACGAGCCCACGGCCGTATCGCGACCGAGCCGCAGGGCCCCTGAGACCAGGGCGGCGACCGCGACCGGTGCGGTCACCGTCTCGAACGGCACCGATTCCGTGAGGCCGCCGAGCAGGGCTACTGCGGCGATGGCTGACGCGGCGACGAGGGCCGCCTGGCGAAGGCGGATCGCCAGCCCGCTCCTCGCACGAGCGGGGCCTCCGAGTGCGCTGGCCAGACAGCAGACGGCGAGAGCGACGACGGCGGTCACCGGTCGCTGCCAGTCGACGGCCGCGCCGAAAAGACTCGAGAGAAGCGGAACGAGCTCGGGAAGGGCGAACACGGCCACGGCCACCACGGCGAATACGGGAGCCACGGCCCTCAGGCGGCGCCGAGGATCCCGCGCGGCGTCGACGGAGTCACCCCGGTCGCGCGACCACAGCACCGCGATTCCCAGCGCGAGAAGAGCCGCCGCCGACGACCAGGCGTCGGGGTGGGCTGCGGCGATCGCGGCGGGGGAGCCCAGCGCCATCGTCAGACCGGTCGCGACGATGCCCACCACGGAGCCGGCGGCCAGCGTGGTGCGGACGTCGACGCGGGTGCGCCCGAGAGTCGTGGCGGCGATGCCGGCGAGGGTGGCCGCGGCGATGACCAGGATCGGTCGGACCAGAGGCCCCTCCGGTGAGGCGATGATCGACGGCAGGAGAGCGGTGGCGACTCCGACGCCGAAGAGCAGGGGGAAGACCGGGTGCGGGTGCGCGGGGTGAGGGGCCGAGCCGTGCGCGAACCGGAGGGCGAGCGCGGGGAGCCCGAGGGCCAGAAGAGCCAGGAGCGCGGCCAGGGGAAGCGAGTACGCCTCGACGACGGTGACGCCGGCATCGGCCAGTACCGACCACAGTGCCGTGATCGCGAGCACGGGTGCCGCCCAGGCCACGTGGTGTCGGAGGTGGGCGCCGGTCAGCGCGGCAAGCGGCGACGAGCCCGGTGTCGACGCGATGACCAGGGCGGCGATCGCGAGGACTGCCAGCGTCGGCCACGCGGGCGCCGAGAAAAGCGCAGCGGCCGAGGTCACCAGCCCGGCGGCGACGAGCGGGGCGTCCCAGGCGAAACGACGCGAAGTCGCACTGCCCGACGGCCCCCGCAGGAGCACGCGGGAGGCGATCGCGAGGCCGAGCACCGTTACGGCGAGGAGCAGCCAGCGTGTCTCGTATACCAGCGAGCCCGCGTTCAGCAGGCGGTCGGCGCTGGCGATCACGGCCGCGGGCGTGATGAAGGCAGCGGCGAGACGCTCCGCGTCGCGCTCCGGTGCCGGGACGACCAGCCAGACGAAGGCCGTGATGGCGACCAGGGCGAGGAGAGTCGCGGCCGCAAGGCCGGTGCCTGAGGGAGCGACCCCGAAGACGACGCCGGCGACCGCGAGCGCGGCGACGGCGGTGGCGGAGACGACCCGGAGGTCGAGGAGCGGAGCGCGGCGGAGCAGCGGGATGATCGGCGCGGTGGCGACCACCAGCAAGCTCACGATCGCCGTCAGGATGACGCAGGCGGTGGCGGCACGGCCACCGGGATCGCCGCCGGTCGGAGCGAGCCAGGCCGGGATCCTGAGGGCCGCGGTGACGACAACGAGCGAGACGGCCAGTGTCACCAGCGGCGCGATGATCCGCGCGGTCGCCTTCGGGAGCGATCGTGTCGACAGCACCCGGAGTCCGACGAGGAGAGACACGAGCAGGAGCAGGGCAGGAATCCACAGCGACTGAGTCAGAGGGGACTGTGCGAAGAGCAACCCGGCGGCGACCGCCACGGTCGTGCCGGAGACGCCCCGCGACACGCGCCCGTCTCGGAAAGCGGCGAGGGCCAGGCCCCCGACGAGGGCGGTCAGCGTCAGGTCGCCGGGCGGCAGGGACGTCGACAGGGCGGCGCCGACGAGAGCGAGTGCCAGGACGGCCTCCGCCGTGGTCGTCACGGCACGCCGCACAGCCGGCCGCGGCCGGAGGAGGGCCACAGCGGTCGCGGCACCGAGGGCGGCGAGAGCGAGGCCGAGCGCCGACACGGTGAGTGGAAGGATCTCGTCGGATGGTGCCGCGCGAGACGCTGCGGTCAGGTCGGCGAGGAAGGGCGCCGCGTCGGACCAGCTGACGAGTCGTCCGCTGACGCCCCCGGCCACCACGACGCTCAAGACCGTCGCGACGACGGCGAGCACGACGAGACCGGACCACGACGCCCGTGCGAGTGCGGCCCGCACGACCGGTCGGCGCTCGGACGCAGCCCGGGAGGCGAGAGCGAAGGCCAGCACGACGAGGGCGATCGACAGGGGCAGGATCCAGGCGGCCGCGGTGTCGAGACCGGCTCGCACAGCCGCGTCGAACGGGAGCAGGGCCAGAGTCACCCCGGCTGCGGCGGACGCGAATCGGCCCGGCCCCGATCGAGAGCCGGTCACCCCGCGGATTGCGAGGACCATGAACAGGGCGACCGACACGAGCAACGGAACGACCCAGCCGAGTGCGGCGTCGCCCGGGAGCGCGAACGCGGCCAAGGTCGACACGACCAGCGGGCCGGTCGAGGTGACCCGGATCCACGCTCGGTCGGTGCGGTCGCGTGCGAGCCGGGCGGCGGGGGATCCTCCGCTCCTGTCGAACAGGGTCGGGACGATCCAGACGGCGGCCGCAGCGGCCCCACCTGCCCAGAACCGGGTGGCCGAATCGGCGGCGAGGCCGGACGCGAGACCGAGAGCGGCCAGCGGCAGGGCGACGAGTGAGGCGCGGACGAGCGAGTGGAGGCCGGTCAGGCGGGAGGTGACGAGGAGCGCGACCGCGGATCCTGCGCCGAAGATCCCGACGAAGAGGAGCGGGTCGAGGCGGCCCGATCCGAAGAGCCCCTGGCTGCGGATGAGAAGGCCGTCGAGGCCGAGGAGCACGGCGGCGAGCACGCCGAGGCCCTCCGCGGTTCCCGGGAGGCGACGGTGCAGGCGGGTGGCGATGCCGAGCACGGCGGCGACCACGAGCAGCAGCAGGCCCGAGCGGACCCCCGCCGACGTGACGAGGAACGCCACGAGCGAGAAAAAGACGGCCGTCACCGAGACGAGCACGATGCCGACGGTGAGGAGGAGGACCTGGACGCCGCTTCGACCGGACGGGGTCTTCTCGAGTCGGGTGCTGCGGGGCGGCGTCGGCGGGCGAAGCGACGGCAGCGGCGATGCGGGCGGCGGGGCGGCCTGCGCGTCGCCGGTCTCGGCGGCGCGCAGCAGCGACGACAGCCGGGCGATCTCGTCGGCGGCCTCGGCGTCTTGACGAGCCATGTCGAGTCGCAGCTGGTCGATGAGCGCGCGCCGTTCGAGGTCGACCGCCAGCAGGCGATCCGAGTTCTCGGCGAGCCGTGCCGCGACCGGACCCACGAGGCGGAGGCCGCAGTGCGGGCAGGTCGTCCCGTCGAGCGTCGTGAAGCAGGCGGGGCACAGGGTCCGATTGCTCAGCACGGTCGCTGAGGGGGGCCAGACCGTGGTCGGGTGCTCGTCGATGTCGTCCTCCGAAGTGAAGCCCCAGCGGGAGGTGGGGTGGCGCAAACGTAGTGGAGGGCGGCGGGGCATATCGAGAGGCACTGTTGCCCCTACCCGGTCGCGGTGCGGCGGCGGGCAGGATCCTGAGCGGTCGACTTCGTGAGTGACCCCACGTCTGGGTCGCACGAGGACTGGGGGGTGAGGCAGGCCCGCGCTCCCTCTAGGATCATCCTCATGTCGACCAGCGACGCGTTCGCACAGGGTGGCCCCCACGGGCGCCACGCCGAGATCGACGCTGCCGCGCGCACGATCGCCTTCTCGTTCGGTTTGTCGGGCATCACGCTTCGACGCCTGGCATCGACAGCCGGTCTGAGCCCGGGTGACATCGCCGCGCACGAGCCGTCGATGACCGCGCTCGTCGCCCGCACGTTCGAAGAGCTCGCCGGGATCGAGCTCAACGAGGCGCGGCGCGACATCGCCGGTTTCGACTCGGCACTCGAAGCCCTCCGCCTTCTCGTCGGCAGCCTGCTCGAAGACACGCACGGCAACTTCAACTCCGTCTGGGCCGACGCCTGGTCGATGGGCCGCCACAACGTCGCCCTCGCGCGGGCCGCCCGGGACAACATGACCGCCTGGCACGAGCTGATCTGCTCGGTCGTGCGTCGCGGCATGGAGGGGCGCGAATTCGAAGGATCCGACTCCGACCTCGTCGCCCTGCAGTTCTTGGCCCTGATCGACTCCATCACGGCCTACTCGCTCGTCGACTACCGCACTCCCGCCGAGCGCTCGCACCTCATGCGGCGGACGCTCGAGGTGTCGCTGGGGTTGGCTGCGGGTTCGCTCTAGCTCTTGCTCTAGCTCTGACTCGTGTGTGCGCGGGTGTCTCGATCGTCTCCGGGGTGCCAGAACGTCGCCGAGCACCGCCCGAGTGCGACGGAACGGCATTGACGGTCTCTGGCGTCTAACGATTGGGTAGGCCAACCCGTTCTTCCCGCTGCTGTTCCCGCACCGTGATGGAGACTCCCATGACCACACCGACCACGACGACGCCGACGCAGCCCGTCGACACCAAGGGCCTCAAGGGCGGATCGCTCGGCCTCGTCTCGAGCGTGGTCGTCGGCATCGCGTCGACCGCTCCGGCGTACAGCCTCGCGGCGAGCCTCGGGTTCATCGTCATCGGCGGCACGCTCGTCGCGGGTGTGCACGCGCCGGGCATCATCCTGCTGGCGTTCGTGCCGATGTATCTCATCGCGGTCGCCTACCAGGAGCTCAACAAGGCCGAGCCCGACTGCGGCACGACCTTCACCTGGGCGTCGCGGGCCTTCGGCCCGATCACCGGCTGGATGGGCGGTTGGGGGATCATCGTGGCCGACGTGATCGTCATGGCGAACCTCGCCTCGATCGCCGGCTCGTACTCGTTCACGTTCGTCGGCAGCTTCGGGCTGCCGGCCGTCGCCGCCCTGTCGAGCAACGTGTTCTGGTCGACCGCCGCGGGCATCGCCTGGATCGTCGTCATGACGTACATCTGCTACCGCGGCATCGAGATCTCGGCGCGGCTGCAGTACTTCCTGCTGGCGTTCGAGGTGATCATCCTCATCTTCTTCGCCGTCTTCGCGCTCGTCCGCGTCTACTCCGGCAACGCCGAGTCGTACTCGCTGATGCCGTCGCTCGATTGGTTGAACCCGTTCACGCTCGGCCCGGGAACCATCGCCCCCGCGATGCTTACGGCGATCTTCATCTACTGGGGTTGGGACACCGCGGTCTCGATCAACGAAGAGACCAAGGATCCCGAGAAGACGCCGGGTCGTGCGGCCATCATCTCGACGGTGCTCCTGCTCGTGACCTATGTGCTGGTCGCCGTGGCCACCATCGCGTTCGCCGGAGTGGGCGACCAGGGCATCGGCCTCGCCAACGAGGACAACGCGCTGGATGTCTTCTCGTCGGTCGGTCCGGCGCTGTTCGGGGGAGGGGCGGTGGGCTCGATCCTGATGGCTCTGCTCGGCTTCTCGATCCTCACCAGTGCTTCGGCCTCGACGCAGACGACCATTCTGCCGACCGCGCGCACCTCGCTCTCGATGGCGGTCTACAAGGCCCTGCCCGAGCAGTTCGCCCGCATCCACCCGAAGTACCTCACCCCGACCTGGTCGACCATCGGCATGGGCATCGTCTCGGTGGCCTTCTACCTGATCTTCACTCTGATCAGCGTCGACCTGCTCAGCGCCCTGATCGGCTCGATCGGCCTGATGATCGCCTTCTACTACGGCCTCACCGGCTTCGCCTGCGTCTGGTACTACCGCAGAACGCTCTTCACCTCGCCGCGGAACTTCATCATGCGCGGTCTCTTCCCCCTGCTCGGCGGACTGTCGCTGCTCGGTGTCTTCGTTTACGGGGTCTACGCCTTTGCCGCTCCCGACTGGCTGACCGACGCCGACGGCAAGAACATCACCATCATCGGAATCGGTGCGCAGGCGGTCGTCGGCATCGGGGGCCTCCTCGTCGGAGTGGTGCTGATGCTGCTCTGGCGGTGGCGCCGGCCCGAGTTCTTCCGCGGCGAAACACTCGTCAAGCGCAGCGACTACGTGCTCGCCCCCGGGGAGGGTGTCGTCGCGAACTTCGGTCTGCCCGATTCGGGATACTTTCCGACCGTCGTCGCCTCCGACCTGTCGAACCTGCCCACCGGAGCGATCGCGATCGACACCGAGACCGGAAAGCGAGTTCGCGGCACCCGTCGCACCGGTGTCGCGCCGGCGTCGCCGAACGTTCCCACCAGCCCCTCCGATCCATCCGACTCCAACGAACGGCCCTAGCTCCTCATGAAGATCCTCATCATCGGCGCCGGCGGCGTCGGCTCCGCCGCCGTGCGCATCGCCGTGCGCCGCGACTTCTTCGACACGCTCGTGGTCGCCGACTACGACCCCGCCCGCCCGACCGCTCTGGTCGCCGCCGTCGGTGACGCGCGCCTGGTCGCCGCCCAGGTCGACGCCTCGTCGGCCGCCTCGGTCGCCGAGCTCATCCGCGCGCACGAGATCACCCACGTGCTGAACGCGGTCGACCCGCGCTTCGTCATGCCGATCTTCGACGGCTGCTTCGATGCCGGTGCGACCTACCTCGACATGGCAATGAGCCTGTCGACACCGCACCCGACCGACCCGCACACCCAGACCGGCAAGAAGCTCGGAGACGACCAGTTCGCCGTGGCGTCCGACTGGGCAGACAAGGGAGCGCTGGCTGTCGTGGGCATCGGCGTCGAGCCCGGTCTCTCGGACGTCTTCGCGCGCTACGCCGAAGACGAGCTCTTCAGCGAGATCGACGAACTCGGCGTGCGCGACGGGGCGAACCTCGTCGTCGAGGGCTACGACTTCGCCCCCTCTTTCTCGATCTGGACGACCATCGAAGAGTGCCTCAACCCGCCCGTGGTGTTCGAAAAAGAGCGCGGCTGGTACACCACGGCGCCGTTCTCCGAGCCGGAGGTCTTCGACTTTCCCGACGGCATCGGGCCGGTGGAGTGCGTCAACGTCGAGCACGAAGAGGTGCTCCTGATGCCGCGGTGGACCAAGGCGAAGAAGGTGACGTTCAAGTACGGCCTCGGCAACGAGTTCATCGAGGTGCTCAAGACTCTTCACATGCTGGGCCTCGACAAGACCGAGCCGCTGGAGGTCAAGGGAGTGAAGGTGGCGCCGCGTGATGTGGTGGCGGCCGGGTTGCCGGATCCTGCGACCCTCGGCGACAAGATGAGCGGCAAGACCTGCGCGGGCGTGTGGGTGAAGGGCACCGGCAAAGACGGCAAGCCGCGCTCGACCTACCTCTACCACGTGGCCGACAACGAGCAGACGATGGCGGAGTACTCGTCGCAGGCCGTCGTCTGGCAGACGGCGATCAACCCGGTGATCGCGCTCGAGCTACTGGCGACGGGTGTGTGGTCGGGGGCCGGCGTGCTCGGGCCCGAGGCATTCGACGCGCGGCCGTTCCTGTCGCTGCTCGCCGCCGATGCGCCCGAAGGTTATGGCTCGCCGTGGGGGATCGAGGAGAAGGCTCTGTAGCTGGCGTTGGCGTGGCACGCCCTACGCGGGCGGCGGTCGAGGTGGCCTTGGAGCCACCTCGACCGACCGATCAGGGCAGGTAGTACGTCGGGTTCGGCAGCTTGACCGTGCGCTTGGCGTGCCCGCCGATCAAGTCGCTGAACTGGTCGCCGTAGTTCGCCACGACGGTGTACCCGCCACCGGCTGCCGACTCGACGTGAGCGCGGGTCTGCGACTTGTACTCGATGGTTGTGCACTTCGCCGCGGCGCACGTGATGTACGAGGGCTGCTGCGATGCACCCTTGCCGGTCCACTTCGTGTAGTAGTTCTCAGCCGTGAAACCGGAGTAGCCGACCTTGGCAAGGTTCGCCAGTGTCGCGGTCTTCTGGTCGTCGTTGCGACCCGTCAGACCGATCAGCGTGCAGCCCGCGGCCTTGGCGACGCCGGCCAGGGTCGTCATGCCCGGGGTGGCGGGGAACCGCTGGTCTTGCACCCACACGTCTTGCTCGGCGGGGTCGAACGTGAAGTGCATGTCGGCCACCTCCATGTCGTACGTCCAGAGCGTGGTGTCGTCGGCGTCGAGAACGATCGCGGGCTTCTGGCCCCTGGTGGAGGCGGCGTAGCACTGCGACGCGACGCGAGGGATCTCGCGCTTGAGGATCTTCTGCATCTCGCTGATGTAGGGCGACGAGGTCTTGTTCGACAGCCCGGTGCCCGTGTCGCCGTAGTAGGCGGCGATGGTCGACTTGACGCTGTCGATGTTGGGGATTCCCTCGCCCGACTGCGTCAGACCGGAGGAGCCGTCGGCCTTCATGACGAAGTGCGTCCGGGGCGCGAGACGCGGCTCTTTGACCCCGGGCAGGTCGGCCGACGGCAGGTAGTACGTCGGATTGGGGAGCTTGAGCACGCGGTCGGCGTAGCCGCCCTGCAGGTCAGACCACTGGTCGCCGACGTTCAGCGCGATGTCGTATCCCTGCTTCTCGATGTGCTTGCGCGTGAGCGCCTTGTACTCGACGGTCGTGCACTTGGCAGTTGCGCAGGTGACGTACGAGGGCTGCTGCGAGGTGCCCTTGCCGGTCCATTTCGTGTAGAAGTTCTTCGAGGTGAAAGCGGTGTACCCGACCTTCTTCAGGTTGCCGAGGGTCGCGGCCTTCTGATCGTCGTTGCGACCGGTGAGGCCGAAGATCGTGAAGCCCATCTTTTTCGCGGTCTCGACCATCGACACCATCGACGGGGTCGCGGGGAACCGCTGGTCTTGCACCCAGACGTCTTGCTCGGCGGGATCGAACGTGAAGTGCATGTCGGCCACCTCCATGTCGTAGGTCATCAAGGTGGTGTCGTCGGCGTCGAAGACGATCGCGGGCTTCTCGTGGTGGCGGATCGCCTTCTGGTAGATCGCCTTCAGGCTGCGCGTCTGCTTCGCCACGATGCTCGACATCTCGCTGATGTAGGGCGACGAGGTCTTCGAGGCGATGCCCGTGCCGGGGTCGCCGTAGTACTTCGCGATGGTCGACTTGACGCTGTCGATGTTGGGGATGCCCTCACCGCCCTGCGTGAGCCCGGACGACCCGTCGGCCGCCATCGTGAACTGGGTGCGCGGCGCGAGTGTCGAGCTACTGCTGCCGCCCCCGTGCCCACCTCTGACCGCGTGCGCGGGCGCCGCTGCTTGCGCGGGGCCAGCGCTGATCAGAGCTGCCCCCAGTGCCAACGCCGCGACCGCGACACCGGCTTTCAGTTGAAAAGTCGAGTGCAAAAACATGTCGTCCCCTTGCGTGACCACGACCCCCCTCATCGGGGGTCACAGATCACCCTAATCAGACGGTGCGGGGTCTGCAGACTTTATCCACAAGCCTTAACGAGCGCGTTACACGAGAGGCATGCCACACCCCTACAGCCGTCGGTACGACGTCTCGATCACGTAGTCCTTGCTCGGGCCGGACGCCGCCCAGCGCATCCGCCAGCCACTCGCGTAGCCGTCGAGCCGCCCCGAATAGAGGTCGGGCGCGCAGTCGTGCTCGAGTTCGGCACCCCAGCGCCAGTCGTGGAATCCACGGCCGTCCGCGAAATTCGTGGCCCAGGATCCCTCGGGGCCGCGTTCCAGCACACGCTCGGTCGAGATCGGAACCTCCCCGCCCGGCAGGCCCATCGTGCCCGATTCCACCCACACGATCCGGTCGGGGCCGGAACGGGAGAAGGTCGCGGTGCCGTGCACTGGGATCCTTCGGTCGTCTCTTCGGTCGTCGACCATTCGGGTGAAGTGCCAGGTGCCGAGCAGTTCGTCGGGGGTCACGCTATTTGCCGACCGCCGCCTGGCGCCGAGGCAGAATCGACGTCAGCGACACCTTGCGGGTGTACTCGATCGAGCCGTAGCGGAAGAGGCGCACCGCGACCTGCAGCACGATGAGACCGAGCACGAACTGCTCGACGACGACACCGATGGCCTCGGCCGGCGACAGCGACGAGAAGCCGTTGCGGAGCAGCGCGGTGACCGGTGCCGAGTACGGGAACCAGGTGAAGATCTGCACGATGAACGAGTGCGGGTCGGAGACGATGAGCGTGACCGCGTAGAACGGCACGAACATGAGGGCGATCATCACGCCGAAGATCTGGCCCGCGTCTTTCGCCGTCGGCATGATCGCACCGACCGCGACGAGGGTGCCGGTAAAGAGGATGAAGCCGCCGATCAGGAGCAGGGCGCCGATGACCATCTGGAACGGATCGATCTGCAGGTTCGAGAGGTCGAACGAGGGGATGTTCAGGGAGCTCCGGAAGAAGAGGAAGCCGATCACGATCGGCAGCGCGAACACGAGCATCTGCACGATGCCGACGACGAAGAGCGAGATCACCTTGCCGATGACGAGGGTCGTCGGGTTGAGCGTCGTCAGGATCATCTCGGTGACGCGGTTCTCTTTCTCCTCCAGCGTCGAGGTCAGCATCTGATTGCCGAGCAGCAGGATCACGACGTAGAACAGCGCCAGGAACAGCAGCGGCGGGATGACGCTGCCGATGCCGCCCGAGAGGTTCCCGGAGGAGTCGTAGGTGGTCGCCTCGACCGGCCCGGTGCCCTGGACGAGGCTCGACAGCTTCGCATCGCCGACCTTCGCCTCAGCGCTCGCGGTGAGGATGCGCGTCGCGACCGACGAGTACTTGCCGTTGTCGAAGATGCCCTTGTCGACGCCGTAGACCTTGGTGGCCTGCTTCGCGGGATCGGCCGGGTAGGCGAAGTAGGCGTCGACGTCGCCGCTCTTGACCGCGGCGATGGCGTCGGCGCCGGAGGCGGCCTCGGTGCCGCCGAGCGACTTCACGATCGCGGGGTCGATCACGCCGGAGGCATCGCTGTACGAGAAGCTGAACTTCTGGTCTTTCTGCGACGTGACGCTGTTGTCGGTCGACGTGTTGGCGGCGACGATCAGCGCGACCACGATGCCGATGATGACCGGCACGATGAGAGTGGCGATCCAGAACCGACGCTTGGTCAGCGTGCGGGTGATCTCGAACGAGACGACCGTCGAGAGGTTGTGGCGGGCCATCAGGCAGCCACCCCCGCGGTGGGCTGGGCCGGATCCTCGGCGGTATCAGGATCCGACGCGGTGTCGGCCTCGTCGCCATACACGCGAAGGAAGATGTCGTCGAGGCTCAGCTTCGACGTCTCGAAGCCGCGCACCGCGACGCCGGCCTCGACCAGGTCGCGCAGGATGGCCGCCTCGTCGGCGCCCTCGGTCACGGTGAGCTCGGCGTAGTTGCGCTCGCGGAGCGTCACCAGGTATTTCGACGACTCAGGGATGTCGCCCGAGTAGCGCAGGCGCACCATCGTGCCGCCGAACTGATCCTGCACCTCGGGGATGGTGCCGTACGCCTCGCTGCGTCCGTTCTTCAACAGGATCACTCGATCGCAGAGCCGCTCGACCTCCTCCATCTGGTGGGTGACCATGAGCACGGTGGCACCCTGCCGCTTCTGCTCTTCGATGATGTCCATCAGCAGACGCCGGTTGACCGGGTCGAACCCCTTCGTCGGCTCGTCGAGGATCAGCAGCTCGGGCTGATTCATGATCGTCACCCCGAGCTGCACCTTCTGCTGCTGGCCGCCCGACAGCTTGTCGAGCCGCGTCACAGCCTTGTCGGCGAGGCTCACCCGCTCGAGGTAGTTCAGCGACCACCGCTTCGACTCCGTCTTCGACAGGCCCTTGAGACGCCCGAAGTAGGTCATCACGTCGATCACCGACTCCTTCTTGTAGAGCCCGCGCTCCTCAGGCAGGTAGCCCAGCCGGGATCCCCGCTCAGGCGAGAACGGCCGACCGTCGATGTGCAGCGTGCCGCCGGTCGGCTGGTAGATGCCGAGCAGCGCCCGGATGGTCGTCGTCTTGCCCGACCCGTTCGATCCGAGAAAGCCGAAGGTCTCGCCGGCCTCGATGTCGAACGACAGATCGTCGATGACTGTCGTGCGGCCGAAGACCATTCGGAAGTTCTCGATGTGGACTATCGGTGAACTAGCTGCCTGCCCCATGCGACGACCCTAGCGAACAGTCTCGTTTGGCCGCAGGTCCGTTGTCGAAATCGAGGAGTCAGCGGGGCGTGATGGTCAAGCCGTTGTCCGACCCGATCGTGACCAGGTACTCCACCTGGAACGGCACGTCACGGCTGATCGGCACATCGCTGCCGTCGTACAGCGACTGCGTGTCGACCTCGAGGTGGGCGCGGCCGGTCGCGCGAGTCACGAGCCAGACCCCCGGCGTCGCTGTCGCTCGGAGCGCCACGGGCGGGTAGGTCGTCATGCTCCACCGAGGATCCGACGTGAGCCGATCGTCGACCTCCTCCCCGAATGGGCAGCCCGCCGGGAGCAGCACCCGCTGCGGAAGGCACGTGGTCTTCAGGTACTTGGTCACATCGACTTTGACTTTGCTGAGGAAGCTCGCCTTCGGCACCACCGACACGGTCGCTCGCGCGACAGTGCCCGGGCTGGCCGCCACGACGGTCGTCGTCTTGGCGGTGAGGTAGGTGCTGTCGTGCGTCAGCTCGAACACGGCGGGAGCCAGCACCGTGTAGCGAGTGGCCAGGTCGGCGCTCGCGGCGCGGATGTCGACGCCGTTGGCCTCGAAGCGCGGGTCGTGCAGCGGTGTGACCTCGACGGAGGCGGTCGGTGCCGTGGTGAACTTCCAGCCCGAGAAGAGGCCGCCGATCGTGCCGTCGCGTTCGACCGCGAAGGTGGCCCGGCGGATCTCGCTCTGGCCGTCCTGGCCGTCGTTGCTGTCTTTGCCGTCTTGTCCGCCCTTGTCGCGGCCGAGCCGGAACTCCGCCGCCACCCGGTGCACCCCGCCGGACACGACGTCGCGGGTCGTGTGGAAATCGCGGACTCGGCCCTCTTCGGGCACAGCGAGCAGATCGTCTTCGGCGCCCGGCTGGATCCCGGCGAGATGGAGAGCGCTGTTCGTGTCGCCGCGATCGAGGGCACCGAGGTAGCCCCGCACGAAGCCGGAGGCGCTGTAGACGGTCGCGTTGAGGATGACGACCGTTGCGATGAAGGCCATGACGACGAGAGCGAGAAGGCCGCCCCAGAAGAGGAGGGCGCGCTTCGTCGTCCCCCCAGGCGCCAGCATGTCCACATCCTAACTTCGCGCGGCCGTGCCCCTCGTGGGCGCCGGGTAGATTGGAGGTGTGAACGAAAGGGGTGACGCGTGAGTCCAGCCCCCGAGCTGTCGGCCGAGCAGGCCGCGGTCTACGACGCGATCGAGAACACCCGCGAGCACATCTTCGTGACCGGCCGGGCTGGCACCGGCAAATCGACGCTGCTCAACCACCTGTCGTGGAACACCTCCAAGCAGATCGTCATCTGCGCCCCGACCGGCGTCGCGGCGCTCAACGTCGGCGGCCAGACGATCCACTCGCTGTTCCGACTGCCGATCGGCCTCATCGCCGACCACGATATCGAGCAGAACGCCGAGCTGCGCAAACTGCTCAACACCATCGACACCCTGGTGATCGACGAGGTCTCGATGGTCAACGCCGACCTCCTCGACGCCATCGACCGGTCGCTCCGCCAGGCTCGACAGCGGCGTAACGAGGCCTTCGGTGGCGTGCAGGTGGTGCTCTTCGGCGACCCGTACCAGCTAGCGCCGGTGCCCGGCGATCCCGAAGAGCGCGCCTACTTCCGAGATCACTACCGCTCCATGTGGTTCTTCGACGCGCACGTCTGGGGCGACGCGTCGCTCCGCATCCTCGAGCTCGCGTTCATCCACCGGCAGAGCGACGCCGGATTCAAAGAGATGTTGAACGCCGTGCGTCACGGCCGTGTCACCGCCGAGATCGCCGGCGCACTCAACCAGGCCGGTGCCCGAGAGCTGCCCACCGACGGCGGTGCCATCACCCTCGCCACGCGCAACGACACTGTCGCGCGCATCAACAAGCTCGAGCTCTCGCGGCTCCCCGGCACCATCAAGACCGCCAAGGCCGACGTCACCGGCGACTTCGGCGGTCGCACGTTCCCGGCCGACGACGCCCTCGAACTCAAGCCCGGGGCGCAGGTCATGTTCCTCCGCAACGACTCCGACCAGCGCTGGGTCAACGGGTCGGTGGGTGTCGTCACCCGCATCCGCGACACCGTGTTCGTCGAGCTCGACGGCGAAGAGGTCGAGGTGCAGCCCGCGGTCTGGGAGAAGTACAAGTACAGCTACTCGGCCACGACGAAAGAGCTCAAGAAAGACATCGTCGCCGAGTTCCAGCAGTTTCCGCTGCGCCTGGCCTGGGCCGTGACGATCCACAAGTCGCAGGGCAAGACCTACGACCGAGCGATCGTCGACCTCGGATCGCGCGTCTTCAGCGCCGGGCAGACCTACGTGGCGCTCAGCCGCATCACCTCGCTCGACGGCCTCTACCTGTCGCGGCCCCTTCGGCCGGCCGACATCATCGTCGACCTCGACGTGCGGCGGTTCATGTCGCAGGCGACGAGGGTGCCGGCGATCCAGGCGGAGACGATAGCGAAGTCGTAGCGGCGCGGGGGCGGCCGGATCCTTGAGGTTTAATTTTGTGTGGTCCGGCCCGCTCTGCTCCAGCGGCGTGCGGTGCGGTGCGGTGCCGTGCGGTGCTTGCCGGGTGACGCTTCAGGCGGCGCGGACGGCCCGACCGTCGAGCTCGGCGAAGAGGCTCTCGGTGAGGTCGTGAGCGGTCTGCGCCTCGTCGATGACGAGCTGCTGCTCGTTCGCTGACCATCCGACATTGTCGAGCTGGCGGCGGTAGGTCGACTTGAACTCCTTCGGCTTGGCGATGTCGGCGAAGACGTAGAAGCCGATGCCGTTCGTGTCGAAGCCGAACTGTCGCTGCATGATCGAGCGGATGATCGCGCAGCCCGACAGATCGCCGAGATAGCGCGTGTAGTGGTGGGCGACGAAACCGCCGGTGCTCACGGCCGCAACCCGCTCGATTCGGTCGACGTACCGGAGAGTCGTTGGCATGGGCGCGATCTCGCTCTGCCAGCCCTCACCGAGCAGAAAGCGGAGGTCTTCGCGGATCGCCGGCAACCGGGTCAGCGCCGGCGACATGAACATCGCCGCGACCGGATCGGAACGCCTGGCCTCGGCCGCGCGCTCGAGTGCGCCGTAGACGAAGAAGTTCTGGGCGACCATCGCGATGTAGTCATCGCGGGTACGGCGGCCGGTGAGCAGATCAGACATGAAGCGCTCGGATGCCCCGGGGCCGGACGCTCCCACCCCGGACACGGGGCGCGTGCCTCGATCGCGCAGCGCCTGAGAGAACGGGATGGTCGACATGGGCCCTCCTCGGTCGGGGTTAGGTGACCCTAACCTTAGCCCGAGTGGACGTGTGGCACCAGACCTCAGAACAGAGCGTTTCAGGCCTTCGCGACAGCGGCGGACGGGGCCCGCAGAATCACCTTGTCGGCGCCGAGACCGGCAGCGAGAAGGGCAAGGCCGACGACCAGGTGGAGCAGGATCGTCGGGGTGTTCAGCGCGAAGATGTTGGCGCCCGTGTGAGCGATGCCGAAGCCGACCAGCGCGAAGACGACCAGGCCGAGGCCGAACAGGATGTTGAAGACCTTTGCCGGACGGACCCCGCCGAGACCCGCGAGGAGAAGGACTGCCCCGAGGAGTACGTGGATCAGGCTGAGGAAGCCGTTCGCGGCGAAGAGGCCGATCAGAACGCCGCCCTCCGCGGTAGCGAACGGGTACGGCGTCGCCAGGAAGAATCCGAACAGCCCGACCAGCAGGAGGACGATACCGAAGATCGTGCTGAGCAGGCGGTTGGGCGAGTGGATCATTGGTCCTCCAGAAAGCGGTGTGGGGAAAGCCTACTTGGCGGGGTCGGCGTCACGCGACGCCTCGGGTCGGCGTCACGCGACGCCCTCGCCGCGCGGGGTCTTGGCCCACTCACGGCGACGGGTTGTCATGTAGCCGACCATGACGGATCCTGCGATTGCCAGTAAGGCCGGCACCAGAATCGCCTGGCCCTGACCGGTGAACTCGACGACCAGAACGAGGGCGGTCAGAGGAGCCCGCATCGACCCGGCCAGGAAGGCGGCTGCCGCGACGAAGGCGAACGCCGAGATGCTCGAACCCGGCCAGAGCAGCAGCCAGAAGCCGCCCAGCCCGGCGCCGAGACCCGCGCCGAGAGCCAGCGACGGCGTGAGGGTGCCGCCGGCCGCGCCCGCGCCGATCGTGCTGATGGTCGAGATGAACTTGAGCGCGACGACCAGCAGGATCAGCAGCAGCGGAGCCGTGCCGGTGAATCCCAGCTGGCCGAGAGCCCGACCGTTGCCGAGGATCTCGGGGAACCAGATCGAGAGCACGCCGACCAGGGTGAAGATCACGGGCATGACAATGAGGATCAGCCAGTTCTTTGGGCGGATGGCTCCGGCCCACTTCGCCAGGACGACGAAACCCAGTGCGGCGAACCCCACCACCGGGCCCGCGATGATCGACCAGACGATGAGGCTCGGGCTGAGCTCGAGAGGCGGAACGGTATAGAGCGGCGCCGGACTCGTGACCAGGCGAGCGACCAGCGCCGCGATGGCCGACGTCGCGATCGCGGGGAGGACGGTCGCGATGCTGAGCTCGGCGAGGAGGATCTCGACGGCGAAGACGGCCCCGCCCAGCGGCACGTCGTAGACGGCGGCGAGGCCGGCTCCCGCGCCGCACGCCACCAGGATCTTCGCTTCGCGGGCCGTCACGCCCGTCTTGCGCGTGATCCACTGCGCCACCAGGGCGGCGAGCTCGCGCGGCGCCACCTCGCGACCGATGCTCGCACCCAATCCGACGATGACGATCTGCAGAGCGATGTTGCCGAGGCTCGACCACAGGGGCATCCGCTTGCCCTGCACGGCGTCTTCGACGCTGACCACCTTCGTGCCCCACTTGCGGAGGGCCCACCAGCCGAAACCGCCGATCGTGCCCGCGAGGAAGAGCGCGAACACCTTGAGCTCGCTGCTGGGCGTGGGCAGCTCGTCGAGGAACGAGCCCTCGCCGAAGCCGTAGGTCACGTGCTCCAGCAGGTGCAGCAGCCAGCTGACGACCATGCCGCTCAGGCCGCTGCCGATGCCGACGAGGACGGTGACGAGGGCCAGGCGGAGCAGCCAGCGCGAGGGGGAGGTCACCTGACGATGGTAGCGATGCGCGGGGGTGCGCTCCGCCGCGAGCGGCCGCGGCGGCTGGTGCCTGCGCTGGCGCCCGCACCTGCACTTGCACCCGCGCCGGCACCTGCACGCGCGCCCGCGCTGGCGCCCGGCGGCAATTCAGGCTTGGGGCGCCTCCGGCAAGGCAGGGCCCAGAGGCGCGGGCCTCTCCGAGGCGGCCGCGGCCCCGGGCCTGAATTGCCGACGCCGACGCGGGCACCACTCTCGCGGTGGTTCGAGGCCGCTATCTCGACGGCGAGCAGCACGCGCTCCCACCCGTGACGGACCATCCGGTAGCTGGCGCGGACGGCCGTCCGCCCCTCGATGATGATCTCGAGATCCTTGCAGCGATCCTTCTCGAACGAGTCTTGGTGGAACGACCGGCCATCCAATTCGAGGCCGACGACACCGTTGACCACGATGTCGATGGCCTTGTTCCGGTCGACGGGCACCTGGGTCTCGACGTCATGGCCGGCTCGGCGAAACCGAGTGCGGCTGATGCTCTCGATGATGCTCTGGCACTTCTCGTCGACCCAGTCGACGATTCCCTGCACGTCTCGCGGGAGCCCCTCGACCAGCGCAGGAATCTCGCCGATGCCGAGATGCTCGGTGTACAACGCCCAGTCGAGAACGGCGACTGCCTCCTCGAAGGGCAGCTCGAGAAGGGCCTCACGCAGGGCATCCCGCAGCCCCACGGAGTGGTTGGTGCCTCGCTCGGCGACCTCGGGGGGATCCCACACCACCCGAACCCGACTCGCCCGACGCAGGCGACTCGCGTTCTTCGGCACCGACACCGTAATGCGGGGCTCCTGCCACAGCCAGGCGCCCCACGATTGAAGAGCGGATGCACCGGTCAGGCGACCACCGACCTGCACCGCGATGAATCTCGGGTCGTGAGGGGGCCAGGTCGAGTACCAGCCGCGCCTCGGCCGTCGCACCTCACCCTTACGGACGGCCCAGGTGAGATGCCGATCGTGAGCGCCCTTCTCGACGAGTTGACGTTTGTGCAGGAGGCCGCCGTGCAAGTGGACGAGCCCGGAGATGGAAGTCATGCATCCACGGTGTGGGAACGGCGTCCTTCTGTGCCGCGGTGACGTTGATCTGGGGAGAACGGCGTCGAGGAAGGGCCCTGGGGAGGCGAGGATGAGGCCGCCCCGACGCGGCCCCGGCTGGGTGGCCCGTTGGCAAATCAGGCCATAAGCGCGCCGCTGCGGAGGCGGGCCCAGGCCTGCGGGGGTGTGAGAGCGGCACGCCGCATATGGCCTGATTTGCCGACGGCAGCGGTGAGGGCTGAGGTGCCGCGGGGCTGACAATGGGCGCGAGACGCGAGACGCGAGACGCGAGACGCGAGGGGCGAGGGCTGAGGTGCCGCGGGGCTGACAACGGACGCGAGGCGCGAGGCGCAGGGCGCGAGGTGCCGCGGGGCGGTGGCGGGGGCGGTGTGTCGCGGGGCCGACGAGACGAGGGGCCGCGAGGGGCGAGGGGGCGTGGCAGGGCCAAGGCCCACGGCGCGCGGTCCCCCGAAGTGCGGCTACCCGGCCCCCTCGCATAGTGCTGAGGTGAACTCACCAACTTGGCCCTTACACGATGCGGATCCCCATGCCACGCCTGATCGCCGCTCTCGTCACACTCGCGCTTCTCGCCGTGGCCTCTGCCACCCCGGCGAACGCCGCCACCAGCATCCAGACCGCGCCGAACACCGTCCTCTTCGCCGGAGGCCTCTACAACCAGGCCGACAGCGTGGCCGCGAAGCGTGCCGCCGAGCTCCGAGCGGCGGGCAACTCGGCCGATGCCGCATCGGCCGCCTACATCGCCCGGCGTCCCGTCGCCATCTGGCTGGGCGACTGGTACACCGGCGACAAATTGGCCGCGTACGTCCTGAAGAATGCACGGGCGGCCGATGCGGCAGGCAAGACGGCCGTCTTCGTCACCTACGCGATTCCCGGGCGCGACTGCGGCGGCTACTCCGCCGGAGGCCTCTCACCGAGCGCCTACGCCGAATGGAACACCACCATCGCCACCACTCTGAAGGGCCACCACGCCGTCGTGCTGATCGAGCCCGATTCGCTCGGGCACGCCACGACGTGTACCGCGGTCGGCGAGGAGCGCTTCGTCCAGCTCAAGTCGGCGGCGGAGCAGTTCGCGGCAAACGGCGTGCCGGCATACCTCGACGGCGGCAATTCGCGGTGGCTGGCTCCGAGCGTCATGGCGGGCCTGCTGACCAAGGCCGGAATCGCCTCCGCCCGCGGCTTCTACACAAACGTCGCCAATTACGTCGATGTCACGAGCGAGCGCGCCTACGCCGACCAGATCAGCGCGCTGACGGGCGATTCGCATTACGTCATCGACGTGTCGCGCAACGGCCGAGGCTACAGGGGCACGTGGTGCAACGCGCCGGGTGCGGGTCTCGGTCAGGACCCGCACGTGACCGCCGGATCCTCGAGTCTTGATGCCCTTCTCTGGGTCAAGACCCCAGGATCCAGCGACGGCACCTGCAACGGAGGCCCCGCGGCCGGCCAGTGGTTCGCGTCGTACGCCACCGCGTTGGTGACGCTCAAGAAGTAGGCGGTAGCGTGCGGCCATGGTCCGTATCGATCCTGTGAGTGAGGCCGTGCTGTTGTTAGGTGCGGGGCGCGCGATTCTGCTGCAGCTGGCGCGACCCGATGTCGGGCACGGTGTCGCTCGGCACAGCGACTTCGCGCGCAATCCGATGGGGCGGCTGCACGGCACGCTCATGTACGTGTATGCGGTGATGGCGGGTACTGAGGCCGACCGCGAGGCAGCCGCCGGGTTCGTCAGCCGCATGCACACGCCGGTGAAGGGGATGGATGAGGGTGTGGAGTACGACGCACGCGATCCGGAGGCGCAGTTGTGGGTTGCGGCGACGCTGTACGACACGGCGATGAGGATTCATGCGCGCGTGCTGGGGCAACTGCCCGAGGCGGAGGCCGATCGCCTCTACGAGCGCTACGCGGCACTCGGCACCGCGCTCGACGTACCGCCGGGCATGTGGCCGGAGAGTCGCGCGGCGTTTCGGCGCTATTGGGACGACTCCTGCGCGCGGCTCGAGGTCGACGGCACGGTGCGCGAGCAGGCTGAGGCACTGTGGCGGGCCAGCGAGGCGCCGTGGTGGGTGCGGCGGGTGATGCCGCTGGTGCGTTTCGTGACCGCGGGTCTTTTGCCGCCGAGGGTGCGGGCCGAGTTCGGGTTGCCGTGGTCGGCCCGGCGTGAGCGCCGGGCCGATCTGCTCTGGCGTGGTGTGGGGGTGGTGTATCCCAGGGTGCCGGCCGTGGTGCGGACGTGGCCTCAGCGGTACTACCTGGGTCGGCTGCGGGGGATCGTCGCTGCGGCGCAGGAGTCGCCGGGGGCTTAGGGGAGGGCATGCCGGGCTGGCGCCCGGGCCCGGGGACCTGTGCCTGGCACCCCGCGCCGCTCGAGCGCTCGGTCACGTCGGCAAATAAGGCCATAGCCGCGCCGGGTGGGCGGGCGGCTGGACGGGGCGCGGCGTGATCCCGACCGGGACGCCTATAGCCTGAATTCCCAAACCGGCGGAGCGGAGCAAGCCCGAGCGGCCCGGAGCGGAGCAAGCCCGAGCGGAGCGAAGCAGCCCGAGCAACAAGGAGCTGCGCGAGCAACGAGGAGCAGCTGGAGCTAGCCCGAGCGGCCGCAGCAGCCGAAGCCGCGCGAGCACCAGGAGCAGCCAGCAGCCCGGTCAGCCAACCTCGGCGAAGAGCCGCCGCAGCTCGCCCGCGGCCTCGGGCCCCACCCGCGCCAACCGCTGCACCTCGGCGTTCAGCGGCGCCGTGCGCCCGTGCAGCCGCGCGAGCAGCGCGATCTCGCCGTTCAGGTAGTCGGTCTCGATGGATCCGCCGCGCTGGACGGACTGCCACGACGAGCCGCCAAGCTCATCGGGTGCGCCCGGCACAGGCCGGATGTCGAAGGCGTTGCCGCGCCGCTCGGCTTCTGCGGCGTCGGACGGCCACGAGATGCCGAGCGAGTGGTAGAGCTCGACGGCCTCGGCCTCGAGGGCGCCGTGGATGGCGCCGACCGACGGATCGGACGGACCGAGAATCGCCTGGACGGCGTTGCCGAGGTTCGACAGGAGCTTGCGGTGCTTCCAGCGCATGACTTCGTCGTCGATGAAGACGCGGAAGCCGGCCGCCTCCCAGTCGGCCTCGAGGGTCGCCAGTAGGTCGAGGTCAGCGTTGGATGCCACTGCGCCGAACCGCCCGATGATGAAGGTGCCGCTCGACGGCGCGATGCGGACCAGCACCTCTCCCGGCACGAGGTGCACGCCCGGCAGCCATACGCACACCCCGAAGACGCGATCGAAGTAGCGGGAGGCGATGCGTTCGCCTTCGAGTCCGTTGAGGGCGACCAGCACGGGCAGGGTCGAGCCGGCGGTTCCGGCCACGGTGTCACCCGAGTAGACGGGCCGATCGACCCAGTCGCGCAGTGCCTCGTCGAGCGACTGCGTCTTGGTTGCGACCACGAGCACGTCGTCGGCCTCCAGGCGCACCTCGTCGGGCGAGGCCGCCACCGGCACTCGCACGACGACGTCGCTCTCGGGCGAGCGGATCCGCAACCCGTCGGCCGCGATGAGCACGCCGTGCTCCCCCCTCGCGATGAGCAGGGGCTCGTGGGGTGACCCGTGCTGCGCGAGCCGCGCACCGAGGACTCCGCCGATGGCACCCGCGCCGATGATCACGTATCGCATACCCCCACGAAACCACCCGTGCCTGAGCCCGGCGAGAAATGGCCGCTACGAGTGGACGATCAGCCAGGTGGCCACCGCATCGTCGGTGCCGGTGTTGCCCATCCGGTGGGGCAGCGCGCACGGGAACGTGATCGAGTCGCCGGCGCGCAGCACCACCCGCTCGTCGGGGAAGTCGATCGTGAGCTCGCCGGCCGTGACCGTGCCGACTTCGTAGCCCTCGTGCGTGATGAGCGTGTCGAGGTCGGTCGCGACCGACCCCGCCGGGTACGTGGACTCGAAGAAGTCGACGCCCGTGGTGGTCGCGGGCGACAGCCGACGGAACACCACGCCGGTGCCGAGCGTCACGGGCTTCGAGGCGCCGGAGCGGGCGAGCACATACCCCGAAGGATCCGACGGCGCAGCCCCGGCCTCAGGCTCCCCGGTCGCGTCGAACACGTCTGCCAGCGGTCGGCCGAGAACCTGCACGATAGCGAGCAGCCGGCTCACGGACGGTCGCCTGACGCCGCGTTCGATCTGCGAGACGGCGCTCGCCGAGATGTCGAGGGCATCGGCGAGCTCGCGGAGGGTCAGCCCCGCACCTTTTCGCAGCACCCGGAGCCGTGCGCCGAGGGCCTCGGCATCGAGCTGGCCGACGGACGACATCTCGTCGGTCATGCTCCCCCTTGGGTCGAGAGGGTGTGAAGCAGTTGCTGTCACACGCTTGTTACAAAGGTGAAACGAGGGCGAAAAAGTGAAGCAATAGGTTCATTTTTGAAGGAGCATGAACGCCTGCCGGTGCCGAGCATCGGGATCACCAGCACGTCTCTTCCGCCCTCGAAGGGTACCAGCCGCACAGGAGGTTGCTTTGGCAACGAACGTCGTTCCACCCAGCACGTCCGCCGATCCGCGCGAGCAGGCAAACGCGCAGGCAAGCCAGCAGACGGGCGCGCAGGCAGGCCAGCAACCGGGCGCGCAGCCCCCGCTCACCGGTCCCCACGACGTCGTCGAGGCCGCCGGTCACCCGGCAGGCAGCGGCCTCGTCAAGCCCGAGTACGACCCCCGCCTCACCAACGAAGACCTGGCTCCTCTCCGCAAGCAGACCTGGGGCGGCTACAACTTCTTCGCCTTCTGGATGTCGGACGTCCACTCGGTCGGCGGCTATGTCACGGCCGGAAGCCTGTTCGCGCTCGGTATCGCGAGCTGGCAGGTGCTGATCTCGCTGGTCGTCGGGATCCTCATCGTCATGGTCTTCACGAACCTCGTGGCGAAGCCGAGTCAGAAGACCGGCGTGCCGTTCCCGGTGATCAACCGTGCAGTGTTCGGCGTGCTCGGGGCGAACATCCCCGCCATCATCCGCGGGCTGATCGCGATGGCCTGGTACGGCGTGCAGACGTTCCTCGCCGCGCAGTCGCTGAACATCATCTTCTTGAAGTTCATCCCGTCGTCGGCGGCGCTCCTCGACCATTCGTTCCTCGGGCTGAACGCTCTCGGCTGGATCTCGTACGCGATCCTCTGGGTCGCCCAGGCGGCGCTGTTCTGGCGCGGAATGGAGACGATCCGCAAGTTCATCGACTTCGCCGGCCCCGCCGTCTACGTGATCATGATCGCGCTGGCGATCTACCTCGTGGCGAAGGCCGGCTGGGGCAATATCAGCCTGAACCTGTCGGTCGGCGAGCCGTTGTCGCTGAGCGCAGCGATCCCGGTGATGATCTCGGCCGTGGCGATCGTGGTCAGCTACTTCTCGGGCCCGATGCTGAACTTCGGCGACTTCTCGCGCTACGGCAAGAGCTTCACAGCGGTCAAGCGCGGCAACTTCCTGGGGCTCCCGGTGAACTTCCTGTTCTTCTCCATTCTCACGGTGCTCTGCGCGTCGGCGACCGTGCCGGTCTTCGGCCGGCTCATCACCGACCCCATCGAGACGGTGCAGGCGATCGGCGCCCCGTTCGCGATCCTCCTCGGCGGGCTCACGTTCGTCACCGCGACGGTCGGCATCAACATCGTCGCGAACTTCATCTCGCCGGCCTTCGACTTCTCGAACGTGGCGCCACGGAAGATCTCGTGGCGCATGGGCGGCATGATCGCGGCCGTCGGTTCCGTGCTCCTCACGCCGTGGAACTGGTACGGCAACCCCCAGGCCATCCAGTACACGCTGGGCGTGCTCGGCGCTCTGATCGGCCCGCTGTTCGGCCTCCTCATCGCCGGTTACTACCTCGTCGGCAAGCAGCGCGTGGCGGTCGACGACCTCTTCTCGATGGAGCCGACAGGCCGGTACTGGTTCAAGCGCGGCTTCAACCCCAACGCCGTCTGGACCATGGTCATTGCCGGAGGCATCTCGGTCGCCGCGGCGCTCGTGCCGACGATCGTCAAGGATCTCGGCGGCCCCGACTTCACCTGGCTCGGCAACTACGGCTGGTTCATCGGCTGTGCTCTCGGCCTCGCCCTGTTCTGGCTCTTCGAGACGCTCTCGCCCCGGATGCCCGAGCTCTCCGCCACCGACGAGACCGTCAACGACGGCACGCTGGAGGAAGCCCACTGATGCTGATCCGCGTCGTCAATCCCAACACCACCGCGAGCATGACCGAGTCGATCGGCCGGTGCGCTCGCGAGGTGGCCGGCCCCTCGACCCTGGTCGAGGCGGTGAATCCGAGCATGGGCCCCGCGTCGATCGAGAGCCACTACGAGGAGTCGCTCGCCGTGCCGGGCCTGCTCGAGCAGGTGCGCGAAGGGGAGGCCGACGGCGTGGATGCCTTCGTCGTCGCGTGCTTCGGCGACCCGGGCCTGGACGCGGCGCGCGAGATCGCGTCGGGCCCCGTGCTCGGCATCGCCGAGGCCGCGATGCACGCCGCGGCGATGCTCGGGCGCACATTCGGCATCGTCACGACCCTCGGTCGCACGACCGGCCGCGCTCATGAGCTCGTCCAGCGCTACGGTTTCGCCGACGTGTGCGTCGCCGTCCGAGCCTGCGAAATCCCGGTGCTCGAGCTCGACGACCCCGCCTCCGACGCGTTCGGGAAGGTCGTCGCCGAGTGCCGCGAGGTGCTGGCGCTCGGGGCCGACGCCGTCGTGCTCGGCTGCGCCGGGATGGCCGACCTCTGCCACCGTCTCTCCGACGAGATCGGCGCTCCGGTGGTCGACGGGGTCTCGGCCGCGACCGTCTTCGCCGAGTCGCTCGTGCGCCTCCGACTCGCGACCGGCAAGCGCGGCGAGTACGCCACGCCGCCGCTCAAGCCGATAGCGGGTTTGCTGGCCGAATTCGAGCTCGGGGCGCGGGTCTAGCAGGCGCCGCGGGCTAGCAACGACAGAAGCGCAGGATCCGGCGGCTCGCAGTGGGGGCCGCCGGATCCTGCGCTCTTGAGGTCTTCGAGAACCCGCCGCTTACGGGCTGATCGCCAGGAAGACGAACGCCGCCAGGATGATCAGGTGGATGATGCCCTGCAGCCGGGTCGACCGGCCGGGGGCGACGGTGAGCACGCTCACGAGCAGAGTCAAGGCGAGGAGCACGAGCTGGACCGGGCCGAGGCCGAGCACCAGCGGGCCGTCGAGCCAGATGCTGGCCACCGCGATCGCGGGGATCGTGAGGCCGATGCTCGCGATGGCTGATCCGTAGCCGAGGTTGAGGCTCGTCTGGAGGCGGTTGCCGAGGGCGGCGCGCGAGGCGGCGATGCCCTCGGGCAGCAGCACGATGAACGCGATCACGACACCGACGAAAGTGCTGGGGATTCCGGCGGCGGCGAGACCCGACTCGATGTTCGGCTGCACAGCATGGCCCAGCTGGACGACGGAGAGCAGCGACACGACCAGGAGCACGAGGCTGATGATCGTGGCCCGGTTCGTCGGCGGGTCGGCGTGGTCGCCCGAGTCGGTGGAATCGAGGCGGGCGTCGGACGGCGGCTTGATCGGCAGGAAGAAGTCGCGGTGACGACCCGTCTGCGTCGACACGAACGCGAGCCACAGCGCCAGGGCGATGACGGCGACGAACGCCAGCTGCACGCCGGTGAACCGGCCGCCCGAGGCTCCCGTGGTGAACGCGGGCAGCACGAGGGCCGCGCCGGCGAGGGTCGCCACGACGCTGAGCGCCGCGCCGGTGCCCTCGCGGTTGAACCGCGGCAGACCGTGCTTCAGCGAGCCGAGGAACAGCGAGAGGCCCACGATGCCGTTGCAGGTGATCATCACGGCGGCGAAGGCGGTGTCGCGAGCGAGGGTCTCGGTACCGCTGCCGCCCGCGAGCATCAGCGTGATGATGAGGCCGACCTCGATCACGGTCACGGCGACAGCGAGCACGATCGAGCCCAGGGGTTCGCCGACGCGGTGGGCGACGACCTCGGCGTGGTGCACAGCCGAGAGCACGGCGCCGATCAGGATCGCACCGACGAGAATCGCCACCCCCGTCGACAGATAGCGGTGGTACGTCGCGACGACGGCTATCAGTGCGAGTACGGGCATCGCGATGGGTGCGTACGTGCGGAGCTTGGCGGCCATGGAACTCCCCTCCAGGTCGGGCTCTCAGCTTACTGAGGGTCGGCTGGGAGGACCCGGGCGGCCGGGGTGGTCTACCGTGTCGACAAACTGCGGGCAGATCGCTCGGAGCAACGCTCGGGAGGGCATCATGGCGGGATTCGACGACATCGCGAAGAAGGCGCAGCAGTTCTTGAACAACGACAAGGTCAAGGGCGCGCTCACGAACGAGAAGGCCGAAGGGGTCAGTGACAAGCTGCTCGACGCCGTGGCAGGGGCGGCCGACAAGGCTACCGGCGGCAAGCACACCGACAAGATCCAGAAGGCGCGCGACGAGGCCGACAAGAAGGTCGGCGACCAGTAGGGCTCTCCGCGGCCGCGCGGCGGGGCGGGCCGCGCGGCCGTGTGGGCGACTCGGGCGGCGCAGCCGTGTGGGCGATTCGGGCCGCGCTGCCCTGTCGGCAACCCGGGCCGCGCGCGGGTGTCGGGAATTCAGGCCATAAGCAGCCCGCCGAGGCGGAGCCCCGCGGCCTCGGGGCGCTCAACGGCGGTGAGCGGATATGGCCTGAATTGCCGAACCGAACGAGCGCCCCACCTCCGCCGTAGGCTGAACCCGTGAGCAGAGAAGCCGTCGAGTCGCCCCCGCGCGAGCCCGGCGTCTTCAGCAGGCAGTACCTCCTGGCCACCCTCGGCATGTGCGCCCTGATCGGCATCGCCGCCTTCGAGGCCCTTGCCGTCACCACCGTGATGCCGACCGTCAGCCGCGAGCTGAACGGCGAGAGCCTTTACTCCCTCGCCTTCGCGGCGCCGCTTGCGACGAGCCTGGTCGGCATGGTCGTCGCCGGCAATTGGGCCGACCGCGCCGGACCGCGTCGGGTCGTGATCACGTCCACGCTGCTCTTCGGCGCCGGCCTGCTGATCGTGGGGCTCGCGCCCACCATGCTCGTTCTGCTGCTGGGTCGCCTCGTGCAGGGGCTCGGCTCGGGCGCTGTGATCGTCGGCTTGTACGTGCTCGTGTCGCGAGTCTTTCCGGAGCGCCTGCACGCGTCCGTGTTCGCGGGGTTCGCTGCGGCGTGGGTAATTCCGGGGCTGGTCGGCCCGGTGATCGCGGGCACGCTCACCGAGACGGTGGGCTGGCACTGGGTGTTCCTCGGGGCGTTGCTGGCCTCGGTGCCCGCATTCTGCATGGTGGTGCCGACCCTGAAGGGGGTGGTGGGGCCGGCGGGGGAGCCGGTGGCGTGGAGCTTCTCCCGGATCCTGTGGTCCGTTGCCGCGGCGGTCGCCGTCGTCGGCCTCAACCTTTTGTCGGAGGTGCCTCCCGTGGTGGCCGGCCTCGTGACGATCGCCGCGGTCGTGGTGCTCGCCGTGGCGCTGCGGCCGCTGCTGCCGAAGGGCACGCTCGGGGCCCGCACCGGGGTGCCGACGCTCGTGCTGCTGCGGGGGTTGGCCGGGGCGGCGTTCCTCGGGGGCGACGTGTTCATCCCGTATCTGCTGAGCGCGCAGTACGGCTTCTCGCCGGCCGCGTCGGGTATCACGCTGACGCTCGGTGCCGTGAGTTGGGCGTTCGCGAGCTGGTTGGTCGGCAGGCTGGGCGAGCGGGTGTCGCAGCGGACGGGGATCCGCCTCGGCCTGGTGCTGATCGTCGCCGGAGTGCTTTCGGCGGTTGCCACGCCCCTCTGGCATCTCACCCCGGCCGTGATCGTGGTGGGCTGGACGATCACCGGCTTCGGCATGGGGTTCGTCTATCCGCGCTTCTCGGTGCTGGTGCTGCGGTATTCGCACGACGACGAGCGGGGCTTCAACAGCAGCGCCCTCACGATCGCCGACTCGGCGGGGGCCGCGGTGGTGCTCGGCGTGAACGGCGCCGTGTTCGGGCTGCTCGGCGGGTCGAGTGAGCCGGCCGCGTTCGTGGCGTGCTTCGCGGTGGCAGCGGCCGTGGCGGTGCTGGGGCTCGCGGTCAGCGGGCGGGCCGTGCCTCGGCGAACCGCCTGAAGCACGATGCCGATCCGCTCGACGTCGAGGTGGCTCGAGGTCGGTCACCCGTGAGGCGAGGCGTACGGCGCGACTGAGCCCCGACGTCGGCCCGAATTCCGACGTCTTGAGCTCAGCCGCGCCACGCGGCCCACTGCGAGATCTCGGGTGTCCCACCACCCGCGTTCTCTTGGTCTGATCCAACCAAAGTGAGCGCTCCACCGCAGCCCCCAAGGCGGGTGTCGGTCATGAGGGGGGCTCCCGGGGGACGCCGGCGTCCGGCTGTCGGCCAGGTGCGTTGAGGGGCCAAGGATCCGCCCGCCGCCGCTCGACCTCCCGCCGGGGTAGGGCTACCCCTACTCGAACCGGGCGGGCAGCCCCGTCGTGCGCTCGCGAGCGCGTCCGTAGCGTCGTCGGTGTCGTGAAAACCAACAGATCGGATCCGACGTGGACGCCCTCACCTCTCTTCTCCTCGCCGGAGCTGCCTCGCCGCTGATCCTGCTCGCCCTCTTCGTGCTGGTGGCCATCGACGGCTTCTTCCCGCCGGTTCCGAGCGAGACCCTGGTGGTCGGGCTGGCGTCGATCGGCTTCGCGACCGGTGCCCCGAACCCGTGGCTCGTGCTCCTCGCCGCGGCGGCCGGATCGTTCGTCGGCGACAACATCGCGTTCTGGCTCGGCCGGCGTCTCGGCATCGATCGGTTCGGGTTCACGCGTCGGCCTCGTATGGCCCGGCTGCTGGCACGGGTGCGGGTCACCTTGCGGGAGCGTTCCGCGTCGACGATCCTCACCGCCCGGTTCGTGCCGATCGGACGGGTGGCGGTCAACGTGCTGGCGGGGTCGAGTGGCTTCTCGCGGCGCTGGTTCATGGTGCTGAGCGCGATCTCGGGCGCCCTCTGGGCCGGGTACTCGATCGGCATCGGGATCCTCGCCGGTGCCTGGTTGCACGAGCAGCCCCTCCTCGGTGCGGCGGTCGCGGCCGTGGCGGCGCTGGGTATCGGCTTCGTGGTCGACGCTGTCTCGCGTCGCGTCGCACGGGCGACCGAGGCGCGTCGAGCTCGGCAGGTGCCGCGAGCGAGCGCCGTGCGACCCGCCCCGATCGCTCTCGAGATGCTCGCGCCCCCGATGGCGTATCTTCATGTGCACACACCCCCGAACTTCGACCGTTCGCCGCTCACCGCTCTCTCGCGAAGGCCCGTCGATGGTGGGGATCAGCCATGGGAGGCAGTGCGATGAGGCAGGAGAAGCTCGGGATCCGGTCCGTCGCCGAGGCCGCCGGGGTCTCTGTCACAACCGTGTCGCACGCTCTGAACGGCCGCGGCAAGGTGAGCGACAAGACCCGCATCCGGGTGCAGCGGATCGCCGCCGAGCTCGGCTACGCCCCGAACCGGATCGCGAGCGCGCTCCGGTCGAGCCGCACGAATCTGATCGGCTTCGTCAGCGAGGAGATCGCGACGACGCCGTACGCCGGCCTGATCCTGGTCGGTGCGCAGGAGGCGGCTGCCGAGCTCGGCCTCATGCTGATGATCATCAACGTCAACCGCGACACCGTCGAAGACGCGCAGATCGATGCTCTGCTCGCCCAGCAGGTCGACGGGCTCATCTTCGCGTCGTCGTCGCACCGCATCGTGACTCTGCCGAAGCGGTTCGATCCGGCGCGCACGGTGCTGGTCGACGCCTATGACCCGGGCACGACCAGCCCGACCGTGGTGCCCGACGAGGTGGGGATCGGCGTGTTGGCGACGCGGCATCTGGTCGAAGCGGGGCACCGCAGGATCCTGCACCTCACCGTCGAGGAGGACGTCCCGGCGGTCGGTGGCCGGGAGGAGGGCTACCGGCAGGTGATGGAGGCCGAGGGGCTCGAGTGCGAGATCGTGCGCGTTCCCGGGCCGGCCGATGCCGCTGCGGGGGCTTTCGCGATCGCCCAGGCCAGGCGGGGCCCCGACCGGGCGACCGCCGTGTTCGCCTTCAACGACGAGATGGCGATGGGGGTCTACCAGGAGGTCGTGCTGGCACCGGGCATCACCATTCCCCACGACGTCTCGATCGTCGGCGTCGACGACCTCCGCATCGTCGCGGCCGCCCTGCGTCCCGGGCTCACGACGGTGGCTCTGCCGCACGCCGCGATGGGGCGTCGCGCCGTCGAGCTCTCGGTGCGTCAGTTCCAGCAGGATGCACCCCTGGAGGCCTCGGTCGAGCGTCTTCCCGGTCGTCTGGTGGAGCGCGGATCCGTAGCGGCTCCTGCCGTTACCTTTTCGTGACGTATCGGTACTGGTGGAAAGCCCGTTCGGGGCGTAGCGTCGCGGCCAGCGAAATCGTTTTGGTTCTGCACCACTTTCATTGACGAAAGGTCGAAGCAATGAGGCTTCAGAAGAAACTCCTGTCAGCGGTCGCCCTCTCGGCGGCGGCGGCTCTCGCTCTCAGCGGCTGCTCCGGCGGCGGCGGCAGCTCGGCCGGCAGCAACACGGTCACCATCTCGGGTGCCTTCACCGGTGCCCAGGCCACCGCCTTCCAGGCCGACCTGACCAAGTGGGGCAAGACCCAGGGCATCACGGTCAAGTACAGCGGCAGCAACAGCTTCCAGACCGGCATCGTGACGCAGGTCAAGGGCGGGCAGGCTCCCGACCTCGCGATCTTCCCGCAGCCCGGTGTGCTCAAGTCGCTTATCAGCAACAGCATGGTCCCCCTCGACGATCTCGTCGACGTCAAGAGCGTCACGGCCGACGAAGCACAGGGCCTCCCCGACATCGCGAAGGTCAACGGCAAGACCTACGGTCTGCCCTACTCGATCAACGTGAAGTCGCTGGTCTGGTACAACCCCTCCGCCTTCAAGAAGGCCGGCTACAAGGTGCCCACCACCGACGCCGAACTGCAGGCGCTGCAGGCCAAGATCATCTCGAGCGGCGCCGGCTACCCGTGGTGCGTCGGCATCGCGTCGCAGGGCTCCAACGGCTGGCCGATGACCGACTGGCTCGAAGAGTACGTGCTCCGCTACGGCGGACTGACCCAGTACAACGACTGGATCACGCACAAGGTGAAGTTCGACTCGCCCCTGGTCAAGAAGGCCGCGACCAAGGTCGAGTCGATGATCTTCGCCGACGGCGCGGTCAATGGCGGCGGCAAGGCCATGGCCTCGACCGACTTCGGCGCGGCGGGCAACAACCTGTTCGTCTCCGGCGGCAAGGGCAAGGGCCAGTGCTTCATGATGCGTCAGGGAACCTTCATCACCGGCTTCTTCCCGAAGGCCATCCAGGCTGAGATCGCCAAGGGCGACACCTCGAACGTCAACGCGTTCACGCTGCCCACCCCGTCTGACGCCGCCACCTCCGGAACCCTCGGCGGCGGTGACCTCGTGTCGGCTTTCAAGAACACGCCCCAGATCAAGAAGGTCGCCGAGTACCTCGTCGGCAAGGAGTTCGGCACGAACGGCTACGCGAAGGACTGGTCGGCCTACCTCTCGGCGCACAACGACTTCCCGACCGCGTCGTACGACAGCCCCTTCCAGACCGTCGCCCAGAAGGCTGTCGCCGACTCCAAGGTCTTCGGCTTCGACGCGTCCGACCAGATGCCCGGTGCTGTCGGCGCCGGAACCGAATGGACGAACCTCACCCAGTGGACTGCCGGTCAGGAGAGCCTCGACGACGCTCTGAAGGCGATCGACGCCTCGTGGCCCGCCACTAGCTGATCCACCAGCGGACGGCCGGTGATCGCATCCCTATAGCGATCGCCGGTCGTCCTTCACCCCCGCACTCTCCCGCACCCTCACAACGTCGTCAGGTGGTCACCCGTGCAGATCCTCAGCGTCTTCATATCCGTCGTCGGCGGTCTCGCCGTCTCGTTCCTCATCTACCTTGGGCTCAACTTCATCGTCGCCAAGACGAACACGAGGTGGAACGCGAGGCTCCTGCCCTACGTGTTCCTCGGGCCGGTCCTGCTCCTCATCATCGTCTTCCTGCTCGTTCCGACGGGTCTCACCGTCTATCAGAGCCTCCTGAAGACCGATCAGTACGGCTTGCAGTCGTTCGGCGGACTGTCGAACTACGTCGCGCTCTTCACGACGCCGTCGTTCATCCAGACACTCATCAACAACCTGCTCTGGATCATCGTCGTTCCCGCGATCACGGTCGTCATCGGCCTCGGCGTCGCGACCCTCGCCGACCGCATGGGCCCCAAGCGCGAGAAGACGTTCAAGTCGATCATCTTCCTGCCGATGGCCATCAGCGCGATCGCCGCCTCGTCGATCTGGCAGTTCGTCTACTACTACACGGCGCCGGGCCAGCCCGTCGTCGGTCTGCTGAACGGCATCTGGACGGGCCTCACCAAGGCCGACCCGGTGGCGTGGCTGCAGAACGACACCGCCCACGTCAACAGCCTGCTGCTCATGGTCGTCGTGATCTGGCTCAACGCCGGCTACGCGATGGTGCTGCTCTCGGCCGCCATCAAGGGCGTGCCCGAGGAGACCATCGAGGCCGCTCGCATCGACGGCGCAAATGAGCGCCAGGCGTTCTTCCGCGTGGTGGCTCCGCAGATCCGCGCCACGATCGTCGCGGTCTTCATCACGGTGCTCATCACCGTCATGAAGCTCTTCGACATCGTCTTCGCGATGACGAGCGGCCAGTTCAACACGAACGTGCTGGGCATGGAGTTCTACAACCAGTTCTTCTCGTTCAACAACCCGGGGAAGGCGTCGGCCGTCGTCGTCATCCTCATCATCGCGGTCATCCCGGTCATCATCTACCAGGTCCGCACCTACCGTCAGCAGGAGGTCCTCCGATGACCGAGATCGTCCCCACCGTCGTTACGCAGAAGACCAAGACGGGCACCCGCGCCGCGCGGATGACCAAGACGTCCGCCCCCAAGAAGCGCCCCACGCTGACGATCATCCTGGGTCTCGTCGCCGTGCTCTGGATGGTCCCCGCCATCGGCCTTCTCGTGACGAGCTTCCGCAGCACCACCGACGCCCAGACGACCGGCTGGTGGAGTGCGCTCCTCAAGCCGTTCACCTCGGCCTGGACCTTCGACAACTACGTCAACGCCTTCAACGGCGCCGGCGCGGGAACGGGCCAGAGCCTCGGCGGCGAGTTCTTGAACAGCCTCGCCGTCGCGATCCCGGCGACCGTCCTCCCGATCATGTTCGCCGCCTTCGCCGCCTACGCCTTCACCTTCTTGGAGTTCCGCGGCAAAGAGCTCTACTTCGCCGTGATCGTCGGCCTCCTCGTGGTGCCGGTGCAGATCGCGCTGATCCCCGTGCTGCAGACCTACAAGGCGATCACCCAGGCGACGGGCATCCAGATCACGGGCACCTACCCGGCGGCCTGGATCGTCCACTCCGCCTTCGCGCTTCCCCTGTGCATCTTCATTCTGCGCAACTACATGTCGACCCTGCCGAACGCGCTCATCGAGGCCGCTCGCGTGGACGGCGCCTCGCACTTCCAGATCTTCTGGCGGCTCGTCATGCCGATGTCGATCCCGGCGCTCGCCTCGTTCGCCATCTTCCAGTTCCTCTGGGTGTGGAACGACTTCCTCGTCGCCTACATCTTCCTGGGCAACGGTTCGCCAGTGCTCCAGCAGGGGCTCCTGGGCCTCCTCGGCCAGTACAACCAGGGCTGGAACCTGGTCGCGGCCGGCGCCTTCATCGTGCTGCTCGTGCCCCTCGTCGTGTTCCTGTCGCTGCAGCGGTTCTTCGTGCGGGGCCTGACCGCCGGATCGGTGAAGTAGAGGCCGGCCGGGCGCGGATCCTGGGCTTCCGATGACGATCCACAGCGACGTGGCCGCCACCCAGCGCGAAGAGTTCACACGGAGGGTCGAGGTCGAGGAGCTCCGGCTCCGCGAGCTGTTCGGGCGTCTCTACGGAGGCGACCCGCGGCTCGCGGAGACCCTCGACGGGCTGCTGGGCGACGTGCGCGAGGCCTGGTACTCGCGGCCTTCTGAGCTCAAGGCGCTCGACGAGCAGCGCCAGCGTGACCCGCGCTGGTTCGAATCGACCAGGATCCTGGCCGGCGTCTGCTACGTCGACCTCTACGCCGCTACCTTCGCCGATCTCATCGAGCGCATCCCGTACTTCGAGGAGCTCGGGCTGACGGTGCTGCACCTGATGCCGGTGTACGACGCGCCCGAGCCGAACTCCGACGGCGGGTATGCCGTGTCGAGCTACCGGGCCACGAAGCCCGCGCTGGGCTCGATCGAGCAGCTCCGCGACCTGGCGACGAAGCTGCGCGCAGCAGGCATCTCGCTGGCACTCGACTTCGTCTTCAACCACACCTCCGACGAGCACGAGTGGGCGCAACGGGCGCTCGAGGGCGACCCCGAGTACGAGGACTACTACTGGATCTACCCCGACCGCGAGATGCCCGACGCGTTCGAGCGGACCACGCGCGAGATCTTCCCCGACAACCACCCGGGCAGTTTCGTACCGGTGCAGGGCGATCGGTGGGCGTGGGCGACGTTCCACTCGTTCCAGCTCGACCTCAACTACTCGAACCCCCGCGTCTTCCGGGCCATGGCGCGCGAGATGCTCTTTCTCGCGAATCTCGGCGTCGAGATCCTGCGCATGGACGCGGTGGCCTTCATCTGGAAGCGACTCGGCACCTCGAGCGAGAACCTCCCCGAGGCGCACCTGCTGTTGCAGGCGTTCCACGCGGTGGTGCGCATGGTCGCACCCGGGGTGCTGTTCCTGTCTGAGGCGATCGTCCACCCCGACGACGTCGTCGACTACATCAGCCCCGACGAGTGCCAGCTGAGCTACAACCCGCTGCAGATGGCGCTGCTCTGGAGCACCCTCGCCACCCGCGACGTCGGCCTCCTCGCCCAGGCGCTCGCGCACCGGCACGCCCTGCCTCCGGGCACCGCGTGGGTCAACTACCTCCGCAGCCACGACGACATCGGCTGGACCTTCGCCGACGAAGACGCACGCCAGCTCGGCATCGACCCCGACGCGCACCGGCAGTTCTTGAACCGCTTCTACGTCGGACGCTTCGAGGGCAGCTTCGCTCACGGCACCCCGTTTCAGACCAACCCGAAGACCGGCGACAGCCGGGTGTCGGGGGCGACGGCGTCACTGGCCGGCATCGAAGTCGACCCCGAGGGGGCGATCCGGCGGATCCTTCTGGCGCAGTCGATCGTGCTGTCGACCGGCGGAATCCCGCTGCTCTACCTGGGTGACGAGGTCGGGCAGACGAACGATTCGAGCTACCTCGAGGATCCCGGAAAAGCCGCTGACAGCCGATGGTCGGGCCGACCTCCCTACCCCGGGGCGCGGTACGCCGAACGGCACGATCTCGCGAGCGCTTCCGGCCGCCTCTACGCCGGGGTGCGGCGGCTCCTCGCGGTGAGAGCGGAGCTGCCCGCGATGGCCGGCGGGGCGCTTATGCCGTTCGAGACGCATGACCCGCGGGTGCTGGGGTTCTTGCGGCCCGGGGGTGAGGTTGGCGGTGCTGGTACCGGTGCCGGTGCCGGTGCCGGTGCCGGTGCCGGTGCCGGTGCCGGTGCTGGTGCTGCTGCTTGGGCTGCGTCTATGCTCGTTCTCGCGAATTTCGGGGACGACGCTGCGAGCGTCTCGGCGCTGACCCTGTCGGGGATGCCCGCTTCGGCCGTCGACGCGATGTCGGGCGAGACGTTCGACGTGCGGCAGCCGTTGGTGCTCGGGCCGCAGCGGTTCGTCTGGCTTCTGGTCTGAAGGTGGGCTCGGCGTCGGATCCGCGGGCCGAGCTCGAGCGCGCCGCCTACTCGCCGGGCGCCACACCCGAGGAGGCCCGCCTGGCGCTCGCGCGGCTGCAGGCGTGGGATGCGGCGGCTTCTCTGCCCTCCGCGCCGACTTTTGCTCCCGTCTCTCCTGCGACTCCGCTTTCCCCTCCTGCCTCTTCTCCTCTGGTGACTTCGCGCCCTCGAACCCCGCATCGCCGAATGGCCCTCGTCGCCGGCATCGGCGTGCTGCTCGTCGCAGGCGGCGTCACCGCCGGCATCCAGCTCGCTCAGCACAACGCCATCACTACCTCCGCCACCGCGCTGGCTCGCGCCGAAACCGACTCCGACCTCGGTCGTGCCCTCGCCCGCCCCCAGCAGCCCTCCGACCTTCCGCTGGGGTACCAGTCGGGCTCGGGCTCGGCCTACCCCGGCGACTCCTATCGCCTGGTGTTCGATGGGCAGCCGCGCGCCGGCTCGGCCGTGCTCCGCTGGCGCGTCTGGATCGGCCAGGGCATCGACTCGGGCCACCTCTGCCTCGTCGCCGCTTACAACTCGGCGCGCAGCGTGTCAACCTGTCTGCCCCGAGCCGAGATGCTCACCTCGACGGTCATGCTGACGAGCCCCGTCGGCGTGCAGCCGCTCTCGGTCACCATCACCGCCGGTCGGGTCGTCGTCGACGTCGGGTGAGTGCCGGTCGCTCACCACTGCGCCCGGCCCCGGCCCCGGCCCCGGGTGACAATTCAGGCCATAGCCGTCAGCCTGGGCCGGTCGCGGCCGGTTTTGCGGGGCGCAGATGCTTGTGGCCTGAATTGCCGCACCCACGTGAGCGGTGGCCGGGCCGGGGTCGGAGCTGGCCGGCTGTTGCGGTAACTCAGGTCATAGACGCGCGGATGGGCTGAGCGCCGCTGGTCTATGGGTGCCGGGCCCCTCTGGCCTGAATTGCCGAACGGAACGAACGCCGGGGGCTCGGCGGCAATTCTGACCGCTCGTCAGAGGGCCAGTCGATATCCGCGCTTGATGACCGTCTCCACGAGCCCCGGCACCTTCACCGTCTGCCGGAGGCGGCTCAGGGCTACCTCCAGCGCGTGGTCGTCGAGGAGTGCGGGGGTCGAGGCGGCCAGTTGGGCCCGTGAGACGACGTCTCCGCCAGCGGTGACGAGGGTGCGGAGCAGCGCGAGGGCCGTCGGAGGGAGGACGGCGCGCTTGCCGTCGATGCGGACGACGGCGCCGCGGAGCTCGAGTGGCCCGTGACGGGTATCAATCCGGGTGACTCGCTGCTGTTCGAGTTCGTCGCAGACGAGTTTGATGAGAGCCCCGAGGCGGAACCGATCGGGTTGTATGACGGGGATCCCCAGGCTGATCAATGGGCTGGCGGTGACGGGCCCGACGGCTGCGGCGAGGACCGCGGAGCGGAATCCCTCGGCGACCTCGGATAGCCGTCCGAGCGCTTCGGCCGTGCTGAAGAGAGCGTCGACGGCTGGCGCGCTCGTGAATGTGACCGCGTCGAGCTGTTGGCCGGAGATGGCCTCGATGAGCCGCTCGACACGGGCGTCGGAGGTGTCCGGGCTCAGCCAGCGGTAGGGGGCGACCGTCAGGACGCGGTGGCCAGCGGCGCGAAGCCGGTCGAGCTGGTGCTCGTCGGTGTAGCCGTGAAGCTGAATGGCGACGGTCTTCGGCTCCGGGAAGTCCGCAAGCGTCTTCGTGACGAGGCTCGCGGTCGTCTCCTGGTCGCTCATGCCGGTGTCGTTGAGTCCGGCGGCTCGGATCCCGCCTCGGGCTTTGGGGCCACGCACGAGGATGGTGGTGTCGGCGAGGCCCTCGACGAGCTCGTCGCCGAGACCCCCCGCATCGGCGACCTCGAACCAGCGGCGTATTCCGTACGAGGTCGTGGCAAGGAGAACGTCCGGTCGGGTGTCGATCATCGCTCGGGTGTCAGCGAGGATGGGGTCGTCGTCGACCTTGTCGGCCATCGTCAGGGTCGGTGCGTGGAGGACCGTCGCTCCACGTCGCTTGAGCGCGTCGATGAGGTCGGCCGACCGGCGGTCACTGGTGACGCCGATACGGAAGCCGTCGAGCTGGTCGGAGCGGAAGCCGACCGAGGCCGATTCGCCGCCGGAGGGGACATCGTTCATGGCCGCTATTCCAGTGGAGCGAGCGATGTCGCCGCGTCGAGGACGAACGTGCAGTTCGGGTCGTCCCGGTTCGCCAAAGCGACCACTTCGCCGATCACGAGCACGGCAGGCGAGGTGACTCCGGCTGCCGCGGCGTCGTAGACGATCCGGTCGAGCGAGGAGAAGAGCGAGCGTTGTTCCGTGGTGTAGCCGCGTTCGATGACGGCGATAGGAGTGGCCGCCGACAGTCCGTGCCTCATGAGTCCCTGGGTGATCTGCGGCAGGTTGGACACGCCCATGAGGACCACGATCGTGCTGGCGAGCCCCGCGAGTCCTCTGAGCTCGGTCTCGCTGAGGGGCGCGTGGCCCGAGACGACCGTGAACATCCGGCTGACCTCGCGGTGGGTGACCGCGATACCGGCGGCGGCGGGCACGGCCACGGCGCTCGAGACGCCTGGGATCACCGACACCTCGATCCCGGCCCGGCGGCAGGCCAGAACCTCCTCGCCACCGCGACCGAAGACAAACGGGTCGCCGCCCTTGAGGCGGACCACGCAGGATCCTGCGCCCGCGTGGTCGACCAGCAGCTTCTCGATCTGAGCCTGGGGTATGGGGTGGTGCCCCGGTGTCTTGCCGACATCGATGAGAACGGCATGAGGAGCAAGCTCAGCGAGACGTCGATGGGGTGCGAGACGGTCGAACAGCACCACATCGGCCTGGGAGAGGGCTTTGACGGCTCCGAGGGTCAGGAGGTCTTCGTCGCCGGGGCCGCCGCCGACGAGGAAGACGCGGCCGAGCGTCACAGGTCGGACCGCATCGGGATGCGGGGGCCGGAGAGGAGCACTCCCTGGCCGTCGGCCTTCTCGGCGTCGCTGGCCGGCCGGACCTGGCCGCGGGTCGGCACGCGAACGTGGCTCGGGTCGGGCTCGTGCGGGGCGTTCACGAAGGTGCGGAAGCGGCGGAGGCGCTCGGGGTCGCGGAGGGTGGCGGCCCACTCGTCTTCGTAGTTGTCGACGTGTTTCGCCATGGCCGACTCAAGTTCGGCGGCCAATCCGAGCGAGTCGTCGACGACTACCTCGCGGACGTGGTCGAGGCCGCCGTCCATCTCATCGATCCAGCGGGCGGTGCGCTGGAGGCGGTCGCCGGTCCTGATGTAGTACATCATGTAGCGGTCGATGTACTTGATGAGCGTCTCGTCGTCGAGGTCGGCGACTAGGAGCTGCCCGTGGGCCGGCTGGTAGCCGCCGTTGCCGCCCACGTACATGTTCCAGCCCTTGTCGGTGGCGATGATGCCAACGTCTTTGCCGCGGGCTTCGGCGCACTCGCGGGCGCAGCCCGAGACCCCGAACTTGAACTTGTGCGGTGCGCGGAGGCCGCGGTAGCGCAGCTCCAGGCGAACCGCCATCGCGACGGCATCCTGGACGCCGAACCGGCACCAGGTCGAGCCGACGCAGCTCTTCACGTTGCGGAGGGCCTTGCCGTACGCCTGCCCCGACTCGAAACCGGCGTCGACGAGCCGACGCCAGATGTCCGGCAGCTGGTCGAGGCGCGCCCCGAACATGTCGATCCGCTGTCCGCCGGTGATCTTCGTGTAGAGGCCGTAGTCGATGGCCACCTGAGCGATTACGGCGAGCTTCTGCGGCGTCACCTCGCCGCCTGGCATTCGAGGCACGACCGAGTAGGAGCCGTCGCGTTGGAGATTCGCCAGGGCGCGGTCGTTGGTGTCCTGGAGGCCGGCCCGACCTTCGCCGAGGATGTAGCCCTGATGCTGGCTGGCGATGATGGAGGCGATGACCGGCTTGCAGATGTCGCAGCCGCGGCCCGACCCGTAGGTGGAGATGATCTCGTCGAAGGAGGTCAGCCCGGTGACGCGAACGGTCTCGTAGAGCTCCTGGCGCGAGAGCGGGAAGTGCTCGCAGAGCGCCTTGGACACGGCGAGGCCCGACTTCGCCAGCTCCGTCTCGAGGATCTTCTTCACCAGCGGCACGCAGGATCCGCACTGCGTCCCGGCCCGTGAGCAGGTCTTCAGGGGGCCGAGCTCGGTGCAGGCGTCGCCGTCGGGTGTGCCGATGCCGTGGACGGCGTCGCGGATGGTGTGGGCCGCGACGTTGTTGCACGAGCAGACGAGGGCGTCGTCGGGAAGTTCCGTGTTCGCCGGCCCGTCGCCGCCGGCCGCGGAGAGGTAGACGCCGGGTTCGTCGGCGAGCTCGGTTCCGAGCAGCGGCCGCAGAAGCGAGTACGGGCTGGCGTCGCCCACGAAGATACCGCCGAGGAGCGTCTTGGCGTCGTCGGTCACGACGAGCTTCTGGTAGACGCCGCGCACAGGATCCGCGTAGACGACCTCGAGCGCTCCCTCTGTCGATCCCAGCGCATCCCCGAAGCTGGCGACGTCGACGCCGGCGAGCTTGAGCTTCGTCGCGTCGTCGATGCTGGTGAACTCGGCGGTGCCGCCCAGCAGCCGGTCGGCGACGACTTCGGCCATTGCGTTGGCGGGCGCGACGAGCCCGGTGCAGCGACCCTCGAACGACGCCACCTCGCCGACGGCGAAGACGTCGGCGACGGAGGTGCGGCAGTCGGTTCCGATGGCGATGCCGCCGCGGGGTCCGAGGTCGAGGCCGGCGGCGCGGGCGAGTTCGTCGCGAGGGCTGATGCCGATGGCGAAGACGACGAGGTCGGCGTCGAGCTTCTGCCCGTTGTTCAGCCGCACGCCGGTGACTGTGACGCCGTCGGCGGCGAGTTGCAGGTCGCGGGGCCGGGTGCCGAGGTGCAGGGCGATCCCCTTCGCGGAGATCACCCGGCCGAGTGCCTGACCGGCGCCCTGGTCGAGTTGCGCCGACATCAGCCATGGTCCGGAGTGGACGAGTGCGGATTCGGCGCCCCGGGCAGCGAGACCGCCTGCGGCCTCGAGCCCGAGCAGGCCGCCGCCCGCGACGACGACCCGGGGGGCGCGGCCGAGTGCCGCCGCGAGGCGATCGACCTCGTCACGGAGCCAGTCGACGTCGTCGATGGTCCGGTAGACGCGGATCTGCTCGGATCCGGCGATGTCGGGAACCGGAGCCGAGGATCCCGTCGCCAGCACGAGCTCGTCGTAGGGCAGGCGTCGCCCGTCATCCGTCTCGACGACGTGCCCGACCGTGTCGATCGCTGTCGCTCGCACACCGGAGAGGACGGCGACATGGTCGGGGTGCCACTCGCTCTGCGGCCGGAGCGACAGATCGACCGCCTCGTGCAGGCGCTGACTCAGGGCGACCCGATCGTAGGGCGCATGCGTCTCCTCGGAGACGACGGTGATGCGGGTGGTCAGCTCGGGATCGCGAGCGCGGAGGGCGTCGGCCGTGCGGTGCCCGGCCGGGCCTCCTCCGATGATGAGGATCTCGCGAGGGGTGGTCATGTCAGCAGACGTTACGGCGTGGCCGTGACGCCGTCGTTTCTGTCGTGTGTCGAGATCTTTACGACCACCCCACAGCAGGTGATGGGCGTTGTGAGGCTGGTTTCACGCGCGCGTAACCAGACTCAGCCGCTGGCTGAAACACGGTCCACGTAGCGTCATCCCATGACCTGGACGACCGCCTGCGCCGCCGCCGAGCTGGAGCCCCTCTGGGGCGAGACCGTGCTGCTCGACGGCCATCAGATCGCTCTCATCAAAGTGTCGGACGACGAGCTGTACGCGGTCGGAAATCAGGATCCGCACACCGGCGCCTTCGTGATGGCGCGCGGCATCGTGGGCTCCCGCGGCGATGCACCGACGCTCGCTTCGCCCCTCCACAAGGAGGTCTACGACCTCCGCACCGGCGCGGGTCTCTCGCATCCGGGCCTCAGCATCGACAGCTATCCGAGCCGCATCGTCGACGGCATGGTCGAGGTGCAGCTGCCGTGACTCTCTCGCTCGCTGCGAGCCCGCCCGCCCTGCTCGCCATCTCGCACGGGACCTCCTCGCCCGCCGGCCAGCTCGCCGTCGAGAACCTCGTGGCGGCGGTCGCCGAGGTCGCCACCGCATCGGTCCGCGGTGGTCACGTCGACGTGCAGATGCCCGACGTGCCCGCCGTCCTGTCGTCGCTTCCACCGGACGCCGACGCCGTCATCGTCCCCCTCCTGCTCAGCGCCGGCTTCCACGTCCACGTCGACCTCGTGAACGAGGCCGACAAGGTCGACCGCGACGTGGCGATCGCCCGCGCACTCGGGCCCGACGACCGCATCGCCCGGCTCCTCGCCCGCCGGCTGGGCGAAGCGCGCCTCCGCCGGGCCGATCGCGTCGTGCTCGCTTGCGCCGGCTCGACCGACGCCCGGGCCGTCGAGGACTGCTTCGAGATGGCACGGCGCCTCGGGGTGCTGATCCACCGGGAGGTGAGTGTCGGGTTCATCAGCGCGGCTCAGCCGCCATTGGCGGACGCCATCAGGAACTCCCGGGAGGGGGAGCCTGACGCTCGCGTGGTCGTGAGCACTTACCTGCTCGCGCCCGGCTACTTCAACGACCTCGCCCACGCGATGAACGCCGACCTGATATGCGACCCCCTCCTCATCACGGAGGGGCCAGCCCCGCGCGAACTCGTCGAGGTCGTACTCGATCGCTACGCCGACGCCGCCGCCCGCTACGCCGACACCCGCGCGCACCGACCTCTCACCCGTCGTCAGCGGGCGTGAGCAGAAAGTTACCGCTCGGCAACGGCCGCGTAATCGCCGCGGGCACATGCCGATGGTCCACTGATCTCACTCCCACCCCCGCCCCCTCGAAAGGATCCCGATGCCGAACCTGTTCACGCCCTACACGCTGAAGGGCGTCACGCTGCGAAACCGCATCGCGATGTCCCCGATGACCATGTACCGCTCGACCGACGGCAAGTTGGACGACTTCCACCTCATGTACCTCGGCGCCCGCGCCGCCGGCGGATTCGGCCTCGTGTTCCCCGAGCAGATCGCGATCACCCCCGACGGCCGCACCACCACGCATTGCGCCGGCCTCTACGACGACGACCAGATCGAAGGCCATAAGCGCGTCGTCGACATGATCAAGTCGATGGGCGGCGTCGCGGGCATCCAGCTCGGCCACACCGGCCGCAAGGGCAGCCTCGTCACCCCGTGGGAGGGCGGCCACATGCTTCCCCCGGAGCACGAGGCCGGCTGGCAGACCCGCGCTCCCTCCGCCATCGCCTACGGCGGGTCGATGCCGTACGTGCCGCGCGCGCTCACCGTCGAGGAGATCGCACAGCTCATGCAGGATTACGCCGACACGGCTCGCCGTGCCGTCGAGGCCGGCTACGAGTGGGTCGAGATGCACTTCGCTCACGGCTACCTCGGCAGCGAGTTCTTCTCGCCGCTCGCCAACCAGCGCACCGACCAGTACGGCGGCAGCCTCGAGAACCGCACCCGATTCCACCTGGAGGCGCTCGACGCCGTCCGCGCCCTTCTGCCCGACCACATCCCGCTGACGATGCGGCTCGGCATCGACGACCTGCACCCGGGCGGCGCCACCGTCGACGAGTCGATCACCGCCATCGGCTGGATGAAGGAGCACGGCCTCGACCTCGCCGACCTCAGCATCGGCTTCAACACCGACGACATGCGCGGGGACATCCCCATCGGCACCCTCGGCGGCATGGTCAAGAACGCCACCCGCGTGAAGGAGGAGGTGGGTATCCCGGTCGCCACGAGCTGGAACCTCGGCCAGCCCGAGATCGCCAACCGCGTGATCGAAGGCGAACTGCTCGACCTGGTCTACCTCGGCCGCCCGGCCCTCGCGAATGCCCACTGGCCCGTGTACGCCGCGCGCCTCCTCGGCTACGCCGACCCGTTCAGCCTCGTTCCCGAGGACTGGGCCTGGTGGCTGCGCAACCTCCGCGGCGCAGACGAGGCCATCGGCTGGCCCGCCGCTACCGACGGCGCGTCGCTCACACAGGTCGCCGGGGTCGCCGCCGCGGCGCCGATCGTCGACGAGACGGTCGCGGAGCCTGCCGAGGCTCTCGCCGAGGACGCTGTAGAGGAGCGCGAGCTCGAAGTCGCCTGACCGCCCCCGCGCCGAAGCCCCGAACCGTTCGCGGTTCGGGGCTTCGGCGTGCCCGAGCACGGCAATAGTGCGAGCCGCGCGGCCGGTGCGGCAATTCAGGACTAAGGCACGAGACGGGGCGCGGCGGGGGCTAGTTGCCCGGGCCCCGCTGCTTATGGCCTGAATTGCCACCAGCAGCCGCAACACCCGCAGCGGCCGCCCCACCCGCACCCGCCCCACCCGCACCCGCCCCAACCCCCACGCTCAGCGTCGCGAGCAGCCGCAGCAGCCCGGCCGAGTCGGCGTCGTCGGCCGCGTGCAAGATGACCAGGAGTTGCCCGTCGGTCCCGCGGATGGCGAGCTTCTCGCGACGCAGCGTCAGGTCGCCGACCTGAGGGTGGCGGTACTGCGTGGTGCCGCCCTGGCCCGCACGCACATCGTGTCGGGCCCACAGGCGGCGGAACTCGTCGCTGGCGAGCGACAGCTCACCGACGAGCTGCACGACGCGCGGATCGTCGGTGTCGGTGCCGATCGCCGCCCGGAAGTTAGCGACGATGCCGGGGAGGAGGCGCGACCAATCGGGGTAGAGCGCGCGCTCATCGCGGTCGAGAAACACGTCGCGAAGCCGGTTGCGGCCGACGGCGAGGCTGGGGTTGAGGGCGGTCGCCAGGTCGTTCGTGGCGAGCACGTCGAGGGCGCGGCTCTCGACGAAGGCCGGCAGGCCGAGCACTCCGAGCAGCTGGCGGATGGATTCGGGGGCGACTTCGCGTCGGATCCTGGGCTTCGCGGTGCGAGCGGAAGCTGGCTGACCAAGCCGGACCAGATGCTCGGTCGCCTCGTCGTCGAGCTGGAAGACCCCGGCGAGCGCGGTCAGCACCTGCACCGAGGGGTTGCGGTCGCGGCCCTGCTCGAGGCGGAGGTAGTAGTCGGCGCTGATCCCGGCGAGCATCGCGACCTCTTCGCGGCGGAGTCCGGTGACGCGGCGGATGCCCCCGACCCGCAGGCCCACGTCGCTCGGCTGCACGAGTTCGCGGCGTGCGCGGAGGAACTCGCCCAGCTCCGTCGACTCGCTCATGGGGCAACGCTAACCCCGCGCGCCCCGATCGTGCCTGGCCCTGCCAGACCCAGGAACGCCGGGGCACTGCCGCCCGCGCTCCACCAGGCGCACGATGGATGCATGACCAACACCACTCTTCCCGGCGGCGTCTTCTCGGCCGCGCCCGACCTCCAGCTCACCCGCGTCGGATACGGCGCCATGCAACTCGCCGGCCCCCACGTCTTCGGCCCGCCTGCCGACCGCGACGGGGCGCTCGCCGTGCTGCGCGAGGTCGTCGAGCTCGGCATCACGCACATCGACACCGCCGACTTCTACGGCCCCTTCGTCACGAACGAGCTGATCAAGGAGGCGCTGCACCCCTACACGAGCGACCTCCGCATCGTCACGAAGGTCGGTTCGCAGCGCGATGACGAGGGCAACTGGATCCCGTCGACCACCCCCGAGTCGCTGACGAAGCAGGTGCACGACAACCTCGGCCGTCTCGGCGTGGAGGCGCTCGACGTGGTGAACCTGCGTATGGGCGGGTTCGACGCCCCCGAGCCGGGCTCGATCGCGACCGAGTTCGAGGCGCTCGTCGCCCTGCAGAAAGAGGGGCTCATCAAGCATCTCGGGCTCAGCACCGTCAACGCCGAGCAGATCGCCGAGGCCCAGGCCATCGCGCCCATCGTGACCGTGCAGAACTTGTACAACATCGCCAACCGCCGAGACGACGCGCTGATCGACTCTCTCGCGGCGCAGGGCGTGTCGTACGTGCCGTACTTCCCGCTGGGCGGCTTCACTCCACTCCAGTCAGAAACTCTAGGATCCGTCGCGGCCGAACTCGACACCACCCCGATGTCCGTGGCCCTCGCCTGGCTCCTTCAGCGGTCTCCTAACCTGCTGCTGATTCCGGGTACCTCGTCGCGCGCGCACCTCCGCGAGAACGTGGCCGGCGCCGGGCTCGAGCTGTCGGCCGATGTCGTCGCGCGCTTGGATGCGATCGGCGCCTGACACCGGCGCTCACGTGATCGCAGGCGGGGCGGCGGATCAGCCGCCCCGCCCGAGAAAGGGCGATCAGTCGGTCGGCAACCACACCCGCATGGTCGACGGGCCCTCGTTCGCCCAGGTGGCATAGGGGCGAAGGATCCCCTCCGACGCCCCCCGACCCTCGTCGGCAGGGGCTTCGCCGTACGGCCACCCCGCCCGTCCGAGGCCGTCCGTGCCCAGGGCTCCGGCCGTTCCGGGCGCGGCAGGCGTCACCAGCGTCACGCCGGCCCCGGTGTCGGTCGTCACCAGCGGCGCGGTGGTGTCGACCCGCACGTCGTTGACCGTGCGCCCGGAGGCGGGCTCTTCGAGGCAGAGCACGAGCGGCCCGCGCTCGACGGCGACGGTGCCGCGAACGGCGTCGATCCGCGGGTCGGGTGTGACCCAGCGCGCCTCCATCGGCAGGTCGAGAACGACGGTGTCGCCGGGGGCGAACCGGCGCGTGACGCTGACCGTCTCGCCGTCGACCCGCTCGGGAGCGTCGGATCCGACGGTGACGTCGGCGTGGCCGGCCCAGGCGGGGATCCTCAGGGTCAACGTGACCTCGCTGGTCGTCTGCTCGCGCGAGGTGACCACGATGCGGCCCTCGGCCGGGTAGCCGCTGACGACCGAGAACGAGACCGGGGTGCCCGAGTCGAGCGTCGTGTCGATGTCGTAGCTGCCGTACTGGTGCAGCTGCAGGCCGTCGTGGGTCTTGGTCGCGAAGTAGAGCTCGACGCTGGCGAGGGTGCGGGCGACGTTCGTCGGGCAGCACGAGACCTCGAACCAGGGTGCGCGGAGGCTCGACAGGGCCCGGGCGTTCAGCTCGTCTTCGTCGGGCACGGTGCCCGGAACGCGCTGGTGCAGCGTGTTCGTGTAGAAGAACGCCCGACCGTCTTCGCGCGGCGACGCCATGACGTTGTTCAGCAGCGTCCGCTCGAGCAGGTCGGCGTACTTCGTGTCGCCGTGCTGCAGCAGCAGCCGCCACGACAGCATGTTCGAGCCGATGCCCGCGCAGGTCTCGGAGTAGGCGCGGTCGGGCGGCAGCTCGAAGTCGGCGCCGAAGGCCTCGTCTTGGTGGTGCGATCCCATTCCGCCGGTGATGTAGGTGCGAGTCGCGACGGTGTGGCTCCACTGCCGCTCGACGGCTGCGGCGAGGGCCTGGTCGCCCAGCTCGACCGCGACGTCGAGCGCTCCGGAGGCGAGGTAGAGGGCGCGCACGGCGTGACCGCGGAGGGTCTCCGCTTCGCGCACCGGCTGGTCGTCCTGGAAGTACTCCTGACCGTACTCGATCGGCTTCAGTAGACCGTGGCCGCGACGCTCGACGAACAGCGCCGCGAGCTCGAGGTAGCGGGCGTCGCCGGTGGCGCGACCGAGCTCGGCGAGGGCGGGTTCGATCTCGGGGTGTCCGCACACGGCCTCGCGCCCGGACGGGCCGAAGGTGGCATAGAGGTGGTCCGCCAGGCGGATGGCGACATCGACGAGGCGGCCGGATCCTGCGGTTCGGATTCGCGCGACGGCCGCCTGAATCAGGTGACCGAAGCAGTACAGCTCGTGGCCCCACTCGAGGTTCGAGTAGCGGGCGGGCTGGCCGGGGCGGCCGAAGCTGGTGTGCAGGTAGCCGTCGGCCTCCTGCGCCGAGGCGACCCGGTCGACGAGGGAGTCGTAGCGCTGCTGCAGGTCGGGGTTCTCGCCGTGGCCGAGATCCCACGCCATCGCTTCGAGCAGCTTGTAGATCTCGGAGTCGACGAACTCGATGCCGGAGTGCTCCCAGTCGGTCTCGCCGCTGGCCGCCCGGTCGAAGTTGCCGATCCAGCCGATCCTCTCCATCCACGCCTCGCAGTGGGCGAGGACGACGTCGGAGTTCGTACGCTGCCACGAGCGCCAGTAGCCCTGGGTCAGCCGGATCTCGGTGGAGTCGAGCGGGGTGAGCTTCGAGGTGGACGGGGCGACGGGACCGCCTCGGAAGGTGGAGTGCGTCTGTGGGTCGGAGGGGATCGGGGTGTCGATGAGCTGGGTCATGGGTCAGTCCTTCACGGCGCCGGCGGTGACACCGGCGGCGACATAGCGTTGGGCGACGACGAGGAGAATCGTCGCGGGGATGGAGGCGACGACGGCGGTGGCCATGATCGCGTTCCAGTCCTGGTTGTTGTTGCCGATGTAGCGGTAGATGCCGAGCGTGATCGTCTGCGACGTGCCGCCCGAGTTGAGGGTCGACGAGAAGACGAAGTCCGACCAGGCCCAGAGGAACGCGAAGAGGCTGACCGTGACGACCGAATTGCGGCTGACCGGCAGCACCACCGAGGTGAACGTGCGCCAGGTGCTGGCGCCGTCGAGCTTCGCGGCCGACATCAGCTCGTCGGGGATCCCCGACATGAACGCGGTGAAGATCAGCACGCCGAACGGCACGGCCAGGGTCGAGTCGGCGATGATGAGCCCGCCGGCCTGGTTCAAGATGCCGAGGTTGAGGTAGATCGCGTAGAAGCCCATCGCGATGATCACCTGCGGGATCATCTGCGCGACGATCAGGATGAACGACAGCGCGCCACCGCCCCGGGGGCGGAGCTTGGCCAGCGCGAACGCGGCCGGTGCCGAGACGGCGACCGTCAGCACGACGGTGCCGAGGCCGACCAGCAGGCTGGTGCCGAGGTAGGGCAGCTGCTGCTGGATCACCTGCGTGTAGCCGTCGAAGGTCGCGTTGAAGGGGAACCACGACGGCGGGGTGCTGCGCATCTCGGAGGCAGGGGTCAGCGAGACGTTGACCATCCAGTAGACGGGAAACAGCATGATGGCGGTGAAGAGCACGCCGAGGGCGGTCTTCCACATCGTGCGCGGGCCGCGGTTGCGTTTGGGCGCGTTCGCCGATGCTGTTGTCGGGCGGGCCCCGGCGGGCCGGGTGAGGGTGGCGGACATTACTGAGCCTGCTTTCTCTGCACGCGCAGGTACAAGAACCCGAAGATCAGGGCGATGACGATGAGGAGGTTGCCGACGGCCGCGGCCGGGCTGAAGTTCGGCAGCGTCGAGCCGAATCCGAGCTGGTACGACCAGATGGCGAAGGTGGTCGACGCGTTGCCGGGGCCGCCCTTGGTCATGATCCAGATGATGTCGAAGACCTTCAGCGTGTAGACGAGGCCGAGCAGGATCGTGATCGCCGAGACCGGCTTGAGCAGCGGGAAGGTGATGCGCCAGAACTTCTGCCAGGCGTTCGCCCCGTCGAGCGAGGCGGCCTCGTAGATGTCGGTCGAGATGTTCTGCAGCCCCGAGTAGAGAATGACGAGGTTGAACGGGATCCCGATCCAGATGTTCGCGATGATCACCGCGACCAGCGCCCACTGCGGCGACGTGAGCCAGTTGATGCCCGGGCCGCCGAACGACGTCATGACCGAGTTGATCACGCCAGAGTCGCTGTTCATCATCCACGACCAGGTGGACGCCGAGACGATCAGGGGCAGCAGCCACGGCACCAGGAACAGCGCTCGAAGGGTCGACGAGAGACGGAAGTTCTGGAAGAAGAACACCGCCAGCGCCATCCCGATCGAGAACTGGAAGGCGATCGACACCCCGGTGAAGAGGAGCGTGTTGCGAAGGGCCGGGCCGAACGTAGGATCCTGGAACACGGCTACGAAATTGGCCAACCCGACGAAGGGCGCTGTGCCGTCGATGAACGACCGCACCGTGTAGTCGCGCACCGCCAGGTCGACGTTCTTGATCAGCGGGTAGGCGTAGAAGATCACCAGGTACGCCACGACGGGCAGGATGAACGCCCACGCGGTGAGCTGGTCGGCACGGAAGCGCCTCTTCAGCGAGGGGCGGACCGGGGGCCCGGCGTCGACGGCCGGGCTCCCGGCCGGCGGAGCGGCCTCGGGGCGTTCGATGATGGTGTTGCTCATGGTGCGTGCTCCTTCGAGGCCGCTGGTGCTACTTGGTGGCTGCTGCCGCAGCCGTTTGGGCCTGCTTCAGCGCGTCCTCGGCCGACTGCGAGCCGCTGAGGCTGTTCTGCACGGCCTTCCACATCTGCTCCGAGATCTTCGGGTACTTCGTGCCGAGGTTGTCGCTGGTGCGGCCCTTGGCATCGCCGACCGCGGTCACCCACGGCTCGAGGTCGGGGTTGTCAGCGACTTGCTTCTCTTGCGCGGCCTTCGTCGGGGCGACGTACGAGAGCGTGTTGTCGGTCGAGACGACGTTCGCGGTGCTCGTGAGGCACGACTGAATCTTCGCCGAGACGGCGTAGCGGGCGGAGTCTTTCTGCACGGGGATCGTCAGGAACTCGCCGCCGGTCGGAGCGGGAGCGGCGCCGCCGTCTTTGGCGGGGATCGAGATGATGCCGTAGTCGATCTTCGAGGCCTTGACGCCGGCGAGCTGCCAGGTGCCGTTCTCGCTGAAGGCGAAGTCGCCGGTGAGGAACTCCTGCCACGACGTGGTCTGGGTGTTGTTGATCACCGAGTTGGGGGCGTAGCCCTTGTTGACCCAGTCGGTCCAGAGCGACAGGGCTGAGACGGCGTCGGACGAGTCGAGCTGGTCGAGGTTCGCGCCCGACCCCCAGTACCAGGGCAAGAACTGGAAGCTGCCCTCTTCGGTGCCGATGCCCGCAAAGGTGATGCCCTTGTCTCCCTTGGCCTTGACCTTCGCGAGTGCGTCGGTCAGCGACGTCCAGTCGGTGATCTTCGCGGGATCGACGCCCGCCGCCGACAGGATCTTCTTGTTGTAGTAGAGGGCGAGGGTGTTGGCGCCGATGGGCACGCCGTACGTCTTGCCGTCGACCTGACCGGCGGCGAGGATGTTCGCCTCGATGTCGGTGGTGCTCGTCTTCGTCTCGGCGGTGTCGGTGAGCAGGCCGGCGTCGGCGAGCGTCGAGACGACGGGGTTGTCGACGAGCAGCAGGTCGGGCGAGTTGCCCTGCTGGCCGGCGAGGAGGGCCTTGCTCGTCAGGTCGGAGGTGTCGTAGCCGGTCCGTTTGACGGTGACGCCGGCTTCCGTGCCGCACTTCTCGACGAGCTTGGTCCACGCCGACGAACCGTCGAACTGGGGGTACGGATCCCAGAACGTGTAGGTGCCGGAGGCGGCCGAGCCGCCGTTGCCGCCGGCGCCGCCGGTCGAGCAGCCGGTGAGCGCGGCGGAGGCGGTGGCGATGCCGACGAGCGCCGCGAAGGCGCGTTTGCGGCGAGGGGTGAAGATCACAGTGATTCCTCTCTGAATGCAGAGTGTCTGCAGGTTGCCTGGGTCAAGAGAGGCCCGCTGTGAGGGTGATCTCTCCGATGAAATCAAAACCGAAAGCGGTTTCGGTAGGAACCTAATAGCCGATTAGTTTGCTTGTCAACGACTTCATGAACTAATTTCGGAACATGGCCGAACAGCAGCGGGGCGACACGGGCGCTCTCCCGAAGTCGACGCTCGCCGACGTGGCCCGCCTGGCCGGTGTCTCGATCGCCACCGCGTCGAAAGCCTTGAACAAGAAGACCCACGTGCGCGAAGAGACACGCAGGCGCGTCGAAGAGGCGGCCAGCTCGCTCGACTTCACCCCGAACTTCTTCGCCAAGGCCCTGAACTCGACGCGCACCAACACCATCGGCATGATCACCAGCGACCTCGACAACCGCTTCGTGCTGCCGATCCTGATCGGCGCCGAAGACGCGTTCGGTTCGGGCTCCCTCTCGGTGCTTCTGGCCGATGCTCGTGACGACGTTCTGCGCGAGCAGCTCCTGGTGCAGACCCTGCTCACCCGGCGCGTCGACGGCCTCCTCATCGTGGGTCGCACGACGAACTCTCGCCCGCCGGCGACCGTGCCCGGCGACGTGCCGGTCGTCTACGTCTACGCACCGTCCGACGACGATGCCGATACGTCGTTCACTCCCGACAACGTGATGGCCGGTCGCCTCGCCGCCGAGCGCCTGCTCAAGGCGGGCCGCACTCGCATCGCCCTCGTCAACGGCGAGGCCTCGTACGCCGCCGCCCGCGATCGCGCGGAGGGCGTCGCCCAGGCGATGGAAGAAGCAAGGATCCCACTGGTCGGCGGCAAATCATTGTTCGGTCAGTGGGGCGAGGGCTGGGGTCGCGACTGTGCGCGGCTCCTCGCTTCGGCGCACTCCGACCTCGATGGCATCGTCGCCGGCAGCGACCACATCGCCCGCGGCGTCATCGACGCCCTCCGCGAGGAGGGCCGCCGAGTGCCCGACGACGTCTCGGTGGTCGGCTTCGACAACTGGGACATCCTCGTGCGCGAATCCCGCCCGCCCCTCACCAGCGTCGACATGAACCTCGACGACCTCGGCCGCTCCGCCGCCCAGGCCCTCGTCGATGCGATCGACGGTCGGCCGCGCACCGGCCGGCATGTGGAGCCGGTGCGGTTGGTGGTGCGGGAGTCGTAGGGGCCGCCGAGTAGACGTCGTTGCGCTCCGAGATGCGATCGCCGACTGAGTTGCCTGGCTTGCGCTGAGCTCCATCCTTCAGTATTAATATTCCAGGGGGAAGGCAGATGGTCATCTGCCGGGGATCGGTCTTGGAGATCGTGCTTCGCGCCTGGCGTGCGGCACGCCATTTGTCGCGCCGGTGAGGGCGTTCACTCACGCCCATGTCATCCCCCTGAATCAGAAATGAAGGGTGAGATGACTTGGACGGAGCTGTCGCGTAATGCCCCAAGTGAGTCGACGGGAGGGGTTGCCGGAGCGGCCCTTCCCGTCCTTGCCGCATCGACGTCTGTGAGCGAATGACTCCACTACGCCTCGTGACCATCGCCCTCCTCGTAAGTCTCTTTTCGACCATGGGAGGCGTGCTCGGAACGTACAACCAGATCCAGACTGCACTCTCTCTCGAGGGGAACAACCTCTACTCCAGTCAAAGCGTTGACGTGGACGAAAAACCTTCGACAATTCGCGATGCCTTGGAAAAAGCCGGTGCGAATGCCCGGGTCTTTCGCGATCTGACGAACGACGGAACGGTACGGGCCTTCATGGAGTTCGGGCGTCCGTCACCCTTGCCTCTCCATTCAGGACGGCAGCTCGGGTCAGGTGGCGACCGCGGCGCACTGGTGGGCGCCGACGTCCGGGTGACTACCGACAAGGGCCGGAAGTCATACGTGTTCGAGGGTGTTTCTTACCCTGTCGTCGGCCAGCTGGGGCTTCATGCCGAGAGCTTGCTTTCTCGCGCCGTCCTTCTAAAGGGTGCCGGTCTGTTCGACGGGGACGGCAAAGCTCGAATGGTTGTCGATGGCCCCGATGTCGCTGACATCCTGCACGGCTACTCAGCGACACCCGCGACCCACGACGGGGGAACAGATCGACGGACGAACATCGATTTCGTCTCACCGGTTCTTCTGGGCTTTGGCTGGGCGTTGACCGTAGTGGGGTCGGTCGTAACCGGCCTCCTCGCTGCTTCCTACGGGCGTCGACTCTGCGCCGTCCGGTTTCAGCTCGGGCTCCAACGCGTGAGAATCCTCGCCTCAAGTACTGCCCGTCTCCTGCTCGGCGCGGCCGGCCCGCTGCTGCTTGTCTGTGGCATCACGCTGGCCCTGTCGCCCCCGGTTCAATCAGCTGGATCGATTCTGGGGAACACGCTGGCGCCAGCAACTCTGATCGTCGTCAGCTTCGTCCTCGCGAGCGCCCGGACCATCTGGAGGAAGCCTTCATGGGCCTGATCGACAACTTCCGGGGAACGTGGCTCCCGACCCTGGCCAAAGTGGTGATCATCACCGTGCTCGCCGTGACCGTCTACAACCTCGCCTCATTCGGGCAGTCGAGCCGCGACGCGGTCAACCGAAGTTTCGCGAGCTCCGCCAAGGTCAACTTCTACGGTCTATCGGACCAGCTCGCGGATCCTGAGCAATTCGAGCAGTACCGGTCGTCGTCGGAGAACATCCGCGAGATCGCGCGGTTCTATGACGACGTCGGCGCCGACGACCGACTCAAGGTGTTGTCGATATTCGATCAGAGCCTCCCGATAGCCGACTTCAACGGTGGCGAGTCGTTCGAATACGGGTACGGAACCGAGATCGGAACCCAAGGGCCGCACGACGAGGAGGGCCTCGGCGCCGACGTGGTCAACGTGAAATCCGTGCAGATGAATCAGACCGCCTTCGACTTCTACAACCTCAAAACGGAGTCCGGCACTGCCCTGAACTGGGACGAGGTCGATTACGCCGCCGACTCGATTCCGGTGCTTCTCGGCGCAGATTATCGTGGCGTCTACGAGCTCGGCGACACCTTGAAAGGCAACTACTACTCGCAGATCGCCGAATTCTCGGTATTTGGTTTCCTGGAGGCCGACTCATCGCTGTTTTACCAAAACACCATCAACTTCTTCATCGACGACTCTGTCGTCATTCCGTATCCACCGACCATCGCCGACTTTCCGGAGTCGCAGTCGTACTTCTACGGCATTCTCGCCTTCGCGCTGATCAACGCGAATATCGCCGCGAGTACCGACATGAGCAGCGACGCCGTGCTGAGTGCACTCCAGGGAGCCGCCGCCCAGTCGGGGTTCCACGAATTCGCCCTGATAGGCGTTCCGGCCTACATCACGCAGTTCGGCCTCGTGCGATCTCTGATCACCGACAATCTGGGTCTGCTCGTGGCGATCGAGATCGTGCTCGCGCTCGGGGAGGGCGTGATCGTCGCGGCCCTGACGCGCCGAAACCATCGTCGCAGAGGCCAACGCGTCCGCACGCAGTGGGCTCTCGGGTGGAGTCCTGGGCGTCTCGAGCGGACCGTCATCGCGACGGTAGTCGTCGAGTACGCCTTGGTCGGGGCTCTCCTCGGTCTCGTAATCGGGCTCCTTCCCAACCACGACCCCGGCAGCGGGCACCTACTGACACTCGGCCTAGCCGTGATGTTCATGAGCGACGCCGTCTGGCAACGATGGCTCCTGAAGACGACCCTTTCCGAAGCTGCGAGGAACACGGCATGAACCACATCATCGAATTGCGCGGCATCTCGAAGTCGATCAAGGAGCCCAACGGTGAGACGCGGATCCTCTTCAAAGACCTCGACTTCTCCCTGTCGGGGAACGAACGATCGGTCGCGCTCCTCGGCAGAAGCGGAAGCGGAAAGAGCTCCCTTCTGAGGATCCTGGCCGGCCTCGACATCGGCTACCGGGGCGACTACTTCTACCGAGACCAGCTGCTCCCGCGCAGGGCGAACGCGATGGCGAAACACCGACTCGACCACATCGGCATCGTGACGCAGCGCTACGACCTCATCAGCGACCTCAACGTCGAACGGAACGTCAAGCTGGCCCTTCGCGGCGGTGCAAGTGCTGATGAGGAGGCCGAAAAAGCTCTCTCTGCGGTCGGCCTGAGCGGCTTCGGCAACAAGCGAGTCCGCCGGTTGTCTGGCGGCGAGGCCCAGCGAGTAGCGATTGCCCGCGCCATCGTGAAGGCTCCCGAACTCCTCCTCGCCGACGAGCCGACGGGCGCCCTCGATGAGGCCACCGAGACCGAGGTGCTCGATCTCTTCACCTCCCTGGGTGATTCAGGGGCGCGGCTCGTCATCGCGACCCACAGCACGAGGGTGGCGGACTCCTGCGACCGGAGGCTCCTCCTCGAGGGGAATCGGCTCGTCGAGATCTCGTGAGCTTCTGATGCGGCGTCCGAGTGACAGCTCGTGTCAGTCAGGATCCGGGGTTCAGCGGATTGTGGCTTGGATTCTCGGCCTGGACCGATGAGCCCTAGCCAGTATTCGTGAAAGTCAGCGTGTGTCCGTCGTGTCGTTTAGACCCGCGGCGCCCGCCGACGTATCACGATGACCCCGATCAGCCACAGTGCACCCGTTGCCACCTCAATGGCTCCCAGAAGATAGCTGTGTCGCGCCACGAGCAAGATGACTCCGAGTATGAAGAACGTTGCACCAAAGAGGGTGAGGATCACCGTCAGCACTGCGCGGGTTGTTTTATCCACGAGGCTCCTTCAGGCGCTCTCGCGCGGTGCGGTGTTCAGCTGCAGTGTCAGTACTCGGATGCGACGGAGCTGCATCAGGCCTTGCCAGGTCGAGAAGATGGTGAAAGCGGACATGAAGACGACTTGGACTACGACTCTCCAGTCGCCGTCACCACCGGCGAGAACGACGATGCCGATGACGACGAAACTCGGGTAGAGGATCAGTCCGACGACGGTGAGCACCTTCCAGAACCGCCGCGCGTGTGCGAGCCACGGGAGCCACTCGGTGGGTTCGGCTCCCTCAGGTACCCAGCCCTTCTGCAGGGCCTTGTTGACACGTTGTCCGAGAGTGATCCCGTGGCTGGCGCTCCAGCGCTTAGACCACGCTGCCAAGACGGTGAAGCCCACCGCCAGGAGCGCTCCGAAGACGACGCCAAAGACGACGGCTTGTCGAAACGACGTTTCGACGAAAAGACACAGCCCGAAAATCACGACGGCCATCACCAGGCCGCCACCAATGCCGAAAACGGCCGACGGAACATGTGCGAGCGGCGCCCGGAAGTCGTCGTCGTCGGTCGTGAGCTGAGACAAGAAAACTCCGTCGTTCGGGCAGCGGTCTGATGCGGAGCATACCGGCGGGCTGCGCGGGCCGGTCTCCGGTGCGGGCTCGCACTGGCTCGGGGCCGAGCCACAGCACGCTCGGGGGTCTGGCTCTTGCCCCAAACTGGTGGCAGCGGTGCACACATCTCTGCTCCTACGGTGGGCGATGGGGGCCCACGGCGGGTCGCCCGGTAATAGGGGGCCTCCATGTCCGATTCGACACTCGCGGGCCGCGTGCCCGGGGAATCGCTGATGGCAGCGCTCCGGGATGCTGTGGGGCCAGAGGGGCCAACCTCCTTCGCGTCGCGGCTCTTCGGCCACAGCCCCATTCCTTCGACGGCGCGCAGCTGGTACGTCGGTCTGCTCGGCGAGCAGGCAGTCGCTGAGCGGCTTCGTCGCCTTCCCGAGGGGTGGCTCGTTCTCCATTCGGTTCCGGTGGGGGATCGCGGCAGCGATATCGATCACGTCCTTGTAAGCCCGTCCGGTCGCGTGTTGACGCTGAACACAAAACACAGTCCCGGCGGCAAGGTCTGGGTGTCACCCAAGGCATTCCTGGTGAACGGGCAGCGGCAGCCGTATCTGCGCAACTCCAGCCACGAGGCCGCGCGCGCCGCCAAGCTGCTCTCCGCGGCGACCGGGGAAACCGTCGATGCCTTGGCCGTCATCGTGGTCGTCGGCGCCACCGTGACCAACAAGGGTGAACCGAAGGACGTCGCCGTCGTCACGATCGACCAGCTCTTGCGGTTTCTCACACGCGCTCTCGCCGCGTCGAGGGGCTCCGTCCCGGCGGACGCCGTTCGCCACGCAGCCCTTCAGCCCGGCACGTGGGCTCGAAGCCAGCCATTGCGCACGCCTTCGACGAATCACATCGAGTGGTTCACGGGTCTGAGAGATCGCGAGCGGCAAGCTGCCCGCCGTCGAAAAGCCTGGGTTCTCGGATCGCTCGCCGTCATCGTGGGATTGCCCGCTGCCGCCGGAGTGGTCACCGTGGTGGGCGCGACCCTGCACGGTTGAGTGCGTGCTGGCGTCTGGTGCGGATGGCTCTGTCGGGTCTGCACTTCTAAGGTGTCTGTCATGGGCACTCACGTCGAAGCGTCGTATTCGAGGCGGGCCGAGGAATATACGCAACGACTCGGATCCTTGTCGGTCGCCCATGCGTCTGACGTGCAGCTCATCACTTCGTGGGCGGAGGGAGTCGACGGCCCCCTGCTCGATGCGGGATGCGGCCCGGGGCAGTGGACCGGCTATCTCGCCGAGCGCGGTCTTGATGCGAGGGGCATCGACCAGGTCCGTGAGTTCATCGAGCACGCCCGGGTGACCCACCCCCGAGCGCGTTTTGATGTCGGAAGCATCGACGCCTTGCCCGACTCGGCCGGCAGCCTTGCGGGCGTGCTCGCCTGGTACTCGCTCATCCACCACGAGCCGGCCTCGATTCGGCAGCCGCTCGCGGAGTTCGCTCGTGTCTTGCGGCCGGGTGGCGAGCTCCTCGTCGGGTTTTTCACGGGACCGGACGTCGAACCTTTCGACCATGCCATAGCCACCGCATACCGGTGGCCGCCTGAAGCCCTCGCGGCTGTGCTTCGCGAAGCGGGGTTCGAGGTCATCGAGACCCACACGCGCACGGCCGCCACTTCGACGCCTCGACCCCACGGGGCGATGCTCGCTCGGTTGAGTCGCGAACAGTAGGTCTCACCGGCGAAATGGTGCGGGCGATGCCCGGGTGTTTAGTCCACGAGGACAGTGCGCAAGGCATCCATCCACTGGTCGAAAGCGTCGAGATGCGCGTCGTGGGAGGCAGCGGTCACGTCGATGCGTTGAGCGTTCCGGCCTCGGCGGACGAACTCCAACTTTTGCTCCTCCGTGAACATGCCGCCGTCGGCGTAGATCACCAGGGTTGGTGTCTCGACTGCCTCCCACTCGGTCCAGCGCGGTTCACCCATTGCCTCGGCGGTGGCTTGCATGATGTCCGCGTCGAAGCGAGGGTGCAGGCCGTCGGGTCGCTCGTCGAGATCCTCGACCCAGGCGCGTGCGAGAGGCCCGTCGCCCAGGGCCGCGGCTGCCGCAGCTCGATCCGTGAATGGGACTTGCCAGGAGCGAAAGAAGTCGCCAAGGGCACTGTGCTCGCTAGCCGTCCCGCCGCCCTCGTTGCCCTCGAGTAAGACGAGCTGGCGCACGAGGTCGCCCCGGGCCGCGGCGACGAGCATGGCCGTATGGGCGCCCATCGACTGGCCGACGAGGATCACTGGCTCGGATGCTTCTTCGCTGATGACGTGGACCACGTCAGACACGAAGGCGTTGCGCGACGTGTCGGCAGGCCTGGTGGTGCTGCGCCCGTGACCTCGTTGGTCAATAAGGATCACTCGCCGCCCGCTAAGGGACTCGGCGGTCGGGATGAACTCTCGGCTGCTCCCGGCGAGGCCATGAAGAATGACCACTGCCGGCTCAACACCCTCGAAGATCGTGTAGGCGATCGTCACCCCGTCACCGACGGTCGTGTGCTTCACCATGGGTGCCACGGGGTCAGCTTATGGGCGGCCTCGAGCCCGTGTTGAGGGCCAAGGGGCGAACCGCGGTGGCATCGGCGAGGCGGGTACGCGTTTGTCCCCCTTATTGGGGTCACGTGGATTCACCGCAACCCCTGAGACTTGGGTTCTTCTCACTTTTTACCAAGGAGCTCCATGTCGTCCATCGAACCTGTCGCTCGCCACCGGGTCGCCCGCCTCGTGCGAGGAATTCGTCCCCTGACTTGGATCGGCGTAGGCGGCACCCTGCTTCTGGGGCTCATCGGTCTTGCTTCCGGCGGTGTTGGAGGCATGCTCGTGATGATCGCTCTCGTTGTGATGATCACGGCGATCTACGGTTTCGTGTTCCGCCGACACACATGGATGAGGCTCCCGCGCAAGCGCTCCGCCGGTGCCATCGGTGCGGGAGTAGCGCTTGTCGTGATGATCGCCTCAAGTGCGGCTCTCGGTGCCGGAGACACGACGTCGCCTACTCCGGTTGTGGCCGCCGTCTCGACCTCTTCGCCGGCTACGCCGTCATCCTCGCCTCAAACCCCCACTCCGACGCCCACGCCAACACCGGTGGTGACGACCAAGCTCGTCAAGAAGACCTCGTCTGTGCCGTTCACGTCGTCGAGTGTCAATGACGCGGCTCTCGACAAGGGCATAAAGCAAGTCACAGCCGCAGGGGTCAAGGGAGTGAGGACCACGACGTTCCGGGTCGTCATGACCGACGGCCACGAGACCAGCCGCACCAAGATCAGCCAGAAGGTCACTAAAGCGCCGGTGGCACGGGTGGTCCACATCGGGACCTACGTTGCTCCGGCTCCGGCTCCGGCTCCGGCTCCGGCTCCGGCACCAGCGCCTGCCGCCCCGGCTGTACCGGCTGGTGGAGGCGCGACCGCGCAGTGCAACGACGGCTCACTCTCGTACGCCGCCCATCATCAGGGGGCCTGCTCCCACCACGGTGGCGTCGCGATCTTCTATAAATGACGGACCAATGGACTGGGCGTCTGAGGCAAGTGCTCTTTATTAGTGGCCGCTTGGCTTGAATCCCGTTTCGACATCGCTAGATTCGCGCCTGTTCGGGCTCTTCTATCGTGTTTCGAGGTAGCCCCCAAGAGGGTGCTTTAGTCGAATTACTTCCAGTCCTGCAACCGTAGGGATATGGGATGTCCCATGGCGTCGTCTTCAAGCAGGGGCCGAGGCCCGACTTTCCGCCACGCCTAAGTTCCCATATCCATGTGCCAAAACGGTCTGCTTGGATTTGGGTGTTCATCGCTGGTTTTGGGACACCTGGAGGCGCTTTTGGGAAAGTTGATTGGGTACGCGCGCGTATCAACGAAGCAGCAAGGAACCGATCGTCAAGAAGTAGATCTCCTCGCTGCTGGCGTGCGGCGGGATGACCTCTACGTCGATCACGGTGTTTCGGGTGGTCGAGCGTCGCGCCCCGCGTTCGATCAGGCTATGAATGCGATCCATGACGGTGACACTTTGGTGGTGACGACCCTTGATCGTCTTGGTCGGTCGACGCAGAACATGCTCGATTTTGCCGAGGGACTTAGGTCGCGGTCGGCGGCGCTTCGGGTGCTCAATCTTGGGGGAGGGGATGTGGATACGGCGACGCCGATGGGGTCGATGGTGTTCACGGTGATGTCAGCCCTGGCGCAGATGGAGCTCGACATCAAACGGGAGCGGATCAACGATTCGGTTGCTAAGCGGCGCGATGCCGGCGGAGATCTGGGTGGTCGTCCTCGAAAGGTGTCGGATCGGCAGATCCGGAATGCGCTGCAGTTGATCGACGGGGGAGAGGCCGCCGCGGGTGTTCTCCGCGATCTGGGGTTGTCTCGATCGACGTTCTACCGTCGGGCGCGAGTTCTCGAAGGGTGATGGCCCCTGATGTCCGTCTTGAACGGGCCCTCGGCGCTGGCAGTGACAGATCTCACGCTGGGAAAGACGGCGACCTGAGTCGCTTTGCCGGGACTCTGCTTGCCGTCATCGCCGCTTGTGCCTTCGTCGTATTGGTCCGCGGCTACCGTCAGCACTCATCGTGCGACTCGGCCGACGTGCTCGCCCTGAAAGATTCTCGGGCGGGGGTGTCATGAATCAATGGCCTGAGGACATGTTCTGAGTGGAGGAGCATTCATGGGGGTACGAACGGAGGTGGCGGACGCCGACCTGCTCGAATTAACGAAGCAGGGCGACGTCCGCGCCTTTGCCGTGCTTTACAAGAGGCATGCCGGATCGGTGCTTCGCTACTGCTGGTCAAAGGCCGGCGACCAGCACACCGGTGAGGACCTAGCCCAGGACGTGTTCGTCGTCGCCTGGTCGAAGCGTAAGTCGGCGATCATCGTTGATCAGTCGTTCCTCCCGTGGCTGCTCACGATCAGCCGAAATCTGTGTCTTAACGACCGCCGGAAGTCGGCCCGTCGACGCCACCTTCCCCTTCACGAGTCAGAAAGTGAGCGCGATTCGGGGTCCGCCGATGACTCTGTGTGGATCCGCACGGAGCTAGGCAAGCTGAGCCCTACCGATCAGGAGCTGTGCCGCCTTTGCCTTGTCGAGGGCGCCTCCTACCGCGAGGCTGCCATAGCTCTCGGCACCACCGAGGCGGCGGTCGGTAAACGGTTGCAGCGCCTTCGAACCAGGCTTCGTGCAACCTTTGGAAACGATTCGGAGAAAACATCATGAAGACGCGACCTTTGCCGCCGCGGCCCGAAACGGAAGCCCTTGCGCAGGCGCTTCTTCCTGACGTCCTTCGACGCATCGACAGCCGCGAACGCCGGCGATCACGAGCCCGGCACGCCCTCGTCGGCGGCGTCCCACTCGTCTTCGCGGCGGCTTTCGTCTTCGTAGTTGGCGTACCGAATTCGCAGGTTGACCAGGAGTCCACGCCAGCGAGCGGAGTGATCGAGCCGCAGCAGGGAAGGGCGCCCTCCTCGGCTTCGGGTGAGCGAGCGCCGACGGTTGAGTGCATCACCCCATCCACCCGAGTGGGGCCTTTTTTCGCCCCCGGTTCGGCCCAAAAGGACCCGCAGGCCGCCTGCGAAGCCAAACTCGGTGTTCAGCCAGGCACCCTCCGCGACGCCGTCGCCTGCGAGTCCACCAACGGCCACGTCTCGGTGTATCCGCCCGCCACCCGCTGCTCGGCGCACGACCTCCGCCCTTGGAAGAAATGAGCTCACGCATGAGAAAAGGCCTTGCACTCCTCGCCGCCGGCATCTTCGCGCTCGGGCTCAGCGGCTGCGCGCAGATCGGCGACTGGGCCTCCACGATCGGCCCGAACCCGTTCGGGAGCACCGTTTACGACTCCACCGCGGGATCCGACGCGGGGACCTCGGTCACCTGGCTTGCCACGGACCCGCTGAGAATGTCCTTCGTCCGCATGAACGGCACCCTCACCATGGTGCTGGTCACCCCGTGCAACGCGATCAACCTTCCTGTTGACGTGCGAGGAGACGAGCTTGTGCCGCACACGGAAGAGATGAGCACCGGCGCCGTGGGCTGCCTCGGTAAGGAGGGTGCACAGGAACGCTGGGCCAGTGATTTCGTCACCAGGACCATGCAGATGGAGCGAACGAGCGACACCCTCGTCCTGAAGCACGGTGCCTCCCAAATCGACTTCCAGAAGAAGGACAGTGCGGCGCACGCCCTGAGTTTCTCTCCCATTACAGCGCCGACTCCCATCGGCACTCCCGTTGCCGAGGCGAAGCCGTTTAGTGACACCCGATACGTCTCGACGTCGGGTACGCAGGACGGCCGGCCGGTCGCTTGGGTGGCCGGCACCCCGCTGACGCTGTTCTTTGCCCGACAGGACGGCGCCCTGGTGATGGCTGTGACCACTCCGTGCGACGGCATCAACATCGAGGTCGACGTCGAGGCCGGCGGCGGCGACCTCGTGCCACGCTCCGATCGCGTCGGCGGTACCCAGATGCTTTGCCGGGGCGAGCGCGCCGAACAGGAGAAATGGGCGAGTGAGCTCATCACGCACCCCATGCACGTGACACGCACCGATACGACGCTCACCCTCGAGAGTGGTTCGAGGAAGGCTGAGTTCCAGGTCGTCGGGTAGCCGTGGTGCCGGGCGGGGCAAGCGCGCGGCGGAGAGCGACCTGCCGCACTCTGCTTCAGCGGTTCGCGAGGCTGATGTAGCCAAGAAAAATCGAGCGAGTCACCGTGTCTCGAAAACTCGTGGAAGCTTGTCGATACGACGAAAAAAGTGGAGACAACATTCCAAGACACCGCCTGATTCGCCGTCTGCGTGACATTGCGCCGGAGCGCGGGGACGTTCTCTCGATGGCCTAGAGAGGTCGAGACATCTCGCAAACCTTTAGTTTTTCGAGACTCCACGGGGCCGTTTACAACTCAAAGCTGCGCGTAATCAATCTCGCATTCAGAACTGCCTGGGCGATTGAAGCCGTTCATCCTCAATGGGCAGTCGAGGTGGTTCGAGAGGCTACAAAGCAATGAGGCAAAGACCGAAAGGGCGGTTTCAGTTAGCCTCCGCTCACCGTGCATCGTCACCGTGCGGGGTAAACGTGCATCCCCATGTCTACGAGGGCCGGAGCGTCGAGGACGTCACATTACGGGCGGTCGCCGTCCGCCTTTCGCACCCTGTCGATGCGTCGTTGTTGCGCTCGAAGGAGTCTCGCTGCCCGACCGCCGGTATGCTCCGAAACATCCTGTTGCCCGAACGACGGAGTTCTCTTGACCGACCTCAAAAACGACAGCGCCGCCCGGTGGGCTGCTGCTGCGCAACTTGCAGAAGGCGTCACCGACGACGGCTTCCACAAACGCAGGGCCCGCATCCTTCTCCAGATCGGCGTCCTCATCGCCGCGTCCTGGGTCACAGGATTCGTGGTGGCCCTTCTATTCCTTCCGGAATCCTCGTCAAGCACGGGCACCAGCTCTAATGGAGGCTCCGGGCAGTTGATCGTCCAGATCGTCTTCCTCAGTCTTGGTCTGCTCGTTGGCGTCGTAGGTTTCATCTGGGCCAAACGCACCGGGCACTACATCACCCGGTGGCGTGCCGTCGGAAGCCCATTGAATCGGCAAGAAAAGAAAAGCGTCAGAAAACAGATCAACGGAAAAGTCGAACCCGACACCGAGCACCTTCCCGTCGTCGCGGCAATCGCGAACCAAAACCGTCGCGCGACGCTCGGAATACCGCCAATCTACGCAGCTGCAGTCCTTCTGGCGATTGCCACCGCGGTCGGTTCCAATGAGCTGTTCATCAAGCTCCTCGAGCTCGGCGTCTCTGTTCTCTTCGTCGTGGTCGCCGTTCAGCTCGTCGTCTTCTACAGGAAAGCTGGCCACTTCATTGATCGGCACGGCCGTCAGTCCGCATGACCGACCAGGACGAATTTCGGGCACCACTCGCTCATGTTCCCTCGGGCCTCTTCGGCGGCGGTGCCGGCATGGTCATGGGCGCACTCATTCTTGGCCTGTCCCTCTTCGCCGGCACGTCTTTCCGTCAAGGTACTGTCATCGGAGTCGTTTTCGGTGTGCTCATCGGTATTGCCTTCACGGTGTTGGCCATGTGGGCCAAACGGCGAAACGCTACCCAGCAGATCACTCTCGGGCAACGCGTCAATAAGGCGCTCCAGAAGGGCCGCGTACCAGAAGGTGCTGACCCTGCCGAGTGGCGATCCAAGCTCGAACAGTCGCGCAAATTCTGGAGAATCATGACGACCGCCGGTCTGATCCTTTACCCGGCGCTTGTTGTCCTCGGGATTGTCGTTGTCGCCTCCGGTCGTGGCGGATGGAGAATAGGTCACTACGGTCTTACGACAATGATTACAAGTGCGCGCGGTGGCCTTATCGCTTTGGAAATCTGTGATGCCTTCGGCGCTCCAGTGACTATTGAGATCTTGACGTCTGCGTTTCATGAGCTAGTGGGCCGGGTGGCCGTTCTTCGGGAACGTACTATCCACGAGGATTTCTGCGCGGGTGAGCTCATGGAGTGCGGTCATCTGCTGAGCATGAGCACTCTTGTTAGCGCCAATCTTGGAGTGTGCGTTCCGCCCGTTCAAGAAATCATGCGGGCCCAATTAGGCGTCACGACGTCCTGGCTCGAAGCCACCCAGCCAGGCTAAGGAGCGTCATCGACGTCACCCCCTGAGCGTGTCGGCGAGCTAAGCCGCATCTACCACGAGCTTTCGGAGGGCGATGAGGCTGTCCCGGAGACGTGTTTTCATTGTGCCGAGAGGGACACCAGCTCGCACCGCTGCCTCCGTGTTCGTCAGCCCCTGAAAGTACGTGAGCTCCAACGCTTCCCGCTGATGTGGGGTGAGGTGACCCATCGCGGTGCGAACGCACTGATGCTCCAGTTGCACTTCGGCGGTTCCGGCAACGTCATCAACTGATTCTTGAAAATCTCGAATACCCACGGTCAGGTCACGGTCCCGACTCGACTGAGACGAGCGAACACGGTCGATTGCCCTTCGGTGAGCCATGGTCAACGCCCACGATGCCGCCTTTCCCCGCGTCGGGTCGAACCGTGACGCGGTCTGCCAAATCTCGAGGAACACATCCTGAGTCACTTCTTCTGACTGTGAGGAGTCGACCAGCACTCGCTTGATGAGACCGAACAAACGGCCGCAGATCCGGTCGTAGAACAGGGTGAAAGCGCCATGATTCCCCTCCGCAACCAATGCAAGGAGGTCTTCGTCTGTTCGTGGTGCGTCGGGCGGTGGGGTAGCGGCAAGCGTCATCGGGTTGTCCTTGAGTGCCGCAGTCTCGGCACGACCAACTGCGCCGGTCGGGTCCGGAGCAGATGACTGCACACTATGCGTTCGCATGCAACCATGCGCCCCCAGAACAGGGGTAGACCGGCACGCCAGAAACCCCCTCTCGACGTGTACCCCACTTGAAGGCGCCTTTCGCCCGGGCCGCCTACTGTCCCCGTCATCGGTGACCTGAGGATCAGGTCGCCCCGACTCGAGGAGCACATCCGCGTGAAGGCACTCATCTACCACGGCCCGAAAAACGTTAGCGTCGACGAGGTCGAGGACGCCAAGATCGAACACCCCGACGACATCCTGGTCAAGATCACCGCCACGAACATCTGCGGATCTGACCTGCACATGTACGAGGGCCGCACCGACTACGAGGAGGGCCGTGCGTTCGGCCACGAGAACCTCGGCGAGATTGTCGAGGTCGGCGCCGGCGTCTCGAAGCTGTCCATCGGCGAACGTGTCGTGCTGCCGTTCAACGTCGCGTGCGGCCACTGCAAGAACTGCGAGAAAGGCATGACGAGCTACTGCCTCACCATGCAGCCCGAACCCGCCTACGCGGGCGCCGCCTTCGGATTCGCCGACATGGGCCCGTACCAGGGCGGCCAGGCCGAATTGCTGCGGGTCCCGTTCGGCGACTTCAACGCTCTCCGCCTCGGGGAGGACTCGGTCGAGAAGGAGAACGACTACGTCATGCTCTCCGACATCTTCCCCACCGGCTGGCACTGCGCCGAACTGGCGCAGGTCGCTCCCGGCGACACCGTCGTCATTTACGGAGCCGGCCCGGTCGGTCTCATGGCAGCTCTCAGCTGCTCGATCAAGGGCGCTGCGCGCATCTTCGTGGTCGATCACGTCGCCGACCGGCTGAAGCTCGCCGAGTCGATCGGCGCGATCGCCGTGGACGACTCGAAGGTTGACCCAGTCCAGTACGTCCTCGACCAAACCCTCGGACTTGGAGCCGACGCTGGCCTCGAATGCGTCGGCTTCCAGGGCACCGGCACCGGCGGCAAGGAAGAGCCAAACCTCATCATGAACCGGCTCATTGCCTCGGTTCGGTTCACCGGCCACATTGGCGTCGTCGGCGTCTACGTGCCCGAGGACCCGAACGCGCAGGACGAGCTGGCAAAGAAGGGACAGTTCGCTCTCGATTGGGGAATGCTGTGGTTCAAGGGCATCTCGATCGGCACCGGCCAGGCTCCGGTGAAGAAGTACAACCGTCAACTGCGCGACCTCATCACGGCCGGCAAGGCGGAGCCGTCGTTCATCGTCAGCCACAACTTGCCCCTCGGCGATGCCCCAGACGCGTACAAGCACTTCGACGCACGCGACGACGGCTGGACGAAGGTCGTGCTGCACCCGTGACGAAAGCCGACCACGAAGGCACCCGACACGAGTTCGAAAAAGCGGTGAACATGACCGCCTCCGAAATCGAGAAGTGGCTCGGCACCGACGAATCGAAAGAGGTCGGACAGAAGACCGACGGTCACGAATCCGTTGGGCACGAGAGCGGACGCCACATCATCCGCATCCTGCACAAGAAGCAGGCCGACCTGACGGGTGCCGACTATGCGCACATGCGCAAGGTGATCGGCTACGTCGCCCGCCATTCCAAGCAGCGCCCCGAAGGTGACATCAGCGAGACTCCGTGGAGGTACTCGCTGATGAATTGGGGAAACGACCCGCAGAAGAAGAAGTAGACCGGCGAAGCCGGCAGAACGAAGGAGTACCTCATGAAGGCAGTCGTCTGGCACGGAGTCGGCGACATCCGCCTCGACTCGGTCGCGGATCCCACGATCCAGGAGCCCACAGACGCGATCGTCGAGATTACTCGCAGCGCCATCTGCGGCACGGATCTCCACTTCATCCGCGGCACGATGGCCGGTATGAACGAGGGCACGATCCTCGGGCATGAGGCGGTCGGCGTGGTCCGAGAGGTCGGTTCGGCGGTGCGCGGCTTCACGGCGGGCGACCGCGTGATCATCAACTCGACCATCTCGTGCGGCGTCTGCCGGTACTGCCGCGTAGGGCAAACGGCGCAGTGCGACTTTGCAAACCCCAACGGCCCGTCGGCCGGTACCAGCTTCTTCGGCGGTCCCGCCGGCACCGGCCCGGTCAATGGCCTGCAAGCCGAGTACGCCCGGGTGCCGTTCGCACAGAACACCCTCACGCCGATCCCCGATGGCGTCACCGACGATCAGGCGATCTTGCTGTCGGACATTTTCCCCACGTCGTGGTTCGGCGCCCAGCTCGCCGACATCCGTCGCGGTGACAATGTGGCCGTCTACGGTGCGGGCATCGTCGGCCAGCTGGCCGTCGCCTCCGCCTTCCGACAGGGCGCATCACGCGTCTTCGCCGTCGACGGCATCCAGACGCGTCTCGCGGTCGCCCTCGGCCAGCACGCCGAGGTGGTCGACTTCAATCACGAGGATCCCGTGGAGGCGATCATGGACGCCACGCGCGGCATGGGCGTCGACGCGGTCATCGACGCTGTCGGTGTCGACGCGCAGAGTCCGAAGTCGGGTCCAGCGGCCGAGGCCGCCGCTGAACAGTCGGACGATCTCGCGCGCGAGGTGGCGCAGGTGGCGCCCGAGCAGAACACCGACGGCGACAATTGGATTCCCGGAGACGCGCCATCGCAGGCCGCACAGTGGGCCGTCCAGACCGTTGCCAAGTACGGGCGAATCGGCATCATCGGCGTGTACTCGCCCGATATGGCGAGCTACCCCATCGGGGCCGCCATGAACAAGAACCTCACAATCCGCATGGGCAACTGCGACCACCACTCCGTGACGCCGCCGCTGGTAGACCTCGTCGCCACAGGGCTCTTCGACCCGACAGCGTTCATCACGCAGGAGCTGCCGACGACTTCGGCGATCGATGCCTATAGGAGCTTCGACCGTCGGGAAGAGGGCTGGCTGAAGACGGTCCTCGATGTGACGGCGGCGAGCTGATGGGAATCAATGTCAGCGAGTTCGTGATCAACCGGATCAAGGAGTGGGGTGTCAGCCGCGTCTTCGGATTCCCCGGCGACGGCATCGGCGAGTTCGACGGGATGCTCGGCAAGGCCGACCGCGACGGCGACGGCCTCGAGTACATTCGCCCGACGCACGAGGAGATCTCATCGCTGATGGCGGTGGCGCACGCGAAATTCACCGGCGAAGTGGGTGTCTGCATCGCAACGTCGAGCCCGGGCGCGTTCCACATGCTGAACGGCCTCTACGACGCGCAGATGGACAACCAGCCGGTCGTCGCCATCGTCGGCCAGCAAGGTCTGGCGTCCCTCGGAACATTCGTCCAGCAGGAATCGAACCTGGAGCGTGCCTTCCAGGACGTGGCCTGCTACGTCCAGACGATCACGACCCCCGACCAGGCGCAGGCCGTAATCGACACCGCCTTCAGGACAGCCAAGTTGCGTCTCCAGCCCGCCGTCGTGATCCTCCCGCACGATGTCCAGGCGATGCCGTGGTCAGAACCCGAGCCGGCCAACTGGGTCTCGCGGTCGAGTGCCGCCGCCCCGTCGACGCGCATCGCTCCGCCGCTCGATGAGATCCGGAAGCTCGCCGACCTCATCAACGCCGGGTCGAAGGTCTCCTTCCTCGTCGGGCACGGTGCGACGGGAGCGACCGACGAGGCCCTCGAGGCCGCCGAACTCGCCGGAGCGGGAATCATCACGTCGCTTCGGGGCAAAGCCGTCGTGCCCTCGGACATCCCGCATCACACGCAGCAGCTCGGCCTTCTGGGATCGAAACCGAGCCTGGATCAGATGAAGGGGTGCGACACCCTGATCCTGCTCGGCGCCAACTACCCGTACGGCCAATTCCTGCCCGCCACCGGCCAGGCCCGCGCAGCCCAGGTCGATCTGAAACCCGAGCAGCTCGGCATCCGGTACCCGACCGAGCTCAACCTGTGGGGCGACGTGAAGGCCGTCCTCACGGCGCTGATTCCTCTGCTGCAGCGTAAGGAGGACCGCTCCTGGCAAGACAAGGTCGCCAGCGAGATGGTGGCCTGGGAGAAAGAGATGCAGGATCAGGCCATGCTGTCGTACGACGACGGCGCCAACCCGCGCCGGGTGTTCCACGAACTCAATGCCAGGCTCCCCGAGAACGCGATCGTCACCTGCGATGCTGGCACGACCGCCGACTGGTACGGGCACCACATCCGGCTCCGCCGCGGAATGATGGGCGACATGTCGGGCCGCCTCGCGACGATGCTCGCCGCCATGCCCTACGCGACGGCGGCGAAATTCGCGTACCCGGAGCGGACGGTCGTCTGCACCATCGGCGACGGCGCCTTCCAGATGCTCGGCATGAACGAGCTGATCACCATCAGGAAGTACCTGACGAAATGGTCGAACAAGCAGCTGATCATCGCGATCATGCACAACGACGACCTCGGCCAGGTCTCCTGGGAGATGCGCACCGAAGACGGAAACCCGATGTGGCGCGGCTCGCAAGACGTCGAGACGATGAATTACGCCGCCTACGCCGAGCTGCTCGGCTTCAAGGGCATCACCATCACCGACGACGATCACACTGCAGCAGCCTGGGACGCCGCCTTCGCCCACGACGGCGTCACCGTCATCGACGCCCGCGTCAGCCGGAACGTGCCGCCCCTGCCGCCGCACATCACCGCCGAATACGCGATCAACACCGCCAAGTCACTCCTCAAGGGAGACCCGGTCGAGCTCGGCGTCGTAAAGGACTCGGCGAAAGCGATGGCTGCAGAGGGCGTCGATCGTGTGAAGGACGCCTTGCACCTCGGCCGCGAGACGGACTGATCGGGCCGACTTCACACAAATGCCTGCTATTTCAACAACGAGACGGCGCGGGCGATGACAAGCCCCAGCAGGATGAAGCCCGTGGCCGACTCCAGGGCCATGAGCGCTTTGGCGCGGATCGACAGCGGCATCGTGTCCGTCGGGCTGAAAGCCATCGAGTTGGTCAACGAGAAGTAGAAGTAATCGAAGTACGACGCTACCCACCCGGTCTTCTCTGATGACCGGGTTGCGACCTCCTTCACGGCGTCGGCGTCCTCGTCCTGTGGAAAACGGAAGTCGGCGTCGGGCATGCTCGCCCGCTCGGCGTGACGCCTTGTCACCGGTCCGCCGCGGTCGAGCTCCCAGTAGACGAGGGCGTACGCGATGATGCCGGTCAGCCACACCTGCAGCGCCGCCAGCAGCAGGCGCGGCCCGTCCTCGGACGAGGATGTCACCAGCTGCGTGACGAGCTGGGCGAAGGCGACGAGGTTCGCCGCGACGAGAAGGAATGCGATCCCGCTGGAGACGTACTTCGACCACCGCGTCTCTCGGTGCATCCGGGCCGGGTTGAGGACGATCAGCGGGATCATGGCGACGACTCCGACGGCGACGACGCCGAAGCGCAGCGGTGGCCAGAACGTGCTCGGGAGGGTCGCGTACAGCGCTAGTGCGACGAGGAGGGCGATTACGGCCGGTAGGCGGTGCTCAGAGCGCTCGCTCCACGGGGAGCTCGTCATCGTGAGTAGCCGGCGGATGCGGCTGCGGACGCGGCTGCGAGGTCGTCGAGCCTGACAAGAGGCTTGATCACGAGTCGGCTCCGAGACGCCAGCCGGTGACGTCGGGGTGGTCCTCGCCGTGCTCGTAGGCGTAGGCCCGCGCCTCCGCCCGAAGCCGCTCGAACTCGGCCGCGGCGTCTGGGTGCCGCGACGACAGCCCCGGCACGTACTTCAGGACGTCGAGAACGAGCTTGTACCGATCGATGTCGTTGAGCATGGCCATGTCGAACGGGGTCGTCGTCGTGCCCCTCTCCTGGAACCCGCGCACGTGGATGTTGTCGTGCCCGTGCCGGCGATACGTGAGTTGATGGACCAGCGAGGGATACCCGTGGAAGTCGAACACCACCGGGCGGTCGCTCGTGAACAGCGCGTCGAACTGGTCGTCGGTGAAACCGTGAGGGTGCTCCCGCTGATCCTGCAGCTTCATCAGGTCGACGACGTTCACCACACGCACGGCCACCTCGGGGAAGCTCCTGCGGATGATGTCGGCGGCCGCAACCGTCTCGAGGGTCGGCACGTCCCCGGCACAGGCGAGCACCACGTCGGGGAGAGGGTCGTCGCGACCCGGCGAGCCCGCGGTCCCAGCCCAGTCCCAGATGCTTGCCCCGAGCCGCACGTGCTCTTCGGCCTCCTCCATGCTGAGCCAGGCCGGCTGTTCCTGCTTGCCGGCGACGACAACTTGAACGGTGTCGACGTCGCGGAGCGCCTTGTCCATGACCGCGAGGAGCGTGTTGGCGTCGGGCGCGAGCGAGATCCTGACCAGGTGGGCCTGCTTGTTGACGACGACGTCGAGGAAACCAGGGTCCTGGTGCGAGAAGCCGTTGTGGTCCTGGCGCCAGACATGCGACGACAGCAGATACACGAACGACGAGATGGGACGGCGCCACTCGATGTCCTTGGTCGCCTCCAGCCACTTCGCGTGCTGATTGAACATCGAGTCGACGATGTGCACGAACGCCTCGTACGTGTTGAGAACACCGTGGCGGCCGGTCAGCAGATAACCCTCGAGCAGGCCCTGCAACAGGTGCTCGCTCAGCACCTCGGTGACGCGGCCGGAGCGTGCCTGGTGCTCGTCGGTGCCCAAGATCTGGGCGCCCCACTGCCGGTCGGTGACGTCGAAGACGTCGTCGAGTTTGTTAGACACCGTCTCGTCCGGGCCGAACAGCCGGAGCGTCGACGGGTTGTCGCGCATCACATCGACGAGCCACGCGCCAAAGCCCTTCGTCGCCGAAGCGCTCATCGTTCGCGAGCCGCCGGTGTCGATGCCGTGGACCCGGAAGTCCGCGAGTCGCAGGTCGGTGCGGATCCGGCCGCCGTTCGCGAACGGCGTCGCGCTCATGCGGGCGTCGCCGTGCGGCTTCACGGTCGAGAGCGAATCGTCGGGGATCCCAGCGTCACCGAAGAGCGCCTCCGGGTCGTACGACTTCATCCACTCCTTGAGCTGTCGGAGGTGCTCGGGGTTCTCCCGCACCTCGGCGAGCGGCACCTGGTGTGCACGCCAGGTGTTCTCGACCGGTTTGCCGTCGACCTCCTTCGGCCCGGTCCAGCCCTTGGGCGTGCGGAGGATGATCATGGGCCAGCGAACGGGCGCAGGATCGGCGGATCCGACGTCGCCCCCGCCCCGAGCCGCGGACTGGATCCCGTCGATCAGCCCAAGAGCCTCGTCGACAGCATCAGCCATGCGTTCGTGTACCGGTGCGGTCTCCTCGCCGTCGTAGCCGCCCGACACCACGATCGGCTCGTACCCGTAGCCGCGGAACAGCGCCAGCAGGTCGTCTTCGGGAATGCGCGCGAGGATGGTGGGGTTGGCGATCTTGTACCCGTTGAGGTTGAGGATCGGGAGCACCGCCCCATCGTGCTCGGGGTCGAGAAGCTTGCCCGCGTGCCAGCTGGTCGCGAGCGGTCCGGTCTCGGCCTCGCCGTCGCCGACGACGCACGCGGCGATCAGGTCGGGATTGTCGAGTACGGCACCGAACGCGTGCGACAGGGAATAGCCCAGCTCACCGCCCTCGTTGATCGAGCCCGGCACATTCGGTGCGTCGTGCGACGGGATCCCGCCGGGGAAGGAGAACTGACGGAACAGCTTCTGCATCCCGGCCTTGTCGCGTGTCACGTCGGGTACGAGTTCCGAGTACGTGCCGTCGAGCCACGCGTTGGCGACCATCGCCGGGCCGCCGTGCCCGGGGCCGCAGACATAGATCATCTGCCGGCCGTCGCGGACGATCACCCGATTCAGGTGCGCGTAGACGAAGTTCAGCGCCGGGGAGGTGCCCCAGTGGCCCAGGAGACGCGGCTTGATGCGTTCTGGTGCGAGCGGCTCCTGCAGCAGCGGGTCGTCCATCAGATAGATCTGACCGACGGTCAGGTAGTTGGCGGCGCGCCACCAGGCGTCAACAGCTTCCAGTTCAGAGGTCGAGGTCACACCTCTACTCTGCCCCCGTCTTTGTGAAGCCGACCGCGAGCCGTTAGCCGCTCGAAGGGTTGTTAGTCGACTAGTTGTCGGCGATCCGGGCTGATCTCGTAAACCGGCATACGGCCATGGTGACCGAGGCAGTGGCCAGGCTGATGAGTGCGTCGTGGGACGAGCTGCGGCGGCGTGCCCCTGTCATCATCAGTGGACGCCAGCGTGCCCTACGCCTTGAAGGACCGTGTAGGCGCTCTCATGAGCAGACGCGGCATCTGCTTCCACAGCTTTCTCGCCGTCCACGACTGGTTCTGCCGTGACGAGGACGCACCTCGGACAGGTTGCTTGTGACGATTGCGACTCTGGGCGGTTACCAGTTCGGGGTGGAGTGAGCGAGCGTGTGGGCCGGGTAGTGGCCGAAACGTTCGGCGTAGTGGGCGGCGAAGCGGCCTGCGTGGCCGATTCCCCATTTCCGGGCGACGGCTGCGACGGTGGTGGTGCTCGGGTCGGAGCGGGCGAGTTCGGTGTGGATTCGGTCCAGCCGTACTTGTCGCAGGTACGTGTTGGGGGTGACTTCGAACAGGCGGAGAAAGGCTTGCTGCAATGTTCGAAGACTGATGTTGGCAATTTGTGCCAGGTCGGTGGTGGTGATGGGCAGGTGGGCGTGTTCGTGAATGTATTCGACAGCGAGGCGCACACGGGCGTTTGTGGGCAGCAGCAGTTCCGGGGGGAGCTCGTTTGTGGTGAGGGGGTACAGCTCGATGAGGGCGACGGCTGCCATTCGTCCCATCTCGGCTTGCAGTATGGGGCTCGCAGTGCGGTCAAGGACAGTGTGGGAGATGAGAGAGACCGTGTTCCGCCATTGCTGAATGGTGGTGGCTGCGGGCATGACGGTGTGATCGAACCGGAGGGTTGCGCCATCGAGGCCCCGTTCTGCGAGGACGGCCGTGACGGCGTCGTGGTTGACCTGGATGAGGCGTTGGTCGTAGTCGGTGAAACTGAACCGGAAGGGGGCATTCGGCCACATCTGTGGCCGGCCGGGTTCCATCGTTATTTGCGTTTTCCCGACGTCGAGAAGGCCTTGTCCCCTGTTGGTCCAGGTGACAACGAAATCGTTCCCCGCGGGCATTTCGCCTTCAAGGTGGCCCTGGAATCGGACTGCTCGCACCGTCATGGTGTCGTCACCGGTAGCCGCATACCGGTAGGAGAATTCGGAGTCGGACTCTTCCGCGTGCCACTCGATCCCGTGATAGGCCACGGCGAGAACATCGCGGGCATCGTCGATGTTGGTTCCGCTTGAATCGTGGTGAATGCGGCCTGTGGTCTCAGTCATGGTCTCATCGTCAGTATCGACGATCAGTAGGCCCGATTTGGCACCTTCATCCAGAAAACGCACTGCTTCGAGCTGGTTGGGCTCAGAAGGAGTCGGGTGCGGCCTCGCGCTGGTGATAGACGGCCATCAGCATGGCTGCGGCGGCCCGAGCGGCCCGGGCGGGTTGCACCGTGTGATGGACTCCCGATTCGGCGCGGGCGCCTTGGATGAGGAGGGTGAGAGCTTCCGCAATGGGGGTGGGCATCCCGGCTCGAGCAACGAGAACGCTGATGTGCCGTTCCACTTCGGTGAAGTGTTGTTCGACGAGGCGGGCCACGACCGGGTCGTTCCGGCCGAGCTCACCGTTCGCGTTGATGAACGCACATCCCCGCCAGGTCTTGTCGGAGAAGGATTCCTCGAGGTACGAAAAAATGTTCAGGATCTCGTCGCGAGGGTCGTTGGTGGTGTCGCCGATGAGTTGTAACCGGTCCACCCAGCCTTGGTGCTTCCATGCGAGAACCGCGACAACGAGCGCCTGTTTGGTCGGGTAGACGGCATGGAGTAAGTCCGTGGTGATGCCGGCTTTGCCCGCAATGGCCTCGAGTGACACCGGGGTGATGCCGTTGAGGGTGAAAAGGTCGTCGGCGGCTGCGACGGCGGCGCGTTGAATGTCCGTCAGCGGGGTGGCCGCGGTGAGGGTGGGAGCAGGAGTCATAACCAGAATTCGGTGGGGGTGTTTGCCACCATACGTGTCTGCCCTGCGGGACTGTCCGTGTGGTCCACTTCTCGCCGAATAACAGTCCCAGCCGATCCGATAATCGCAAATCAGAGGCTGAAGAGCGGTAACCGCTCGTTTTCGGTGCGGCCCGGTTCTATCTTCGTGGTGTCGGACCGCTCTTGATCCGGCCTGGTGCTTGCACCCTCTTGGATAAGGAGCCATCCCTATGGACACCACCCCCACACGCTCAGCAGTTCACGCGGCAACGATGCCGACGTTTCGCCTCATTCCCGCCGATCGGGCCTCGTACCGTCCGGCAGCACGAACCGGGCACGTTCCTGTGTCCTCACCTCGGCACACCGCCCTTCCGGCACCGGTGACCGTGGGAGCGGCCATCACTGCTCTGGCGTGCAGTTCAATTGCCGCGGCCGCACTGATGATGGGTCTTGGCCGATGAATCGCAGAGACCCGGTGGTCGACATGGTCGATCAGAGCACCTACGTGTCGAACCCGGACGCAACGCCGGCGAAGATCCACGCTTATCCCAAACGCCGAATCACCCCAGGCGCGGATCAATCAGCGCCCCCGCGGCAGACAAGACGCGGCATCGGATCCCGCGCCAACGAGGCCAATGGGCCCCGCTATGCCGACTTTTTTGCCTCAGACACACAGAGCAGAGCCGCGTCCTAATTTTCTGGCCTGACCGCACCTACCGGTGGTGGGCCTAGAGGCCCAGCAAAGAGTGCTCCGGTGCGACGGGGTCTGGGGTAGCGGGTGTGGTCTCGTACCGGCGCAGTTCTGTTTCCGCTTGCATGGCGAGAATCTGGAGCGCCTCCATCGAGACGGCCGTGTCGGCCTTGGGGCTGCTGTTGTAGAGACAGAACGTGCCGATCGTCTCGCCGGTGGTGGAGGTGAGGGGGTGACCGGCGTAGAAGTCCATCCCGGTGATGTCGATGAACGCGTTGCCTTTGAACCGCGGGTCCTTCTGCGCGTCCGGAACGACGAGAGGGGCTTGCTGTTGGACGACGGCGTTGCAGTACACCAGTTCTGCCGGGGCCGATTTGGGGAGGACGTGGGTGTTGACGGCGAACCAGACCCGGTCGCCGTCGATCAGAGATACCCCTGCGAGATCGACGGCGAAGGTGTCTTGCGCCAACGCGGCGAGGCGCTGTAGTTCGTCGGAGCCACCCGTTGCCGCCTGGTCGATCAGAGTCTTCGTCCCGGACCAGGCGTACTCCGTTTCGACCAGAGGCTTTGGTGGTGTCGGGTTGAGAGCTCGCACTGTGTCTAAAGCGAGGGAGAGGTGCGTGGCGATATCACTGGCCCAGGACCGGTACACGGAAGTGGACCCAAGCGGCATGCCGGGGTCCATGACCGGTTCCGGGAGCCGGAAGTAGGTGATGGCCGAAAAGTCGGAAGTGATGTCTTCCACCACTTTGTTCATCCGGCCTGCATGGAACTCCGCCACATTCCCCAAGGCTTTGTTGTAGGGGGTGACGGAGCGCACCGGCTGCAGGCCCGCGACCACCATCGGCGTTCCCACGTTGGTCTTCTCGGTCAAGTATTCGAGGAGGGCCCGGTAGTCTTCTTCCCACTTTTTGAGCGGGGTCAACCGGACCGCGTCGTTCATCCCGAGCACGACCACCACGGCGTCGTACTGGGCGAGGTTGTGGTCACCGATCCACGCCCGGGTGGAGGCGATCGTCATGGCCTCGTCTCCGATGTAGTGAACCGAGCAAGGCCGGCCGGTCTCGGCTCGGCATTCGTTGGCGAGGTGTCCGGTGATAGCTAGACGGTGCGTGAGGACACCCCACCCGTGGAGGGGCCCGTTGCCGATGAGGAGCACGTTATCCGCGCCGGGTTGGGTGGCGGTGACCGTGGGGGCATCGAGGGGTTTGGGGGAGGAGCCGCCAGCAGCTATCTCGGTGGCGTACCAAGCCCGCATGATCGGTCGCAGAAACTCATACATGTTCGTGTCCCCTTTCGGGAATTCCAGGTGCCGGACCCGGGTGATACCCGCGGCATGGGGCGGACATGACACGCACCGTGACTCCATTTTTGTCTGGATTATCCGTTGCTGGCACCCCCAGAACGCGCGGCGACGTCGGCCCACCGGACGCGATCGCACCGCCGCGGGGACCCCCAAGGTGTGGGGTGCGCCGTCGACCAGACCAAGACCGGTGAGTCTCGCCTGCCTCATCAGGTCCGGAACCCCGGGGAAAGGGTGGGGTCGGTACCCGAACCGGACCCCACCCGAGACCTGCCACAGGTCGCACCCGATTGCGACGCAGCCCCTGATCTCTGACCGGATCGGTGAATCCGGCTGTATGTCATTGTGCGAGGGAATGTCACGAACGCCTGAGAGCCTGCGAACGGGACGTGGCATATCGAAGGTCCAGGATGCGTTGGCGGTGCACTGAGTGTTGGGTAGACGAAATGCGCAGCTCGCCTTCGGTGGGATCTCAGAGTGGAACGATTGGTCTGCCGGTTGGTAACCGGCGAAGGTCATGGTTCATAGGAGTCCACTGATCCGGTCTCTTGTCGGCGATGGCCGCGGGTCTCCTCGCCCGGGCGAGGAGATCCGCATTCCCGTGTTCGGGTATCGGTTGAACCTGCCTGGCGAAGTCGCAGTGGCGAATCTGCCGAGCGCCACGCGACACCGCTATGCCTGTAGCAGGCGAGGGCCGAGGAGGCCGCGCCGGCTATCGCACACGGGGCACCGTCACCGGAACCTTATTCGGACTACCTATCTGAGACGCAGGGGCCGGCGTGGTTTGGGGGAGTGGCTGCGGCCAGCGATCGTCCGGTAAACGATCGCCGCTGGGTCGGTTCCACCTGATTTCAATAGAGCCGCGACTGCGGGCCCAGGTGGTGTCGCTCATGCCGAAGTCCAGCGGTATGGGAAAGCGGGGTCGCCCGGACGTGTTCGATCAGACCGCCCGACGCGGTTGGCTTCCTGACGGGGTCTACCTTCCGTTGGGGTTCTACGACAGCGCACCTAACCCCCGGTAGGAGCCAGGTACGCAGTCTTGGGCCCATCAAGGACAACTTGGAGGACACGGCTGCGATCTGCTCCCTCTTCGGGGTGGTCGTGGCCGTTCCGGTAATTTTCGCTGCGATCGGTTAGGTGTCAGTGCCCCCTGTGTGCGGTCCGCTATCTGACGGTGACGACTGACGGTGGCGCGCCGTATGGTCCCGCGACGATGACGCGAAGCGGTGGGGCCTTCTTGTGGAGGGGCTTAGTCACCTCAACCAGGCTCACCCGTTCCGTGAAGGCGACGGCCGCACCCAAAGCTGAGATGGTCTATTGGGCCGAAGTAGGGTCGGGTATGACTTTTTCCGAGGCGAACCTAGGGGCTCTGGTCTCCGATCCCGACGTCCTCGAGCTCGCGGCATTCGCGGCTGAGGCGGGAGGCGGGAATCCCGCTGGGATCGTCCTCGACGCCAGCGAGCTGTCCACCGAACGGATGCAGGCGATCGCGACCCGGGTCGGGTTTCCCGAGACGGCGTTCTTGGTCGACCCGGCGGTCGGCGGCGACCCACGACAAGTGCGCATCCGCTACTTCTCGCCCGGTGCCGAGCTGCCGTTCTGCGGTCACGCCACCATCGCGACGGCCGTCGTGCTGGCCGAGCAGCACGGCATCGGCAACTTCGCCTTCGACACCGGGGTCGGCCCGCTCGTCATCGACACCGTTCTCGGCATTGACGGAACGGTCACGGCATCATTCACGAGTGTCGAACCGGCCGTTCGTGATCTCGATGCGGCAACCACGGGGATCCTGCTCGATCTTTTGGGGTTGACCGTTGGCGACCTCGACGAGCGGTGGCCGGTGCGGGAGGCCTACGCAGGCAACTGGCATCCCGTTGTGGCCATTCGCGAGGCAGAGACCTTCGACAGCTTCGGGTTCGATCCGACGCCCGTCGCCGCTCTGATGGCGAAGCAGGGGTGGAGCGGAACGATCACGGTCGTCCACGCGGTTCACGGGGCAGAAGGGCTCGTGGTCGAGGCGAGGAACCTCTTCCCGGTGGGATCGATCACCGAGGATCCAGCCACGGGTTCGGCAGCCGCAGCTCTCGGGGGCTACCTGCGTGAGATTGCCGCGGTCACCCCGCCAGCTCGATTCGTCGTGCACCAGGGTCGTCACGTCGGGCGTCCGAGCATCCTGGTGGTCGACGTACCAGCTGCAGGAGGGATCACGGTGAGTGGCACGGCCGTGCTGCTCAACTCCGCTGAGTGACCGGGCGCAACCAGGACCCCTCAGGAGAGCGGGTATTGCGCCCTGAGGTGTCTGATCCGGCACCCGCGACGACCTGAGCTGGGTCGCAGGCTCCGCCGGCGGTCGCTACGACGGCGGTGTCGAGCTGCGCTGGGATCGCGAGGTCGCACCACTCGCGCGCATAGCCGACAAGATCTGCGTCGTCGGCGACTGGACCATACGCCAGACGGTCATCCCGTTGCCGAAGTCGAGATTTCCGGGCTCACTCTCGACGAGGACTCCGCGATCCTCGCTCTGTTTTCCGGCCGACCGCCAATTCACGAGGAAGAGGACGCCTCGCGAGAATTGTGACGCGCAGCTGGCTGCTGCCCGATAGACGGTCGTTCATCGGGACACCTGCTCGAGTTGCTCTCGGCGGGATGCGGTCAAGAGGCGCCTGACCTGCGGATTCGCGTATGCCTGTCCCGCAAAGATGCCCGGTGACGGGGGTCTAAACGCGACAGTCGTCGGATGCTCATCGGATACGCCCGCGTCTCGACGTCTGGGCAAGACCTCACGGCACAACGTGACGGTCTTGCAGCACTCGGTGTTGACGATCAGTACGTGCATGTTGACCACGGGCTATCGGGCACGACTCGAGCGCGTCCGGGGCTCCGCGAGGCCCTCGCCGCGTGCCGTGCCGGCGACGTCCTGGTGGTCACCAAGCTTGACCGCTTAGCCCGCTCACTTCGCGACGCAACCGACATCGCGGACGAGCTCACGAAGAAGGGCGTCGCGCTCAACCTCGGGGGAGCGGTCTACGACCCCACCGACCCCATCGGCCGGCTTCTGTTCAACGTCCTAGGCATGGTCGCCGAGTTCGAGGCCGACCTCATCCGTGCCCGCACCCGCGAGGGGATGGCGATTGCTAAGGCCGCCGGCAAGCTCCGTGGCCGCAAGCCCAAGCTCACCCCCTCGCGGGAGAAGCACCTTGTGAAGCTGCACCACGGTGGTGCACACACAACGAGCGAGATCGCAGAGTTGTTTGGTGTGGCTCGATCGACGGTCTATCGAGCTATTCAGCGAGCGGCGCCCTCGGAGTAGTTCCCAGAACCGACGCCGGCCGACGACGTCTCACTTTTTGTGGTGAGTAATGCCTGTCGGGACACTTTAATCCTGGTCGCTCAAAGCTGCGGCGGTGCCGACGTGCCGGTGAATGACTTCGTGTGACCACATCCGTGGGGCGGGACGCGCATCCTGGCCGATGCGGCGGACTAACTCTTCTACGCCAGCAGCGATTCGCAAGGAGCAGGGAAGGTCTGAAAGCTGCTTGCGTGAACTTTTCAAGTGCCGTCGATGTCGATGGGAAGGTCAAGTTCTGTTTCGACAGCGGAATACAGGTCGATATTCTCGTCAGAGGTATGAAGCGAGAGAATTAGGGAGTATCGCACCGGAAGTTGTAGGCGATCTTTCCGTTTATTCCGTTTCCACCAACCTCCGACGGGGTAGACGCCGATGAGCCCGCACGCGGCCAGTTCTTGTCCGGTGCCCTGCCAGATGTCTTGGTGCAACGAGCCGAGGTCGCGCTGATGAGCTCCGATAAGCCAGTGCTCGGCGCCAGACGCTCGCGTTGTTGTGGGGGTGGGGTCGGCTGTGGTGGTCCCGGTGGCGTCCTCGTCGTGTTCGGCTTCTCGGTTCAGTCGTGAGATGAACTCCGCCTCGGTGAGGTCGGTGGGCGCCTTGAGCTCGAAGCGGAACGCGTGAGACGGGTACGTGTATCGCTGGCGCCAGCCTCGACGTGAGGCGGATGGTTCCACGAAGTAAGACAGAGTCACCCTCAACGTGACCACGCCGGCGCCGATCTGTTCCAGCACCTCGGTTGGCCATGGCAGATCATGCAGCCGGAAGTGCCGCATCGCGTAGTCGGTACCTTCGAAGGGGACAAAGGTGTCCTGAACGACCATGGTTACGGTCTGCCGAGATGAGCGGAGGACGGCATCCTCAGTGGGTACGCCCCATCCATACCGGCGCAGCAGCATCAATTTCTTCTCCCGCGCGGGTCCGACCGCGTCAATCTCTGCGCGCATAGCGTCAGTCCACTCAGCAGCATGAACGATCAGCCCGCGGACCGTTTCGGCCCAGTATTCCGGGTAGTGAGCCATAGTCAACGCGCTGAGCCGTGCGGCTTGCGCCGCGGCGGCGCTGGTCGCGTTCGCCGATGTCAACGCAAGGTCGTTGGTGATACCCGTCGATCGCAGCGACGCCACGGGGTGGCGGGTTTCAAACGTTCCGTGTCCGTCAGTAAGAACGTTGCCGCCCTCAAAACAGACGTCCGGTTTAATTGGCCATGGGCGTTTACCGAACAGTAGAGACGTTCGGCTATGCGGCGATAATTCGCCCGCCTGCGCTTGAGTGGACCAGCCCGTATAGTCAAGGTCGGCGGGGGTGGACGTCAGGTCGGTGTAGGCGCCCACGGTGAGGGCATTCCATGCTTGCGCGGGGTCGGCGACGGCAGAGGTGTCGGAGTTGTCCCGGTGATCGTTGCTGTACTGGTCGACGTTTCCAGCGGCAATCACCACAAGCCGAGTGGCATCCGGGTTGGGCGAGGAGAGCAGCTGGAGGTTTTCACCGTCGCGGACGATGTCACTGCCGACAGCAAGAGCGTCCACCGTGGCGGACCACAATGTGGGTTGGCCGGGCTTGTCTGGTGTGGTCGAGAGCGGCATACAGAACACCCGCGCACGGGTGCGTGTGAGCTCGACCCGAGCTACGGCATCAGCGGTGACGGTGCCGTAGTCCTGCGGATCGGTGTCTGCCTCGCCGTAATGGGGGAGGACCCGGACCGATTCCAGTCGGTGCTGCAGCTGCACCGAACCGGTTCCAGTGAGAAGCTCGTCCATGGGCCCGAGAAGCGCGAGGCCGGCCATGGCCGTACCGTGGCCTGCGCGGTCGGTCGCGATGGTGCCAATGACGGTGTGCAGGTCCGCCGAATCAAGGGAAGTGTGCAGGAGGCGGTGCGTGCGGAGCACTCCGGTATCGAGGTGAGTGACGGCGGGGGCGTTAATGTCGGCAGGGACAATGCGGGTGGCGAGATCCTCGACGTACTCGTCCTGCTCCGCTTGCTCGAGGTCATGGATGCTGTCGGTGAAAGCCGGCCGGCGTACTTCAGCCACGGGAATGGCGGTGAACGGAAGAACGTCGAGCTGGCTCCAAGTTGCCCGCACCCACATGATCACGCGGTCATTGAGAGTCATTGACCGGTCCAGGACCTCCCAGCCGAGAGCGGTGAGAAACGTCTTAGCAGTCTCGACTGTCCCTTCTGCCGGCTCTAGCCAGAGCTCCCACCAGTGCAGCCCTTGTGTGGGTGGCTCACCGGCGGATTGCCATAGGTCATGCAACACGGTGCGCCGGATGGCGGCGATGTTCGCCACCAGCTGCCGGTTTGCCGGGTTGCCCTCCGGGGTCTCCCAGTTCTTCTCTGCTCCTTTCGCGGACTTCTTTTCGAGGTAATCCTCGAACAACTTCAAGAACCGTGTTCGCCCGGTGTCCGCGACCCATACGATTGCGCGCTCGGGTTGTGTTTCAGTGGCTGGATGCACAGACAGCAACAGCCATCGTGGCGTCGATGGTGTTTTGGTTCCGCCGCGGGTGACTCGGTGAAGGGTGTCGAGCTTGAGCGGGAATGCGGCTGACGCACCTTCAAGGGTGATGATGCTACCCAGCGTGCGCAGCTCCGCAATGGTTAGGTTCGCTTCGGTGCGACTCTGGTCCGTTGCTACAAAAGCGCTGTTCAATTGACCATGCATTGCCCTTCCGTGCGCGCGGTACTCAACCTCTCGGATGAGTGGGTTGCCGCCGCCGCGGCGGTGAAATGACTCGTTCTTGGCACGATCGACCACATGCAGGTGGGCGAGGTGTCGAAGCTCTTCAGCCAAGGCTGGCAGCTCGACGGGTTGTCAACGCGGCCGCGAGGTCGGCTGCGGCGACCGAGCGTTGCCCTCGCATGAGGGCGCTCTTTGCGGCATCCTCGGATGCTTTGACAAGATCCGCGTGGCTAAGACCATCGGTTACGGGGTCGATGCTTTCCCACCGCATGCTCTTGACCAACGATCCCAAGCGCCCACGGATGACGGAGCGGGCTTGGAGCCGGTCGGGGAGTGTGTATGTCAGGACCATGTCGAATCGACGAAAGAGGGCCCGGTCGAGGATAGATCGGTGGTTGGTGGCGGCGACCACAAGGCTTTCTGGGCTCGCCTGTTCCAAGAACACCAGGAACGAGTTGAGAATACGGCGGGCTTCGCCAACGTCGTTCCCGGATCGGTCGGCGCCAAGCGCATCAAATTCGTCGAACAGGTACACCCCACGCCGGTCTGCGACGGCATCGAACACAAGCCGCAGCTTTCCGGCAGTCTCACCCATGTATCGGCTTAGGAGGCTGTCGAGACGCACAGTGAACATGGGTAGGTCGAGTTCGTGCGCTAGGACCGCAGCGGTCATGGTTTTGCCCGTACCCGGGGGGCCTTCCAGCAGCAGCCGGTGTGTGGGCGCGAATCCGTGCTCGAGGAGCACTGCGCGCTGCCGTTGCTCGGCCATGACCTGCTGTAACCGGCCGATCAGGTCAGTGGATCCGACAAAGGTGTCTAGGTCGACGTCGGGATGGGATGCCTCGACGAGATCCGCAAGATCGCCCCGAGGCTGCGCGAGCCGAGTGACGTTCTGACGCGGCGGTGCCTGCCGCGAGGTGTCCACAGCCTTTTTGATGCCGTCCGCGAGAACGTGATGGCCCTGCCGCGCTTCCCGTGCGGCGATCTGCAACGCCACCGAGTAGAACGCGGAATCATCACCGGATGCGTGGCTGCGGACCATCGCCGTGATGTGGTTACCCAGAGCCGCCACCGGTTCCCCCCTTCGCTCCGGGATCGCGCTCCCGCTCTTTGACAGTGTAGAAGCTCACATCCGGGACCGGTCGCCGCCGGGCCACGCGCACCCAGTCCAATAGCACTCATGCGCCGAAACCCGCTTCCAGAACCTTAGTCGCACTCGGTGGCGTCATGCTCGCCGTTGGAGGTCTGGTCATGCTCCGGGAGAGTGGCCGAGGCGCGGCGGCGTTCGGTGGTGGAGTGGCTATCGGACGGGCGTCTCTTTGCTCTCGAACTCCGCCCAGGACGCGCAATAGCGAGCCTCGCGCATCAGGAACCTGCGCGTAATGTTCCCGTTGGCGCAACGAGCACCGCTAGTCGACGCTTCACGTAGCAGACCATAAGTCGGCGCTGGCGCTCGTCATTGACAGGCTGTGATCGGACCTGTCCACGGCCCGAAGCTCCGACTGATGTGTTGTCTCCAGGACTATCAAACCGCTCGCATCAGCCGCGCGACGGCGGGCCGGGTGGGTTTACACGCCTTCTCGAGGGTTGGCCACCACCTTGAAGGTCTGCTCGGGAAGGTACCCCATTCGTTCGTCACCATTGCCGCCGTCGTGAGGAACAACCCCTTGCGAGCACGAGAAAGCATCACCAGCAGGACCCGTCGTTCCTCGCGCAGCGCCGGAGCGGACGTGGATTTGCGATGTGGGATGTGGCCGTCCTCGAGCCCCATCACTACGACCCAGTCGAACTGCTGTCCCTTGCCGACGTGTGCGTTGAGGACGTGGACGCCGGGGGAAATGGACGCGACTGATTGAGTGTCGCGGAATCTTTTGACGACGTTGCGGACGGAATCGCCGTCGCTTCCGAACTCGAGGATCTGCTCGCAGGCCTCAGCGACGCTGCGGGTGGTCTCCACGTCGTCCGTGGGGATTGCAGCAATAACGCGTGCGTGAAGTTCCGCGACTTGCTCATCAAAGGGGATGTCTTCGGGGATGCCGCGAGCCCAGAGCTTGACGAGTCGAACGATCTTCGGGGTGTCGAGGACGATGTCCCAGAACTGGGGTTCGGTATCCGCGGTCTGGTACCGACGTTCCAGCGCCTGCCGACGTGGCTTGGTCTTGCAGATGACCCCGATGGTGTCGTCGGGGTACTTGTGGGCCAGGTAGTCGGTGAGGGCGACGATTCCAGATGCTTCATCTTCGTCGGTTGCGTAACGCACGGCATGCGCGTGGCCGCCATGTCGCCATGCGTCCGGGTCGGCGGCACGGAGCGGTGTGGCCCCGAGTTCCTCCGAGGCTGCGTTCACGACGTCGAGGACTGCCGGCGACGATCGGAAGGATATGTCGAGCCCGATTTCGGTTTGAGCGTGGGCGGCGAGATCGGGGTAGACCCTTTCGGGGTCGGCTCCAGCCCAGCTGAAGATGCCTTGGTACGGGTCGCCAACGTATGTCCAGTTTCGGTCGCAGAGCCGGGATGCGATCTCGTATTGCTGGGCGGAGAGGTCCTGGAACTCGTCGACGAGCATTGCGTCGAAGTGCTCGCGGAACAGCTGACCGACGCGATCGTTGCGGAGGATCAGCTGCGCATACCGTTGCAGATCGCCGTATTCGATGAGCTCTGCGTCGGCGAGGCGCTCCTGGAACCGGACGCCCAAGGTGTTGCCCCTGGTAGTGAGGATGGCGAGTATCTCCACGTCCGTGAGCGCGGACCGTTTCGTCATCTCGAGGGCGTCGTGGTCTTGCTTGCTACCGAAGGACCCGAGGTCCTGCAGAGTGCGCCGGATCCACGCCGGTCTCGCCACGGCGTGCGCGGTCGGGATCCCGATCGTGGCGTGGTGGGCTTCCAGGATGCGTGCACTGATTTCGTGGAAGTTCGCGACGGTGACTGATGCTCGGACGCGTTGGTGCCCGAGCTGGTCGACGAGTCGGTTGCGCAGGTTGTCGCGTGCTCGGTTCGTGAACGTCAACGCCAGGAGCCGGTGTCCCGGTCGCACGGTTCCGGTCTGCAGCAGGTGCTTCGCTCGCATTGCGAGCACCTCTGTCTTTCCGCATCCGGGAGGCGCAAGCACGAGCACGCGGTCGTGGGGGGATTCGACGGCGTCGATCTGCGCCCCAACTGGGTTTCGGGCGGTCATTTTGCGGGGTCCAGTGATTCGAGATATCGCATCAGCCCGCCGAGGGCGGGGCTGGCGTCTAAAACCTCCCGGGTCAGGTGCGGAGCGAGGGCTCGTGCTGCTGGGACCTTGCGGTCGCTGCTGCTGGTGAGGAAGTCGCCGACCTGCTCTGCGGTGAGGGAGTCTAGGTCGGCTGCGCCTGTGCTTTGCAGAATTCCTTTTTCGCGCCAGGCGCCTTCGGCGACGAGCTTCTCCGCACACGCCCGCGGGCCAAACGCGCGCGCGTACTCGTACTCGAGTTCCTTCCGTGCTACGAAGAACCCGTTTTCCTCCATCTTCTTTGGGGCTATGCCTAGGTTCCCTGACCAGGTGTTTTCCATGTCTGCGTCACACAGCCCGCAGATCGGCAATTTGAAGCCGTTCCGGCCGACGATGTTGAGGACGTGGATGAACTTGGTGGCACCGTCCAGCGAGAATACGGTGATCCCGAGTCGGTCAAGGTTTAAGCCGATCTTCGCGGCTGCGGCCTCGACGATGATGCGGTCCGCGAGCCCCTCCACGAACAGAATTCTGCGGGCAGTAAGCCCTTCGAGTAACTGCGGCGACCACCACTGCAGCCGTTCCTTCTCGACTGCGGTGAAGCTCTTCTCCGGGAGTTGCCGCGCGGCGCTGTCGGGGTCGATCACGAGAACGTGTCTCGGTTCGAAACGTTGCACGATGTACGGGGAGTGGGTGACGACCAGCCGCTGACGTTTCGACTCCGCGAAGAGTGTCGCGACCGTTCGTTGGCTTGAGGCGTGCAGATGGATCTCGGGCTCGTCGACGGCGACGATATTCGCGCTGGCCTGGGCGAGGTCGAAGAATGTCAATGACATCAGTTGCCGCATCCCGTCGCTCTGTTCGGCGAGGCTCTTCAGGGCGTCTCCTTCGCGGAGGAAGATCGTGACGTCTTGGAGCGGGTTCTCCGACGGGTCTGCCGCGGTTCGGATCGCAAGAGATTGCGCGTCGTATCCGCGAGGTACGGAGCGAGAGAGGTGCTGAGCGATTTCTTGGCGCAGATTCTGAAGCGCGTCACTCGCTTCGAGTTTGTCGTTGAATTGCTCGAGGAGGACTTCGAAGTCGGTGAGTGACTCGCCGAAGTTGACGTTGTCGATCATCGTACGGATCGGGCTGTTGCGACCTTCCATCGCATCAACGCCGGATGCTCGGGTGGCGGGAAGGTAACGCCAGCCCAGGATTTGAAGTTGTTCGCGTGTGAGGCCCCGCCGGTTTCCTGAGTCCGGGAAGAACCTTTGGATGGTGATCGCGTCGGGGTCCTCGTCTGAGACGCGGGCCTCGAAGTGGAGGACCAGCTCGTACGGGTCGTCTGCATCGATTTCGAACGGGAACTTGCCCGCGTCTTCGAGCTCGAAGTCACCGAGCGTCGCAGTGACGACGAGGGCTTCGACACCATCACGGATATCCGCCGCCGTCAGGCCCGCATACATCTGTTGAACCGTCGCACCGAGAAGGAGATTCAGCAGCCGCAAGATGGACGTCTTGCCGACGTCGTTAGCGCCGATGATGACGAGGTGCTCGCGCACCTCGACATCCATATCGTTCAGGACCGCGTGGCCTTCGATGGTGAACCGGGTGAGCCGCATCTCGCCTCCGTGCAGGTGTAGCAGCGCCCAACTCGGACAGGCAGGCTCCGACAGTCTCTCAAGTTCCCGGGGAAACGCCGCCACGCCGCGCGGTTTGAAGGCTCGTTCGAGCGCAGCAAGTCCTCCAGGGACAGCAAGGTTTTGGCGCGATCACCGTGAAGGTGGAGCGGCCTCGTTCCTCGGACCGCTTCGTCCGGTAGAGCATCGTCTATGGAGACGTTGCGTCCAAACGTTGGCGTGGTCTCAAGTCGACAACATGCGACCCGGCCGTGCCGCCGACGGTGCACCGATCGGCCTCGACGGCTCTCCCGAGCACGCGTGTCGCGCAATCGACGGGTCTCTCGAGCACCTCGGCACCGACAACGAAGGAGTCGTTCCCGGTCGCGACGGGGACCTGCGGCACGCCGACGCCGACCGGGTCGTTCTACCTGACCGAACTGCTCGCGCCAACCGACCAGGGCTACGGGCTCTTCGCCTACGGACTCTCCGCGTTCCCGGACGCCCTCAACTCTTTCGGCGGAGGCCCCGGCCAGATTGGCCTGCACGGCATGGGCAACGAGGCCAGCATCGGCCATGCCGTGAGCCACGGCTGCATCCGCTTCTTGAACGCCGATATCAGCGAGCTCGCCGCGATGCTGCCGCTCGGGACGCCGATTACGATCACACAGGTAGCCGAACAGGCCCTGCCGTCATCGCATTCGTGTTCGCCCCGACGGGCGTTGCGCCCGTGGGCGACAGCTCGACCCTCGAGACGCCGCTTGCAGCGCACCAATCGGGAGAACCCTCGCCGACAGGGAACAGGTCGACGTCGGTCGTGTACACGGAGCACGGCCCGCTTCGACCGCGCCGATGTGGGCTGGTGAACGTTAAACGCACTTGCAGCCAGGCATGCACCGACCCCGTCACACGCCAGCACTGACCGCTCCCCTGGCCCGCTATTTGCTCCACCGGCCTCGCTGCCTACGGAAAGCGACGTCGACCCTTGCCGTGGGGATCGGTGCTTATGCCCCGGCGGTGATAGGGGGGACGGGGACCGAAGGCACGGCAGTAAGCGGGGCGGCGAGGTCTCCGACTAGGTTGCGGAACTTTTTGAGGGTTGCATCGAATAAGGCAGCTTTCCACAATGGCAACCAGCAGTGATCCCAGACGAGGTCGTGCTCGGTGACGTCGGGGCAGATCATCACCCCGGCGATTCGGAGCTGTAGGAGCATGGTGTCGAGGTAGTCGTCGATGCCCTTGGTGGCCCCGTCCAACGCGAGCTTGACCACACCTGTGATGCAGCCCTGTATGACGGCTGACTCCAAGTCTAGGTCCTCTTTGGGGTCAGGTCCGGGCTTCGACCCGGGACCATCACCGTCTGTCGCTACAGGATGTGACGCCACCGCCGAGGCGCGTGCTTGTTTCAGGTACGTCGTCGCTTTTTCCGCGATCATCTCTGCGAGGCGGTCTTTGACGATCGCCTCGAGGGCTTGAATTTCTTCGATGGCCCACACGATGCTCGCGAGGAGGTCACACCAGAAGTGGTCCAGGAGTTGGTTTGTCAGGCGGCGGCGCTGCGGCTTCGTGGTGTTACTGAGGAGAGTGACCGAGGTGTTGACGAAGAGCTTTACGACCTTCTCGAGCTGTGCGCGCTCCGTTGGATGCGTGACGAGCCAGTCGACCATGTTGACTGTCCGCGCATATTCAAACGCGGCGGCCGAGTTGGCCCTCGACAGCACTTGGGACCGTTGAGACTTCCTGGCCTGAGCTATCCGTTTTTCAAGGCGGTCCCTGGCGAGGGCTTGGCGCTTGTCGACTTCGGTGCGCTCATCGGGCAGCACTGCTGTTTCCGCCGTGACAGCCCAATGCAGTCGCCCGTCAAGCCCGTGCCGGGCATGTAAGCAGCTGCAGCGGCAGCCAGGCGTCATTGCCGTGGCGCAACTTCCAGTATGTCGAGACAATGCGCTCCCCCTCTTTCTTGAGGAAGCGTACTAGCATTTTTGAGGGATCGTCGTCTCCACCTAGAACGACCACCGCCAATCTTGCCTGCCTGCCCATGCCTTCCGGTGCACCTTCACTCGGGCCGATTTCGAAGACGCCACCGTCCGCGACCTCCTCGGCGTCCCCGGCGTCCCCGGCGGCCGATCGTTTTACGGGCGGTGTTTCGCCTCGGTCACTTTTTACTTTCTTGCAGGTACACGCGGATGACCACAGCGCGGGTGACGAGGACTGCAACGACGATCCATGTATATCGAATCCAGCCGGCGGGGAAAAGAAGGGTGGGCGCCAGCAAGCAAATGCCCCAAAGCGCTCCCACGAGTTGCACCTTGATCATCCGGTTCGTGTCGCGGTCACGAGCGTCCTGGGCTGACCGGCGCTCCTTCGCTTGAGCCTCGACGCCTTCGAAGGCGTCGTCCTTCTCATGAAGAAGGCTGGTCATGGACCCAGCCTCTCACTGCAGTGACAGCTTTGCGTCGATGAGCGATCGGCTACCGAACAGCCTCAGGGCGTGCTAGCCGCTGCCCTCCTGGAGGGCGTATCGCACCACGGCGAGGTCCTCGTCGTGACGCTGAACAATGTTCGACCGGCGCACCTCGAAGTCGCTCATCGGGACAATCACGAGCCTGATCCCGTGCGCTGGAACCAACTCGCGACGACGGTCGTCGTAACGCTTCCGCTGCATGCCCCGGTGCATACCCGAGACGGTCATCACGTCTGGCTTGTCGAAGTGCCGCACCTGTTCGGTGTGCTGCTTTTCGTGGAACTCCACCACGGGCGCATGGTCAGGCCAGTACGCATCGACGGGAAGGGTCATCCGTCGCCCGGTATTAGGCGAAGGGTCTCCTTCGAGCCACTCGAACCGATGCTGCCGAAGGCCCGTGCTTCCGAGCACCTCGTCACACAGCCCCAGCACGTACTTCTCGTTTTGATTCGCCATGCCCTGACCGTAGCGGCCGCGCATCGTGGCTATTTCGCCTTACGCTGAGCCCTGAGCCGCGCCTTCAGCTTCGCGTTCTGTTCCTTCAGCCGTTTCTTCTGCTCGCGGAGCTTGCGCTTCTGGTCCGCGTTTTTCGTGTCCTTCGCCTTCTCACGCGGTGTGCGGTTGAGCGCGCCTTTGGTGCGGGGCATGTCCGGGTCCTCCCGACGGGTACTGATGCTCGGAGCCTATCGAGCAACGCTCGACTCGGCGTGTTGCGCGCATTGGACGGCCACTGAGCCGCGCTTGGACGTTGAAACCGGCGGAGGCTATGACCGCAGGCTGTCTACTTGAGGCCCACTGAAGCGCATCAAGTGCGTCATTGCGCGCCCTTCCAATGGGCGTCGCGATGCAGTACCGAATGGGACAACTGATTGATCGCTTGAACGGACCCGTGAGCGGCGCCCGATAGACGATGGTCTATCGAGATGCGTTCAGGTGGCGTACTCCCTGTGCCACCAGGTCGACAAGTGGTCAAGGGTCGCCGTGGCTGCGCCGTCTAGACGCTCGCGAGTGTCTCCCCGATGAGCATCCGACAGGACCGCGTCGCCGATGCTCGCGGTGGTCTGCTGCACCACCGAAACAAGTGCGGCCGCGTACGCCCGCTCGGACATCGCGTTCGGTCCCGTGCCGGCAAGTTCCGCTGCCACCGCGGTCGTGACGTCGTCGTAGAACACCAGGGCCCGGCGTCGGAGTAGCGCACTGAGCCGACACTGCGCGGGGAACTCGCCCTTGGCTAATCCCTCGTCGTCCTCGACGTACCGATCGATGTCCTCGAGGACGAGGGAGCGCATCGCATCGGCCGGCGACTGCTGGGGGTCTCGCCGGGAGATCGCACCCCTGATCTTCTCGAGCACTTCGTCCGCTCGGTCGAAGACGAGGTCGGGCTTAGTCGGGAAGTAGTTGTAGACCGTCGGCTCCGATACGCCCGCGGCGCCAGCGACGTCCGCGATGGACACCTCGTCGTACCCGTGCTCCGCGAAGAGCCGAGCCGCCACATCACCCAGACGCTCGCGGGTCTCTCGCTTCTTGCGTTCTCGGAGCCCTGATTTGGCACCCGCGCTCGCTTGCTCCATCCCACAAGTCTGCCACGAAACATAAGGTGACCCAAAGTTTCTGCTACCGTTGGCATCGTTCGAAAGTTTGGGTCACTATAAGTTCGGTGGGAGCCGGGAAACGAGGACGATCAATGAACACACGCGCGCAGGAACAGGTGCTCATCTCGGGAGCGAGCTTCGCGGGTCTCGCGACAGCACTGTGGATGCGTCGGCTCGGCTACGAGGTCACGATCGTCGAGATCGGATCCGGACTGAAGCGCGGCGGCACCCCCGTCGACATTCGCGAGGACACCATCGCGATCGTTGAACGGATGGGCGTGCTTGAGGAGATCCAAGCGAAGGCGCTTGCTCCTCGCGTGACCGAGTTCATGACGCCGGAGGGAGAGCTCATCGCGCGGATGGACCCAGAACCGCCCACGGACGCCTCGGTCGGCGACGGCTACGAGATCCACCGAGACGATCTGCTGGACATCCTCGCCGCCGCGACGGAGGGGGAGGTCGAGATGCTGTGGGGCAACTCCATCGAGTCGCTGACCGAGCCCGACGAGGACAGTGTTCACGTGGTCTTCCGCGATGGCACAGAGCGGGACTTCTCGATGGTGTTCGGGTGCGACGGCAACCACTCCACGGTGCGGCGATTGCGCTTCGGTCAGGAAGCGCTCCACACCCACTTCCTGCAGACGTACTTCTCCGTCGCCACCCTCAACCACCTCATCATCGACCGGCAGACGACCCAGATCACCAACGCGCCCGGCGTGACGATGCTGGTGAACTCCTACGACACCACGACCGACCTCGTGCTCGGCTTCCGATCCGAGCAAGAAATCCCATACGACCACCACGACGTCGACCAGCAGAAGCGCATCCTTCGCGAGCATCTGCTGCAGGCTGGCGCACCGTTCTCAGGCCACGTCGACGAGGCGGTCAACGTCGACACCTTCTACTTCGACAAGCTCAGTCAGATCAAGATGCCGGCGTGGACGTCCGGACGCATCGCGCTCGTCGGTGACGCCGGCTACTGCGCATCACCTGCCGCGGGCATGGGTGGATCGCTCGCCATCATCGGCGCCACTGCCCTCTACGACGCCTTCCGAGCTGCTGACGGCGACGTTAAGCAGGCATTCGTCGAGTACGAGCGCGCACTCCAGCCGACAGTCAAGGAGATCCAGCACAACGCCGAACACTTCGGCGTCAGCAGCTACTTCCCCGCTACCGACGAACAGATCCGGTCCCGCAACAACATGCTGCTCGGGCGCTGAGCAACGATCACCCCACGTAGGAGAACTCCATGTCCACCAGCGACGCGGCGTCCGATAGCCGATCGGCTATTGGGACGCAAGCCCGGCCAGGCCGGCCGTCATTCGGGCTACTAGACGGCAGGTGGGAACTGACCGGAAGCGGCCGTATGCATGGCGTCTCGGAAGGTGGCGTTAACAGCGTCGGTTCGGTCGAACCAAGGAAGGGCATCAAGCTCGGGAAGCTGCATCTCTCGGTACGAGTAGGCCCAATCCGACCCCAGTTCTGCGGCGTTGATTGGGTCGGCGTAGCCCAGGGCGTCGCCGCAGACGGGTACTAGCGCGCTTTCAAAGAAGGGAAGCGTGCTCCACAGGCGGTGACGACCGTTCACGAGCTGATCCCACCAGGGGTCGACCCGAACCGCCTCGGAGTGTTTGAACCACGCCGTCACGATGTTCTGCTCCTCAGGCGTCAGGACGCCCGGGTACTGCGTCACCTGGACGTCGCCGTAGCGGGGATCGTCCGGGTTCGGTATCCACGCCCCGCGCGCGAGTGCTTCGCCCACTTCGGCCACGACCCCGGCAATAAGATCCCAGCGCTGATCGTCTCGGTCGGCATGGCGAGGGCGACCATCATCGACGTCAGGGTCGCTCGTGACCCACGGCCGCATAGAGTCGGCGCTTGCTCTCCACCAGAAACGAGGTGTCGTCACCCTTATTGTCGTCATCACGGAATCCTAGGGTCAGGCTGTGCGACTCAGCCCGCCAGGCCACGTTTGTGGTTTCCCACAAGCCGGCCGCCGCGGTGGAGATCTCCGAGCAGCTGCTCGACTGTCGGATAAGGACCACGATTAGCGGCCTGTTTAGATCGGAAGCCCCTTTGCTCTCTTCCACCCGTCCTCAGGGCTCCAATACAAGAGATCTCTCCGGCTCATTGACGAGGCCACCCAGAGGTGCGTGACCCCGGAGGGAAGTTGCGGTGGCTCATGCGGGACGCTTGGTTCGTCGTCATCGTCGTGACGGAGCATGGAGTTCACGGACCAGGGACTTCCGGTTGAGGTCCAAATAAAAGCGTGACGCTGAGCGCCGCCATGCTTGGCCAGCTTTTCGGACACGTCGTATTCGCGGGTTAGAACTCGCGAGATCCAGGGGATGAGTTCGATGGGGTCATCCCAGCTATACCACCCCTCTGCGGTCAATCGGATGACCCCCGCATTTTCAGGCAAAGGCTGCAAGAAGACCACGCCAAGACGCTCGAGCAGATAGCTAGCTAGGGCGTACTCGCGGTCATCCTGGAGAAAGACGGCATCACCCGGCGTGCTTTCGCTTTGAAACCAGTGAACGGGTAGATCTTGAAGGAGTGCGGGCAGTTGCGCGCGGACGTGTCGAAGGTCGGCCGCATTGCGGAGGGACACATACCAGCCGGGCTGATCCGGAGACGTAATTACGCTCCATCCTATTTTCCGCGCGGCGTTGTCGAAGCGGTTGAAGGCGACGTCGTGGTCTCTCACTACCTCGAGCGGGGCTGGCCCGGTGGGGAAGTGAGTGAGGGCGTCAGGCTGGTTGTCGGCTGATCCGTCGTCGTATCGGGAAACTTCGACGTTCAGCTCTAATGCCACCAGTTCGCGAGCTACGCACTCTTCTAGGCCTTCGGCGGGGCGTTTCTTCTTCATCTCATCGGACTCGGCTGGTACCGCGCGAGCCTTGGCCATCCGTCGGCGTATTGCGTTTCCAGGTCATTCCGCTCTTGTCTGGGCTCCCCCCAAAGCTCCGAATTGACACCAGGGAGTCTGGGGCCAGGAGTGAGACCACAGGACGCATGTTCGTAACGCTACAAGTTTTTTGACGGTGGTCGCTCGTATCGTTCGGCTCATGGGCGTGCAGGGTCCGGGGGAGAGCGTCGACCGGTTCATTGGCCGGCCGAACCCGTCCCACCCGCTCGCGGTCCCGGCGGTCAAGAACACGTTCGGAGCGTGGCAGGTGCGGCGGGACCGGACGAACCCGCTCGGGTACGTCGTGAACTGCTCCCTCGACGGGCGCACCGTCTACGACGCCTATGCCCACTGCCGTGACGGCGGCAAGAAGCGCCCGTGGCTGAGGACGTTCGAAAGCTTGAATTCGGCGGTCGCGTGGATGATCCAGCACGAGGACGAGCTGCTGGCCTTCAACAGCCGGCACGACGTCGAGCCGGACGTGTGGCCGTCCTGACTTCCACCCTCAGAGTCCGGCGAGTGGGACTACGAGAGTCGACCCGGGTGCGTACCGTTGTCCCGACCGAACTCTCTTTCGGTCATCACGGCCCCCGGGTCTCAGGTGTTCCCCCTAACGCCTGATACGCCCGGGGGTCGTCTCGCGCCGTTTAGTGATGGAGCGTGATGGTGTCCGGGTCGACGCCGGGCTGAATGACCTCGATAAACTCGCGTTCCTTCTTCGCCAGGAACGCGTTGGCGAAGTCCACGCTGATTCCGAGCTGCCGCTTTCCGGGGTGGACCGAGACTGTTTCGTGAACGACTTCGGGGAGGTAGCGGGTGCGGAGGTCGTTGCGCCACGTCTGGATGGGGTGGCGGGCGTAGGGCAGTACCCGGATCCTGGTGTCGGGGTCGTCATCGTCGCGAAGCAGTTCCGCCAACGGAGTGTCCGTGAGGGCTGAAAAGCGCACCATGCGTTCCCACTTCGGGTACACGCCCCCGGCCTCCCACAGGTCAACTTCTTGCACGTCGGCGGACGCGTTACAGGCGACGTCTACCCAGTCGCCTTCGTCGATGCCGGTCCGCTGAAACACGGCGGTGAGACGCCACGGCCGTAGGGCACCCGCGGACCATGCTGCAAACGCGTCGGGCTGAGCGGCCTCGACCGCGGCCGGGTCGGCGGCGACCGCGGCAATCACCCCGAGCTGGTGAGTTTTCGGCGGCGGCCCCACTTTGGCCCATTGCTGGTCGTCATGGTGCTCGGCCCAGAACTTCTTCCACCCCACCGTCATGACCAGCACCCTACCGCCGGCCCCGCTATGGCCGGCCCTTCCGCCAGGGGCGGGAGTCGCTGCGCTCTTGAATGCAGCAGCAGAGCTGCCCTGTCTGGCGTTTTGCGAGGGGCAAAGGAACTGGCATGACCACGTGATGTTTATAGCGAGGGGTTGGATGCCTAGCGGTGACAAGTGTTGCGTAGAAGAAACGAGGCCGGATGGGATCTGGGTCCACCCGGCCTCGGCGGGGCCCGTGTGACCAAGCCCGCACCCCAAATCCTAGGGAAGAGAAGACCAACGGCAGTGGGGGACTAGAGGCCTTTTTTTCAAGGCCGCCGGGCCCCTCGGATTCAACCTTGGTTTCGTACATCCGGTCGCGGAGATGGCCCGACTTCGCGGCGGCACCCTCGGCGCCGTCGTCTTGTTCGACCCGATCGATGAATGTGGCGGGTTTGTCCCTGTTAGTGGTGGGCACCAGTGCCGTCTATTTTTGATGCCGTCTGTTCCGGCACGGGGATCGGCGTACGGTGCCAGGTATGACGAAAGACGATCACTCCGACACCCGGCACGAATTCGATCAAGTTGTCAACATGACCTCCCACGAGATCAAGGTATGGCTCGACACCGACGAGTCGAAAAGTGTCGGACAGAAAACCGATGGTCATGAGTCCACCGGGCATGAAAGCGGTCGCCACATTGTTCGGATCCTCGGGAAGAAACAGGCTGACCTCACCGGCGCCGACTACGCCCATATGCGCAAAGTGATCGGCTACATCGCCCGTCATTCCAAGCAACGCCCGACCGGAGACGTGACAGACACACCCTGGCGGTACTCCCTGATGAACTGGGGAAACGACCCTACAAAGTAGGAGCGGCCGCGGGCACCTTCCACCGAGTTGATGAGCGAGTCAATTCGAGCTTCCAAGGGCCCCGCCATCTACAGTTACGGCGAACAACACGCCCTGACCACACTGGAGAGCACCATGGCAGCCGACTACGACGCACCCCGAAACACCCCGGACAACGAAGACAACGTCGTCTCGATCGACGCCCGCCCCACGAAGGCCACCGGGCTCGCGGCGGACCTTGATGACGGCGACAGCGCGGACGGTTTCGAACTCGACGCAGCCATCGTCGACGAAGCCCTCGACGTCGTGGTGTTGCCCATTCAGGAGAACGAGTTCACGTGCGTGGAATGTTTCCTGGTTCGTCCTCGGGTTCAGTTTGATCACGAGTCCAAGCCCGGGCCCGTGTGTGTGGAGTGCGCCGCCTGACACACCCGCAGCCTTGACCTCCATGAGTGTGTCCTCAGACAGGGCGTGCTTTACCGTCGGGGTATGGTGCGACTGATTCCTCTTCCAGACCGTGAGGGGCGCCCGGGCGATGCCCGGCTCTGGTTCAACCCCGAACACATCACCACCGCCGCCCCCATCGTGTCCCGAAGCCAGGACACCGGCGGCGTGATCTTCACGTTGTCGGTCGAGCTCAAACTCGAAGGGCTACCCATGCAACGGGCGTGGCTCGCCACCGCCCGCACTGTCGAGGAGACCGATCAGAAGTGGCGGCAGTTCCTTGATCTTGTCGCCAGCCCCGACGCACTCTGAATCGCGTCCGCTATGCGTTACTTGACATAATACCGGTTATCGGATAACAACGCGGTGTTGGGCTGCCGGTGATGAGACGTGGAGCGAGTGACGGGAATCGAACCCGCGCTGTCAGCTTGGGAAGCTGAAGTTCTGCCATTGAACTACACTCGCGCACCGCACCCGGGGGAGCGGCAGGCCTAGCGTAGCAAAGTCGCACCGAGAGCACGCCGAGGTGAGCGGCGGCCGCGGAAGAGGGCGCCGGGTGTGGGGGACGCGCAAGTCGGCGCGGCGGCGGGTGAGGTGCGGAGGGGACGCGAGTCGGATCCTGAACTGGTGTTTCTACTCGAACACGCCACTACGCCGCGGCCTCATCTTTGAGCCTGTTCTTTCGCCTTGCCCACAGGACGACGGCGGCGATCGTGAGGGCGCTGATGAGGGCGGCGATTCCGGCGAGGACTGCCTCCGTCGGTGTTGGCACGTGGTGGTCGCCATCGATGGTGATATACGACGCGAAGACGATGAGAGCGCCGCTGATGAGGACGAAAGCGGCGGCCAGAGCAACCTCGGCCGTGTTCGGTGTCGGACGGCGGGCCGGGTGCGGGTCGCCGTCGGCGATTCGCTTCCGTTCCAGCTTGCGGGACTCTTAAAAACCAGCCACGATGACCGAACCCCAGAGAATGAGCGCCGCGCCGCCGTACGTGCCGTAGTACGAGCTGATGAATCCGACGAGAACTGCCGAGACGACGAAGCCGACCACGTAGATCCAGGGCACGTGGCGCCAGAAGCCGACGGGGACCTTGTCGGTGGGCTCCTCTGGCATAGGGGAACTGTAGTGGGCGACGTGGGTTCCGTCTGGGGACCGCTACAGCTACAGAGCTGAGCAGGCTGAGGAGTCCACGCCGAGGCCGACCGATGCCTGGATCATCTGGGTGTGGAGCGAGCCAGACGGGCCGTCCGATGTCAGCTCGAAGTCGCCGGCGCTCCCGGCCCTCGCGCCATCGGCCAGCGTCATGCTCGTGATGATCGTTGCGAACGCGTGCGGGGCGATTGTGGTGCCGTTGGCCGCGACCGGCGAGCTGTGGGCCACTTCCGTAGCCGGAACGTCTACTGATGCTGCCACCTCGTAGCCATCCGTCTTTTTGTCGTCGGCTCCCGGAGCGAGCGTCACCGTCGCAGAGGCGAGCCCCTTCAGGGTCTGAGGGCGGATGGCGCGGATCGTCACCGGTGACCCTGAGGTGTTCTTGATGAGGAAGCTCGCCGCCATCGAGTGGAAGGTCGCGGCGTCTGATTCTTGTGGCGATCCGCAGACGCCGATCTGCGGCCCACGGATCGGCTCCGGCCCCTGAACTGGTTGCGAGGCGCTGATCGCGATGACTGCGCCGACCGCCGCCGTGATCGCCAGCGCCGTCGACACCCCGAGTACTACCGACCCCACGTTCATGCCCAGAGCGTATCGGCTCGGCGACTCACTTTATGGCTGCGGGGTCTTCGTCAGCTTTGCAACGGGGCCCGAAGTTCACCCCGCGAGAGGCTCTAGCTCACGGTGCGAGCGTCGACGTCGAAATGATCGGTCTCGTGAACCTCGAAAGCCTCGAGGTCGGGATGGTTGACGATGCGCTCGATGAGCCCTTTCGAACCCCCGACGACGGTGGAGTCGAAGTCGATTTCGCTGGCTACGAGCCACTGATGGTCGCCGGGCCAGATCAGGTTCACACCCATTTCGAGGTCGTCATCGTGCTCGGCCAGGTCTCCCAGCTCATGCAGGGTGGTGACCGCCAAGTAGTACTCGCGGTTGGGCAGCTCGAGAAGAGGAACCTGCGATGGCTGGGGCGGGTTTCCCGCGAGGAGCTTCGCAACCGATTCCTCAGCCAGGCGCTCCGTCAGTGCCCACAGTTCGGCGTCTGTCAGTGCCGCTCGGGGTTCTGCTTCGTTCTGCCCGGACCAGACTGCGAGGGCGGCCCCTGAGCTTGTACCGGTCTCGAGGCCGAATCCGTCCCAGACGCCGATGGTGATGTCATCCGGGGTCGACGTGGCTCCCTCTAAGACGCCGACGAGGTGGCGCAGCAAGCGGGGTTCGAGAAGACCCTCCTGACCGGGGGAGAGGAAGAGGCCATCGACCTCGACCTGGCCGTCCTGGCGTCCGATCGTGTTCCAGTCGACGAGGGGATGCATGCCAACTCCGCGGCGTCGGGCGGCCTCGGCCCACGTCCATTCGTGCTCGACGAACTTGCCATCGACTTCACCGGACGCCCTCGCGGGATGCAGGATGCGGGCGTAGGCATCCCAGCCGGTGCCCGCAACAGTGGGGAAACCGTTGTCGCTCTGCATTCGCTCTCGAAGCCACGCACCCTGGTCGATGTGATCCGTCCACTTCACCGGCTCAGTCTGAGGCACGCCGACCTGTAGCTGCCACAGGTCGGTCGGTCGCCGCGTCGTCGTGCTGGAGGTGACGGCCAATCGGCTGCATGCCCCCGCCCTCTCGGGCGGTGAGTGTCCGCGATCTGCTGGTGCAGCGCCCCGAAGACCAGCAGATCGGGGACACTCACCGCTCACGGCGGGCCACCGCCGACGAGAAAACGGCTGCAGAGGCGGGCCCGGGCCGAGCGGCGGGGGTGGCGCCGCAAGACTCCCGGTTTGTACATGCGCTGGCGCCGGATCCTCGGCTCTTCCGCCAATTTGAGAGTGATCGTGGCCAGAAGCCGGCGGATCCGCGTCGAGTCGTAGGTTTCACTCTCAAATTTGCGCACAGCACGATCGCCGGGGCGCTTGCCGCTCAGCCCCGCGACACCACCCGCACGTCGAACACGGCGGGGAGCGCCTAGCGCGGCTCAGGCTTGGGCGGGGCCGATACCCTTCCGGGATGACTGACGAAACCGGGTCCGTTGTCCGTGCTGTGCAGGGGAAGGACGAGGCGGAGTGGAAGCGGCTCTACCGGGAGTATCGCGCCTTCTACGAGCTCGCTCCGGACGACGCCGCCGTCGATCGCACCTGGGGGTGGGTGTCGAACGGCGAGTTCGGGCTGTCCGGGCTCGTCGTCGTCCGCGGCGGCGAGCTGGCGGGCCTGGCGAACCTCCGGCGGTTCGCGCGCCCGTCGTCGGCCAGCACCGGCCTCTACCTCGACGACCTGTTCACGAGTCCCGATCATCGGCGGTCGGGTGTCGCGTCCGAGCTGATCGACGAGGCTCGACGGATCGCCGGGGCGGAAGGATCCACCGTCGTCCGTTGGGTGACCGCGGCCGACAACTCGACGGCGCGGTCTCTCTACGAGTCCGTCGCGACGGCAACCCGGTGGGTCACGTACGACCTGCCCGTCGAGTCGTCTAGTCACTAGACGTCCTGGTCGCTGCAGCCTCGTCGCTGCCCCCGGGCGGTGAGTGTCCGCGATCTGCTGATACCCGGCCCCGAGCATCAGCAGATCGGGGACAGTCACCACGACCGGCTGCCTAAAACCAGCCGTTCACCCCAGCGACACCACCCGCACGTCGACCACGGCCGGCGGCAACCCGCTTGCCGCGGCAGCGGTGCGAGCGGCAGCAGCCACAGCCCGGGCGACGGCGGGGCCGACCTGCCCGGGCGCAAGGGCGACGTCGAACTCGATGCGGGTGGCCTCGTCGGTCACGTGCACGTCGATGGGCGACACCGAGCCGTCGGAGCCCGAGCCCGAGACGACCGCGACGCCCTCGCGCACGATGCGCGACAGCTGGCCGATGCCGGGGCGGGCGTAGACGCCGGCGACGCCCGGAGTCGACCGAGCGAGGGCGAGGATCTCGTCGGCGAGACTGCGAGACACGTCGAGGCTCATTGCGAGGCCTCGCTTTCGAGCAGGTGCACGTCGCCGATCACGATGTCGACGGTCTCGACCACGAGCTCTTGGGCGGTCAGCCGATCGGCGACGGCCTGCCTGACCTCGTCGGCCATGGCGGGCACGAACTCACCGCGGAGAGCGCTGATCGTGACCTCGATGTGCAGTGGCGCGCCCAACTCGGTGACCGAACCATCGATCGAGCACGAGATGACGACGGCCCCGGGCACCGAGTCTCCGGCCTCGCGGATAAGGCCGCGCACCGCACCTTCGGTCACGTGGAGGGTCTCGAACGCGTCGGTCGCGAGTAGAGGGATGTCTCGCCCGGAGCGGGCCTCGCGGCGCACGCGGTCCATCACCCCGGAGAACCAGCTCGGGTCGGGTTCCGGCTCGGCGGCGGCCTCGTCAGAGATGAGGCGCCCCGAGAGCGAACGGAGCCGCTGCAGCACGGCCAACTGCCCGGCGTTCTCGGGCACGTCTTCGATCTCGGGGTCGTAGGGGAACCGGCCCGAATCCAGGTAGTCGGACAGCCGCTCGAGCGTCACGGTCTGCTCGCTCATCGCCACGCCTCCATCTCTCGGGTCAGGGTTTCTCGGGCGCGGGCGAGCTGACCGCGGGCTGCTGTGGTGGTGATGCCGAGGTGCTCGGCGATCTCGCCGTACGACTCACCGCCGACTTCGCGCAGGATCCAGCTCTGCCTCTGCAGAGGCGGCAGCCGATCGAGTGCCGCGCGCAGGCCCGACATGGCGTCGCCGGTCACAGCGAGACGCGCAGGATCCGCGGACTCGCTCACCGGCAACCGGTTCGAGACCGCCTCGTCGTCGATGTCATCCACCGGCTTCCGCGCGCGCATCAGATCGAAGGCCTTGCGCGACACGATGCGCATCATCCAGCCGCGCACCGCGTCGGGGGTGGTCAGCGTCGGCAGCTCGCGCCAGATGGCAATGGAGGCCTCTTGGACGGCATCGGAGGCGTCGGCCCGCGAACCGGTGAGGCGGACTGCATAGGCGGTCATCAGCGAGAGATGGCGGCGGAGGAGCACCTCGAAGGCTCGTGAATCGCCATCGGCGGCCCGGCGAGCGAGAAGCCCGTCGGAGGCACCGTCGAGGCCGGCACCGGCCTGGGGGGCGAGCTGCTGCTCGGGCGGGTGCGGGGCCTCAGGAGATGCGGCGACCTTCACCCGTTCAGCAAACACCATGCCGACGACAAACGGGGGCCCCGAAAACTTTTTTCAACGAATTCCGTGACGTTTCTGGAGCGGGTACCGTCTCACTCCTGAGCGGCGATTTCGTCGCCCCCTCACGCATCGAAGGAGCATCACATGGCCGACACCAAGCCCACCGTTCCCACCCCGACCTCGACCACCCCGACTTCGACCAGCCGCGTCGACAAGGTCGCGACCCCGGTCACCACCACGTCGAGTGCCGTCACGGCCTCCACCGCGACCGGCAAGACCGTCATCGCCGACAGCGTGATCTCGAAGGTCGCCGGCATCGCCGCCCGCGAGGTTCCCGGCGTCTACGCCCTCGGTGGCGGTGCCGCTCGTGCGTTCGGGGCGATCCGCGACGTGATCGGCTCGACCGACCTGTCGCAGGGTGTGCGCGTCGAGGTCGGCGAGACCCAGGTCGCCGCCGACGTCACCATCGTCGTCGAGTACCCGGTGCCGATGAACTCAGTCGCCGAGCAGGTCCGTGTCGCGGTCGCCCAGGCAATCACCGAGCTCGTCGGCATGGAGGTCGCCGAGATCAACGTCGCCATCAACGACGTGCACATCCCCGGTGACGACGACGACAACGACGACCAGCCCGCCGAGAGCCGCGTCTCGTGACCGCCACCACCACCGGTATCGCGATCGGCGCCGTGCTCGGCGTCGTCGCGGTGGCATTCGGTTTCTGGGCCTTCCTTCTCGTCGCCGTGTTCATCGCTGTCGGCGCCCTCGTCGGCCGGATCGCCTCCGGCAAGCTCGACGCCTCGAGTCTTCTCGACGTGCTGCGCGGACGGCGCTCGTCCTGATGGGTCCCCACACCGCCGCGACCGGCGACGCAGCCGGCGCGGCCTCTAGCGAGTGGTCGTCGGATCCTGATTCCCCGACGGCCACTCTTAGCCGTGACGTGCCGGGTGCGAGCCCGGTCATCCCCGGCCACGTCAGCATCGCCCCACGCGCTCTTCAGCGCGTGGGCAGCGCGATCGTGGCCGACGAGCTGCGCGTCTCGCACCACGACGTGCGGGTCGACGCGCACGACGACGAGGGCCGACTGGCCCTCCGCGTCGCGACCCCGTTGACGATCCCGCGGCTCGACGCTGCGACCGAGGCTCCCGCCGGCGGAGTGATCGGCACCGTGCGTTCGCTCCAAGAGACCGTCACCCGTCGCATCAACGAGATCGCCGGTCGCGCCGTGTCGCGTGTCGACGTGACGATCACCGGCAGCCAGCTCGAAAAGAAAGAGGAGCTGCGATGACCACCGCACCCACCAAGGATCCCTCGGCGGGCTCCCAGTCGAAGCCGACGTCTGCCGTGGCGCGCGTTCCTTCGGGGGTGACTCGGCGGATCCTGCGTCGCGAGACCCACTCGTCGCGCTCCGGGGCCACCGTCGTGATGCTGATCGTGCTGATCCTCGTGGTCGGATACGTCGGCGTCGAGGCCGTGTACGCGGCGCTCGGCCAACCACCGCTGCTGTTCTCGCCCGTCGACGCCGTCGCCACTCTGCTGTCGGCCGCGACCGCACAGCCCGCGCTCGTCATCGCGGCCGGTATCGCCGCGGCCATCCTCGGCCTCGTGCTCGTCGTGATCGGGCTCACCCCGGGTCGTCGCGGCCGCCACACCATCGACGACGACCGCGTCGCCGTGGTCGTCGACGACCAGGTGATCGCTGCGTCCCTCGCCCGCAACGCGCGGATCGCCGGCGGACTCGCTCCCGGCCAGGTCACCGCGTGGGTCGCTCGCTCGAGCGCCCGCATCACGATCACCCCGGCGTCGGGCTCCACCGCCGACACCGATGCCGTGTTGCGCGCCGCCAACGACGAGCTCGGTCGTGTCGCGTACCGCCCGCCCGTGACCGCCGAAGCGCGCGTCACCCCGAACGGAAGGCTCGGCGCATGACCACCACGAATCGCTTCGCCAACCGCCTCTTCTTGATCGTGCTCGGCGTCATCTCGCTCGCTGTCGGGCTCTTCGTCGCTGCGACGGCGCTGCCCGGAGCGCCGCTCCTGCGCGACTGGCTGACCACCGCCCGCGACGCCCAGTCGACGGCGCTCTCGAACACCCGGGCCGGCGGCAACGAGCCGTTCGACGGCAGCTACCTGCCGTGGCTGCTCGCCGTGCTCTGCCTACTGATCGTCATCATTGCTCTGGTGGCCATCGTGACGCGCGGTCGCGGCCGCACCGACCGGGTGGTCGACCTCGACGAGAACGCCGGACGCGTGATCGTGTCGTCGGGCTTCGCCGAGACCGCCCTGGTCGACGCGCTGTCGTCCCGCCGTGACGTGGCTTCGGTCTCGGTGGTCGCGTACGAGTTGAAGGGTGCGCCCGCGCTCAAGATCCGCCTGCGGCTCACCGCCGGATCGGCCCCGACGGACGCCGTCCAAGCGGCCTCCGGTGCGGTGCGCGGCCTCGACCGCGTGCTCGGCGGAGAAGCGGAGATCCCGGTGCTGGTCGAGGTCGTCGGCGCATCGCCGGTGCGGCCCGGGGCTGACTCGCGCGTTCGATGACGCGCTCGCCCTGCCTGCCGCACTGCGTAGTGCGGACTACCCCTCGTGCCGCGGCACGTCGCGTAGTCCGCACGAGGTCTGCTAACCCCTGCGTGGCGGCCCGTAGCCCAGCTACACCTTCAGCAGCAGCTTGCCGATGTGCCCGCCGGCGTCCATCCTCCGATGGGCGTCGGCGGCTTTGTCGAGCGGGAACACCTCGTCGATGATCGGCTTCACCATGCCGCGCTCCACCAGTGGCCATACGTCGCGGCGCACTCCGGCCACGATCTCGGCCTTCTCCTCGATCGGCCGCGCGCGCAGGGTTGTCGCCCAGATGCGTCCGCGCTTCTGCATGAGCGCCCCCAGCTGGAACGACGACGCCTCACCGCTCTGATTGGCGATCACCATGATCCGGCCGTTCATCGCGAGCGCGTCGATGTTGCGCGCCAGGTAGTCGCCGCCGACGAGGTCGAGGATCACGTCGACGCCGCGGCCGTCCGTGAGCTGCCTCGCCGCTTCGACGAAGTCGGTCGTGCGGTAGTTGACTCCCGCGGCGCCGAGGTCGTTCATGAAGGTGACCTTGGCGTCGGATCCTGCGGTTGCGATGGTCTTCGACCCCAGCGCCGTCGCGAGCTGGATCGCGAAGGTGCCGATGCCGCTGGTTCCGCCGTGCACAAGAAGCGTCTCGCCCGGCTGCAGGCCCGCGTGCCAGAACACGTTCGACCAGACCGTCGCGGCGACCTCGGGGAGGCCGGCGGCTTCGACGAGGTCGACTCCGGAGGGGACGGGAAGCACGAGGCGCGCATCGACCGCGACGAGTTCAGCGTAGCCGCCGCCCGCGAGGAGAGCGCAGACCTGGTCGCCGACCTTCCACTCGGGGGTGCCGGTGCCGGTGCCGTCGCCATCGCCGGAGTCGCTGGCGCTGGTCGTCTCGATCGCCGGTCCGATGGCCTCGATCGTGCCCGAGACCTCGAGCCCCGGCCACTCGGGGGCTCCGGGAGGTGGCGGATAGTTGCCCTGGCGCTGGCCGACATCGGCACGGTTGATGCCGGCGGCCGCGACGCGGATGAGGAGTTCGCCGGGGCCGGGCACGGGGTCGGGGGCGGTCGCGGTAACGAGGGCCTCGGGCCCTCCCGGCTGAGAAATCAGGACTAAGCGCATCCCCCGATCCTGCACCCTGGGGTTTCCGGCGGGCTGGACGCTTATGGCCTGAGTTGTCGACGCGGGGTGGGGGCGGGGTCGAGGGGAGAGCGGTGTCGGGGCTGGAGCGGGGTCGGGCCGGATCCTTGTGGCATGAGTTGCCGACGCGGGCTGCGGCGGGCCCCGGTTCAGTAGGCTGACCGCGTGCTGCTCTCCGACCGCGACATCAAGGCCGAACTCGAACTCGGACGAATCGGGCTCGACCCCCACGACCCCAGCCTCATTCAGCCGTCGAGCATCGATGTGCGCCTCGACCGCTTCTTCCGGCTGTTCGACAACCACAAATACCCGTTCATCGACCCGGCCGTCGATCAGCCCGAGCTGACGCACCTCGTCGAGGCGAAGCCCGACGAGCCGTTCATTCTGCACCCGGGCGAGTTCGTGCTCGGCTCGACCTACGAGCGGGTCAGCCTGCCCGACGACATCGCCGCGCGCCTCGAGGGCAAGTCGTCGCTCGGTCGGCTCGGCCTGCTGACGCACTCGACCGCTGGGTTCATCGACCCCGGATTCTCGGGCCACGTCACCCTCGAGCTCTCGAACGTCGCGACGCTGCCGATCAAGCTGTGGCCGGGCATGAAGATCGGGCAGCTCTGCTACTTCCGGCTGTCGTCGCCGGCCGAGAACCCCTACGGCTCGTCGGTCTACGGGTCGCGCTACCAGGGGCAGCGTGGCCCGACGGCGTCGCGGTCGTTCCAGAACTTCAGCGCGACCGACACGGGCGCCGAGCCGTCGTCTGCTCGCGACTAGCTGCTGCCTCTGCTCTGCTGCTGCCCTGCCCGGCCGAATTTGAAGGAGAAACTCGCGATCCGGCAAAAGTGAGGCGGATCGGCGCGGCGTGTCGCGAGGATCTCCTTCAAATTTGCAAAGGCAGTGCCCGGGGCCCAGGATCCCGCGCCCCCGCCTGCAAATTCGAGAGCAAAACGAGCGACCCGATGCAGATCGGCCCGGCCCGTAGCCGCGATCACTCTCACATTTGCAGGGGGAGCCAGTTGTGCCCGATCGGCGTCGACAGGCGCGCATTCGTCCAATCGGAGCGGCGGCGTCGCCCGGATCCTGGACGTTCTGCACTCGACTGGAACGGGAGCGGCCCGGCATTCATACTCGTGTCGTGACCGTCCAGCCCGCACTCGCTCCCAGCCTCGATTCCCGCCGTTTCGTGATGGAGTCGTCGACCAACAGCCCTGTCGACCCCGATTCGCCCTCGCGCTTCCGCTACTTCGAGAAAGACGGCGTGATCTGGGGCGACTACGACGGAGACACCGTCACCTTTGGACGTTTTGTCGGTACGCGGGTCGGTGACGACCTATCCGTCTCGTTCGTGCATGTGCTTGTCGAAGACGGCTCGGTCGTCGCGGGCACGGGCGGCAGTGAGGTCGTGACGGGGCCGGACGGCGTGCGCCTCGTGGAGCGCTTCGAGATCGACGGAGTCGACCACGTGAGTGTGTGCGTCGAGGAGTCGGCACCAAACGAGAGCTAGAAGAACGCGCTACGTCGGCAGCCTCAGCGAACCGAGTCGCGCCCGTTCCCCGCGGTCGTGAACCGCGTCATGCCGAGCCGGTTCGACGAGCCGGAGCGGTCGGGAATGTCGGTCGGCAGCAGGTACGACTTGCTCACCACCTCGTCGAGGATCACCACGCTCACCACCGATTTCACCTCGGGCCGCGCGGCCACGACGCCGGTCACGAAGTCGTGCACCCCGCCGATATCCAGGGATCGCACGAGAAGCATGGCGTCGTGCTCGCCGGTCGTGATGCAGCAGTACTCGACGTCGGGCATCTGCAGAATGCCCTCGCGGAACCGGTGCCAGCTCTGCGGGTGCACCGTCACGAACACGAGTGCGCAGACGTCGAGGCCGACCATGCCGGGGTCGATCTGAGCGGTGAAGCCGGTGATCACGCCGGTCGCGGTCATCCGCTCGACGCGGTTGTAGACGCTAGCTCTCGACACGTTGACGGTCTCGGCGAGTGAGGCCATCGAGATGCGTCCGTTCTCGCGGAGCACGCCGAGGATCCGAAGATCCACCTCATCGAGACCGGTCGCCCTTTGTCCAGGGGCCGGGCGGTTGTCTTGCTCGGTGTTCGACACTTGGTACTCCCATCGGGGGGTGAGTCGCAATTTATCCACAGATCGAGGCCTGAGGTGAAGAGGTGCTCGGAATCGTGCCACAGTTTCTCCACACCGTCCAAGGTGACCCCCCTTTCCCCCCCAGGAGGAACACGTGGCTTTTTCCACGCGAAACAGCTCCACCACCACGAAGCACACGGCGAAGCGAGTCGCGATCGGTGCAGCAGCCATCGCCCTCACCCTCGTCGTCGCCGGGTGCTCGTCCGGCAAGGCCTCGAGCACCGATGGCGCGTCGAAGACGCTGACCATCGACAAGGCGTTCGACCTCAAGACCGCCGACCCGGGCCGCATGTACGAGCCGACCGGCCAGCTGGTCGACAAGGCCCTCTATGAGACCCTCCTCACCTTCAAGGGCGGCGACGTCTCGAAGGTCGTCGACGGCGTTGCAAGCCTCGACGAGTCGTCCGACGCGAAGACGTTCACCCTGACCCTGAACGGCACGCACACCTTCTCCGACGGCACCGAGATGACGGCCGACGACGTCGTGTTCTCGCTCCAGCGCGTCATCGGCCTCAAGGGCAACCCGTCGTTCCTCCTGGCCGGCGTCACCGTCACGAAGAAAGACGCGAAGACCGTCGTCTTGACCACGAAGACCGCCACCCCGGCGCTCCCGTCGATCCTCGCCAACCCGGCGCTCGGTATCCTCAACTCCAAGGTCGTCAAGGCCAACGGTGGGGCAACCGACTCGAGCGACACCGCCGAGAAATACCTCAACGCCCACTCCGCCGGCTCCGGGCCGTACGTGCTCGACTCGCTGAACCTGTCGTCGAAGGTCGTTCTGACGGCTAACAAGAAGTACGACGGCGAGCAGCCCGGCTACGGCCGCGTCGTGATCCAGAACGTCGAGGGCGCCACCCAGAAGATCAACGTGCAGGGTGGCAGCGCCGACGTGGCCCTCGATCTGTCGGGTACGCAGGCGGCGGGGCTCGGATCCTCGGTCGACGTCACCAGCGACCCGTCGGCCAACGTGATCTTCCTGCTGCTCAACCAGAGCTCCAAGGTGTCGAAGATCACCAGCAACCCCGACTTCGTCAAGGCCGTCAAAGAGGCCATCGACTACGACGACCTCGTCTCGATCGCCGGCACCGGCACCGCTCAGGCGGCCGGCGTCGTGCCGAGCATGTTCCTCGGTGCTCTCGGTGAGGGCGATGCCCTCAAGCAAGACCTGGCCGCGTCGAAGTCCGACCTCGCCAAGAGCGGATACAACGGCGAGAAGATCACGCTGAACTTCCCCAGCGACATCACGCTCAACGGCATCGAGTTCCCGACGATCGCCCAGCGCCTGCAGTCGCAGCTCAAGACCGCCGGCATCACGGTCGACCTCGCTCCGGCTCCGGTCGCGACCGAGCTCGACGCCTACCGCAACGGCACCGAGACCGTCGGCCTCTGGTACTGGGGCCCCGACTACCCCGACCCGAGCGACTACCTCGTCTTCACCCCGGGCAACGTCGTCGGTCTGCGTGCCGGCTGGGCCGCGGGTGCCGACCCGGCGATCTCGAAGCTCGCCGATGCGGCAGCGGTCGGTGGCTCGAACGACGAGCGTCAGACGCAGTTCGAAGACTTGCAGAAGGCGCTCAACGCCGACGGCCCGTTCATCCCGCTGCTGCAGCCGGGCAACAACATCGCGGCCGCGTCCGACGTCACCGGCGTCGTCTACAACGCCGTATGGACCATTGATATCGCGGCCCTCCGCAGCAAGTAGTCGACTGTGACGACCAGCACCGCCACCCGACCCCCGCGCGCACGCTCCGTGTCGCGCGGGGGTCACCCCTTCGCCCGGTACGCCCTGCGTCGCGTGATCACCTCGCTGCTGCTGGTGGTCGGCGTCACTCTGGTGACGTTCATCCTGACGAACCTCGTGCCGGGTGACCCGGTCGCGGCGGCGCTCGGCCAGCGGGCCGCAGAAGACCCCGCGATCGTCGCTCAGTTCCGGTCGGAGTACGGCCTCGACAAGCCGCTCGTGGTGCAGTACTTCACCTACCTCGGCAACCTCCTGCACGGCGACCTCGGCACGTCCACCACCACGCACAACGCGGTGACGTCCGACCTCTCCTCGGCACTTCCCGCGACGCTCGAGATCGCGATCGGCGCCATTGTGCTCAGCGTGATCATCGGCGTCGTGCTCGGGACGGTCGCGGCCTACCGCCGCGGGAAGGCGTCCGACCACGTGCTCCGCGTCGTCTCGCTCGCGGGCCTCAGCGTGCCGACCTTTTGGCTGGCGCTGGTGCTGTACTACGTCTTCTACTTCAAGCTGCATATCGCGCCCGGTTCGGGTCGGCTGAGCAGCGACTTCAACGCTCCGCCGACGATCACCGGCCTCTACACGGTCGATGCTCTGCTCGCCGGTCAGCTCGACACGTTCCTCGACGCGGCCGCACACCTCTTCTTGCCTGTGCTCGTGCTGACGCTGTACACGGTCGGCCTGCTCACCCGGTTCGTCCGCACGGCCGTGCTCGAGATCCTCGATCAGGACTACGTGCGGGCCGCCCGTGCCAAGGGCCTTCCGACCCGCACAGTGATCTGGAGCTACGTGCTCCGCGGCGCGAGCATCCCCATCCTCACCGTCGTCGGCCTCGCCTTCGGCAGCCTGCTGAGCGGCACCGTGCTGGTCGAGTCGATCTTCGCCTGGCCGGGCATCGGCAGCTACGCGTACCAGGCCGCCTCGCACCTCGACCTCCCCGGCGTCATGGGCGTCGGCCTCCTGATCGGCGTGATGTACCTGCTGGTGAACCTCATCGTCGACCTTCTCTACGGAGTCATCGACCCGCGCGTCAGGCTGGCGTCGTGAGCCGGCCGACGCTCGACCGGGCGTCCTCGAAAGCCGCCGCGTCGGATCCTGGGCTCGACCTTCCCGGCCGCTGGCGTCGCCCGCGACTGCGGCTCGGCCGCTGGTCGGCCCCGCTCGGCATCGCCGGCGCGCTAGTCGCCCTGCTGTGGATCGTCATCGCGATCCTCGCCCCGGTGATCCAGCCGCACGATCCCCTCGCGCAAGACCTGCCGATCCTCCAGGCGCCCGGCCAGGGCACGTTCCTCGGCACCGACGCGCTCGGTCGCGACGTGTTCTCGCGTCTGCTGTCGGGTGCTCGCGTCACGATCCCGCTGGCTCTGCTGCTGGTCGTGATGAGCGTGCTGATCGGCGCGATCCTCGGGGCGGTCGCCGGCTTCTTCGGCCGCTGGGTCGACGAGCTGATCATGCGCGTCACCGACCTCGTGATGGCGTTCCCGACGGTGATCCTCGCGATGGTGATCGCGGCAGCCCTCGGCGCCTCGCTGCTCAACGCGGTGCTCGCGGCGCTGATCGTGTCGTGGCCGTCGTACGCGCGGCTGACCCGCGGCCTCGTGCTCGGGCTCCGCACCTCGAATTATGTCGTGTCGGGGCAGCTGCTCGGCTTCAGCCCGCTGCGGTCGCTCTGGCGCGACATCGCCCCGAACATCGTCGGGCCGATCCTGGTGCTCGCGAGTCTCGACATCGGCACGGCCATCCTGCTGCTGTCCGGGCTGTCGTTCCTCGGGCTCGGGGCCAAGCCGCCGACTCCCGAGTGGGGCTCGATGGTCTCCGACGCCGTCCAGAACTTCGACTCGTGGTGGCTCGGCGTGTTCCCGGGCCTGGCGATCCTCACGATCGTGGTCGCGTTCAACTTCGTCGGCGACGCCCTCCGTGACGCCCTCGACCCGAAGTCGCGCACGCTGCGCGGAGGAGGCCCGACCCTGTGACCGACTCGCTCACCATCACCGATCTGCGCATCGACCTCCGCACGCCCGACGGCCCCCGGCCGATCGTCCGCGGCATCGATCTCGCGCTCGAACGCGGTCGCATCCACGGCCTCGCCGGCGAATCAGGATCCGGCAAGACCATGACGGCCTTGGCCGTCCTCGGCCTGCTTCCCGACACCATGACCGCCACCGGCTCGATCCTCCTGTCGACCCCCGTCTCGGCGGGTGGCGACTCCGTCGAGCTCGTGGGGGCGTCGCGCCAGGTGCTCGGCGCCATCCGCGGCCGTCGTGTGGCGATGGTGTTCCAGGATCCCTCGACCAGCCTCCACCCGCAGCTCACGGTCGGGCGCCAGCTCACCGATCACCTGCGGCACCACCTGAAGCTGAGCAAGGCGGCAGCGCAGGAGCAGGCGCACGGGCTGCTCGATCGGGTGCGGGTGCCGGATCCTGCGGGCGCTCTCGCGAAGTACCCCCACCAGTTCTCGGGCGGACAGAGGCCGCGGATCGCCATCGCCGTCGCGCTGGCGTGCGGCCCCGACGTGCTGCTGGCCGACGAGCCGACCACCGCGCTCGACGTGACCGTGCAGGCCGGCGTGCTGCACCTGCTGCGCGAGCTCGTCGACGAGGGCGGGCTCAGCGTGCTGCTCGTCACGCACGATCTCGGCGTGATGAGTGCCGTCGCCGACGTGGTGACGGTCATGCGCCAGGGCGTCGTGGTCGAGTCGGCGCCGCGCGAGCAGCTGTTCACCGCGCCGCAGCACGACTACACGCGGTCGTTGCTGGCGGCCCTGCCCGGGTCGACGCTCGAAGAGACCCCCGACGAGCTCGTCGACGATCTGCTCGCAGAAGGCGGACACCATGACTCCTGAGCCACGCACCGGCGGCACCGGCGGCACCGGCGGCACCGGCCGCCCTCGCAGCACCGCGGGCCCCGTTCTGACAGCGACCGACGTCGCCGTCGAGTACCGCCGACCTGCCCTCCGCGCCGTCGACGGGGTGTCGCTCACCATCGCCCCCGGCGAGGTCGTGGCGCTCGTCGGCGAGAGCGGGTGCGGCAAGTCGAGCCTCGCCCGCGCGGTGGTCGGCATCGAGAAGCGCGCCGGCGGCTCCGTGCTGCTCGGCGGCACCGAGGTACCCGTGCTCGGGTTGCGACGCCGAAGCACCGAGATGACCGGCGTGCAGATGGTCTTCCAAGACCCGAACTCGTCGCTGAACCCCCGCCGCCCGGTGGGGGAGCAGATCGGCGACGGAGTGCGGGCCGCTGTCGCCCGCGGTGATGAGCCGTCCGATCCCGCGGAGTGGCTCTCGCGCGTCGGCCTCGACCCGGCCATGGTCGGCCGCTATCCGCACGAGTTCTCGGGTGGGCAGAAACAGCGCATCGCCATCGCCCGCGCGCTCGCCGCGAGGCCGCGCCTGCTGGTCGCCGACGAGCCGATCTCGGCCCTCGACGCCTCGACCCAGACCAGCGTCGCGGCCCTGATGCGCACGCTCAGCGTCGAGGCCGGTGCCGGCATGCTCTTCATCTCGCACGACCTCTCAGTGGTCAGGCGCATCGCCGACCGCACGCTCGTCATGTACCGCGGGCGCATCGTCGAGTCGGGCCACACCGAGACGATCTGGCAGAACCCGATGCACCCCTACACGCGTGCTCTGCTGGCGGCGATCCCGGTGCCCGACGGGTCGGGCCGTCTGCCCCTCGCCCCAGCGGAGGCCGATCGCGTCGACTGGACCGCGGCCCTGCCCGCCGCTCTCGAAAGGACCCCCGCGTGACGACCGTCGACGCTCACCCGTCCGCTCTCTGGCGCATGCCGCGGGCGCAGAACCGCGCTCCGCTCCCCGGCAACGGCGCCTTCATGCTGGCGGGCTGGGGCGACGCGGCTCCCGTGCTCGCAGCCGACGACCCGGTCGTCTCGTATACGGCGGAGCGTCGCGCCCGGCTCGCCGAGGCGCTGCCGGCTGAGCTGCTGGTGATCCCGACCGGCGAGATCCGCACCCGGTCGAACGACACCTCGTTCGGATTCCGCCCCGGCACCGACCACCTCTGGCTGACCGGCAACCGCTCGGCCTCGAGTGTGCTCCTTGTCGACACGACCGGTGGCGAGGCCGGCGCCGTGCTGTACCTGCACGCTCCATCCGGTCGCGAGACCGACGAATTCTGGCGCAACGACGCCATCGGCGACCTGTGGGTCGGGCCGCGCCCGTCGCTTCGCGAGACTCAGGACGCCCTCGGCATCGAGTGCCGCTCCCTCGACGACTTCGAGGCCGACCTCGCGAGCGCGGCTCGGCGGGCCAAGCGGGTCCGCGTGCTGCCGACCCTCGACGACCGGGTCGACGAGCTCGTCAAGTCGATCTGCGGGCCCGACTTCGAGCCGCACCTGCTGCTCAAGAGCACCCTCGACGAGCTCCGCCTGATCAAGAACGACTGGGAGATCGGGCAGCTCCAGGCCGCGGTCGACGCAACCGTGCTCGGCTTCGACGACTGCGCTCGAGAGTGGTCGGCGGCTCGCGCCTCCGGTCGTGGCGAGCGCTACCTCGAGGGCACCTTCACCCGTCGTGCGCGCCTCGACGGCGAAGGCCCCGCTTACGGATCGATCGTAGGATCCGGGGCGCACGCCACCACGCTGCACTGGACGTCCAATTCGGGGCCGCTCCGCGATGGCGACCTCGTGCTGATGGACATGGGCGTCGAACTCGAGTCCCTCTACTCAGCCGACGTCTCCCGCACCCTTCCAGTCACCGGCGAGTTCACGAGCCTGCAGCGCGACGTCTACTCGATCGTGTTGCGCGCCCAGCAGGCCGGCATCGACACACTTCGGGCCGGCGTCGCGTTCCAGGCCTGCCAGGATGCCTGTGCGCGCTCACTGAGCGAGGGTCTCATCGATCTCGGACTGTTGACATGCTCGGTCGACGAGGCGATGGATCCCTCTGCCCTGTATCAGCGCCGCTGGAGCATCTCGCGATCCGGCCACATGCTCGGCATGGACATCCACGACTGCAACCACGCGCCGCAGGCGTCGTACCTCACCGGCGTGCTGTCGGCCGGCAATGCGCTCACGGTCGAGCCCGGGTTGTACTTCCAGCAGAACGACCTGACGGTGCCGGTCGAGCTGCGGGGCATGGGCATCCGCATCGAAGACGACCTCGTCGTGACCGAGACCTCGTCGATCAATCTGTCGGCGGCGCTGCCCCGCGAGCCCGGCGAAGTCGAGGCCTGGATGGCCGAGCGCGCTCGGTAGCTCGGCCGCGCCCTTCCGCAAATGTGAGAGCGAAACGCGCGATTCGGCGGAATCCGCGCGGCGAATCGCCCGGATCACTTGCAAATTGGCAAGCGCGGCCTGACGCAGCAGCCAGCCCGCCCGGCCGCACGACCGCAGCTAGCTGGGCCAGGCCTCGAGCTGCCAGCCGAGCCACGGGCTCCAGGCGAAGGGTGCGCCCGCCACCGAGGCGCGCAGGTCGGCGGGAGACACCCAGGCCCACTCGGCGACCTCGTCGGGCGACGGCTGAGGCGAACCGACGGCAATGGCCGTGAACACCGGGCAGATCTCGTTCTCGACGAGGCCCGACGCATCGACCGCGCGGTAGCGGAAGTCAGGCAGGATCGGCGTGATCTCGGCGACCTCCATGCCCAGCTCCTGGAACGCCCGCCGCTGGACAGCCTCGGCCGGGGTCTCGCCCGGTGCCGGGTGGCCGCAGAACGAGTTGGTCCAGACGCCGGGCCAGGTGGCTTTCGTCAGTGCGCGACGGGTGACGAGAATGTCTCCGGCGTCGTTCGCGACGTGGCAGGAGAAGGCCAAGTGGAGCGGCGTCTCGGGGGTGTGCACGTCGCGCTTGGGGTACACCCCCGAGGGATTTCCCCCCTCATCGAGCAATACCACGAGCTCGTCGTGGAGAACGGTGTCGGCAGCGGTCGACTGCTGGGGAAGTGCCTGGGGTTCGGGATTCATCTCGCGGTAGTCTGCCCTAATGGACGGTGATCACCTGCTCGCAGAGATGCGAGGTAGGCCTATGGACGGTGGGGCGTCCTCTGACACTACGGCGTCAGCCCTCTCGACGACCGAGCGGGTCGACGGTGTGCTCGGCGATTTCTTCGCCGAGGGCAAGCGTCGCGCCTCTCTCCTCGGAGCCCGGTACGTCGACCTCTGGAACGTGCTCGAGCGCAATTCGATCGGCGGCAAGCGGTTCCGGCCGCGCATGGTCGTGGCGGCCTACGAGGGCCTGGGCGGCAGAGACGACGATGCCTGCGCTGCTGTCGGCGCGGCGTTCGAGCTGTTGCACACCGCGCTCATCGTCCACGACGACGTGATCGATCGCGACTTCTCTCGCCGCGGCATCCCCAACGTCTCCGGCAGCTACCGCGACACGGCGACGACGGCCGGTTTCTCCACTCCGGCCGCCGAGCACCGCGGCATGAGCGCCGGGGTCATCGCCGGCGACCTCGCTCTCACCGGTGCGAGCCGCCTCCTCCTCGCCGTCACGTGCGAGGCAGACGTTCGGGCGAGACTCCTCGACGTGCTCGACGACGCCATCTTCGCCAGCGCCGGCGGTGAGCTGCTCGATGTCGAGCTGAGCCTCGCTCCCGAGATGCCGACTGTCGCCGAGATCCTCGAGATGGAGCGCGCCAAGACCGCCGTCTACTCGTTCGAGGCCCCGCTCATGGCCGGGGCGATCCTCGCCGGGGCCGACGACGCCGTCGTCGACGCTCTCGAGGCGTTCGGTCGCGAGGTCGGCATCGCCTACCAGATCGTCGACGACCTCCTCGGGGTCTACGGGGTCGAAGAGGAAACCGGCAAGACCACTCTCGGCGACCTCCGCGAGGGCAAGCGGACCGTGCTGATCGCCCATGCGGCGACCACCGACGAGTGGTTCGCCATCCGCCCGTTCATCGGCAAGGCCGACCTCACCCGCGAGGAGGCCGAGCACGTGCGCGGCCGCCTCGACTCCTGCGGGTCGCGGGCCCTGGCCGAGCGTCTCATCGACGAGCACGCCGACCGTGCGCTCGCCGTGCTCGACAGCGAGGTCATCTCGAACGACCTCCGCGACGTGCTCCGCCCCATCGTCGACACCGTGCTCGAACGGACTCGATGACTCGCCTGGCCCTTTACGACCGCGTCGCCCATGAGGCGTCGGCCGACGTCATCCGCAGTTACTCGACCTCGTTCGGGCTGGCGTCGCGCCTGCTCGGTGCCGAGGTGCGCTCGCACGTCGAGAACATCTATGCGCTGGTGCGAGTGGCCGACGAGATCGTCGATGGCCCGGCGGCCGAGGCGGGTAATGATGCCGAGGCGTGCGCCCGGATCCTCGATGCCTTCGAAACCGAGACCGAGCAGGCGATCCAACTCGGATTCAGCGCCAACCTCGTCGTGCACGCGTTCGCCGCGACCGCCCGCGAGACCGGCTTCGGCGCTGAGCTGACCGCGCCGTTCTTCACGTCGATGCGCAACGACCTCGAGCAGTCCGAGCACGATGCCGAGTCGTTCGACACCTACGTCTACGGGTCGGCCGAGGTGGTCGGCCTGATGTGCTTGCGGGCCTTCGTGCAGGGCCGGTCGTACGACAAAGTCACCAGCGAGCGGCTCGTGCGCGGCGCGCGGGCTCTCGGCGCCGCCTTTCAGAAGGTCAATTTCTTGCGCGACCTCTCCGACGACTTCGAGACCCTTGGCCGCAGCTACTTTCCGGGCGTCGACCCGACGTCGTTCACCGATGCCGAGCGCGACCGCCTCGTGGCTGACATCGACGACGACCTCCGGGTGTCGGGCGAGATCATCCCGCTGCTGCCGAATTCATCGCGTCGCGCCGTGGCCCTCGCCCACGGTCTCTTCGCCGAGCTCAACCGACGCCTGGCAGTGACGCCGGCGTCTGAGCTGATGCACACGCGGATCCGGGTGCCGAACCCGGTCAAACTGCGGATCGCCGCTGCCTCGGCGGCGGGCCGCATCACGACGGTGGGAGCCCGATGAGTACCGAGTCCGGTCTGAGCTCGAAAGAGGGCCTGAGCTCGAAAAACGGCCAGCGTGCCAAGAACGGCCAGCGCGTCGTCATCATCGGCGGCGGCATCTCGGGTCTGGCCTCGGCAGGGCTGCTTGCCCGCGACGGTTACGACGTGACGATCCTCGAAAGGTCCGACCAGGTCGGCGGCCGCGCCTCGTCGTGGCAGTCCGATGGATTCCGCTTCGACATGGGCCCGAGCTGGTACCTCATGCCCGAGGTGTTCGACCACTTCTTCCGCCTGATGGGCACGACCGCCGAGGCAGAACTCGACCTCCGCGCCCTCGACCCGGGCTACCGCGTCTACTTCGAGGGCGAGCGCGAGCCGATCGACATCCCGCTCGGCCTCGAGAAGAACGTCGACCTGTTCGACCGCATCGAGCCCGGCGCGGGCGCCCGCATGCGCGACTATCTCGCCTCCAGCCGCGACACGTACGACATTGCCAAGCGCCGCTTTCTCTACACGTCGTTCCGCACCCTGCTGCCGCTGCTGCGCCGGGATGTGCTGACGCGGCTGCCCAAGCTCGCGCGGCTGCTGCTGCAGAATCTCGACTCGTTCGTGGGTCGCACCGTCTCGGATCCTCGTCTTCGGCAGATCCTGGGCTACCCGGCCGTCTTCTTGGGCTCCTCGCCCTTCGAGACTCCGAGCATGTACCACCTCATGTCGACGCTGGATCTCGACGACGGCGTGCAGTACCCGATGGGCGGCATCAGTGCCGTGATCGGCAGCATCGAGCGGCTCGCCCGCGACGCCGGCGTGACGATCGTCACCGAGGCGACAGCCACAAGGATCCGAACCAGCGGCGGCCTCCACCCCCGAGCCACCGGTGTCGAGTGGTCTGACGCGAGCGGCACGACGCACCTCCTCCGCGCCGACCTCGTGGTCTCCGCCGCCGATCTCCACCACACCGAGACGAAGCTCCTCCCCGCGAAGCTGCAGACGTACGGGGAGTCGTACTGGGCCGAGAAGAACCCCGGGCCGAGCGCTCTGCTGCTTTATCTGGGTGTCGAGGGCGAGATCCCTGAGCTCGAGCACCACACGCTGCTCTTCTCCCGCGACTGGCACGACAACTTCGGCCGCATCTTCGATGAGCCGAAGAGCATTCCCGAGCCGCCGTCGTTCTATGTCTGCAAGCCGTCGGTCGTCGACCCGGACACTGCGCCGGAGGGACAGACGAACCTCTTCGTGTTGGTGCCGTTGCCGGCGCAGCCCGAGCTCGGGTTGGGGTCGATGCCGGGGGCCGCTGGCTCTGAAGGCGCTGCCGATGGTGTTGCCGCAGGTGTTGGCGATTCAGGCCCGGGGCAGCTCGAGCGTCTCGGCGATGCCGTCATTCAGCAGATCGCTGACTGGGCGGGTGTCCCCGACCTGAATTCTCGAATCGTGCTCCGCCGCAGCCGCGGCCCGCAGGACTTCGTCGACGACTACAACTCATGGTCGGGCAGCATGCTCGGGCCGGCGCACACGCTGGCGCAGAGCGCGATGTTCCGTGCCGGAAACCAGTCGAAGAAGGTCCGTGGTCTGCACTATGTCGGCGGCTCCGTGCGGCCCGGCATCGGCCTCCCGATGTGCCTGATCAGCGCCGAGGTGCTGCTGAAGAACCTCCGGGGCGACACCAGCACCGAGCCTCTGCCCGAGTCTCACCTGCCCTGATGCCGGTTCTCTACCTCCTCGGCCTGCTCGTCGCCCTGACCGGGATGGTCGTGCTCGACCGACGGTTCACACTGTTCTTCTGGCGAGACGCACGCCGTGCCGCCGTCGTGCTCGTCGCCGGAATCGTCTTCTTCCTGGTCTGGGATCTCTTCGGAATCGGCCTCGGCGTCTTCTTCCGCGGCGAGACCAGCTTCATGACCAGCATTCAAATCGCCCGTGAGCTGCCGGTTGAGGAGCTCTTCTTCTTGACGCTGCTTTGCTACCTGACGATGAACCTGGCCGCCGGCGTACCACTGATCACCCGGGCGCTGCGTGCCCGGAGCGACGGGGCCCGAGCTGGCTCTCCCGCTCTCGAGGAGCGTCCGTGACCTACTGGGGCCTGAACGTTCCGTTCCTCGTTGTCGCGGCCGTGGCCGGCCTCGCCGCTCTCGTCGTGCGGCGTCGTCGTCGTGCTCCGCGAGCCAGCCTCGCCGACGCCGCTCTCGTGGCCGGAATCCTGCTCGTCATGACTGCCGTCTTCGACAACGTCATGATCGGCATCGGCCTCGTCGGGTATGACGAGGCCAAGATCAGCGGAGTCTTCGTCGGCATCGCGCCCCTCGAAGACTTCGCCTACGCGGTGGCGGCCCTGGTGCTGCTGCCGTCGCTGTGGGTGCTGCTCGAACGACGCCCGGCCCCGAATCAGAACGAGAGGCCCTCCCGGTGAAAACCCTTCGCGCGCTCTTCGCGGTCTCGCGACCGCTGAGCTGGATCAACACCGCGTTCCCGTTCGCCGCCGCGTACATCCTCGGATCGGCGGGCACTCCGGGGCTCGCCGCCGGTCGCGGCAGCGACTGGACCATCGGCTTCGCCGACGGTGCGCTGAGCCCGGGCGACCTGCTCAAGGTCACCGACTTCGACTTCGCGAGGGTCGACTGGCTGATCGCGGTCGTCGGGATCCTCTATTTCTTAATCCCCTACAACCTCGCCATGTACGGCATCAACGACGTCTTCGACTACGAGAGCGACCTGCGCAACCCGCGCAAGGGCGGCGTCGAGGGGGCGATGCTCGACCGCAGCTTCCACAGCGCGATCCTGCGGGCCGTCGTGCTCATGAACGTGCCGTTCCTGGTGTTCCTGATTGCGGTCGGCAGCCCGCTGAGCTGGCTGGTGCTCGCGGTGAGCATCTTCGCGGTGATCGCCTATTCGTTGGGTGGCCTCCGCTTCAAGGAGCGGCCGTTCCTCGATTCGCTCACGTCAAGCACCCACTTCACCAGCCCCGCCGTCTACGGGCTGGTGCTCGCCGGTGCGACGTTCACCCCGCAGCTGTATGCCCTGCTGGGCGCGTTCTTCCTGTGGGGCATTGCGAGCCACGCGTTCGGGGCCGTGCAAGACGTCGTCGCCGACCGCGAGGGCGGCATCGCGTCGATCGCCACAGTGATCGGCGCGCGCGCGACCGTGCGGTTCTCGTTCGTCGCCTACGCGCTCGGTGGTGTCTTGATGCTCCTGACTCGCTGGCCCGGACCCCTCGCGGCGCTTCTCGTGGTGCCGTACCTCGTGACGGTGGCGCCCTGGTGGTCGGTGCCCGACGACCGCGCCGAGGAGGCGAACCGTGGCTGGCGCCGGTTCTTGGCGATCAACTTCGTCTGCGGGTTCGTCACGACGATGCTGCTGATCTGGTGGGTCGTGCTCGGCGGCTGAGGAAGATTGACTGACACTGATGGCGGATCTGGCCCCTCGCCCCTCGCACGTGGCACCGTAGGATCCTAGGACCGAACAACCCCAGAAGGAGAACCCCATGAAAGGCAAGATCCTGTTTGTCGCCGGCCTCGCCGCGGGCTACGTAGTGGGTGCCCGCGCGGGTCGCCAGTCGTACGAGAAGATCAAGAACCGCGCCGACCAGGTCTGGAACGACCCGAACGTTCAGCGTGGCGTGACCAAGGCGGAAGACTTCGTGGCCGAGAAGGCCCCGATCGTCGGCAAGAAGATCCAGGAGACGGCCTCCGATGCCGCTCACGCCGCCACCGAGAAGGTCAAGTCGGCCACCTCGAAGAACGACACCCCGTAAGGCCGCAGATGTCTGACTCCTCTGAGCGTCGTTCGCTCGGCAGCCTGTTTTCGTCGTTGCCCGATCTGATCTCGCGCCTCATCCGGGGCGAGATCCGTCTGGTGCGCGCCGAACTGACGGCGAAACTGAAAGCCGCAGGAGTCGGCATCGGCATCCTCGCCGCCGCGGCCCTCTTCGGGTTCCTCCTTTTGGAGGTCTTGATCGCCGCGGCGGTTCTCGCCACCGCGACCGTTTTTCCGGCCTGGCTCGCCGCACTTCTGATCGCGGCCGGGCTTCTGATCATCACCGCGATCCTCGCACTGGTGGGTATTCGCGCGCTCAAGCGTGGCGTGCCTCCCGTGCCGACCGAGACCGTCGCGAGCCTCAAGAGCGACGTGAATGCACTGAAGGGCACGAAATGACCCCCGCAGCGAAGGATCCCTCGGGGCCCGGCACCGAAGACGAGTCGCCGAAGACTGTTCCCGGCATCGCCGACGAGGTCGCCCGAACTCGTGACGAGTTCGCCGCGACCCTCGACGAGATCGAGGATCGCCTTAACCCGAAGGCCAACATCCGGCGGGCCAAGAGCAAGGTGACGAACGACCCCAAGGTGTTGGCGGTGGCTGCTGCCGGTGCTGCCGGTCTGGCCGCCGTTGTCACCGGTATCGCCAAGCTCGCCGCGCGCCCGCGCCGCTAACCGCCCTTTTTCTCGGAGATCACCGTGGCCCAGAGCTCTTCGTCCCTTCAGGACACCCCTCCCGTCGAGGACGACGCCAAACCCGACACCCTTCCCGAGATCACGAAGCGGACGTGGGTCTACACATTCAAGAAGACGCTTCGCGAGTTCACCCGCGACCAGTGCACCGATCTGGCTGCGGCGCTGACGTACTTCGCGGTGCAGGCGCTCTTCCCCGCGCTGCTCGCGATCGTGTCGATCCTGGGTCTGTTTGGTCAGGGCAAAAGCACCACCGAGAAGGTCCTTGATCTCATCACGCAGCTCGGTGGGTCGAATGTCGTCGAGACCATTCGCGGGCCGGTTGAGGCGCTCGCGGATTCCGACGCAGCGGGCATCACCTTCGTCGTCGGTCTCATCGGCGCCATCTGGTCGGCGTCGGGCTATGTCGGGGCGTTCGGGCGCGCGCTCAACCGCATCTACAGCCGCGACGAGGGCCGACCGATCTGGAAGCTCCGCCCGACCAACCTGCTCGTGACCATCGTGGCGGTCGTGCTGATCGTCGTCGCCGGGCTGATCCTCGTGCTCTCGGGCGACATCGCCCGCACGGTAGGAGACTTCATCGGCCTGGGCGACGCCACCGTCACCGTCTGGCTCATCGTCAAGTGGCCGCTGCTCGCCGTCATCGTCGTGGTCGTCGTCGCCGTGCTCTACTACTTCGCCCCGAACGTCAAGCAGCCCAAGTTCCGGTGGATGAGCATGGGGGCGTTCCTCGCCATCTTCATCTGGGCGCTCGCCTCGGTCGGCTTCGCCTTCTATGTCGCGAATTTCTCGAGCTACAACAAGACGTATGGCGCCCTCGGTGGCGTGATCGTCTTCTTGCTCTGGCTGTGGATCACCAACATCGCCCTTCTGCTGGGTGCCGAATTCGACGCCGAGGTGGAGCGAGGGCGCGAGCTGCAGGCGGGCATCAAGGCGGAGGAAGAAATTCAGTTGCCTCCGCGCGACACCCGTCAGATCGAGAAGATGGAAGAGAAGCGCGCCAAAGACGTCGAGGAGGCGGTCGAGGTGCGCGAGGCGGCGGAGGAGTGGCGCGACCAGGAGGAAGCGGCCGGCGACGACGAGGAGCGCAAGCCGAAAAACCCCGTCGACAATCCTGCCGACTTCGTCTGATCTCACGGAGCCTCCCCTCACGCCTCGCCGGGTGACTCGAGCAACCCCAGCTCCATGGCGCGGGTCACCGCGCGGGTGCGGTCTCTCACGTCGAGCTTTTCGAAGATGTGCAGCAGATGCGTCTTGACGGTCGCCTCACTCACGAAGAGGGCATCGGCCGTCTTCCGGTTCGTGGAACCGTTGGCGACGAGTCGTAGCACCTGCCTCTCGCGGTCGGTCAACGTGACGCCCCGAGTGGCGGCCTCCCCGGCCCCGGCCCCGTCGCCTGAGCCGCCTGTGCTGGCCGGCCCCCTGCCCTGCGCTACCCGGCGCACCAGCGACGCGGCGATCGACGGGGCCAACGCGACTTCACCCCGGGCCACCGACCTCAGGCCGGCCAGGATCTCGGCCTCGGGTGCGGCCTTGAGCAGGTAACCGCTCGCGCCCTGCTCGATGGCCGGCAGAATGGCCTCGTCGGTGTCGTAGGTGGTCAGCAGGACGACGCGAATGCCCGAATCAACCGCGAGGATCCGCCCGGTCGCCTCACCGCCCTCCATGACGGGCATCCGGAGGTCCATCACCACGAGGTCGGGCCGTAACAGCAGGGCTTGGTCGACCGCTTCTGCGCCATTCGCAGCCTCGCCGACCACGTCGAAGTCGTCGGCCGCTCCGAGGAGCGCCACGATGCCGCTCCGCACGATCGGGTGGTCGTCGGCGACGAGTACCCGGATCATGCCGTGACTCCCGCGCGCAGTGGAGCCGGACGACCGGAGGCAGACGCCTCTGCGACGTCGGGAAGCGTGACGGACACGATGGTGCCGTCGCCGACGAGACTCTCTATCTCGACGTGCCCGCCGACCAGGGAGACCCGCTCGCGCATGCCGTTGAGCCCGAAACCGGCGAGGGGTTGAGTGGCGTCGAACCCCCTCCCGTCATCGCGGATCGTGAGGCTCACGTGCCCTGCCGTCTCTGTGAGGCGCATCTCGACAGCCGAGGCAGCGGAGTGTTTGCGCACATTCGCGAGTGCCTCCTGTGCGCATCGGAGGAGAACGACGTCGGAGTCGCGGGCCGATCGGTGCTCGGGGTGCGCGGTGTCGGGCTCTGCGACAACGCCGACGGCGACACCGGTTTCCCGTTCGAAGCGAGCACCGAGTCGCTCGAGGGCCGCGGTGATTCCGGCGCCGAGATCGACGGGCGCTGTGGCGGCGACGAGCGATCGCGTTTCGGCCAGTGCCTCGCGGGCTGTGTCTTCGAGAAGATGCAGGGTCTCGCTTAGCGGCCCAGATGGCCCCGAGGGCCGCGGGGCAGCGGCAGCGAGCTCTCTCTGCGCCCGCTGCCCGAGCATCACCAGACCGGTCAGGCTCTGGGCGATGGTGTCGTGAATGTCGCGGGCCCAGCGTTCTCGTTCGCTGGTGATGCCCGCCTGCCGCCCGAGTGCCTCGACCTGCGCTTCGGCCGCCCGGAGCTCGTCGAGGAGGCGGGCGCGCTCCTCGCTGAGCTCGGCGATGCGGCTGATCCAGAGACCGAGGGCGAGGCTTCCGGCGAAGCTCAGCGCTTCGGTCAGGATGGACTGGACGACCCCACCGCTCTCCCGGCGAAGCGACCACGACATGGCCGCCCCGATCACGAGTGCGAGCACGGCGTTGCCGATAACGGCGTCGCGGATGCGCGGGAGCAGGATCCACATCAGCGGCATCGCTATGCACTGGATGATCGCCATCGATGCATCCGCTGAGACGGCGACCCCGGAGCACAGCACCAGGACGACAGCGAACCCTCGGCCCAGGCGTTCGTCAGAGAAGCCGCGCCGCCCGAGCGTGACGTAGGCGACGATCAACAGTGCCACTGCGGCCAGGGCACAGATCTCGTCGCCGTGCCCCTGGAAGAGGTTCGACAGGGCGATTGTCGTGAGCACTGCCATGGTCACCGCGAAGAGCGTGTGCCACCATCTGTTGCCGTTCATGCGCACAGCCTTCCACGGCTCGGAAGGGGCCCGCAGAGGTTCTCCACAGGGCTGGTGTGCCGACCGCTTCGGAGACCGCTGGTCATGAGCACCGCGTCACGAGTCTTTGCGGATCCAGCGGAACGTGACCAGAGCGGCGACGGCCCCGACGACCAGCCAGATGCCCAAGACCACTGCGACTCCGGTGAGGTTCCAGACATCGCCCTGCTCCTGAGTCTCGAACGACGCCGGGAGGAAGACCGAGCGAGTGCCCTGGGCGATCCATTTCAGCGGAAACACCGACGCGAAATTCTGAAGCCAGACCGGCAGCATCGAGAACTGCAGGTAGACGCCGCTGATGAACTGGAGCACGAGCACGATCGGGATGATGACGGCGGTCGCGCTCTTGCCCGACCGCGGCACCCTCGACAGCGCGATGCCCAGCACGGCGGACGTGATCATGCCAAGAGCGTAGATCCAGACGAAGGTGGCCCATTTCGCCGGGTCGGTCGGAAGTTCGACCCCGAAGGCGAAGTGCGCGATGGCGATCAGCAGGACGATCTGCAAGATCGACGTCGCGAAGACCTGGCCGAGCTTGCCGATGAAGTAGGAGACGACTGGCAGGGGTGTTCCGGCCAGCCGCTTGAGCGTGCCGTCTCCGCGCTCGACCGCGATGTCGACGGCCAAGTTCTGCACGCCCGAGAGCAGGATGCCGGCCGCGATCATTCCGGGCAGGTAGAAGGCCGCGGGCGCGATTCCGCCGGAGCCGTCGGGCAGCGTGCCGATGTTGCCGGCTGAGCTGAAGGCGACGGAGAAGATGGTCAGCATGATGATCGGAAAGAGGAACGTGAAGAGGATCGTGTCGCCCTGCCGAAAGTAGACGCGGGTCTCGTAGCGGGCGCGTGCGACGCCCAGGGCCAGGGCGTTCATGCGTGCGCTCCGACCGTCTCGAGCGCGGCAGCCGCGGGGGAGTGCGCTGCCACGAGCTCGAGGTAGATGTCTTCGAGGCTGGGGCGCACGACTTCGAGGTCGCGCAGCTGGTCGCCGAGGGTGGCGTGGAGTCGAGAGACGAGAGCCCCCGGCGTCGTGGAGCGCTCTTCGTGGAGGCCGGAGGAGTCTCGCCAGCGGACCACCGGGATCCTTGCCGCCTGCCCTCCGATCTCGTCGATGCGGCCGATGTCGATGAGCCGCCCGCCGGCGATCACCCCGGCGCGGTCGCCGAGCTGGGCGGCCTCGTCGAGATAGTGGGTGGTCAGCAGAATTGTGGTGCCCTCGCGCTTGAGCGAGCGGATCAGCTCCCAGAACTCGTGGCGGGCCTCGGGGTCGAAGCCCGTCGTCGGCTCGTCGAGAAAGAGCAGCTCGGGGCGACCGATGACCCCCAGGGCGACGTCGACGCGGCGGCGCTGCCCGCCCGAGAGGGCCTTGATGCGGGTGCCCGCCTTCTCGGTGAGGCCGACCGCGCTGATCGTCTCGTCGACGCCGCGCGGGTTCGGGTAGAGGCGCGCGAAGTGCGCGACCTGCTCGCGGACGGTCACGTTGCCGCTCTCTCCGCTCGACTGCAGCACCATGCCGAGACGTGCGCGCCAGTCACGGCCCGCGTGCGCTGGGTCTTCACCCAAGACGGTCACCGAGCCGCCCGTACGCCCTCGATACCCCTCCAGGATCTCGATGGTGGTGCTCTTGCCGGCCCCGTTCGGGCCGAGCAGGGCGAATGTCTCGCCTCGGCGGATCTCGAAGCTGACGCCGTCGACGGCAGCGAAGGATCCGTACGTCTTGCGGAGGTCACGCACGATCACGTGGTCTTGGGTGGTGGGGGTCATGCCCCTAGCCTCTCGCCGCTCGCGCGCTGGCACCACAGTGGATCGGCTACACCTCCATCAACCGATCGGTTGATGCCCGTCGCCGCGTGGGGCCTGCCGAGTGGCCCGACGCCTAGAAGGCGAATCCGAGTTCGCTCGGGTAGTCGCCCCGAGCCGTCAGCGTCGTGGCTGCGTCGCGGAGGTGCGACAGCGTGAGGCCCATCACGGTCGGGCCGAAGCTGACGCGCGAGACGCCGAGCTCGGCGAGACGCGCGAGAGGCACCTGGGAGGGGTTCGCGATGACCGACACCTTGCCGTGGATGGCGGCGAGGGCGCGCTCGACGGTCTCCTCGGTCGAGAGCCCGAGCACGAAGGCCACGTCGGCCCCGGCGTCGAGGTACGCGTTGGCGCGGGTCATCGCGTCGTCCCAGAGCGACGGGTCGCCGGCGAGGGCGTCGACGCGCGCGTTGATGACGATCGGCACGCCGGCACGGTCACCGGCCGCTCGCGCCGCCGCGATCTTGGAGACCTGGGTGTCGATGTCGTAGAGCTCGGCCTTGCTGCGGCCGATGGAGTCTTCGAGGTTGAGGCCGGCGGCGCCGGCCTCGATCAGCCGCCAGACGTTGTCGCGAGTGCCGGCGGCATCGGAGGCATAGGCCTTCTCGAAGTCGACCGACACCGGCAGATCAACCGATCGGATGATCAACCGCGCGGCAGCGAGAGCCTCGTCGACGTCGAGCCCCTCGCCGTCTTCGACCCCGTGCGCCTCGCTGATGGAGTGGCTCGCCGTGGCGAGTGCCTTGACGCCGTCGGCACCCGCGACGATGCGGGCGGTGATGCTGTCCCACACGTTGGTCACGATGAGCGGGTCGCCGGGGATGTGGAGGGAGCGGAGGAGCTCGGCCTTCTCGGCCGTGGACTGGATCGACATGGCACCAGCCAACCAGTCCTGGCCCGGAGGCGCCAGCGCTAGCTCGATGCGCCTCCCGTCGCCCGGCCTCCCGTACCTGCCCCTCTGCAACGCCGCCCCTTCTGCAACGCCGCCCCGTCTGCAAATTGGAAGGAGATTTCGGCACCGCACCCCGTCGGATCCTTGATTCTGCGTGCGGCCCCGCCGTTTTCTCCTTCGAATTTGCACGCGACCCGCCGCAAACCCCCGCCGAGCCGACGAATTACACTGGGAGCACGGCCTTTGGCCCAGCGATCACGGGGGAGTGCAATGCAGAAGGTTCCCACCGTCTACGACGTCGCCGATCACGCCGGGGTGTCGATTGCCACGGTCTCGCGCGTCCTTCGTCGGCCCGACGCCGTCCGGCCCGAGACGCGAGCGCGAGTGCTGTCGTCCGTGCGTGACCTCGGCTACGTGCCGAGCGGTTCAGCACGAGGCCTGGCCGGACGCCGCACCGGAGTTCTGGGCCTCTTCCTCCCGGGCCACGACGGCCTCGACGAGACCGCGCCGCCCGCCCCCACCGCAGACGGAGCCGGGGCAGACACCGCCGCCGCAGACGCGGCTACCGCAGCTACAGCGGACGCGGCTACCGCAGCTACAGCCGACGCAGCTGCCAGCGCCCCTGCGGCAACGCCCCTCATCGACGATCGCGACGACCGCGCGGCCCCGGCCCCGTCCGGCCTCTACTTCGACGAGGTTCTGCGTGGAGCCGAGATCGAGGCGTGGCGCCACGGGTTCGCTCTCATGGTGGCCGCCGGCCGCGGTTCCAGTCGCGAGGTGATGGTGAACGACATCGCGGGCCGCGTCGATGGGCTGGCGGTGCTGTCGCAGACGGTTCCGGCCGATCTGGTGGCGCACGTGGCACGTCGGATCCCTGTCGTCTTAGTCGCCGACTCGCGCCCGGGCGACGACATCGATCACGTCGGTGTCGACAACCTCGGGGGCATGCGTGCTCTGGCCCGGCACGTCATCGCGTCGCACTCCGTCCGCTCCCTGGTCTATGTCTCCGGCCCCGCCGATTCACCCGACGAGGCCGATCGCCGAGCGGGTCTGGACGAGGGCCTCCGTGAGGGTGCCTTCGCGGGCGATCTTCGCGTCGTCCCCGGAACGTTCGGTCGCGACCGGGGCCGGGAGGTGGCGACGGAGCTCCTGGTCGGCGGTCGCCTTCCCGACGCTGTGATGTGCGCCAACGATCAGACGGCGCTGGGCGTCCTCGACGTGTTCGCGGCCGAGGGTGTCGACGTGCCGGGTCGCGTGCTGGTCACCGGCTTCGACGGGATCGAGGCGGGCCGGTTCTCCAGGCCCCGCCTCACGACGGTCCGTCAGCCCATGGCCGAGCTCGGGCGCGCCGCCGTGCGAGCCATCGTCGACCGGCTGGCCGCCCCCGAGCGGGATCCTCAGCGCGTCACGCTTCCCGTCGAGGTGCTTCTGCGCGAGAGCTGCCCGCCGGCCCCCTAGCTCGCCGGGCCCGTTGCAAATTCGAAGGAGATTTGCGCACCGCACCCCGCCGGATCCTTGATTTTGTGCTCGCCCGCGGCAGTTTTTCCTTCAAATTTGCAACCACCCCGGCAAACGGCCTGCAACCACCCCGGCAAATGGCCTGCAACCGCCCCGGCAACGCCCCGCAAACAGCCCGGCGCAAACCCCTAGAAGTCGGTCATCCCGTGCACCGGCCGGTCCGCCGCGAACAGTCGCGTCGCGAGCCCCAGTGCGCCTGAGGTGTGCTCGACCACGAGCCCCGCTTCGGCCAGCACCGTCACGGCCACGCCGCCGAGGTAGAGCGTCGCGAGCGTCGCGGCGTCGAGCTCCAGGTCGGCCGGTTCGCTCTCGCCGACGCGCACCGCATGCCCGGCGCCGTCGGATGCCTCGAGCCGGAACGTCCCGTCGGCGTGCCCGAGCTTGTCGTGCACCTTCAAAGTAAGGGTGCCGTCGATCGGGTAGGGCCTGGCCGAGAGGGCGGCAGGAGCATCGAGGATCCGCAGCCACACGTGATCGTGCTCGCTCTCGGTCTCGAGAGAGCGGCTCGATGCCAGCGCGTGCAGCAGCGGTCCTTCGACGGGCGCCTTGCGCCAGCGGACGAGGTCGACGAGGTCGACGGATCCGAGGAAGTCCCAGAGGGCGAGGAACGCGGCCGAGTCGGCGGCGACGAGGTCGGCGATCGTGAGCACCGACTTGCCGGCCTCCTCTTTCACCGAATAGACGACGTAGCCGTCGGGTTCTCCACCTGCGGCGGGCACGTGGATTGCGGCGCGGGCGTGTTCGTCGGGCTTGCCGGTGCCGTAGTCGAGCCCGTTGTAGAGGTTGGCGTACTGCCCCTGGCGGTCGACCGAGCCGGGCGTCGTCTCGTGGAAGCGCGCGAAGACGCGGGGCCCGACAGCCGCGATGGCACTGGCGGGGGCGAGCTCGACGCGTCCGGTCGGCTGCGACAGCAGGGCGAACGGCGTCTCGCGGTGGAGCACGACCGTGCGCTTGCGGGTCGCGGGCCCGAAGCCGAAGCGACGGTAGATGGTCGATTCGCTGGCGGTCAGTGCCGCGAGTGCGTGGCCGGCGGCCGCTGCCGCTGCCAGGCGCTCGGTCATCAGGTGACGGAGCATGCCGCGACGCCGGTGGGTGGGCCTGACCGTGACGTCCGAGATCAGGTAGGTGTCGACGAGGCGACCGCCGCCCACGTTGACGGTCTTCGTGTAGCCGGTGTACGTCGCGACGGGCCAGGTTTCGTCGAGGGTGCCGGGTAGCGGGTGCCTGTTGTAGACGCCGGTGAAGGCGCGGCCGTCGTCGATCGCGCCGATCGCCGACTCGCGGATGTTTTCCGCGCTCGAGTTCTCGTGGAACCCGATTCGAGTCGCACCGAGCCAGCCGACGGTGGCCGCGTCCGGGACGCCGTCGTCGAGGGCTGGGGTGAAGGTGCGGACGGTGTAGTCATCGTCGAAGGAGGCCATCGTTCCAGCGTAGTCACCCGAATTCGAAGGAAAAACGCCCAGCCCCGAACGAGAAATCAAGGATCCGCCGCCCCCACCTCCACAGATCTCCTTCAAATTCGGCAGGCGGCCCTTGCGTGCAGCGAATGTATGCGCTTACACTCGGGCACAGTTGAACCGACGGAGATGTCGAAGACGACCGCACAGAAAGCACGTGGCAAAGATGCACACGAATACCCCGAAACGCCGGCGCCGCCTCACGGCGGTCATCGCCGCACTCGCGACCTCAGCCCTCGTCCTCACCGGCTGCAGCATCGACATCAAGAGCGCACCCGACCCGAGCCTTGGCGCCGACACCCTCTTGATCGCGGCCGACACGGGCAGCCCGTCGATGCAGCGGGTCTTCAACCCGTACCTGCCCAACACCCGCATCGGCAGCTGGAACATGTTCGAGCCGCTCGCGATCCTCAACGACCTCACGGGCGAAGACGTGCCGTGGCTCGCGTCGAAGACGACCATCCCCGATCCGCAGACCGTCGTCTTCACGATCCGCGAGGGTGTCAAGTGGTCTGACGGCCAGGCCTTCACGCCCGCCGACGTCGCATTCACCTTCGACCTCCTGAAGAAGAACCCGAGCCTCGACCTCAAGGGCGCGTGGCAGTACATGAAGAGCGTCGAGGTGAAGGGCGACGACGTCGTGGTGCACCTCAAGGGCGACGATGTGCCGGCCTCGCAGGTCATCGAGCAGACGCAGATCGTGCCCGAGCACATCTGGTCGAAGGTGAAAGACCCAACGACCTTCACCAATCCCGATCCGGTCGGCACCGGCCCGTACACCCTCGGCAACTTCACGCCGCAGGAGTACGCGATGGACAAAAACAAGCTCTACTGGCAGGCCGACAAGGTCGAGGCCGAGCACCTCGTCTACCCGGCGAGCAACACGCAGCTCGACGTGGTGACGAAGGGCTACGACTGGGGCTTCTCGTTCATCACCGACGTCAAGGGCACGTGGGAGAAGGCGAACCCCTCGAACACCTACTGGTTCCCGCCGGGAGGCACGATCAGCCTGTTCCCGAACCTCACCGAGAAGCCGTTCAACGACGTGAACTTCCGCAAGGGTCTCAGCTACGCCCTCGACCGCAAGGCCGTCGGCGACGCAGCCGCCGAGGGCTACATGGAGCAGGCCGGCCAGACCGGCATGCTGCTTCCCAACCAGGACGCCCTGCTCAACCCCGCGATCCCCGACAAGGGCCTCATTGCCCAGAACGACAAGACCGCGGCGAGCTACTTCGCCAAAGCCGGCTACACGACCAAGAACGGCAAACTCGTAGGATCCGACGGAAAGCCGCTCACCATCACGATCACGACGGCCAACGGGTATACCGACTGGCTCCGCGCCGTGCAGTCGATCACAAAGCAGTGGGCCGCGGTCGGCATCACCGTCAAGGTCGCTCAGCCCCAACCGGCGGCGTATCAACTCGCCCTCCGCAACGGCGACTTCCAGCTCGCCATGGGCTCCGTCGGCGGCACCGGATCGGTGTACCAAGACTTCGCCAACAACCTGTCGAGCGAGTTCTACGCACCCATCGGAAAGCAGGCGTCGGGCAACTTCGGCCGTTACAAGACCTCGGAGGTCGACGCTCTTCTGACCCGGTTCAAGTCGACCACCGACGAGCAGGAGCAGAAGGAGCTGGGGTACCAGCTGCAGCAGATCTACTACGACGAGCTGCCCTCGATCGGGCTGTACTACGGCGGATCCTGGGGTCTCTTCTCCACCCAGAAGTTCACCGGCTGGCCCAGCGCGAAAGACCCGTACACCAGCCCGAAGACGTACGTGTCGACGGCGCTGTTGATCCTCACCCACCTGAAGAAGTCGGAGGCGACCAAGTGAAGTACGCACTCCGCAAGGTCGGCCTGCTGATCCTCACCCTGTGGGCGGCCATCACGCTGAACTTCTTTCTGCCGCGGCTCATGCCGGGCTCCCCGACCGATGCCGCGATCGCCAAGCTGTCGCAGAACGGCCCGGTCACGGCGGCGACGCGCAAGGCGATCGAGATCCAGCTCGGTGTGCCCGACGGCAACGTCCTCGAGCAGTACCTCCAGTACCTCAAGCAGGTCGTGACGCTGCAGTTCGGCATCAGCTACACCTTCTATCCGCAGCCGGTCGCCGAGCTCGTCAGCCAGGCGCTGCCGTACACCCTGATCCTGGTCGGGCTCGTGACCATCGTCGCATTCGTCTGCGGCACGCTCCTCGGAGTGCTGGCGGCGTGGAAGCGCGGCACCTGGCTCGACGCCCTGCCGACTCTCGGCGGCTCGTTCGCCAGCGCGTTCCCGTACTTCTGGACTGCCCTGCTGCTCCTCTTCTTCCTCGGCTACGTCTTCAAGATCTTCCCGACGTCGGGCGCCTACGGGGTGACGAACACCCCGGGTCTCAACGCGGCGTTCCTGGGCTCGGCCGCCGTCCACGCGGTGCTCCCCGCGGTCACGATCCTGATCACGTCGCTGGGCGGCTGGATCCTGGGCATGCGCAACACGATGATCTCGACCCTCGGCGACGACTACGTCACCTTCGCCGAGGCCAACGGCCTCAAGCCCCGCACGGTGGCGCTCCGCTACGCCGCTCGCAACGCGATCCTGCCGAACCTCACCAGCTTCGGGCTCGCCCTCGGTGGCGTCGTCGGCGGCTCCGTGCTGGTCGAGACCGTCTTCGGCTATCCCGGCATCGGCTACCTGCTGCTCAAGGCCGTGACCAACCAGGACTACCCGCTCATGCAGGCCCTGTTCCTGATGATCACGGTGAGTGTGCTGCTCGCCAACTTCCTCGTCGACATCCTGTACGGCGTCCTCGACCCGCGAACCAGAAAGTAGAGGTGCGACGATGACGACGACACCGCTGAACCCGAGCGCCGAGACCGTTCCGGTCGACGACACGCTGCTCGCAGCCCCCGGCCCCTGGCAGGTGATCACCCGTGTGGCCTCGACCATCTGGTCGAATACCAAGGCCCGCATCGGAGTGATCATCCTGCTGCTCTTCGTGGTGGTGGCGATCTTCGCCCCGCTGCTCGCTCCCTACGACCCGAGCGCGACCACCTTCGCACGCAGCCAGGACGCGAGTGCCGCCCACTGGCTCGGAACGACCGCGGCCGGCGAAGACGTGCTCAGCCAGCTCATCCAGGGCGCCCGAATCAGCGTCTTCGTGGGATTCGTGGCAGGTCTTCTCTCGACCGCTATCGCCGTGCTCATCGGCCTCAGCTGGGGCTACGTGAAGGGCTGGGGAGCCGACGTCATCAACTTCGTCGTCAACCTGTTCCTGGTCGTGCCCGGGCTGCCCCTCATGATCGTGATCGCCGCCTACCTGCAGAACGGCGGCATCGGCATGATCATCCTGGTGGTCGTGATCACCGGATGGGCCTGGGGTGCGCGCGTGCTTCGAAGTCAGACGCAGTCGCTCCGCGGTCGCGACTTCGTGACGGCGGCCGTGTTCAGCGGCGAGCGTCCGGCTCGCATCGTCTTCCGCGAGATCCTTCCCAACATGACCTCGCTCATCGTCGGCAACTTCTTCGGCGCCGCGACGAGCGCGATCCTCGCCGAGGCCGGCCTCGAATTCTTGGGGCTCGGCGACCCGTCGACGGTCAGCTGGGGAACGATGCTCTTCTGGGCGCAGAACTCCAACGCCCTCCTCACCGGCCAGTGGGCGCTCTTGTTCGCCCCGGGTCTCTGCATCGCTCTGCTTGCGACGAGTCTCACCCTCATCAACTTCGGCGTCGACGGCCTCAGCAACCCGCGACTCCGCGAATCGCGAAAGGCCGCGAAATGAGCACCGAAGCCCACGCCGCCCCCTCAGACGCGCTCCTGTCGGTCCGCGACCTCAGCGTCGTCTACGAGCCCGCCGGTGCCGACCCGACGTTCGCCGTCGAGAACGTGTCGTTCGATCTCCGTCGCGGCGAATTCGTCGGGCTTGTCGGTGAATCAGGATCCGGCAAATCGACCCTGGGGTTCGCGCTGACCCGCCTGTCCAAGCCCCCGGCTCGGATCAGCCACGGCCGGATCCACTTCGACGGGCGCGACATCGCGTCGATCGACTCTGAGGCTCTGCGTGAGCAGCGGCAGGGCGGTTTCGCGATGGTGCTGCAGTCGGGCATGAACGCGCTCAACCCGGTGCGATCGATCCGCAACCACTTTTTCGACGTCTTCAAGGCGCACGGGCACGTGCCGCACGACCGTCGCGAGCAGCGCGCCCACGACCTGATCGGCAAGGTCGAGCTGCCCGCTGCGACGCTCGACCGCTTTCCGGGCGAGCTCTCGGGAGGCATGCGCCAGCGCGTCTCCATCGCCCTGGCTCTCTCGCTCGAGCCGCAGCTGATGGTCTTCGACGAGCCGACGACCGCGCTCGACGTGCTCGTGCAGCACGCGGTGATGAACACGATCCGCGACCTGCAGAAGTCCGAGGGATTCACCGCCGTGCTGATCAGCCACGATCTCGGCATAGTGCTGGAGGCCACCGAGCGAGTACTGGTGATGCACGAGGGTGTCATTGTCGAAGACGGTCCGTCGTCGCAGATCCTCAGCAACCCCTCGGCCGACTACACGCGGATGCTGCTCAGCCACTACGCCGACCCGCGCGCCGAGATCGTCTCCCTCCCGGGCTTCGAAGACCGCTCGATTCGCCGAGACCAGGGTGTCAGCCGCAGCGCTCTCGCGTCGCCCGAGCATGCGCCGACCGTCGTGACGAGGTCGATCAGCACCGCGCAGGAGTCGATCGTCGTGAAGGGCGTCTCCAAGACCTACCCTCCGCCCCGCCGCGGCGAGCAGCCGGTCCGGGCAGTGCGCGACGTCTCGTTCACACTGGAGCCCGGCCAGTCGCTCGCTCTCGTCGGTCAGTCCGGATCGGGCAAGTCGACGATCGCGAAGATGATCACCGGCGTCGAGAAACCCTCCGAGGGGAGCATCTCGTTCGGCGGTTTCGACGTGGCGAAGCTCCGCCGCGGCCAGCTCCGCGACCTTCACAGCAACGTGCAGATGGTCTTCCAAGACCCGTACGCCGCACTCAACCCGCTGCACACTATCGAGTACACGCTGATGCGCCCCGTGGTGAACTTCACCGGGCTGAAGGGCGACGACGCGCGGCACCGCGTCCGCGAGCTGCTCGACACCGTCGGGCTCACACCGGTCGAGCAGTTCGCCGCGAAGCTGCCGCACGAGCTCTCGGGCGGTCAGCGCCAACGTGTCGTCATCGCTCGCGCCCTCGCCTCCGACCCCCAGGTGATCATCGCCGACGAGCCGGTCTCGATGCTCGACGTGTCGCTCCGCGCCGGCGTGCTCGCGCTGCTCGAAGATCTCCGCGAGAAGTGGGGCGTCAGCCTGCTCTACATCACGCACGACCTGCTCAGCGCGAGGCTCATCACCGACAACATCATGGTGCTGCACGACGGCGCCGTGGTCGAGCGCGGCGAGACCGCCGAGGTGCTGCAGCGACCGACCGACGCGTACACGGTCGCGCTGCTCGACGCCGTGCCGAACCCGGCGCGAGCGCACGGGGCCACGTGACTCTGTCGGATCCTCGTCTTCTTCCCGTTTCGTCCCCGAAAGGAGCACCCGTGCTCACCTTCCCCGATGGCTTCCTGTGGGGTGCCGCCACCGCGGCGCACCAGATCGAAGGCAACAACGTCAACAGCAACTGGTGGGTGCACGAGCACACACCGGGCACCTCGATCGTCGAGCCCTCGGGCGACGCGGCCGACAGTTACCACCGGTTCCGCGACGACATCCGCACCCTCGCGGAGCTCGGGTTGAATAGCTACCGGTTCAGCATCGAGTGGGCCCGCATCGAGCCCGAGCGCGGGTTCGTCTCGCGAGCCGAGCTCGATCACTACCGTCGCATGGTCGACACCTGCCACGAGTTCGGCATCGAGCCGATCGTCACGCTCATGCACTTCACCGTGCCGCGCTGGTTCGAGCGCGACGGCTTCTGGCGCGCGAGCGACGCGGCCGACCTCTTCGCCCGCTACACCGAGGCCGCCCTGCCGGTCGTGTCGGAGGGCGTGCGCTACGTCTGCACCATCAACGAGCCCAACATCGCGGCCATGCTCGCCGGGGGAGAGGATGCGTCGAACCTCGTCGCTCACGGCCTGCCCGATCCCGACCTGCAGGTGGCCGACGCCCTCCTGGCCTCGCACAAGCGCTCGCGGGAGGTGCTGTCGCAGGTGTCCGGCCTGAAGACCGGCTGGACCGTCGCGACGCAGGCGTTCAAGGCCGTCGACGAACCCGGCGCGGCCGAGAAGCTCCGCGAGTACGCCTACCCCCGCGACGACTGGTACCTCGAGAACGCCCGCGAAGACGACTTCGTCGGGGTGCAGGCCTATACGCAGACGTTCATCGGGCCGGAGGGCCCTCGCCCTGTCGCCGAGGGGCTCGAGACGACGCTGACCGGGTGGGAGTTCTATCCGCCCGCCGCCGCCGAGGGCATCCGCGCCGCCTGGGAGCTCAGCGAGCACGTGCCCGTCATGGTCACCGAGAACGGCATCGCCACGGCCGACGACGACCGTCGAATCGCCTACACGCAGGGAGCGCTCGAGGGCATCCACCAGACGATCGAGGAGGGGGTCGACGTGCTCGGATATCAGCACTGGAGCGCGCTCGACAACTACGAGTGGGCCTCGGGATTCCGGCCGACGTTCGGGCTCATCGCCTGGAACAAAGAGACGTTCGAGCGCACCCCGAAACCGAGCGCGCACTGGTACGGCGAGGTGGCGAAGGCGAACGCGCTCGGCTGAGACGGAGCGGTGCGGACCCCCCCAGTGTTTCGGCATGTAATATTTGTATCCTCTTCTCCGACCGTGCCCCGATCGCGAGGAGAACGCAGTGCCGAATCCCGCCCACCCCACCAAGGTCGAACGCCGCGAAGCCGCGCGCGAGCGTGCCCGGGCCGCCACGGCGGCGCAAAAGAAGCGCGAGGCTCGTAACAAGCTGCTCGTCCGATCGGGCATTCTCGTCGGCATCGTGGCGTTCGTCGCGGTGGTCGCGCTCGTCATCGTGACAGGCATCAAGCCGGCGGGCCCCGGGTCGCGCAACATGGCGAGCGACGGCATCGTCATCGGCAAGGGATTCGTGGCTGAGCGCACGGCAGCCCTCGCGGCCGGCCAGGAGCCCACCCCGACGAAGACGCCATTGACCGACAAGGTCGCTCACATCCGCCTCTACGGCGATTTCCTCTGCCCCAACTGCGGAGCGTTCGAGCGGCAGAACGGCTCGTACATCAAAGGTCTCGTGAAGTCGGGCGGGGCGACCATCGAGTACCACCCGGTCGCGATCCTCGACCGGGCATCGATGGGCACCGACTACTCGACTCGAGCGGCGAACGCTGCCGCCGCGGTCGCCAACTACTCGCCCGACTCGTACTTCGCGTTCAACGAGGCTCTCTTCGCGGCCCAGCCGGCCGAAAACTCCGAGGGTCTCTCCGACGCTCGACTCAAGTCCGTTGCCGGCGACGTCACGGGGATCGACAACCTCAAGAGCATCGAGAAGGCGATCGACAACCGCGAGTTCGCGGGCTGGGTGGCCGATGCCACCTCCCGAGCCGGCGACAATGCGATGCAGGGCAGCGACCTGAAGAAGTTCGTCGGCACCCCCACCGTGATCGTCAACGGCAAAGCCTGGGACGGCACGAAGCTCACCTTCACGGAGTTCGTCACCGCCGCAATCTCCGACACCACGAAGAACTAGCCGCCACCGCGGCACGCCCGCCCGCTTCGATCCGCGTCACATTTGACGCCGCGCAAAACGTCTCGACGGGGGTGCCACCTCCCGCGAGCACGGCGGCGACACTTGGCGCCGACCGACGTATTCCTCGGCTCGCCGAATGCCGCCAAATGCCGTCCGATAGGCAGCCCGCCGAGCATTTGGCGGCACTCGGCACGCGGCGGCCAGCGCAGCCGGCCCGGCCGGCCCGGCCAGCACCGACCCAGCGGCTCAGTCGATCGCGCGCTGCGTCGCGTGCACCCGAGTCATGAGCACCAGCCCGACAGTGAGCACGATGGCGATGCCGATCGCCCCAAACCGGGTGTCGCCGGTCAGCGTGACGAACAGTGTGAACAGGGCCGGCGCCAGAAAGCTGACGGCGCGGCCGGTCGTCGCGTAGAGCCCGAAGATCTCGCCTTCGCGTCCGGGCGGGGTCACCCGGGCCAAGAACGAGCGGCTCGACGACTGGGCCGGGCCCACGAACAGCGAGAGGAAGAGGCCGCAGGCCCAGAACCCCGCCTTGCCGTCACCGACGAAGAGGATCGCGACGGCGGCCACCACGAGACCTCCGACGCAGACGACGATGATCGTCTTTGCGCCGAGGCGGTCGTCGAGACGCCCGGCCAAGAAGGCCCCGGTGCCGGCGACCACGTTGGCGGCGACGGCGAAGTAGAGCACCTCGGTCGGCGTGAAGCCGAAGACCACCGCCGCGATGATCGCGCCGAACGTGAAGACGGCCGCGATGCCGTCGCGGTAGACGGCGGAGGCCGCCAGGAAGAGCAGCACCTGCGGGTTCTTGCGGTAGAGCTCGGCGATCGTCCGGCCGATGCGTCGGTACGAGCCGAGCACGCTCAGGCGCTCCCGGGCCGGGCCGGTCGGCGGCATCTCCGGAACGGCGAGAAACAGCGGCACGGCGAACAGGGCGAACCAGGCCGCCGAGGCGAGGATCGCGAATCGCACCGTCCACACGCCGCCGGCGATCGACGAGTCGAGGCCGAGCAGTCCCGCGTGCCCCTCGACACCGAAGCTCTGGATGAACAGCACGAGCAGGATCACGAGCAGCACGATGCCGCCGAGGTAGCCGGCGCCCCATCCCCAGCTCGAGACGCGCCCGACGTTCTTCGGGGTCGACACCTGCACGAGCATCGCGTTGTAGTTGACGTTGGCGAACTCGATCACGACGCTGCCGAGAGCCAGCAGGCACGCCCCGAGCAGCAGGTACGAGGGGATCGGCGCCACGAACACCATCGCGATCATGACCACGATCACGATGCCGGTGTTCACGCCCAGCCAGAGCTTTCGCTTGCCGGTTCCGTCGGAGCGCTGTCCGAGGAGAGGGGCGAGCAGCGCGATGAGCAGCCCCGCGACGGTCAGTGCCGTCGACACGACCGAGGCGTTGTGCGCTTTCGCGGCGACCAGGGCCGCGTTCGAGGCGTTGGAGCCTGCCGCCGCCACGATGTCGGGGGAGACGAACGAGTTGGAGGCGAGGTAGGTCGAGAAGACGAACGTGATGACGATCGTGTTGAAGCCCGCCGAGCCGGCGTCCCACAGCGCCCACGAGACGATGCGCCGGCGCGGAACCGGGGTGGTGTCAGCCAGCGTCGCCTGAGTCATGTCGCGACGATATCCCGTCGGGGAGCCAGGGCGCTACCGCGGCCGGATGAACGGTGTCGGCGATACCCCATCGGCGCGGAACACCCTCGGCGTCATTCCTCGGGGATGGCGACGCGCGTCGTGGATTCCCCGTCGGAGGCGAGCACGGTGGCGACGGAGTCTCGGCCCTCGGGCAGGAGGCGTGCGACCACCCGGCCCCCGGTTGCCGCGTCGAGGTGCTCGACCACCACCGACTCGACGCGCTCGCGAACGCTCTCCGAGACCTCGGCCCCGTGACGGTCGTCGAGCAGCGACACATCGATGCCGCGGGCGCGAGCCCGGGTCGCCGCGTCCGTCACGCGAGTCGTCGCCAGGTTGCTGGCCCGGAGCTGATCCCGCAGCCCCGCTTCGACGAGGGCGAATGCCTGCCGATCGTCCTCGGTGATCCGCTCCGCCGAGAGGAGCCGTTCGAGCGCCGGCGTGGCCAGGTGACGCAGCTGCTCGAGCCGGGTGTTCTGCTCTTCGAGGGCTGCGGTGGCCGCCGCTTCGGAGCGCACACGGCTGAGCTCGATCCGCTGCAGTCGCCGGATCGCCCTCCTGGTGCGGCTGAGCAGGAGCGAGAACAGCCAGACGACGAGCACGAGGGCGGCGGAGCGGATTACGAAGCCGATGCCGGCGGCTGCCCCTCGGCCGACCTCGACGCTCCAGACGATCGTCAGGCCGGTCATGATGCCGAAGCCGATCCAGGTCCATCCCGGCCGGCCCCTCAGGGTGAGCAGGAACAGCACGAACGACACCGCGCCCCAGTGCCAGGTCGCCCAGCCCGGCCAGCCTCGGTCCGGCAGGTTCCAGGCGTTGAGCGAGCCGAGCGTCGTCAGGCCGACCACGACGAGCGTGAGTCGCAGCGGGAAGGGCTCTTCGGCCGGCAGCGTGACGAGGTAGCCCGCGAGCAGAATGCACGCGAGGGCCACCAGCGTCAGGGCCGGCACGGTGTCCTGCGGGAGGCCGTAGAGGGCCACGGCGATGTGGGTCAGCGCGAACAGGCCGAACAGGAGTGTCGTCGCGGCCCCGGTGAGGCGGAGGAACGACGGGGCGCTGGACGTCACGAGGTCATCTCCGACCGCCAGCCGATCGTCACGCGGGTGCCGCTGCCGCGCCCGCTGTCGACATCGGCATAGCCGCCGGGCAGAGTGGACATGCGGTTCAGGATGCTGACACGCACCCCGAGGCGCTCCGGCGGGATCCTTCGGCTGTTGAATCCGACGCCGTCGTCCGTCACGCCGATCTCGATGCCCGAGGTCGCCGTTCGCACGCTGACGCGTCGAGTGACCTCCACTCGGCCCTGCCCGGCATGCCGGAGGGAGTTGCGAAGGGCCTCCGCTGTCGCCTCGAGAAGCGCCTGAGCGATATCGGAGGGAATCCGTGCCTCGTCGACCGACATCTCGAACTCGATTCCACTCGACTGCGACGAGACCGACGATCGAAGTCGCCCCACGAACTCGTCGCCGCTCAGCAGCTCGCTTGGCGGGAGGGCGTCTTCGCTCAGGGTCGCGAGCGTGGTCGCGGCGAGGGTGCGGAGCGCCGGGGTCGGCACGTCGTCGGCGCGGGAGGCGATGAGCAGGGCCGACAGCACATGATCGTGCACGAGAGCATCGATGCGGATCCGCTGCTGCACCCGGGCGGTCGTCTCCGCCTCCCGGGAGGTCTTGAGCTGCGCGGCGGCGGCGGCCTCGTCCAATCGGCGCGCGCTCGATCGGCTGACCAGGGTGATCGCGACGAAGACCGTGTCGAAGAACGTGTTGTAGAGCAGATCGAGCCCCGCGACTGCGAGTCCCTCGTCGGGCGCCGTCAGGGAGCGGATCACGCCGGAGGTGATGCCGGTCACGACGACGTACGGCCAGATCGTCCGCTGGCGCGCCCCGATGGCGAGGGCGATTGCGGGGATCGCCATGAGGTCATTGGTCCAGGGCGAACCGTCGTCGGGCAGGGGTGGCCGGGCGAAGAGGGGGAAGGTGACCATCACGACCAGGAACACGAGCGCGTACGCGCCCGCGATCCGATTCAGGATCCGAAGCGGCAACCAGAGAGACGTCGTCGCGAGCACGACCGGGCCGCCGGCCGCGAGCAGGTACGCGACGAGGGCCCACCCGTGCTCCATGGCTTCGATCTGAGCCGCCGCTTTGCCGAAGCCGACGCCGAGATAGACCAGCCCCCCGATGCCGATCGAGAGGTAGATGATGCGGAGGACGCGGCGTTCTGCTTCGCCCGCGTCGTCGAGGGCCGATCCGCCGCGAGGAGCCGGGGTCGTCACTGTCGGCGCGCGGGCAGGTCGCCGCCGATGAGGCCGTCCTCGGCGGCGCGCCGGTGCAGATCGACTTTGGTGTGGGCGGGGCGCCCGGCGTTGGCATACTTCGCCCGGATCCTCGAGACGTAGTTGGCGACCGTCGACTTCGAGAGGCCGGTCAGGTAGGCCACCGACTGCGCTTTCTCGCCGGAGGCGTAGAGCGCGAGGATCTCCTGCTCGCGGGCGCTGAGCCCGGCATCGGCGAGCCCCGCGTCGCCGTCGATCGCGGCGGCCCAGTCGAGGCCGGCGACCGTCTCGCCGCTCGCGGCCGCGCGGATCGCCTCGACCAGTTCGTCGACGGGCTGCGACTTGCGGACGATCCCGAGCACTCCCGCCTTCGCGGCGTCGCGGATGGCCTGCGGGTCTTCCGCCGCGGTGAGGATCAGCACGTCGATCCCCGCCGAGGCGAGCTGCCGGATGTTGTCCGTGGCGCTCGAGCCGTCGCCGAGCCGGAGGTCGAGTACGACCAGGTCGACCGGGGCGGCCACGAAATCGAGTTCGCGGACGGTCGCGGCCACGGTCACCACGTCGATGTCGGCGTACTGTCGCAGAAGTTCGGCGAAGCCGACAGCGACGATCTCGTGGTCTTCGACCAGGGCGACGCGCAGCACGGGAAGGCGCAGGCTGTCGTTGATTTCGGTGCGGTCGGCGGGCATCGGGTTGCTCATCGGTCCTCCTGCACGAAGTCTAGGGTTCGTCGATTTCGGAGAAAACCCCCAGCTCGGTGGGCATACCCCCCGTTCGGGTGCCAGCACATGTGATTCTGTCGAACTGAATGGGTTGGTGCGATTCTGATGTCGTCGGAAGAGACGCCGACCTCGATGCCCGAATCATCGAGACGCTCAGAGGGGCTGCCGCGCCAACTGGGGGGAAACCGATCGACCGGCCGGGGGGCCACGGTCCGGATCCCTTCGTCGCGGCAGCCCTCACGCGTCTCTCGGCAGACCGCCGGTGGGCCGCGTCGGCTAGGTCAGACTCGTCGCCAGCTCGTCCAGGACCGACCCGAGGGGTCGCCCTAACGACTCGACGAAGGATCCGTCGTAGGTCGCCTCGGAATCGTCTGCCCTCGCCCGCTCGCAGGCTTCGACCACTGCCGCGCCGAGGTCGCTCGGGTCGCTCGGCGCCGCGATCAGCCTTGGGCTCAGGTGGCCCCGCGTGCCTCCGAGTTCGTTCGTGACGGCCCTCCCGCCCGAGGCGACTGCGTCGAGTGGGGGGTGGGACGGGTGCGGCGTGAGTTGCAGGCTCAGGAGCACGTCGGTCTCGGCGAGGAAGTCGAACCAGCCCTGCCAGGAGAGCTGACCTCGACTGCGGAGCGGAGTGCCGCCGCCGAGGTCGATGGTGGCGTGGGGCTGGCCGACCGACGTGTAGTCGATCGCACCGGTCTTCTGCTGTCGGTTGGCGACCCGGAGGGCCGCGACCCCCAGGGAGAAGGCGTTGCGGGGCTTGCCGGGCCGCCCGTAGAAGGCCACTCGCGCTGTGCCGGTGCGAGAGCGTCTCTCGGCTGCTTCACGGAGACGGGCCACGTCGAGCTCGGGGCGGAAGACCGCAGCGTCGTCGGCGAGGGATCCGATCTGCGTCTGGAGGAAGGCGTGGAGCGGGCGCGAGTTGACCACGAGCCGGAATCCCGCTTCGTAGGTCGCCGCCGCGAGACTCGCCTCGGTCGAGTTGGGGAGGAAGTCGGGTTCGTAGTCCTGCACGAGGTACGCGACTCGGGCGGGGTCGATCGTGCCGACCCGGCACGCGACGTCGACGGCGTGCGCCGTGCTCCAGTAGGTCGGCACCCAGATGTCGCGGGTGGAGAAGTCGGTGCCGGAGAGGGTCCAGCCGCCGCGGAACGAGACTCGCTCTCGGGCGAGATCCGTCTCGGTATGTACGAGGTTCGTCACGGCCGCGCGCGTGTGGCGCGAGGGATCGGGTGCGAAGGTGATGATCCGGAGGTCGAGCCCGAGGCGGTGGGCGAGGCCGGCACCGGCAACGACGGCCGTTCTCACTCCGGCGAAGACCGAGGCCGACGTGAGCGGCGGCAGAAGGAGGTGAACGGTCGTGGCGGCGCGCTCGACTCCGCGACAGCCGACCAATGCGGTGCTGGTTGGGAGAAGGCCGCGGAAGTCGCTCCAGGCCCCCGGCTGGAGAAGGTCGAGGTGGCGCTCGTGCTGGAGTCGGAGGAGTCGGTTGGAGACCCTATTGGCGAGGTCTCCTACGTGTCGGTGGGCCTGGTGCAGGGGAGTCATGTCGTCCTCGGGATCGGGCGCAGAGCATCGAGCATGCTCGCATAGAAATGTAATATTTGCTCTCCTTGATGTCAAGCAGGGGGCTTTCCTTAGAGTTGAGTCTGTGTTGCTCAAGTTTTGACACTTCGACTTGACGCGGAGAAGTCGATGCGTAAACTTGAGCCAGTCGGACTCAACCCCGATCCTCAGATTTGTTCGGCTGCCTTGCGCAGCACCCGCACGACGAAGGAGAACAGCCACATGGCACGTGCAGTAGGAATCGACCTCGGTACCACCAACTCGGTGGTGGCCGTCCTCGAAGGTGGCGAGCCCACCGTTATCGCCAACGCCGAGGGTCTTCGCACGACCCCCTCGGTCGTGGCGTTCACCAAAGACGGCGAGGTGCTGGTCGGCGAGACCGCCAAGCGCCAGAACGTCACCAACGTCGACCGCACCATCGCGTCGGTCAAGCGTCACGTCGGCACCGACTGGAAGGTCGAGATCGACGACAAGAAGTACACCCCGCAAGAGATCTCGGCGCGCATCCTCGGCAAGCTCAAGCGCGACGCCGAGCAGTACCTCGGCGAAGACGTGACCGACGCGGTCATCACCGTCCCGGCCTACTTCAACGACTCCGAGCGTCAGGCGACGAAGGAGGCCGGCGAGATCGCGGGCCTCAACGTGCTCCGCATCATCAACGAGCCGACCGCCGCCGCTCTCGCCTACGGCCTCGACAAGGGCAAAGAAGACGAGCTCATCCTGGTCTTCGACCTCGGTGGCGGAACCTTCGACGTCTCCCTCCTCGAGGTGGGCAAAGACGACGACTTCTCGACCATCCAGGTGCGCTCGACCTCGGGCGACAACCGCCTCGGCGGCGACGACTGGGACAACCGCATCGTCGAGCACCTGATCAAGAAGTTCAAAGACGCGAACGGCGTCGACCTCTCGACCGACAAGATCGCCAAGCAGCGCCTCAAAGAGGCCGCGGAGCAGGCGAAGAAGGAGCTCAGCTCCTCGACCTCGACGAGCATTCAGCTCCCGTACCTCACGCTGACGGCAGAGGGCCCGCTCAACCTCGACGAGACGATCTCGCGCTCGCAGTTCGAGCAGTGGACCTCCGACCTCCTCGACCGCACCAAGAAGCCGTTCAACGACGTCATCAAGGAGGCCGGCGTCAAGGTCTCCGACATCTCGCACGTCGTGCTCGTGGGTGGTTCCACCCGCATGCCCGCCGTGACCGAGGTCGTCAAGCAGCTGACCGGTGGCCAGGAGCCCAACAAGGGCGTCAACCCCGACGAGGTCGTCGCCGTCGGAGCAGCCCTTCAGGCCGGCGTCCTCAAGGGAGAGCGCAAAGACGTCCTCCTCATCGACGTCACGCCCCTGTCGCTCGGTATCGAGACCAAGGGTGGCGCGATGACCAAGCTCATCGAGCGCAACACGGCCATCCCGACCAAGCGCAGCGAGACCTTCACCACGGCCGACGACAACCAGCCGTCCGTCGCGATCCAGGTCTTCCAGGGCGAGCGCGAGTTCACCCGCGACAACAAGAACCTCGGCACCTTCGAGCTCACGGGTATCGCTCCGGCGCCCCGCGGTATCCCGCAGGTCGAGGTCACCTTCGACATCGACGCCAACGGCATCGTGCACGTGTCGGCGAAAGACAAGGGCACCGGCAAAGAGCAGTCGATGGTCATCTCGGGCGGCTCGTCGCTGTCGAAGGACGACATCGATCGCATGGTCCGCGAGGCCGAAGAGCACGCCGCCGAAGACAAGGCTCGCCGCGAGGCGAACGAGGTCCGCAACAACGGCGAGCAGATGGTCTACTCCATCGAGAAGCTCCTCAAGGAGAACGACGAGAAGCTTCCCGCCGATGTGAAGACCGAGGTCCAGGCCGACGTCGACGCGCTCAAGACGGCTCTCGCCGGCGACGACGAGGCGGCCATCAAGCCGGCCGTCGACAAGCTCTCCGAGTCGCAGCAGAAGATCGGTCAGGCGCTCTACGCGTCCGACCAGGCTTCCGCTTCGGCACCGACCGACGAGCAGCCGGCTGACGGCCAGGCTCAGGGCGACGACGAAGACATCGTCGACGCCGAGGTCGTCGACGACGAAGACGACAAGAAGTAGCCGATGGTTGACGAAAAGAACGGCGCTCCCGACGAGGAGCCCACCGTGCCCGCCGCCGACCAGCCGCAGCCCGGTGAGGCGACTCCCTCCGAAGACGGCGGCACCGCCGACGTCGACGGCGCGGAGGAGCTCATCGAGGCCGAGGGCCCTGATGTCGAACTGAGCACCGAAGACGAGGCCATCCTCGATCAGGCGTCGGTCGACCTCGTGGCCGACATGCGCCAAGACATGCTCCGTGCTCAGGCCGAGCTGGTGAACTTCCGCAAGCGCGTCGAGCGTGACCGCGAAGCCAACCGCGACGCCGTGATCGCCGAGGTCGTCCGGGCGGTCCTGCCGGCCCTCGACGACCTCAGCCGTGCCGAGCAGCACGGCGACCTCGCCGATGGGCCCATGGTGGTCATCGCGCAGAAGCTCCGCGGCGGTTTCGACCGCTTCGGGCTGACGCAGATCGGTGCCAAGGGCGACGTGTTCGACCCGAAGATCCACGAGGCGATCGTCCAGCTCCCGACGGCCGACGTCGCGGTCAACACCGTGGCCGACGTCATCGAGCCGGGCTACACCCTCGGTGACCGAGTCCTTCGGGCGGCCAAGGTCGCCGTCTCGGTCCCGGCCTAGCACCACCAGCACTACCGGCGGCGGGTCCCCTCGGGGGCCCGCCGCCCATACTTGGAACCAGCAGACTTCTGAAACACACGAAAGGCGGCGCCCCTTGGCCAGCCAGGATTGGTTCGACAAAGACTTCTACGCCGTTCTCGGCGTCTCGAAAGACGTCACCCCGGCCGAGCTCAAGAAGGTCTACCGCAAGCTCGCCCGCAAGTACCACCCCGACTCGAACCCGGGCGACGCGGCGGCCGAAGCGAAGTTCAAAGAGATCTCCGAGGCCCACTCCGTGCTCTCCGACGCGGAGCAGCGCAAAGAATACGACCAGATCCGCGCCATGGGGTCGGGGGCCCGATTCACGGCCGGGTCAGGCGCTCAGGGTGGTGGCGGAGGCGGTTTCGAAGACGTCTTCGGCGGCATGTTCGGCCAGCAGGGCGGCGGCCGGCGCACCTCGGGTGGCGGCGGAGGCGGCTTCGAAGACATCTTCAGCGGGATGTTCGGCGGCGGCGGCTTCGGGCAGACCTCGGGCGGCTACCGCGGCTACGGCGGGCCCACCAAGGGTCGCGACATCGTTGCCTCCACGACGCTCGACTTCCGCACCGCCATCGGCGGCGACACGATCACTCTCACGCAGGCGCAGGGCAAGCCGATCAAGGTGCGCATCCCCGCGGGCGTGCACGACGGCCAGAAGATCCGCCTCCGTGGCCGCGGAGAGCCGAGTGCCGACGGCGGTGAATCCGGCGACATCGTTCTGACGGTGGCTGTGCGACCGCACCCGATCTTCGAGCGCGACGGCCTCAACCTCCGTCTCGACGTTCCCGTGACCTTCGCCGAGGCGGCGCTCGGGGCGACCATCGAGGTTCCGACGCTCGGTGGCGAGCCGGTCCGGCTGCGCGTTGCTCCGGGCACTCCGAGCGGGCGCGTCCTGCGGGTGAAGGGGCGCGGCGTCGACGCGAAAGACGGCAAGGGAGACCTGCTGGCAACCGTGCAGGTCGCGGTTCCCTCGCACCTCAGCGACCGGGCTCGCGAGGCCGTCGAGGCTCTGGCCGAGGCGCTTCCCGGCGAGAACCCCCGGAGCGACCTGCTCGATCGAGCGCGTCAGTAGCGACCAGTCCTGCAACAGACGTCCACCGAACCGACGCGGAGGCCCGCCATGGATGAACACTCCCCGATCTTCGCGATCGCGGTCGCGGCCGAGCTCGCCGAGATGCATCCGCAGACGCTGCGGCAGTATGACCGGCTGGGGCTCGTCACCCCGACCCGAACGGCCGGCAAGTCTCGGCGGTATTCGATGCGCGACGTCAATCAGCTGCGGGAGATCTCACGGCTGAGCGGTGAGGGTGTCAGCCTGGAAGGGATCAAAAGGATCCTCGAGCTCGAGAATCAGGTCACCGCACTTCAGTCGCGGGTCCGCGAGCTCGAATCGGCTCTGGCCGACGAATTACTGAACCGGCCGGGGTCGCGCGTCTTCGCGGCATCGCAACACGGCGGTGCCGTTCCTCTTCGGCATGGCGCGCGGCCTCAGCGCCCGACGGCTGTCGTGCTCTGGCGGCCACACAACTAACCCTTCTGTACTCTCTCGAAATCTGATATTCTTCATAGAATAATCGTCAGGTGTTCGAGGGGGTGTCGAATGGCAACGCAGACTCGCTCTGCCGGCCGCGTGGTCACACGCGCCAACAGCTTCGACGCCCTGAGGCTCTTCGCGGCCCTCGTCGTCGTCTTCCAGCACGGCCACGCCGGTCTCGGCTTCGGAGAGGGCTTCCATATTTCGGGGCTCTTCGACGGGGTCGCGATCTTCTTCGTACTCTCCGGTCTGCTCGTCTACTCGTCCGCCCAGAGTCTGGCGAGTCGGGGCATCGGCTGGAAGACGTTCTTCATCAACCGGTATCTCCGCATCGCGCCCGCGCTTCTCGCCTTCGCCGTGTTGGCCCCGGTGCTCTTCCTCCTCGTCGGCGCCGTCTCGCCGAAGCAGTTGCTGACGTTCCCTCTGGTGGTGTGGTTCGGAGCCTTCCTCGCCCTTCTGCCGAACTACCACCCGCCGTTCTTCCAGGGCATCGGCAACGGTGTCATCAACGGCCCGCTCTATACGATCCCTGCCGAGTGCAGCTTCTACCTGATCGTGCCCTTGCTGGTCGTGGCCATCCGCCGCTGGGGCCTTGCGAAGATACTCGTGCCGTACTTCGTCGTCACGGTCGGGTGCGGCGTGATCTCGGGGGCGATGGGTGGCCTTGTCGGCAATGTGCTCCATCACACGTTCCTCGAGCGCGGCTCGTACTTCGGTGTGGGCATCCTGCTCGCGCACTACGGCAGTCGCATCCCGCTCAAGCGCGGCTTCGCCCTCCTGGCGGCGGCGATCTACTTCGGCTTGGTCACGCTCGGCCCGATGCCGGCTGTCGAGTCGGTCTACGGCCTGTTCAAGTCCGCCCTCGTCGCGGCGCCCCTCGGCTATCTCATCCTCTTCGTCGGGCTCAAGGCCCCCGCGGTCTTTCGGGGTATCAGCAACAAAATCGGCGACCTCAGCTACGGCATCTACATCTGGCACTCCTTCGTGATCGCCTTGCTGGCCTGGGCGGGCCTCTCGGGGGAGTGGTTCGTGATGCTCCTCCTCGTCGCGATCACTCTCGTGTTGGCCCTCGGCTCGTGGTTCGTCGTCGAGAAACCCGCTCTCGGTCTGAAGCGAGTGAGTGTCAGAAGTCTCCGTCCATCGACTCCGGCTCGCGTCTAGCCGTTCCTCTCCGCTCGCGCGCTTGGAGAGCCGGGCTCGGCCTGCAAGCATGGTGTGGTGAAGATAGCTCAGCTGCCACGCGGCCCCGTTCCGGTGCCACCCCGGGTCGAGGCACTCGCGGCCGGCGCCGAGGTCACTCCGGTCTGGCTCAACGAGGTGGGTGGCCTGACCTTCCAACTCGGGCACGGCGAAACGCGTCGCTTCGCGAAGTGGGCGCCTCACGGCCGCGGCCTCGACCTCCGCGCCGAAGAGGAGCGCCTGCGATGGGCGCGTTCGTTCACGCCGGTGCCGACGGTGCTCGCCTCGGGCCGAGACCCCGATGCCGACTGGCTCGTCACGCAGGGGCTCCCGGGCCGCAGCGCGGTCGACGCACGGTGGCGTGCCGAGCCGGAGCGCGCGGTCGCGGCGTTGGGCACGGGCCTGCGGCGGCTACACGACGGCCTGCCGGTCGACGAGTGCCCGTTCGACTGGTCGGTCGAGACGCGACTGGCGCGGTCTGAGAAGGCGACCACGAAGGATCCTGCGCTTCTCCCGTTCGGCCCCGTGCCTTCCGTCGATCGTCTGGTGGTCTGTCACGGCGACCCGTGCGCCCCCAATACCCTCATCACCGACGATGGGAGCTGGGCAGGCCATGTCGATCTGGATGCGCTGGGGGTCGCTGATCGCTGGGCCGACATCGCGGTGGCGACGATGAGTCTCGGGTGGAACTACGGGCCGGGTTGGGACGATGTCTTTCTGCAGGCCTATGGTGTGAAGCCCGACGCGCAGAGAACAGCGTTCTATCGGTCGCTCTGGAATGGGACCTGAGATCGACTCGGAAATCAGCCAAGGGTATGAAAATTCGAAATACCTGTCGGCCTAGGATCAAAGCATGCCCTTCACGCAGTCACAGCCCGTGGTTCACGACGGCCTTGCGGGCCACCAGGGGACCACGACCCGGCAGAATGGCCCGACCCGTCGCCTTGCCAAGGTCGTGTCGCACGTGTACTTCGCCGCGAACGTCATTGCCTGGGTCGCGCTGTGCGTTCTGGCAATTACGGGCATCCTCGTCGTCCGTCAGCCGCTCGACCCGATCGATGTCGTCGTCGCCGTTCCGCTCGGGCTCGGCATCGGAACGGTCTGGTTGGGTGGGCTGCGCGCCTATGCGTTCTTCCTCGCTCGGCGGCCCCTCCGCCGGGCGCGTGCTGCCTCTGTTCCCGAGTCGTCGGCGTCGTCTTCCCGGGTCGCGCTGCTCTATTGCACCGCCGACGACGTCAACCCCGAGGCCCTGCGTCAGTCCGCTCGGCAGACGCACGACGATGTGACGGTGGTGATTCTCGACGATTCGTCGTCGGTTGAGGCGCGGGCGACCGTCGACCTCCTAGCAGCCGAGCTGGATGCCCTCGTCGTGCGGCGCGAGGCCAAACGTGGCTTCAAGGCGGGCAACCTCAACAACTTCTTCCGGTCGGGTCCTCGATTCGACCACTACGCGATCCTCGACAGCGACGAGATTCTGCAGCCGACCTTCGTCGAGCGAGCACTCGATCACTTCGCTGCGGGCGGGCCCGGCGATCGGATCGGCGTCGTCCAGGGGCGCCACGAGGCGAAGTCGGGGGAGACCCAGTTCACCAGCGAGTTCGCGCCGATGCTCGGCACCCACGTCGCCACGAACCAGCTCTCGCGCTCCGCTGTCGGCTTCTCGATGTTCATGGGTCGCGGAGCCCTGCTGAACGATGCCGTGATCCGAGCTACCGGCGGGTTCCCCGAGGTCGTGGCCGAAGACGTGGCTTTCACCATCCGAGCGCGCGAGGCCGGATTCCGCGTGCAGTACGCCCCCGACATCGTCAGCGTCGAAGACTTTCCCATCGACTATCACGCCTTCAAAAAGCAGCACGGCAAGATGGTTCAGGGGGCAACCGAGCTGATTCGCCTGTTCGCCCTTCCCGCCCTGCGGTCGCGCATGACTCCGGCCGAGAAGCTCGACCTTCTCGTCGAGCTCGTCATGATCCCCCTCGGCTCGCTTCTCGGGCTCTTCTTGTTCGCGACGTCGCTCGTGACGTCGTCGCTCGGTGTTCCGCTCTTCTCGATGTGGGTCGGGTTCGGGCTCGCCGCGAGTGGCCTCGCTCCGCTGATACCCGAGGCCCTGCGGCGCACGAGCCGGGCGACGCCGTTGGCCGGCGCCATCTTCCTGGGGCGTGCCTTCGCGCTTTATAGCTCGATGTTCTGGACCACCCTGCGTTCGGTCGTCCGGGTCGTCATAGGGCGTCGGGCCCTCTTCGTCATCACGCCGAAGCACCGGTCGAAGGCAGGCTGGCGGGCCACAGTCTTGGCCGATCTGATCGTCGCGGTCGTTGCGCTCGCAGTGTCGTTCGCCCTGTCGGGGTCGTTTGCGCCCGCGATGACAGCCGTGGCCGCAGCGGCCGCGGCGATCTACCTCACGCGCTTCGGCGGGAGAGCGGCCGTTCCGAGCTGACGGGCCCGTGCCCAGGAGTCTCGACGGGCAGCTGATGCAAGCGCTCGGCAGCGAGCTCGGCGGCGATCGCGTCGCCGGCCTCGACGGCGGATCGGAGGTCGCGGAACGACTGCGTGAGATCGGGCCAGTTGAAGATGCGCACCAGGTTGGGCAGCCGCAGCTTGAAGGCCAGCCCGGCACTCGTGTCGTGGCTCAGCTTGATCAGGTGGCTGTTGCCGCACTGCTCGACGAAGAGGTCGAACGTGGCGAGCGCGTGGACGTTGAGCGCGGGAACATCGCGTCGCTCGAGGTCGACCAGGCACGAATCGATCGAACCCAGGATCCGCGCCCGTACGTCATCCGCGAGAAGTGGCGTGGCGAGACGCACGGCCCCGCCGAAGATCACCCCGAGCGTCTGAACGACCTCGAATGCCTCCTCGGCTCGCGGTGTGGCGACCCGGGTGTAGCGGTTCGGCATGACCTCGACCAGGCCGGCGTGCTCGAGATCGTTGAGGGCCTCCCGGATGGGCGTGCGCGAGCACCCGAGCCACTCGGCGAGCTCGTCGTCGGACAGGCGCTCGCCGGGAGTGAAGGTGCCGTCGAGAATCGCGCGACGGATCTCGTGCCGGATCTTGTCGCGCATGAGCATGCGCGGGCTGGACGGGGAGCTGACGATCGGGACAGGCATGGATCTCTCCTGAGAAAGGTGCGGATGGTCCGTTAACTCTTCTAGGCGTCTGATTATCTGTCAAGTACTTCATTGAAAATACAGAATTACGCCGTTCGCGGCTGTCGACTGGGCCTTTTCCCGCTACCCCTCGACACCACGGCAGCGCACTCCTAGAGTTCGTCCATGAAGAAGCTGTCAGGGGCTGTCTCTCATCCTCTCGTCGTCGAAGAGCCGCTCGTCCTCACCGGCACGGCGCTCCGGGGTGCGCTCGTCTGCGACGGAGGGTCGCTCGATCTCCGTGGCGCCGTCGCCGACAAGCTCACGATCGAACCGGGCGGGTATGTGCTTCTCAGCGGCACCTGCACGGGCTCGATCGTCGTCCACCCCGGTGCTCTGCTTGAGATCTCCGGCACGGTCACCGGCCAGATCTCCCGAAACGACGGCGAGGTGTGGGCGATGGCCGGGGCGACGATCGGGGGCCGCATGGTTGGCAGCGGCGGTTTCTTCGTCGAACCCGATCCCTCCGCGCCCCGGGCCGTCGATCCGCCGCGATTCCGAATCGCCGGGCAGGGGACCCTCGTCGACGTCGTCGCCTGAGTCGGGCGTCGCCCGGCCGCCCCCTAGGGTTGAATCATGCCTTTCGACTTCGCCGACCTCCGCCGCCGCCCCGATTTCGAAGCCGCGAACCTCGTCGCCGTCGACGCGACCGACCGTCTCCTCCTCGACGAGGCTGCAACCGCGCTCGGCGCGGCCTCCGCAGGCCAGGTCGTCGTCATCGGCGACCACTACGGAGCCCTGACTCTCGGTGCGGCGGCCCTCCACGGCCTGACTGGCATTCGCGTGCACCAGGATCCCCTCGTCAGCGAACTCGCACTCGGCCTCAACGCCGACGAGGCGGGTCTTGCCGGCACCTACACCCAGCACGCGCTCGACGAGAGCCTGGTGGCGGGCGCCCGGGTCGTGCTCCTGCAGCTGCCGCGCAGCCTCGCCGCTCTCGACGAGATCGCCGGCCTCATCGCCCGTCACGCCGACCCCGAGGTCGTCGTCTTTGCGGGCGGCCGTCTCAAGCACATGGCCACGACCATGAACGACGTGCTCCGCGAGCACTTCGAGGTGCTCTACGCCGGCCTGGCCCGCCAGAAGTCGCGTGTGCTTACGGCGTCCGAGCCCGTCTCTCCGCCCGTCGTGTCGACCTGGCCGCGCACTCAGCGCCACGACGACCTCGGGCTCGAGATCAAAGCGTTCGGCGGCACGTTCGCCGGCGCGAAGATCGATATCGGCACCCGCGCGCTGCTCGAGGTGCTGCCGCAGGCGGTGCCCGGGGCGGAGACGATCGTCGACCTCGGGTGCGGGTCGGGTGTGCTCGCCGTGGCCGCGGCGGTCGCGCGGCCGTCGGCGCAGATTGTGGCAAGCGACCAGTCGGCAGCGGCGGTGGCGTCGACGCGAGCCACTGCCGAGGCGAATGGAGCGGCCGAGCGGGTGACCGTGGTGCGTGACGATGCGCTGGCGAGTCAGCCCGACGGATCCTTCGATTTGGTTCTGCTCAACCCGCCGTTCCACGTCGACGCCGCGGTCGAGCCGGGTGTCGCGCTCAAGCTCTTCGAGGCCGCCGCGCGCGTGCTCAAGCCCGGTGGCGAGCTCTGGACGGTCTACAACTCGCACCTCAAGCACCGCGACACCCTCCAGGAGGTCGTCGGCGAGACGCGTCAGGTGACGCGCAACCCGAAGTTCACGGTCACGGCGTCGGTTCGTCGGGGCTGATCTCGAGGCTCGACTTGATGTAGTCGAGCAGGGCGAGGGCGTAGGCGCTTTCGGCGTCGGTCGCCGAGTAGTTGTCGAGCCGGGTCTCGACGGTGAAGTCGGTGCCCTGGTGGGTGAGTGAGCGGAATGACGGGCCCAGAAGGATCCGCAGCTGGTCTTCTCGAGGAAGCCAGAGTGAGTCGTCGGCCGCCACCGAGTCGAGCGCCCACTCGGTGGTGCCGTTGAAGCCGAGCACCGTACCGCCGGAGTAGTCGTGTGCCTCGATGGTCATCTCGCTGATGGTGAAGACCTCGTCGGCGAATTCGTCGCCGTCGATGGCGAATCGATCGCCGGGCGTGGGGCGCCAGCGGAGCCCCGCGTCGCGGAGGGCCCGGGCGAGAGCGGCTGTGATCATCGGTTCATTGTGCTCTGGAACGCTGAAGGGCGCCTCCCGGGGGAGGCGCCCTTGTGACGCGGTGCTATTTGGCGACTGCCGTGTTCGTGCCGACGAATTCGCCAGCTTCGATGATTTCGGGAGCCTCGCCGGAGTAGGTGACGGTGTTGCCGTGCCCCTCGAAAATGAGCTTTTTCGTGGGGCCCAGGTCGATGGTGGCGTCTTCGGTTTGAACGAAGACGGTGTCGCATCCGTCGGGGAGCGAGGCTGTCTTGTTCGTCGTGTTGATGAGGGCTTGCCCATCGACGCAGGTGTTGATGTTGGCCGGAAGCTCGACCTCGGGGGTCGCAGTTGCGGGCGGTGTGGTCCTTGCAGTGCTGGACGGGCTGGTCGGGCTGGATGTGCTGGTCGAGGTGTCAGCTGCGGTCGGGGTGGACGTGGTGCAGCCGGTGAGTGTGGCGAGCAGGGCGAGGCCCGCGAGGGCGGCCGCGATCGGGGTCTGTGGCATGAGGTGCTTCCTGCGAGTGACGGTCCCGCCGGACGGAGCTCTGTTGGCTCCGCCCGGCGGGGTGGGTGGTGCGGTGGGGTGTCGCCGGTGTTATTTGGTGGGGGCGGTGATGGTGGCGGTGAAGGGGGTCACCGTGGTCGTGCCACCGAGGGTGTAGCGGGCTTCGAGGTTCCAGGTCCAGTTGCTGATGCCGCCGGTGGCTTGCCAGTTGCCTTGGTTGTCGACGTTGGCCATGGCGACGAGGCGGTCGGTTGCCATGTTCCCGGTGGTCCAGATCTCGACGTGCCCGCCGGTGGCGCCGAGTCCTTTGAAGGTGGCGAGGTTGGCGCCGTTCTGGACGAATGAGTCGACGTGTCCGTCTGCTCCGGGGGTGGTGAGTTCGAAGTCGTGGACGGTGCCGGTGGGTGCTTTGACGGTGATGGTGAAGAACACGTTCTGGACGATGCCGTTGGTGTTGACTTTGGCGCGGAGCATCTGGGTGCCGACGGGGAGGTTGGCGCCCTTCGCGGTCCAGGTTTCGGTGGTGCCGGTGAGGCCGGTTGCGACGACGGTGCTGCCGGACCAGATCTCGACGGAGGTGTTCTTCTTTGCTTTGCCGGTGAAGTCGACGAGTCCGTTGATCTGGGTGATTTCGCCGCCGTCTTTCGGGTTCGTCAGCTCGAATGCGGTGCCCTGTTCGGCTTTGACGGTGATGGTGAAGAACACGTTCTGGACGATGCCGTTGGTGTTGACTTTGGCGCGGAGCAGGTGGGTGCCGACGGGGAGGTTGGCGCCCTTCGCGGTCCAGGTTTCGGTGGTGCCGGTCAGGCCGGTTGCGACGACGGTGCTGCCGGACCAGATCTCGACGGAGGTGTTCTTCTTTGCTTTGCCGGTGAAGTCGACGAGTCCGTTGACCTGGGTGATTTCGCCGCCGTCTTTCGGGTTCGTCAGTTCGAACTGGGTGCCCTGTTCGGCTTTGACGGTGATCGTGCGGTAGTGATTCTCGGCTGGCTGTCCGGCGGTGGTGACTTTGAAGCGGACGTTGTGGGTGCCGGCGGGGAGGGTGGCGAGGGTCTGCCAGGTGTTGGAGTCGCTGGCGGTGGCGCTGCCGACGACGTTGCCGCCGAAGATCACCTGAACGTTGGCGCCCGCTCGTGCGGTGCCTTCGAGGGAGGCCTTGCCGTCGGCCAGGGTGACTTCTCCGCCGTTTTTCGGGTTCGTGACCTCGAACGTCGCGGCCTCGGCCTCTTCGGGTTTGTCGGGGTTGACGGTGATGGTCTCTTCGGTGGTCAGGTTGCCTTTGGAGAGCATGCGGGCGGTGTAGGTGTGCTGATAGTCACCCTTGACGCCGGTGATGTCGCGGCTCCAGTTGCCGGAGTTGAGGGCCTGGAAGGAGGCGAGGCGGGTGCCGTTTTCGTGGAGGCTGATGTTCGCAAGGGACTGACCTTCTCCGGTGAAGTGGAGGGTGCCGCCGTCGGTGTCGCTGTTGTTGCGGGGGGTGAGGATCTCGACCGGGTTGCCGTAGTTGACGTCGACTTCGCGGACGAGGCTGTTGGCGTCGCCGATGGTCTGGAACACCTCGAAGGTTTGAGTGCCAGCGCCGGGGGCGGTGACGGGGGTGGACCAGTTGCCCTTGGGGTCGGCGTCGGTCTCGGTCTTGTCGCCGTTTTCATCGAGGATGGTGATGTGGGCGGCGCTCTCGGCTTTGCCAGAGAGGATGACGTTCTCGTTGTTGTTGGCCCCGAACTTGTGCTCGACGGTGAGGTCGGCGATCGTCATCATGATGGTGAACGTCTTCGGCCCGCCGACTGACTTCGAGTCGATCCACTGCTCGAAGGTGACGTCGTTGGAGCCGAGGGCGAGGCCGCGGACGGTGGCGGTCGCGGTGCCGGTGCGGCCGAGGGAGACGTCGGTGTTTTGGTACTCGACGGTGGCACCAGGGGTTCCGGTGATCTCGACGTCGGCAGTGTTGTTCTTGATGCTGGTGGCGGTGACCTTGAAGCTCAAGGGTGTGGTCTTCACATCGACGACAAAGCTGGATTTGCCGAGCGATTCGTTGCCGTCGAACTGTTCCATCTCGAACGTGTTCTCACCGATCTCCAGGTTGCGGACGGTGGTCGTCCACTCACCTGTCGCGGAGTCGGCGATGATCTCCTTGTTCCCGATCACCACACGCGCACCCGGGACCGCTTGGCCCTTGATCGTCGCGGTTCGGTTGTAGACGTCGACGCTGGTCGCCTCGGCGGAAAAGGCGGGTTTGAATTCATCAAGGAGCGTGATCGAATCTGCGGACCCTCGCCCCTGAAAATAGGCGGATGTCGGGTTCCCCTGGGCGCTGGCGCCGAAGTAAAGCGGGGTAGTCGTGGTGCTGAGCTTCACGACTAGGCCCTTCCCTGATGAATACTCGTTTGCAACATCCCCCCAGCGAAACTGCTGGGCTTCGGATCCGTCGCAGGTGGCAACTTTGGGAACGGAACCGGTTACAGAACCCACCACGCACAGATTTTCGGCCGCACCTGTGCCGCGAATTGGACCTTCCGAGCCGACTGCCGGGATGCTGAAGTCGACGGCCACTGCTCTTGCTTCAGCAAGGGTATTTTTCGACATTCCCGTGACGTTTTGGCCAGCTCGAAGCTCTTGAGGCACGAAGTATTTCCCCGGGGTCCCCTCGGCCCCGCCGTAGTTGATAGTGATCAGCTTGCCGATGACCTGATTGGAACGGGATTCGGAGGCCGCGGGCGCAGCGCTAGCAGCAGCCCCGAGCGAGAGCGACGACGCGAGCGTCAACGCGGCGAGGCCGAAAGCGGCCCCGGTCTTAGCGATAGTCATGAAGGGTTTGTGTCTTTCTGATCGGCCCGCAGAGCGCGGGCGGAGAGAACGGAGTAAATAAATATTACATCTACACTCCAAATATCTCAAACAGAGCTAAAAAGCGTGGTGGCGCGCCGGGTCTCCGACGAATAAACTTGAGTCGGATCAACTCAACTTCGAAAGGTGACTCATGGCGAACATGCAAGGCGCGCCGGCCTCCGACGAGAAGCAGAAGAGCGCCCTCGAGCAGTACGGCGTCGATCTGACGGCGATCGCGGCGAGCGGCAAGCTCGACCCCGTTATCGGGCGAGACACCGAGATCCGGCGCGTCAGCCAGGTGCTGACCAGGCGCACGAAGAACAACCCCGTGCTCATCGGCGAGCCGGGCGTCGGCAAGACGGCGGTCGTAGAGGGCCTGGCACAGCGGATCATCGCAGGTGACGTGGCCGACTCGCTCAAGGGCAAGAGGCTGATCTCACTCGACATCTCGGCGCTCGTCGCCGGCGCCATGTACCGCGGCCAGTTCGAGGAGCGCCTCAAGGCTGTGCTCAAAGAGATCACCGAATCCGACGGCCAGGTGATCACGTTCATCGACGAGCTCCACACCCTCATGGGTGCGGGCGGCGGCGAGGGATCGGTGGCAGCGGCGAACATGCTCAAGCCGATGCTGGCCCGCGGCGAGCTGCGGCTGATCGGCGCGACGACGCTCGACGAGTACCGCCAGTACATCGAGAAAGACGCCGCCCTCGAACGCCGCTTTCAGCAGGTCTACGTCGGCGAGCCCAGCGTCGAAGACACGATCGCCATTCTCCGCGGCCTGAAGGAGCGCTACGAGGCGCACCACGGCATCACGATCGCCGACAGCGCGCTCGTCGCAGCCGCATCCCTCAGCAACCGCTACATCTCGGGTCGGCAACTGCCCGACAAGGCGATCGACCTGGTCGACGAGGCCGGATCCCGCCTCAAGATGGAGATCGACTCATCCCCCCTTGAACTCGACGAGCTCTACCGCTCCCTGGCGCGGATGCAGGTCGAAGAGCTGGCGCTCAAAAAAGAGAAGGATCCCGCGAGCCGCGCCCGACTCGACGCCCTGCGCGACGAGATGACCGCGCGGCAGCAGACCTACGCCGACCTCAATCGTCGGTGGCAGGCCGAGAAAGCTGCCCTCCAGGGCGTGGGTGAGCTCAAGGGGCAGCTGAACGAAGCCCGCATCGAGCTCGATCGGGCCATGCGCGAGGGGCGCTACCAAGACGCCTCGAAGATCAACTACGAGACAATCCCCGAGATCGAGAAGAGCATCGCCGACGCCGAGAGCATCGAGGAGTCGGGTGACCGGATGGTCAACGACCAGGTCACCGACGCCGACATCGCGGAGGTCGTCGCGGCGTGGACGGGCATCCCGGTCGGGCGGCTGCTCGCGGCCGAGACCGAGAAACTGCTGCACCTCGAAAACGAGTTGGGGCGGAGGATCATCGGGCAGCGAGAGGCCGTGACGGCGGTGAGTGAGGCCGTGCGGCGGACCAGGGCCGGGATCTCGGATCCTGATCGCCCGACGGGCTCGTTCCTGTTTCTCGGGCCGACCGGCGTCGGCAAGACCGAGTTGGCGCGCGCACTCGCGGAGTTCCTGTTCGACGACGAGAAGGCGATGATCCGCATCGACATGTCGGAGTACGGCGAGGCACACACGGTGTCGCGGCTGGTCGGGGCGCCTCCCGGGTACGTCGGCTACGAGGCCGGCGGGCAGCTGACCGAAGCGGTGAGGCGGAGACCGTACAGCGTGGTGCTGCTCGACGAGGTCGAAAAGGCGCACCCCGACGTCTTCGACATTCTGCTGCAGGTGCTCGACGACGGACGCCTCACCGATGGCCAGGGGCGGACGGTCGACTTCCGGAACGTGATCCTCGTGCTGACCTCGAACATCGGCAGCCAGTTCTTGGTCGACCCGGTGCTGACGCAGGAGCAGAAAGAGGAGGCCGTCCAGGCGACGCTGCGGCAGGCCTTCAAGCCGGAGTTCTTGAACCGGCTCGACGACATCGTTCTGTTCACGACACTGTCGCAAGACGACCTCGGGCAGATCGTGTCGCTGTACGTCGACCGACTGGCCCGGAGGCTCTCGGATCGTCGTCTCGAGCTGGCAGTGACTCCGGACGCCCGGGCCTGGTTGGCGGAGCGCGGCTACGACCCCATCTATGGGGCCCGGCCGCTGCGTCGACTCATGCAGCGGCAGATCGACGACAACCTCGCTCGAGCGCTGCTCGGCGGTGTGATCGTCGACGGCGACACGGTTCTGGTCGACGTGGCCGAAGGAGGCGAGTCGCTGACGGTCGTCAAGTCGGAGCCGACCGATCTGACATCACCGGCGCCGCAGCCGACCGACCCGGCCTCGGAGTGAGAGAAGGGCCCGGGCGCCAAACGGTGCCCGGGCCCTGCTCGTACGCGTGACGCCCGCGATCAGTCGCGGCGCAGAACCAGCTCGTCGAGCTCGAGGCGCGTACGGGGCAGCGTCTCGCGCTCGGCCAGCTTCTCGGGGAGCTGGTCGGCGGGGGCGACGACTCCGACCGCGCTCACGGTGACGGGCAGAAGGCGGGCGGGAAGGTCGAAGGCGGCTCGGAGTCCGTCGACCTCGATGCCGGCCATCTGGTGCACGTGGAGGCCCTCGGCGTGAGCCTGAACCGTCAGCGCCGAGACCGCGAGCCCGAGGTCGTACTGGGCCCCGGCGCGAGCGTCGCCCTCTTCGGACTCGGTCTCGGCGATGGCCACGACGAGCGCGGCGGCGTTGCCCGCCCACAGCGTGTTGAAGCCCATCAGGTTGGCGAGGATCGTGTCGAAGGTCGCGGTTCCGCGGCGCCCGACGATGAAGCGTCGCGGCTGCAGGTTGAGGGCCGACGGCGCCCAGCGCGCGGCCTCGAGCAGGGCCGTCACCTGCTCGTCAGAGACGGTGGCGGTCGGGTCAAAGGAGCGGGGGCTCCAGCGCTCGTCGAGAAGGTCGACGAGAGGCACCGAGGTCTCGGAGGTGCGAACCGTGGTGGCGGACTGGTCTGTGATGGTCATGGCTGCTCCTGAACTAGTGAAGTCTGACTCCGCACCGTCGAGGAGAACTCGTCTGCTGAACACCCTAGGCGCAGTATCTATGCCCGCGCATGCTTATGTCGTGACGCGGCGCCCTCAGCCACCGAGGTGCGAGACGACTGCCGAATCGATCATCTGCTGAGTGACCGAGTAGAGCGCCACGACGAGGATCGCGGCCACCACGGGCAACCAGAAGGCGAGAATGCGTCGCGCGACGAAAAGCCCGGCGAACACCGACGCGAAGACGGCGAGACCGATCGGGGCGAACTCGGCGAGGACGTTCGCGAGGGCGGCGCCCGGCACCGACCCCTCCGCTGAGTCGGCCCGTGTCAGTGCCTCGACGACATAGACCGCCACCAGGATGTACAGGATCGCCGTGAAGATCGCTGTGATTGCCACGTCGCCCGTGCGGAGGGGGCGTCGCTTCGGCTTGGCCGGACGCCCCGGGGCGACGGCCCCGGCGGGAAGCCCGGGGCGAGACGTGCCAGGGCTGGTAGCAGGCACGGGAATGCCCGAAGGATCCGACGGCTCGGTCACGAGAGCACGCCCAGTTCGCGACGGATCGACGCCACGAGTGAATCGACGTCGTCGGTCGTCGTATCGAAGGAGCACATCAGTCGCACCTCGCCCGTCTCTCTGTTCCAGTCGTAGAACCGGTGTTCGGCGCGGACCGTCTCGATGATCGGTTTCGGGAGGACCACGAAGACGGCGTTGGCTTCGACCGCCTGCGTGATCGTGACGCCGGGGAGGTCGACGAGCGCGTCGCGAAGGCGGAGCGCGAGTGCGTTGGCGTGCTGCGCTGACCGGAGCCAGAGATCACCCTCGAGGAGTGCCACGAACTGGGCCGACACGAAGCGCATCTTCGAGGGGAGCTGCGCGTCCATCTTGCGGATGTATGTGATGCCCTCGAGACCCGCGTCGCTCAGCGAGACGACCGACTCGCCGATGAGGAGGCCGTTTTTGGTGCCGCCGAACGAGACCGCGTCGACTCCGGCGTCGCGCGTCATCTGCTGGAGTGTGGCCCCGGTGCTCGCTGCGGCGTTGGCGATTCGTGCACCGTCGAGGTGCACCGTCATGCCGAGGGAGTGCGCGTGTTGCGTGATCGCCCTGATTTCGGAGACCGAGTAGGCCGTTCCCATCTCGGTCGTCTGTGTGATCGAGACGGCCAGGGGCTGCGGGCGCTGCTGGTCGCCCCACCCGTAGGCTTGCCGGTCGATCAGATCGGGTGTCAGCTTGCCGTCGGTGGTCGGAACGGAGAGGAGTTTCAGCCCGCCCAGGCGCTCGGGAGCCCCACCCTCGTCGGTGTAGATGTGCGCGGTCGATGCGCAGATGACGGCGCCCCAGCGCGGAACGAGCGCCTGGAGGGCGGCCACGTTGGCGCCCGTGCCGGTGAGGACGGGGTAGACGGTCGAGCCGGCGCCGAAGTGCTGCTCGACGAGTTCGCTGAATCGCGCCGTGTAGGGGTCGGCGCCGTAGGAGGCGACGTGGCCGCCGTTCGCGTCGGCCAGCGCCTGAATGACCTCGGGGTGGGCGCCCGAGTAGTTGTCGGAGGCGAACGAGTGAAGTGCGGGATCGTGCAGAGGAGTCACCTGCCCAGTCTCTCTCACGAAGAGAGGGCCGACCTACTCGTTGCCCGGCGGGGTGGGCGCGGGCGCGGTGGGGGCCGGCTCGGTGCCTGACGTCGGTGGGGCAGCCGGCTCGTCGTTCTGAGGCGCCGGGGCTGTGCCGTTGCTGTCGTCGTTACCGTCGCCGGTCTTGTCGAGCTCGCCGTCGGGCTCACCCTCGGTCTCGTCGGCGCCGAGCGGCAGCGGGGTGGTGCGGGGACGGTATTCGGGCGCCGCTGCCGCGAAGGCGTCTCCGCCGTAGGCAACGTTGATGGCCGACTGCAGGCCGCGCCAGATGTTCAGCCGCTGCACGTTCATCGCGCCGTAGGTGCCATAGATGCGGTACTGGTTTTGGTGGCCCTCGATGTTGCCGATCCAGGAGGCCGTGACGACCTTCGACGAGCCGCCGACGAGCCAGGTCTGTTCGGCGTGGTCGGTCGTTCCGGTCTTGCCGAGGATCGGCACGCCGTCGCGCGGGTTGGCGGAGGTCGCCGTGCCCGACGCGAAGACCCCCTGCATCGCCACCGCGGCCTTGGCTACGACATCGGCGTCGATGACCTGCTCGCACTTCGTCGTCTGGCCGCGAAGGGTCGTGCCGGCGTCGTCGACCATCGAGTCGATGAACGTCGGTTCGCAGTAGGTGCCGCCGTTGGCGATGGCGGCGAAGGCCGCTGCCATGGTGAGCGGAGCGACGGTGTTGCCGGAGCCGATGACGGACGACGGATAGGCGGAGAGCTTGCCGCCGTCGGCGGGGTGGACGCCGAGCGACTTGGCGGTGTCGCGGATGTCGCAGAGGTCGAGCTTCTGGGCCATCGCCGCGTAGCCCGTGTTGATCGAGCGGATCGTGGCCTGGAGGGCTGTGACCGTGCCCGGGTTGCCGAAGTCGTCGTTCATGGGGTCGAAGCGGGTGTAGTCGGGAGCCCCGCAGGCGGTCATCGGGCTGAAGTCGCGCGGAGTCGCATTGACCGTGTCGTACAGGCTGTGGCCCTTCTTCAGCCAGTCGAGAAGTGTGAAGGGTTTGTAGGTCGACCCGGGTTGAAAGCCGGTTGAGCTGCCCCACTTCTCGTCGACGGCGTAGTTGACCGCGGTCGTGCCGGGCCCGCCGCCCCGGAGGGTGTCGTCGAAGTCTTTGTTCTGGGCCATCACGATGACGCGCCCGGTGCCCGCCTCGACGGAGGTGGCCACGGCACCCAGCGCGTATCGAGTCTCGGTTTTGGGGGCGTAGGTGTCGACCAGCTCTTTCGCCTTCGCCGTGAGATCGAGATCGAGCGAGGTGTGGATCTCGTATCCGCCGAGTCGCCAGTTGCGGTCGCGGTCGGCGGCCGTCTTGCCCAGGGCCGGAAGCGTCTTCACGACGCGGCGGATCAGGTCGCACCACTGCTGGGCTCCGGCCTCCGTCACCGCCATGCAGCCCTGCGTCGCGGGGGTGAGATGGACGTACGAACCGATGCGCGCTTTGAGGGCCTTCGTGAGCGACGCCTTCGACATCATCTTTTCGTTCGCCATCGACCGGAGGATCACGTCGCGCCGAGCCTTATTGGCCTTGTAGTGCTTCGGTGAGGAGAGGTTGCGGCTTTCGGGGTACTGGACGGTCGCGATGAGACTGGCCGCCTCGGCCGGCGTCAGCGTCTTGGAGCTCTTGCCGAGGTAGTGCTGGGCCGCCGCCTCGACGCCGTACGCCTGATCGCCGAAATAGACGATGTTGAGGTAGGCGAGCAGGATCTCTTTCTTGCTGTATTTCTTCTCGAGACCGATTGCGAGCTTCATCTCGGCGATCTTGCGAGCCGTCGACTTCTCGGTGGCTTTTGCATAGGCCTTCTGACGGGCCTTCTCCGTGTCGAGCGACATGGCCTTCGCCACGAGGATGTTGCGAACCAGCTGCATCGACAGGGTCGAGCCGCCACCCGCCGACCCGAGCTCTTTCGTCGCCAGGCTGCCGACACCCGCCCGGACGAGCGAGTTGAGATCGACGGCACCGTGCTCGAAGAAGCGCCGGTCTTCACCCGCGACCGCGGCGTTCTTCAGGTTTTTGGAGACGTCGTTCCACCCGACCGTCACGCGGTTCTCGCTGTAGAGGGTGGCCAGCGGCACCTCCTGGCCACCCTTGTGCGCGTAGACGACATTGCGCTGCTGCAGTTTGCCGATCTCGATATAGTCGGGGACCTGATCGAAGGCGCTAATCGCACCCGAGGCTGCTTGACCGGCCACCGCAACGCCGGGCGTGATGGCGACGCTGACGAGGAGGCCGGCCACAGTGCAGAGGGCAACGATGCCGAGCAGGGCTGTAAGGGCGCGACGTGGTTGCGAGGTAGTGACTCCCATAGACAACATGGTATGTCACACCTCAGACATCCAGACTAGAGCTGTCGAGATTCGAGCCAGGTGTTCAGGATCCTGACGAATTCATCGGGGCGCTCGACGCTCGGCAAGTGCGCCGAGTCGGGAAACCGCGCCCCCGACGAGTCGGGGACGGTCGAGAGGAGGTACTCGGTCGCGGCCAACTCGCCCGAGAGGTCGTGCTCGCCGACGACGATGAGCGCGGGCAGCTCGATGTCGACGGTGCGGTAGTAGGCCGGAGACTCGAGGGGGACGGGCTTGGGTGCCTCGGTCAGGTGCGGCAGATTGGCCGCATTGAGTGCGTAGGCCTGCTCGAGAAACGCCGGTTCGAGTTCGAGCAGGTCTCGCGTCGGCCCCGCGGCCCAGAGCGCGGCCTCGACGCGATTGAGTTGCGTGTGGTCTCCCGCTGCCAGCAGGGCGTCGAGTTCGTCGAACAACTCGTTCTCGCGCTCGGTCATCTCGACCTCCGGAAAACCGCTCGGCACCGACCCGACGGTGACAAGGCCGGTGAAGCGGTCGGGGTGCTCGACGACGGCGTCGATCGCGATCCGGCCCCCGCGGGAAGCGCCGATGAGGGTGGCCCGGTCGATGCCCGCGGCGCCCATCACGGCGAGAAGGTCGTCGACCTCCGAGAAGTGGACGTCGTCGGTTGCCGTGTCACCGAAACCCCGGGTGTCGTAGCGCAGGATCCTGTGGTTCTGGGCCAGACCCGGCACGATCGGATCCCACATCCGCCGCGTCGCCACCCCCGCGTGGATCAGCACCAGAGCCGGAGCGTTCGGCTCTCCGTCGAGCTCGTAGGCGAATGTGCCCCCGTTGAAAACAGTCTTAGCCATGGCTCGAGGCTAACGCCGCAGCCACCAGACTGGGGAGTATGGCTGGAGTTCTGATCGGGTTCGCAATCATCGGCGCGGTCATTCTGATCGGGTACGTCGTCGGGCGCATCGATCTGCTCGGACCGCAAGGGCACCGCGTGCTCAGCCAACTCGTCTTCTTCGTGCTCACCCCGTGCCTGCTCTTCACGACCATCTCGAAGGCCGACGTGCACGTGCTGTTCTCGCCCATCTTGATCGTGTCGACCCTCGCGGCGCTCACCGCGGCGGCGATCTCGATCGTGGTGCTGCGGCTCGTGCTTCGTCGCTCGGTGCCCGAGACCACCATGGGCACGATGGCGGGGGCCTACGTCAACGCCAACAACATCGGCATCCCCGTCGCCGTGTACGTCTTGGGGAGTGCCACCTATGTAGCCCCGGTCCTGCTCTTTCAGCTGCTGATTCTGACGCCGGTCGTGCTGACGATCATGGACGTGTCGACGAACCGAGGATCCGGCAGCAGCCGCTTGGCCACCGTGACGCGCCCGTTCCGCAATCCCCTCCTCATCGCCTCTCTCCTCGGCGTGCTCGTCTCGGTGTTCGACATCCGCATTCCCACCGACGTGCTCGAACCGTTCGCGTTGATCGGTGCCGCCGCCGTGCCGGTCGTGCTGATCTCGTTCGGCATGTCGCTGCACGGGCAGAAGCCGCTGCAGGCGGGGAGCGCGCGGGTGGACGTACTCGTCGAGAGCGCACTCAAGGTCGTGGTGATGCCCGTTGTGGCGTGGATCCTCGGCGCTTTCGTGTTCGACTTCGGGCACGACGAGCTCTTCGTGACGGTGGTGCTCGCCGGGCTGCCGAGTGCGCAGAACGCGTTCAACTACGCGCAGCGCTATCAGACGGGGGTGGTCGTGGCGCGGGACACGGTATTGATCACGACGATTGCCGCGGTGCCCGTGCTCGTCGTCGTCGCGGCCCTCTTAAAGTAGGCCCGCCCGCTCCTTCTCAGACGTGCTGCGGACTAGCCGCTGCGCCGCGGCGCGTCTCCCAGTCCGCTCAACGTCCGCCAGTCGCCGGCCCTCGTAGCCGCCGCGCGGCACCGAATCGCGCTCGCCGCGGCACACGTCGGTGTGACGATCCTGGCCACCCGGATCATGAATTCGCCGGAGTTACTCCCGGGTGCACACTCCGACAACGTGATCGTCATTGGCTCTGCAGACGTCTCCGTCGAATTCATAGCCCCTGAACAAATCAGAAGATCATTGGCCGATCGTCGTCGTCACCCGGGTCGACATCGAGGTCGACGACGACGGGCACGTGGTCGCTCGGCGCATCACCCTTGCGCTCGTTGCGGTCGATGCGCGCGCTCGTGACGAGGTCGGCGAACGGCTTCGAGCCGAGGATGAAGTCGATCCGCATGCCCTCGTTGCGCGGAAAACGAAGCTGCTTGTAATCCCAGTAGGTGTAGCCCTCGGGGAGGCGCGGCCGAACGACGTCGGTCAGCAGCCCCTTCGTCTGGAAGGCGGCGAATGCGTCGCGTTCGGCCGGGCTGGTGTGGGTGTGGCCTTCGAAGACCGCGGGATCCCATACGTCGGAGTCGAGCGGCGCCACATTCCAGTCGCCCATCAGCGCGAGCGGCTGCTCGGGGTTGGCCTTGATCCAGCCCCCGGTCTCGTCGCGGAGCTTGGCCAGCCAGTCGAGCTTGTAGACGTAGTGCGGGTCGTCGAGTTCGCGACCGTTCGGCACGTACAGGCTCCAGAGCCGGACGCCGTCGACGGTGACGCCGATCGCTCGGGCCTCTTTTGGCGCCTCGGACGACTCGACGCCCTTGGCGAAGCCGGGCTGCGACGGGAAGGTGATCTCGACGTCGTCCATCGGGAGGCGGCTGGCGAAGCCGACGCCGTTCCACTGCGACAGGCCGTGCAGCTCGACGTCGTACCCGGCCTCCTGGAAGACGTCGTACGGAAACTGCTCCGGTTTGCACTTCAGCTCTTGCATGCCGAGCACGTCGACGTCTTCGCGCACGAGCCAATCGACGACGCGGCCCGCACGGGCTCGAATGGAGTTGACGTTCCAGGTGGCGACTCGCATGCACCCACGCTACTAAGAGCCGGCGACACCGGTGTCCAGCCGCCCCGCGAACGGGGCGTGAGGCCGTGGAGAGGGGCCGGGTACCATGTGGGCGTGACCGACGTACGCCAGAAGCTCATCGACTACATCAGCGAACTCGCCGTTTTCCACGGAGACTTCACGCTGACCAGCGGCAAGAAGGCGTCGTACTACGTCGATCTGCGCAAGGTCAGCCTCGATCACCGGGTGGCCCCGTTGATCGGCCAGGTGATGGTCGACCTCATCGACGAGGTGCCCGACGTCTTCGCCGTGGGCGGTCTCACCATGGGCGCCGACCCCATCGCCACCGCGGTTCTGCACCAGGGCGCCGCCGCCGGCAAAGACTACGACGCCTTCGTCGTGCGCAAAGAGCCCAAAGACCACGGTCGCGGTCGCCAGGTCGAAGGCCCGGAGCTCGACGGCAAGCGCGTCATCGTGCTCGAAGACACCTCGACGACCGGCGGCTCGCCGCTGAAGGCGATCGAGGCGCTCGAGAAGGTGGGCGCAGTCGTCGTCGGAGTCGCGGTCGTGGTCGATCGATCCACCGGTGCCCGAGAGGTGATCGAGGCGGCCGGCTACCCGTACTTCGCAGCTATCAGTCTGGACGACCTCGGGTTGGAGCCGTGAGCGACGAGCGTCGCCCGGGCGACGATCCCGAGGCGGAGGGCACAGGATCCGCGACGCCGCCCCCGGCAGCACGCGAATCCGCTGTTCCCGCCACCCCCACCGAGCCCGACGCCTCGCAGACCGTTCCGATCGTTCCGCGTCGGCTGCCGAGTGCCGAGGCCTTCTTCGGCGAGCCGCGTCCGCCGCGGCATTCCGCTCGGGTCGAGCCGCCCGTGACCCCCGCAGCACCCCTGCCTGTCCCGCCTTCGGCCGCCACACCGGCGTCTCCCGAGTCACCCCACCCGATGTCGCTCGATCTCTCGGCCCTCCGCGGCCAGCGCGACGACGCGCTCGACGAAGACCGATCGGCCGACGCCCCCGAACCCTGGAGTCTCTCGACCCCGACCGTCGCCGAACCCCTTGACACGTCGGCACTGCCGGCGCACGACGGCCGCGGAGAGACGCCCACCTCCGACTTCGGCGCGGTCTTCGGGGCGACCCCGACCGCTCCCGTCCACGTCGTTCCCCCGCAGGATCCCGCTCCCGCGAGTTCCGAATCCCCGCCCGCTCGTGCTGCCTCGTTCACGGAGCTCATCTCGGTGCCCCCGGCCGATGCGGCGACGTCGAGCGAGCCCTCCCGCTTCGATTGGACGGATCTGCCGCCCGTCGAACCGGCCTCGCGTGAGCCTGAGCCTCTCATGCCTGAGCCCGCTGCGCCCGAGCCGGTCAGGCCTGAGCCCGTGACGTCGGCGCCTGAGCCCGTGGCGTCGGTACCTGATGCAGTGACAAGGGACGAGACGCCGACGGTCGCCGCGCCGGTCGTGTGGTCGCTCGACGACCTCGAGCCCGAGCCGGCGGCGACCCCGACTGCCTCCGCGGCTGCAGCTGTGCCGGACCAAGACGAGCTGCCGGACTCGGTTCGGCCCTCTGTCGAACAGCCCGGTGCCGAGCCCCTCGACCCGGCCGACGACGTCGATGCCGTGGCTGCGCTGTTTGGGGAGGACGCCCGCCCCGAGGTCGCCGACCCCGCGGCAGACGATCTGCCGCCGGGCGGACCGGACGGTGCCTGGGCGGACGAGCCGGTGGATCCTGAGCTTCCTGTCACGCAGGCGATGTCGGCCGTACCGGCAGAGACCGACGCCGCTTTCGCCCGGCCCGACCCGGCTCCGAATGATGCGCCGACCGTCGCCTTCGTACCCCCCGTGGTGCCTGCGACCCCCGCGACGCCCGTGGTGCCTGTCACGCCCGTGTCGACCGTCACGCCCGACGTGCCGACGCGCGTGGTGCCGGTGACGCCGACGGAGCGTCCGCTGCCGTTCGGAGGAGCCAGCTCGCGGACCATCACGCCGATCGACGTTTCGAAGGCGCCCGCGGCCTGGGCTTCGGCCGCGCCCGTAGCGCCGACCGCATCGACGGCGACGCCGGCCGCGGTCCGCCCGCGCGCGCAGGGGGGTGGGGGATCGGATGCCGGACGCCGCCGGATCCTGCTCTTCGTCGGAATCGCCGTCGCCTTCATCGTCGTGCTCGCAGCGCTCTTCTTCTTCGGGCGGGTTCTGGCCGGGGGGTCCGACTCGACGGCCGCACCGATCGCCACGGCCACTCCGAAGGCGACCGCGACCAGCACGTCGAAAGCCACACCGAAGGTGAGCAGCACGCCTACTCCGAAGGCGACCGCGGCTTCGGGCCTCGCGGCGCCCGGCGTGCATCCCTATACCGAACTCGGTGGCGGCGAGTGCCTGTCGGCGTTCACCGACGCCTGGCAGTCGAGCTACACCGTCGTCGACTGCGGGACGCCCCACGTCGCCCAGCTCGTCTACGTCGGAACGCTCGACGGGGCCGCCGGGTCGACCTACCCGGGTGCTGCGGCTCTCGAGGCGCAGGTCTCGCCGCAGTGCCAGTCCGATAAGGCCATCAACCTGAGCGCCGCACAGGCCTACACCGACGTGCAGGTGTCAGACAGCTTCCCGTCGACCGCGGAGGAGTGGGCGGCGGGTTCGCGGACGTTTTACTGCTTCGTGAACCGCACCGGCGGCGACCAACTGTCGAGCAGCCTGGCGCCGTAGAGCCCGACTACAGGTTGCCCTCGGCATCGCCGAGATCGTAGGCGACCGGCTCTGAGCGCACGAGCTCGTGCACGCCGTTCAGCACCTCGGTGGGGCGGAACGGGTAGCGGTCGATCTCGGCGCGGTCGCTGATGCCCGTGAGCACGAGGATCGTGTGGAGCCCCGCTTCGATACCGGCGATGATGTCGGTGTCCATGCGGTCGCCGATCATGGCTGTGTTCTCGGAGTGGGCGCCGATCCTGTTCATTGCCGAACGGAACATCATCGGGTTCGGCTTGCCCACGATGTAAGGCTCTTTGCCGGTGACCTTGGTGATCATGGCGGCGATGGCTCCCGTGGCGGGCAGGATCCCCTCGGCGCTGGGGCCGGTTGCATCGGGGTTCGTCACGATGAAGCGGGCCCCGCCCATGATCAGCCGGGCCGCCTTCGTGATCGCCTCGAACGAGTAGTTGCGCGTCTCGCCCACGACGACGTAGTCGGGTGCCGTCTCGGTCATGATGAACCCCGCCTCGTGCAGGGCCGTCGTCATGCCGGCCTCGCCGATGACGAACGCGGAGCCCCCCGGCATCTGCGAGCGGCAGAAGTCGGCTGTGGCCAGGGCACTCGTCCAGATCCGATCTTCGGGCACCTCGAGACCGGAGGCGCGAAGGCGAGCGGACAGATCGCGCGGCGTGAAGATCGAGTTGTTCGTCAAGACGAGATAGGGCGTTCCCTCGTTCTGCCACTGCTGGATCAGCTCAGAGGCACCCGGAAGGGCCTGGTTCTCGTGGACGAGCACGCCGTCCATGTCGGTCAGCCAGCATTCCACTTCGTCACGAGTCGCCATGGGCTCACAGTAGCGGCCTGCCGTGGGCGGACGGCCTGGAAGACTGGACTGCGTGACCGACGAACCCGCAACGAGCCCCGAGCAGACCACCTACGGCGTCGGGCCGTGGCCGGGCGGCGAAGCGGACTGGCCGCGCGACGCGCACTACGACCCCGACCTCCTCCGGGGCGGTGACACCCGGAACGTCATCGACCGATACCGCTACTGGTCGATGGAGGCGATCGTCGCCGACCTTGACGAGCACCGGCACCCCTTTCACGTCGCCATCGAGAACTGGCAGCACGACATGAACATCGGCTCGATCGTGCGCAGCGCCAACGCGTTCGGTGCCGACACGGTCCACATCATCGGTCGTCGTCGCTGGAACAAGCGCGGAGCCATGGTGACCGACCGTTATCAGAACGTCATCAACCACCCCGACGTCGAGACTTTCATTGCCTGGGCAAAAGAGCGCAGGATCCCGGTGCTCGCGATAGACAACGTCGAAGGCTCCGTTCCCATCGAGACGTTCGATCTGCCCGAGACGTGCGTTCTGCTCTTCGGGCAGGAGGGCCCCGGGCTCTCACCCGAGGCGATCGCGGCGGCCGACGCGATCCTCGAGATCGTGCAGTTCGGGTCGACGCGAAGCATCAACGCTTCTGCCGCCGCGGCAGTCGTCATGCACGCCTGGGTGCTGCAGCACGTGAGCTTTCCGCGACCCGCGGCAGGCTGAGCCGCCACGAGCTCAGGGGGCTGCGACCGCGCGGCGCAGGAGGCTGGCGAGCGTCTCGATGGCCGGCTCGATCTCGGCGACGGCTTGGCGATAGACCGCGTCGGAGAGCCCGAACGGGTCGACGACGTCGTCGAACTCGGGTGTGGGTGGCGGTGGGACGGAGCCTCGCAGAGCGAGGACCGTGCGGGTCACCCCGCGGAGCCGCTCTGCTGGATCGTTGCCCGATCGCACGTCGAGATCTCGGACGTCGTCGTCGGTGACGGCCTGCGCGAGACGGTCGAACTCGCGCAGCGTCACGGTGTAGCGGTTCGTCCGTGGAGCCATTGAGACGACCCGGCCGCGGTTGTGGCGGTCGAGCGCGATGATCAGGTCGGCCCCGAGGAGTGCGCCCGCGGTGGCCTGGGTGCCTCGGTGGTGACCGGGTATCAGCCCGCGCGCCGTTGCCAGAGCGATCATTGGCTCGGGTATCGGCGCGCCCTCGGCCGCGCTGATGCCGAGGCTTGCAACGGCAACGAAGGGCGGGCTGCCCAGGCGCTCGCGGAGCAGGAGCTCGGCGTAGGGCGACCGGCAGATGTTGCCCGTGCAGACGAAGAGTAATTGGAAGGGTGCTTGCATACCGGTGCTTTCGTGGTGAAGGCGGGGTGGACAGCTGACGGGGGAGTTCGGATTGTCGGAGTCACCTCCGAGGTACTACGTCTAGCCGGTCGAGTGCCTCTCGCAGGATGTCGCTCAGCGCACGCGACATGCGCTCGCTGAGATGGGAAGCGTCGCCGCGGATGAGGTTGGTTCCGGCGAAGAGAGGGCATCGCGTGCCCGTGCAGAACCAGGGCAGCGTGTCGATGTAGTGCGCGTCGACGCCAGTCTTTCGGGCGGCGGCGGCAGCCTTCGATTCGGCGTCTCGCTTCAGGTGGTAGTTGGACGGCGGGCTTGCGAGGCACGCGGAGGGAGCGGAGAGGCGTGTCGTGCAGATCGCCGGCGAGGGGCCTTTGGGTGGCGCGGGCAACAGGACGAGAGCGCGATCGGGGGCGTCGAGAGCCCTGAGCGTCTCGGTGGTTCCGTCGCGCCACTCGCGCTCGGCGGCATCGCGCTGGGCTCCACTCTCGAGGAAGGGGAGGAGGTTGGTGCTGTCGCTGAGAAGCACGAGGTCGGCAGAGAGCTGCCGAGCGAGGCGGAACATGGTGTCGCGGCTTGCTCCGCAGGCTTCGGCGAACCAGGGCTGGCCGGTCGGAGTGGCCGACACGGAGACGAACGAGCAGCCGGAGAAGGAGAGGGCGTCGACTCGCCAGCCCAGGGGAACGAGCGCCCCGGCTACGGCGGGAGTCCAGGCGGCAGCCGAGGAATCCCCGATCACGACAGCGCGCCGAGATGCCTTGGGGTCGCCCCAGCTGCAGGTTCGGGGGATCTGCGTCGATTCGACCGGGTTATGACGGCATCCTGAATCGTTGTCCATTGCCGGGGGAAGGCGGCTCGTGAACGCGGAATCGAGTTGGGATCGAATCTCGGCGGGCCAGGAGCGGGCGGCGGAGGCTTTCGAGAGCTGTCGGCGCAGCTCGTCGAGGGTGGGTGGGGTGCTCGGAGGCGGGGCTGGGTCGATCAGGCCCAAGGTCGAAGCGGCGAACGCGGGATCGCCGAGCTTTCCTGGGCCGCGTACCTGAGCCACCGCGAAGCACCCGACGATGAGCACCGCGGATGTCGAAGCGGCCACGGCGGCAATCGCCGTCGCCCGGGGTGACAGTCGTGTCCGTGTCCGTGTGCGGTCAGGCGAGAGGACCCGTCGCGGCCGTTGGAAAGGGACCTCGATGTACCGGTAGGTCAGGGCTGACAGGAAAAGGGTCGCGGCCGCGATCGCCAGTGCGAGAGCCGGGGTCATGTCGATCACACTCGTGGCGACAACGATCAAGGGGAAGTGCCACAGATAGAGGGAATACGAGCGCAAGCCCAGCCAGCGGAGGGGAGCGAATCGCAGAGCACGTGACGGCAGTGCCGAGCCGCCGAGGCCGCAGAGGAGAACGAGAGCGGTGCCCACCACTGCGGGCGCGGCACCGGGCCAGGGCAGGGAGTCGCTCGGCACGACGAGCGGCATCACGACGAGGAGGGCGACCCCCGCCGACGAGGCCCAGGTGCGGATCGTGGCCGGGAGGTGGCGGAGGCGGTTCAAGGCGACGCAGCAGAGGCACCCGAGCGCGATCTCCCACAGCCGGGTCGTCGTGTTGAAGTAGCTCGCATTGGGCGAGCTCACGGTCAGCGACGCCGCGACGACGATCGAGACGGCCGTCGTGAGGATGGCGACACCCGCGACGAGGAGCAGGATCCTCCTGCGTGAGCGCCCGACAACCACCGCAAGAACCACCACGAGGGGCCAGGCGAGGTAGAACTGCTCCTCGACGGCGAGCGACCAGAGGTGCTGCAGCGGTGACGGTGTCGGATCGTGGAGGTACGAGGCGCCAGCACCGATGAGGTGCCAGTTCTCGACGAGGGTGGCAGCGGCGAAAGCGTCGAGGATGGTCTGGAAGAACCTCGGCTGAAACCACAGGGTGCCGGTCGCGACGAGGGTGGCAGCCGTCACGACTGCGGCGGCAGGGAGGAGGCGGCGGATCCTGCGCGCAGCGAACCCCGGAAGAGAGACGCGGCCGGTGCTCGCGAGCTCGCGGAGCAACGCGGCGGTGATGACGAAGCCCGAGATGGTGAAGAAGACGTCGACGCCGACTGCTCCGCCCCGCACGCCGGCGCCGAGGTGGAAAAGGACGACGAAGGAGACGGCTAGGCCGCGGATCCCGTCGATCTCGGCATGGTGCTTGTGCGGCGGTACAGTAAGGCGTGAAGTCACGAGGTATTTATACCTTACATCGGAATGGCCCGTATCGTTTCGCGGTTGATGTTTCTCATTTTGGCCATCGGTTTGCTTGCTCGCTGGCCTTCCTCACAGGCCCCGTCGTCGGCGATCGGCACCGTTTCGACACGGGGCATGGCGAGACAGACGATCAGGATGCTCACCATCGACGCGAAAGCGAGGTAGTCGAAGGAGAAGAGCATGACGACCATGGGGAGGATTGCTGCCCGCCCCGCCGCATCGGTTGAGCGCCACCCGACGAGTACGAGGAGGACGAGAAGCACGAGCCCGACCACGCCCTGGGTGGCGAGGGTGGTCACGAGCTGGTTGTCGACGACGTTGAGCCCGTTGTTGAGCAGGAGCCCGCGGTCGAAGAGCAGCTGCTGTGTGGCCGCACCGCTGCCCCAGAGCGACTCCCACGGGGGTCGCGCCAGCAGAGCGGGCACGTACGAGAGGTTTCCCTGACGGTTCGAGAAGGAGCCGGAGTCGACGAGTTCGCCGACGGTCGCACCGACGGAGTCGGCGTTGAGCGCAATGGCCGCGGCGCCGGCGGCGACGGCGAGGAGCCCCCGCCATCGACTCGACAGGGTCTTCCCGTTCAGGAGGACGTAGGCGACCCCGAGGATAGCGGCGAGGATCCCGCTTCGTGACCCCGACAGGATCAGGCTCGCCGCGAAGAGGGCGAGTAGGAGAAGAGCCCACGGCCTGGAGAAGGTCTTCCACTCGACAAGCAGGAGGACCAGGGCGATGGTGATGACCACCGAGAACGGAATCGGGTGGCCGAGGCTTCCCTGCACTCGTGACACCGCATCGCCGAGGAGGTGGTTCTCGTTGTTCAGCCCGCGTCCGTTGCCGTAGATCAGGTAGCCCCAGAGGACTGGGCGGTGAGTGATGAGAAGTTCGATCAGCCCCAGGGCGACCTGGATCGCACCGTTCGCGATGAGCCCTCGGCGCAGCGACGCTATGTCGTCTCGGGTGAATTGGCCGACGACGGTGATGAGCAGCAGCGACAGGCCCACTAGTCGAAGCAGGAAGCCGACTCCCTCGGGGTTGGTCAGTTGTGTCGTCGCCAGGGCACAGCCGAAGAACAAGGCCGTGAGGGGAATGAGGGGCGATATCGACGTCCGAATGCTCGCGTGCGCACGGGGCGACAGGGCAGTCAGGGCGAGGAAGAGGAGCGAGGCGGCGATAGTGGCGTCTTTGACGCTCTGCGGGCTCGTCCGTGACCAGAAGAGACACAGGGCGGTCACGGTCAGCGCGACGGCGATCCCGCGCACGCGCGCGGGCCGGACGAGGGCGCCGAGGAGGAAGAAGAGGCCGGCGCCAAGCGGGGCAGCGAGAGCGATGAGCATCAGGGAACCTTCGGGGAGGAGGGGTCTGGGAGTAGTGGGGTCACCGGGCGGGCGCCGTCGCGCGCCATCGACGGCGCACGCAGAGGCCCTGAACTGCAAGCGCTGTGACCTCGGCGACGATGACAGCGACAACCGCCCCGGTGGCCCCGGCGGCGAGAGAGAGCGCGGGGACGAGCGCGAGGGCCACTGCCGCCGCCGCCAGAATGGCTCGCGTGATGTCGTTGGACGCGTCAAAGGCGACCAGCACGATGCCGAACCCGCGGGATGCGCACATCACGGCGACCAGCAGTGATCCGAGAGCGATGAGGGCCGCATCCATCGGAACGGAGTCTGCGAACAGAACGCCCCAGACCGCGGGCATGCCGGCACCGAAGACGAGGGCGGCGGCGACCCCCATGCCGGCGTTGATCAGCAAAGCGTTGCGGGCCCGGTGCTGGGCGAGTCGCCGGTCGACCACGCCGAGATAGGCCTGCAGCCGAGCCGGGATGGCCCCGAGCACGACGACTCCCATGCGCAGCGGTCGGTCGACGGCGGCGTAGAGGGCGACCGCGCCGGGAGCCAGTGCGCCAAGGGCGACCGAGGGGAGTGCTGTATAGACGATGCTCACGGCTCGCCCGGACACGACGACCGCCTGGCGTCGAAGCGTCTCGGGCGCCCGCGTGAAGTCGCGCGCTCGCGGAACGAGCGGAAGCCCCGCGATCACAGAGGCGAGGATCCAGGCCACAACCGACGACGTGACGAGTGCGGTCCCGTAGAACGCGAGGGAAGCGCCACCGGCGATGAGCCAGGCGGCGCCGAGCGAGAGAACCAAGCGCGGCAGTGTGTCGCAGACCAGCGTCAGGCCGGGGCGCCCTGCCCCGACGAAGAACCACGCGGGGCTGAGGGAGGCCATCGCGCCACCGGCCCCGACGACCGCGGCGCCGACTGGATCGACCGGGGCGAGCAGGAACGCGAGGACCGCCGCGAGTGGGGCGATCACGATGAGAGCGACGAGCTTGGAGGCCAGAGCCGAGCGGTAGAGGTCGTGGCGGGAATCGGGGTGGCGAGCGACCTGCTGGGGGCCCACAACGCCCCAGCCCAATTCGGCGACCGTGGTGCTGGCGTTGCCGATGGCGAGAGCCAGGGCCAGTGACGCCCAGCCGGTGGCACCGAGGCCCCGAGTGACTGCGATGGTGATCGCGAGAGGCGCTGCCGCACCGAGGACTGGCGCTCCGGCAAACAGGAAGAGCGCACCCGTGCGGGCTGCCGGGGTGGAGCGGGGTGTCGTGGCGGCGGTGTGGCGGATGGTCATCGGCGGCATCGGCTCTCGACGAGATCGCGCAGAATGTCTCCGAACTGCGCGTATTCGCCTGCCACCCAGGCCTCGAGGTCTGTCGCGATCGACGTGTCGGCGTCTGCCGGGCTGAGTTCGGCAAGCGTGTCGGCCAATTCGGCGGATTCTGGGGAGCGCACGCCGACGAGAAGATTTCGCGCGATCGGCGCGAGCTCCCGAACCGCGGCGGTGTCGCGGGTCACGACGACGCGACCGCAGGCGAGCCCCTGCCAGACCTTGTTGGCGACGACTGACTGGGCCTTCGCGGATGTGCCGAACGTCCCGAGCACGACGTCAGTCGACGCGATCACTGATAGGAGTGCTTCTTCGGGAACGGAGTCAAGGAAAACGCAGTCGTTCGCGATACCCAGGCTGACGGCGCGGGCCTCGATGGCCGGACGCAGGCTGCCGTTGCCGACGAATGTCGCACTGAACGCCCGGCGCGGGGCAAGCGAGCCGAGGGCCTCGATGACGATGTCGAGCCCGTGCAGAGGAATGTAGTTGCCGTAGTACAGGATGCGCAGGGGCTCGCTGGTCGTTCGGGCCGGCTGGGGCATGGCCCACGGGGGCGCACCGACGGGCAGCGCCAGAACGCAGCGCGCTCGCGGATGGTCAAGTCGGACGGCGGCTGCTCGCACTTGGGTGTCGATGAGGTAGACGTCTGACCAGGCGACCGCCAGACGGTCTTGCAGTCGGAGGAGCCGGGCGCGAAACGAGGTCGGTGAGACGGCTTTCCAATCGCCCACGGCTGTTTCGTGAAGGCCGACGAACCCGTCGATCACGACGGTGCAGCGCGTCAGGCGGCCGACGAGGGTGACGAAGGGGGCGTGTGCGAGGCGGAGTTCGGAGAGCACGACGACCTGCGAGCGTCGCGCCTCGGCCCAGAGGCGGAAGACGTCGTGCGCCAGTCGCACGATTCGACCCCGCACTCGACTCGGTCGCGGTGAGACGACTTCAAAGCCCGCATCGGCCAAGTAGCGCCGGATTCGCGAGTTGCGTGGGTACGTGCGGTCGTGGATTCGGTAGTAGACGACTCGAGGGCGGGTGAGGCTCATCGGTGGCGGCCGGAGATGAGAGCGTCGGTCTCGAGCGACGGGTCTTTTCCGTCGATGCCGTAGTACGCGTCGTAGGAGCCGTAGCCATAGGCATTCGGGCCCTTGGCCGGAAGCATGGTCAGGATGACGCCGGCGGGGTGGCTGCCCGTCCGCTCGAGGTTGTCGAGCGCGCTTTGGAGCTGGTTCTTCGTCGTGCGGCCCGCCGCGGCGACGACGAGGGCACCGCTCGTGACGGTGCTCAAGAGCGCGGCGTCGGTGACGGGAAGTGTGGGGGGTGCGTCGACGAGAACGTAGTCGTAGGCGGCGGTCAGTTCGCGGATGAGGGCGTGCATGCCGGCCGACCCGAGAAGCTCGCTGGGGTTCGGCGGAATGCTGCCCGCGGGGAGCACCGTGAGGCTGCCGCGGCCCCAGGGCTGGAGAGCGTCTTCGAGCTCGACGCGCCCGATCAGGATGTCGGTCAGGCCGACGGCACCCTCGAGCCCCATGATCTCGGCGATGCGCGGCCGACGAAGATCTCCGTCGACGAGCACGACCGTGGCGCCGCTCTCAGCGATGGCGATGGCCAAGTTCGCGGTCGTGGTCGTCTTCCCCTCCGAGGGCACGGAGGAGGTCGTCACGAAGCACCGTTTCGTCGCGCCGATATCGACGAACTGGAGGTTCGTCCGAAGCGCGCGGAACGCTTCGGCTCGAGGGCTTCGAGGGTCGGCGCGGACGATGAGCGGTCGATTCTTGATCGACGGGTCGAAGCTGATGCCACCCAGAATGGGAACCGCGGTGATCCCTTCGACGTCGGAACTGCCGTGGATGCGCGTGTCGAGTGCCGAACGCAGCACTGCGACGGAGAATCCGGCAGCGAGGCCGATGAGCCCGCCCAGGGCGAGAGTGAACAGCACGCGCGGCGACGAGGGGTAGCCCGGCACGACTGCGGGCTCGATCGTGCGGACCTTCACGAGGCTCGACCCGCCCGCCAGCGGCGACTCGAGGTCGAGGACCTCGGTGGTGAAGCTCGCCCCGACCGCGTTCGCGATCTCGGCCGCGCGCTGGGGGTCGGTGTCGGTCACCGCGACGTCCATCAGCGTCGTGTTGGAGTTCGCGGTCGCCGTGACGCGATCGGCCAGAGCGGCCGGTGTCGTATCAAGATGCAGTTTTTTGATCACCGGCGCGAGGACAGTCGAGCTCTTGATGACGCCCACATAGGTGCGGACCTTCTCCTGGGCGGCGCTCGTGCCCTGGACGGCCTCGACGGCGCTGCTGGCGTCGGCCGCCTGAACGGAGACGAAGAGCTGCGTGGAGGCGACATAGGTCTTCGTCGCGGTGATCGTGTAGGCCGCGGCGCACGAGACGGCGACGAGAGTCACGACGACGATCGTCGCCCATCGTCTGCGAACGATGCGGATGTAGTCGTTGAGTTGCATGTTCCCTGCCTGATGTTGTCGAGGAGCGGAGGAAGAAAAGGGGTTGTCCGCTCAAAACGTATCGGAGTGAACAATTTAGCATTTTACATTCGATAAAGAAAGGCTCAGAGCGAGGCGCTACCCTGCCGTCATGCCCGCAAACAACCTCCTCGGTGTGCCCGAGACCCTCTTGCCCGACGAGCCAGACGTGCAGGCGGCGCTGGCAGTGAGTACTCCGCTGGTCGAAATCGTCTCGGCGCACCCGTCGTCGTCACTGGCATGGGCGCTCCTCGCCGACGAGACGGCGCTCGGCGGAGGTCGTGACCTCGAGGCCTACGCGTACGCCCGGGTCGGGTACCACCGCGGCCTCGACTCGCTGCGCAAGGCCGGCTGGCGTGGGCACGGGCCCGTGCCGTGGTCGCACGAGCCGAACCGGGGGGTGCTGCGGGCACTCTTCGCCCTGCGGCGCGGAGCCGCTGCAATCGGCGAGACGGAGGAGGTCGAGAGGCTGACCGCGTTCTTGACCGAGTCGGATCCTGAAGTCTTGCGAGTGCTCGGCAACGACTGAGCCGAAGCGGGTCAGACCGAAGGATCCGCGCCCGGCGCCCTGAGCAGCACGTCTCGGGCGACCGCCCCGAGGACCTCGGACATCGCGTTCGTCAGGTGGCTGTCGTCGATGCGCACCAGGGTTCCGCCGATCTGGGCCGGGCAGCGCCCGTCCGAGCAGAACCAGCTCTCGGTCGACACGAAACGGACGTCGTGGCCGGCCGCCGCTATCCGGGCGGCCGCCGCCTTCTCGGCCCGATCTTTCGCGCGGTGCTCGGCCGAGTAGGTCGTCTCGCACTGCCGGGGCGACGAGAGCCTCGTCGCGCACTTCGTGATCGGCGGGCCCATCGGCGGGCTCCCCAGGAGGACGACCTCGCGATCGGCGTCCGCGAGGGTGCGCAGGAGGCTTTCCGTCCCGCTGCTCCAGCCCGTCCCGGCCCGAGGCTCGGGTGATTCGAGCCGCTCGGGAGCCGTTTCGTGACCGGAGAGGATGACCAGCTCGGGGTCGAGGTCGTCGACGAGAGTGAGGCTCTCTTCTCGCGCGTGCGCGCAGCCGTCCGTGAAGGCGGCGCCGAGCCCTGGTTTCGTGAGAGTGGCGTCGATCAGCGGGCAGCTACTGAATCCCAGGCCGACCACACGCCAGCCGCGGCCGGCTAGGGCCCGGTTGATCATGGGGAGGTAGCTGATCGCCATTGAGTCTCCGAGAACCACCGCGGTCTTGGTCGCGCCCGGTGTCGAAGTCGAGCAGATCGCGTGGGTCGCTTGTGTCGTCACATCGTGCAGGCAGCCGCTTTCGAGCGACATGCCGGGCGCGCACTGGTTGTCGAAGGCGTGGTCGAGGCTCGGGATGGTGGAAGGCCAGGTGGCGTCTGACAGGCCGGCGGTGATGAGTGACTCGAGGGATGACGGGTCGAAGAGCTCGCGCGCCGATTCACGCTTGCCGAGGAGATGGGTCGCGGCGGCGGCGGCCTCGGTGCTGGTGAGTTCGGGCACGCCCGCCCGCTGGAGGGTCGTCGCCGTGCCGATGGCGACGAGCACGATCGCCGCGGTCGCGATCTGCAGGCGTCGGCGAGGTGCACTAGGGCTTCCGCTGATGTGGGCCGGTCGTCGCTCGGGTGTGCGCGCGTGGCGGAGCGCGGGCTGCTCGACGAAGCGATACGACAGCGCTGCGAGGAGGCCAGCCAAGGCGATGGTGAGCAGGGCGCTTGCGGGCGACGTGCCGAGCAGGCTGTGGACGAAGACGATGACCGGGAAGTGCCAGAGGTAGAGCGAATACGAGATTCGGCCAGTAAGGCGGATAGGCCGATTGTCGAGCACCCGGGCGAGATGGCTGCCGCCACGCGGCGGGAATAGGAGGATGAGCACGGCCGCGCCCACCGGGAGCACGGCCACGGGCCAGGGGTAGTGACGTGGAGCGACGGGGGCGAGGAGGCTGAGGGCGATGCCGACGAGACCGGCTGTCGACAGGAGCTGTCGAGACCGCGGCGCGAGTCGAGCGACCAGCGGCGCCAGGGTGGCCGCAAGGGCTCCGGCCGCGAGCTCCCAGACGCGGGCTCCGGTGTCGAAGTACGCGGCGTTCTGATCGACGCTGCTGCGCCAGGCGGCGAACGCCAGAGAGGCGACCAGGATCGCTCCGATCGCAACCGGGGTGACAGCCTGCGAGAGACGTGTTGATCTGCCCCGCTTGAGACGCCGGGCGGCAAGACCGGTCGCGATGAGGAGGAGGGGCCAGAAAGCGTAGAACTGCTCCTCGACTCCGAGTGACCAGAAGTGCTCGAGCGGCGACTCCCCACCGTCGCCCTGCAGGTAGGCGGTGCGGGTGGCGACGAGGTGCCAGTTTTCGACGAAGCTCAGGGAGGCGAGTGCATCGAGAGCGACGGCAAGGGTGCGCGGCGTGTGCCAGAGCGCAGCGGCGGCGACAGTGACCGCGGCGATGACGACGAGGGCGGCGGGCAGGATCCTTCGCGCTCGGCGCACCAGGAACGCCACCAGGTCGATCTGACCCGTCGTGTCACGCTCACGAATAAGGATGCCGGTGATCAGAAACCCGGAGAGGACGAAAAAGAGGTCGACGCCGGCGAACCCGCCGACGGGCGCGCCGAAGAGGTGGTTCGCGAAAACGGCGAGAACGGCGACGCCGCGCAGGCCCTCGAGATCGGGGCGGAAGTGGGTTGAACAAGAGATGTCGGGGCCTTTCGATGGCAACACTCCAAATATTACATAACAACAAGGGATTTGACGATAGTTTCTCGGTGGGACCGCTAGGGTTCGGTGCATGTCGAAATCCGTCGCCGTCATCGGAACCCGGGGCTACCCGAGCTATTACGGCGGTTTCGAGACCGCGGTGCGCAAGATCGCGCCGCACCTCGCCGAGCAGGGCTGGGACGTCACCGTCTACGGCCGCGACGGGGCGACTCGCGACGACGACCCCGACCTCGACCCGCGCGTGCTAGCGAAGACGACCCGCGGTGTCGAGAGCAAGTCGCTGTCGACCCTCAGCTACGGGCTGACCGCCACTCTCGACGCGATGATCCGCAAGCCCGACGTCGCTCTGGTGATGAACGTCGCGAACGGCTTCTGGCTGCCGTTGCTCAAGCTGCGCGGAATCCCGACGCTCGTCAACGTCGACGGCATCGAATGGGAGCGCGCCAAGTGGGGCCGCCTGGCCAAGCTGATGTTCCGGGCCGGAGCCAAGACCACTGCGTGGTGGGGCACCCGACTGGTCGCCGACGCGCGCGAGATCGCCCGGCGCTGGCGCGACGGATTCGGACGCGACAGCGTGTTCATCCCCTACGGCGGCGAAGAGCCCGGCGACCTCCCTGTCGAAGAAGGGCAGACGCATCGCGGCTACGCCCTGATCGTCGCGCGGTTCGTGCCCGAGAACACCGTGCACGAGTTCATCGAGGCGGCCCGCACGATCGCTCTCACGACGAATGTCATGATCGTAGGATCCAGCGGCTACGGCGGCGAGATCGACGACGCGGTCCGGTTGCTGGCCGACGCCGAGCCGCGTGTGACGTGGCTCGGCCACCTGAGCGACGACCGTCGCCTGCTCGCCCTCTGGCAGCACGCGGGTGCCTACTTTCACGGGCACAGCGTCGGCGGAACCAATCCGGCGCTCGTGCAGGCGATGCTCTGCGGCGCGCCGACCGTCGCCCGCGACACCGTCTACAACCGAGAGGTGCTCGACGATGCGGCGGTCTTCGTGCAGCCGACGCCGTCGGAGATCGCGTCGGCCGTCGTCGGCCTGATCGGCGATGCCGCGCGGCAGGAGGAGTTGTCGACGGCTGCGCGCTCACGGGCGCTGGAGCACTACACGTGGGCTGACATCTGCCGTCGGTATGAGGTCGAGCTCGAGGGGCTTATTCGGCGTTAGGTGCGCTGGCGTTACGCCGTCGCAGCGTTGCGTCGTCCCACTGCTGCCGCGTTGCCGCCGCCGAGAGTGCGGAATTGGTGGCTCGGAGAGCGTGCGAGCACCCATTCGTGCACTTTCGGGCGCTCGCCGGCCGGCCGGGCCGGATTGGCCTCCCTCCAGAGACGTTTTGCGCCCGATCGAATTTGACGCGAATCGAAACGTCGGCCATTTCGATCTGCGTCAAATTTGACATCGCGCAAAACGTCTCGACGGGGGCGTGGCCTCGGGTGGGTCGCTAGGGCGACGCCGGCCGATCAGCCGATCAGGCGATCAGCCGATCAGGCTGGGGCGCAGGTCGCGCATCGTGCGGCGCTTCGTCATGCGTCGAGCGGCGACGAACGAGACCAGCAGCGCGCCGATCATCCAGAGGGCGAGCACCCCGGCGTCGCTCCACGCGGCGCCGATGTTGCCGCCGTACATGAGCTGGCGGATGCCGTCGACGGCGTAGCTCATCGGCAGGGCGAAGTGCAGCGCCGCCAGCGGGCCGGGAAGGGTCTGCCAGGGGAACGTGCCGCCGGCGGTGACGAGTTGGATGAGCATCAGCACCAGTCCGAGGAACTGCCCGACGCTCCCGAGGAGCACGTTGAGCATCATGATGATGGCCGCGAAGGTGATCGACGCGAGCACCATCAGGCCGACCATCGGCACCGGGTTCACGACGTCGAACCCGAGGGCGAACTTGACGATCGCGAACAGGGCGACCATCTGCACCAGGCCGAGGATCGCGGGCGAAAGCCAGCCGGCGAGGGTGATCCGGCCCGGGGCGCGGACTGCCGTCAGGGCTCGCTTGGAGATCGGCTTGATGATCAGGAATAGCGCGTACATGCCGATCCAGGCGGCGAGGCTGATGAAGAACGGTGCGAGCCCCGCACCGTAGTTGCCGGCGCTCGCGATCGACGAGTCGCGAATGCTCACCGGGTCGGCGATCGCTGCGGCCTGGGTGTCTCGGGTGGCCGCGGTCGTGGCCGGAATCTGCTTCACGCCGTCTTTGAGGCCCTTCGTCAGCTTCGTCGAACCCGTGACGAGCGACTTCGCGCCCGAGTCGAGCTTGGTGATGCCGGAGGAGAGCGAGGAGGCACCGGTCGACGCGGTGGCCGCGCCGGAGGCGAGCTGCGCGGAGCCGTCGGCCGCGCTGGCGATGCCGCTCGTGAGGGCCGGAGCAGCCGTGCTGAGCTCGTTCGCTCCCGCGTCGAGCTGCTGGATTCCCGAGACGAGGGCCGGCGTCTGCGCCGAGAGCTCAGAGGTGCCGGCGGCGACCTGGGCACTGCCCGTGGCGAGCTGACCGGTCGTGGTTTCGAGCGTGGATAGCTGTGTCTCGGCGGCAGTCGCGGCCGAGGTCAGCTTGGTCGCCGTCGAGTCGTTGGAAGCATCGACGACCTGCTGGATGGCGGCCTTCTGCGCATCGGTCATTCCCGTGGCGGCGTAGATTTGATTGAGAGCGGCCTGCTGCTTCTTCTGAGCGGCCAAGAGCTGAGCCGGCAGGGCTGCCTTGACGTCAGACGCGGCCTGCTTCTGCAGGGCGACCCCGTCATCGAGAGCCTTGTTGCCCGCTGCGACCTTTTGAGCGCCGGTGTCGAGGGCTGCGGACTCGGCCGGAAGCGACGAGGTCTGCGACTGCAGAGAGTCGAGGCCGCTCGACAGCTGCGCCGTCTGGGCGGGGAGAGCTGCGGTCTTGGTGCGGAGCTGCTGGAGACCCGTGTTCAGACTCGACGCTCCGGTCGAGAGCTGGGATGCGCCCGAGGCGAGCTTCGTGGCGCCGGACTTCGCAGAGTCGAGACCGGATTTGAGGTCGGTCGCGCCCGAGGTGACCTTGCTGGATCCTGCGCTCGCGTCTTTCAGGTTGTCGCGGACGTCGTTCAAGCCGACGAGCAGGGTCTTGGCAGCCGTCTTGCCGACCTCCGCGGTGATCGTCGCCCGGATCGTCTTGCCCGCCTGATCGGCGATCGTCGACGAGAGGTAGCTCGTCGTGTCGTTCGTGGTCAGGTCGATCTTGGCCGCGGTCGGATCGGTCGTCGATGCGCTCGTGAGGTCGGTCGAGAAAGACTTCGGAATCGAGAAGACGAAGTTGTAGGTCTCGTCTTTGATGCCCTTGTCGGCCTCGGCCTGCGAGACGACGTGCCAGTCGAAATCGTTGCCGTCGACGAGCTGATCGGTGATCTTCTGCCCGTAGTCGACCGCGTTGCCGTCGGAGTCGGTCGCCCCGGCGTCGTTGTCGACGATCGCGGCGGGGATGTGGTCGAGCTTGGCGTAGGGATCCTGGTTGGCCCAGAGATACATTCCGCCGTAGAGCAACGGAACGCACATCAGCGCGATGAAGGCGAGCCGGGCGAGCGGGGAGGCGGTGAGGCGCCTGAGCTCGGAGCGGACGAGGGCGGCGATCTTCATTCGGTGTCCTGCGATTCTGAAGCGGTTTCGGGCGCGGGAAGCAGCGCGCTGACGTGCGCGGCCGCGGCGACGCCGGTGACGAGGAGGACGGCGACGTGGCGGAGGGCGAGGTCGCGGACGACACCGAACCAGGCCGCGGTGTCGCCGCCGTGGCGCTCCGGCGTGGTGATGATGAGGCCCTCGACGCCGGGGCGGAGGAGCGCGAGCTCGCAGAGAATGCGGATACGGGCCTCGGTCGGGAGGTGCTTGATGCGCGTCTCGTCGTGCTCGGCGAGACCGACCGCCTCGAGAAAGAGGTCGGACGTCGCCCGATTGCCACGCTGGCCGGCGAGAGCGAGCTCCTCCTGCACCACCGTGCGGACGGTCAGGTCGGCGAACGGCTCGGCGACCGTCGGGGTGTCGATGAGGGCGAACGCCTCGCGGATGCGGGCGGGGTCGTCGACGCCGTCGATCAGCACTCGGCCGGTGTCGGGGGCCATGCGGCCACCGGCGATGAGCGAGGCGAGCGTCGGGGCCCCCTCCGTCTCGACCGCGACAACCGCGGGAATGTCGCTGGTGGCGGTGGCGTCGAGCCGGGGCAGCGGGGCGCCGGGGCCCTCGCCGATGGCGACGCCGTCGAGGGTGAGTCTCATCGTTCTTCTTCCGGGGTGAGGGTGGTCAGAATGGTCGTCGCCTCGGCGTGACCGAAGCCGGCGAGGGCGAGCACCGAGAGCACGACGAGGCGTCGCCCCTCCGCGGTGGAGATCTCATGTCGGGTCGACTCGTCGAGCACAGAGATGGCAGCGCTCTCGATCAGGTGGGCCAGGGTGTGCGCGTCGATGTCGTCACGGAACGAGCCATCGGTGATGCCGCGCTCGACGATGCCGCGCACGTGCTCGCGCAGGGGGAGGAGTGCGTCGCCGACCAGCAGCGCCTGGGGCCCGCGCACCGTGATGAGGGCCATGGTGCGGACGTGGTCGACCTCGTTCCAGAGGCGGGCACCGACGGTGGCGAGCTGGAACGCAGGATCCGTCGGCTCGGCACCCGGCACGGCACCGGCGCCCGGCAGCAGCGCCGCGTTGATGCGCGCGGCGCCCCGCAGCGCCAGCTCGCGAAGCAGGTCGTCGCGGTTCGCGAAGTGGCCGTAGAGGGCGCGACGGGAGAGCCCGGCCTCCGCGGCGACGGCTTCGAGGGAGGCATTGGGGTCGCGGTTGAGCAGGGTGCCGGCAGCGAGCAGGAGGCTCTCGCGGTTCTCGGTCGCGTCGCGGCGCGGGGCGCGCGGGCGGCTGGCGGTGGAAGGCATGCAGCGAGTGTACGCCTAACTTGCACTCTCGTGTGCACTTTATGGAAGTAGGTCGATGGTGACCTGACCCGATTGCTTGACACGACGGATCCTCGGCCCGCTATGCTCAGTTCTCCATGCCACTCCGGCATGCCGCCCCTGGAAGGAACGAAATGCTGAACAACCAGCAACTCGCCCCGCGCTATGAGCTCGAGCTCATCCAGCGCACCTTCCACGAACCCATCTAGGGCCGTAGCTTTCGATCCGTCGAAGCCCCGGCCGCCGATGAGGCCCGGGGCTTTTCTCGTTTCTTTCGACACTGCAGGTCGATCGGAATGCGCCTCCCCGGGTGCACTCCGTCACACCGAACAGAAACGAAAGGACCATGAAGAAGATCACAAACCGGCTGCTGAGCTGGGCGAGCATCCTGGAGGACTCCACGGAGGCCCAGGCTCGCACCACCTCGACCATGCCGTTCATATTTCCGCACCTCGCTCTGATGCCGGACGCCCACCTGGGTCTCGGCGCCACCGTGGGGTCGGTCATCCCGACACTCGGGGCGGTCATGCCGGCCGCCGTGGGCGTCGACATCGGCTGCGGCATGATCGCAGTCAAGACGCAGTTCACCGCCGCCGACCTGCCCACCGACCGCAAGCCGGTGCGCGAGGCGATCGAGCGGGCCGTGCCGACCTCGGCCGGCTCGTACAACCGCAAGGTGGTGGCGACTGCCGCACCGCGCATCGACGAGCTCACGGCGATGGCCGTTGAGGCCGGATTCGACCCGGCGTCGTACACGAAGAGCTGGGAGCTGCAGCTCGGCACGCTCGGCTCGGGCAACCACTTCATCGAGATCAGCCTCGACGAGAACGACGACGTCTGGCTGTTCCTGCACTCGGGCAGCCGAGGCGTGGGCAACAAGATCGCGCAGAAGCACATCCAGGTCGCCAAGGCGCTCATGAAGAAGTGGTGGATCGCGTTGCCCGACGACGACCTCGCCTACCTGATCGAGGGCACGTCGGAGTTCGACCGGTACATCGCTGAGCTCCGCTGGGCGCAGCACTTCGCCCTGCTCAACCGCGAGGAGATGATGGACCGCGTCGTGCGGCAGTTCGCCGACTGGATGGGATCGCCCGTCACCGAGCTCGAGCGCATCAACACGCACCACAACTTCACGCAGAAAGAGACGCACTTCGGCAAGAGCGTCTGGCTCTCGCGAAAGGGCGCGATCTCGGCGCGGGCCGGTGAGGCCGGGCTGATCCCCGGCTCCATGGGCACGGCGTCGTACGTGGTCGAGGGGCTCGGCAACAAGCTCGCACTCGACTCGTCGCCGCACGGTGCGGGGCGGCAGTTCTCGAGGTCGAAGGCTCGCAAGACCTTCACGCACGATCAGCTGCGCGAGGCGATGGTCGGTATCGAGTACCGCGACACCGACGCATTCCTCGACGAGATCCCGCAGGCGTACAAGCCGATCGACCAGGTGATGGACGACGCGTCCGATCTGGTGTCGATCCGGCACACGCTGCGGCAGATCGCGAACGTGAAGGGGGACTAGCTGCTGCCGGTCGCGCCCGCTTCCGAATTTGAAGGAGAAACGCGCCGGCCCCGACGGAAACATCAGGATCCGCCGGGGTCGAGGGCGCGGATCTCCTTCAAATTCGGAGCAGGGCGCGGGGATGATTAACTGGACTCGTGAGCCCACTTCACCGTCAGCCCCGGCTGATCCTCCTCGTATTCGCGGGCGGCGCCGTCGGCACCGGCATCCGCGAGGCGCTGTCGCTCACCTGGCCGGCCGCGCCCCACGGCTTCCCGACGACGGTGTTCGCCATCAACCTCGTCGGTTCGTTCGCGCTCGGCGCGCTGCTCGAGTCGCTCTCGCGGCGCGGATCGGATGATGGGGGGCGCCGGATCTTTCGCCTTCTCTTCGGCACCGGCGTGCTCGGCGGCTTCACCACCTACAGCGCGCTCGCGACCGACGTGGCGACCCGCCTAGGATCCGCGACCGGCGTCGCTCTGACCTACGCGGCACTGTCGCTGCTCGCCGGGGTCGCGGCGGCGGTACTGGGCATCGCCGTCGCCGGGGCCGTGCAGTCGCGCTCGACCCACCACGTCACCGGCGATGACGAGGAGGACGCCGGATGACCACCCCTCTCGTCTTTATTGCGATCTGTCTCGCCGGCGGTGTCGGGTCGTCGCTGCGGTTCGTTCTCGACGGCGTCATCAAGGCGCGCGTCAGCCGCTTTCCGGTCGCGACCGTCGTGATCAATGTCACCGGATCGTTCGGGCTCGGCCTGCTGACCGGGCTCGGCACGGCAGCCGGTCTGCCGCACGACTGGGTGCTGATTCTCGGGGGTGGCCTCATGGGCGGCTACACGACGTTCAGCACCGCGAGCGTCGAGACCGTGCGTCTCGTGCACGACCGCCGGTACGGGGCAGCAGCCCTCTACGGCATCGGGATGCTCGTCGTGTCGATCGCCGCCTCCGGTCTCGGTCTCGTGCTCGGCGGGGCGTTCTAACGGGGCCTTTCCGCTCACCCCTCGTCGAGCCGCCGACGCTGTGCCATCCTCGACCTCATGGACCCCGTGACCTCGATCGCCTGGATCGTCGCGTTCGTCATCGTGACCGTCGCCGTGACCGGGCTCTCGGGTCGAGTCGGCTGGTCGGCCCCGGTCGCCCTCGTCGCGGTCGGAGCAGTGGCGTCGTTCATCCCCGGTGTGCCGAGGGTCACGCTCGAGCCGGATCTGATCCTCTACGCCCTCTTGCCGCCCCTGCTGTTCGCCGCTGCCATTCGCACGTCGCTGATCGACATTCGGGCTCGTAACGACAGCATCGTGCTGACCAGCGTCGCGCTCGTCGCCTTCACCGTCGTGGTGGTCGGATTCGCCGCCTGGTGGATCGTGCCGGGCATCACGATCGCGGCTGGCCTCGCTTTCGGCGCTGTGGTCGCCCCCACCGATGCGGTCGCGGTCACGGCGGTGACCGGCACGGTGCCGCTCCCGCGTCGAGTCGTGACGATCCTCGAGGGCGAGAGCCTGCTCAACGACGCCACGGCTCTCGTGGCACTCGATGCGGCAATCGCCGCCATCCACCATGTGGTTACACCCGGCGAAGTCGCGGTTGATTTTGGCCTCGCGGTGATCGTCGGCGGAGGTATTGGCCTTGTCGTCGGTATCGTGCTGGCCCAGATTCGTAGCCGGCTCCGGTCCGCCGTGCTCGACACGAGCCTCTCGCTCGTCACCCCCTTTCTCGCTTTCCTCCCCGCGCAACTCCTTCACGGATCCGGGGCGCTCGCCGTCGTGGTCGCCGGCCTCTACCTCGGCTACCGGTCGCCCGTCGTGCTCTCGGCCGAGGCCCGCGTGGCCGAGCGGCTCAATTGGCGCACAGTGCAGTTCCTCCTGGAGAACGCCGTGTTCCTCTTCATCGGCCTGAACCTCGCCGGGGTGCTCGAGAACGTGGTCTGGTTCGGGCCGGGGCTTTGGACGACCATCGGCATCAGCTTCGCCGTGCTCGCCATCGTGATCGCTGCCCGGTTCGCGTGGGTGTTCTTCACGATGTTCCTCTACCGGATCGGGCCGGCGCGAGTCCGCGAACGCGCGTGGACGGCCGCGTCGAGCACGGTCGTCTCGGCGGCCGGTATCCGCGGTGTGGTCACTCTGGCCGCAGCCTTCCTCCTTCCCGAAGGCACTCCGCAACGCGAACTGCTGCAGTTCTTGGCGTTCGTCGTAGTTCTCGGCACACTGCTGCAGGCACTGCCGCTGCCCCTGCTCATCCGCCGGGTGCACCTGCCCGCCCCGAACCTCGCGCAGGAGTGGACCGAACGACAGCTACTCACGGCAGAGGCCAAGCAGGCCGGCATCGACCGGCTCGACGCCGTGCGCGGCGACGACGATGAGGAGCGCGTCGTCGAGCAGCTCCGGCGCGCATCAAGCTTCCTCTCGGAGTCGCTCGCGAACCCGTCGCCTCCCGACCGCGAGCAGTCGCCGGTGATGTTCAGCAGGCTTCGCGGCAGCATGATCGAGGCCGAGCGAGAGGCCGTGCTTCTTGCCCGCCGCGACGGGCGGTATCAGGAGAACGCCGTGCAGGCCGTGTTGGCCGCGATCGACGCCGAAGAGACGGCGCTCCGAGCCCGGCACCCGAAGGCGATCGGCGACTAGCGGCGTCGGCGGGCGCGGTGCCGATCAGCCGAGATGGGAGAGCAGGATCCGCGAGATGTCGGTGGGCTGGATCCTGATTGCGCTGTCGACGTCGACCGGCACGCCGCTCCCGTACCTGCCGAGGGCGAGAAACGACCGCGTCAGCACGGGGTCGCCTCCGCCGTGGCCGCCCTCGTCGAGGTGCCCATGGTCGGTCGTGACACCGACCAGCCAGTCTTCGTCGTGAGTGCTCGCCCGGCGCGCCACCGCGTCGAGGATCGTGCCGAGGTGGGCGTCGACGCGCCCGACGGCAGCGTCATACTCGGGCGAGACCCCGCCATAGAGATGACCGGCCTCGTCGACTTCGCCGAGGTAGACGAAGCTCGCGTCGGGCCCGGCGTCGCGGATCGCAAGGCGCGTGAAGGCGGCGATGTCGCCGTCGGCCATGCGGTAGCCGTAGGTCTCGCCGTCGCGGACCACGAGGCGATGGCGACCGGCTCTCTGGTCGTCGAGGCGAGTGGTGAGGATCGGACCCGCGCTCGCCGGATCGGCGAGCGGTGGCCAGCTCACCGCGGCGAAGGTGGAGCGGCCCGCGTGCGAGGCGCGGGCGAGGAAGTCGGTGGTGGCGTCGAGGCGGTGACCGTGAAAGGTGTTGTCGAACACGCCGTGGACCGAGTGCGGTGCTCCGGTCAGAATGGACGACCATCCCGGACCGGAGATCGTCGGCACCTCCATCTCGAGCGGGAGAAGTCGGCCCGCGCGGGCGAAGGCGGAGAGCACGGGGGCGTGGACGCCTGTGAGGGCGTCGTCGATGCGCAGGCCGTCGATGCCGACCCGCAGGATCTTGCGCGGGTTCGCGTGTGTGGTCGTTCCGGGGCTCGAATTGGGGTTCGTGCGTGCGATCTCGTCGAGGTTCGTGCGTGCGTCCATGCCAGCAGAGTGGCGAGCCCGGGTGAACGAGCGGTTGCGAATGCGGGGAGGTGTCTCGGCCTTGTGGATAACTCCGACGGGGATCGGGAGCGTGTCCGTACTATTACTGGGTGACCGATCAGATCGACGACCTCCGCTTCGAGACCACCCGTCTCGACCTGTCGTCGAGCCGCCGCGCCTCGCAGGGGGGCGACTCTGGCGGTGACGCTCCCCGTCCCGTGCGATCCGGCCGACCGTCTGCCGTGGCCATCTGGCTGATCGGGTCGGGCGTGCTGTTGCTCGTGCTGGCGCTCGCGGCCATGTACTTCACCGGTGCGCTCGGTGGCTCACGTCTCGTCGATCCCGGTGTCGTCGTCAGTAACGGCCTTCCCCTGGTGACCGGCGTCTTCGACGCCGCCGCCGCCGTCACGATCGGTCTGTTGGTGGTGTCGTCGGTCGTTCTTCCTGGCCAGACGAAGGCTCCAAAGTCGGCCAGCTTTAGCCAGTGGCATGCGACCCGGTGGGCCACATGGTCGGCCACCGTGTGGTTGGTGGCCAGCGTCGGCGCCTTGGTGCTTCGCGTGGCGAGCGTGCTTCAGGTTCCCATCACCTCGTCGACATTCCGGCACCAGTTCCTCTTCGTCACCTTCCAGCTCGAGATCGGGCAGACCTGGGTGGTCACGATTGGGTGCGTGTTCGTCGCTCTAGTGATTCTTCTGGCGACGAAAAATGTCTCGTGGACGGCGACGGCAACTGTATTCGCGCTCCTCGCGCTGCTTCCCCTCTCCCTGTCGGGGCACTCGTCGGGCACGAACGAGCACGTCAACGCGGTGAACAGCCTGGCCATGCACCTCATCGGCGTCACCGTGTGGATGGGCGGTCTGATCGCGATCATCCTGCTGCGCAACAAGGCGGGCCGGCATCTCGCCGCGGTCGTCTCCCGCTACTCGACGATCGCCGTCTGGGCCTTCGCCTTCGTCGCGTTCTCGGGTGTCATCAACGCGAGCCTGCGTCTGACCGGTCCGGCCGACCTAGTGACCTCGACCTACGGCCTCCTGATCCTCGTCAAGTCGCTCATCCTGATCGGGCTCGGCGTCGCTGGCGTGCTGCACCGGAGGCATGTCATTCCGCGGCTCGTTCGCGAACCCGGTCGAACGCGAGCCTTCGTTCGTCTTGCAGCGGCCGAGGTTGTGTTCATGTCGGTGGCAATGGGGCTCTCGGTAGCGTTATCGCAGTCGGCGCCGCCTGTACCTCAGGTCGCGGAGGGCGACACCCGTGATGGGCTCATCGGCTTCGCTTATCCGGCGCCGATCACCCTGCCGCGCTTCCTGTTCGGGTTCCACCCCGACTACTTCTTCATCGCCGTCGCGGCCGTCATGGCCGGCCTCTACCTGATCGGCGTCTACCGCCTCAAGCGCCGCGGCGACAGCTGGTCGTGGGGCCGCACCGTCCCCTGGCTCTTCGGCTGCTTCGGAGTGCTCTTCGCTACGAGCGGCGGCCCAAGCGTCTACGGCGCCGTGAACTTCTCGACGCACATGATCCAGCACATGGTGCTGATGATGTACGTCCCCCCGCTCCTTGTGCTGGGTGCCCCGATTCTGCTGGCGCTTCGCGTGCTCCCGAAGCGCCACGACAACAGCCGCGGTGCTCGTGAGTGGCTGATGCTTATCACGCACTCGCGCTACGCCGGCTTCATCACAAACCCCATTGTCGCGGCCGTGGTCTTCGCCGGCAGTCTCGTCGCGTTCTACTGGACGGGCTGGTTCGAAGCCTCGCTGCAGACGCACCCCGGGCACTTCATCATGGAGGTGCACTTCCTCCTCTCCGGGTACGTCTTCTTCTTCGTACTCATCGGGGTCGACCCCGGCCCCAAGCGGCCGCCGTTCCCGCTCCGCATCATCCTGCTTCTCGCGACGCTTGCGTTCCACGCGTTCTTCGGTCTCGCCATCATGTCCGGCACCGACATCCTCGCCGCCGACTGGTGGCACGCGCTCGGCAAGACGAACTACCAAGACCTCCTGGCCGATCAGCACACGGGTGGCGCCATCGCGTGGGGTGCCGGCGAGTTCCCGACCGTGCTCGTGGCCCTGATGGTGATGCGCCAGTGGATCACCAGCGACGAGAAGACCGCCAAGCGGTACGACCGACGGGCCGAAGTCGACGGAGACGCCGAGCTGAACGCCTACAACGAGCAGCTCGCGCGCATGGCCGGCAAAGCACCGGCGGGCGCGGCCGACAACTCGCGCTCCGACCGCTGATCGCGTTCCCCGTAAGATTTCAGGCATGACGGTCCGGGTCGCTTCGAGGGGTTTGCGCGTCACGCGCGGCCTGATCGTGGCGACCCTCTCCGTGGCAATCGCCGCGTTCTCACACGTCGCCGGCGGCGGCATGGTGCCGGGCCTCCTTGGCACGGTATTGGCTCTCGTCTTCGCCTGCCTCGTCTGCATCGCACTCAGCGCACGGGCCCTGGCCCTCGTTCCATTGGCGGTCTCCGTCGGCGTGAGCCAGATCGTCTTCCACCTGCTCTTCAGCCTCGGAACGTCGCTTCCCGCCTCAGCCGGCAGCGGTCACTCGGTGGGCATGCTCGGCATGGTGATGTCGGGCGGCTCGACCGTCCACCTCCCCGACGTCACGGGATCGGCCAGCCACGGTATGGAGGGCATGAGCGACACGCGCATGTGGCTCGGCCACGCCGTGGCTGCTCTCCTCACGATCGCACTGCTGCTCCACGGTGAGCGTGCGCTGGTGACCATCGCCCGACTTGCGGTCGCCCGGCTCGCGCTGGTGTCGCGGATCCTCGGGTTCGCCCTGTTCCCCGACCGGCACGGGCTGGTCCGGGCTCTGGCCGACCGACGTGGCATTCGCCGGCTCGGTGTGCTCCTCGCTGCTCGCCCCCATCGCGGCCCGCCCGCTGTCGTCTGACCCCATTTTCCTGCGACCGCCCGCTGCCGGGCTAAGTCGCTGCGCCCCGAGCCTCCCGCGCCCGGGCGCCATTCAGACGACAGAAAGACGATTCACCATGCCCACCACCCGCACCCGCACCCGCACCCGCACCCTCGCCCTGCGCACCGCGTTCACTCTTCCCCTCGCTGGTGCCCTCGCACTGGCCGCACCTCTCGCCGCATCGGCACACGTGCACGTCGAGGGCGATGACGTGACCGCCGGTTCGTACTCCACGCTCCAGTTCAAGGTTCCGACCGAGTCGGCCACCGCGTCGACGACCAAGGTCGCTGTCGACTTCCCGACCGACCACCCCTTCACCTCGGTGTCGTTCCAGCCGCTCGCCGGCTGGAAGGCCGTCGTGACCACCGGCACGCTCCCCAAGGCCGTGAAGACCGACTACGGCACCATCACGAAGGCGGTCACCCGCGTCACCTGGACCGCCGACTCGACCGCCGACGGGATCGCGCCGGGTGAGTTCCAGCTCTTCACCGTGTCGGCCGGTGCCGTTCCCGAGGTCGACGAGGTCGAGCTCCCGACGACTCAGACCTACAGCGACGGCAGCGTGGTCAAGTGGAACGAGCCGACGCCCGCCGACGGCGAAGAGCCCGAACACCCCGCTCCGGTGCTCGCGATCGGTGCGGCGACCGACAGCCACCACGGGGGCGTGACGGCCACCGATACGGCGACGGCGACGCCGGTGGCATCCGCCAGTACCGGAACCACCTCGGGCCTGGGGCTCGGCTTCGGCATCGCCGGTCTCGGGCTCGGAGCCCTGGCCCTCGTGGTCGCGCTCCTCGCCTACGTGCGGAGCACTCGAGGCTCGGCCCGCTCGTGAGGCGCCTCGCCACGGCCCTCGGAGTCACCCTCGGGGTCGGCGCCCTCGTGCTCGCCCCGGCAGCCGCCGCGAACGCGCACGACTACCTCGTGTCGTCGACGCCGAAGGCCGGCTCGACCGTGTCGACCGAGCTCACGAGCGTCAAGCTGACCTTCGACGATCGCGTGCTCGACCTGTCGGGCGACGGTTCGTCGAATGTCGTCCAGGTGACCGGCCCAGCCGGAAAGCACTTCGAGACCGGTTGCCCGACCATCGCCGACACCGACGTGACGGTGCCGGTTGCCCTGGGCGCGTCCGGCGACTACACGGCCCGCTGGCAGATCGTCTCGGCCGACGGGCACACGGTGACGTCGTCGCTCGCGTTCAGCTACGACAAGCCGGCGTCGGTGACCGCAGCGGAGGGCGCCGACCGCAGGCCGACCTGCGGTGACCAGGCGCCCGCAGCCTCGTCGGGCTCTGCGGCGGCGACCGATGGCGATGGCACCGCCCCGGAGGCGACGAGCCAAGGATCCAACGGCCTCCCCCTCGCCCTCGGGGTCGGCGGCGGGGTGATCCTCGTCGCGCTCGTGGCCGTCGTCGTGGTGCTCACCAGGGCGCGGCGCGGTTCCGGCTCACAGCCGCCCTCGGCCGACTAGGGCCGGCGAACCCGCGTCAGACCGAAATAACGCAATCGAGCCACGGCATGCCGTGGCTCGATTGTGTTTTAGTGTCTCGATCGTGCTTTTCGTGAGTCGATTCTGCCCGCCGGGCCGTCGGATCCTCGGCTCCGATACACTGGGGTGCACCTGCGCACGGGTGCGATCCCCGACCGCGAGGAGAACACCATGCCCGCAATCGTGATCATCGGAGCCCAGTGGGGCGACGAGGGCAAAGGCAAGGCGACCGATCTGCTCGGCAGCCGCATCGACTACGTCGTCAAATTCAACGGTGGCAACAACGCCGGCCACACGGTCGTGATCGGCAATCAGAAGTACGCCCTGCACCTGCTGCCCTCGGGCATCCTGACCCCGGGCGTGACGCCGGTGATCGGCAACGGTGTCGTGGTCGACATCGAGGTGCTGTTCGACGAGCTCGACGCCCTCATCGCCCGAGGCGTCGACGTGTCGAAGCTCCGTGTCAGCGCCAACGCGCACCTCATCACGCACTACCACCGCACCCTCGACAAGGTCACCGAGCGCTTCCTGGGCTCGCGTTCGATCGGCACCACCGGTCGCGGCATCGGGCCGGCCTACGCCGACAAGATCAACCGCGTGGGCCTGCGGGTGCAAGACCTCTTCGACGAGAACATCCTGCGGCAGAAGGTCGAGGCGGCCCTCGACCAGAAGAACCACCTGCTCGTCAAGATCTACAACCGCCGGGCGATCAGCGCCGACGAGGTCGTCGAGACGCTGCTCAGCTACGCCGAGCGCCTGCGCCCCATGGTCGCCGACACCGCCCTCGAGCTGCACCACGCGCTCGAAGCGGGCAAGAACGTCCTCTTCGAGGCGGGCCAGGCGACCATGCTCGACGTCGACCACGGAACGTACCCGTTCGTGACCTCGTCATCGGCCACAGCGGGCGGCGCCTCGACCGGTTCGGGCATCGGCCCGGGGCAGATCTCGCGCGTCGTCGGAATCGTCAAGGCGTACACGACCCGCGTCGGAGCCGGCCCGTTCCCGACCGAGCTCTTCGACGCCTCGGGCGAGTTCCTCCGCAGCCAGGGCTTCGAGTTCGGCACCACGACCGGTCGCCCGCGTCGCTGCGGCTGGTACGACGCCCCGATCGCGCGCTACTCGGCTCGCATCAACGGCGTGACCGACTTCGTGCTGACCAAGCTCGATGTGCTGACCGGCCTCGAGACCATCCCCGTCTGTGTGGCCTACGAGGTCGACGGCGTCCGCTTCGACGAGATGCCCGTCTCGCAGTCCGACTTCCACCACGCGAAGCCGATCTACGAAGAGTTCCCCGGCTGGAACGACGACATCACGGGCGCGCGCACCTTCGCCGACCTGCCGAAGAACGCGCAAGACTACGTGCTCGCCATCGAGAAGATCTCAGGATCCCGCATCTCCGTGATCGGGGTCGGCCCCGGGCGCGACGAGGTCATCGTCCGCCACGACCTCCTCGGCGACGAGTAACAAAGCCGCACCAGATTCTGCAAGGCCGCGACCGATAAAGTCGAGCCATGGAACCGAACCCCAGCGCCGTCGAGCGGCTACAGAGCATCCGAGAGAGCATCGACAACATCGACGCGGCCCTGGTCCATCTGCTCGCCGAACGGTTCAAGTTCACGCAGACCGTCGGCCACCTCAAGGCGGATGCGGGGATGCCGGCGAGCGACCCGGGCCGCGAGGTCGAGCAGATCAAGCGCCTTCGGGCCATCGCGGCCGACTCGCGCCTCGATCCCGACTTCACCGAGAGCTTCCTCAACTTCATCGTGGCCGAGGTCATCCACCACCACGAGCGAATCGCCTCGGGCGTCCGAGACGAATCATGAGCGAGGCCCGCACACGTTTCTACCTGGGCTCGTACACCGCCACGAGTGGCGGGCGGGGCGAGGGTGTCTCGGTCTTCGAGCGGCAGGCGCGTGACGGGCAGTGGAAGCTGATCCAGGTCGCACCGGTCGACGACCCGTCGTTCCTCACCCTCACCGAGGGGGAGGTGCACATCGTCTCCGAGACGGCGGCGGGGCGCGTCGTCTCGTTCACGAACTCGGCCGGTGAGCTCGTACCCGCCTCGATCGCCGCATCGGGCGGTAGCGCCCCCTGCCACGTCGTCGTCGATCCGGCTTCAGGATCCCTCGTGGTCGCCAACTACACGGCCGGAACGGTCGCTGTCCTTTCTGCCGATGCGTTGGATCCTGCGCGAGTGGCCCGCGTGCTCCCCCTGCCTGCTGGCACCGGGCCCCACGTCGAGCGTCAGGAGGCGCCGCACGCCCACAGCGCCACACCGACGCCGTGGGGCACGCTGCTCGTCGCCGACCTCGGCACGGACCGCCTCTTCGAGGTCGCCGTCGATCCGATCACCCTTGAACCGTCGTTCGTCGGCGCGCATGCGTTGCCCGCCGGATCGGGGCCACGGCATCTCGCCTGGCTCGGCGAGCAACTCGTCGTCGCGGGCGAGCTGGACGGCTGCCTGCACGTGTTGTCGCACTCTGCCGAGGGGTTCACCCTCGACTACTCGGTGCTGGCCTGCGACCCATCGGTCGAGGCAGGCACGGGCGAGACGCTCCTCTCGCACCTCGTGGTGCAGGGCGGGCGGGTGTACGTCGCAGTTCGCGGGCGTGACACCATCGCCGTGCTCGCGGGCTCGGAGCCGGACGGAGACACGTCCACGGCCACGGCCGGGCGCCTAGCGCTCGTGGCCGAGGTGCCGTGCGGCGGTCGGTGGCCGCGCCACTTCGCGATCGACGCGGGCGAGATGCTCGTCGCGAACCAGCTCTCCGACACGGTCGCGGTCTTGCCGATCGACCCGGCGACGGGTGTGCCGGGTGCCCCAACCGCGCTCATCGCGACGGGTTCGCCCGCCTGCATCGTCTTCGCCTAGCGTCGCGTCGCGTCGCGTCGCGTCGCGTCGCGTCGCGCCGCGCCGCGTCGCGCCGCGCGTGAGACCTCAAATTCGACAGGCGCCGGGCGCGGATCCTGGTCGTTTTTGAGGTCTCACGGAGTTCGTTCGCGATGGAGGCGGGCGATTCGGGTGCAGAGCGCATCGAGGTGGCGCATGTCGGCGGCGGTGACCCTCACGGTGCGCCAACCGGCATCGTCGAAACGTTCGCGCCGCGCGATATCGGCGAACCATTGGTCGCGATCGGTGCGGTGGTAATCGCCCTCGTACTCGATAGCGAGGCGTTGCTCGTCGTAGGCGAGGTCGGCTGCACCCAGCCAGGCACCATCCGGGCCGTACTTGGTCACGTTGATCTCGGGCTAGGGGAGACCGGACTCGACGAGCGCGAGTCGGAGCCGCGTCTCTTGGGGTGACTTCGAACCGGCTCGAATACGGGTGGCGGCGCGGCGGAGTCGAGCGGATCCTTTGCCAGTGGCCTTTCTGGCAGCGGCCGCGAGGTCGGACGGATCGCAGTGGTGAGCTCCGCGGTAGGGCGACCACTCCCCGGCGAGGGCATCGCCCACGACGACGAGCTCGATGTCGTCCAGGGTGGTCCGGCAGTCGACCCAGGTGTCGATGGGCGTGCTGACCGGAATCCCCGCGCGAAGCACGTGCGGAGGTGCGGATCGACGGAGGTGGCCGACGACTCCTCGGCGTCGGAGTGCATTGCCCGAGCGCGTCGTGACATGGAGTGGTGCGTCATTCGACTCGAGCGCGGCGGGTAGGGGCAACCCCCACAGAATCGCCGCGGTGACGTGGCTGAAAAACGCGCCCTCGGGAAGGGCTGGCAGCAGCGCCCGGCAGAGATCGACTACCCGATCTCTCACGCCCCGCGGTGGCCCAGTGTCTCGTTGCCTGCGCCGAATGCCATGGAAGGGCCGCTCCCACTCGACGCGACGAAGGTCGGCCGGTGTCACCCCGCGCGCTTCGGCGTCGCGAACTCGAAAGGCTTCAGGGTCGTGGTTCACCCGCCGATCATGCCCGCCCGCGCACTCCGCCCGCGCTGTTGTGCCCCCACCCTGTGGAGAACGCGCGAGACCTCAAATTCGACAGGCGCCGGGCGCGGATCCTGGTCGATTTTGAGGTCTCACGGTGGAGCGTGAGCTACTCGGCGATTAGCGCTCCGAAGCGGGCGGGAAGAGTGCCGCGGTGGGTCGACTGGAGCTCGTTGAGGTCGACTGTGAAGAGGTCTTGCACCTCGAGGCCCGGGTTCTGCTTGTCGGTGACACCGATGCGGGCGACGGGGTAGCCGCGACCCTCGCAGAGGCCGCGGAACTTCACGTCGTCTTCGCGGGGGACGGACACGAGCACGCGGCCGGTCGACTCCGAGAAGAGGGCCGTCGCGGCGTCGACCCCGTCGCGCTCCATGACCTCGTCGAGCCACACTCGGGCGCCGACGCCGAAGCGGAGAACCGACTCGGCGAGGGCCTGGCCGAGGCCGCCTTCGCTGAGATCGTGCGCCGATCCGAGGAGCGACTCGCTGCCGCCGGCGGCCAGAAGGCCCGCAAGCTGACGCTCGGCCTCGAGGTTGACCGCGGGGGGACGGCCGCCGAGGTGATCGTGGATGGTGCCCGCCCAGGCCGAGCCGTCGAGCTCCAGCGACGTGGTACCGAGGAGGTAGATGTTGTCGCCCTCGTCTTGCCACCCCGAGGGGATCCGCTTTGCGACGTCGTCGATCACGCCGAGCACGCCGATGACGGGCGTGGGGTGGATCGGCGCGGTGCCGGTCTGGTTGTAGAACGAGACGTTTCCGCCCGTGACGGGGATCTCCATCTCGAGGCAGGCGTCGCTCAGGGCTTCGACGGTCTTCGAGAACTGCCACATGACCTCGGGGTTCTCGGGGGAGCCGAAGTTGAGGCAGTCGGTGACGGCGACCGGGGTGGCACCGGTGGCGGCGACGTTGCGGTAGGCCTCGGCGAGAGCCAGGCGAGCACCCTGCGCGGGGTCGAGCTGGCAGTAGCGGCCGTTGGCGTCGGTCGCGATCGCGAATCCGAGGCCGCTCTCTTCGTCGACGCGGATCATGCCGCCGTCGTCGGGGAAGCTGAGCGCGGTGTTGCCGAGCACGTAGGTGTCGTACTGGTTGGTGATCCACGACTTGTCGGCCAGGTTCGGGGAGCCGAGGAGGGCCAGGAACTGCTCGCGGAGCTCGTCGCCGGTCTCGGGCCGATCGAGGCTGCGAGCGGTGTCGGCCTGGAGCTCGTCGAGCCAGGACGGGTAGGCGACGGGGCGTTCGTAGACGGGGCCGTCGACGGCCACGGTGCGCGGCTCGACGTTGACGATCTCTTCGCCGTGCCAGTTGATGATGAGGCGGCCGGTGTCGGTGACCTCGCCCAGCACGCTGGTCTCGACCTCCCACTTCGCGACGACCGCGAGGAACGCGTCGAGCTTGTCGGGGCGCACGACGGCCATCATGCGCTCCTGGCTCTCGCTCATGAGGATCTCTTCGGCGGTGAGCGTGGGGTCGCGCAGCAGCACCTTCTCGAGTTCGATGAACATGCCGCCATCGCCGTTGCTGGCCAGCTCGGAGGTGGCGCACGAGATACCCGCGGCACCGAGGTCTTGGATGCCCTCGACGAGCTCGTCGCGGAACAGCTCGAGGCAGCACTCGATGAGCACCTTCTCGGCGAAGGGGTCGCCGACCTGCACCGAGGGGCGCTTGGTCGGGCCGCCGGCCGAGAACGTGTCGGAGGCGAGAATCGAGGCGCCACCGATTCCGTCGCCACCCGTGCGGGCGCCGAACAGCACGACCTTGTTGCCCGCGCCCTTGGCGTTGGCGAGGTGGAGGTCTTCGTGGCGGAGGACCCCGACGCTCGTGACGTTGACGAGCGGGTTGCCCTGGTAGACGGCGTCGAACACGGTCTCGCCGCCGATGTTCGGCAGGCCGAGGCAGTTCGCATAGAAGCTGATGCCCGACACCACGCCGTCGACGACGCGCTGCGTGTCGGGGGCGTCGATCGCGCCGAAGCGGAGCTGATCCATCACGGCGACCGGGCGGGCGCCCATCGAGATGATGTCGCGGACGATGCCGCCGACGCCGGTCGCGGCACCCTGGAACGGCTCGATGTAGCTCGGGTGGTTGTGGCTCTCACCCTTGAAGGTCACGGCCCAGCCGTTGCCGATGTCGACCACGCCGGCGTTCTCGCCCATGCCGACCATGAGGTTCTTCTTCATGGCGGGGGAGACCTTCTCGCCGAACTGGCGGAGGTAGATCTTCGACGACTTGTACGAGCAGTGCTCGCTCCACATGACGCTGTACATCGCGAGTTCGCCGGAGGTAGGGCGACGGCCGAGGATCTCGCGGATCTTGAGGTATTCGTCTTCTTTCAGGCCGAGGGCACCGTAGGGCTGCTCGCGGTCAGGTGTCGCTGCAGCGTTCGAGACGGTGTCGGGAATGTGGCGCTCGGATCCTGCGCTGCCGGGAGCCTGGGTGAGTTCGGTAGTCACGCGACGAGCGCCTTTCGGATGACGGAGGTGAAGAAGGTGAGGCCGTCGACGCCCGACGACATGGCGAGGGCCGTGTCGGGGCCGAAGCCGGGCTCGGTGGCGTGCTCCGGGTGGGGCATGAGACCCACCACGTTGCCGCGCTCGTTCGAGACGCCGGCGATGTCGTCGAAGGATCCGTTGGGGTTGACGCCGAGGTAGCGGAAGGCGACCTGGCCCTGGCCCTCGATCCGCTTGACGGTCTCCGCATCGGCGATGAAGCGGCCGTCGGCGTTCTTCAGCGGGATGGTGATCTCTTGACCCTGCTCGAAGCCGTTCGTCCAGGCGGTGTCGGCGTTCTCGACGCGAAGGCGCTGGTCGCGGCGGATGAACTGCTGGTGCGCATTGCGGGTGTGCGCGCCCGGGATGAGACGGGCCTCGGCGAGCATCTGGAAGCCGTTGCAGATGCCGAGAACGGGCATGCCCTTGTTCGCGGCGTCGACGACCTCGCTCATGATCGGCGAGAGGCTGGCGATGGCGCCGGCGCGCAGGTAGTCGCCGTAGCTGAAGCCGCCGGGAAGGATGATCGCCTCGACGCCGTCGAGGTCGTGCGAGCCGTGCCACAGGGCGACGGGCTCGCCGCCCGCGAGGCGAACGGCGCGCTGGGCGTCGCGGTCGTCGAGCGACCCGGGGAACGTGACGACGCCGATGCGCATGCCGGTTGCCATCAGAGGGCGGCGGCCGTGCTGGACGCTTCGGCCGGGGCGGTTGCCGAAGGATCTTGGAGCACTTCGATCGACACGACGTCTTCGATGACCGAGTTCGAGAAGACGTCGTCGGCGAGCTGCTTCACGTCGGCCAGGATGGCGTCGGTCACCTCGTCGACGGTGATCTCGAAGCGCTTGCCGATGCGCACCTCGGTGGCGAAGTCTTTGCCGAGACGGGCGAGAGCGAAGGTGACTGCCTTGCCCTGGGGGTCGAGCAGTTCAGCCTTGGGCATGACTTCGACGACGATCGTGGGCACAGGAACTCCATCACGTAGAGGGGAGGCGAGCGGACTCGCCAAGTCTACAAGTCGCGCCATTAGCGGCAGACGCCAAGACTCCTGTCAGCCCGCTCTTATGCGGGGGGCCCAGAGTAGAGCTTGTCGGAGAGACGAGGCCTTGTGATCGGGCTTCTGACTCACTCCGGCTCAGCCGTGGAGTATCTGATCCACTCCCGGCCCGAAGGCGCCCAGTCATTTCCCCCGATGGCTGGGCGCCTCCCTTATTTCCCCTCCGCTGTGTGCCTTTGCAAATTCGAAGGAAAAACGCGGAGGCGAACCCCCCGGATCGGCATGAAGTCGTTGCCGGGCGCGGGTTTCTCCTTCAAATTTGCAAGAGCCCCGGGCACGCAGGCGGTCGGCGAGCCAGCCGGGCAAGCAGGCAGGTCAGTCGCGAGCCCCGCGCAGGTGTGCCCGGGTCAGCTCCTCCATCTCGTCGTCGCTCAGCTCGTCGACGGCGCGGGCCTCCCGGCGGTCGGTGCGGCTCCAGCGCACGAACAGGAAGATCAGCACGGGAATGTCGGCCACCTCGGCGATGAACCAGAGCAGATCGCCCGAGAGCTGCTGGTCGCGCAGCTGTGACGGGAACCACCCGGGTGCGATGGCCGCGACGGCGTGGCCCTGGTCGAGCACGTGGCCGGTGATGCGCAGCACGATCGCGGGGATGGCATCGAGGATCAGCTCGACGAACGCCAGCAGAAACTCGACGGTGATGAAGAAGCTCGTGTGCACGCGAGACCCCTCGAAGACCGGCAGGATCATCAGCAGCCCGGCGACCGGGACGAGCACCGTAATGAGCGATTCGCCCACGGCGTTCTCGCGGATCGAGAAGGCGAGCGGTGTCAGGAAGACCGCGAAGACGGCTAGCGCGAACAGCGGCGAGAAGATCGCGCTGCCGACGACTTTCAGAAACGAGGATCCGAGGAACCGCTCCAATCGAGCCCGCCCGGCCTGCCCGAGTGCCGCTCGGGCCAGGTGCACGGGCCGACCGAGCGCGATGAGGGCCGGCACCACGAACAGCAGCAGTGCGATCCGGGTGGTAAAGGCGAAGCGCAGATCGTGGCTGTACGCGCCGAGGAACCCGAACGAGATGATCGCGTACGACCCGAGCCCCAGCATGAAGAAGGCCGCTGTGCGGCCCGGGCTCCAGCGGGTGCCCTCTTGACGGGCCCGAATGACACCGGCTCCGTAGAGGATGGCTGCCACGACGATCACGGCCAGCGCGACGGGGTCGAGGCGGAACGTGAGCAGCACGGTAGAGACGGGAGGCGTGGCTATTCCAATCGGTGAGGCGGGCGCTGACAAGTATGCGCCCACCGCGAGGAGTCCTCGCTTATTTTGAATCACTCAAAACAAGTGGTTCACTTGTGGCATGACTTCACTCGAGGCGAGCACCAGGATCCGAGACGCGGGACTCCGCGTCACGGCACCCCGTGTCGCCGCGATCGAAGCGCTGATCGACCACTCGCACGCGACGGCCGACGAGGTCTTCACTCGCGTGGCCGCGCGGCTCCCCGGCACCAGCCTCCAGGCGACCTACGGGGTGCTCGCCGCCCTCACCGGCATCGGCATCCTCCGGCGGATCGAGCCGGCGGGCTCGCCCGCTCGCTACGAGCTCCGCACCGGAGACAATCACCACCACGTCGTCTGCTCCATCTGCGGAGCGATCGCCGACGTCGACTGCGTGTTCGGCGAAGCGCCGTGCCTCGCCCCGTCGTCGACCTCCGGCTACTTGGTGACCACCGCGGAGGTGACCTTCTGGGGGCTGTGCCCCGAGTGCCGAGCCTCCGAGCTCGATGGGGCCGCTGGCGCGGCCGAGCCGTCGGATCCTGAACTTTCTCTTTCGTCCATCTCGATCAGCAAGGAGTCTCATGACTGACCAGTTGCACAACCACACGACAACTCAGGCCGGGGCGCCCGTCGCCAGCGACGAGCACTCGCAGAGCGTCGGCGCCGACGGCCCCATTGCGCTTCACGACGTCTACCTCGTCGAGAAGCTCGCCCAGTTCAACCGCGAGAAGGTGCCCGAGCGCATCGTCCACGCCAAGGGCGGCGGCGCGTTCGGTACGTTCACCGTCACGAACGACGTGTCGAAGTACACGCGCGCCTCGCTGTTCCAGCCCGGTGCGACCACCGAGATGCTCGCTCGCTTCTCGACCGTCGCCGGTGAGCAGGGTTCGCCCGACACCTGGCGCGACCCCCGCGGCTTCGCGCTGAAGTTCTACACCGACGAGGGCAACTACGACCTCGTGGGCAACAACACGCCCGTCTTCTTCATCCGCGACGGCATCAAGTTCCCCGACTTCATCCACTCGCAGAAGCGCCTTCCGGGCTCGCACCTCCGCGACCACAACATGCAGTGGGACTTCTGGACTCTCTCGCCCGAGTCGGCCCACCAGGTCACCTGGCTCATGGGCGACCGCGGCCTCCCGGCCTCGTGGCGCATGATGGACGGCTTCGGGTCGCACACCTACCAGTGGATCAGCGCTTCGGGCGAGAAGTTCTGGGTCAAGTACCACTTCAAGAGCGACCAGGGCAACGAGATCCTCACGCAGGACGACGCCGACCGCATCGCCGGTGAAGACGCCGACTTCCACATCCGCGACCTCTCCGAGGCGCTCGAGCGCGGCGACTTCCCGACCTGGAAGCTGTCGGTGCAGGTCATGCCCTACGACGACGCAGCCTCGTACCGCTTCAACCCGTTCGACCTGACAAAGGTGTGGCCGCACAGCGACTACCCGCTGATCGAGGTCGGCACCATGGAGCTCAACCGCAACCCCGAGAACTACTTCGCCCAGATCGAGCAGGCCACCTTCGCCCCCTCGAACTTCGTGCCCGGGATCGCCGCCAGCCCCGACAAGATGCTGCTCGCCCGAATCTTCAGCTACGCCGACGCGCACCGCTACCGCGTGGGCACCAACCACGCGCAGCTGCCGGTGAACATGCCGCACACCGAGGTCAACGACTACTCGAAAGACGGTGGCGCCCGCTACCACTTCTCGTCGGCGACGACCCCGGTCTACGCACCCAACTCGGTCGGTGGCGCACACGCGTCGCCCGAGGCGCACGGTGACGACTCGGGCTGGGAGTCCGACGGGCTCCTGACCCGCACGGCCGCCACGCTGCACCCCGAAGACGACGACTTCGGCCAGGCCGGCACCCTGTACCGCGAGGTCCTCGACGACGCCGCTCGTGAGCGCATGGTCGGCAACATCGTCGGTCACGTGTCGAAGGTCACGCGCCCCGACCTGCTCGAGCGCGTGTTCGCTTACTGGACGTCGGTCGACCCCGACCTCGGGGCTCGCGTTCGCGCCGGTGTCTCGCCCGAGGCTCCCGGTTCGAACGAGGATCCGGCTACCGTCGGCATCTCGCAGTAGTAGGGCCTCTCGGCCTCAGCATCACTAAACCCTCGCGTTCGGCGTCCGAGGTGGTCCTAGGGCCACCTCGAACGCCGCCCGCGAGGGTTTGTGCTTTGCGCGGCCGGCGCGGCGTGGGTTGCAGTGCCGAACGGCCGGACGCGGCGCGGGTCGCAGGCGCGGACGACCGAAGCTTGTCGGAGGTCCGCGCCCGCGACCCGCGCCGCGCTAGATGAAATTGTCGGAGGTCCGCGCCCGCGACCCGCGTCGCGCCAAAAAGATCCGGCGCGGCGTGGGGCGCAGTGCCGGAGGGCCGGAGCTTGTCGGAGGTCCGGCACCGCGACCCTCGTCGCACCAAAATGGATCAGACCATCTGGCCGTTCCAGCGAATGTCGCCGTCGGGCCAGGCCTCGCGGTCGGCGCCGCGGGGGCGGATCAGCCAGCCTTCGTCCTGGCTCACCAGGGTGGATGCTCCGTCGGCGGTGAGGGCGTTGTAGTGGCCGGTCACTCCGTCGAGGGGTTCCCATTCGTGGCGGCGGTAGAAACCTCGCACTGCTTCGCCGGTCTCGAGCAGGCCGAAGGGAACGCCGAGCCCGCTGAGCGCGTCGTCGACGTACGAGAGCAGGCCGGTGCCGAGGCCGGTCCCCTGCAGGATCGGCGAGACGGCCACCATCCCAACGGCACCGACGAGCTGGTCGACATCGCCGACGGTCACGAATTGGCGTCGGATGCCGGCGTGGGCGACGACGACGTCGCCAGCACGGGCGATGACTCGCAGTTCGGGTTGCATTCCGGCCCAGCTTCGAGCGCCCTGGTACCAGTGGTCGTATGACGGGAACGCCCGCGCCAGGGTGGCGGTGATCGCCTCGTGGTCGTCGAGGGTGAGGTCGCCCTCGGCCACGATCGTGAAGACTGGGTGGGTGGGGCCGTCGTCGGCGGGGGAGTCGGCGTCAGCTTGGTAGGTCATGGGCTCACCGTACTCACCGATCGCGCGCACCGACCTAGAGCTGGTGCAGACCTCTAACCGACGCCGTGCGGACTCAGCGACGTGCCGCGGCAAGGCCCGGTGTCCGTGAGACGTCGGGCGGCGGATCCTCGTGCTGCTAGGAGAGCGTCTTGCCGAAGCAGATCGAGTCGCGGTGGCCGACGTAGTGGCCGAAGTTGGGGATGCGCGTGTAGCCCTCGCGCTCGTAGAAGCGGATCGCGTCGGGCTGCGCGCTGCCCGTCTCGAGCACCAGGCGGCTCCACCCGCGAGCCACGGCACGCGATTCGAGGGCCTGGAGCACGGTGACGGCTGCCCCGCCGCCGCGACTGTTCGAGCGGACGAACATGCGCTTGATCTCGGCATCGCCGGCCGGGGCCACGCCGTCTTCGTCGTGGAGCTCGCGGAGGCCCCCGCACGCGACCGGCTTGCCGTCGATCGTCGCGACGACGAACTCGGCGATGTCGTCGGCCGTGGGCTTGACGCCCGGCTCGGAATCGTCGGTGCCGTAGCGGATGGCGATCTCAGCCCGCTGCTCGCAGCGGAGGTGTGCGCCTTCGGGGTCGGTCCACGGGCGATCCTGAATCTGGATCTCCGTCGCAGTTGCGTTCGTCACCGGAACATTCTGCATCTTCTTGGCTCCGATCGTTAATCAGGTGCATCCAGATTCATGGATTGCCGCTCGGTCACGGCCGAATAGCTGATCAGGAGGTGAGGCGTTCGAGCAGCTCGCGGTAGCGACCGGCCGTCTGCTCGACGACCTCCGTCGGCAGCGTCGGCGGGGTGCCTTCTTTGTTCCAGTTGTCGAGCAGCCAGTTGCGCACGATCTGCTTGTCGAAGCTGTCGGTGCGGTTGCCGCCGTCGTAGGTGTGGCGATCCCAGTAGCGGCTGGAGTCGCTGGTGAGCACCTCGTCGGCGAGGGTGATCTCGCCGGTGACGCGGTCGGCACCGAACTCGAACTTGGTATCGGCGAGAATCACGCCGCGCTCTTCGGCGATCGAGGACGCCGCCCCGAAGATCGACAGCGAGAGGTCGCGCAGGGCCGTCGCGGTCACCTCGCCGACCAGTTCGACGGTGCGCTCGAACGTGATGTTCTCGTCGTGGTCGCCCAGCTCGGCTTTGAACGCCGGCGTGTAGATCGGCTCGGGCAGGCGGTCGCCCGATGCGAGGCCGGCGGGCAACGGGATGCCGCAGACGGTGCCGGATGCCTGGTATTCGAGCCACCCGCTGCCCACGAGGTAGCCGCGTACGACGCACTCGATCGGGAACATGTCGAGCGACTTCACCAGCATCGACCGGTCGGCCACCGAGGCCGGAACGGCCGGAACCGCAGGATCCCCGCCGCTGCCGCTCGACAGGAGGTGGTTGGCGACGGGCAACCGCTCGAACCACCACCGGCTCAGGCTCGTGAGCAGAGCGCCCTTGTCGGGGATGCCGGGCTCGAGCAGGTGGTCGAAGGCGCTCACGCGATCGCTCGCGACGACGAGCACGGCCGGGGCGTCGCTGAGGTCGGTCGCGCCCAGCGGCACGTAGAGGTCGCGCACCTTGCCCGAGTAGAAGTGGCGCCAGCCGGGCAGATCGCCCGAGGCGGGGGTCGGCGCGGCGGTGGTCACTCGGCGACCTTCGCGGCGATGTCGCGGCGGTACTGGCCGCCCTCGAGGCCGATTCGGCCGAGCGCCTCGTAGGCGCGGGCGCGGGCCTCGGTGAAGTCGGCGCCGGCGCCGACGACGCTGAGCACCCGGCCACCGGTCGCGACGAGGGTGTCGTCGAGGCGGGCCGTCGCGGCGTGGGCGATGCTGACGCCCGGCACGGCGAGCGCTTCGTCGAGGCCGGTGAGGGCGCGACCGGTCTGCGGAGACTCGGGGTAGCCCGCGCTGGCGAGGACGACCGTGACGGCGACGTCGGTCGAGAAGGTCGGTGCAGCATGCTGCGAGAGCGAGCCGGTTGCCGCGGCGAGGAGCAGGTCGCTGAGCGGTGATGTGAGCCGGGGGAGGACGACCTGCGTCTCGGGGTCGCCGAACCGGGCATTGAACTCGATGACGCGGATGCCCTGCTCGGTGAGGATCAGCCCGGCGTAGAGCAGGCCGATGAACGGCGTGCCCTCTTTGGCGAGCTGCCGAACCGTGGGAAGAGCAATCGTCTCGATCACCTCGGCGACGAAGTCGGCCTCGCTGCCGAAGCGGTCGGCGAGCCAGGGCAATGGCGAGTACGCGCCCATGCCGCCGGTGTTGGGCCCGGCGTCGCCGTCGAGAAGGCGCTTGAAGTCTTGGGCGGGGCTCAGCGGGAGCACGGTGTGGCCGTCGGAGATCAGGAAGAGCGAGACCTCGTGCCCGTCGAGGAACTCTTCGACGAGCACCGAGCCGTGCTGCAGCCAGTAGGTGGCGTGCTCGAGGGCCGCGTCGCGCTCGGTGGTGACCAGCACGCCCTTGCCGGCGGCAAGGCCGTCGGCCTTGACGACGTAGGGGGCACCGAACTCATCGATCGCCGCGGTCGCTTCGGCCAGGTTGCCGGTGCGAACGGCGCGACCGGTCGGAACTCGCGCTTCGTCCATGATCCGCTTCGCGAAGGTTTTGCTGCCCTCGAGCGCGGCAGCTCTCTTGCCGGGGCCGAACACGGGAATGCTGTGGGCACGCAACTCGTCGGCGACACCGGCGACCAGGGGGGCCTCCGGGCCGATGACGACCAGCTCGATGTCGTTTTCGAGGGCGTACTCGGTGACAACCTTGCCGTTGGTCGCGTCGAGCTGGACGGTCTCGACGTCGTGGGCCAGACCAGCGTTGCCGGGCGCGGAGACGATGTGATGCGGTGGTGTTGCCGAACCGGCGCTGCCGTCTCGACCCGCCCCCTCACGGAGAAGAGCGGTGACGATGGCGTGCTCACGAGCACCGGAGCCGAGGACGAGGATTCGCACGGGGGATACCTTATCGAGTATGGCCAAAGCGAGAATCGATCCCTCCACAGGGCGGGCGGCCGTCCGCACGGCACTCGACGAGGGCACTGAAGCCGCGAGGCCGACGACCGCCACGGCGGTCCGCTATCTGCTGCAGCTGCTCGGCGACCGCGAGCCGGGAGCGACGGTCGAGGTGCGGGTTCCTCCGTTCGGGGCCGTGCAGTTTCGCGAGGGGCTGAGCCACACGCGCGGCACCCCGCCGAACGTCGTCGAGACCGACGCGCAGACCTTTCTGGCGCTCGCCGACGGGCGACTCCGATGGGAGGACGCAGTCGACCGCGCGCTCGTGTCGGCGTCCGGCAGCCGGGCCGACCTCGTCGGATACCTTCCCATCGCGTGGGGTGGGTCAGCCCAGTGAGCCGTGGGATCCTCGGCTCTCTCGAAGCGAAGCTCGCCGGGTCGGGAAGCGCGGCTGTTCCTGAGAGAATGGAGTCGTGAGTACGGCACCCGACGATCTTCCGCAGCCCGAGCCGCAGGTCAGCGCGACCCGCGACGAGGTGCGAGTGCGCCGAGCACCGAAATACCCGGTCTTCATCTTCGGCGGAATCGTCGTGGGTGTCGTCGTCACGCTGATCGCGGTCGTGGCTGCACCCGGTGACGACCAGACGCCGTTCGCGCAGGTCTTCGGCTACTTCGTGCTCTACGGCATCGCGATCGGCGCTCTGGTCGGAGCGATCGTCGCCGTCATCCTCGACGCGATCCTGTCGCGCCGCGGTCGTTCGGTCGAAGGGGAGCGGACGGTCGTCGAGACACCCGAGCCCGACGAGGCCGATCAGCCGGTCGACGGCGAACTCGAATAGCCAGTCGGGCAGCACCTCCTCAGCCCCGAGCGGGCTGATCGTCAGCGCTGGACGCGGAGGCGGGCCAGCAGGTCGGGCCCGCGCCGATCGAGCTCGCGGCCGCCGATTCGCACTCCGTTGACGAGCAGGGCCGCGCCGAGCCCCAGCCCGACCACCAGCGTGATCGCGCCGAGCAGGGCGCTGCCCGTGGCTCCCGCGACCACCGCCAGCACGATCTCGGGCAGGGAGAGCAGCAGCAGGACGCCCCAGGTCGCGAACGTGGTCACCGACGTGGTGAACCCGGCCCCGGTCTTCGCGGCGAAGGGGCTGTCGCCCGGCGCGGGCACCGGCAGCACGATCCGCGCCGACGACACGCTCGAGAGCCCCAGCCCGGTGAGCAGCATCCCGAGCGACAGGCCGAGCAGGGCCGGCAGAGACGACCAGGATCCCGCAACCGCCACTGATCCGACCGTGATCGCGACGACGATGGGCACTGCGAACGAGGCGACGGCGATCACGCGCCCGGCGCGATCGGCGCGGCCGGGCAACCCGGCCGATAGGTGCGCCGCGAAGGCGGTGGAGTCGTACGACAGGTCGGTGAAGATCGACAGCGAGACGAGCACAGCGACGACCGGACCCGAGGCGGTCACGAGGCCCGGCAGATCGAGCGTGCGGCTGTTGACGAGGAGCAGAATCGGGAAGATCGGGATCAGGATCAACTGCCTGCTGTAGCGGGGGTCGCGGATCCAATAGGTCAGGGCTCGGGCCGCGACGGCGCCGGTGGGGGTGGCCGGAAGGCGGGCGAAGAGACCGATGTCGCCCGCGGCCGCACTCTTCGAGGCCGGCTGCTGGGTCGAGACGAGGGCCGTCGCGAGGCTGCGGCGCCAGACGGCGACGACGATCGCGAGGGTGGCGAGCGCGATGAGCAGCTTCAGCGCGGCGGCGCCGCGGTGGCCGAGGGCGATGTCGGAGGGGACCGACCAGGCGGCACCGAGCGGGCTCCAGCTCAGGCCCTCCGCCAAGACGGGCAGCGTCGCTGCAGCACCCCGGAGCCCCTGGGCGAGCACGGTGATGGCTGGGCCGAGCAGGAGCAGTGGAATGAGCAGCAGGATCCCCGAGATCTCGCGGTACCGCCGGTGGGCGGAGAGGCCCGCGTTGAGCGACTCGATCATCCGTGACGCGCAGACGCAGGTCAGTACGGCGAGGGTGGCCACCAGGAGGGCGACGAGGGCGATCCCCGGCTGGCGCCACCAGGTGGCGGCCGTGAAGAGGCCCGCCAGGAGCGTCACCGCGCCGGGGATGCCGAGCAGACCGCAGACGGCCAGGGCGGCGACAAGGCGGGTGGGAGCGAGCGGGAAGATCTTGAGGCGCGCGACGCTCAGCGTCTGGTCGATCCCCGACGCGAGCAACGGCACGATCGCCCAGCCGAGAAGGGTCGCCGACCCGGCGAGCACGACGATCGTCTTGATCAGGCCGACCGGGGCCGATCCGAGAAAGGCGAGGCCGACGAACACCACGGCCAGAATTCCGACGCCGTAGATGCCTCCGGCGATGACGGCGACGAGCTGCCAGGGGCTCCGCGCCAGGGTGTTGCGCAGCACCAGCAGCCGAAGGCTCAGGAGGTGCGCAACCACTCCGGCCCCCTCGTGTGGTGGCGACCGCCGACGAGATCGACGAAGACGTCTTCGAGGTCTCGCCCGCCGCGGACTTCGTCGACGGTGCCCGAGGTCAGCACTCGCCCGGAGGCGATGATGGCCACGTGGTCGCACATGCGCTGCACCATGTCCATCGCGTGGCTCGACACGATCACCGTGCCGCCCGACTCGACGTAGCCGTGCAGGATGTCGCGGATGTTGGCCGCCGAGACCGGATCGACCGACTCGAACGGCTCGTCGAGCACCAGCAGTCGTGGTGCGTGCACCAGAGCTGTCGCGAGCGCGATCTTCTTCGTCATGCCGGCCGAGTAGTTGACGACGAGCTTGCCCGCCGCCTCGTTCATATCGAGCAGGTCGAGCAGGTCGCGGGTGCGCGTCTTCACGGTCTCGCGGTCCATGCCGTTGAGCAGGCCGTGGTAGGTGATGAGCTGCTCGCCGCTGAGACGGTCGAAGAGGGCGATCCCGTCGCTGAGCACCCCGACGAGTCGCTTGGCTGCAGTGGGATCAGCCCACACATCGGTGCCCAGGATCCTGATCTCTCCCGCATCGGGGCGGAGCAGGCCCGTCGCCATCGAGAGCGTCGTGGTCTTTCCGGCGCCGTTCGGGCCGACGAGGCCGAAGAAGGATCCGGCGGGAACCTCGAGATCGAGACCCTGCACCGCGACCTTCTCGCCGAACCGCTTGGCCAGGCCGCGGATGCCGAGCGCCGGGGTGCCCTTATCGCTACTCGGCCGACTCGGCGCGACCGAGTCGAGCAAACGCATCGCGGGGTCGGGTGGAGGAGCATCAGACATGGTGCCGATCAGCCTACGCACCCGCCCGGTCTCACCACGGGGTGAAAGAGGGGGTGCCGCCCGAGCGGGGGCTGTCTGCGCCGGGCTCAGCTGAGCTGGTTCGCCTCGACCCACGCCAGGTATTCGGGGGTGACCGAGCCGGTGACGTAGTCGCCCGTGAAGCAGCTCATCTCGAGGTCGGTGACGTTCGACCCCTCGGTGATCGCGGCGCGCATGTCTTCGACCTCCTGGTAGATGAGATGGTCGGCGCCGAGCACCTTGGCGATCTCGGGGATCTTGCGATCGTGCGCGATCAGCTCCTGCCGGGTCGGCATGTTGATGCCGTAGACGTGCGGGAATCGCACGGGAGGCGCAGCCGAGGTGAACGTGACCTCGTTGGCGCCAGCGGCACGGGCCATCTCGACGATCTCGCGCGAGGTGGTGCCGCGCACGATCGAGTCGTCGACGATCAGGATGTTCTTGCCCTTGAACTCGGAGCCCATCGCGTTGAGCTTCTGGCGGACCGAGCGCTTACGCTCCGCCTGCCCCGGCATGATGAAGGTGCGGCCGATGTAGCGGTTCTTGTAGAAGCCCTCGCGGTATTCGATGCCGAGCTTCTGCGCGACCTGCGAGGCGGCCGGGCGCGACGAGTCGGGGATCGGCATGACGACGTCGATGTTGCCCGTCGGGGCGTATTTCGCGACGGTATCGGCCAGCTTGTCGCCGAGACGGAGGCGGGCGTCGTAGACCGAGATGCCGTTCATCACCGAGTCGGGGCGGGCTAGGTAGACGTACTCGAACGAGCAGGGCACGAGGCGGGGGTGCGAGTGGCACTGCTTCGAGACCATCTCGCCGTCGAGCGTGACGAAGACGGCTTCGCCGGGAGCGACGTCGCGGACGATCTCGTAGCCGGCCGACTCGAGCACGAGACTCTCGGAGGCGACGATCCACTCCATGCGACCGCTGCCGTTCAGAGCCAGGCGCTTGCCGAGGATCAGCGGGCGGATGCCGAACGGGTCGCGGAAGGCGAGGAGGCCGTGGCCGGCGATCATCGCGATGGCGGCGTAAGAGCCCTCGACGCGGTCGTGCACGCGCGTCACGGCAGCGAAGACCTGCTCGGGGTCGAGGTCGTGGCCGTTGACCTGCTCTTGCAGCTCGTGCGCGAGCACGTTCACCAGGAGCTCGGTGTCGCTGTTCGTGTTCAGGTGGCGACGATCGATGTGGAACAGCTCGCTCGTCAGCTCACGCGTGTTGGTGAGGTTGCCGTTGTGAATGAGCGTGATGCCGTAGGGCGCATTCACGTAGAACGGCTGCGCCTCCTGCTCGTTTGACGCGGCGCCCTTGGTCGCGTAGCGCACGTGGCCGATGCCCATGTTGCCGAGGAGACCCCGCATGTCGCGGGTGCGGAAGCCCTCGCGAACCTGGCCGCGGGTTTTCGAGACGTGGAAGATGCTGCCTTCTGCGGTAGCGATTCCGGTCGAGTCTTGCCCCCGGTGCTGAAGTAGGAGGAGGGCGTCGTAGACGAGTTGGTTTGCTGGCTCGTGCGCGACGAGACCGACGATGCCGCACATGCGCAGCTGGCTCCAGACCGTAGAGTTGGGCTTACCCAGACAGTCTGTCATGCCTGCGATTGGAACGAGAATTGACCAACTCCGCCGCCTCGAACGTCTCGAGCTCCGCTGCGTCCGCCTCGAGTTCGTATGCCGCGGCCGGAGTCGACACCGCCGCCGGTGACCTCGCCGTCGAGTTGATGAAGTCGGCCGTCTCGGCCACGCACACCACCAACGTCATGGGCGGGGTCGGCGGTTTCGCGGGCCTCTTCGACGTCTCCTTCCTCAAGAGCTTCGACCGCCCGCTGCTCGCCACGAGCACCGACGGGGTCGGCACGAAGGTCGCCATCGCGCAGGCGCTCGACAAGCACGACACCATTGGCCAAGACCTCGTCGGCATGGTCGTCGACGACATCGTGGTGGTCGGCGCCAAGCCCCTTTTCATGACCGACTACATCGCCTGCGGCAAGGTTGTCCCCTCACGCATCGCCGACATCGTCGCCGGTATCGCCCGCGGGTGCTCGGCGACCGGCACGGCCCTCGTCGGCGGCGAGACCGCCGAGCACCCCGGCCTGCTCGGGCCCGACGACTACGACGTCGCGGGGGCTGCGGTGGGCGCGGTCGAGTCGGGCTCCCATCTCGGGCCGCACCTCGTCGAGGAGGGCGACGTGGTGCTCGCACTGGAGTCGTCCGGCCTCCACTCCAACGGCTTCTCGCTCGTGCGCCACATCCTGCGCTCGGCCGACCTCGGCTACAGCGACTCGAACGCCGACCTCGGCGGTGTCATCGGCGAGGTGCTCCTCGAGCCCACACGCCTCTACACGTCGCCCCTGCTGGCCGTGCTCGACGAGCCGTCGCTCCGAGGGAGCGTTCATGCGCTGAGCCACGTGACCGGAGGCGGGATCGCCGCCAACCTCGCTCGAGTGCTGCCGGTCGGATCTTGGACCGAGGTCGACCGCGGCTCCTGGTCGCCGGCCCCGGTCTTCCGTGTGCTGAGCGACATCGCCGGGTCGACCCTCGAGTCGAGCGAGGGCACCTGGAACCTCGGCATCGGCATGATCGCCGTCGTCGCGCGCGACTCCGCGGTCGCGGTGACTGCCCACCTCGAAGCAAGTGGAATTCACACCTGGCAGGTCGGTGCCGTATCGGTCGGCATCCGCGACCTCAGCGGCTTCGAGCAGGGCGCCAAGGGCGTCGACGGCGGGGCCGTGCGGCTCGTCGGGGCCTACGCGGGCTGAGCCGAGCGGCGGTTGCCGAGCCTCGCGGGTCGGGGCGCGCCAAATGGCCGAATCGTCGGGCGGCTCCGCCGGATCCTGAAGTTCAGGCCATCTCGCTGGCCCGACGAGCGCAGCCGCCTAAACGGGGACCGCCGGGGCACAGGTCGGGAACAGCGGAGTCCGCATTTCGCGGGACAAACGGGCGATTTCGACGTACTCTGTGATGGTTGCTCAACGATGAGCGGCACGGCAATGACGCCACATCACCCCAGAGGACCACCCGATGTCTTTCACCCGCACAGTCACCGTCATCGATCACGAGGTCGTCGTCCGCACCGTCGAGGTGCCCGACGAGGCTCCGGCGCAGACATTCACCGCGATCACCGGCGGGCGTCGCACCGCTGCATTCACGGCGGCTGGCGGACTCTTCGTCATCGCCCTAGCCCTCATGCCCGCGGTGACGGCCGCATTCCACTGAGCCGTCGCCCGCATCTCGAATGACGAATGCCGCCTCCCGAAGGAAGCGGCATTTCGCTGCGATGTTCGCCCAGCGAGCGCTCAGGCCGACTTGTGCTGCGGCTCGTCGTGCTCGACGAAGTCGTCGGCGTACTTGTCGACGTACTGGTCGTCGGTGTCGTCTTCTTCTACCTCGTCGGCCCACTTGTCGACGTAATTGTCGTCGCCGTGCGGGCTGGAGAGCTCTTTTTCGAGCGCACCGTAGTTGGTGTCCGGGCTGAAGTACTTCAGCTCGCGGGCAACCTTGGTGTGCTTGGCTTTTTGACGGCCACGCCCCATGCGAGACCCCCTCGTGATTCTGGTTCCGGTTGACTGCAGATGCGACTCGAATCGAAGCGCGCTTCGACTGGAATCACCACCGAGCCCGGGAACTACCGACAGGTAAATGGTGCAAAACTAACCGCAACCTTAGCATGTGCCCGCACGGCACGACCCCGAGTCGAGCTACGGCCAGAATGGATGCATGGTTGTCGCATCAGGAGCCCCCTCTGCCGCTCCGCGAACCAGGGTCGTCATCATCGGTGCCGGTCAGGCCGGACTTTCGGTCGCCTACTACCTCCGCCGGTTCGGTCTCGTACCGGGCTCCGACTTCGTCGTCGTCGACCGCGGCCCCAGCACTGGGGGAGCCTGGCAGTTCCGCTGGAGAGCACTCCGTCTCGGCACCGCCCACAAGGTCAACGACCTCCCCGGCCTCGCCGACCTCGGCCTCAGTTTCGACACCGCCGACCGGAGCGTGCCGGCGCGCGACATCGTCTCCGACTATTACGACCGCTACGAGCGGTACTACGACCTCCGGGTGCGCCGCCCGGTCGAAGTCCGCCGGGTCGACGAGTCGGGCGACGGCGACCTGGTCGTCGAGTTCGCGCACGCATTAGGATCCAGTTCTTCCGCCGAGACTGAGACCCTCACCACCGAGATCGTGGTCAACGCCACGGGGACGTGGGGCTCGCCCTTCCGCCCGTTCTACCCCGGTCGCGACGACTTCGCCGGTCGGCAGCTGACCACAGCCGAGTACGTCTCCGCCGATGAGTTCGCCGGGCAAGACGTCGTGGTCGTGGGCGGGGGAACGAGCGCCATCGGATTCCTCCTGGAGCTCGAGAGGGCGGGCGCGACGACGACCTGGGCGACGAGGCGACCGGTCGAGTGGTTCGACCAGCAGGAGCTCGGCGTCGAGATGGGGCTCGCGGCGGTCGGCGAGCAAGACGACGCGGCGAAGCGGGGGCTCGCACTCCCGAGCATCGTAAGCGGCACGGGGGTGCCCATGACGCGTCGCAATCGCGCGGGCATCGACCGTGGGGTGCTGGTCGATCGGCCGATGTTCGCCTCGATCGAGAAAGACGGGGTGCGGTGGGGCGACGGATCCTTCGCCCCGGCCGACGCGATCATCTGGGCGACCGGGTTCCGGCCCGAGCTGCGGCATCTCGCACCCCTCGGTCTGCGGAGCGCCCAGGGCGGCGTGGCCGTCGAGCGGGGTGTCTCGACGGTGGATCGGCGGGTGTTCTTCGCGGGCTACGGGCCGCAGGCCTCAACGATCGGGGCCAACCGGGCCGGGCGGGTCATCGCGCGACAGGTGCTGCTGGCTCTGTCTCGCTCGCGCTCGGCCTAGCCGGGGCGCTTCCGAATTTGAAGGAGATCCCGGCCGACACGCCGCGCCGATCCGCCTCACTTTCGCGGATCGGCGCGTTTCTCCTTCAAATTCGGGAGCGGAGGCGGAGGCGGGGCTAGCGACGCGGCGGGTCGTCCTGCGACTTCTTCGAGGGCGCCGACGCGCTGTTGCGGGCCGTCGACCGGGCGGCTGCGGCCTTGCGGCGCGACTTCGTGGTGGTACCGCCGTGCTGGTCGTGCTTGGGTGCAGCGGCGTTCGCGGCGGCCATGGCCTTGTCGGCCTCCGCCTGGGCGATCCTCGCCGAGGCCGCATCGGCGTGCATGCTCCGCGGCACGGGTTTCACCGGACGGCGCGGTTCTCCGGAGCGGTCCTGGCCCGGGAAGACCCGCGAGCGACGGCCGTAGAGCAACTCGGACGAGTCGAGGAGCCACGGCACGAGCGCCACCGTGACGCCGTGGGCGAGCATAAGCTTCTGGCGGATCCTTCGGCTTCTGTGGTTGTGGAGCAGCGACTCCCACCAGTGCCCGACGATGTAGATCGGGGTGTAGACGGTGACGACCTCGGCGCCGAATTCTTCGCGGTGCGCCTTGATGTACTTGATCACGGGCACGGCCACGTCGCGGTAGGGCGACGGGATGATGATGAGCGGGACGTCGATGTTCATGTCGTCCCACTGCTTCTGCAGGCGGTCGGTCGACTCGTGGTCGACGGCGACGTGGATGGCCTCCAGGGTGTCGTGCCGAGCCGCAATGGCGTAGTCGATCGCCTTGAGCACGGGCTTCTGCATCTTGCCGACGAGCACGATCGCGTGGTCGCCCGATGCGCCGAAGGTCGTGGTCTCGTCGACCTCCACCTCGACGTCGACGTCGCGGTAGTAGCGGTTGACGCCGAGCATGAGGGTGAACAGGATCGGCATCACGACGAAGACGATCCAGGCGCCGTGTGTGAACTTCGTGATGGTGACGACCACGAGCACCGTGAACGTCATGATCGCGCCGATCAGGTTGATCGTCAGCGAGCGCTTGATCTGACCCCGGTCGACGGTCGCGGGATCGCGCAGGAGCCGCAGCCAGTGGCGCACCATGCCGGTCTGGCCGAGTGTGAACGACACGAAGACGCCGATGATGTACAGCTGGATCAGCTGGGTGACGTTCGCCCGGAAGATGAGCAGGATCACGCTCGCGATGACCGCGAGCACGATGACGCCGTTCGAGTAGATGAGTCGGTCGCCGCGGCTGTTGAGCGCCTTGGGGGCGTAGGTGTCGCGCGCGAGGATGGAGCCGAGGAGCGGGAAGCCGTTGAAGGCCGTGTTCGCGGCGAGAAGCAGCACGGCCGCCGTGACGGCCTGGATCACGTAGAAGGCGATGCTGCCCGGGCCGAAGACCGCGCTCGCCACCTGCGAGATCAGGCTCGGCTGCGGAGTCGTCGCGCAGTTCGCCATGCCGATCAGGTCGCACGCGCGCTCGGCGTAGTGCACCTTCGAGATGAGTGCCACCGAGACGAGACCGGCGAACAGCACGATCGCGATGCCACCCATGAGCACGAGGGTCTTCTGCGCGTTCTTGACCTTGGGGAGCCGGAAGGCGGGCACGCCGTTGGCGATCGCCTCGACGCCGGTGAGAGCCGAGCAGCCGGAGGCGAAAGCGCGGAGAAGGAGAAGGACGAACGCCGCGTGGGCCACGTTGTCGCCCTGCACGGTGTAGCCGGCGCTCTCGGCGACTGGTGCGTCGCCCATCGCCGTGCGAACGAGGGCCACGATGATCATCACGAACACGCTGGTGATGAAGAGGTAGGTCGGCACCGCGAACGCTTTGCCGGATTCGCGGACACCGCGAAGGTTCACGGCGGCGAGCAGGATCACGAAGAAGATCGCCATCTCGACGCGGATGCCGTTCAGCTCGGGCAGCGCCGAGATGATGTTGTCGACGCCCGACGCGACCGAGACGGCCACGGTCATGACGTAGTCGACGAGCAGGGCCGACGCGACGATGAGGCCGGGCTTCTCGCCCAGGTTCTTGCGGGCGACCTCGTAGTCGCCGCCGCCCGACGGATACGCCTTGATGAGCTGCCGGTACGAGAGGACGACGACGATCAGAAGGATCACGACCGCCGCCGCGACGCCCGGCGCGAGAGTGAGGAACCCCAGCCCGCCGATCAGCAGGATCATCAGGAGCTCCTGCGGCGCGTAGGCCACGGAGCTCAGGGGGTCGCTCGCGAAGATGGGGAGCGCGAGGTGCTTGGGAAGGAGCTGCCCCTCGAGCTTCTCGGAGGAGAGGGGCTCGCCGATCAGCCAGCGCTTGGGAGACCGAACGTCGTTACTCACGAGCCGCAAGCCTAATCGCGTGCAATCGGCTGTCAACACCAGCGCGACACGCTCTATTCCCCCAGTTCTCGGGTCCCTCCCAGTCGGCTCACTGTCTTGAGTCCGAGCGAGGCACAGCCGCCCCCCAGTGCGGCTGGTGTTGCATAAGAAAACTGTCTGTTTTTTCGGGTCATCGGGTGGAGCCTTCGTGCATCTTCTTTCTGTCTTCAGCCTGCGCAACCGCGCGCTGATCGCTCTCATCACCATCGTGGTGGCGATCTTCGGCGGCTACGCGCTGACTTCGCTCAAGCAGGAGCTGATTCCCGACATCCAGTTCCCCCAGGTCGCGATCGTCTCCTCGTACCCTGAAGCCTCTCCGCAGGTCGTGAACGACAGCGTCTCGGCTCCGATCGAGAAGGCGATCCAGGTGATCCCCGGCCTGAAGTCGACCACTGCGACGTCGCAGACCTCCGAGAGCAACATCTCGGCCGAGTTCGACTACGGCACCGACCTGCCCGCCACCGAGGAGAAGATCCAGCAGGCGATCGACACCGTCTCGCTTCCCGACAGCGTCGACACGCAGGTGGTCTCGGGCAGCCTCGACGACCTCCCGGTCGTGCAGCTCGCCGTCACAGGCGGGCCCGCCGACAAGCAGAAGCTCGTCGACGACCTGACCAACATCACCGTCCCGGCCCTGCAGAAGCTCGACGGTGTGCGACAGGCCTCGGTCTACGGCGATGCCGGGCAGCGCGTCACCATCGAGCCGGATCAGGAGAAGCTCCAGGCGGTCGGGCTCTCGACGGCGGCCATCAAGGACGCCCTGGACGACAACGGCACTCTCCTGCCCGGTGGCCAGATCACCCAGAACGGCAAGACCCTCTCGATCCAGTCGGGCGCGCGCCTCACCTCGGTCACTCAGGTGAAGAAGCTGCCGCTGGTCGGGGCGAAGAACGCTCTCACCGGTCAGGTCGAAGCGACCGACATCGCCGACGTGGCCACCGTGAAGCTGACCAGCGCCCCGGTGACGTCGATCTCTCGCGTCAACGGCAAGGACGCCCTGACGATCGCGGTGACGAAGACCCTTGAGACGAACACGGTCAGCGTCTCGAGCACGATCCGCGATCAGATCTCGTCGCTCGAGTCGAACCTGTCGGACGGCGTCAAGATCGAGGTGGTCTTCGACCAGGCCCCGTTCATCACGCAGTCGATCGAAAGCCTCTCGACCGAGGGGCTTCTCGGCCTCCTTTTCGCGGTCGTCGTGATCCTCGTCTTCCTGCTGTCCCTCCGGTCGACGCTCGTCACCGCCATCAGCATCCCCACCAGCGTCTTGATCACGTTCATCGGGCTGCTCGCGTCGAACTACACGCTCAACATCCTCACGCTCGGTGCCCTGACGATCGCCATCGGGCGCGTGGTGGACGACTCCATCGTCGTCACCGAGAACATCAAGCGGCACCTGGTGCCAGGAGTCGACCGGATCACGGCCATCACCGAGGCTGTTCGCGAGGTCGCCGGTGCCGTCACAGCCTCGACGATCACGACCGTCGTCGTGTTCCTTCCGCTCGCCTTCGTCCAAGACGTCACGGGCGAGCTCTTCCGGCCCTTCGCGCTGACCGTCGTGATTGCGCTCGCCGCCTCGCTCTTCGTGTCGCTGACGATCGTGCCCGTGCTCGGCTACTGGTTCATGCGCGCGCCGAAGATGCACAAGCACGAGGTCGGGACCGAGGCTGCCGCGGTACCTGCAACGACTCCGTCGACCGCGCCCAGAGCGCCCGGCGCGACCCGCATCGACCCGGAGCCGGCCGACCGCCTTCACCGCGTGTATCGGCCGATCCTGCTGGCGACCCTCCGTCACCCGTGGATCACCGTCGTGGCCGCCCTCGTCATCTTGGCCGGGTCGGGTGGGGCCGCGACTCTCCTGACCACGAACTTCCTCGGATCCTCGGGTCAGAACACCCTCACGGTCACGCAGGTGCTTCCGGCCGCGTCGAGCCTCGCCGTGCAGTCCGACCAGGCGGAGAAGGTCGAGAAGGCCCTCGACTCGACCGACGGGGTCGAGACGGTGCAGCTCACGATCGGCTCCAGCGGAAACTCGCTCGCCGCCTTCTTCGGCGGAACCGGCGGCAGCACGGTCACGTACCAGATCACCACCGACGAGAACGCCGACCAGGATGCCCTGACGGCGACCGTCCGCGACCGGCTCGACGCGCTCAGCGACGCCGGAGACATCTCGGTGGAGGCCTCGAGCGGACTCGGCTCCTCGAGCGACATCGAGGTGAACGTCACCTCGAACGACGCTTCGACGCTCGCGACGGCGTCCGACCGCGTGCTGAAGGCGATGAAGGGACTGCCCGCCACCGCGGGAGCGTCGACCAACCTCTCGGCCGCCCAGCCACTCATCGGCGTCGAGGTGAACCGCGCCAAGGCAGCCTCGTACGGACTTTCCGAGCTCGATGTCGGAGGCATCGTCTCGCAGGCCGTGCAGCCGTTCCAGGTCGGCTCTCTCGAGATCAACGCCTCCACGGTCGACATCTACACGATTCCGACCGACCCGCCGAAGACGCTTGCCTCGCTCAAAGACGTCGAGATCCCGACGTCGACCGGCACCGTTCCCCTCTCGACGATCGCCACGGTTTCGCAGACCGAGGGGCCGACGTCGATCACGACCGAGAACGCCGTTCGCAGCGCGACGATCACGATCACGCCGTCGTCCGACAACCTGTCGGCCGCCAACTCGCAGGTGACCGATGCGCTCGCCGGAGTCGACCTGCCGAAGGGGGCCACCGCCGCGATCGGCGGCGTGACGGCTCAACAGGGCACCGCCTTCACCGACCTCGGCGTCGCCATCCTCATCGCGATCCTGATTGTCTACATCGTCATGGTGGCCGCGTTCAAGAGCCTGTTGCAGCCGGTGCTCCTTCTGGTGTCGATCCCCTTCGCCGCCACCGGCGCGATCCTGCTGCAGCTGATCGCGAAGGTGCCCCTCGGCGTTCCGTCGGTGATCGGATTCCTGATGCTCGTCGGGATCGTGGTGACGAACGCCATCGTCCTCATCGACCTCGTCAATCAGTACCGCCGTCGGGGGCTCCGGGTGCACGAGGCTCTCGTGGAGGGAACGTCGCGGCGCCTTCGTCCGATCCTGATGACCGCCCTCGCCACGATCTTCGCCCTCACCCCGCTCGCGATCGGGCTCACCGGGCACGGATCGTTCATCTCACAGCCGCTCGCGCTGATCGTCATCGGCGGACTCGTCTCGTCGACCGTTCTGACCCTCATCGTGCTGCCGGTGCTCTACTCGCTGATCTATTCGTGGCTGGAGCGACGAGCGGACCGCCGGGAGCGCGCGGCGGCATAGCGATACAGACGAGGATCCGACACGGGCGGCGGTCGCGGATCCTGCCCTCGCATCTTCGTCACCACTCGCGTAGTGTGTGTGGGTCGGCTCGAGACACCGCACTGTGTTGCTCTAACAGCACTGGCGGTTGGGTTTGTATGTCTCAGGGGCCGGAATCGCAGCGAATCGCGTTGCGAACAATCACATGTATGTGAACGGTCCCTGGCCAATGACTGCCGGGTGAATTCTTCGCGTCATTACGTAGAACCCAGGAAGAACCATGTCTCCTTACGACAAATCTGCATCGTCACGCCCCAAGGGCGAGCGTCCCGGCTCGAAGAGCCCCAAGCACCGCGGCTTCCGGGCCCAGGCCGAGGGTGGGCCCGCCAAGAAGCGCTGGGATGCCCCCGAGCGCGCTGCTCGCGCCGAGGGCCGCTCCGGCGGTCGCGACGCTGGTGCCCGTGACGGCGGTGCTCGCGGCGGTTCCGCTCGTGACGCCGGTGCCCGTGGTGGCTCGGCTCGCGACTCTCGTGGTGCCGGTCGCGACGCTTCGGCCGGACGCCCCAACTGGGAGCCCCGCAAGACCGGCGGCTCCAACCCCCGCTTCGGCGGCGGAGCCCGCGACGACCGCGACGCCCGCAACGGTGCGCGTGGCGGCGACCGCTTCGACCGCAACGACCGCTTCGGTGGCGGACGCCCCTCGCGCGACGACCGACCGGCCCGTGACGACCGTCCGTCGCGTGACGACCGCTTCGGTGGCGGACGCCCGGCTCGCGATGACCGCGCCCCCCGCGACGACCGTGGTGGTCGCTCGTACGACCGCAGCGACCGCCCCGCCCGCGACGACCGCGCCCCGCGTTCGTTCGACCGCGGCGACCGCCCCGCTCGCAGCTACGACCGCCCCGAGGGTGGCCGCCCGGGCCGCGAAGACCGCGCCCCCTTCAAGAAGCGCGACGACTACGGCCAGGGCCGTCCTGCTCGCGACGACCACGCGCCCCGCTCGAATGATCGTGGCGACCGACCCGCTCGTGACGACCGTGCCCCGCGTTCGTTCGACCGGAACGACCGTCCTGCGCGTTCGTTCGATCGCGACAGCCGTCCGGCTCGTGACGACCGCGCTCCGCGCTCGTTCGACCGGAACGACCGTCCTGCGCGTTCGTTCGACCGCGACAGCCGTCCGGCTCGTGACGACCGCGCTCCGCGCTCGTTCGACCGCAGCGACCGCACCGAGCGTCCGGCTCGCTCCTTCGACCGCACCGAGCGTCCGGCTCGCTCCTTCGACCGCACCGAGCGTCCCGCTCGCTCCTTCGACGGCGACGACCGCCCGAGCCGCTCGAGCGACTACTACCCGAAGCGCGACTCGCACTTCACTCCCGAAGACGACGTCAAGCTCGAGAAGCTTCAGGCCGAGGTCGTCACCGCCGGTGACGTCGCGGGCAAGACCTGGGGCGACCTGGGCCTCGGCGACAACCTCACCCGTCAGCTGATCGCGATGGGTGCTCCCTCGCCGTTCCCGATCCAGGCGGCGACGATCCCCGACGTGATCGCGGGCAAGGACGTCCTCGGGCGTGGCCGCACCGGATCCGGCAAGACCATCGCCTTCGGAGCACCTCTCGCCGAGAAGCTGCTCGAGCACGGCGGAGCCAAGGATCGCAAGATGGGCCGCAAGCCCCGCGCGCTGATCCTCGCACCGACCCGCGAGCTCGCCATGCAGATCGACGACACCGTGCAGCCCATCGCGCGCTCCGTCGGACTCTTCACCACCCAGATCTACGGCGGCGTGCCGCAGCAGCGTCAGGTGCACTCCCTGCAGCGCGGCGTCGACATCGTCATCGGCACCCCCGGGCGAATCGAAGACCTCATCGAGCAGGGTCGCCTCGACCTCAGCGAGGTCACCGTCACGGTGCTCGACGAGGCCGACCACATGTGCGACCTCGGGTTCCTCGAGCCGGTTCAGCGCATCCTTCGCGAGACCGCGGCGGTCACCCGTCACGGTGCCCGAGCGCAGAAGCTCCTCTTTAGCGCCACCCTCGACAAGGGTGTCGCCAAGCTGGTCGACGAGTTCCTGACCGACCCGGCCGTCCACGAGGTCGCTGGCGAAGACCAGGCGTCCGCCACCATCGATCACCGCGTACTGCTGATCGACCAGCGCGACAAGGGTGCGATCATCGAGCAGCTCGCGCAGGGCAAGGGCAAGACCCTCGTCTTCGCCCGCACGCGCGCTTTCGCCGAGCAGCTCGCCGACCAGCTCGAAGACGCCGGAATCGCGTCGACCAGCCTCCACGGCGACCTGAACCAGTCGCGCCGTACCCGCAACCTGCAGCTGCTCACCTCGGGCCGTGTCAACGTGCTCGTCGCCACCGACGTCGCAGCCCGCGGCATCCACGTCGACGACATCGAGCTGGTCATCCAGGCCGACGCCCCCGACGAATACAAGACCTACATGCACCGCTCCGGCCGCACCGGCCGCGCGGGCAAGGAGGGCACCGTCGTGACGCTGATCACGCGTGCTCGCCGCCGCCGCATGGAGGAGCTGCTCGACCGCGCTGAGATCACGGCCGAAATGGTCGAGGCTCGCCCCGGCGATCGCCTGATCGACCAGCTCGCCGGGGTCTGATCCGATTGGGTCGGCTCCTCCGGCGGGGCCTCCCCGCCTAAACCCGCACAGACGGCGTAAACACATGCCCTAGGGCAGGTGTTTACGCCGTTCGTGCGGGTGCAGCCACACGCGGGTCGTCAGAGACGGTCGAGGATCCCACGGGCATAGTTTGCCTGCCCTGCATGCTGCAGGCAGTCGTTCACGATGCTCACAAGGCGGGCGCCGCGCGTGACCGGCGGATCCCACTCCTCGTCGACCACGTCGTCGAGATCGTCGCCCGAGACGGTGCCGAGGTAGGCGACGGTCGCTGCCGTGACCGCCTCGAGGTACCCGCTCAGGAGGTCGGCGGTGGCCACGACTCGCGTCACATCGCCGGCGCTCATGCCGTAGCCCATCTCGTCGGGGCCGAACGGCAGCTCGAACCGGCCGTACCATCCGTCGGCCGTCCAGACCTCTTCCGACCCTGCGAGGGCGGCGATCTGGGCATCCTGCCCGCGGGCCGTGTGCCACGCGAGCCACGCGATCGTGTTCGTGCCGGGCGCGGGCCGGGCAGCGAGCTGCTGGGGATCGAGACCGTCGGTGGCGCGATCGACGAGGGCCGGGATCCTGGAGAACGATTCGATGAGAAGGTCGGACGGAGTCATGACTCCACGCTACGACCAGGGGCCGGCCGGCGTGCGGCGTGCCAGGATTCAGACATGAAGCTGGCCGAAGCCCTGATCAACCGAGGTGATCTGCAGAAGCGCATCGAGCAGTTGCGCTCCCGCGTGATCGCCAATGCCCGCTACCAGGAGGGCGAAGAGCCGGGGGAGAACGCCGAGGCGCTTCTCGCCGAGGTCATCTCCCTTCAGGAGGCCCTCGAGCAGTTGGTCGTCGCGGTGAACCTGACCAACTCGACGACGATGCTCGACGACGGACGCACCATGACCGAGGCGCTGGCCCACCGAGACGCCCTCCGCAGCCGGCATTCGATCCTCGTGCAGGCGGCCGACGCCTCGGCCGGTATGGGAGAGTTCGCGGGCTATCGGCAGCTGCGGAGCGAACTCCGCCAGCTCTCGGCTCTTCCGACCGCGGCCGTCCGCCAGCAGGCCGACGACGTCGCTCGCCGTCTGCGGCAGCTCGACGTGATCATCCAGCAGGCGAACTGGGAGGCCGATCTGGCCGACTGAGAGACAGCGCTGAGAACAGCGACAGCACGAGCGGTGAGTCGGTAGGCATCCGCCGGAGCGAGCACGGAGCCGACGGGACGACGGTCAATTCGTCCCACTGCATCCGCGAGGGGCCGCGGGCGGCCGCAAGGCGCTCACACCTCAGCCCAGCACCCATCACAGGTGACCTCGCAGCAGTCACACCTCATCACCGCGTGCTGGCTGGCGGTTCGCCGAGGGCGGGATCGGGGCCTCACCGCCGTGTTCGGAGTGGCCCCTGCCGATGTCGGCGCGCGGTCGTCGATGTCGGCGGCCCTCGCTACGCTGGCGAGGCCCACCGACGAAAGGCGAGCGCTTGCTGATCTTGCACACCAGCGACTGGCATCTGGGGCGCACGCTCCACGGCGTCGACCTCCTCGACCACCAGAGGGTCTATGTCGACCATCTGGTCGAGCTGGTGCGCGAGCGGTTGATCGACGTCGTGCTTGTCGCGGGCGACGTCTACGACCGGGCCGTGCCGTCGGTGCCGGCCGTTCAGCTGTTGTCGTCCGCGCTGGCGCGTCTCGGCGAGCTCGCCACCGTGATCGTGACGCCGGGCAACCACGACTCGGCCGTTCGCCTGGGGTTCGCGTCCGGCCTGCTTCGCGACCACGTCCAGATCCGCGCGTCGGTCGACGACCTCGCCGAGCCAGTCGTGCTCGACGACGCGAGCGGCCCGGTCGCGTTCTACGGCCTGCCCTACCTCGATCCCGACAGTGTGCGCGCGGTTCTCGTGCCAGACGAGCAACGGGCCGAGGATCCCACGGCGAGACTCGCGAGGTCCCATGCGGCCGTGATGGGCGCGGCCCTCGATCGTGTGCGGGCCGACCTCGCCACCAGGCCGGGCACCCGCGCCGTCGTGCTCGCCCACGCGTTTGTGGTTGGTGGCACCTCGAGCGACAGCGAGCGCGACATCCGCGTCGGCGGTGTCGACTCGGTTCCGGCCGAGCTGTTCCACGGCATTGACTACGTGGCCCTCGGTCACCTGCACGGCGCCCAGGGCATCACCGCGCCTGCCGCGGGCCCGGTCATCCGCTACAGCGGTTCGCCGCTCGCGTTCTCGTTCGGCGAGAAGCACCAGGTCAAGTCGTCGGCCCTGGTGCGGCTGGCGGCCGACGGCGAGGTCGACGTCGAGCTCGTTCCGACGCCGGTGCCGAGACGCCTCTCCGAGATCACCGGCGATCTCGCCGAGCTGCTCGACGGGCGGCACGACTCCCTGGCCGACGACTGGCTGCGCGTCTTCGTCACCGATCCCGTGCATCCGGCGGGCCTGCATGCGCTCGTGCGTGAGCGGTTCCCGCATGCGCTGTCGATCCAGCACGTGCCGCGGGGTGCGGTCCGCTCGCCCGAACGGCGGGCGGTGCCGGTCGACGCCGATCCGGTCGAGGTCGCTCGCGAGTTCGTCGCGTTCGCCACTGGGGCGGAGGCGAGCGACGCCGAGATCGCTGTGCTGCGTGCGGCCTACGAGGCAGCCGGTCGAGCCGAGCTGAGCGCCTGATGGAGCTGCATCGCCTAACGCTCCGCGCCATCGGCCCCTACGCCGACGAATTCACGATCGACTTCGCCGCACTCCGGTCGTCCGGGGTCTTCCTGCTCGAGGGCCCGACCGGCTCCGGCAAATCGACGATCATCGACGCAATCGTGTTCGCGCTGTACGGCGGCCTGGCGGGTGCGTCGTCGAGCGACGATCGACTCCGCAGTCACCACGCCGGCCCGTCGGTCGAACCGTTCGTCGAGCTCGTCTTCGAGACCGGCACCGGCATCCACCTCATCCGGCGCAGTCCCAAATGGAACCGCCCGAAGAGCCGCGGCGTCGGCACGACACCCGTCAACATGTCCGTGGTCTTGCAGCGGCTCGCGACGCCGGGTGCCGTTGACGGCGAGACGCTGTCGACGCGGGCACAGGAGGTCGGAGGGGAGATTCCTCGGATCCTGGGGGTCACGAAAGAGCAGTTCCTGCAGACGATCGTGCTTCCGCAGGGCGAGTTCGCGCGCTTCCTCGCCGCCAGCGGCGAAGAGCGTCGGCTCGTGCTGCAGTCGCTGTTCGGCACCGAGATCTACGACCGCACGACCGCGACCCTCGTCGATGCCCGGCGCGCGGCCAACGCCGCCGTCGAGTCGTCGCAACGCGCCGTCGACGAGGCGCTGGCGGGGCTCCGCAGCACGGTCGACGTCGGCGCCGATCAGGGTCCGGGCGATGGCCCGCGTGTGGAGGAAGACGCCGGTCTCGGTGGTGACGGCGGTACGGGAAGCCCCGTCGAGACGGTGTCGATCGACGTGGAGAACGCGGCCGAGGTGGTCGCCAGGCTGAGTGCTGAGTCGGGCTCAGCGAGTGAGCGCCGCGACATCGCCCGCGCGGCACTCGACGATGCCAGCGCGAAGTCGGCGGAGGTCATGAAGCTGGCCGAGGCGATCGAGGCGAGGCGTGGTCTGATGGCTCGCCGCGAAGCCCTCTCCGGGCGGGTCGCTGCCGTGGCCGAGGCTCGCAACCGAACCGAGCTGGCCGACCGTGCTGCTCTGGTCGAGGGGCCCGCAAGAGCGCTCAGCCTCTCCGAGGCGAAACGGGAACGCGCGCGCGACGAGCTCGCCGTACTGCGGGGCAGTATCGACGACAGCCTGTTCGAGGCAGAGCTCGACGATCTGCGAGATCGCCGCGAGCGACTCGCCCACGAGCGCGCGACACTGGCCGCGATCGTCGAGCTCGAGGTGGGCCTGCCGGCGCGCGACGACGAGCAACTGCGCACCCGGGGCCGGCTGGCCGATCGTCGATCGGCGATCGCAGCCGGCGAGACCGGGGTCACCGCCCAAGCCGCAGAACGGGAGGGGCTGACGGCCGAGATCGCCGCTGCGGCCGAGCTCGCGGGCACCCTCGACCTCGAGACCCGGCGACTCGACGATCTCCACGCCGCCCTGGAGGCGGTGCGGCGCCATGCCGAACTGGCCGGTGCGTCGCAGATCGCGCGGGAGAGCGTGTCAGCCGCCGCCGCTCGGGCCCGCGAGGCGGTCGATACCGAGGCCGACCTCCGCCGACGGCGCATCAGCGGTGTGGCCGGCGAGTTGGCTCTCGAACTGATCGACGGCGAACCCTGCAGTGTCTGTGGGGCAACCGAGCACCCGGCCCCCGCCGTGCTTCTCGACGGACATCCCACCGATCGAGAGCTCGACGAGGCGACCCGGGCCCGTGAGGTTGCGGAAGCCGCCCTGCAGACGGCGCGAGATGAGGCGTCCGCCCTCGAAGCGCGACTCGGCGACGCCGCCCGGGCCGTGGGCGATCACGACGGCGACGAACTGCGGGTACACCTGACCGAGGTCGAGGCGAAGATCGGCGCGGCCCGGGCTGCAGTCTTGGAGCGGTCCAAGGCCGACGATCGCCTGCTCCGATTCGACGCCGAGACGGCGGCGCAGGAGGCCGCGATAGCAGTCGAGCGGCTCGACCTGGCGGCAGAGGAGGCCCGACTCGAGACCGAGGCGGAGCGGCTCGTCGCCGACCGCTCGCGCGTCGCCGAGATTCTGGCGGGCCGTGCGGCATCGTGCGTCGCCCTCAGCGACGAGCTGCATGCCGACGAGCGGGTGCTGGTGACGATCGTGCGTGCGCGGGAGGCCGAGGCCGCCGCCGCCGTCGAGGTCGAGAGCCGCCGTGCAGACGTCGAGCTCGCCCTCGCGTCGTCGACCTTCGAGAGCGTCGCAGAGGCGTCGGCGGCGCTCCTCGCGCCGGGCGATCGGGCTGTGCTTCTGGCCGAGATCCGAGACTTCGACAACGAGTCGGCCGTCGTCGCAGACGGGCTCGCATCACCCCGCGTCGCAGCCCTCGCCGGAGACGAGGTCGCCGACATCGAGGCGGCAGAGGCGGCGCTGGCGGTGGCATCGGCCGCCCACGCCGCCGCCGCCGATCGTGCTTCCCGCCTCGAAGACCGTGCCGCGAGCTCCGAGAGGGCCCTCGGCCGCCTCCAACAGGCCCTCCGCGCGGCCGACGCGGTCGCCGAGGAGTCGCGCGCCATCGTGCGCATGGCCGACGTCGCCAGCGCCAGCGGTGCAGAGAACCTCCACGGCGTCACCCTCGGCACCTACGTGCTCCTCCGGCGCTTCGACGACGTGGTCGCCGCAGCGAACAGCCGGCTGGGGCTCATGTCGAGTGGCCGGTACCAGCTCGAGGCCGCCGAACGCGAGGCCTCGTCAAGGGCACGCCGCGCCGGGCTCGCGCTGACGATCCGCGACAACGCCACCGGCACGACGCGCGACCCGAAGAGCTTCAGCGGCGGCGAGACCTTTTACGCCTCGCTCAGCCTGGCGCTCGGGCTCGCCGACGTGGTGCAGGCCGAGGCGGGCGGTATCGAACTAGGCACACTCTTCGTCGACGAGGGCTTCGGCACGCTCGACCCCGAGACCCTCGACGCAGTCATGGCCGAACTCGGGGCGCTGTCGGCCGGTGGTCGCGTCGTCGGCATCGTCAGCCACGTCGACGAGCTCAAGCAGCGCATCGCCGACCGGATCGAGGTGCGGCGCCGGCCCGACGGCTCGTCGACGCTGACCTCGACGGCGGGGTGAGCGAGCGGGGGGTGGTGGCGGAGGGGCGGGGGCCAAAGCGACGCGTGCCGGATCCTTCGGTTCGCCTCCAGAATGGAGCGATGCAGATTCGCGCGTTCCGCCCCGCTGACACCGAGCCCGTCGTCGCCCTCTGGGAGGAGGCCGGGCTGACCCGCCCGTGGAACGACCCCCGCAAAGACATCGAGCGCAAGCAGCGCGTGCAGCCCGAGCTGTTCCGCGTGGGCGTCGAGGGTGACGCGATCGTCGCGACGGCCATGGCCGGATACGACGGGCATCGCGGCTGGGTCTACTACGTCGCCGTGGCCGACTCGGCGCGCGGAACCGGGCTCGGGGCACAGATCATGGCCGACGTCGAGCGCCTGCTGACCGACCTGGGCTGCCCCAAGATCAACGTGCAGGTGCGCCAGGGCAACGACGCCGTGATCGGCTTCTACGAGCACCACGGCTACTCGCCCGACGGCGCGCTCGGCTTCGGCAAGCGCCTGATCTCCGACGTCGCCGACTGACACGTTCGCCCGGGGCCGTCGCGCTACCCTCGCCAGGTGCCCTACGCGTATCACCGGCTGTTCCGCGCCCGTCCCCGCTACCGCTGGTGGAAGCCGCTTGTGGCGCTCATTGTCGGCGTCGGCATCTACTACGCGCTGAGCATCGTCTGGCAGGAGCTCCTCCTGCTGACAGTCGACGCGATCGGCGGCACTCAGGCCCGGCTTGATCTCGTCGCCGACATTCGGCGCAACCAGCAAGACGCCTCGAATCCGCTCGTGATGCTGTTCACGCTCGGCTCGCTCGCGCTGCTTTTGCCGTCGATGATCGTGGGCGTGCGGATCCTCGGCCTCGGCCCCATCGGCCAGCTGACGAGCGTCGTCGGGCGCCTCCGCTGGCGCTGGATGGCGCGCTGCATCGTTCCGGCGGTCGTCTACATGGCCCTGCAGGTCGGTCTCGGATTCGTGGTGCCCGCGTCATGGCAGGGCCAAGGATCCGACACGGCCGCGACCCAGACGACCACCCCGCCGCTGGCGCTGTTCGTGTCGATCGTGTTGATCCTGCTCCTGGTCCCGTTCCAGGCGGCCGGCGAGGAGTTCGCCTTTCGCGGCTTCGGGATGCAGGCGCTCGGATCGTGGGTGCGCTGGCCCGTCGTCGCCATCGTCGTGCCGACGGTGGCCTTCGCCTTCGCGCACAGCTACAACGTCTGGGGCAAGCTCGACGTCGCGACCCTCGGGGTGGCCTTCGCCTATCTCACCTGGCGGACGGGCGGGCTCGAGGCGGGCATCGTCGCCCATGTGGTCAACAACGTGGTGGTCTTCCTCTTGGCGGCTCCGGTCGTGAGCACGCAGCAGGCTGACGGGTCGCCGGGTGCCTTTGCCGTGACGCTCGTCGCCTCGGCCGCCTATGTGGGCCTGGTCACTCTCGTCGCACGCCGAAACGGACCCGAGCGCGTGGCGCCCGAGTCCGTTTGGGTGGGGGATGCTGCTGTCTAATGAGGATGTCAGCCGGCAAAGAGGCCGGTGAAGATCTTCGAGGCCTCGTCGTTCGTCATCTTTTTCTCGGCGGTGATGAGGTTGACGGTGGAGCCGAGGTCGGTCGTGGCTGTGAACTCGCGGTTGTCGCTCTTCTCGGAGCCCTTTGACGTGGTGAGGACGGAGCCTGAGAACTTCGCGACGGCGTCGTTGTCGATGACGACGCGGCTCTTGTCTTTAGCGACCTTGTCGGCTGCCGAGTCGGACTTCGCGTCACCGCTCGACTTGGTCTTTTTGTCGTCGACGTCGACCGCGATGACGCTGCCCTTCTTGCTCGACCAGACGCACTGGCCGCCCTTGCCGTCGATCTTCGAGTGCGACTCGAGCTTCATGCCGTCGATGCTCGAACCGAGCGCGGATTCGAACGAGGTGCAGTCGTCGGCGTGGAGTGCGAGAGGCTCGCTGGTGGTGGCGGAGGACGTGCAGCCCGTAAGGGCGGCCACGGCTGCGGCGGTGAGGGCGGTGGCGGCGAGGAAGCGCTTCATGGGGGGTCTCCTAAATGAGTTCGGGATGGTCAATGTAACATATTGGGTTTTATTGGACCAGAGACTGTGGATAAGGGAGCAGGGGTGTCGGGCCCGGCTCGTAGACTCGCCGGGTGACTACGACGACAGACGCGGCCCCGCGGCCGGGTGCCCCACTGCCACTCGACGTGTTGCAGGAGGTCTTCGGCTACGAGTCGTTCCGCGGCAGCCAGGCCGAGATCATCGACCAGGTGGTCGGGGGCGGCGACGCCCTGGTGCTGATGCCCACCGGTGGCGGTAAATCGCTGTGTTACCAGGTGCCCGCACTCGTCCGCGACGGCGTCGGCATTGTTGTCTCTCCGCTCATCGCGCTCATGCAAGATCAGGTCGACGCCCTCGAGGCGGTCGGTGTTCGCGCCGCCTTCCTGAACAGCACGCAAGACGGCGCTGAGCGCCAACGCGTCGAGAACGCCTTTCGAAGCGGCGACCTCGACATGCTGTATCTCGCGCCCGAGCGGCTTCGGCTCGAATCGACCAAGCGGCTGCTCGACGAGGGGCAGATCTCGCTCTTCGCCATCGACGAGGCGCACTGTGTGGCGCAGTGGGGGCACGACTTCCGCCCCGACTACCTCGAACTCTCCGTGCTCCACGAGCGCTGGCCGGCCGTGCCCCGAATCGCCCTTACGGCGACGGCGACGGAGACGACGCACCGCGAGATCTCGACCCGGCTCGACCTCGACTCCGCGCGCCACTTCGTCGCCGACTTCGACCGACCGAACATCCAGTACCGCATCGAAGCGAAAGACCAGCCGCTGAAGCAGATCCTGCGGCTGATCCAGACGGAGCACCCCGGCGACGCCGGAATCGTCTACTGCCTGTCGCGCAACTCCGTCGAGAAGACGGCCGAGTCGCTCGTAGCGAATGGCATCCCCGCCCTCCCGTATCACGCCGGTCTCGACGCCGCGACGCGGCAGCGAAACCAATCGCGCTTCCTCCGCGAAGACGGAATCGTCATGGTCGCGACGGTCGCCTTCGGCATGGGCATCGACAAGCCCGACGTCCGATTCGTTGCCCACCTCGACCTCCCCAAATCGGTCGAGGGCTACTACCAGGAGACCGGTCGAGCCGGGCGTGACGGCCTGCCGGCCACCGCGTGGCTCGCGTACGGGCTGCAAGACGTCATGCAGCAGCGACGAATGATCGACCAGTCGGAGGGCGACGCCGCGCATCGTCGGCAGCTGACCGTCCACCTCGACGCGATGCTCGCGCTCTGCGAGACCGTGGAGTGCCGACGCGTGCAGCTTCTCGCCTACTTCGGGCAGTCGTCGACGGCCTGCGGAAACTGCGACACCTGCCTCACGCCGCCGACGTCGCTTGACGGCACAGTCGCCGCGCAGAAGCTCCTCTCGACCATCGTCCGGCTCAAGCGCGAACGTAACCAGCAGTTCGGCGCCGGGCATCTGATCGACATCCTGCTGGGCAAGAGCACCCCGCGCATGGCGCAGCAGGGCCACGACAAGCTCGCCACCTTCGGAATCGGCACCGAGCTCTCTGATGCGGAATGGCGCGGCGTCGTTCGCCAGCTGCTCGCCAAAGGCCTGCTCGCCTCCTCGACCGACGGGTACGGCACCCTCCTCATCACCGACGAGTCGGCAGCCGTGCTCGCGGGCGAGCGGCCCGTGCTTCTCCGCAAAGAGCCGGAGCGTCCGTCGCGAGCGGCGCGCTCGCGGCGATCCGGGCCGGGCGCCTCCGTCGCCGACCTTCCGGCCGAGGCCCAGCCCCTGTTCGAGAAGCTCCGGGCCTGGCGCTCGGCCACGGCGAAGGAGGCGGGGGTTCCCGCCTACGTCGTCTTCGGAGACGTGACGCTCCGCGGTGTCGCCTCGATGAGGCCTTCGAGCCTCGATCAGCTCGCGACCATCTCGGGCGTCGGACAGAAGAAGCTCGAGAGCTACGGCGAACAGCTGCTCGCCGTCGTCGCCGAGTCGGGCGGCGGTGGGCCCGTGGGGAGCGCCGTCGCGCCTGCTTCGGGTGGGTCGAGGGGCGGGCGTGCCGGATCCTCGGCTAGTCGATTTGCCGCCGCGCCCTCGCGCGCTGTCTCGAGCTCGCCCGCCGTCTCGAGCTTCGACCCGGGGCCTGGCGTGGGTGTCGATGAGCCGGGCGCCTATGAGCCTGGCGCCGACGATGGCGGGTGGCCTGACGCGCCGCCCGACGACCCGTACGACGAGTCGGTGCCGCCCGACGACTGGCGCTGATTCTCGGGCTGATTCTGGGGCTGGTCGCTGGCCGGGGTTCCTCGAAGTGACGCGGTTCGGCCATTCTGACGCGGCGCGCCAGGTCGCCTTGGCCGATTCGCGTCAGGTCGTTGGCCGTCGGCTCGCAGCGCACGACCCGCAGCGTCATGAGAATTGACCCTTGCGAGGGCTCCGAATACCGTCACGACATGGCCCTCGACTGCGTCAACCACCCCGTCTCCACCTGGACTTCGCCCGACGCAGCTCTCGCCCAGCCTCTCGTCGACGACCTCGCCCGCGACTACGACGAGCGCTACGGGCTGAACGACGGCATCCCCTCGTCGGTCGAGCTGAGCCGCTACCCCGCCGAGCTATTCGCTCCGGCTCGGGGCGGGGCGTTCCTGATTCTCGAGCAGGCGGGGACGGCGGTCGCGGGTGGCGCCTTCATGCGCCTCGACGACAAGACGGCCGAGATGAAGCGGGTGTGGACGCACCCCGACCATCGGCGACGCGGTCTCGCCGGGCGGGTCATGGCAGAGCTCGAGGGCGAGGCGAGGATCCGAGGCTACCGCCGTGTGAATCTCACCACCGGAGCTCGCCAGCCCGAGGCCGTCGGGCTCTACCTGCACCTCGGCTACGTCCCTCTCTTCGACGTCGATGGTGACTACGAGGCGATCACCTACCTCCGGTTCACCAAGTCGCTCGTCGACTGAGTTCTCCACAGGGGGCGTATTTCCCTAGCCAGCCGATCGGAAGAAAGGTAACATTTTGCATGTCTTCCTCTGCGATCCAAAGGTGGCCCTGTGAATTCGCTCGCTCCGGCAACGCTCTCCGCTTCTCTCCTCGACGATGTCATCGGGCTCCGACGCTCGTCTGACGGGCCTTCCGGCGGGTCGCACTCGACCGATCATTCCCCGGTGGCTTTCGCGCCGCGACCTCGGGGCCGGGGCCGTACCCTCGTCGCTCTGCTGGGCGCCGGTCTGGCCGGGCTCCTCGCGGGCATCGACGTGCTTCTCCTCGTGCTCCTCGAGACGCTGCTGCGAGGCGTCGACGCCGACAGCCTCGACGTGCCGGGCATGGGCTTTGCCGCCTGGTCGGCCGAGAACGGCCTCGCCTACGGTTTCGGTCCGGCTGCGATCGCCATTCTTGTCGCGTGCACGGGTGTCGGTGTCGCACTCGGCTGGATGTTCGTTCGGTCGAGTCGATCGAAGTCGGCGGACAGCTCTCAGGCGTAGCGTCGATCGCGGCGCCGACGGCGCCGTGTTGGGGCAGGTGGCCCCGCAGAGAGGCAAGCGATGAAGGTGACCGTTCTCGGTCTGGGAATCATGGGCCAGGGGGTAGCGGCGACGCTTCTCCGCGAAGGCTTCGACGTGACGGTCTGGAACAGATCGCCCGACAAGGCCTCCGATCTTCAGGCGTCCGGAGCCTCGGTTGCGGGCACGCCCCGCGAGGCGGTCAGTGATGCCGACGTGATCCTGTCGATCCTCTTCGGCGCGGATTCTGTGCTCACGGTCTTCGACGAGGCGTCGTCAGCGGTTCGCGACGGCGCAGTGTGGGTGCAGGCCAGCACGATCGGCATCGACGGAACACGCCGCGTCACCCGGGCCGCCGAGGCGAAGGGCGTGTCGCTCATCGAGGCGATGATGCTCGGCACGAAAGTCCCTGCCGAGAAGGGGGCCCTCGTCATGCTCGCGGCGGGCGATGCCGGGCTCATCGAGAAGGCGTCGCCCGTGCTCGAGGCGATGGGTTCGAAGACGGTTGTGGCTGGCCAGGCAGTCGGCGACGGTTCGGCGCTCAAGCTCGCGGCGAACGCGTGGATCGCCAGCATCACCGCTGCGACCGCTCAGTCGATCGCGCTGGCGGAGGCGCTCGGGCTCGACGGCGACCTCTTCTTGCAGGCGATCGACGGCGGTGCGAGCGATACCCCGTACGCGCACACCAAGGGCGCGACCATGCTGGCGCACGACTATCCGGCGCAGTTCGCGCTCGACGGCCTCCGCAAAGACGTGGGGCTCATCACCGAGGCCGCTTCGGGAGCGGGGGTCGACGTCGGCCTGCTGACCGCTCTGAGCGCCGTCTACGCGAAGGCCTCCGAGTCGGGGCACGGTGGCGACGACATCGCGGCCGTCTACGAGGGCTTCGCGGCGTCTCGCTGACGGGTGGCTGGCTAGCTGGCTGGCTGGCGGAGGAGCCGAGCCGCCGAGTGCCGCCGAATGCCGGAAGCGGGCTCGCCGCTCCCGCAATTCGCGGCATTCGGCGTCGCGCGAACTTCGGGGTAGCTGGCGAGTGTCGCCAAACGTCGGCAGTGCGCTCGCCGGAAGTGCATTCGGCGGCACTCGGAGTCGCGCGCACGTTGAGGTAGCTGCCGAGCGCCGGGGCACCGAGCGCCAGGGCACAGAGTTGCCGAGTGCCGCTGAATGCCAGAACGGTGCTCGTCTGGCGCGCAATTGGCGGCACTCACCGTCGCGCGAACGCCGGGGTAGCTGGCGAGTGCCGCCGAATGCCGGAAGTGCGCTCGCTAGGGATGCATTTGGCGGCACTCGGCAGGCCGGTCGGAGTGAATCGCGACAGGCCGCACTCGAAGTGAGCGCTCACGGGGATTAGTCTCGATGCATGACGTTCACCGCCGAACGCGAGCAGAACTGGGCCGGCACTCACGTGTACGGCGCCTCGCGCATCCTCCAGCCCCAGTCCGTCGACGAGCTCCAGTCGATGGTGAGAGAGACGCCGCGCATCCGGGCGCTTGGCACCCGGCACTCCTTCAATGCGATCGCCGACGGGCCCGGTGTGCTCGTGTCGCCCGTCGACATCCCGACCGAGCTCGTGATAGCTGACGACCGGCTGTCGGCGACGGTCAGCGCGGGTGCGCGGTACGCGGCCGTCGCCACCGAACTCGAGGCCGCAGGCCTGGCCTTGCACAACATGGGGTCGCTCCCGCACATCTCGGTGGGAGGCGCCACCGCCACGGGCACGCACGGCTCGGGCTCGCGCAACGGGTCGCTGGCGACCTCCGTCCGCGCCCTCGAGTTCGTCACCGCCGACGGATCTCTCCGCACGGTCCGTCGCGGCGACGCCGACTTCGACGGCAGCGTGATCCACCTCGGCGCGCTCGGCATCGTGTCGCGGGTGACGCTCGACGTCGAGCCGTCGTTCCGTGCTCGCCAGGACATCTACCGCAACCTCCCCTGGTCGGCCATCGAGGGCGACGGGCTCGCCCAACTGATGGGCCTCGGCTACAGCGTCAGCCTGTTCACCGAGTACGGCGACGACATCTCGGCCATGTGGGTCAAGACCCGCATTCCCGAGGGGCAGGACGACGTCGAGGTTCCCGACGAGATCGGCGGTGCCCGGCGTGATCCCCGCCAGGTGGGGCTGGTCAGCGACGACGACAACACCACGCCGATGGACGGCTCGGTCGGCCCCTGGCATGAACGTCTGCCGCACTTCCGTATCGACCGCACGCCCTCGAACGGCGAAGAAATTCAGTCGGAGTACTTCGTCGCGCTGGCCGACGGGGCGGCGGCCGTCGCCGCGGTCCGCACCCTTGCCGACCGAATTCAGCCGCACCTCCTCGTGACCGAGCTCCGAGCCGTGGCGGCTGACGACCTGTGGCTGAGCGAGACACAGGGGCGCGACTCGCTCTGCATCCACTTCACCTGGGCTCGTCACGTCGACGAGGTCGCGGCACTGCTGCCCCAGATCGAGAGCGTGCTCGAACCGTTCACCGCGCGGCCGCACTGGGGCAAGGTGTCGACGCTCGATGCAGCCGCGATCGAGGCGCGGTACCCGCGGATCGGTGAGTTCCGTGAGCTGGTGACGCAGTGGGATCCTTCGGGCAAGTTCGGCGGCGGCTACCTCGACCGGCTCGTGCTCGGGCGGTAGCGGCGGAGCCAGGAGTACGGGCTGGGCTCGCGACGAGACCGCCCGGCGCTTCTGGGGTGGGGCTTCGAGCCGATCTGTCGGTGGTCGGGGGTAATCTTCGTCGCGAGGATCCCGGTTCGACGGGGTACGGCAAGGGGTACAGCACGGCTATGACGACACGTTTCGACCGCCCGAGAATCGAGGCCGCGGTGGCCGAGATCCTGGCCGCCATCGGCGACGACCCGGCTCGGCCGGGCCTCGTCGATACGCCCCGGCGAGTCGCCGACGCTTACGAGGAGTTCTTCTCGGGGCTCGACGTGGATGTCTCCGCCCTCATGGGCACCAGCGTTGTTCCGGCCGAATCGGGCGAACTCGGCGAACTCGTCATCGTCCGCGACATCGAGTTCCGCTCGGTCTGTGAGCACCACCTCCTGCCGTTTGTCGGCGTCGCTCACGTCGCCTACGTTCCCGGGTCGCAAATCGTCGGCCTCGGTCGCATCCCCGGCCTCGTCGACGCTCTCGCATCGCGGCCGCTCCTGCAGGAGCGCCTGGGCGAAGACATCGCACGGGCCCTCGACGACGCGGTCGCTCCGGCGGGTGTGCTGGTCATGCTCGACGCCGTTCATGGCTGCGTGACGACCCGGGGCGCTCGCCAGACCCACAGCTCTACGGTGACGGTCGCGAGTCGGGGCACCCTGTCCGACCCCGCGAGCCGGGCCGAAGCGATCGCGTTGATCGGTGGGCCGGCCGCGTGAGCGAGACGGTGATGCCGAGCGGCTTCGTGCTTCCGGCCTTCACGACGCCAGTGCGCCGGATCGGCCGACGCACGTTCGACTTCGACCGCCAGATCGCCGTCATGGCCATCGTCAATCGCACGCCCGACTCGTTCTTCGACCAGGGGGCGACCTTTGCGCTCGACAGCGCCGTGGCCGCGGCGGTCCGTGCCGCCGACGACGGCGCCGACTGGGTCGATATCGGGGGAGTGCCGTTCGCGCCCGGCCCCGAGCTGCCGGCCGCGGAGGAGGCGAACCGGGTTGTGCCGGTGGTTGCCGCGCTCGCCGAGCAGTCTGACGTCGTCATCTCGGTCGACACCTTCCGCGCCGATGTCGCTGAGTCGGCCATCGCGGCCGGTGCGGGCGTCATCAACGACACGACGGGGCTTGCCGACCCGCGCCTCGCCGACGTCGTCGCCGACAGCGACGCGACGCTCGTGCTCACCCACTCGCTCGCGGCACCTCGCCAGCCGTATCCGCGGCCGCAGTATGCCGACGTCACCCGGGAAGTGCTCGACCGGTTGCGCTCCCGAGTCGACTTCGCTCTCTCTCGGGGCATTCCCGAGAGTCGGCTCATCGTCGATCCCGGCCACGACCTCAACAAAAACACGGCGCAGACGCTCGAGATCACACGTCGTTTCGCCGAGTTCACGACTCTCGGCCTGCCGGTGCTCGCCGCCGTCTCGAACAAAGACTTCATCGGTGAGAGCCTCGGTCGCGACAAACCCGAACGCCTCGCCGGCTCGCTCGCGGCGGCGACGGCGTGTGCCCTGTTCGGCGCTCGCATCGTGCGCATGCATGCCGTGCGCGAATCGATCGACGCCCTCCGCATGGTCGAGGCGATTCTCGGCTGGCGCGAGCCCGTCAACCCGGTGCACAACCTATGAGCGGGCCGGGCGACGGGCCGATAGGCCAGATCTTTCCGACGGCGGTGGCCGCCCTCGACGACGACGCTCTTCTTGCCCTGCTGGCACCGGCCGATCGCGCCGTGCCGCGCCTTCGCGCGAACTTCGTCGCGAGCATCGACGGCTCGGCGACCGCGGAGGGGCTGAGTGGCAGTCTCGGCGGCCCCGCCGACCGCACCGTCTTCGACCTGATGCGACAGCTGTGCGACGTCATCGTCGTGGCGGCCGGCACCGTCGCAGCCGAGGGGTACGCCGGGCCTCTCGTACCCGCGGCGGCCAGTGCCTGGCGCGTGGCGAACGGGCTCGCACCGCACCCGGCGGTGGCCGTGGTGACCGGGCGACTGTCGCCGGATCCTGAATCGGAATTCTTCGCCCAGAGCCCCGTGCGGCCGCTGGTGCTGACGGCCGCATCGGCCGACGCGGGTCGGCGCCGAGCGCTGTCGGAGGTCGCCGACGTGATCGACTGCGGTTCCGCGACGGTGGAGCCCGGGCTGATCGTCGAATCGCTCGTCGCGCGGGGCCTCACGCAGATGCACTGCGAGGGTGGCCCCTCGCTGCTGGGAGCCCTGATCGAGGCCGACGTGCTCGACGCGCTGTGCCTGACGATCAGCCCGTCGCTCGAGGGTGGCTCCGGGCCGCGGATTGCCGTGCGGCCGGGCGAAGCGGCGCCGATCGACCTGCGCGCTATGCGACTCGACCACGTGCTGCACGCGTCGGGGATGCTGCTGACGCAGTACACGCGGGTGCGCTGAGGCGTGCTGACCCTCCGGCGCGGCACAGACCCGCACAGGCCCGCACGATCGGCACAGACCCGCACGATCGGCACAGACCCCGGTGATCAGCACAGACCCGCACCGTCGGCAGAGGCAGCACGCCGCGACCTAGGGTTTGTGCCGCGTGGGCGGGTGTGAGCCGATCCGACGGGTCTGAAGCGGTACACCGGTGTAGGAACCCGCTCCGCTGCGCTACGAGCCGAGCGAAAAGCGGGCGGCGGGTCGCGAACGGCCCATCGCAAGATCGGCAAGGATCCGGCCCACCGTCGGCGTGAACTTGAACCCGTGGCCCGAGAAGCCCGCGCCGATCGTGACCGGCCCGACCCGGTCGAGCACGAAGTCGGTGGTGTCGGTCGACGTGTACGTGCAGCTGATCTCGACGAACGCGTCGGGGTCGACGCCCGGCAACCACTCGGCGGCGTAGCGGCGCAGGGCCGCGAGCTGCACCGGCTCCGACTCGAAGGTGCGCGCGTCGGGGTCGATCTCGAGCCCGGTGCCGTGCCAGCCGACCTTGACGCCCTCGGTCGGGGTCAGCATGCCGTAGACGTCGCTGTACCAGTAGTCGTCGCGACCGCGGTCGCGCAGGTGGTTGAACGACGGCCAGGTGCTGACGAGCGCAGGATCCGAGACCGCGAAGTGAGCGGGCTGCTCCTGCGTCACGATCAGCCGGGGTAGCGGGATGAGCCCGCCGAGCAGCTTCTCCGTCCACGCTCCCGCGGTCACCACGACCGACCGTGCTCGGATCGTCTCGACGACCCCGTCCCTCTCCAGCTCCACCTCGGCGAGATCGTCGGTGAGGAGTCGGATGGCGACGGCGCGGGTCTCATGACGGATGTCGGCGCCATGCCCCTGCGCGGCGCGCTGCAGGGCGACGACCGAATCGTCGGCCCGGACCCGACCGGACTCGGGGGAGAACAGCACGCGGGTGTCGAACCGCATGCCCGGCCAGCGGTCGTGCGCGGCTTCGGGTGCGAGAAACTCCGAGGCGATGCCGGCGCCCTCGAGCTGCGCGTGCACGGCGTCGAAGCGCGCATCGGGGCCCTCGCCGTGATTGACGAGCCCGACGAGGTCGAGCAGCTTCTCGCCCGACTCGTCCTCGAGCTCGCCCCAGAGACGTCGTGCTTCGACGAGCATCGCGACATAGTCGGGCTCGGCGTAGGCGACGTTGAAGTTGCGGAACTCGCCGTGCGAGGCGCCGTTCGCATGGCCCGGCGTGAAACGCTCGGCCAGCACGACCTCGCGGCCTGCTCGAGCGAGAGCCCAGGCCGTTGCGGAGCCCATGGCTCCGCCACCGATGACGAGGGTGTCGACGTGTTCGATGGTCCGCTCCTTCTTCGACGTCCTTCTACCGTAGGTGCGGAGCGTGCCGCAGGGCAGGATAGGAACGTGGGGATCGCACAAGAACTGGAACTGCTCATCCGTGAGCCGGAGACCGGGAAGTCGCGCGTCGACGCCGTGGCAGCCCGCGCGGCACTCGCAGGAGCCCTCCTGGCAGACCTGCTGATCGAGCGAAGGATCGTTCGCGACGAGCGGGGCAAGCTCGTCGTCGTCGACCATTCACCGCTCGGCGACTTCGTCCTCGATCGAGCGCTCGCCTCCATGGCGAGCGACCCCAAGCCGCGGTCTGTTCGCCGGTGGGTGGCACGTCTGGAGAGGTCGGGTGTTCGCGAGGACGTCCTGGGCACGCTGGTGACGCACGGTGACGTCGAGGCTCGCACCCATCGGATCCTGGGCCTGTTTCCGACGACGCGCTACCCGGTCGTGAACGCGCGGGCCCGAGGAGAAGCGGTGCAGTCGATCCACAACGCACTCGTCGCAAAAGGACCTGTTCCGGATCGCGGGTCGGCCCTGGTCGGCCTCTGCGACGCCGCCGGACTGCTGAGGCAGGTCGTCGGACCGGTCGACCGCCATCGCCTCAAGCCGTTTCGAGACGTCGACGTCGCCCGCGCAGTCCGAGCGTCGATTGCCGAGAAGCGGTCGTCGTCGGATGCGGGCATGATCGGAGGCGGAGGAGCAGGCGGCGACGGCGGCAGCTAGGGGGCGGAGTTACTCCTCGAGGTCGCCTGGCCCCTCCGGCTCCACCTTGGTCTCGTCCATCCGGTCGCGGAGCTGATCGGACATCGCTGCGGCCCCCTCGGAGCCGTGATCGTGCTCGACCTGCTCGATGAGGCCCGAAAGCTTGTCTTTGTTCGTGGCCTCGTTGCTGCCGTCCATCATCGGTGCGGTCTGTTCGCTATCGCTCATACCGCGAACCTACGCCGGCTCCGGCGGTGAGCCCCAGGCAATCGTGTCGGGATGGTTGCCCGTCGAAATCAGGCGTCATTCTTCGATAGGCCGCTTGGCGCCCTCAGGCCGGTGCGGGTTGGCAGCGTGGGCACCACCATGTTCGGCGTTGTTGCGGATCGTTCGGGACTTCGGCCGTGGCGACGACGGGTGTGCCACAGCGCAGGCAAGGGCGGCTAGCCCGGCCAACGACGTAGTGTCGTTCGCCTCGGCGGCGGTTTCCGGTGGTCGTTTGAAACATGCCCGGGATCGTGACGGATGCGGTCAGGCCTCTCGCGGCCCGGTCGACCAACCGTCGAGTGTCGACGTCGCCAGTGGGGGTCCACGGATAGAGGCCTTGCAGATAGCAAATCTCGTTTGCCCACATGTTTCCCAACCCTGCAATGACTCGCTGGTCGAGAAGCGCATGGATGACTGGCTGCTGGGGTCGGGCGTTCAAGCGTGCTTCGGCGTCGTCGGGGTCCCAGTCGGAACGGAGGGGGTCGGGCCCGAGGTGTCCGACGAGAGTGTGTTCAGCCCCGGTGGGGACGAGGTCGACGACGGGCAGCCGTATGCCCCAGACGGTGGTGCCGGTATCGACGACGAGTCGGATTCGCACGTCGGGCAGGATGCGGCGGGGGAGGGTTCTGCCTTTCACACTGATGGTCCAGGAGCCTTGCATGCGCAGGTGGGTGTGCAAGGTGTGGCCGTTGTCGAACCGGGTCAGGAGGTGCTTGCCATGGGTGTCGTGCTCGAGGATCCGCCACCCCGTGACTTCAGCGCCGGCAGCGTTTCCGGAGCGAATCTCTCCGTCGGTAAGTGTGTGCCCGTCGAGTGCCGGGCGGAGGCGGGCTGCCAGCTGGTAGACGCTGTCGCCCTCAGGCACACCCACCCCCGGCCACAAGCACGGGTTTCACCAGATAAGCACCTCGACGGTCAGTCGTCGCTGCTGCTGGTGGAGGTCGTCTCTTCGTGCGTCTCAGTTGTTGTGGTCTTCTCAGTGGTTTCGCCGTCGTCCGAGGTGTGGGTGGAGGTCGTGGTGTCTTTGTCGTCGCTCATCGTTGCACCGTACCCCCGCCCACAAAAGGGAGTCACTCGGAGGGTGCACGCTCCCATCTCCCATGGTGTTGGCACCCGCCGGTTGTTTCAGACCTGGTCTTACGAACAAGAACCCCCTCGGTGTGGTTCCGGAGCGAGGATCAAGGTCGACGGCACCGGGTGTGCGGTCGTACGCTACGGCCCCACGCCACCGTAGAACGGTCTACGCTCCGGAGGTAGAGGAGAGCTCCTGCTGACCACGACCCTGAGCGTGGTTCCCAACCACCATTTCGGTGCGGCGATGCGGAGCAATGGCGCAGTGCGAGGGCGTCACCCGCACACCTCTCCCGGCCCAGACCCCGTCGGACGACGACTAGGCCGTGCACGAAAGCAGCTCTTCACCCATGGGTTACATCGTTTACGACGGGGAAATCCTCGAGTTCAAAGTCGAAGACCGTCTCCTCGCCCACCTGCAAATAGTCATCGTGAACAAATTCCGCAAAAACGAGTCCTTGATGTTTTCCTGGCGGGAACCTGCTGAGACGGGTGACGGCCGCGCGACCGTCTGGCTGTCACCGAACATCGGGTTGCGGTTCAAATTCGCGGGCGGCCGGATGCCCGAGATCAATCCCACCTGGCTTGCTGCCCTCTACGAGGCAGCCGACTCTGGCCGGGGTCTCTACGCCGTCGACGAACCCCCGCGCGATAGCACCACGGAACTTCCCGGGACCAGCGGCAACCCGGTTGATTGGGCCCACGACCGCGTTCCCGCGGGGAAACCGCGTGCCGCCAGGCCGTTGGCAGGGGAGAAGCGTCAGGAGTGAACGCTGGAGGCGGATTCCAGGTGCCAAAGGGCCGCTGGAGATCGGATCACAGAAGGTTCGGTGTATGAACGGCCGACTCCCCCATGCCCTCTACTCCCCGGTGGAAGCATCTCCGGGACGCGGGTTATTTGGGGTGAACAGGGTGGCGGCGGCACCGGTGAGGACGTCTGCGACGGGCTTTTCTCGGACGCTGGCGAGGGCTCCGGACAGTCCAGCGGTAAGCGTGCCGGCCGCGATCGAAATGGCTTCGACCACTTCCTCCTGGCGTGGTGTGAGGGGCTCGTCGACGAGTTCGTCGACGGTGTCGAGGAGGTTCTCTCGGGCGGCGTCGATAACGACCGGGTCATCGTCATGGAGTGCCGTGGCCTCCGCGATGACCACAAGACCCGCCTGAGTGAGGTCGGAGTTCGGGTCGGGTTGTGCCGGAGGCGAGCCAGTCATGCGGTGCACGGTACACGGGCGTCGGCTGTAGCGCTGACGCAGGTACAGCCGACAGGACAAATCTGCCGGCTCGGGCGGAAGGCGCGGACCGGGGGACAGGGCGTCTCAGTGAGTCGTCTGCTGGCGAGCGTAGCGTCGCGTTTCCGTTGCGTGCCCGCCAGGGCGGTGGGGACCCGACCCGCACCGCCGTCGTGGGCGAGGAGCTGTCATGTCCCGAACCAAGGCTGTTGTCCATTCCCTGCTGGCTGCGCCATCTCGTGGTGCTCGTTTCGTGGAGTTCCTCTTCCGGCGGCGCGACGCAGATGGGGATATCTACCCGGAGGACCCGGCGGAGGGGGTGGTGGCTGGTGCTGATCCGGACCGCATCGTATTTCTGGGGGAGCGTGGTGAGTTGTCGTTGGGCGTTCGGACTCACGAGTTGTCGTTGCCGGCGTTCTTTGCTCGGCACCGATCGCACATAACGCGCAGAGGAGTGAGCTGGTCGATTTCTGCTTTGCCGACGTCGAGGATCCAAGACGCACCCGCCGTGGTGGCAAGAATGTCCGAGCGCCTGCAGGGGGTTGACGCCGTCGTTGTCCTGGTAGGAATTACGGATGCCCTTCGAGTAACGAGCCCTATCGTCTGGGATCAGAACCTTCGAGAGACGCTGAACGCACTCATGCGGGCACTGCCCTGTGGCGCGCAGGTCATCGTTGGCGAGATCCCGCCGTTGGATAACGCTGGGAGCCTTTCTCGACCGGCACGGGTCGCCGCGGGACTGCAGGGTCGCCTCCTGAACATGCGCACACGACTCGTCGCCCGGGACTACCCGGCTGTTGTGGTTGCAGGGTTCCCGGATGAGTTGACGACGTCCGTGTGGCGCCCGGAGTCGGAGGAGAACCGGTACCGGAACACGTACAAAGTGTGGGGCGAAGACCTCACCGGGCACTTGTCAGCTGATCCACCGGTACCGCAAAACCTTTCCTGAGGATGCAATTGGTCCGGCGCAATGAAGCCCGGCCGCGGCAGGGCGTGCGCTGCGCGAAACAGCACACCCTGGTGGTGAACTCTGGCCGGGTCAAGCCCGGTCGAGTGATCGGCATGCGAGCGTACGGTCGTTGTATGACTACTTCAGGAAACAGCGACACGCCCGACGGCTCTTCGCACCCGACGGAGGAGCAGAAGAAGCACACCGAAAATCTCGCAGACGGGTCACCGTCCGGCGACGCCACGAAAGACCCTGGTAAGGACAGCGACACGACGTCGGGCGGTGAGCCCGAATGAGCGACCCGAGGCCCACCTCTGTTCCCGAGCCGGACGAGGTCGACCCGGAGACGGGGACAGACCCGGACGGCGCACCGATCGACAACCCCTCCGGTCTCACCCTCCAACTCAACGGAGCGTTCGCGCGGTGAGGTCTTTCGGCGCGGTAGGGATCGCCATCGCAGCGGGCCTGTTACTTTCCGCATGTGCCCCCAGCGCCCAGAACCTCGACCCGGCGGGCGATCAGAACGATGCCGAGGATTCCCGCACCAACCCGGCCCAGGCGAACAAGAACGCCTGCGACCTCGCCTCCGACAACACGCTGGCGGCCCTGACCGACCTCTCCAGTTCCGGCCCGGCACGGGTGGGCTGGGTCGCCGAAGGCGACGGTGGCTGGTACGTCCCGGCGCCTCTGGGTGAAGACGGAACCCTGTCAGACGTCGTCGGGCTGTGGGCGACCGACAAGGATCCGGCGGACAAGTCGTTCGACTCGACCTTGTACGCCGTGAATGGCGACGCACAGTCGAACTCGACTGCTGCGAAAGCCGCTGCGACCACCTTCACCGCCGAATCATCGGCGGCTAAGAAAGCCATCACCTGCGCGACCGAAACGGACGACTGATCGTTCTCCGTTCGTGAGATGACAAAACCCCGTCACGCACTGCCAGCGTGACGGGGTTCTGTGTTGCAGAGGCGCTCTAGGAGTTCTTGACCTCGTCAGCCGAACCCTGCGCGCTGTCCTTCACATCGGAGGCCGCACCCTGGGCCTCGTCCTTGACCGTTCCGGCTGCGCTCTGGGCCGTGTCTTTCAGCGACGCGGCGGCGTCCTGGGCGGGTCCCTTGAGATTCTGCGCGACGTCCTGCGCGGCGCTCTTCGCCTCGTCGACCAGGGGAGCAGCTTTCTCCTTGACCTGTCCGGCGAGCTGCTGCTCTTTGTCGCTTGCGGGGATCAGAGACGAGAGCAGCCAGCCGGCGCCGAAGGCGACGAGCCCGACGGCGAGAGGGTTGCCCTTGACCTTGTCGGCGGCCTGCTGCCCGGCCTGCTTGGCCGTGTCGGTCGCGTTCGTGGCCGCGGATCCTGCGGTGTCCTGTTTGTCGTGCACGGCGCCCATGACCGACTCCTTCGCGTTCGTGAAGCGGCTTTTGACCTTCTCGGCCTGACGGTGGGCGATCTGGCTGGGGTCGACCTTGTCGGCGAGCGCGTCGACGTCGTAGCCCAGCCCCGCACGAGTCGCGTCGATCTCGGCGCGAATCTGGTCGGGCGTCTTCTTGTCGTTGGTGCTGTCTGCGATGCTCATGCGTGGCCTCCCGGCTTCACGGTCTCGGGGATCTTCTTGAGGGAGTCGACCGTCTTCGGTGCTCCGTTGATTTCTTTGAGCTCCTTCTTGCCGCGAAGGAACAGGATCAACGCGACGATGGCGTAGATCACGGCGATGACAACGGCCGAGAGTGCGTTATTCAGCACGAAGCCGAGACCCCACCAGGCGGCGATCGACAGGAACAGCAGTGCGAAGAAGGCGGTCAGCCCGGCGCCGCCGAACATGCCCGCGCCCTTGCCTGCTTTCTTCGCGGACTCGGTCAGCTCGGCCTTGGCCAGCTCGACTTCCTGACGGAACAGCGTCGAGATATCTTTCGACACACCGGTGAGGAGGTCGCCGAGCGATGTGGTCGCAGCCTTCTCTTCCGGGGTGATCGACGGGTCGGTCATCGCTGGTCACCCGAGTACGGGCGCAGGTGCGCAGTGTCGGCTCCGTCGACGATGTCGTCGAACGACGGGGTCGGTGCAACGTGGGCGGTACCGGCCTCGACGGGTGTGACGCCGAACGACTCGGCACTGCGGCTGTATCCGGGAGCCGGTTCGCCGGTGACGGGAGCGTGAGCGGCGTCGGAGGACGCGGTGCTCGCCGGGGACTGGCGACCCGTGCTCGAGGAGTCGTCGCTCTTGGCCTCGGCGGCCAGCGACTTCGCGAGACGACCGGCAAGGATCCCGGCCCCCGCCGCGATCGCGATGAATGCGCCGGGCTTTCGGGCCGCGTACTGCTTCACCTCGTCGAGGAGTGAGCCGGGATCGCGGCCGTCGAGCCACGATGCAGCCGATCCGGCGCGGCCGGAGAGGTTGCGGACGAGCTCGGACGCGACGCCGTTGCCGTCGGACTTGTCGGCCATCGACGAGAGCTCGTCTGAAACGGACCGGAGCCCTTCGGCGACTTTCTGCGACTGCGTTCCGGCCTGCTCCTTCAACTGCGAGGTGGCCTGACCGTAGAGGTCTTTGGCCTGGCTCTTGACTTCGGATGCCACCTCGCCGGCCTGCTCCTCCGCGGTTCCGGCCACGTTCGACGCTGCATCCTTGGCATCGCCAGCGACCTGGCCCGCCTGCTCCTTCGCGGCACCGGCCTTGGCCTTTGCGGCGTCAGTCGACGACGAGGATTCGCTGTCGTCAGACACCTGAGCCTCTGTGTTGACCGGCTGCGAGTACCCACCCTGGTCGTAGAGGGGCGTCGAGGAAACGGGTTCGTTCTCGGGAAGATAAGTGGACACGAGGGCCCTTTCGTCGATTCCACCAGCGCGGACACGCCAAGTGGTGAAGTCTTCACACTCGTCGCGCGCGGCTCAGACAGACCAATGTCGAAAGGGGGTTGATTTCTCCCGCAGTTTTCGGGTTAGCTCTCTGGTTGGCCTGATTCATATTGCGGGGCGCTTGTTCCGCCGCCGGTGATCGGACGGGGCAGTTTCGCCCGAAGGAGCTGGCCTGCTCGCTGTTCGAGGAGCTTCGCAACGAGCAACTCCCCGTCGACCGGACCAAATCGGTCAGAGGCCTCCCTGTGAAGCGTTGCCACCATCCCGGTGACACCAGCGGGTGTTTCGGTCGCTGCGGCGAGGTCTGTGACGGTGTCGAGTTCTTCTACGATCCGGTCGATACCGAACGATTCCATGTAGTCGCCGCGAAGGAGCGCGTCGAGGTGATGGGTCATGAAGTGGCTGCCTCCGGCACTTGTCTCGAGCGCGCCGCGAAGGGTCTCAAGGTCAAGGCGGAGGGCTTGTCCGAGAAGGAGGGCTTCCGTGACGGCGGCGACCTGCCCGAACCAGAGCGTGTTCGCCAAGAGTTTGGTGACGTATCCGGAAGCAATATCCGCGCCTGTCTCCACGCGGTTGCTCGGATCGCCGAGCGCCTCGAGGACGGGCGCTGCGCGCGCTAAAGCGTCTTCGGATCCTCCGATGTAGAAGCGAAGGGTGCCAGCTGCCGCGTCGGCCGGGCCCCCTGCCATGGGCGCACCCAGGCTCAACGCGCCTACCGCCGTCACGGCAGCAGCGACTTCGGTCGCGACTCTCGGGTCGTTGCTGGTGAGATCGATCCAGCAAGCGCCCGCCTCCAGGCCAGTGACCGCCTGGCCGGGACCAAGCATGGCGCTGCGAAGTTCGGGCGGACCTGGCAGCACGGTCACCAAGATGTCGGACCGGGACGCCACCTCGTACTCGCCTGCTACGGCGACCGCGCCGTGCGACTCCGCAAACCGGACTCGGTTCGTGTCGGGGTCGAAGACGCACACGGGATATCCCGCAGCCACGAATCGAAGAGCCACGGGGAGGCCCATTCGGCCTAGTCCGAGGACACCGATGCTGTCCATCGAACCTCCCGCTCAGGACCTTTTCGCGTCTAGGTCAGGTCTCAGACCTTGGCGTCGGGATCGGGCACCTGTCAACCCCGGGCACGTGGAGAGACAAGTGCCTAGAGTCCCGATTAGCCGTCGTGAAACTAGACGCCCTTCGACGGGATTTCCGGAGTCGAGCGAATGGAGAACGCACATGAAAATCAGTTACGACACCGAAACCGATTCGATCTCGGCCACCGGCCTGAGCGCCGAGCAGAACGCAGAGCTTCAACGGGAGCTCTCGTCTGCGTTGTACCGAAACGAGCCCGTGCAAACCGTAGCCACAACGATCATGGCCGCAGCGCGCAGGTTCGCCTCGAATCCGTGACACCTCTCACCGGTTGCGTAGTTGCCGGTCGGTAGCCTCGTCGACGTCTCCGCAAAACCACCGGTCCAGCACTTCCACGAAGTCCGGGTCGTCAGGGGAGGCGCGCAGGAACAAAGTCATCGACGACTTCAGTTTCTGCGCATCGATGCTCCCAAGAACAGCATCTGCTGACTGCCCTGGGGTTGTTGCGATGGCCCGGGCGCTTTCTCTCAATCGTGGTCCGAGGACGGGGTGGTCAAGGAACGCTCGTGCTTCCTCGAGCGAGCTGATTGCGAACTGCTGCGCGGTCGCGCTTCGTCCGAGGCCTGCCACCTGAGGGAAGACGAACCACATCCAGTGAGACGACTTCCGACCGCGCCCGATCTCACGAAGGGCGGTCGTGTACGTCTGACGGTCGTCTTGAGCCGAGACAAATCGAGCCAGATCGAATGGGTCTGCTTTCGGAGCGTCCTCTGTGCCTTCCTCAGTGTCCATGGCGCCATTTCATCACTCGTGACCAGGCCGCGGTGCACTTTCGAGCTCGATGCGGCCCTGGTCGAACGTCAGTCACCCCCTGCACGCGCAGTTCCGGGCCCGGTACGAACGGATCGTCCTCAACATGACGACGGAGTTCCAAGCCCTGCAAGAACTTGGGCTCCTCCTTCCTGGCGTGAAACCGGACGAGGCGGCCCGGACACTCATCGCGGCCCAGGACGGCGCACAGATTCAGTGGCTGTACGACCCGGAAGGTGTCGACATCAACGACATTATTCAGGGGCTGCTCGACACGCTTCTCATGAGCCCACCGACGGCGACAGGCGCAGCCTCGTGACATGAAAACCACCATGTGGGCCGTCTGTGGGCAATCCCCCCATCGCAATGTGAAGCGAAGTGCCGGCGGGTAAACGCATGGACGTGCCGCTCGGGGCACGTGCATCGACGAGAGGATTCTGGTCGGGGGAACAGATCCCTACCCAAGGGGCTGTTCCACCCGAACAGACGCAACCGCAACCCAATGGCGGTCCCGCTACCCCGAAGACCCGAATGCTTCAGGGGGTACATCGAAGATACGCCACACCAGCAGCGTAGATAGCAGAAACCAGTGTTTTATCAGGGTTTTTTGCAGTACTTGCACACGAGTGCGCAGCGACGTACAAGACCCGCAGGGTACAAAACGGGGTACGAATGCGAAGCCCCGCGGAAGTAGTGACCCACTACTCGCCGGCGGGGGCGTCTGCTTGCTCGACTCGGCTGACGAGACCGCACTGTACGGCCGGTCTGCGGGTGTAGTCGAAGAAGCGAAGAGCTCCAATTGCAACCGTAATAATTAGTTCGGTATGTGTGCGAAGCTGGCGGTTCGGGACAAACCTCCGAGGGAAGCGTCCAACATGGACGGCTACGCCATCTGCATGGACCGAAGCAATCGATACTCAAGGATTGGGCAGCATGCGGGAACGCACGCTGGGCTGCTCGACCTCCTCGAGGACAGCGTTCCCGACGGTTCGACGTTGGTGGGGTTGGTTATTAGCTTTGGCTCGCAGATTCAACCGCAAATGCCACTTCGCCTGGCGACCTGAAACAGGCCGCACCCGGGCGGTCGGCGGGCACCGCCCGGGGAAGAGAGAATGGTCGACGTGAATATCGTCGACTGGCTGGGAGACTCCCGCGCGGTACTGCCCTTCGGCATCGCCCTCGCTGTCGCCGTCGTCGCGGCGTTCCTGGAGTCGGGGGTGGGGCTCCTCCTGTTCGTTCCGGCCGGGCCGATAGTGATCGTCGCGGCGAGCGGCACGGCGACCGTCCCTGGGATCCTCGGGCTGGTCATCGCTGTTGCCGTCGCCCGGGTCGTCGGCGACGTCGTCGGCTTCCGGTTCGGGCGCACCCGTGGTGCCGCGGGCGCCCGCGACTCCGCGGTCGTCGCCCGCCTCGGCGCGCAGCACTGGGATGTCGCCGTCTCGTCGCTGAAACGCCACGGCCCGCTCGCCGTTCAGCTGTCGCGGCTCGTGCCCGTGCCGCGGGCGCTCGCCCCTGCGGTCGCCGGGGCCTCGGGCATCGCGCCGGCGCGGTTCGTCCGGGCGAGCGTCGTGGCCTCGGTCGCCTGGTCGCTCCTCTACGTCGGCGTGGGAGTGCTCGCGCGCGCGTCGTTCCCGATCGTGCGGCCGTACCTCGGTGTCGGCGCGTGGTTCGTCATGGCCGTGCTCGTCGCTGTCGGCATCGTGTACCTGGTGGTGCGAACGGTGGTCGTACGGCTTCCCGCCGGCGACATCCGCCGTGTGCTCGGCGACTCGTCGTTCGCCGGGGCGAGCCCGAACGCCGAGGGCGGATCGAGTCTGCTGCAGCGGCTGTTCCACGAGGACAACTGGCGCACGCTGCCCAATGTGATCTCGGCCGTGCGGATCCTTTTGTTGCCGCTCTTCGGAGTGCTGCTCGTCGCGCACCAGTTCTGGGCCGCGATCGTCACGCTGCTCGTCGTGTTCCTCACCGACTTCGTCGACGGGTTCATCGCGCGCCGCTTCAACCAGATGTCGAATCTCGGAGCCTGGCTCGACCCGGTGGCCGACCGTCTGACCGTCGTCTTCGTGGTCGCCGCGTTCGCGGCGTCGAACATCGTGCCGTGGCAGCTGGTGCTGATCCTGCTCATTCCCGACCTGCTGTCGGGGGCGTGGGCCGTCGTCGCGTTCGGTGGAGCGCCCGATGTGCGCGTCTCGAAAGTCGGCAAGGTGCGGACGGCGCTCCTGTTCACCGGGCTGTTCCTGCTGCTGTTCGGCGAGGCCGTCAGCGGGGCCCACGACCTGCTCGTCGGGGTCGGGTTCGCGTCGTTCGTGCTCGGAGTCGTGGGGCACTATCTGGCCATGGCGCGGAACGCCCGCGGCCTGGTGACGCTGTGGCAGCGGGAGCCTGCCCGGGTCTGAGCCGACACCACCCTTCATGGGCGGCCCCTAGGGGATGCCAAGCAGGGGCAGAGGTCGGGCACTGATCGTTGACATTTCAACGAAGGGTGCACTCATGAACATCAGGCAGAAGGGGCTCCGCGGAGCCCGCGCCGTCACCGCGGCCGTCGGCGGCATCGGCATCGCAATCGCGGCCGTCACCGGCATCGCGGTCTGGAATCAGAGCAACGACGAAAAAGCCGACGCGGCAGCGACAAGCACGACCGAGTCGACCGACACGAGCGGCAGCACCGCGACGACCGAGCCGACCGACACGTCCAGCAGTAGTAGCGACACGAGCGCCACTGACAGCAGCACCGACACGAGCGGCACCGACAGCAGCGACACGAGCGGCGACAGCAGTGACTCAAGCGCCACCGACAGCAGCAGCGGCACGAGCAGCAGCGACTCCACCGACAGCAGCTCGACGACCACGACGACGCCGGTCACTGGCGGAACGTCGAGCGGATCGTCCGACGCGACGTCCACCGGATCCTGACTTCTCGCCCATCAGTTAGCGTCCAGAAACCTCATGGCCATGGCATCGGAACCGGACTGGGAGCGCATAGGCCGGCCGGAGAGAGTGGGAGTCCGCGACGGAAGGACTCCCGCATGAACGAGCAGCTCACCCCCACCCGCGCCACCGCCCTGAACGCGACCATGGACTGGCCCATCTGGAGCACGACGGCCCGCATCGTGGTGACCGACGCGACGGCGCTGAACAGGGCTCGACGGATCGCCGATCGGATCCTGGTCGATGTCGAGATGGCGTGCAGCCGGTTCCGCGACGACTCCGAGCTGCGGCTGATCGGCGGACGCGCCTCGGAGGGCGTCGAGGTCAGTGACATGCTCGCCGCCCTCGTCGACCGGGCCCTGCTCGCCGCGCGCTCGACCTTTGGCGACGTCGATCCGACCCTCGGTGGCGTGCTCGACGGACTCGGCTACGACCGCGACGTGCGTCTGCTGCCGCATGCGCAGCACGGTGACGAGGCCTCGTTCTCGATGTCGGTCGCGACGCCGCGCGAACCGGGCTGGCGCAGGATCCGACTGGTCGACCGGGTGCTGACCGTCCCCGACGACCTGAGGCTCGACCTCGGCGCCACAGCGAAGGCGATTGCGGCCGACCTGTGCGCCACGGCCATCGCCGACGAGCTGCATTGCGGCGTGCTGGTCAGCCTCGGCGGCGACCTGGCGACTGCTGGTCGCTCGCGCGACGACGGCTGGCAGATCACGGTCCGCGATCTCGACCGCGACCCCGAGACTCGCATCACCCTGGCGGACGGCTTCGCGGTCGCGACGTCGAGCACGCAGAAGCGACGCTGGGTGCACGACGGCCGTCAGGTGCATCACATCCTCGACCCTCGGCTCGGTCTTCCCGCCCCGGCCGTCTGGCGAAGCGTGACCGTCGCGGCGCACGACTGCCTGCGGGCGAACACCCTGTCGACCGCGGCGATCGTCCGCGGTCGCCGGGCGGTGGAGTTCCTCCGCGACGAGCAGACGCCGGCCCGTCTGGTCGACGCCCGTGGCAACGTGGTCCACCTCAACGGCTGGCCCGACGACGAGCGCGAGCCCGCGCCTGCCCTGTTCCGTCGGGCGGGCTGAGATGGAAGACGCACTCTGGGCTCTCGGCCGAGGCACGGGAGTCGCCTCACTCGTGCTGTTCACCGTCTCGGTGCTGCTCGGTGTCGTGACCCGCTCGGGCCGGCCTCTGCCCGGTCTGCCGCGCTTCGCCGTCACCCTGGTGCACCGCAACGTGTCGCTGGCTGCGACTCTCCTTCTCGTCGTGCACATCGTCAGCCTGCTGTTCGACCCGTATGCGCAGCTCACCCTGCTCGACACGATCGTTCCGTTCTTCGGCGAGTACCGCCCCGTGTGGCAGGGCCTCGGCACGCTCGCGTTCGACCTGGTGCTCGTGATCGTCGCCACCGGCCTGCTCCGCCACCGCATCGGCAACCGGGTGTTCCGGGCGGTGCACTGGTCCACCTACGCGCTCTGGCCCATCGCCCTTGCACACGCCATCGGCAACGGCACGAATGGCACCGACGGTTGGTTCCTGGCGCTCGCGGGGATCTCCGTCTCCCTGGTCGTCGCCGCCGTCGCCTGGCGTCTGACCACCCGCTTCATCGAGTTCCGCGGCGTCCGCGTCGCCTCGCCCGTCCGATCCGGAGGGATCTCATGACCTTGACCCAGCCCATCACCACCAGCATCGCCGGCCCGACCGGCGTCAGTCGCCTCTTCGCCGCCGGGGCCAGCGACTTCCGCTCGCACCGTGCCGTGTTCGGCCCGATGCCGGGCGCCGTCGACGAGGGCCATCTGCTGGCCGAGCTCGAGGCATCGGGTCTGGCCGGCCGCGGCGGCGCCGCCTTTCCGACCTGGCGCAAGCTGGTCGCCGTGCGCGGCGCGTCGTCCGGCGGCACCCGCGCCGACAGGGCTGGCAGTGGCGCAGGCACCGGCCGCCGCAGCTCCGCGACGCGAGGCGGCCCCGTCGTCATCGCGAACGGCGCCGAGGGCGAGCCGCTCAGCCGCAAAGACGAGACCCTTCTCGCCGGTGCCCCGCATCTCGTGATCGACGGCCTCCTGCTCGCCGCGGCGTCGGTCCGCGCATCGGATGTCGTCCTGTATGCCCCGACGCGCAGCCTCGAGCACGTCTCCCGTGCCATCGCCGAGCGCATCGACGCCGAGCGCATCCGACTCGTGACGGCCCCCGAGACCTTCCTCTCGGGCGAGGCTTCCGCCGTCGTGAGCGCGGTGGGCGGGGGCCCGGCCATCCCGCGTGACCGCATCGTCCGCCTCAGCGAGAGCGGCCTCGGGGGTGCGCCCACCCTGGTACAGAACGTCGAGACCCTCGCCCACCTGGCTCTGCTGGCACGTTTCGGCGCAATTTGGTTCCGCTCCCGCGGCACCGACGAGGATCCGGGCACCCGCCTCGTCTCGGTCAGCGGCGATGTGCCGAGCCCTCGGGTCTACGAGGTGGCCGCCGGAATGCCGCTCCTCGATCCGCTGGTGTCTGCCGGCGTCCGGCCTCAGAGGATCGGCGCGGTGCTGGTCGGCGGCTACCACGGCGCCTGGGTGCCCGGCACCGCGGTGGCGACACCGCTCTCACCCTCCGGCCTGCGGCCGTTCGGAGCGGCACCGGGCGCCGGGATCCTGATGGTCCTCGGCCCGCACCGCTGCGGCCTCGACGCCTCCGCCGAGATCGTCGAGTACCTCGCCGGGCAGTCGGCCAAGCAGTGCGGCCCCTGCGCCAACGGCTTGCCGCGTCTCGCCGACGTACTGCGACGACTGGCGCGGCGAGACCGGGCCGAGTGGCTGCCCGCCGAGATCGAACGCCTGGCACGGGTGGTGGCCGGTCGCGGATCCTGCCATCACCCCGACGGCACCGCGCGGCTCGTGCTGAGCACGCTCACCGTGTTCGCCGACGACGTGCAGGCGCACCTGCAAGGGCGCTGCGAGGTGCGGCGATGAGCCGGGATGCCTCCTCGAACGGCGACGCGTCGCTCCATATCGACTGGACGCTCTGCGACGGGCGGGGGCTCTGCACCGAACTGCTGCCGGAGCTGCTGGCCCGCGACGAGTGGGGCTACCCGCTCGCCGCAGCAGGGTCGGACGTGACTGTGCCGCGCGAGCTCGTCGGCCCCGCAAAGCAGGCGGTGGGGCTGTGCCCGCGAGCGGCGCTGCGTCTCAGGGCGTCTGCAGGTGCCTGATGGGCGGGCGTAGCGTTGTGCGCATGACACGTCTCACCACGCCCTTCGGGGCAAAGACCACGGCCGCCGAGATCCTCGACGGCAGCATCACCGACCGAGTCGACCTCACCGGCAAGCGCGCCGTCGTCACCGGCGCCGCCTCGGGCATCGGGCTCGAAACGGCTCGCGCGCTCGCGGGAGCCGGCGCCGACGTGACGCTCGCCGTCCGCAACGAGAGCGCAGGATCCGACGCGGTCGCCGACATTCGCAGCACCACCGGCTCCGACAAGGTTCACGCCGCCTACCTCGACTTGCAGAAGCGCGACACCCTGCGCGCCTTCGCCGACGCCTACGACGCTCCGCTCGACATCCTCGTAAACAACGCCGGCATCATGGCGACGCCCCTGACTCGCACGCCGGAGGGCTGGGAGCTGCAGTTCGCCAACAACCACCTGGGGCACTTCGCGCTGGCCCTCGCGCTGCACGACTCGCTCGCCGCGGCCTCGGACGGCGCCCGCATCGTGTCGCTGTCGTCGACCGGACACCACTACTCCGACGTCGTGTTCGACGACCTCGCCTTCGAGGGGCGCGAGTACGACCCGTGGCTCGGCTACGGGCAGTCGAAGACGGCGAACGTGCTGTTCGCGGTCGGTGCCGGCAGCCGATGGGCCGACGACGGCATCACGGCCAACGCCGTGCACCCGGGTGGCATCATGACGAACCTGCAGCGGCACATGGATCCTGCCGAGTTCACCCGTCGGGGCTGGATCGACGCCGACGGCAAGCCGAACCCGGCGTTCAAGTCGACCGAGCAGGGCGCATCGACGTCGGTGCTGGTCGCCGCGTCGCCGCTCGTCGCGGGTGTCAGCGGCCGCTACTTCGAAGACGCCAACGAGGCGGTGCCGTTCGACGAGGCGAAGCCCGGCGTCGGCGTGAAGTCGTATGCGCTCGACTCGGCCTCGGCGGACCGCCTGTGGGAGGTCTCGCTCGGCCTGGTGGGCTGACCGGGAGGGGCCGAGCGCAGGCCGGCTTTATGACGCGTTTCGGCCTTATCGACCCGGCTCGCCGCTTCGGATTGGCCGATCTGCGTCACTTCGCCCCATGAAACGGCGAAGGGCGCCGCCACCTCGAGAGGTGACGGCGCCCTTCGGCGAGCGGTGCGAACTACGCGCGGCTGCCCTTGCGGCCGGTGATTGCGCCCCAGATGACGAGCACGATGAGCGAGCCGACGATGGCGATGATCCAGCTCTGAATCGAGAAGAATCCGTTGTAGTCGACCTTGAAGATGAGGCCGCCGAGCCATCCGCCGAGGAGGGCGCCGATCACGCCGAGCACGAGGGTGGCGATCCAGCCGCCGCCCTGACGGCCGGGAAGGATCGCCTTGGCGATGGCGCCGCAGATGAGGCCGAGAAGAATGAATGCGAGGAAGCTCACGATGGTGCTCTCTTTCTAAGTGGGGTTGCTGTCACCGGTAGGTGAGGAATTACGCGAAGCGCTTTTTGGCTTTCTTCGCGGCGATCTTGCGGCCCTTGGCGACGTCTTTCTTCGCCTGCTTGCGGGCCTTCTTGACCTTGGGGTCGTTCCAGACGCCGGTGAAGGCGCTGGTGATCTCTTTGTAACGAGACGTACCGGCTTTTGCGCCCAGCAGGTAGGCAAAGAAGGCGATGATGATGATTACTACGAATTTCGGTCGCATTATGTGTCCTCCCAGATGGACTGACGAAGCCGGAGGGCCTCGTGCACTCGAGATTGCCCGAATACTGAGGAAACGCTAGTCCACAGCGCATTTGCAGGTTCTCAGGTGTCAGTTTTTCGGGGTACAACGCCGGTCCCGGTCGAGGGCGGCGTCACGCCCCCGCCCACTGTTCGAAACACTCCCGCAACAGCGGGCCCCTAGGTTCGAGACATGGGAGACCTCTTCGACGGTTACGCCGGTGTCGCACGCCGAGACACCCGCCGCCGCTCATCACCGGCATGGGACGAGATGTTCCAGGGGGCCGGGCATCCGCGCAGCATGTACCGCGAGATCCACGCGGCTCTCGAGAGCATGACGCAGGACGAACTCCGCGGCCGGACAGCCGCCCTCGCCGACTCGTACCTGGCCCAGGGCGTGACCTTCGACTTCGCCGGCGAGGAGCGGCCGTTCCCGCTCGACGCGGTTCCGCGCGTGATCGAGCAGGCCGAGTGGCTCACCGTCGAGCGCGGCATCAAGCAGCGGGTGCGGGCGCTCGAGGCGTTCCTCGCCGACGTCTACGGAGCCCAGCGGTGCGTTGCCGACAGCGTGATCCCGGCGTCGCTCATCACCTCGTCGAGCCACTTCCACCGTCAGGCCGCGGGTATCGACCCAGCGAACGGCGTGAGGATCCAGGTCTCGGGCATCGATCTCATCCGCGACGAGGCGGGTGCGTGGCGCGTGCTCGAAGACAACGTGCGGGTGCCGAGCGGTGTCAGCTACGTCATCTCGAACCGTCGGGTGATGGCCCAGACCCTTCCCGAGCTCTTCGTCTCCATGCGGGTCCGCCCCGTGGGCGACTACCCGAACCGACTGCTGCATGCGCTGCGGAAGAGCGCACCGACGGGAGTCGAGGATCCTACCGTCGTCGTTCTCACCCCCGGAGTCTTCAATTCGGCGTACTACGAGCACACCCTTCTCGCTCGCCTGATGGGGGTCGAACTCGTCGAGGGCCGCGACCTCTACTGCTCCGGCGGACGTGTCTGGATGCGGACGACCGCGGGGCCGCAACGCGTCGATGTGATCTACCGCCGCGTCGACGACGAATTCCTCGACCCGCTGCAGTTCCGCGCCGACTCGGTGCTGGGTTCGCCCGGCCTGCTCATGGCGGCGCGCCTCGGCACCGTCACCATCGCCAACGCGGTGGGCAACGGGGTCGCCGACGACAAGCTCGTCTACACGTACCTGCCCGACCTGATCCGTTACTACCTCGGCGAAGACGCGATCCTGCCGAATGTCGACACCTGGCGGCTCGAAGACCCGGGCGCCCTCGAAGAGGTGCTCGACCGCCTTGACGAGCTCGTGGTCAAGCCGGTCGACGGCTCGGGCGGAAAGGGGCTCGTCGTCGGGCCCGCCGCGTCGAAGGCCGAACTCGACGACCTGCGCGGTCGCCTGCTCAAAGACCCTCGCGGGTGGATCGCGCAGCCGGTGGTGCAGCTGTCGACGATTCCCACGCTCGTCGACGAGGGGCTCCGCCCGCGGCACGCCGACCTCCGCCCGTTCGCGGTCAACGACGGCGACGACATCTGGGTGCTCCCCGGCGGTCTCACCCGTGTCGCGCTGCCGGAGGGGCAGCTCGTCGTCAACTCCAGCCAGGGCGGCGGCTCGAAAGACACCTGGGTGGTCGGCCTCGACGCCGGCACCTGGACCGGCGGTCACAACGTCGGCGAGCTCGTCAGCGAGCAGGCCACGCAGACCTCGTCGATCCCGATCGTCGCCGCCGAGCACGTTCCCGATCAGTCGCCTGCCGACGACCCAAAACGCGACCAGCAGTCGCAGCAGCAGCAGGAACATCAACAACAGCAACGTCAGCTGTCTGACACGGAAGAGACATCATGCTGAGCCGCATCGCCGAGAGCCTGTTCTGGATCGGAAGGTACATCGAGCGGGCAGACGGGACCGCCCGGATCCTCGACGTCCACCTGCAGTTGCTGCTCGAAGACCCATGGATCGAAGAGGACGCCGCGTGCCGGTCGCTCCTCTCGGTGATGGGATCGGAGGCCCCCGACGACACCGCGCTCACCCGAGCCGACGTGCTGACGATGCTCGCGGTCGACCGGCACAACCCGGCCTCGATCGCGTTCTCGCTCGGCGCCGCTCGCGAGAACGCCCGGCGTGCCCGCGAGATCGTCTCGACCGAGCTGTGGGAATGCCTCAACACGACCCGGGCCCGGATGCCGCGCAAGGTGTCGAGCGAGAAGGTCAGCGACTTCTTCGCCTGGGTGCGCGAACGGTCGGCGCTCGCCGTCGGCATCATCGAGTCGGCGACGAGCCGCGACGAGGTCTGGCAGTTCTTCACGCTGGGGCGCTCGATCGAGCGTGCCGACATGACCGCCCGCCTGCTCGCCACGCGCACCCTGACCGAGGCGTCGGGCCCGTCGTGGACGACGATCCTCCGCTCGGTCGGTGCCTACGAGGCGTACCTCCGCACCTACCGCGGCGTGCCGAGCGCGCGCAACGCCGCCGAGTTCCTGCTGCTCGACCGCCTCTTCCCACGGTCGGTGCTGTTCGCCATCTCGCGTGCCGAGAACTGCCTGCGCGAGGTCGAGCCCGGCACCGCGCGCACCTCGTCGTCAGATACCGGGGTCAGGATCCTGGGACAGATGCGGTCCGAGCTCGAATACAAGCCGATAGCCGAGATCCTCGATGATCTGCCGAAGCACATGGACGCCGTCCAGGCCGCCACCTCCGCCGCGTCGGAGGCGATCCGCCAGCGCTACTTCCCGACCTCCGCCGCTCCGACCTGGGTGGGAGAGCGCTCGTGAGCCGGCTTCGGATCCGCCACGTCACCGGGTTCCAATACCTGGGCGAGGCGAAGGCCAGCTACAACGAGGCCCGCATGCTGCCGGCATCGACCGAGACGCAGTTCGTGCTCTCGTCGCACCTGCGCATCGAGCCGAACTCGGGCGCGCACGAGTACCTCGACTACTGGGGCACGCGTGTCTCGTCGTTCGAGGTGCTGCAGCCGCACACCGAGCTCTCGCTCTCGGCGACCTCGCTCATCGAGGTGCGTGGCACGCCGCACCTGCCGCACGACCTGTCGTGGGCCGACCTCGAGACGGCGGCCGCGCGATCGGCCGAGTTCGTCGAGCAGCTCGAGCAGACACCGCTCACCGAGCCGCCCGCCGAGGTGGCGGCCCTCGCCGCCGAAGCCGTCGCCGCGACGAACGCCCCCTGTGACGCCGCTCTCCGCATCTGCGAGGAGATCGGTGATCGAGTGTCGTATCTGCGGGGCGTCACGAACGTGAAGTCGACCGCGGCCGAGGCCTGGGAGGCGAAGGCCGGGGTCTGCCAAGACATCGCCCACATCACGCTGGGTGCATTGCGGTCGGCGGGGATCCCGGCGCGGTACGTCTCGGGCTACCTGCACCCCAAGCCCACCGCGGAGCTCCGCGAGACTGTGACCGGCGAATCGCACGCATGGGTGGAGTACTTCTGCGGATCCTGGTCCGGGTACGACCCGACGAACCTCATCGACATCGGAGAGCGCCACGTCGTCGTCGGGCACGGCCGCGACTACAACGACGTGCCTCCCTTGCGCGGTGTCTACGGCGGTTCCGGTGCGTCGAAGCTGTTCGTCACAGTCGAAATCACCCGCGAGGCGTAGGGGCGCCGGGGCGTCGATCAGCAGGTCTGGTAGACGTACGCCTTGCTCTTCGGGGTCGTCAGGTCTCGATCGCGGAGGATCGTCTGCGGCGGGGTGTCTTTGCGAGCGCAGACCTGAGCGAACGTGCCCCGAAGGTCGTCGGTGTATTCGATGTCGAGCACGTGCGTGCCGTAGACCTTTGAGAACGACCCGCACTCGCTGTAGACGTCGCACTCCTCGGTGGTGACGAAGTCGAAGCCGATCGACGTCTTGCCGCGGGAGCCCAGCTCACCGGTGTTCTTCTGGCTCGCCGCCAGACCCTTCGCGTGGGTGTGCTTCACCAGGAGCTTCGCGAACGCGATCGACTTCGACAGGGTCAGCCTGCCCTTCGATCGGGAGTACGAGTCGAGGTTGTCGAACTCCTCGGCCCGGAAGCCCTTGGCCGCGCACGAGTCGGTCATGGTGTTGATGCGCTTGCTGGCGGCGGTCCGCTTGGCGGCCGTCGAGATGTCGATGATGCGCTCGTCGGGCCAGCCCGGATCGACGATCGGCTTGCCCGCCTTGTTCTTCAGAATGAGGTTGCTCGGCCAGCTCGACCCCGGCTGCGTCTGGAATCCGTTGACGTAGCAGATCGAGTAGACGCCCTTCGCGGGCGTCGAGGTGCTGTCGCGCGTCACGACGGTGACACCTTTCGCGGGGGTGTACGACCCGCCGAGCTGGTAGTCGAAGGTGCCCTTCGTCGGGGGCAGCGTGCGGGTCGCGGTGGAAGCGACCGCAGGATCCGACGACCGAGCGTTCGCACTCGGCGAGGCGCATCCCATCGTGACGAGCAGCACGGCGGAGGTCGCAACGGCCAGGCCGGCTCGCAAGAGTGTCATGCCGTCGAGCTTAGGTTGCCCGCGCTGGCCCATTGCTCGCCTGGGCTCGCGCGGGCTCCCGCCCGCGGCCGGTGAGGCACCCCGGTCTGGCCATTTTCGGGGTGGCATCCGGGGGTTATTTGGCCGACCGGGGGTGCGTCGGCTGCTCGGCGGGCACCCGGGCGGGATCCGGGGCGGGCTCGCGGGCCTCCCGCTGGGCCTCCGACCAGGCCTCGGCCACGGCGGCGAGAGCGATGATGAAGCCCGCGATGAGCAGGGCGACTCCCACGAGCAGCACGACGGCCACGATGAAGTCGAGATGGCCAGAGGCGACGCCCTTCGGCGACCAGGCTCCCTGGGCCCCGAGCGTCTGCGAGGCCCAGATCGCGAGGCCGGCGCCGATCGCCAAGCTGACGCCGGCAACCGTGCCGATGAGGCGTGCCTTGCTCATGGGCCGCTCCTTCGCGACGGGGATCTGTGCTCGGGTGGGGCGGATCCTGACGTGAGCGATCGTCATGCGTGCACTGTAGGCGCAGTTGCCGCGCCGCGGAAGCCCCGGCCGTGCAGTGCCGGCGGCGTCGGGGCCGCGAGTGCCGCCTAATGCCGCCGGCCCTGGCCCGGCGAGCGCATTCGGCGGCACTCGTGGGGGCGCCGGCGCGCACCTGAGCGGCGCCCAACCCTGAGTGCCGTCTAATGCCGCCTGCGCGGGCCCGGCCGAGCGCATTCGGCGGCACTCGCGGGAGCGCACTCGGGGCCGGGCAACCCGAGGCGCCCCAAACGCAAGCCTCAGCGGCGGGCGGGCTCCGCCGGCAGAGTGATGGAGGCCGTGGCAGGGAGGCCGTCGCCGTCGTGCCGGATCCTGAAGTGCAGCCCCTCGTCGTGACGAAGCCGGAGGTGCTGCTGCCTCACCAGCCACACGATTGCGACGGCGGCCGCCGCGAACCCGGCGCCGGCTCCGACGCCGATCGCCGCGCGCGGGCCGAACGTGTTGGCGGCCCAGCCGACGATCGGAGCGCCGATCGGGGTGCCGCCGGTGAAGATCGCCATATAGAGGGCCATCACGCGCCCGCGCATCTCGGGGGCGGCGCCGAGCTGCACGGTGCCGTTGGCGGTGGTCATCAGCGTGATCGACGAGAGCCCCACGGCCACGAGCACCGCGGCGAAGCTCCAGTAGGTCGGCATGAGCGCGGCGACGGTGCAGGTGACGCCGAACGAGAGCGCGGCGAGCACGAGGATCCGCATCCGCGGCCGCTCACGCCGGGCCGAGAGGAGGGCCCCCGTCAGCGACCCCACCGCAACCGCCGAGGTCAGCAGGCCGAACCCGCTGGCTCCGACCCCGAACGCCTGCGTCGCCATGGTCGACGTGAAGATCGGGAAGTTCATGCCAAAGGTGCCGATGATGAAGATCATCACGAACACGACCACGAGGTCGGGGCGCCCCCGCACGTAGCGGAAGCCCTCTTTGATCTGGCCTTTCGCGCGCTTCAGCTTCGGCTTGAACTGCAGTTGGTTCACGCGGAGGAACCGCAGCGAGGCGAGCACGGCCAGGAACGACGCTGCGTTGATCACGAAGACCCAGCCCGACCCGACTGTCGCGATGAGCACGCCGGCGACCGCGGGGCCGATGAGACGCGCGCCGTTGAACGATGCCGAGTTGAGCGAGACCGCGTTCGACAGGTGCTCGGGCGGCACGAGCTCCGAGACGAAGCTCTGGCGGATGGGCGCGTCTATCGCCTGCACTATGCCGAGCAGGAGGGCGAAGCCCCAGACCATCCAGAGCTGCACGACGCCGGTGATGACGAGGAGGCCGAGGGCGAGGCCGAGTGTGCCGAGGGCGCCCTGCGTGAACATCAGCATGCGCCGGCGGTCGTAGCGGTCGGCGATGAGGCCCGTGATCGGGATCAGCAGGATCGGCGGCAGAAACTGCAGCGCCATCGTGATGCCGAGCGCTGTGGCGTTGTGGTCGGTGAGCTCGGTGAGCACGATCCAGTCTTGGGCGGTGGACTGCATCCACGTGCCGGTGTTCGACACGAGCGCGCCGCCGAACCAGAGCCGGTAGTTGAAGAGGCTGAGCGAGCGGAACATGGCGCTCATGAGCGACCCAGCTCACGGAGGATGCGAGTCGCTTCGGCCAGCGTGCGCCGCTCGTCGGGGCTGAGCTTCGCGAGCCGCGGCACGAGCCACTCGTCGCGGCGTCGCCGGGTCTCGAGCACGAAGTTCGCGCCGGCGGGGGTCGTGCAGAGCATCACCTTGCGGCGGTCGTCGGCGTGGGCGCTGCGCTCGACGAAGCCGAGTTCGACGAGGGCGTTGACGGTGCGGTTCATCGACGGTGGAGTGACGCCCTCGTGCTCGCTCAGGGCGCCGATCGTGAGCGGCTCGTTCTGCAGCAGGAATCCGAGCGCGGCCATCTGGGCGTCGCTCACGTGTGTGTCGGCCTTCTGCTGCCGGAGCCGCCGCGAGAGGCGGAGCACGCCCTGGCGCACGTCGGTCGCCAGTTGGGCGTGGGGAACGGTGCGCAGGGCACCCGTATTCGTGTCAGACATCGATGGTTAGCCTAACAAATTAGCTTTGCTAAATAAACGGCTCGGGCGTACTCTGTGGCTTAAACAACAAGTGTCGTCAAGACAGAAGGATCCGAGATGGGCAAGTTCGAAGGCAAGGTCGCGATCGTCACCGGTGGCGGTTCGGGAATCGGCGAGGGCATCTCGAAGGCGCTCGCCGCCGAGGGAGCCTCGGTCGTCGTCACCGACATCAAGCTCGACGCGGCCCAGCGGGTCGTCGACGAGATCGTCGGGGCCGGCGGAACGGCCAGTGCATTCGAGGGCAACACGTCGGTCGCCGCCGACAGCGAGAAGACCGTCGAATTCGCCCAGCAGACGTACGGCGCGCTGCACCTGGCTGTCAACAACGCGGGCATCGGCGCCGCCCCCGCCAAGATCGGTGACTACGACATCGCCGCGTGGGATCGCGTCGTCGGCGTCGACTTGAGCGGCGTCTTCTACGGCCTGCGCTACCAACTGCCCGCCCTCGTCGCGGCCGGCGGTGGCGCGATCGTCAACATGTCGAGCGTGCTCGGCTCCGTCGGAATCGCCCAGAACGCCGCCTACGTCGCCTCGAAGCACGCGCTGATCGGCCTCACCAAGGTCGCCGCCCTCGAGTACTCCGCCCAGGGCGTCCGCACCAACGCGGTCGGCCCCGGGTTCATCGACACGCCGCTCGTCCGCTCGTCGCTCTCCGCCGACGAGCTCACGGCGCTCGAGGCGCAGCACGCCACCGGCCGGCTCGGCACCGACGCCGAGGTCGCCGCGCTCACGCTCTTCCTGCTGAGCGACGACGCCTCGTTCATCACCGGGTCGTACCACCTCGTCGACGGCGGGTACAGCGCGCACTAGTGCGTGGGCTGCGGGTGCCGCTGGTGCCGCGGGTGCGCCGAAGCCGCTGGTGCCGCGGGTGCGCCGAAGCCGCGGTCGGCCGAAAGTGCCCGAAGTGGGGCCCGGTGGGCTGTTTGAGGCCGAAGTGCGCACTCTCGGCCGCGTTCGGGTCGGTGCCGCCGGATCCTGCTGTCCGCCCCGCGAGTGCACGAAAACCGCCCCTGGCGCACCGGCCGGGGCGGTTTTCGCGCATTGGGGAGGGCGCGGCGCCGATTTCAGCCCCGCTTCAGCGCATCGCCGCCATGCTGGACGTGCCCGCGGTGTGTGGGCACCGATCGCAGGAGGCAGCGTGCGCGTGCTCGTCGTCGAAGACAACCAGGGGCTCGCTCAGGGGTTGCGCCTCGGGCTCGAAGCCGAGGGCATCGCCGTCGACCACGCCGCGACCGGCACCGACGGCCTCTGGCGTGCGCGCGAGAACGACTACGACGCGATCGTGCTCGACATCATGCTTCCCGGAATGAGCGGCTACAGCGTCTGCCGCGCCCTCCGCGACGACGGTGACTGGACGCCCGTGATCATGCTCACCGCCAAAGACGGCGAATGGGACGAGGTCGAGGGCCTCGATACGGGCGCCGACGACTACCTCACGAAGCCGTTCTCGTTCGCGGTGCTCCTCGCGCGGCTGCGGGCTCTGGTGCGGCGCGGCGTGCGCGAACGGCCGACCGTGCTGACGGCCGGCGACCTGGCGCTCGATCCGGCATCGCGGCGCGTGACCCGGGGGGAGACCCCGATCGAGTTGACGACGCGCGAATACGCCGTGCTCGAGTTCCTGATGCGCCGGGCGGGCGAGGTCGTCACGAAGCGGCAGATGCTCGACGGCATCTGGGACGACGACTTCGAGGGCGACAACAACATCGTCGAGGTCTACGTCAGGCACCTCCGCAACAAGATCGACCGGCCGTTCGGGCGCGACTCGATCGAGACCGTGCGCGGTGCCGGCTACCGGTTGGCGGGGACCGGTGGCTGAGCGGCCGCGACCCGGTTCGCGCGGGCCCAAGGGCTCGCTCCGCCCGCGGCGCGGATCGCTGCGCCTGCGCATCACCCTCGCGGCCACGGCGATCGTCGGAATCACGCTGCTCGGCGGGTCGGCGGTCTACGTGGTCGTTCAGCGCGCCGTGCTCGCTCAGGGCGTCCGAGCGGAGGCCGTGAGCGACGCCGATCGCGTGCTGGCCCGGCTCGAGTCGGGGGCCACTCCGGCGGTGGCCGTGGCCGGGCTGGGCGAGCGTGACGGGGCGGTCACGGCGGTTCTGTCGGCGGACGGCTCGCGGATCCTTGGGGTCTCGGGCGACCCCGTCGCCGTCCGCGCCTACGAGACGCTCGCCGAGCCAGCGCGCTCGGGAACGGTCTCGCTGTCAGGCGAGAACTACGCGATCGAGACGTCGTCGGGCAGCGACCAGTCAACTCCGGCGCCGACCGTGACGATCACGCCGCCGAGCGACGACTCGACGAGGAGCACGGAACCGACGCCAGGATCCGGCGGCGGCGGCTCGAGCACCGACGACTCGGGCGGCGGCGGGTCGGACGACTCGGGGGGTTCCGGTGGCGGATCGAGCGGGAGCGGCGGGTCAAGTGGTGGCTCGGGCGGCAGTGGTTCTGAGAGCGGTGGTGGCTCGGGCGGTGGTTCCGGTGGTGGCGGGTCTGACGACGTCGGCGCCCCCGCACCCGGGAGCGGACAGCCGACGCTGACCGCGGCACGTCCGACCCCGGGTTCGTCGTCTTCGTCCTCGTCTCCTTCGTCGTCCTCGTCGACTGCGGCGGGTGATGGCGGTGCCGGAGCCGACGTCGACTTCGTGGTCGTCGCCGGTCGTTCGCTCGAGGCTGCCGCGGTCTCGGAGCGGGCGACGGTGACGACTCTCGGCATCGTGATCCCGGTGCTGCTCCTGGTGATGGCGGCGACCACCTGGTTCGTGGTCGGACGTTCGCTGCGGCCGGTGGAGCGAATGCGCCGGGAGGTCGAGGGGATCACGGCCGCTCGACTCGCGACCCGGATCCCCGGCCCGGGCGGCGACGACGAGATCGCCCGACTCGCCTCCACCCTCAACGAGATGCTCGACCGGCTCGACGACTCGGCGCGCGCGCAACGGCGCTTCGTCTCGGACGCGTCGCACGAGCTCCGCTCGCCGTTGGCGGTGATGCGGCAGCTGGCCGAAGTGGCGCAGGCCTACCCGGGGCGCATCGAGACCGAACTCCTGGCCGACACGGTCCTCACCGAGGGGCAGCGCCTTGCCGATCTGGTGCAGGGCATGCTCATTCTGGCCCGGGCCGACGAGGGTGGGCTCGAGCCGTCGATGCATCCGGTCGACGTCGACGACATCGTGCTGGCCGAGGCCGCGCGCCTGCGCAAGGCGGGCCTCGTAACGGTCGACGCGACCGGCATCGCACCCGTCCGTGTCGACGGCGATCGCGGAATGCTCGGCCAGGTCGTCCGGAACCTCGCCGACAACGCCGCCCGCCACGCGACCTCGACCGTCGCTCTCTCGCTTGCTGAAGTGGACGGACAGCTCGTGCTCACGGTCGACGACGACGGCTCGGGTGTGGCCGACGCCGACCGGGAGCGTATCTTCGCGCGCTTCGTGCGGCTCGACGAGGCGCGTGCTCGGGAATCCGGCGGCAGTGGTCTCGGTCTCGCGATCGTGGGGAGTCTCGTGGCCGCTCACGGTGGAGCCGTGGCTGTCTCCGGTAGTCCGCTCGGTGGTGCCCGCTTCACGGTCACCCTGCCGGTCGACGCCGCTGTGCCTGCTGGTGCCCCCGCGCCCGCTCCCGGTCCCGCGCCTGCTCCCGCTCCCACCGGGTGAGTGTCCACGATCTGCTGATGTTCCGCCTCCTCGACTAGCAGATCGTGGACACTCACCCTCGCCCGCCGTTCGTTGTCGGCGGGAGCGGGTGTTTCTCAATTCCTCATTGACTCTGGAGTCAATTGCGCGCCGGGCGACATCGCTCCAGGCCCGTGTCATTTGACTCCAGGGTCAATCACGGTTTTTGAGAGTCCCCGCCCGATCGCGTGTCCGGATTCGATGGCAGGCAGCCCACTCAGCCAGCAGTCGGGTGAGTGAGTCGGACGTGCGCTGAACGGACGTTCAGGGAAGGTCAGAAGCGGTTCAGCAGCCTCTTGGGAAGGTCATGGCATCCAACAAGGAGGACACCATGAACCGCAAGAATCTCATCATCGTCACCGGAGCAACCGCCGCCGCCCTCGTGCTCGGCTCGGCCGGAATCGCGTTCGCATCTCAGGGTGCCGACGACGCGACTACGCCGTCGCCGGCCTCGAGCGTGACCGTGGCGCCGACGACCGTGCCGACGACCGGATCGACCGGCGTGCCGACCGCCGTGCCGACCGCTGGGCCGGCGACCGTGCCGAGGGGCCACACCCACCACGGGCGGGGCCGCGACGACGCTGCCACCCACGACGTGAACGACGATCACGGCACCGACGCCGCAACCCACGCTGTCGCTGACGACTCCGGCCACCACGAGGCGACCGCGACCCCGACGCCGGTCGCGACCCGGCCGACGGCCGGGCCGACAGCGGCGCCGGTCGCATCGACGCCGGCGAGCGACGACGCCGCGACCCACGACACCGCAACCCACGACGCCAACGACGATCACGGCATCGACGCCGCGACCCACGACGCCAACGACGATCACGGCAGCGACTCGGGGCGCCACGGCGGTGGCGGGCGGGGACACGGCGGCTCCGACGACTAACGCCCGGATCCTTCGGTCTTTGCCCTAGGCCAGCCCACCGAATGCACGATTTCCGCCCTCCGCACCCGCGCGGAGGGCGGATTTCGCGCATTCGACGCAGCGCGGCAGCGCACGCCTCCTGACAGACTGACGCCGTGTACACCACCCGCAGCTACGTCGACGCCCAGGGCGTCACGATCACGTTCTACGTCTGGCCGGCAGTCGGACACACGGCGGAACCCCGAGGCATCGTCCAGATCGCGCACGGCGTCGGCGAATACGCCCTTCGGTACGAGCGTCTGGCCGAGGCGCTCGCCGCCGCCGGCTACACCGTCTACGCCGACGACCACCGCGGCCACGGAGCCACCGGCCTGGCCCAGTGGGGCGAAGGATCCGGCCGCCTCGGTCACCTCGGGGTCGGCGGCCATCCGGCGACGGTCGAAGCCGTTCGGCAACTCACGCACCTCGCCCGCGCCGAGAATCCGGGGATCCCCGTTACTCTGCTCGGCCACTCGTGGGGCTCGTTGATGGCGCAGATGCTCGTCGATGAGCACGCCGACGAGTACGACTCGGTCGTGCTCACCGGCACGGCCTACCGCACCCCGCTCAGCATGAACGGCGGCGATCTGAACAGGCGTCACGCCCACCTCGGCACGACCGGGTTCGAGTGGCTCAGTCGTGATCCGGCCGTCGCCGAGGCGATGTCGACGGATCCTCTGGCTGTCGAGGCGAGCGTGCTCACGCTCTTCGGTCTGCGCGACTCCCTGCGTCTCTACGGCCGGCCGAGCCGCAACCCGCGCCATGACGTGCCGCTGCTCGTGATGGTCGGCGGCGACGATCCGCTCGGCGGGCCGAAGAGCGCCGAGAAGCTCGTCGCGGCGTACCACTCGCGCGCTGGCTTCACCGACGTCGAGCTGATCGTCTACGACGGTGCGCGGCACGAGATCTTCAACGAGACGAACAAGGAGGAGGTCACCCGCGACCTGATCGACTGGTTGGACGCCCGGTCGTAGGCTCGACGCATGCACGGTGAATACAAGGTCCCAGGCGGCAAGCTGGTCGTGGTCGACCTCGATGTGAAAGACGGCCGGATCGAGAACTTCCGGCTCGCCGGCGACTTCTTCCTCGAGCCCGACGAGGCGCTAGAGGCCATCAACCGATCGGTTGACGGACTCGACTCCGCAGCCGACTCGACCGACATCGCGGCCGCCGTGCGACGCGGGCTGCCCGAGGGAACCACCATGCTCGGGGTGAGCCCCGAGGCGATCGCCGTGGCGATCCGCCGGAGCCTGAGCCGCGCTACCGCCTGGCGCGACTACGACTGGCAGATCATCCACGACGGGCCCGTGTCGCCGAACACCCACCTCGCGCTCGACCAGGTGCTCACCGAGGAGGTCGGCGCCGGCCGTCGCGGGCCGACCCTGCGGTTTTGGGAGTGGAACGAGCCCGCCGTCGTCATCGGCAGCTTCCAGTCGCTCAAAAACGAGGTCGATCCTGAGAACGCCGAGAAGTACGGCTTCCAGGTGGTTCGCCGCGTCTCGGGGGGCGGCGCCATGTTCATGGACGCCGAATCGATCGTCACCTACTCGCTCTACGCCCCCGGCGACCTCGTGCAGGGCATGAGCTTCGCCGACTCGTACGCCTACCTCGACGAGTGGGTGATCACCGGCCTCAAGTCGATGGGCATCGACGCGTTCTACCAGCCGCTCAACGACATCACGAGCGCCAAGGGCAAGATCGGCGGGGCCGCGCAGAAGCGGCTGGGCAACGGTGCGCTCCTCCACCACGCGACCATGAGCTACGACATGGACGGCGAGAAGATGGTGCAGGTGCTGCGGATCGGCCGCGAGAAGATGAGCGACAAGGGCACCACGAGCGCGGCTAAACGCGTCGACCCGCTGCGCTCGCAGACCGGACTGCCGCGTGCCGAGGTGATCGAGCGGCTCAAGCAGACGTTCACCGGCCTCTACGGAGCGACCGAGGGCCACGTCACCGCCGACGAGCTCGCTCAGGCGGAGGAGCTCGTCCGCACGAAGTTCGCGACGCCGGAGTGGCTCGCGCGCGTTCCCTGAGCGTCTTCGACCACCCCTCCGGCGGCGTCAGGCGAGGCGCCAACCGACCGCAGCAGGCGAGGCGCAACCCGGCCGAGGCGTCAACAGGTCGGGTCAGGCCACGCGATAGGCGAGGTATTCAGCCGGGACCGCACCGAGGATGGACGGCCTGCGCGGGTCGATCGGTTCGGTGATCGCGGCGGCTCCCTTCCGGATCCGCACGGTCATCACGACATCGTCGCCGAGACCGGTCGCGGGCGCAGACTTCAGATCGCGCATGCCGATCACGAGGGTCCCGCTGGTGTCGGCGAGGCGGTATTCGGCGTAGCCGGTCGCACTCCACAGGTCGGTGATGCGGCCCTCCACGGTTCCGACCACGTCGGTGGTCTCGCTCGCCGAGACGAGTTCTTCGACGGTGTGGGTCGCCTCGTCGGGGATACCGGGGGGTTCGTGAGCGGGGGGAGCCGCGGAGGTCAGGGCGGTGCGGCGGGCGTGGGCGCCGGATCCCGCGCTTTCCGCCGCCTCTGTCAGATCGTCGAGCAGCACGCAGAGATCGCGGTGCCGGGGTTCGAGCGCCACGGTGAATGCGGCGACGCCATCGACACGGGCCTCGTCGTCGGCCGACTCGTGTGCCGCGATGAGCGCGGGGGAGCGGAGGGCGCGACCGAAGAAGAGGGGCAGCGGCCCGCCGCTGCGCCAGCGGTACAGGATCTCGAGCTGGGGGCTCAGGATCCTGGGCGCGATCTGCTCTCGGAGTGACTCGACGCCGGCGTCGTCAAGGCCCGGCGCGAACGAGGCGAGCAGAGCCGGATCGATCGACGAGAGGATGAGCTCGAAACGAGCGAGCTGATGGGCGAGGGTCACCCTGTGAGTCTGATCGACGCGCGATGCGTGCGTAAGTCCGCAATCGGGTGCGACCCGAACGGGGAGAGGTGACCCTCCTGCCACTATCGGTAGAGGGAGCCGAACCGTTAGCGGCGGGTGAGCTCTTCGTACTGCGCGTTCTTCTTCACGAACATCTCGACGTACGAGCAGGCGGGCACGACGCGGAATTCGGTGTTCGCGGCCACGTCGTCGAGGGCGTGCTGCACGAGCACCGCTGCGAGCCCTTTGCCCTGCTCCGAGGGGTCGACCTCGGTGTGAGTGAACGCGATTTCGTTACCGGTGATCTGGTACGCGGCGAACCCGACCGGTCGGTCTCCGTCGAGGATCGTGTACTGGTTCTGGGCTTCGTCGTGACGCACTTCCACACTCATTCCGTGAACGATACGCCGCTGTCGTGAGAGCAGGCTCCGACGCAGCCATCATGAGGGGTGGTCGGCCCTGACACCGCAGACGGCCACAATAGGGGGATGCCCGTTAGCTGGACCCCCGAGTCACCCGATCTCGTCGTCCACGGCGAGAATCTCGACGTTCTTCCCGCCCTTCCCGACGGCGCATTCACGGTGGTCTACCTCGACCCGCCGTTCAACACGGGTCGGAGCCAGTTCCGTCACGAGACGCATTCCGTCCGCGGGTCGCGCACCGGAGCGGTGACCGGCTTCAAGGGCGTCCAGTACGAGCGCATCCGCGGCGACCTGATGAAGTACGACGACCGCTTCGACGACTACTGGTCGTTTCTCGAACCCCGGCTCGCCGAGGCCTGGCGCCTGCTCGCCGACGATGGAACCCTCTACCTCCACCTCGACTACCGCGAAGCGCACTACGCCAAGGTGCTGCTCGACGCGCTCTTCGGTCGGGCGTCTTTTCTCAACGAGATTATCTGGGCCTACGACTACGGCGCCAAGAGCCGCAGCCACTGGCCGACGAAGCACGACACGATCCTCGTCTACGTGAAAGACCCGGCGAGGTATCACTTCGATTCGACGGCCGTCGACCGCGAGCCCTACATGGCGCCGGGGCTGGTCACGCCCGAGAAGGCGGCACGCGGGAAGCTGCCGACCGACGTCTGGTGGCACACGATCGTGTCGCCGACGGGCCGTGAGAAGACGGGGTATCCGACCCAGAAGCCGCTCGGAATCTTGCGCCGCATCATTCAAGCGTCGACCCGCGAGGGCGACTGGGTGCTCGATTTCTTCGCAGGATCCGGCACGACCGGCGCTGCGGCCGCCGAGCTGGGGCGGCGCTTCGTCCTGGTCGACGGCAACGCCGAGGCCATCGACGTGATCCGCAAGCGCCTACCCGGCGCGACCTTCGTCTAGGCCGTCTTCAGAAGCTGCTTGAAAGCAGACCCGTGGAAGACGAGCGGCTCGACGCTCGCGTCGGCGTAGAGGCCCGTGACCTCGAGCAGGATCAGCGTGTGGTCGCCGGCCGGGTACTCGGCATAGGCCTTCGTCTCGAGCCACACCGGGGAACCCTTGACGAACAGGGCGCCCTGCTCGCTGGTCTCGAGCTCGAGGTTCTCGAACCGGGTCGCCTTGTCTTTCGCCGCGATCTGCCGGGCGGTCTGGCCGTGTGTCTCACCTAGCACCGAGATGCCGATCCGCTCGGCGCGCTTCAGCACCGGCCAGGTGGTCGAGGTGTTCTGCACGGAGAACAGCACCAGGGGCGGGTCCATCGAGACGCCCACGGTGAACGACGACGCGACGAGACCCTCTCGCGCGCCCTCGATCTCGGCGGCGAGGGCGACGACGCCGGACGGAAAGTACGAGAACGTGGTCCGCAGAAGCTGCGGATCCGGGGAGTACGGGGTGAGAGCCATGGAACGTCCTTCGCGAGTCGGTTGCTCCATGCTGTCACTCGATTGTTGAATCTAGATTTCGCGGGCCGCTAAATGACGCGCTGTTTCGTTACGTTCTGATTGCGCCGGACCGCGACGTGCGACGTCCTGAGTTCAGGTGCACGGGGCTCGCGCGACAGTGGCGAATCCTGAGTTCAGGCGCACTGGTCGTTATGTCAGGCCGAAATCGCCCCAGACGTCAAGAGCTCAGGAGACATTCGCATCTACGATCCTGATGTCAGGGCTGCTCGGCGAGTGCACCTGAGTTCAGGAGCGTGGCCGACGGCAGCAGGGCGAATGCACCTGAATTCAGGATCCGGCAGCCGCAGCTGAATCCGCCGTGCACCTCAGCTCAGGCGCACGCGCCCCGCCGCATCTGCCACCTGCCGTGAACCAGCGACACCCCGGCCGCTCTGGGAGAAGGCCGGGGCGTCGTTCGCGAGCCGAGAACGTCAGTGGTGTGAGGTAGAACTGCCGGATCCTGGGAGCCGGATGCTTCCGGTGTCGGGCGAGACCGGCGAGCCCATCGTGTTCGCGGCGGATTGCGCGGCCAGTGCGGCCCGATCGGTCTCTTCGGCGTCACGCGCGTCGGATGCCGCAGCGTCGGTGGCGTCCTGGTGGGCCGCTTCGTCGAGGGCCGAGCGCGTACGGAGCGGTGCCGGGCGGAGGAAGAAGCTCAGCACGAATGCCACGGCCACGACCACCAGCGAGATAGTGAAGACCGTCACCGTCGCGTTGGCGAATCCGTCGAGGAACGGCGCCTTGAGAGCCAGCGCCGCCTTGTTGAGGAACGACGTGTCGCCATTGAGGGCGTTGCCGAGAGCCGAGGTGTCGCCCGACGCGGCCTTCTTGAGCAGCGCGATGAGACTCGAGTTGTTCGGGTCGGCGAGCACCGACGGGTCGGCGAGGGCCTTCTGCTGGGCGGCGGCGAGTGTCTTGTCTTGGAACGACTCCGGAATCGTCGTCGAGAGACGGGAGAACAGCACCGAGAAGAGCACCGCCGTGCCCAGGGTTCCACCGATCTGACGGAAGAACGTCGACGACGACGTGGCCACACCGATGTCGCGCGGTCCGACCGAGTTCTGCGAGGCGAGTGTCAGCGTCTGCATCAGCTGGCCGAGACCGAGACCGACCAGGACCATGCCGATCGAGAGGTAGTACCAGGGCTTGTCGTAGCTCACCTGCGAGAACCAGGCGAAGCCGAGGATCATGAACGCGGTTCCGATCGGCGGGAACATCTTGTACTGGCCGGTGCGCGAGATGATCTGACCGGAGACGATCGACGAGATCATGAGGCCGAGGATCATCGGGAGCATCTGGAAGCCCGACTCGGTGGGCGTCGACCCGTTGACGAGCTGCAGGTAGAGGGGCACGGTGAGGAGCGCACCGAACATGCCGAAACCGACCAGGACGCCGAGGATGGTCGCCATCGAGAAGGTGCGGCTCTTGAAGAGCTTCAGCGGGATCAGGGCGGCGTCGCCCATCATGCGCTCGGCGACGATGAAGGCGATGATGCCCAGCCCGCCGATGACGTAGCAGACCCAGGCGTTGAGCGAGCCCCAGCCCCAGATGCGGCCCTGCTCGGCGACCAGCAGGAGCGGCGCGGCCGACACGATGACCATCGCGGCGCCCCACCAGTCGATGCGGATGTTGTCTTTGCGGCTCTGCCCGGGGATGTGCAAGAACCGGCCCACGATGAAGAGCGCGACGACACCGATGGGCACGTTCAGGAGGAAGACCCAGCGCCATCCGGTGATGAAGAGGATCTGGTCCGCGCCGGCGAAGAGACCGCCGATCAGCGGGCCGATGACGCTCGAGATGCCGAACACTGCGAGGAAGTAGCCCTGGTACTTCGCGCGCTGGCGAGGAGCGAGGATGTCGCCCATGATCGCCAGCGGGAGGGCCATGAGGCCACCGGCACCGAGGCCCTGCAGGCCGCGGAAGGCGGCGAGCATGTACATCGAATCGGAGAATGACGCGGCGGCCGACCCGAGGATGAAGATCGCGATCGCGATGATGAACAGCGGCCGACGACCGAAGAGGTCGGAGAGCTTTCCGTAGATCGGCGTCGAGATCGTGGAGCAGATCAGGTAGGCGGTGGTGACCCAGGCCTGGTGGTCGAGACCGTGGAGGTCGTCGCCGATGGTGCGGATCGCCGTTCCGACGATGGTCTGGTCGAGCGACGACAGGAACATACCTGCCATGAGGCCGAAGATGACGAACAGGATCTGCCTGTGGTTCATCAGGCCCTGCTTCTCGACGGGTGCCGTTTCTGGTGCGGCTGTATCTGCCCGGGACATGTGACTCTCTCTGGTGCTGTGGCGATGACTGGTGCTGTGGCTGTGGCTGACGCGGTGTGGTGACTGACGCAGCGGTGGTGGCTGATCCGATGGTGGTAGCTAATCCGGTGACGGCCGGCGTTGCGGTCGCGCAAATCTTTGCGTGCGGTGCAAATTTACATGACTGCCAGGAATTTGACCACGCGAGCTGTCGGATCCTTGGCCCGAATGGCCTGGGGAGAGACCAGGGGGCGCAAAACCGTCGGTGATAGCCTGGCGCCCGCCGAACGGCGTCGAAACGAGTGGAGTCTGCTGCATGCCGAGAAGGATCGCCCCCACCCTGATCGTGACGGTGGTCGCCGTGTCACTCCTCGCCGGCTGCACGGCCGGGTCGAACGGAGTGAGCGCACCCGCCACCCTCGGCCAGGGCACTCCCAGGGCGTCCGCCACACCGGCAGCCGCTGCCGTCTCGAAGGTCTCGCCCGTCGTGGGCGGAGTCACGGGCGGCACCACGATCACTCTCACGGGGTCGAACCTCGGTGCCGTCGATCGCGTCAAGATCGGCACGGAAGACGCAACCGATGTGAAGGTCGTCAGCGACTCCAAGGTGACCGCGGTCGTTCCGCGCTCGGTCGACTACCAGCCGGCGAGTGGCGACGTCGTCGCGTACGCGGGGTCGAAGCCCGTCAGTGCCGCCGCCACCGCGTCGTACACCTGGAAGGTCTCGTCGGGCGTCGACCGCGAGATGCAGTACGCCTTCGCGCACTGGAACGCCCCGACCTACAACGCCTCGTACCTCGACTTCAACTCGGTCGGCGGCGACTGCCAGAACTTCGTCAGCCAGGCGCTCGATGCCCGGGGCCTCGAGCAGAACGACTCCTGGCACTACAACTCGTCGGGCCACAGCGAGACGTGGGGGTACGCACCCGCCTTCGACAACTACCTCAAGGCCAACCCCTCGCTCGGATTCACCCCGCTCACGGCCGACCAGCGCTCTCAACTGTCGGTCGGCGATCTCGCGTACTTCGACTGGAACAACAACGACGTTCCTGACCACGTGATGATCGTCTCCGCGATCGATGGCTCGAAGATCTCGCTCGTCGGGCACAACCTCGACTACGACTACCGCGACCTCGACACGGCGATCACGAAAGATCACCCGGGCGCGAAGGTCTGGTTCTACAAGGTGCCCGCCTCGCTGTAGCTGGGTGCCTGGGTTACGTGCCGTGACGCACCCCCGTTCGGCGAGATCGGGCCTGGCATCTGGGGGTTATCTGGCCAACCAGGGGTGCCTCGCCCATCGAGCTGGAACTCGCGTGCGGCCGTCAGCGCGCGGGCCGCAGCAGCAGGGGCGCTACGACGGCCGCGAGAGCAAGTGCGGCGATCGCGCCGACAAGCCCGAGCCACACCGAGCCCGCCTCAGCGCCGGCCGGGCGGATGAGCGCGAGCACCGCGAAGGCGACGATCTGCGCTGCCACCTGCACGACCAGATAGCGGAGCAGCGGGCCCCGCAGCACAGCGAGCTGCACCGACGCCCGGCGCGGGAGCCACGCAGACAAGGATCCGACAGCGACCAGCAGGTGCCCCGCTGCCAGAACCCCGATCAGCGGTGGCGCGTAGCCGGGCCGACCGCCCGCCACCAGCGCGACCGCAAGGAGCACGATCAATATCGCGGCGAAGGGGCCGCGGGGCACGGCCGCTGCACCGAGCGCAAGCAGTAGTGCCACCACGAGCCAGCCGCTCACCCCGAGCACGAGGAAGCCGGCGCCCGCTCCGGCGATGAACGTCAGCGCGGAGAGGGCGAGGGCGGGAACGGTCGGTCCGATGTCGGGAAAGCTCGTGGGCGTCGCAGGGCCCCGGTTCGTGTCGCTCATCGGATCCGCCGCGGGCGGGTGAGGGCGCGCAGTCGCACGGCTGGCACGGCGGAGCCGGGAGCGGCATCCCAGCGGACGGGCTCGACGCCGGAGGCTGTCATGCCGTCGAGACGACTGGTGCGTTCGAGCATCAGAAGCTGGAACGCCGTGCGCTCCTCGCGGCTTGCGGCGGCCACGTCGACCTGGGGCAGCGTGTCGATAGCGAGAACGCGATGGCCTGTCGAGGCCCAGGTCACCGCCATGGTGGCTGCGAGGTCGTCGAGGAACGACGAGATCACGACCACGAGTGCCGAGGCGGGAACGATAGGCGTGCGGGTCGTCTTGACGGGGCGCCCGGTCGGAGCAGCGGTGGCGATTGTGGTCTGGAGACGCTGCAGGTGCCGCGTACCGCCTCCGGGTTCGACTGAGCGCGCCGTGCCGGCGAGGTCGCGCAACCCGACCCGATCGCCCGCTGCGAGGTAGGCGGAAGCCAGTGATGCCGCCGCTTCGCGAGCGAGGTCGAGAGACGTCGTGGAGGTCAGGGGCCCTTTGGATCCGGACCATCGAGAGATGTCGGCACTCACCTCGTCTCGGTCGTCGATGACGAGCATGACGATCGCGTCAGCTGTCGAGAACGTCCGGCGGACGTAGAGGTCGCCGGGGAGCTGCGCCCTCCGGGCGGTGACCTTCCAGTCGATTCGCCGGAGCCGGTCGCCCGGTGCGAAGAGCGCGACATCGCGGAACTCGCCGCCATCGCCCGGCGTCGCGGAGTCGTGCGCCCCGGTGATGCCCACCACTCGGTGGGGCAGCGGAAGGCTGTCGATGGGGAGCCGCGGCGGTGGCACCAGACGGGAGCTCGCGGGGCCCGCGTCGGGTGAGGTGAAGGCGGCGCCGGCGGCGCCGAGCGCCGAGTAGTGCAGCCGCAGGATCTCTTGCGGCCCGGAGTGCGTGACCGCCACTTTTCCGATGAGGCGCCTCGCGGTTTCGGGGGTGACGGCGAATCGGTGCGTCGTTCCGTCGGCGGTGGCGAGGACCACGGCGAGGGCGTCGACATCGGCGGAGAGGTCGAATCGGGTGTCGTAGCCGACACCGGTGGCATCCGTGTCGGGCGCCAGCCGTGTGGTGGTTGTCACGACCTCGGAGCGGCGTGGCCTCCGCTCGACCCCGAACGCGACGACGGCGAAGAGTGGGAGGGCGATCAGGGCGAACTCGGGGCGGGAGGTGACGAGGGCGAGGCCTGCCAGGAGCGCGGCGGCAGCGGCGGCGTACCCGACCGCGGGATTGAGCGACCAGCGTGGCCGCAGTGAGGTGCGGTCGGCGTGCCCGCCGGGTCGGGCGTCGCTCATCGAGGAGTCGAGGAGTCGACGGGGTCGTTTGCCCGGCCCACGGCCGGGGGCCCGGCGACCCGCGAGACGATCGAGCCGATGACCTGGGCGGCGTCGACGCCATTGGCCCAGGCCTGGGGGGTGAGCGACACCCGGTGCGCGAGCACGGGGATGGCAGCCGCCTTGATGTCTTCGGGCGTGACGAAATCGCGGCCGTCCATCACGGCGCGAGCTCGGCCGACGAGCATGAGACCCTGGGCGCCGCGAGGGGAAGCGCCGACCTGGATGTCGCGGTTCTCGCGGGTCGCGGTGGCGAGGTCGACGCAGTAGAGGGCGATGTCGGGATCGACGTGCACGCCCTCGACCGTGGCCTGCATGGCGAGGAGCGTCTCGGGGTCGATGACCGCGTCGATCCGCCCGACTTCGCGGCGTCGCGCCACACGGCTGAGGAGGACTCTCTGCTCGCCTTCGCGGCTCGGGTAGCCGACCGAGAGGCGCACCATGAACCGGTCGAGCTGCGCCTCGGGCAGGGCGTAGGTGCCTTCGTACTCGATGGGGTTGGAGGTCGCGATGACGTGGAACGGATGGGGGAGCGGGAAGCTCTGGCCTTCGACCGTCACCTGGCCCTCGGCCATCGCTTCGAGTAGGGCGGACTGAGTCTTCGGGGAGGTGCGGTTGATCTCGTCGGCGAGGAACAGGCCCGTGAAGACAGGGCCCGGGCGGAAGACGAACTCCGACGTGGCGGGGGCGTAGAGGAACGAGCCGGTGATATCGGCGGGGAGAAGGTCGGGCGTGCACTGGAGACGACGGAAGTCGAGACCGGTCGCCTGCGCGATGCTCCGCGCTGCCAGGGTCTTGCCGAGCCCGGGGACGTCTTCGAAGAGAACGTGGCCGCCCGCGAGGATGCTGGCGAACGCGAGCTCGAGCGGCTCGCGCATGCCCACAACGAGCTCGCCGACCTCGTCGAGCACTCGCCTGCTGAGCGAGGCGACCTCGGCGATGGAGAGGGATGCGGGGGTGGAGGTGGTCACGTGTGCCTCTCGGTAGGCGACCCGAGTGCCTCGATGGCATTCAGGAGGCGGGTGAAGGAGATCAGGTCGAGATTCGTGGCGCGCGGCACCAGGAGTGTGCGCACGACGCCGGGTGCCAGGATCTTCTCGATCTCGGGTCGGTCGCCCGGATCGAGGAGATCGAGGCCGTAGAGAAAGAGCAGTCGATGCCGGGCCGCCTCGCGGGCCCTCGCGACGGTGCGGTCTTGGACGCCCCCGCGGGTCTTCATCGACCAGCTGATCTCTTCGACGTCGAGCCGCGCGCCCGGGGTTCGGCGGATCGGCGGTTGAGGCCACGCAACGGCGTTCTCGCCGGCGAACGACTCCCAGGTCAGGCCGATGACGAGGAGGACGCCGAGGGCGACGACGGTGACGACCACGGAACCGACGACGTCGAGACCGAAGAAGTAGACGATGGCACCCACGACGAGCGCCGCGACGGACGAGAGGATCAGGGTTCGGCGGAATCTCACGCGTGACCGCCGTCGTCGGCCGGGTGGGCGGAACGCTCGGCCCATTGGGCCTCGAGCACGACGAGCGCGTGGCGTGCGGTGACCACGTCGGCGGGCGTGGCGACGGCGTCTCCGAACCTGACGGCTAGGTAGAGACGTCGGAGCGTGCCGAGGGCCTCCCCGTCGACCCCCGTCAGGCGCAGGATCCGGCTCGTGAACTCGGTCGGAGTCTCGGAGTCGAGTCGGGAGTAGCCGGCGTCTTCGGCGGCTTCCTGGAGGCCCAGCCAGGCGGCGACGATGGCGTCGTTCGGCGCGCGATCGCCGTCGAGGAGATCGAGGGCGAGGCGCAGGCCCCGGCGCAGATAGGGGGCGCTGGTCTCGATCGACGGGTCGTCGGCAAGGGGTGAGGGGTCGCTCAACTCGTCGAGCGACGCGGCGGTAGCGGCAGGCCGATCGCGGCGACGGGAGCGCCACCACCGGATGACCACGACCGCGAGGGCGAGTGCGGCGAGGCACGCCACGACGACGACGAGCCAAGTGAGGTCTGGCGGGGATCCTCCGCTGGTCGCCGGAGGCGATGCCGTGGGGTTGTCAGCCGGCTGCGACGGAGGGGCGGGCGGTGTGGCGGAGGGAAAGCCCCCGAGGTTCCAGCGCGGGCCGGAAAATCGGAGTTCGCCACCGAAGGCGCTGCCGGTAAGGACGAGGAGACCGAGCACGACGGCGAGAATGCCCGCGACCGGAAGCCGACGCGCACCCGAGTCGGGACGCGGCCGTGCGTCGCTCTCGGGTAGCTCGGTGTCGGTGGGCATGGATTCGACGCTAGTCGATTCCGACCGGGGGCTCTGCGGCATAGGTCAGACCTGTGGACAACTCGTCCGCGCTGGAAAGACCGCCTGCGTGAAGGAAGGCGCTACGCCGCCACGCCGAGGCCGTCGAGGGCCTTCTCGAAGATGGTCAGGCCCTGCATGCCGGGGAGGCTCGCAATGTTGTTGTCGAGCTTCTTCATCTCTTTGCGCCCCTCGACGCCACCCATGATCTGGCCGAAGACGAACTGGACATCGTCGCGCTCCATGATGCTCGAGCCCACCGGGGCCCAGAACTTCGAGAGGAGGAGGCGGGTGAGCTTCTGAGCCCGCTTGCTCTTGAGGAGCCGCTCGCGAGCCTGCGAGACGTAGAAGGCGACGTGCCGTGTCTCTTGCTTGGCGATGCGCCGCAGCAGCTCGCCCAACACGGGGTCGGTCTCGAGGTCGGCCATGCGCTTGTAGGCGCTCACGGCAGACCATTCGTTTGCGGCGCCCCACGACATGTGGACGGCGACGAAGTCGCTGCCGACGATCTTGCCGAGCATGGACTGCTTGATGGGGTCGAGGCGGTCGCGCCAGCCGAGCTTGAGGCGGGAGGCGCGGAGGGCGTCGTAGTCGACGGTGATTCCGTGGACGGCCAGGACGGCGCCCAGGGCCTCGCCGTGCCAGAACTCCTCGCGGTTCCACATCGTCATGAACGTCGAGATCTCGCCGTCTTTGTGCGACGGGGTCGTGAGCAGATCGCGGGTGTAGCAGACCGTGTGGTACTCGACGTCGGCCATGTAGCGGAGAGTGCGGAGCGTCTCGGGCGAGAGGGGGTTTTCGCGGAAGTGCTCGAGATCGAGGTCGTCCCAGCCCAGGCGCTCAGAGCCTGCAGCGTACTTGTCGATATCGAATGCCATCGTATGTCGGAAGAGGCATATGCCTCTTCCACTCCTCTCGGGTGTGCCTAGTCGGTGCCGCCTGCGGGGGTCTCTCCCGCTGACCTCAGGTGACTCGAGGTTAGCTGGATCGGCCCGCGCTTCCAATCGCGGATTCTCCACTTTCTTCGGAGGGCTTCACGAGAAAGATTGGAATCCGGGTTGACGGCGCTTGGATTTCCGAGCATTTCGAGCCAGACGAGGTCGGCGTGACTATCACCGTAACCGTACGAAGCTGAAAGATCGACACTGTTCCGCTCGGCGTATTGGCGCAGCCAGGCTGCTCGCGCCTCGTCGACCACCGGGGGCTGAGCAAGGTATCCGGTGTAGATGCCGTCACGGGCATGCATCGTCCCGGCGACCACCTCGTCGAACAGGTGAGCCAGAGGCGAGACGAGTGTTCCGATGGAGCCCGTGACGAGCACGGTGCGGTGTCCGGCGGCGCGGTGGGCGGCGATGCGCTCGAGGGCTTCGGGCATCGTGTGCTTGAGAAGCGTCTGGGCGTAGCCGCGAGCAACGACCTCTTCGAGGCGGGTCACCGGCATGCCCTCGTATCGACGGAGGAACGCGCGAATGAACTCGCCTCGATCGCGCTGTTCGGCGCGAAGGTAGCCGGGTAGCGACGCGAGGAGACTCGCCACCTCGGCGGGCCAGGCCGCCTTGCCGAAGCCCGAGCCGCGCACCCAGAGGTACTGCTCGACGATGTTCGAGTCGACGACGGTGCCCTCGAGATCGAAGATCGCCACGACGTCTTTGCGGCGGGGCAGCTCGCGGTCGAGCGCGGGGCCGGACGAGGCGGGCCGAACGCTGAACGCCCGGGTCATCGTCGTGACCGCGGGGAAGTGCACAGTCTGGAAGTAGTCCTCCCACTGGATGTCGGCCATGTCGAAGCCGATGTCGCCCGACACCTCGGCCGGCTGGGTGGCGACCAGAGCGGCCTGAAGCGCCTTCGTGCGGCGATCGTCGAAGATGATCTCCGACTGGATGTAGTGGCGGTAGAGATCGGTCAGGCTCTGCAGTGACTCGAGGTCGGCGCGGCGGCGATCGACCCCGGCGAGGGCCTCTCGCGTCCGGTCGGTCGACGGCAGCCGCAGAAAGACCGATTCGCGCGCATCGTTGAGACGGGCCTGGAGTCGGACCGCCCTCTCGACCTTGCGCCCGCCCGGAAAGCGCCAGGTCGCGGCGGCGATGGAGCCGCTGTCGGCAGTCGGCACCGGGTTGGCCGTGAAGAACATGCTGAGGTTCGTGAACATCCTGTGGATCGGCAGCGGATTGCTGGCGCCCGACGACACATGGAAGAACTGCGGCTCGCCAGCGGCCGCGGGGTTGGAGGCGACCAAGACGATCACGTTGACGACGAAGTCGACCGGCACCACGTCGAGGACGCTGTCGGGCACGCCCGGGAACTCGGGGAGCATGCCACGGCCGTAGGCCATGATCAGCGGGTCGGCGACCTTGAAGCCGTCGATCCAGCCCGGGTGCGGGTGGCGGAGCGCGCTCTCGACGATCGCCGGGCGCACGAACGACAGGCGGTGACCGCGAGCGGCCCACATCTGCTCGGCCGCGCGCTCGGCGAAGGCCTTCGTGAGCGTATAGACGTCGGTCCAGCCGAGGCTCTCGGCGCGGGCGCGACCGTGGTCGACGAGTTTGGCCTTGACCCAGGCCACACGGCGCTCCTCGGCCTCGCGCGAGACCGCGAGGGGGCCTTCTTTGCCGTGCTTGGCTCGGGCTTCGGCGATGAAGCGGCGCAGCACCTCCGGCTGGCGCGACGACAGCTCGACGCGGGAGCGGGCGGCACGGGCGGCCTCGAACTCGGTGCGCCAGTCGACCTCGTGGGTGAGAGATGCCTCGGGGAAGATGCCCTTGCGGAGGCCGCCGACGTAGGCGGTCGAGACGTGGACGACGTGCGGGTCGGTGCCCGAGGCGATGAGCGCCTCGTACAGGCCGACGGCACCGCCGACGTTCGTCTCGAAGGCCTGGTCGATGGGCGGGTCGAACGAGACGCTCGACGCGGAGTGGATCACGACGTCGAGGTCGCCCGGTAGCTCGGGGACGGCGTCGAGACCGCCCTCAAGCACGTTCAGGCGGTTCAGGATCGCGTCTTCGACCCCGTCGGGGCCGACGCTCTCGCGCCAGGAGGCGAAGACGGGCTTGCGCAGGACGTGACGAAGACGGTCGACGCCGGAGGTGCTCCCCTTGGTACGGATGAGCAGGGTAATCCTGGTGCCCGGGTGGCTCGCGAGGAGCCGTTCGAGGATCGCCTGACCGACGAAGCCGGTGCCGCCGGTGAGGAACACATGCGAGGATCCGAGGTCGGTCGAGAAATCGGGAAAGTCGAGTGCACTCACGGGGTCAGCTTCTTTGCGGTCGTCTGGCCGATGCGCGCATCCATGCCGGGGAGAGAGGCGACGCGGCGCCCGATGTCGTCCGCACGAGCCGAGCCGTCGGATCCTGAGAAGACGAATGCCTCGAACCGGTCGCGGTCGGCGGCGGCGCGCTCGACCCCGCCGATGGGCCAGGCCGCCGTCGCGAGAGCCGCGCGCGTCTGTCGGACGGCGCGCTTGGAGTCGCTCAGGCGCCACTCGGTCTCGTCTGCGAAGAAGGCCTCGTGTCGTTGCTTGATGATCTGGATCCTGCCGATCGTGTCGCGGAGCGCGGGCGAGTCGGTCGTCGCGCGGAGATGATCATATGCCGCGCGGAGAATCCACTCGTCGACCAGTCCGAGGGTCATGTGGGTGGCCACGATGGGAGCGCCGAGCCCGACGGCGGCGATGGCGCGTCGGATCGGACCGGAGCGCTGGATCGCCTCGTCGGCACCCGTGCGGGGAGGACCCTCGTCGACGTTGCGGGTGCGATCAAGACCGTGCGCGCCGAGCACGGCGTCGAGGGCGTCGGCCATCCAGAACTTCTCGAACGCCCAGGTGACGAGGAATGCGGTGACGCGGGCGTCTTTATGGGTCGCCGTGACGAGCAGATTGCGCAGGTGCTCCATGGTCGCTGCCTCGAGCCTCGACAGATAGCGGACCAGTTCGAGGGTCTCGGCGTCGAGGGGATGCGTCTCGTACGAGGTGAGGTCGAGGTCGGCGCGGAAGTTGCCCTGCGCCGTCCGTGTGAACTCACGGATGTCGAAGGGGCCTGCCGCCTCGGAATTCGGGCTGTCGGTCATGAAACGTGTGCCTCCGGAGGGGGTTTGAGCCGGGATCGATGCGCGAATCTCCCCGTAGGCACCGTATCGTAAGCGGCATGGTTGTAGCGCTCGTGACCGGGGGCACGTCCGGCATCGGAGCCGAATTTGCCCGCCAGCTCGCACACAGGGGATACGACCTCGTTCTCGTCGCTCGAGACGAGGCGAGGCTTGCGTCGACCGCTGACGACCTCCGCGGTCTCGGCGTGGGCGTCGAGCTCTTTCCGGCCGACCTCTCGCAGCGCGCAGACGTCGACCGCGTGGCGGCACGGCTCGAGGATCCAGCCCGGCCGATCGATTTCCTGGTGAACAATGCCGGTTTCGGCATGCACATCCCCTTGACCTCGCACGACGTCGAGGGTCTCGATCTCGGTTTCGAGGTCATGTGCCGCGCAGTGCTCGTGCTTTCGGCCGCGGCGGCACGCTCGATGCGTGATCGCGGAGAGGGCCGCATCGTCAACGTCTCGTCGACGGCGGGCCTGCTCGCGATGGGGGCCTACTCGGCGATCAAGGCGTGGGTCACGTCGTTCTCGGAGGGGCTGGCCGTCGAGCTGAAGGGGACGGGCGTCACTGTCACCGCCGTCCTGCCGGGCTGGGTGCGGACGGAATTCCATCAGCGCGCCGCCATTCGCACGTCGAGCATCCCAAACTCCCTCTGGCTCGACGCCGAACAACTGGTCACCGCGTGTCTGCGCGACGTCGACAGGGGCAAAGTGATCTCCATACCCACCATTCGGTACAAAGTGCTCGTCGGGTTGCTCCGTCACGCACCGAAGAGCGCCGTGCGAGGCGTCTCGGCGGCGATCTCGTCGGGCCGCAAGAAACCGGTGGAGGCGTGAGCGTGGAGGAGTCGAAGGGCGAACGCCCGGATCCTGAGGCCCTGCCTGAGGAGAAGACCGCCGATGGGTCGGAGCCGACCGCGGCCTCGGTGATCGGGGCGGTGGCCGGTCGGGTCAACGACACCGCGGCCGATGTGCGGGGTCGTCTCGGCGAAGCGGCGGAAGACGTCCGCGACCGGTTCAACTCCAGGATGCACGCCTCGGTGCGCTTCGTGGCCCAGCGCTGGGTGATGAAGCCGACGATCTGGTCGATCACCGACGTGACGGTCATCGGGCGAGAGCGGCTGATCGGTCTCGAGGGCGGCTTCGTGCTCATCGCGAACCACTCCAGCCACCTCGACGCGCCGCTCATCGTGAGTGCCCTGCCGCGCAAGCTCTCGCGCTACCTCGCGACCGGAGCGGCCGCCGACTACTTCTTCGACGTCTGGTGGCGTCGCGGCCTGACATCCCTCTTCTTCAACGCGTTCCCGATTCAGCGGGGTGGCCGTCGCGATTCGAAGAAGCGCGCCAAGCCCGCCCGAGAGAACCCCTCCGTGAGTGCGGTCTCGCTGCTCCAGCGGGGCTTTCCGGTGCTGGTGTTCCCCGAGGGGACGCGCTCCAAAGACGGCGAGATGGGATCGTTCAAGCCGGGCGCCGCTCGTCTCGCGGCAGCCTGTGACGTTCCCATCGTGCCTCTCGCCCTGATCGGGGCCAATATCGCTCACCCTCGCGGAGCGCACTGGCCGCGCCCCGGCCGCCTCCCCGTCGGCGTCGCATTCGGAGATCCGATGCGCCCCGAGCCCGACGAGACCGCTATCGCTTTCTCGACACGTCTCCGCGACGAGATTCTTCGCATTCGAAACCAGTACTCGGCCGATATCCTCGGTCAGTCCGATCCGTCCAAAGGAGTCCGCCCGTGACCGACCTGAAACCCCGCCAGACGTCCGCCCCCGACGAGGGGCCCGACGTCAAGCACATGAAGTGGTGGGGCTGGGGTGTCGAGGGGGTCGCCTTCCACCACGAAGACAAGCCCGCGTTCGCTCCGTTCGTGAAGAAGATGGTCGGCGTCGACCTGCACTCCGATGAGATCACCGCCGTTCCGGCCTTCGACGATCTCGAGATCCCCGCCTCGCGCATCACCGCCGACGTCTCGAGCGCCCTCTCGCTGATCGTCGGCGAAGGCCACGTTGTGCTCGGCGACATGGAGCGCGTCGTCCACACCTACGGCAAGAGCATTCGCGACCTGATCCGGATCCGCAACGGCGTCTTCCCGCGCACCCCCGACGCCGTCGTCTATCCGGCCACCGAGTCGGAGATCGCCAAGATCGTGACCGCGGCCGTCGAGCACGACCTGGTGCTCATCCCCTTCGGCGGCGGCAGCAACATCGTCGGTTCGCTCGAGCCCATGCCCACCGAAGAGCGCATCGTCATCTCGCTCGACATGGGGCGCCTCGACCGCGTGCTCGACATCGACGACGACGGACGCATCGCGCGCATCCAGGCCGGAGCGCAGGGCCCGGCCATAGAAGAGCAGCTGAACGCCAAGGGCTGGACCCTCGGCCACTTCCCTGACAGCTTCACCCACTCGACCCTCGGCGGCTGGGTCGCGACCCGCTCCTCGGGCATGCAGTCCGACAAGTTCGGCGACATCGCCGACATCACCAAGGGCCTGCGCATGGTGCGGCCCGACGGCGTCGTCGTGATCCGCGCCGTCCCGTCGGCATCGACGGGCCCGTCGCTTCGCGAGATGATCATCGGATCCGAAGGACGCCTCGGCATCATCACCGAGGTCACCGTCCAAGTGCACCGCATCCCCGAGAAGCGTGAGATCCTCGCCTACTTTTTCCCCACCTGGGAGGCCGGCCTCCAGGCCATGCAGGCGATCGCCGAGAGCGACGCGAACCCCTCGATCACACGTGTGTCGAACGAGTTCGAGACCGAGATGTCGCTCGCGACGTCGAAGGCCAGCAAGGGCATCTCTTCTCTCCTCAACCAGGGCGTGCAGAAGTTCATGAAGCTGAAGGGCTGGGATCTCTCGAAGATCTGCCTGTCGTTCATCGGCTACGAGGGCTCCGACGAGCACGTCGACCGCAACGAGAAGCTGGTCGCCAAGATCGTCAAGAAGCACGGTGGCTTCGGCGTCGGCAAGGGCCCCGGCGTGCTCTACGACCAGAAGAAGTTCGACACCCCGTACCTCCGCGACTTCTTCCTCGACCACGGCGGCGCAGCCGACGTGTCCGAGACCGCTGCACCTTGGTCGAAGCTGCTCCCGCTGTACAACGGCGTCTACGCCGCGGCGAACCGCGCGTTCGAGAAGATCGGCGCGCAGGGCCTGATCATGGCGCACCTGTCGCACTCGTATCACTCGGGAGCGTGCCTCTACTTCACGTTCGCGTTCGAACACGGCGACCAGCCGCTCGAGCAGTACGACATCGTCAAGAAGGCGATCCAAGACGCCTTCATCACCGAGGGCGGCACGGTGTCGCACCACCACGGTGTCGGTCTCGAGCACGCTCCGTGGCTCGGCCAGGACGTCTCGCAGCCCGGCCTCGCGCTGATGCAGGGCTTGCTCGACTCGGCCGACCCGAAGCGCAACTTCAACCCGGGCAAGGTGACGGGCAAGTAGTTCGGGGCTGCGTCGCTGCGGCTCGGCGCCTTTGCGCCGCACCACGTCTGACGGACTACCCCTCCTGCCGCGGCAGGTCGGGTAGTCCGTTTGGCGTAGGCCCGCGACGGGCTCCGTCGCGGCGCACCGTCTGGCATGCGGCAGACTGTCGGGATGCGCACCGCCAGTGGATCGAACGCCGACCGGAGCCGATTCACCGCGCTCGAACTCGAGTTGGCCGAGATCGTCGGGCAGTGGGATCCGATCGGCGTCGGCCCGGCGCGCGTCGCCGACGGCGAATACGACGATCTGGTGCGGCCGATCCTGATCGAGCTGGGCCATGGCGTACGCGACCGGGCGCTGGCGGTCAAGATCGCCGGAGCGATCGACAGCGACTACGGCCTGGCGATGCGCGAGCAGCAGGCCCGCGGGGTCGCCGGAACCATCACCGCCTGGTGGGCGCGGCAGCCGAACGCTCTGTGAGCTGAGGTTCCCGGGGTCCGTCATCCGGGCCGGGTGCTCCTCTCATGCAAGGAACGCAGGATCCGGCCCGCCCCCGCTCACTCCCAGCGTCGCCCGCGCCAGATGGCCTGATCTCCGCCCCCGCCTGCAGGATCTCGGCATGCAGGCCATTTCGCGCGCCTCCGCCCCCGCCGAGTGCCGCCAAATGCAGCTCGGCTGACCGCCACGCCCGTATTTGGCGCCACTCAGCGTCAGCCCGCCCGGCGTACCGAAGGTGACCCCGCCGAGTGCCGCCGAATGCAGCGCTGCTGACCGCCACGCGCGCATTTGGCGGCACTCGGCGCACCGCCAGAACGGCAGAGCGGAGCACCGCCAGAGCGGCGCACCTGCCCGACGGGCAGACCCCGAACTAGGCGCCGAGCGCCGCGTCGACGATCTCTTTCGCCTCGGCCTGCACGCGCTTCAGGTGCTCCGGACCCTCGAACGACTCGGCGTAGATCTTGTAAACGTCTTCGGTGCCCGACGGCCGCGCCGCGAACCACGCTTTCTCGGTCACGACCTTGAGGCCGCCAACCGCGGCACCGTTGCCGGGAGCTTCGCTGAGCTTCGCGATGATCGGGTCGCCCGCGAGCTCGGTCGCCGTGATGTCGTCGCCGCTCAGCTTGCCGAGTCGGGCCTTCTGCTCTTTCGAGGCGGCTGCATCGATGCGCTGATAGACCGGGTCTCCGTACTTCTCGGTGAGCTCTTTGTAGAGCACCGACGGCGTCTTGCCGGTCACCGCGAGGATCTCGCTGGCGAGCAGGGCGAGGATGATGCCGTCTTTGTCGGTGGTCCAGACCGAGCCGTCGCGGCGAAGGAACGACGCCCCGGCGCTCTCCTCGCCGCCGAACGCGACGCTGCCGTCGAGGAGACCGGGCACGAACCACTTGAAGCCGACCGGCACCTCCCAGAGGCGTCGACCGAGGGAGTCGGCGACCTTGTCGATGATCGACGACGAGACAAGTGTCTTGCCGATTGCGGCGTCGGCACGCCAGTCAGGACGGTGGCTGTACAGGTAGTCGATGGCGACGGCCAGGTAGTGGTTGGGGTTCATCAGCCCCTCGTCGGGCGTGACGATGCCGTGGCGATCAGCGTCGGCGTCGTTGCCGGTGACGATGTCGAATTCGCCCTTGCGCTCGACGACGCTCGCCATGACGGAAGCGCTCGACGGATCCATCCGGATCTTCTCGTCCCAGTCGAGGGTCATGAAGCGCCAGGTCGGGTCGACTCCGGGGTTCATCACGGTGAGGTCGAGGTCGTACGCGTCGCGGATGGCGGCCCAGTATTCGACGCTCGCGCCACCCAGCGGGTCGGCGCCGATGCGGATGCCGGCCTTCTTGATCGCCTCGAAGTTGATCACGTTGGCGAGGTCGATCACGTACCCGCGCAGAAAGTCGTGGCGCCCGGGGCTCACCATGCTCTTCTTCACCTCGACGTTGCCGCCGGCGATGATCTCGTTGGCACGGTTCGCGATCCACGACGTCGCGTCGCTGTCGGCCGGGCCGCCGTGCGGCGGGTTGTACTTGAAGCCACCGTCGCGAGGCGGGTTGTGGCTCGGCGTGACGACGATGCCGTCGGCCTGATCGGTGTGCTCGGGGTCGTTGTTGTAGACGAGGATCGCGTGGCTGATGACCGGCGTCGGCACATAGCCGCCCTCGGCGTCGGCGAGCACGGTGACCCCGTTGCCGGCGAGCACCTCGAGCGCTGTGCGCTCGGCGGGGCCCGAGAGCGCGTGCGTATCGCGGCCGATGAACAGCGGCCCGGTGATGCCCTGTGCCGTGCGGTACTCGACGATCGCCTGCGTGATGGCGGCGATGTGAGCCTCGTTGAACGCGGCGTCGAGCGACGAGCCGCGGTGACCGGACGTGCCGAACACGACCTTCTGCGAGGGGTCGGACACGTCGGGGATCAGCTCGTAATAGGCAGCCGAGACGGCCTCGGGGTTGATGAGGTCTTCGGGGGTGGCGTAGGTGCCGGCGCGATCGGTCATGTGAGCAATAGTGGCACTGACGGCAGACGTGTGTCGTGGTTGTCCACAGGTGGGGCGGCGGATCCTTGTGTCTGTCTTTGCTGGGGAGACAAGGATCCGTGGGCTCGTCGCCCTGCCCTAGGCTCTGAGCCATGTCAGCGATCGACCACGCCCCCGACCCGCTCGAGACCTACAGCTACCTGGGCCCGGCCGGCACCTTCACGGAGGCGGCGCTGAAGCAGGTTCCGGAGGCTCGGGGCAAGAGCTGGCGGAGCGTCAACAACGTGGGCGAGGCTCTGGCCGACGTCGTCGCCGGTCGCAGTGTGGCCGCCATGATCGCGATCGAGAATTCGATCGACGGAGGGGTCAGCGCGACGCAGGATGCCCTGGCCAACGTTCCGGGCCTGCGGATCGTCGGGGAGTATCTCGTCAAAGTCGACTTCGTGCTCGTGGCCCGACCCGGCACGAGGCTGGACGACGTCAAGGTCGTCAACGCGCATCCGGTCGCCTACGCGCAGACCCGGCTGTGGCTCGAGAGGGCGCTGCCCGACCACGGCCACCTGCCGGCCACCTCGAACGTCGCGGCCGCCGCCGCCCTGCTGCCACCGGTCGGCGCCGGCGAAGTCGTCGGCGGCCTGGCCGACGCGGCCATCGCCCCACCCGGAATCATCGAGCACTACCCACTCGAGGTGCTCGCCGACGGAATCGGCGACAACCCGAACGCGGTCACCCGCTTCGTGCTCGTGGGGCGCGTGTCCGCCGTGCCGCCGGCCACCGGCTCCGACAAGACGTCGATCATCGCGGAGCTCCCCGACGACCGAGCCGGAGGCCTTCTCGACATGCTGGAGCAGTTCGCGACGCGCGGCATCAACATGAGTCTGCTCGAGTCGCGCCCCATCGGAGACGCCCTCGGCCGCTACCGATTCGTGATCGACCTCGACGGGCACATCCTCGACGAGCGGGTCGCAGACGCGCTGCTCGGGCTCAAGCGGTTCAGCCCGAACGTCATCTTCCTCGGCTCGTATCCGCGGGCCGATCGACGTGAGGTGACGGTCACGCCGCGGTACGACAACCAGGCGTTCGTCGAGGCGCGCGACTGGCTGCGCGGTCTCGTGGCGGGGGAGCCGGAGCAGCTCTAGTCACCGCATTCGGCGATGCGAAGCGACGCGACGCGATTCGGCCGTACTGACCCGGCGCGCCAGGTCGCTTCGGCCGATCCGCGTCGGATCATGCCGCGGCTCCACTCCGAGCAGCGCTACGCCGGAACGCGCACTCGCAGCGCCAGCGGATCGATCCACGCGCGGATCGCCACCGCCATGCCGTGGGAGTCGCCGTCGAGCTCGAAATCCTGCGGGGAGTCGAGTCGCACGACGATCTCGGAGCCCTTCATATAGCGGACCGTCTTGAGGTCGGGCGCGAGCCGCATGATCTGGCGACCCGCTCGCGAGCGCCGCAGGATCCCGTTCTCCCAGACGATCTTGAGCCAGATTCCGACCCAGTCGATCTTGCGCTCGGGGCGAAGCGCGACGATGTCGAACACGCCGTCGTCCACGGCCGCGTCGGGAAGCAGCATCAGGTTGCCGGGCAGCAGCCCGCAGTTGCCGATGATGATCGTGTGGGTCTTCATCGTCTTCCGGCCGAGTCCGTCGAGGTCGTAGCGGATCGAGATGGAGTTGTTGTCGCGGAGGCTCTTCGCGATGGCGTCGACGTAGGCCAGCCAGCCGACGCGCGCCTTGAGCTTGTCGTTCGTGTTCGCCAGCATCTGCGCGTCGAGCCCGAGCCCGGCCATCACGACGAAGCACGAGCGGTCGCGCGTGCCATCCGGATTCTCGATGTCGACGACCCCGAGGTCGATCTGGCGTTCGACGCCGTTGAACGCAGTCGAGATCGCGTTGTCGAGGTGGTCGAGGCTGAGCTTGAGATTGCGCGCCAGCAGGTTGCCGGTGCCCGAGGGGAGCAACCCCAAAGCCGTCGAGGATCCGCGGAGCGCCTCGGCGACACAGCGCACCGTGCCGTCTCCGCCCGCCGCTATCACCATGTCGGCGCCGGCCTCGACCGCCTGGCGCGTGATGCCGCCGCCCGGGTCGTCGATCGAGGTCTCGTAATAGAAGGTTTCGCCCCAGCCGGCTCTCTGCTGATGACGGCGGACCGACTTCTTGATGTCGGCGAGCGACACCTTGATGGGGTTGTACACGACTGCGGCGACCGGTCGGGGCGAGGCCGGGTGCATCTCGTCATCCCTTTCGGCGGTGGCGGGGGATGGGTGGCTCATGGCACAACCGTATTAGACCGGCGCCTCCGTCGTGTGGCGGGGGTGTTAACAGCGGCCACGACCATGACTTGTCCACAGGTCGATCGTCTCCGCCTCGACGCCGGGCGAGGACTCCTTAGACTGACTGGGTGATCGATCCCCAGCTCCTCCGCGACGCCCCCGACCGCATCAAGCAGAGCCAGCTCGCCCGCGGCGACTCCACCGAGGCCGTCGACGTCGCGCTTGCCGCCGATGTCGCGCGTCGAGCCGCGATCGCCGTCTACGAAGACCTCCGCGCCGAGCAGAACGCTTTCGGCAAGACGGTTGCGAAGGCGCCCAAGGAGGAGAAGAAAGAGCTTGTCGCCGAAGCGCAGAAGTTGGCGGCGCGCGTCAAGGAGGCCCAGGCGGCCTCGACCGCGGCCGACGAGGCGTTCGACGTCGCGATGCGCGGGGTCGCCAATCCGATCATCGAGGGTGTTCCTGCCGGGGGCGAAGAAAACTTCGTCACGCTCCGCACTCACGGCGAGCCGAAGACCTTCGACTTCGAGCCGCTTGACCACGCCGACCTCGGTGAGAAGCTCGGCGCGATCGACATCAAGCGCGGCACCAAGGTGTCGGGCTCGCGCTTCTACTTCCTGCGTGGCGTGGGCGCCCGCCTCGAGATCGGCCTCATGCACATGGCCCTCGACAAGGCCATCGCCGAAGACTTCACTCCCCTCATCACACCCACGCTGGTGCGCCCCGAGGTCATGGCGGGCACGGGGTTCCTCGGCTCGCACGCCGACGAGATCTACTACCTGCCCGCCGACGACCTCTACCTGACGGGCACCAGCGAGGTGGCTCTCGCCGGTTATCACGCAGACGAGATCCTCGACGTCTCGAACGGGCCGATCCGGTACGCCGGGTGGTCGACCTGCTACCGGCGCGAGGCCGGTGCTGCCGGCAAAGACAACCGCGGGATCCTTCGGGTTCACCAGTTCAACAAGCTCGAGATGTTCAGCTACATCCACCCCGATCAGGCGGAAGCCGAGCACGAGCGCTTGGTGTCGTTCCAGGAGCAGATGCTGCAGGCCTGCGAGCTCAGCTACCGAGTGATCGACGTCGCTGCCGGCGACCTCGGGTCGAGTGCCGCCCGCAAGTACGACATCGAGGCCTGGGTGCCCACGCAGGGCACGTACCGCGAGCTGACCTCGACTTCGAACTGCACGACGTTCCAGGCGCGACGCCTCGACACGCGCTACCGCACGGAGTCGGGCAAGACGGCGCCGGTGTCGACGCTCAACGGCACCCTGGCGACGACCCGATGGATGGTGGCGATCCTCGAGACGCACCAGCAGAAAGACGGGTCGGTCGTCGTGCCGGCAGCCCTGCAGCCCTACCTGGGCGGTCTCGAAGTCTTGGAGCCGGTCGCGTGAGCCACGATTCGTCAGAGTCCCAGCTCTCGTTCTCCGTGCCCACCATCTCGCCCGCTCCTCGGCCGCGTCGTGGCGACGCCTGGCTGGTCGCACTCGACGTCGACGGCACGATCATGACCGAGGGCGGGCAGATCAGCGATGCGGTGGCCGACGAGATCACGCGTCTCCGGCTCGACGGGCACGAAGTGATGATCGCCACCGGGCGCTCCGTCGCGATGACCCTGCCCGTGATCGAGCGTCTCGGTTTCGACTCCGACTACGTCGTCTGCTCGAACGGTGCCATGACCCTCGGGCGCGACGACACCTCTTCCGATGGTTACAAGACCGTCTTTGTCGAAGAGTTCGACCCGACTGAGGTGTTGACCACCATCGACGGTCGACTCGAAGGTGCGGGCTATGCCGTCGAAGACGCTCACGGCAACATGCTGTACCTCGGCGCGTTCCCCGAGATCGCCCTCACCCCGACCAGCCGCGACGCCACGCTCGCCGAGCTCTGCGGCGTAGCGGCAACCCGTGTCGTCGTGATGTCGCCGTCTCACAGCCTCGACGAGTTTCTCGAGATCGTCGAGAGCATGGGCCTTCACAAGGTCAGCTACAACGTCGGGTGGACTGCCTGGCTCGACATCGCGCCCTTCGGCGTCACCAAGGCGACCGCGCTCGAGCGTGTGCGCACCTGGCTCGACATCCCGGCCGAGCGCGTCATGGCGGTCGGTGACGGCCGCAACGACATCGACATGCTCACCTGGGCCTCCCGTGCCGGTCGCGGCGTCGCCATGGGCCAAGCGCCCGACGACGTGCTCGACGTGGCATCCGAGCGCACGGGCAGCGACGTCGACGACGGTCTCGCGTCGGCGCTTGCCACCCTGCGCTAGTCGGTCCGTTCGAAAGGCCCCGCGGTGAGGTGCTCCTGTCAAAAGGAACGTCACGGCCGTGCCTTCCTGCCTGCAAGGTCAGACCTGCTGCGATATCCTCCTGGGCCGAACACTGGTCCTCTTGAAGGGAGCAGCGGACACGTCGGATAAGATCGTCATGGTCGCGACTCGAGGGTCGCGCCCGGGAGGGCTGTCCGAGCGGCCGATGGAGCTTGTCTTGAAAACAAGTGGGCAGAGATGTCTCGTGGGTTCGAATCCCACGCCCTCCGCACCAGCAGACCAGAAGCCGGAGTCGATCAAATGGCCACAGTGATCCTCGTGCGGCACGGGCGCACCACCGCGAACGCGAGCGGCATCCTCGCCGGGCGCACCGCCGGCGTGCGACTCGACGATGTCGGCCGCAAGCAGGCCTTCCGCACCGCCGAGCGCCTGTCCGATGTTCCCCTCGTCGGCGTGGTCTCGAGCCCTCTCGAGCGGTGTCGTCAGACGACCAAGTTCGTCGTCGAGGCGCAGCGAGCCCAGGGTTTCGACCCGCAGACGCCGCTCGACCGCGCGATTACCGAGTGCGATTACGGCGACTGGCAGGGCAGGCCGCTCAAAGAGCTGGCGAGCGAGAAACTCTGGTCGGTCGTGCAGTCGCAGCCGTCGGCAGCCGTGTTCCCCGGCGGGGAATCGATGCAGGTGATGCAGGCGCGATCGGTGGCGGCGATCCGTCGGCACGACGCCGCGTTCGAGGCCGAGTTCGGGCCGCAGGCGGTGTGGGCGGCGGTGAGTCACGGCGACATCATCAAGTCGATCCTGGCGGATGCCCTCGGCATGCACCTCGACCTGTTCCAGCGCATCAGCGTGGGCCCAGCCTCGGTCTCGATCATCCGCTACGGGTCGAGCCGCCCCGAGGTCATGGCGACGAACACCGACTCCGGCGATCTGAGCTGGCTTCGCGTCGCCAAGCCGGACGCCGACGCCGCAGTCGGAGGCGGCGCGGGGCACCCGACCGCCTGAGACAGGCCGTTTGGCCAGCGCGGCGGGCCACTCGGGCACCCGCCAATCACGCTGCAGGTGCTCGTGAAACTCGACCGTCAACCCGACTGCGAACCAGTGTCGGCGGACGCTCGTAGGATGACAGCATGCCCACAATCGTCCACGGATTCGACTGGCCCGACCGGCTGGTGGTCGGCACAATCGGCCAGCCCGGAGCCCGTTCGTTCTACCTCCAGGCCCGCGCCGGTTCGCGAGTCACCAGTGTCGCGCTCGAAAAGCAGCAGTCTGAGCTTCTCGCGGCGAAGATCGACGAGATCCTCGACGAGCTGATGGTCGCCGAGGGCAACCCGATCACGATCCCCGCCACGACGCCGATCGAACTCGTCGACAACGAGCCGCTCGACCAACCCGTCGAGCCCGAATTCCGCATCGGGGCGATCACGTTGGGGTGGGATCCCTCTACCGCCCAGGTCGTCATCGAGGCGTACCCCTACGACGACTCCGAAGACGGCTTCGACGACAGCGACGAGTTGGGCGAGGCGACCCCGCCGAGCGAGGTGCTTCGGGTCAAGATCCCCGTGGGCACTGCGCGGGCATTCGCAAAGCGCACGATCGAGGTCGTGGGTGCGGGTCGGCCGCTCTGTCCTCTGTGCGCGACCCCGATGGATCCTGAAGGGCACACCTGCCCTCCGCTCGACGACCTGCTGTGACCACGAACGCCGTCGAACCGCCGGTCGGCGAGCTCGAGCTCGCCGGCCGCATCCGAACGGCTTCGAACGCCACCTTCCTCGGAACCATCGGCGAGACGGCCGTCGTCTACAAGCCCATCGCCGGCGAGAAACCGCTATGGGACTTCCCTGACGGCAACCTCGCCCACCGAGAAGTCGCGGCCTACGTGGTCTCAGAGGCACTCGGGTGGAACATCGTGCCGCACACGTGGCTAGGCCAGGGCCCTCTCGGCGAAGGCATGGTGCAGCTCTGGCAAGACATCGATCCCGAGCAAGACCCGGTCGACCTCGTTCCGACCGACGCAGTGCCGGGCGACGGGTGGCGTCACGTCTTCGACGGTGACGACGAAGAAGACCGGCCGGTGTCGCTGATCCACGAAGACACTGCTGCGCTCCGTCGCATGGCCGTATTCGACGTGCTGGTCAACAACGCCGACCGCAAGGGGGCGCACGTCCTGGCGATGCCGGGCGGCCACCGGTACGGCGTCGACCACGGCCTCACCTTCCACGTCGAGCACAAGCTCCGCACGGTGCTGTGGGGGTGGATCGACGACGAACTCAGCGACGACGAGCGGGCAGGCGCCTCAAGGATCCGCGAGGGTCTCGGCGGCGAACTCGGCACAGCGCTCGACGGGCTGCTCAGCGTGCGAGAGGTCGACGCGCTCGCCGCCCGCTGCGATCGTCTTCTCGCCCGGGGTCGGTTCCCGGCGCCGCACGGGCACATGCCGGCCGTGCCCTGGCCTCTGTTCTGAATCTGGTTGGCGCGGCGGCGGTCGCGGCACCGGGCCTCGTGCGAGCCTCGGCCGCCCGGCGCTGCAACCGCCGCCGCGCGGAGCCTCGGCCGCCCGGCGCTGCGACCGCGGCCGCGCCGGGCCTCGGCCGCCCGGCGCTGCGACCGCCGCTACGCCGGGCCGCGAGTGGCGGCAAATGTCGTGCGGGGTCTGTCCGCTGCAGCATTAGGCGGCACTCGGCGACGTTCCGGCCCGCGCGACCGCCGTTGGTGCAGACGGCCGCCCTGCGAGTGCCGCCAAATGTCGCGCGGGGTGGGTCCGCTGCAGCATTAGGCGGCACTCGGCGGCGGGTCTGTGCCGATCGGGCGGTTTGAGCGCCGCTCGCGGCTAGAACAGCCCACCAAAACGGCCGGGATAATCGCTGAGGCCGCCGGCCCCGAACCCGCCGGCCCCGAACCCGCCGGCCCCACCCGCCTGCCGCGATCCAAGGTACGACCCGACCACCGCGGCACCGAGGTCGTCGGCCTCCGGCGCGATGACGGAGCCGCCGACGCGCTTGGCCATCGACGCGATGAAGCGTGCCAGGCCCGGGTCGTCGCCGAGGCGGAAGAACGTCGTGTGGGCGCCCAGCCGCATGGAGTTGTCGAGCTCGCGGACGGCGTAGGCGACGGTGAGCGGATCGGGCGGGTAGTTGAAGTAGACCTCGCCGTCGGGCTCGAGGTGCGAGGTCGGCTCGCCGTCGGTGACGATCAGCAGCACCGGCTGGGCATTCAGATGTTTGCGGAAGTGGCGGTTCGCGAGCAGGAGCGCGTGGTGGAGGTTCGTGCCCTTGTCCCACATGGCCTCGAGCCCGACGAGCTTCTCGATCTCCATCACCTCGGCCTGGCGCCCGAAGCCGATCAACTGCAGGTCGTCGCCGCGGAACCGGCTCGTGATGAGCGTGTGAAGCGCGAGAGCGGTGCGCTTCATCGGCACCCAGCGGTCTTCCATCGCCATCGAGAACGACGTGTCGACGAGCAGGGCGACACAGGCCTGAGTGCGGGCCTCGGTCTCGAGCACCTCGATGTCGCCGACCTCGATCCGCACGTGCGAGCCGGCAGGGAGCCCCGCACCGGCCGTGCGGGTAATCGAGTTCGTGATCGTTCGGGTGACGTTCCACGGTTCGGTGTCGCCGAACTCCCACTCGCGCGAGGCCCCCGAGAGGTCGCCCGCTGCGCCGGCGCGTCGCACGTCACGGTTGCCGCGACGCCCCGAGAGTGCTTCCGAGACGTCGCGGAGCAGAGCCTTGCCGAGTTGGCGCATGGCCTTCGGGGTGAGTCGAAGCTGGCCGTCGGTGCCGCGTTGTATCGCCCCCGAGTCGCGCAGTGCTTTCTCGAGTTGCTGGAGGGCGCGGGCATCGACCGATGCGGCATCGCCGAGCTGACGGGTGAGCGCGTCGAGGTCGAGGTCGTCGAGCTGTGAGCCGTTCGACGACTGGGCCAGCTGGTCGGCCAGGGCGTCGAGGTCGGCGATGTCTTGGAAGACGCCCGTGCCGTCGCCGAGCCCCAGCCCTTCGGAGCCTTCCATCCGCTCGGAGCCGCCCCAGTCTTCGCCGGGGCGGAGTGACTGGAGGTTGCCGTCGAGCTGCCCGAGCGCCTGCATCAACTCGGGGGAGCCGAACGCCTGCTGTGCCAGGGCGTCGAGCTCGTCTCGTTGCTCCTGCGTCATGGAGTTGCGCATGCGCTGGGCGGCGGCGGCGCGCGCGGCTAAGGCGTCGATCAGTTCGTCGACGTTCTGGGGCGCCTCAGGAAAGAACGCGCCGTGCTTCGCCATGAAGTCGTCGAACATCTCGGGGGTGTCGATGCCCTCGCGGTGAGCGTCGAGCAAAGCGTTGAGGTCGTCGAGCATCGCGGTGATCGCTTCGCGGTCGGCTTCGGTGGCGCCTTCGAGCGCCTGCTTCATTCCGGCGAATCGCTGGTCGAGCATCTCGCGGCCGAGCAGCTCTTTGATCTTGTCGTAGCTCTGACGGGCCTCGGCGCTCTGCCACGAGTAGTCACTGAGCTCGCTGACGGCGGCGGCCGGCGACGGCGACAGGCTGTCGAGCTGCATCTCGGCGAGGGCGCGGTCGGTATCGTCGAGCAGGGCGTCGCGGGCGAGTTGCTTTCGCTCGGCCAGGACGGCCTTGTCGAGCAGCTCCTTGACCTCGCGCAGCGTGCCGTCGAGATTGTTCTTCTGGGTGAGCTCACGGCGGCGCTCGGCCACCCGGCGGGCGAGGTCGTCGAGCCCGGGGCGGTCGGCCCCACCACGGCGCAGGAACTCGCGGAGGGCCCGCTCGGGCGAGTAGCCGGCCATCACGTCTTGACCGATCGCGTCGAGCGCCTCGGTCAGGTCGGCCGGGGGAGCCAGAGGATCCGGCCCACCCGTGTAGCGACCGTAGCGAGAGTCGCGCGTGAGACGCCGATTTGCTCTAGGCATGCGGGATTCTTCGCTTCTGGGGCGTGACGACGAGCACAGCGACAGCCCAAGCAGACGGCGCGACAGCCGACGAAGGCAGGGTGTCAGCCATAGATCGTCTCGCCCCCGCCCGACTCTTTGCTCACCCGGCGGCCGAGGTAGAGGCCCTCGAGGGCTAGCTCGATGGCGCCGGCGCGCTGGCCGTCGGTCGTGGCGTCGAGGCGTGCGCAGATGTCGTCGTAGATCTCGGATTCGCCGAGCGACGGCAACCCCGCCAGGAAGTCGCTAGCGGCCACCTGCTCGCCGGTCGTGACCATGACGCCGTTCTCGATGGCGGAGACGAGCACGTCGAAGTCGAGCCCGCGGAAGTGCGCACGCACCGTCTCGGCCGTGGCCGTGCGCAGCAGGTGGTCGAGGATCTCGTCTTCGCGCCCCTCTTCGCCCGATTCGAACTCGATCTTGCCGCCGAGCACGTCGACGGCCGTTTCGAGATCGACCGGTCGAGCGACCGCTTCGGGCTCGCCCTGCCGGGTCGCCCGGTGGAGAGCGGCTGCGGCGATGGTCTCGGCGCCCGCGATGGAGAACCGGGCGCTCACCCCCGACCGCTGGTCGACGGCGCTCGAGTCGCGGAGGTTGCGGGTGAATCGGGCGAGGATCTCGATCAGGTAGTCGGGCACCTCGGCGGCCAGCTCGGCCTCCTGCCGGATCACGGCGATCTCGTCGTCGAGCTCGGTCGGGTAGTGCGTGCGGATCTCGGCGCCGAACCGGTCTTTCAGCGGCGTGATGATGCGGCCGCGGTTCGTATAGTCTTCGGGGTTCGCACTGGCCACGACGAGGACGTCGAGAGGCAGGCGCAGCACGTAGCCGCGAATCTGCACGTCGCGCTCTTCCATCACGTTGAGCATCGCGACCTGGATGCGCTCGGCGAGGTCGGGCAGCTCGTTGATCGCGACGATGCCTCGGTGGCTCCGCGGGATCAGCCCGAAGTGGATCGTCTCGGGGTCGCCGAGACTGCGGCCCTCGGCCACCTTCATCGGGTCGACGTCGCCGATCAGGTCGGCGACGTTCGTGTCGGGCGTCGCGAGCTTCTCGACGTAGCGCTCGCTGCGATGCTTCCACTCGATGGGCAGAGTGTCGCCGAGCTCTGCGGCTCGACGGATGCTCACCATGGTGATCGGCTCGTAGGGGTGCTCGCCCAGCTCGGAGCCGGCAATGACCGGCGCCCATTCGTCGAGCAGACCAGACAGGGTCCGCAGGATCCTCGTCTTGCCCTGCCCTCTCTCGCCCAGAAGCACGATGTCGTGCCCCGCGATGAGCGCTCGCTCGAGCTGGGGGATCACGGTCGACTCGAAGCCGTGCAACCCCGGCCACGGGTCTCGGCCCTCGCGGAGGGCGTCTAGGAGGTTGTCTCGGATCTCGGCACGGACGGTCTTCTGGGCGTGGCCCGAAGCACGGAGCTCGCCGACCGTTGTGAGCGAAGGGCTGGTCATGCGCGCAACGGTACGCCCGACCCCCGACAACGACCTAGCGGGCGAGGGGGACCGGCTCAGGATCCGGCAGCACCGGCACCGCTGCCACGCGCCGGGTGTGCGCCCAGACGAAGAATCCGGTCAGCGTGAACGCCCCGTAGAAGACGTACATGATCGCCGATGCCCAGTAGCCGGCGCCGAGCAGCAGGGGCACGCCGACCACGTCGACGGCGACCCAGATGAGCCAGAATTCAACCCAGCCCTTCGCCATGCCGTAGGTGGCGAGCAGCGAGCCGACGAAGATCCACGCGTCGGCCCAGACCGGCGAGTACGAGCCGAGAGCGGTGAAGATCGGTGTCACGACCGCGGTGCCGCCGATGAGGGCGACGACGAGAAGGATTCGCGCCCGGCCACCTGCCCACCGGGGTTCGACCGCGTCTCCGCCGCCGTCGCGCGCGTGCTTCCAGCGGTACCAGCCGTAGATCGAGACGACGATGAACATGATCTGCCGACTGGCCTGCCCGAGCAGGTTGACCGGGTTGGGCGTCTCGAAGACCGCACCGAGAAAGACGGTAAAGAGAAGGGCGTTGCCCGCGATTCCGATCGGCCAGGCCCACACTTTGCGACGCATGCCGCCGAGGGCAGAGAAGAGGCCGAACAGGTTGCCGGTCACCTCGCGCCAGAGGACGGTCTGATCGTGGATCGTGAATGTCGCGTCGAACAGCCAGTGGATGGCGCTCATGGTTCTCCTGTGGGGGAGCTTCTCTCATCCAGACTGTCTGAGCCGAACGGCCCCGAAGAGGTCGTTCGCCCCACTGTCGGCACCGGAATGATCGCCCCCGCGAACGAGAGCGACTGACCGATTCGGCCCCGTGATCGCACGGGGTTCGCGGGCTGTCACCGCCGGTACGGAATCACACCGTCCCTGAAGCTTCTGACGAAACAGTAACGGGCCCCGTGCCATTCCCATCGGGCGAGGTCACACCGGGTAATGCGGGCTTGGTCCGGCGCCGGTAGCTGGCGAAGAGCACTCCGCCGACCACGAACGCCCCGGCGAAGAGTTCGATCCCGTCGGGGATCTCGCCGAAGACGAGCCAGGAGGCCAGCACGCCGATCACCGGCACCAGCATGGAGAACGGGGCGACCGTGCTAGACGGGTACTTCGACAGCAGAGTGTTCCAGATGCCGTAGCCGACGATCGTCGCGATGATCACGACGTAGAGGAGGCCGCCGAGGGCCGGGAGCGCCTCCGCCGTGAACGCGGTCGCCAGCGACTCTGCGATGCGGCGGGGGCCCTCGAACAGCAGCGAGAGCGCGAGCATCGGCAGCGGCGGCACGACCGACATCCACAGGGTGAGGTGGAGGGGATTCGGTGCGGCGGCCCGGCGGGAGGCGACGTTGCCGAGCGCCCAGCCGAGGGCGGCGCAGAGCGCGAGCAGCACGGGCAGGATCGCCGCGACCTGCGCCCGGTGCAGCGCGATCGCCAGAAGCCCGAGCACGGCGATGCCGATGCCGATCGCCTGGCGCTTCGTGATGCGCTCGCCGAGGAGGAACCCGGCGAGCACCACGGTGAACGGCGCCGACGCCTGCAGCACGATCGAGGCCAGGCCACTCGCGAGCCCGGCATTCATCGCCAGGTACAGAAAAGCGAACTGCAGGATCCCCAGGCAGCCACCCACCGCAAGGAGCCAGCGAACCGGAATGGCCGGTCTCGGGATCAGGAAGATCGTCGGCACGGCGAGAAGCGCGAACCGGAGCGCCACCATGAAGAAGGGCGGGTAGTGCTCGAGGGCCAGTGCCGTGGCCGGGAAGTTGAGACCCCACGCGACGGCGACGAGAGCAGCGAGAAGGCGGTCGCGAGGAGACATTCCCTCATCATGTCGTCCTCGGGCAGGCGACGACAGCGCCAATGGTGACCAATTGGATTGGAGGGCTCGACAGGACGCCAGGCCCTCCCGCTACAATCGCAACCCTTGCCGCCACCGAGCGGCGCGACTTCTGCGGTACGGATTCGGGTCCGGCCACAGCATCAGAGCCTCTGGGCTCCGGAGCGCGCCGCCGCCGAAGGAAAGGACCCCCGTGAGCGACAACCACCGCTCCGAGAGCCCCCGTCGTGCCGCTCGCCGAGCGCATGAAGAAGCCGCAGCCCGCCAGGCTGCCGCCGCCTCGCCGGGCCTCCCCGCTGCCACCGACGGCCTCGCCCGTCACGGTCGCCTCCGCCGGCGCGGCCCGGCCGGCTTCGTGCTCAAGACGATCGCCGTCGGCGCGGCCGTCGTCCTGGTCAGCGGCGTTTCGGTCGGCGCGATCGCCCTCCAGCAGATCCAGAGCGACATCGGCGACGGCGTCGCACTTACCGGCGAAGAGACCGAGCCCGCGCTCCAGGGCACCGGCATCGGAGCGTACGAGGGCGGCTTCAACATCCTCATCGTCGGCACCGACAACGACGCCAAGCAGAGCACGGCGGAGTTCGGCAAGCGTGACGCGACCCTCAACGACGTCAACATCCTGCTGCACGTCTCGGCCGACCACACGAACGCGACGGCCGTGAGCATCCCGCGCGACCTCGTCGTACCGATCCCCGCCTGCGAGAAAGAAGACGGCACCGGCACGAACAGCGCGATGAGCGCCCAGCCGATCAACTCCGCCTACTCGTACGGCGGGCTCAACTGCGTCGTGCAGACGGTCAAGGGACTCACCGGCCTCGACATCCCCTTCGCGGGGCTCATCTCGTTCAACGGCGTCATCGAGATGTCAAACGCGATCGGCGGGGTGCCGGTCTGCGTCAACAAGCCGATCTCCGACCCCTATACCGACCTGAACCTCCCGGCCGGTACGTCGACCCTCCAGGGCGACGAGGCGCTCGCCTTCCTCCGGACCCGCCACGGAATCGGCGATGGCTCCGACCTCGGCCGAATCTCGAGCCAGCAGGTCTACCTCTCGTCAATGCTCCGCACGATCAAGTCGGCGGGCACCCTGTCGAGCCCGACGAAGCTGTACAAGCTCGCTCGCGCCGCGACGAGCAACATGGTCCTCTCCAACAGCCTGAAAAATCCGAGCACGCTCATCGAGATCGGGCTGGCACTCAAAGACCTCCCGCTCGGCAACGTGAACTTCGTGCAGTACCCCGGGTCGACCGGCGGCACCGGTGTCTACGCCGGCAAGGTCCAGCCCGATGTCGCCACGGCCGGGCTGCTCTTCGACTCGATCAAAGCGGACAAGCAGTTCACGATTCCGAAGGGCTCCACCGGCATCGGGTCGGAGTCGTCGGGGGCCGCAGGGTCGACGGGTTCCTCGGGCGCGGCGGCCGGATCCTCGTCACCACCGGCTCCGTCGACGCCATCGAGCACCCCCACCACACCGGCGACGAAAGCACCGGCTGCGACCGAGATCTCGGGCCTCACCGGGCAGACGGCAGCCGACCAGACCTGCTCGGTGGCCTACAAGTTCTAGGCAGAGTTGTCGAGAGAAGGCCGCCCCGCGAGTAACCAACTCGCGGGGCGGCCCGGTGTCTCACTCAACCGCCCGGGGAAGACGGGAGCGAAGACCCTGCGAGGCCGAGATCAGGGGTGAACGGCCTCGCAGGGCGCTATGCGCCGACAGCATCGTTGCTGAGCGAACCAGCCGTTCTGGTGGGCCTCGACCGATTCGGGCGGTCATGGCCTTGGGGTTCACCATCGGGGTGAACAGCTGGTAACCAGAACTCTATGGGTCCGCATAAAGGAGGACAAGGGGACAATCGCACCCAAATCGGGGGGCAAAATTGTGGGCATAAGTGCGGACACGGTTCCAAGGATCCGATGGGCTCGGTTCGTACTCGGCACCCGGTATAGTGGAGGCCGTGCGTTCGCGAAGCGGGCGTCAAGGAGCTGTCGCATAGTTCGGCCTAGTGCACCACCCTGCTAAGGTGGAGTGCCCTTTTTGGGCACCGTGGGTTCAAATCCCACCGGCTCCGCACGATTTGGGTTCTGCGTGTTCGGTTGCTTCGCAACCTCCCCCGCCGCATAGTGCGTGTTTGTCGGGTCCGCTCCGCGGACGTGCGGCCGAGGCCGCTCATCCAGTTGCCGCTCCCGCCGCGTTTGAGCGCGCAGTGGTGCCGTTCCGCGGTGAGCGTCCTTGATGTGCTGATGTCGGTGGCCTTGGACTAGCAGATAGGGGACAGTCACGCGGCGACACGGGGCAGCGCGGCTGACAAGATGTGGGCATGGAATACAGCGCCGTGCTCTTCGACCTCTTCGGCACGCTCGCCCCGGGAGGCACCCGCGAACTCCGCGACAACGTGTCACTCGAAGTGGCCCGCGATCTCGGCGTCGACCCCGACGCGTTCGCAACCGTCATCGGCGAGACATTCCGCGAACGCACCCTCGGTCAGCTGGGCACTCTCGAAGAGACCCTGGCCACTCTCGCCTCACGGCTCGGCGGGTCGCCGAGCGCTGACGACCTCACTCGCGCCGCCGGGCGACGCACCGAGATGACAGCCGGACTGCTCGCCGACACCTGGGCCCTCGACGTGCTCGACGAGCTTCGCGCCCGTGGCTACTCGCTCGGGCTGGTCAGCGACTGCTCGATCGAGACGGCGCTGATCTGGCCGGAGAGCGCCCTCGCCGAGCGCTTCGACGTGGCGGCGTTCTCGGCGGTGCACGGCATCAAGAAACCCGCCGCCGAGCTGTATCGCGTCGCAACCGATGCCCTCGGGGTGGCGCCGGAGCAGTGCGTCTATGTCGGCGACGGCGGAAGCACCGAGCTGCCCGGGGCGGCCGACCTCGGCATGCGAGCTGTCTGGCTCAACCACCCGGGCAATCAGGGCGGTGCCGCGGATCCTGAGTGGTCTGGTGAAACCGTCACCGAACTCGCCGAGATCCTCGCGATCTTGCCCTCGCGTCACCCGCGGGGCACAACCGCTCTCACCCGCTCGGGGGATAGCTGATTCTCAGCAGCTCAATAGAATCAGCGGCATGTACCTCGTGCTTTCCGCGTTCTATTTTCTGCTGGTCGCGGCCGCCCTCATCGACATCATCACGCGTGCCGACTCGCAGGTGCAGCATCTGCCGAAGCTGATCTGGATCCTCCTGGTGGTCGTGCTGCCCGTTATCGGGAGCATCGCGTGGTTCGTCGCGGGGCGTGATTACGGGCCGCGTCCCGAGTACGTGCCGCTGGGCGACGCGCGCCGTCACTCGCCCGGATCGGGCGCGACCGCGGTCGACGTGAGGCACCACCGGGTTTCGACGACCGAGCAGCAGCTCGCCGACCTCGACCGCGAGATCGAGTTCTACGAGAAGCAGGCCAAGCTGCAGAAGCTCCAGGCCGAACTCGACCCCAAGGATCCGGCCTAGCCCCGCTCGCCAACTCCGCCGTGGGCGCCAGGTGCATCCTCGTCCCCACAGCCGCACGGCTCGGCCAGTTTGGACGAAATCTGTGGAGGGGCTACCCGCGGTTCACCCCGAGGCGCTTTGATCGTCTGTAACCAGCACGTTCGAGGTTCTCAGGGGAGAGTCATGCGACAACCACAGGTCGGTTTCGATTCGATGGCCGGCGCGACTCCGGTCGAGCCCGGTCGCTCGGTGCGTCATGTGGCGCGCAAGGGGGCAACGGTCGCCGGCGCGGTAATCGGGGCGGTGGCTCTCGTCGGGGGTGTGCTCGTCGGAGCGACGCCCGGCGGCGATCCCGCGTCGGCTGCCACCTCGCCGGGTAGCGTCCGTATCCACGACATCCAGGGAGCCTCCTGGATCTCGCCGCTCGACGGGCAGAAGGTCGACAACGTGCCCGGCATCGTCACGGGCATCAGGGCGACCGGTTCGAGCAGGGGCTATTGGGTGCAGGATCCCGCCCCAGACGCTGATCCCCTCACGAGCGAGGGCGTGTTCGTGTACACCGGCAAGGCCCCCACGGTCAGCGTCGGCGACTCGGTTCTCGTCTCGGCCACCGTGAAAGACTTTCGCGCGATCGCCTCGGGCACCACGCTCGCCACCACCTCGTACCTCTCGGTGACCGAGCTCACCTCGGCGACGGCCACTGTCGTCTCGTCGGGCAACGAGCTACCGGCACCGGTCGTCATCACACCGACAACGGTGCCCGCCACCTACGCGCCCGACCTCGGCGGGGCGAACATCGAGACGACAGCGCTGACGCCGTCGCGCTCCGCCCTCGACTATTACGAGTCGGTCGAGGGAATGCGGGTCCGGGTCGACGATGCTCGCGTCATCGGTCCATCCGACGCCTACGGGGAGCAGTACATCACCACCAAGCCCGATCAACTGCGCTCGAAGCGCGGCGGCGCGCTGCTCACGGCGGAGAACGCGACGCCGTCCGGGCGGCTCGAGGTCGTCCCGACCGACGGCAGCAACCCGGGTGTGAGTGTCGGCGACGTCTTCACCGGCGAGACCGTCGGGCCGATCGACTACTCGCAGTACGGCGGATACCTCATCGCGGCGACGACCCTCGGTCCGGTCGCTTCGGCGAACCTGAAGCCGACCGTCGCCTCGAAGCCGAAGAGCGACCAGCTGTCGATCGCCACCTACAACGTCGAGAACCTCACCCCCACCGACTCCGCAGCGAAGTACGCCGCGCTCGGCAAGGGCATCGTCACGAACTTGGCCTCGCCCGACATCGTCACGGTCGAAGAGGTGCAAGACAACACCGGAGCGACCGACGACGGCACAGTGGCGTCCGACCAGACCCTGGCCAAGCTCACCGCCGCGATCACGGCAGCTGGCGGCCCGGCCTATTCGACGCGCTCGATCGACCCCGTGAACGACGCCGACGGCGGGCAGCCGGGCGGCAACATTCGTATCGTGTTCCTCTTCAACCCGAAGCGGGTCAGTTTCGTCGATTCCGGCCGACGCGGCATCGACCGAGCGACGACGGCGACAGCGGTGACGAGCACGCACGGCAAGCCAGGTCTCTCCTTCTCACCGGGGCGCATCGATCCGGGGAGCGCGGCCTGGAAGTCGAGCCGCAAGCCGCTCGTCGGGCAGTTCACCTTCCGGGGCAAGAGCGTGTTCGTCGTCGGCAACCACTTCGCCTCGAAAGGCGGCGACCAGAGCCAAGACGGGCGGTTCCAATACCCCGAGCAGTCATCGGCGGTGCAGCGCAAGGCCCAGGCCGCTGAGGTGAACTCCTTCGTCGACGCCGTGCTCGCCCGCGACAAGCGCGCCGCGGTCGTGGTTGCCGGCGATCTGAACGACTACCAGTTCAGCCCGGCGATGAAGACCCTGACGGGCCAGGCCGACGGCAAGACTGCGCTGACCGACCTCATCACCACACTGCCCTCCAACGAGCAGTACACCTACGACTACCAGGGTGTCAGCGAGGTGCTCGACCACATCCTGGTGAGCAAGGGCGTCGGCACCCCGCAGTACGAAGTGATCCACACCAACTCGGAGTACGCCGACCAGGTGAGCGACCACGACCCGCAGGTCGTTCGACTCTTCGGGACCCCGAAGCCGCAGTCGGCCGTCATTCCGCCGAAGGGCGTGGCGACGGGGTACTCCGACGCACTCGACAAGCTCGACTACCAGGGCGCGACCGTGGGCGGGCTGTCGTCGCTGGCGTACGACTCGCGCTCGAAGTCGTGGATCTCGGCCGTCGACAACCACGCCTCCGACCCGTCGCGCATCTGGTTCATCGGGCGGAACCTCGCGAAGCCCGCCGTCGTTCGAGCCCCTCTGGTGCTCAAGACTCCGACCGGCGACCCGTACACGGGGCTGACCGCCGACAACGAGGGCCTCGCGGTGCTGCCGAACGGTGACTACCTCGTCAGCTCCGAGACCGAGCCCTCCATCCGAATCTTCGGCCGCGATGGAGTCCAGAAGTCGCAACTGCGGGTGCCTGGGCGCTTCGCCGTGACGGGGACGACCCTCAGCGGTGCCGGACTGTCCGGTGCCGCCGTCGCCCGAGAGGCGACCTCGAACGCCACCCTCGAGGGACTGAGCATCTCGCCCTCGGGGCGCACGATCGTGGCCGCAATGGAGGGTGCGCTGTCGGGCGACGTGTCGGCGAACGGCGACACCCGATCGCACCGGTTGCTGGTGTACAAGGCGGGCAGCCATGGATCCTGGTCTCTGACGAAGCAGGTCGGCTACCGCGCTGGCGCGGGCCAGAGGATTCCCGAGATCGTCGCCGTCGACGACGACCGCCTGGTCGTCGAGGAGGCCTCGTTCGCGGCTGACAGCGGTAATGCGGTGAAGCTCTACGCGGTGTCGGGGCTTGCGCGGGCGACCGATGTGAGCCGGGTGGCGAACCTGTCGACGGCGCCTGCCTCGGCGGTCCTGTCGAAGACGCTCGTGGCGGATCTCGTCAAGGGGCCGACGTTGGGTGCAACGGCGCTCGAGTCACAGGCCAACCCGCTGCTCGACAACTTCGAGGGCATGGCGCTGACCGGTCGCGGCCCTGGCGGCACCATCAAGATCAGCCTCATCAGCGACGACAACTTTGGGCCGCTGCAGACGACGCGGGTGCTGAACACCCTGATCAAGCTGCCCCGCTAGCTGCCCGTGCCCGTGCCCGTGCCCGTGCCGGTGCCCGTGCACGGCCGTGACGAACCCCCGGATGGCCAGAATCGGCCTGGCATCCGGGGGTTGTCTGGCCAGCCGGGGGTGCCTTGAGCCCCCTCGCGAACAGGTGAGCCTGGCGGCTAGGGGAGATGGTGGCCGAGGTGAGCGATCTGGGCGGGAGCCATGCGCCGCCAATAGTCGAGATCGTGCCCACCCGGCTCGAAGCCGCCAGCCGGAGGCGACGCGAACCCGGCCACGTAGTCGCGCGCGGCCGGAAAGAAGCCGTCGCCCGTTCCGCAGTCCACACGCACGGCGATCCCGTCGAGCGACGACTGGCGGCCGAACACGGTGTGCGCCGCAAAATCCGCTGCACCGTCGAACGCGATCGAGGCGGCCTGCGACGCCTCATGCCAGATAGCCGGGCTGTCCGCGGCGATCGCGGCGACCCTCGTCCGACCGAGCTGCGACCCGAGGATGAGCGCGCCGAAGGCTCCCATCGACCAGCCGAGAAGTCCGATCCGCGACACGTCCAGACCGCGGGCGGCGATCAGGGGCAGGAACTCGTCGACCACCATCGCACCGGCGTCCTCGCCGGTCGAGCGTCGGTGCCAGTAGGTGTTGCCGCCGTCGATCGAGGCGAGTGCAAACGGGCGCCCGCCGCCATCGACATGAGCGGCCAGAAAGCGGTCGAGCCCGAGATGGCCGGCCCCGAACGCGTTCGCGTGAGTGCCGCTGTATCCGTGAAGCACGATGGCAACGGGCAGCTCCGCGCTCGCCGACGAGCCCGGGGGATACGCCACCGACCAGCCGACTTCCCGCCCGAGACGAGCCTGCGACCGGAACGAGCCGCTGACGAGCTGGCCTGTCTCGACTGCCGGCACGACTCCCGGCTGACCGTTCAATCCGAGCACCCGGTGCAACGTCGACCGCCCGGGCAAAAGGCGTTCTTCGACTGCAGCTCCACTGGCAACCACGAGCGCAGCGGTCGATCCTGCGCCGACGAGCAGCGTTCTCCTGGTGATTCCCACGTCTTGACGCTATCGATCAGGATCCGGCCCGAACGTCATCCGCCAGGACGAAACCAGCCGTCCCTCCGGCCCCTCCTCACACCCCCTTGCGCGCCACCACCGAGAACGCCAACGGCATGCGATCGCGATTCGCCGGGAGCACGTAGGCACCGGCCTCTTCGACCATCTGGGGGAGCGCTTGCCAGGGCAGAGTGCGGTGCTCCGCGAAGTCCGCGATCGTGAGGCCCACGCCGAGAAGCGCCTGCATGATCTCGGCGATCGAGTGCGGCCACTCAAAGGTCACACTGTGCTCGACGCGGGCGCCCTCCGCTCCGGCGTAGGTGCTCGGATCGTCGTAGCGAAGCGGCTCGCCACTCGCGAAGTAGGGCCGCGTGATGACGAGAGCGTCGTCGGTGCGCTCGTCGTCGAGCGCATTGAGGAGCGGATGCGCGTCGCGCACGAAGAACACGCCGCCCGGTGCGAGGAGCGCATCGATCGTGCGAGCCCAGGCATCGAGATCGCGGAGCCAACAGAGCGCCCCGATGCTCGTATAGACGACGTCGAAGGTGCCGCCCACATGGGCGGGAGCCTCGTCGACCGTCGACTCGACGAACGAGCTGCGGTCGCTGAGCCCCGACGCGTCGGCGAGACGCCGGGCCGCCCCGATCGACTCGGAGGAGAAGTCGACGCCCACCACCTCGGCGCCGAGTCGCGCCCAGCTCAGAGTGTCGGTGCCGATGTGGCACTGCAGGTGCGCCAGCCGGAGACCCGCGACGCTGCCACCCGGCAGGTGCGGTTCGAGAAGCGGCCGGTCTTCGAGCACGACGTCCGAGATCCGGTCGGGCTCCGCGGCGAAGCGGTCGACGCGATACCCCTCGAGATGCGGCTCGACCCGGTCATCCCAGTTTGCTCGGTTGGCGGCGGTCCACTCGCTATCGGCAGTGGCGTCCATGGTCTCTCCCCTCGGTGCGGCCCGAGAGGGCAGCCGACCAGGATCCCAGGGGCCGGCCCCAAACGCAAGGTCGACTCTCGAGGCGGGCCGAGCGGCGGGCCGGGGCGAGTTCGGTCGGTGCGGCCTTGGGGTTGTCTGGGGAACGGGGCCGCCGGATCCTTTGGTCTCTGGCGTGCCGGGGGTGCGGTCTAGGCTTTGGACCGTGGAATCCGGAGGAGCGCGCAAGGTCGGTCGGCCTCGCGACCCTCTCGTCGAAGAGCGGCTGCTGCGCGTGACGCAGGAGCTGATCGCCGAAATCGGCATCGACGCTCTGACCATGAACCGGGTTGCCGAGCGGGCCGGGGCGAGCAAGGCGACCATCTTCCGGCGATGGGACGACAAGCGGTCGCTGGTCCGTGACGCGGTGGCGGCGTTCGATGTCGACACGACGATCCCGAACACGGGCGCACTCCGCACCGACCTCGAAGCCCTCGTGCGCACCTGGGTGAGCCCGATCGGATACCCGCCGGCCGAGTTCCGCCACGTCATCGCCGCGATCTCGCGCGATCCCGACATCTGGCGTGCCTACGACGCGGCGACTCACACCGAGCGCACCCGCTCGTTGACCGTGGTCGTGCGACGCGGGGTGGCGCGCGGCGAGGCAGAACCGGTGCGGTACGACGCGGCGTTCGTCACCCGTGCCGTGCACGCGCTTGCCGTCGAGCACGCCGCCCAGCGCGAGTTGCCGCTCGACGAGGCGTTCGTCGCACGCGTGATCGACAGCGTGGTGGAGCCGATCCTCGGCATCGGGCGCGACGCCGAGGCGGATGCGCGCGACGTCGCGGCGGGGATTCCGCTGCACGTGCGTCGCTGAGGCGGCCGTCCGCATCGTGCCCGGTCCGGGTGATCGGCGTAAGCCTCGCAGTCGGCGTAGACCCGCATGATCGGCGCAAGCTCCTGTAATCGGCTCAGACCTGCGTTTCCGGCATAAACACCTGACCTAGGGCGAGTGTTCATGTCGGCTGTGCGGGTTTACGCCGACCGTGGGGGTCATGCCGCCGACCGCAGTGGTTCAGCGAGCGCAACGCCCCTGTGGAAAACCGCCCCGGCGTTCTCGCCCGGGATGGGACGATAGATCCATGACCGCAACACTCGTCGCCAAGGGGCTGGCCGGAGGCTATGCTGCCCGCACGCTCTTCGACTCCCTCGACCTGACCGTCGCTCCTGGCGATGTGATCGGGGTGGTCGGTGTCAACGGCGCCGGCAAGTCGACGCTGCTCAAGCTCCTGGGCGGTGTCGAGCAACCTCTCGCAGGCACGGTGTCTCTCGCGCCGGCCGACGCGTTCATCGGTTGGTTGCCGCAAGAGCACGAGCGGGTTCCGCACGAGACGGTGGCCGACTACATCGGCAGGCGGACGGGCTGCTCGACGGCGACAGCGGAGATGGATGCTGCTGCGGTCGCGCTCGCGGATCCTGCGGTTTCTGACGCGGCAGCCGACACCTACTCGACCGCCTTCGACCGCTGGCTGGCATCAGGGGCCGCCGACCTCGACGAGCGCATTCCCGTCGTGCTGGCCGAGCTGGGCCTCGCGATCGGCGGGAGTGGCAGTGGCAGTGGCAGCGGCAGCGGCACGTCGACCACTGTCACCACCGACTCCCTGATGACATCGCTCTCAGGCGGGCAGGCGGCCCGAGTGGGTCTGGCGGCGCTCCTCCTCTCGCGCTTCGACATCGTGCTGCTCGACGAGCCCACCAACGATCTCGACCTCGACGGGTTGGCCCGGCTGGAGGAGTTCGTGCGCGGGCTCCGCGGTGGCGTCGTGCTGGTCAGCCACGACCGCGAGTTCCTTGCCCGGTCGGTCACGAGCGTGCTCGAGCTCGACCTCGCGCAGGCATCGAACCGGCTGTTCGGCGGCGGCTACGACTCCTATCTCGACGAGCGCGAGATCGCCCGTCAGCACAAGCGCGACGCCTACGACGAGTTCGCGGCGACGAAAGCCGACCTCGTCGGCCGCGCGAGAACGCAGCGCGAGTGGTCGAGTCAGGGCGTCCGCAACGCGATGAAGAAGTCACCCGACAACGACAAGATCCGGCGCAAGGCGGCGTCCGAGTCGAGCGAGAAGCAGGCGCAGAAGGTACGCCAGATGGAGAGCCGAATCGCCCGCCTCGACGAGGTCGACGAGCCCCGCAAAGAGTGGCAGCTCGAATTCACGATCGGTCAGGCGCCGCGGTCGTCGGCGGTCGTCTCGACGCTCTCCGACGCGACGTTCACCCAGGGCGACTTCACGCTCGGCCCGGTCTCGCTCCAGATCAACGGCGGCGATCGCATCGGCATCACCGGGCCAAATGGCGCCGGCAAGTCGACACTGCTGCGCGCGCTGCTAGGCGCGCAGGAGCCCACGTCCGGCACCGCGTCACTCGGCTCCTCCGTCGCTGTCGGCGAAATCGACCAGGCACGCAGCGTGTTCACCGGCCCACGCCCTCTGGCCGACGTCTTCGAGGGTCTCGTTCCCGATCTCACCCAGGCGGAGGTCCGCACACTCCTGGCGAAGTTCGGCCTCAAAGCCGACCACGTGGGGCGTCCCGTTGACGAGCTGTCACCCGGCGAGCGGACTCGCGCCGGCCTTGCCCTGCTCCAGGCGCGCGGCGTGAACGTGCTCGTGCTCGACGAGCCGACGAACCACCTCGACCTCGCCGCGATCGAGCAGCTGGAGCAGGCCCTCGACACGTACGAGGGCACGCTGCTGCTCGTCACGCACGACCGCCGCATGCTCGAGACGGTACGGCTCGACCGGCAGTGGCGGGTGGAGGCCGGGCGGGTGTCGGAGGCGTGAACGTGTGCGCCGGTGCCGATTTGAGAGTGATCCGCCGCCACAGTGCGCTGTCAGGTGTAACGGGTGTGACCGCGACCCCGGATCGCTCGCAAATTGACAGACGCAGTCCGACTGCACTCGCTTCCAGGCCAGACCCCGTGCGCTTTGCGGCCAGACGAGCCTGTCGACTCCGCGCGCCGCGCTAGCCTCAGACCATGACGTGGAAGAGCCTCGGTAAGACCATCGCCAAGATCGTCGTCGGGATCAACTTTTTCTTGCGTGTGACCTCGGTGATGCAGGTGCCGCGCAACCGTCGCCCTACGACTGCGCTGGCCTGGTTGCTCGCGATCTTCGCGGCGCCGATCCCCGGCGTCATGGCGCTCAACCTCTTCGGCTCGACCCTCCTGCCGAAGGGGCGCCGCGAAAAGCAGGCCGAGATCAACGGCTTCATCATCGACACGACATCGGGCCTCGACCTCGTGACGAAAGAGGAGAGCTGGCCGCGCTGGTTCGGCTCCGTCGTCGACCTCAACCGCAAGCTCGGCGCCATGCCACTCGTCGGTGGCAACGACGCGCACATCTTGGCCGACTTCGGCACCACGATGCGCGCCATGACGGATGCCATCGGCAAGGCCGAGCGCTATGTGCACGTCGAGTTTTACCTCTTCGCCTACGACAAGGCCACGGTCGAGTTCTGTAAGGCGCTGGAAGACGCGCACAAGCGGGGAGTCACCGTTCGCGTGCTGTACGACCACTGGACGACGATGCGAAACCCCGCCTCGAAAGACACCCTCGCGTGGCTCGAGCGCACCGGCATCCCCAACCGCGCGATGCTGCCGGTCAACGCGCGAACCGTCCTCCGGCGCCGACCCGACCTCCGCAACCACCGCAAGGTGGTCGTGATCGACGGCACCGTCGGCTTCATGGGATCGCAGAACCTCGTCGATCCTGACTACAACAAGGCCTCCAACAAGCGACGCCACCTTCGGTGGAAAGACCTCATGCTGAAGCTCGAAGGCCCCGTGGTCGCCGGTGTGAACGCCATCTTCATCACCGACTGGTTCGCCGAGACCGAAGAACTCCTGCAGCGCGAGGCCGACCCGATCCACAACGTGGCAGAGCCCGACACGCTCGACTGCCAGATCGTGCCCTCCGGCCCGGGCTTCGAGGGCGAGAACAACCTCCGCCTGTTCAACGCGCTCGTCTACGGCGCGCAAGAACGCCTCGTCATCGTCAGCCCCTACTTCGTGCCTGACGACTCGATGCTCTACGCGATCACGACGGCGGCCCAGCGCGGAGTCGAGGTGCAGCTCTTCGCCTGCGAAATCGGCGACCAGTTCATGGTCTATCACGCCCAGCGCTCGTACTACGAGACGCTGCTGCGCGCGGGCGTGCGCATCTTCCTGTACCGCAAGCCCATCGTGCTCCACGCCAAGCACTTCACCGTCGACTCCGACGTCGCCGTAGTCGGGTCGAGCAACATGGACATGCGCTCCTTCAGCCTCGACTTCGAGGTGTCGGTGATGATCCGCGGCCGCCGTTTCGTCTCGGAGCTCGCGCAGGTGCAAGACGACTACCGGGCTCAGTCTCGAGAGCTCTCACTCGTCGAGTGGCTCGACCGGCCCCTGCTCTCGAGGATCCTGGACAACGTCTGCCGACTCACCGCCGCGGTCCAGTAGGGCTGGCTCCGGCCCGCCCGCTGGTGCTTAGTCGCGTTTCGCCCGTTTAGTCGCGCTTTATCGCGACTAAACCTGCGAAGCGCGACTAGGTGGAAGGCAAGCAGAGTCGCTCACTACCGCGCGAGCGACCGGTAGCAGGCGACGAGCCCGTCGGCCGAGTGCGCCCAGCTAAGCCCGGCGGCCCGCACGCGGGCGGCGGTCGAGAGGGCGGCGGCATAGACCGGTTCGCCGAGGATCCCCGCGATCGCGTCTGCCCACACGGCCGGTTCGCGCGACCGCAGCACGATCCCGGTCACCCCGTCGACGACGGCTTCGCGCAGGCCTCCGGCGGCCGCCGCCACGACCGGTGTGCCGCTGGCAGCAGCCTCGAGGGCGACGAGGCCGTACGTCTCGGAGTGCGACGGCACCACGGCGACTCGTGCCTCTCGGAGGAGTGCGGCGAGAGCCGAGCGCGACTGCGGGCCGACGAACCGGACCCGGTCGGCGACGCCGAGCGACTCGGCGAGGGCGCGAAGCTCGTCGGGATAGCTGCGGTAGTCGACCGACTCCTCGCCGGCGATCACGAGGTCGGGGCGAATGCTCTCGGGGATCGCCGCGACCGCCGCGATGGCCAGGTCGAAGCCCTTGAGCGGGTCGAGGCGTCCGGCGGCGACGACGTAAGGCGAGGGGGCAACCGAGCCCGGCGCGGCCGGACGGAACACGGTGGCGTCGACTCCGGGCGAGACGACGTGCACGTTCTCGGCATCGGCCCCGAGCCGGTGTACGACGGTTTCGGCTTCGGCGGCGCTGATGGCGATGACTCCGTCGGATTCTTTCGCGAGCCAGGCCTCGCCGGTGAGGCGACCGGGCGATTCGGGCCGTTCGCCCTCCGAGAGGGGCGTCGAGTGGTCAGCGGCGATCGAGTGGAAGCTCTGCAGGTGCGCCAGGCCTCGCGCCCGCGCGAAGGGCAGGGCGGCCATGCCCGAGAACCAGTGGTGCGAGTGGATGATGTCGTAGGGACCGAACGGCTCCATGGCCTGCTGGAACTCACCGATGAAGTTCTCGTGCACGCCCTTCGCGACGGGCTCGGGCGGCCCGGCGTCGAGAAACCGCAGGACGACGTTCTCGCCGAGGTCGCTGGTGGCGGGCTGGTCGGGCGACGATCGGCGTGTGAGAACGTCGACGTGGTGACCGAGTGCGCCGAGCGCTGCGGCCTGGTTGCGCACGACCACGTTCATGCCGCCTGCGTCGCCAATTCCGGGGTCGGACGCCGGAGAGGTGTGCAGACACACGAGAGCGATGCGGAGGGCGTCCGGCCGAGAGTCAGGCATCAGATGAGCGTATCGCTCGGTGACGGTGCGGGATCTCAGCGGGCGACCGCACTAGCCAGCCCCGGAGCAGCCAGACAGAAGACTGCAGAGCCGAACCTCAGAGTGCCGCCGAGCCACCCTCGTCGAGCAGTGCGCGAAGCTCGTGGAGGTCGATCGGCACGGTGTCGGCGAGTACGGGGCCATCACTCGAGAAGGAACTGTCTTTGCTCATGCCCCGAGAGTGGCACGATCGGGTCGGAGGTACCTCGGAATGGGGGCATTTCGGGGGACAAGCCGGCGTTCCGATGCACAGCCGTTACCCGTAGAACTAAAGGCATGACCCTCTCACAGCCTTATCCCCTCGGCGTCTCCGTCGTCGACGGTGGCGTCACCGTCGCCGTCTACTCCGAGACCGCGACCGCCATCTACTTCTGCACCTTCGATTCTGCGGGCGAAGGATCCGACGCGGTCGGCTCCGAGACGCGGCACGAGCTCGATGAGCGAACGGGCTACGTGTTCCACGCGTTCGTGCCCGGCATCGAAGTGGGCACCCGGTACGGTCTGCGGGTCGACGGTGAGTGGGATCCTGCGAACGGTCTTCGCCACGACGTGGCCAAGCTGCTGCTCGACCCGCACGCGCGGGCCATTGAGGGTGGCTTCGAGTGGGGTCAGGCGCTGTTCTCACACGAGTTCGACGACCCGTTCACGCGCAACGACGACGACTCTGCATCGGCGATGCCGAAGTGCATCGTCACCGACGCGTCGTTCGACTGGGAGGGCGACAAGGCTCCGCGCGTCCCGCTCGACGAGACCGTCATCTACGAGGTGCACGTGAAGGGCTTCACGAAGCAGCACCCCGAGGTTCCCGAGAGCATTCGGGGTACGTACGCGGGTCTCGCCGACCCCGCGGCCATCAAGCACTTCGTCGACCTGGGGGTCACCAGCGTCGAGCTGCTGCCGATCCACCAGTTCGCCCAGGAAGACACCCTCGCCGAAAAGGGGCTGCGCAACTACTGGGGCTACAACTCGATCGGATTCTTCGCGCCGCACAATGAGTACTCGTCGTCGGGTCAGGCGGGCGAGCAGGTCGCCGAGTTCAAGGCCATGGTCAAGGCGTTCCACGCCGCTGGCCTCGAGGTGATCCTCGACGTGGTGTTCAACCACACGGCCGAGGGTAACCACCAGGGCCCGACGCTGTCGTTCAAGGGCATCGACAACGCCTCGTATTACCGTCTGGTCGAAGACGACCGCGGAAGCTACTTCGATACCACGGGCACCGGCAACTCGCTCAACGTCGGGCACCCGGCCGCCCTCCGCCTCATCATGGACTCGCTTCGCTACTGGGTCACCGAGATGCACGTCGACGGTTTCCGCTTCGACCTCGCCACGACCCTCACCCGCCAGGACGGCGACGCCGAGAAGCACTCGGCGTTCCTCGATCTGTGCCACCAGGATCCCGTGCTCGCCCCGGTCAAGCTCATCGCCGAGCCGTGGGACACCGCGGGGTATCAGGTCGGAGGGTTCCCAGCCGACTGGTCGGAGTGGAACGGGAAGTTCCGCGACGACACCCGCGAGTACTGGGGCTCGGGCGACGTGCTCGGCACCTTCACGCAGCGTGTGCTGGGCAGCCCCGACGTTTACGAGGGCGACCGCCGTTCGCCGCTGTCGAGCGTGAACTTCGTCACCGCGCACGACGGCTTCACCCTCCGCGACCTCACCTCGTACGCCGAGAAGCACAACGAGGCCAACGGTGAAGACAACAACGATGGCGAAAGCAACAACGCGTCGTTCAACGGCGGCATCGAGGGCGACACCGACGACGCGGCCGTGCTCGAGTGGCGTGGTCGTCAGCAGCGCAACCTGCTCGCGACGCTGCTGCTGTCGGCCGGTGTGCCGATGATCCTCGGTGGCGACGAGATGGGCCGCACCCAGGGTGGCAACAACAACGCCTACTGCCAAGACGACGAGATCTCGTGGTTCGACTGGAAGGCCGTCGACCGCGACCTGCTCGAGTTCACCACGTCGCTGATCGCGCTCCGTCAGTCGGCGCCGGCACTGCGCCCGTCGTGGTTCCGCACCGCGCCCGGCGACTCGCCCCGCACCGTCGAGATCCTGCGGGCCGACGCTCGTCCGTTCGAAGAGGCCGATTGGCAGGATCCGGAGAACCGCGCGGTCATGTTCGTGCTCGGTCACGAGGGAGCCGACTCCTTCGCCGTGCTGATGAACGCGGCGCAGAACGGTGTGGAGTTCACCGTGCCCGAGGCGCCCTTCGGCGAGTGGGAGCTCGCGTCGTCGAGCGACCCGGAGCAGCAGGTGGCCTCACCGGTGTCGACACTGATCGTGCGCGACGCCTCGTTCACGGTTCTCCGCTCGAAGGCCTAGCCCGACCCGACTAGCCCGACCCGCCTAGCCCGACCCGCCACAGCGGGACAGACCCGCTCGATCGGCACGAACACCCCGCCTAGCCGGGCTGTTCATGCCGGCCGGGCGGGTTTGTGCCGTTCGAGGGGGTGGGCGCGGGTCGAGCACGCCGGCCCCCGCCTAGGCTGAACGCATGGCCAGCACCACCGTCACCATCCGCCCCGTCACCGAAGCCGATTGGCGCGAGGTCCGGGTTCTGCGGCTCGAGATGCTCCGAGACACCCCGATCGCGTTCGGCGAGACCCTGGCGACGGCCGAGAATCACCCCGAGGCCGAATGGCGCCTGCGGGGTCGCCGAGGAACGGACGAGGGGTCGGCGTCGTTCGCTGCCATCGACGAGTCGACCGGATCCTGGGTCGGAACGATGGGCGGCTACCTGCCCAAGACGGGATTCCCGCTGCTCGTCGGCGTCTACGTGGCGCCGTCGCATCGGGGCCGCGCCGCCGGAGTGACCGATGCGCTGCTCGACGCGGTGGAGGCCTGGGCGAAGGGGCACGCGAGTGCGATGGCGCTGCACGTGCACGAAGACAACGCGCGGGCGATCCGCTACTACGAGGGGCGCGGCTTCACCGAGACGGGGCGGAAGCTGCCGTACGAACTGGCGCCGCACGGTTTCGAGAACGAGATGATCAAGGCGCTGTAGCGGGGAGGGCCACGCGCCGCGACGCTACGGCAGACGCTGCGACGGGCGGCACGGCGCGACGAGCGTTGCCGGTCGGCCCGAGGGATCCTTCGGTTCATCCCGCCCGAGCACTTGCACCCGCGACAGCCCGTGCCGGTGCCAGATCGAAGCCGTCCAGGCGCACAAGGCTGCGTCGAGCAGATCTTCTCGATGCTTGTGCGCGGGGCCGGAGAGCGGTGACGGCTCGTCGAATAACGCCTTGGTGACCGGGTGCGACGCGAGGTCGAGAGGCGGATCGAACGTATCGAGCAGCCCGATGCGGCGCACCAGCTCGTCGGTCGCCACAGCACGCGCAGCCCTCGCTTCAGCGGCCGGCAGCGCCTTGTCGAGCCGCTTGTAGCGCGGGCGCTCGACGTCGTAGCCGAGTTCTTCGACCCCGACGAGAGTCGTGTACGGATAGCACTCGAACATCACGCGGTCACGAGGCTCAGGATCCGGCACACCCGACACCACCACGAACCCTGCCTGCTCGAGAGCGTCGCGAAGCCGCACCCCGGCCAGCCAGCCGAGCGCCTGGTTCGTCGGGTTGGCCGCCACCTTCCACCGGCCGTAGGCACGACCGACCTGCTTCTCGGACTCGCGCATACCGACCGCGTTCGGCACGACCAGTGGGGCGTCGACGGCGATGGCGATGCCCGGGCCGGCTGCTGCCTCTGCCTCAGCGACGACCCCGAGGATCCACCGGACCACGCCCTCGACACCGCGTTCCCACCCGGCCGCCACGATGCGTCCTTCTGCGGTGAGTGCGCACAGCCCGGTCTCGTTCGCCGGTTTGGCGTCGCTGCCCTCGCCCCAGGCCAGGTCGACTCCTATGTACAGCATCAGTTGAGCGTAGGTGCTGGCGGTGGGCACGGGGCGTGCAGCGGCTTCGGCGTCGCCGAGATCGCAGTAGGGGTCGCCTGCACCCGACCGCAACTGCGATCTCGGCGGGCGGCGTGCGCGAGGTGGCCCGATCTCCGCCGAATCGTGTGCTGGGCGGGAGGTTCGGCCATCTCGCGAGCGAGCGGCGCGACGAGCCCGCCCGCAACGAAGAAAGGGCCCGCCCCGCGCGAATGCGCGAGACGGGCCCTCCGGCAGTCAGTGCGACCGACTACACCTCGACCGAGCGGCGACGGCGAGCCGCCAGCAGCAGGCCGGCGCCGACGAGCAGCACGAGGCTGCCACCGATCGCGAGCGGCGCTGTGTCGGAGCCCGTGTAGGCCAGCGTCGTCGTTCCGTCGCCGTCCACTCCCGTGCCAGCGGCGGCCGGTGTGACGACCGCAGCGGTCAGCGTGAACTCGACCGGAGCGCTCGGGCCGGCCGCGACCGGGGTGCCCGCGGCGTCGACGACTGGGTCGCCGTTCGCGTCGAGCAGAGCGGCGATCGCGACGGCCGTGTAGTCGCCGGGCTTGGCGGCGAGGGTGACGCTCCAGCGGCCGTTCGAGCCGACGATGATACGAGCGGTCGGGTCGGCGGGCGTCGCGGTGGTTCCGGCGCGCGGCGAGGCCAGACGCGAAGCCGATGCGGACGACTTGGCTTCAGCGGCCTTCGCCTGGGCGAGAGCGGCCTTGTACGCCTTCGTGGTGAGGACGATCACGCCGATGTCGGATCCTGGGGTTCCGGTTCCGGCGAAGGTGACCGTTGAGCCGACAAGCTTCTGGCCGTTGGTCGGAGAGGTGATCGTCGGGGCACCGAGAGCGTAGAACGACGACTTGACGGAGACGCCGCTGCGGACGCCGACGATGGTGACCGTGTAGGTGCCGCCCACGAGGTTGGCAGGCAGACGCAGAACGTCGGCGTACGAGCCGTCGGTGTCGCTGGCGAATGTCTGAGCGGGGCGATCGCCGGCGAGGGGGATTACGGTGCCCTTGGCATCGGTGACGGCGACGACGACCTGCTCGTCGGGGCTGAAGCCCTCGGCCGAGACGGCGACGCCGGTGGTCGAGGCTTCGAGCACGCTGGTCTTGGTCGGCGTCACGGCAATCGACGCGGGCACGGCGGCAGCGGGGGCCGACGGGAACACGAAATTGATGCGTTTCTGGTCGGCACCGGGGACGGGGTTGCCGGCGGGGTCGGTCTCGTTGACGAGAGCGCTGCCCTCGGTCGCACCCGGCTCGAGCTGGCTGAAGTCGGTCGTGGTCGACCAGGTGTTGTCGGTCTTCACGACTGTGGTCGCGGCGACGCCGGTCTTCGCGGCGCGGGCGCCGTAGGTGATCGTGATGGTGTCACCGGCCTGGCCGGCTCCCTCGAAGGTCGGCGTCGTGCTCTCGACCGGGGTGGTCGAGTTCGACACTGGCTTCGTGACCGTGAACGGCGTCAACGAGTTCGGCGCGACGGCGAGCTCGAACGAAGTCGTCGTGGTCAAGTCGACGGTGCCGCCCGCGTTGACTGCGGTGACCGTCGCCACCACGGCTGTCTGGCCGGGGCTGAGCTGGTCGAAGTTCTCGTTGCCGCTCCACTGTCCCGTCGCGGCGTCGACGGTCGAGCCGCCGAAGGTCGCGTTGTGGCTGGCGCCGTTGGCGTCGAGGTAGCTGACGGTCACGTTGTCGCCGGCGGGAGCGCCGGTGCCTTCGAACGGAACGACGTTCGGGAACGTCTGCGCCACTCCGGTCGCACCGGGAGCGGGCGTCGTGACGGCGAAGGCGTCAGCGGCATGGGCCGGCGCGGCGAGCAACAACCCACCGAACGTCATGGCGAGAACGGTCGGAACGGCGAACGCCGTGCCTCGAGACAAAGATTTCACAGAGTGATCCTTCAGTGGAGATGAGCGTCGTTGCGTCGTCGTCCTCCCCCCAGATGGAAGGGCCACAGGCGGGCCCGTTCGGGTGGGCCTCGGGCAACATAACACCGAAGCTGGGCGTTCGGCAAGGAGGTGCACGAAACGCAAAAAAACTCGAGGATCCGCGACGCCGACCCCCGCACCACCCCTCCCGCGCACCGCTACCCTGACCCCATGAGCGCGACCACGCCCGTGAGGGAACCTAGCCCCGCCGACCTCCGGCGGTGGCGCCGTTACCTCGCCGACGAACGGGCCGAGGGAGCCGTCTACCGCGACCTCGCCGCGCGCCGAACCGGCGAGGAGCGCGACATCCTGCTGGCGCTCGCCGACGCCGAGGGGCGGCACGAGCAGCACTGGCGCGACCTGCTGGGGGACCGTGTGGGGCGGTCCGTGCGGACGGACTTGCGCACTCGGATCCTCGGGTTTCTCGCCCGGCGCTTCGGCTCGATCTTCGTGCTCGCCCTCGTGCAGAGCGCCGAGGCGCGGTCGCCGTATGCGACCGACGCCGACGCGACCGAGGCGATGGCAGCCGACGAGCGCATCCACGGCGAGGTCGTGCGCGGTCTCGCCGAGCGGGGTCGATCGCGGCTGTCGGGCACGTTCCGTGCGGCGGTCTTCGGAGCGAACGACGGGCTCGTGTCGAACCTGGCGTTGATCCTCGGGGTCACCGCGAGCGGGGCGTCGCACGCGGTCGTCCTCGTGACCGGGCTCTCGGGGCTGCTGGCCGGCGCACTGTCGATGGGCGCCGGGGAGTACGTGTCGGTGAGCTCGCAGCGCGAACTCCTCGCGGCGTCGACCCCCGACCCCGAAGCCGAGCACGTGCTGCCCGACCTCGACGTCGATGCGAACGAGCTCGCGCTGGTGTACCGGGCGCGGGGAATGGCTCCCGACGAGGCGGAGGCGCACGCGCGGGACGTGCTCGGCGCACTGCAGGTGCGGACCGGGGCGATCGGGGTTGTGCCGGATCCTGGGGTCGATGTGCTGGTTGCGCCCGTCGTGGCGCCGTCTGTCGGTGGTGCGGGGGCTTCTGCGTCTGCTTCTGCGCCGGCGTCCGCCGACTCGCCCGTCGATGAGCACGAGGCGATTGGGTCGGGACTCGGCGCTGCGGTGTCGAGCTTCTGTTTCTTCGCGTCGGGGGCGATCATCCCGCTGATCCCGCTGTTTTTCGGGGCGTCCGGCCTCACGGTGATCGTGGTCGCTGCGGTACTCGTCGGGCTGGCTCTGCTCGGCACCGGCGCCGTGGTCGGGTTGCTCTCGGGAACGTCGCCGCTCCGCCGGGCACTGCGGCAGCTGGCGATCGGTTACGGGGCCGCCGCTGTGACGTACGCGCTCGGGTTGCTGTTCGGGGCCGCATAGGGCTCAGGGTCGTGCCGCCCGCGCGATGTGGCCCGATCTAGGACGCGGGGCCGAGTTCCACGTAGTTGTGGCCATCTCGCGAGGCTCGGGCTGCCGAGATCGCACTACCGGTCGGGTCGACCCGACCACAAGTGCGATCTCGCCGAGCCCGTGCAGGCCGCGAGCCGGCACGCCAGCAGGGCGGCAGAGCGGCAGGCCGGAGCGGCCAGCGACCTACACCGACCGATCGAGCTTCCAGGCCAGCCAGGCGGTCGCGATCACGACGCCGGCCGAGAGCAGCCGCGCCCCGACGAGCACTCCTGGCCCGGTCGACATGGTGACGGTCATGTCGGCGCCGATGCCGATCGAGAAGATCGCCCCAGCGGCAGCGAGTGTCGCGACGAGTGCCAGCCCGAGAACGGCCGAGGTGAAGCCGTGTGCCTTCTTGCCCACGGTGTCGCGGCGGTCGCGCGACCAGACGGCCGCGGCGCTCCGCACGATGCCGAGCCACAGCAGAGCGACCGCGCATGCCCCGCAGACGTCGCTGACGCGGTGCCAGCCGTAGGCGACGGTCTGCTCGGCGACGAGGGCGGCGAAGGCGGTCCCGACCACCATGATGAGCGGCCGGAGGTGACGCCCGAATGCGGTGGAGAGAGCCAGGAGACCGGCCACGGCGATCGTGACGTGGCCGCTGGGAAAGCTGTTGCTGAGGGTCGACTCGGTGAGCTCGGGGCGCGGTGCAATGGCCTTGATGATCTGGGCGGTCGCGATGGATCCTACGATCAGGGTCGCCGACTGGAAGGCCGCTCCGGGCCGGCGGCGCACGAAAGCGATGAGCACGACGACGCCGACGACAACAAGGATTGCCGGAATCGAGATCGCATCGAGCGCCCGACCGGATTTGAGGAGCGTGCCTCCATCAACCGAACGAAGGATGGAGTCTTCGATCTCTTGACCGGGCTTCGTCAGGACCGCGACGGCGTAGACGCCACCGAGCGCGACGGCCGATCCGATGCTCGTGAGCATCCACCGAGCCGGAACCGGGCGACGGGCAGTCGTCGAGGCAGGCAGAGTGGTGGCGTTCACTGTCTCATCCAATCGCACGCCCCCTGACAACTGCCTCTGCCCGGACCCCCAATGCTCGGTGAGCAACTGCACCGCCCACGTTCAGGTAAAACGCAAGGATCCGACGGCTCGGCCGCTCACGCGGGCCCGGCTGGGCGACTCGATTGGCGTCGAGGGCAGGCCTCGTGTAATGTTTCCTCTGGCCATTCGGCCGAAAGTAATGCGCGCTCGTAGCTCAACGGATAGAGCATCTGACTACGGATCAGAAGGTTGGGGGTTCGAGTCCCTTCGAGCGCACAGTGTCTAAGTGACACAAAAGAACTGAGTTGAGACAGCAGTAAGGCAAAGCCCCGCATTCCAAGGAGTGCGGGGCTTCGCTTTTTCCTCCCCCTTTGCTTCTTCTCTCCCGACAGCGCTTTCCTCCCGACAGCGCTTTCCTCCTAACACTGCCGCGGGTTGCCTACTGGTGGAGTCGACTCCCAAGGCCTGTGGCCGGTGTGGCGACGATAGGTCGGGCGACGATCGCATCCGCGTTGTCGAGAATCCAGTCCATCAGCGGAAGGAGCCGGGCGGCGAGTTCGGTTCCGGTCTCGGTCAGGGAGTAGTCGACGCGTGGCGGGATGCTCGCCTGGGCGGCGCGATGAACGATGCCGTCCTGTTCGAGGGTGCGGAGTGTGGAGGCGAGCATCTTCTCGCTGATTCCCTCGATGGTGCGGCGCAGTTCGCCCCATCGCATGCTTCCCGGCTCCAGGGCGAGCAGGACGAGCACGCCCCAGCGGCTCGTGACATGACTGAGGACGACTCGACTCGGACACGCCGCGGGGAACCGCGCGAAAGTCTGCAATTTTGCTTCGGTTGATGCCCGCGATGCCGTGTTTCCAACGTCCATGTCAGTAGCTTACGAAAAGGTACGTACCTTCCGCGGGGGAGGTGGCGCGCTCTATCGTCGTCGCGATGGCCCGGGGTTCTGCGGCCGCTGCCAATCAGCGAGACCGGATCCCTCCATCCGAGCCACACGAGAGAAGGAAGAGTCCATGATGAAGCACCGATACCGCGCGTACGGCACCGCTGTGATTGCGAGTGCCGCCCTCCTCTCCGGATTGGGCGTCTCCGGAACCGCGATTGCCGCACCTGCCGTGGCCCATTCGTCCGGCGCAGCCTCCCTCGATTCCGCGCGCGGCGGAACGAGCGGCGATCGGCAGGACGCCGCGGCCGAGCGGCGAAACGCCTGCGCCATTCGCACTCTCCTGTCGCGGGGATTCGCGGATCCTTCCAGCTCGAGCGCTCGGCGTCTTGCGGCCGCGCTCGTAGCCCCCGGCGCAGTCGGCCACGGGACCGGCGCGACATCGGGGCCGGAAGGTCTCCTCGCGCAATTCGCCGCAGACCGAAAGCGCGTCCCTGGCGCACACGCCGTCGTCAAACACCTGGCAGCCGACGGCGACCTGGTCGCGGTGCATTGGCAGATCGCTCCCGACCCGCGAGACGAACGGCGGGGTGAGGCTGCCGTCGACCTCTTCCGGATGCGCCACGGAAAGGTCGTCGAGCACTGGTCGCTCGACCAGCCGATCGCCACCGGTACGCCCGCCAGTGGCAACGCGAACACGATGTTCAGCGACCTCTACCGACCCGCGAAGCCGACCAAGGCGCCGTCGGAGCGGCAGGAGGAGCGCAACCGGACCTTCGCCGTCTCCGCATACAACACATTGTTCCGTGACCACGACGTCTCCGTGCTCGACCGTTCTTTCGACCCGGCCTACCTGCAGCACAATCCCGTGGCGCCGAACGGTACTGCGGCGCTCAAGCAGCTGTTCGGCAGCGGTGCGCAGTTCCCGGCGCAGCAGTCGGTCATCTCGCTCTCCGACGGCGACATCGTGTGGACCTTCTCGCAGACCGTTGGGGCCAAGCCGGGCGACCCCCTGCTCGCCGCCGATCTGTTTCGGGTCGACGCCGGTCTGATCCGCGAACACTGGGATGTCGTGCCGACGAGCTGAGCGCGGCGTGCATCGGGCTGCCGTCTTAGGACAGTTTCAGGAAGGGCAGCAGGTGCTCGAGGAGCTGCTCACGCAGTTGCCGTGACGACCAGGCATGGTCGGCGCCCGGAATGGCGGTGAAGGTGGCCCCGGGGAGGAGCTCCGCGTAACGCCGCCCGTATTCGAGCGGCACGATCTGGTCGGCGGTGCCGTGGAGCACCTCGACGGGGCCGCTGTAGCCTGCCGCTTCGGCGTAGACGTCGAGGTCATTCCGGACATCGTCGATGAAGGCTTGCCCGAGCCACAGACCGCCGAAGTCGAAACCGCCGATCTCGGCAACGGACTCGAGCGACTGCCCCTGGATCTCGTGTTTCACCGTGATGTCGTCGACCACGACGCCCGCGGGTGACCAGAGCGTGACGCTGGCCACGAGGTCGGGGAGCCGGGCTGCGACGATGGCGGATTCGACGGCGCCAAGACTGTGTGCCACCAGATGCACCGGGGCGGAGCGGTCGTCGGCGAATGCGCGGACCATGACGATCACCTGATCGATCTCGTCGCGGAGGGTGATGTCTGCGAAGTCGCCGTCGCTCGTGCCCTGCCCGAGGCGATCGTAGGCACGGACGACCGCGCCGGCGTCTGCCAGGTGCCGAGCGACCTGGACGAAGAGGCGCTGTGGGCCGACGTGGGAGTCGCCGAAGCCGTGGACGATCAGGACTGACGGGGAGTCGGCGGCGGCGTCGCGAGGGCGGAATTCGTGGCCGCGGATGACGTGCCCATTGTGCGCGAGCGTGAGGGTGGTCACCTCGGCATCACGGGTGCCCATCTCAGTTGCTCCTGTCTGCGAAGCCGTCCGGCAGGTCTCCGGGCGCCGTGTCGATGATGGTCTCGTCGTCGACTCCGACGAATTCGAAGAGGGTGATGTGCGCGAACTCGGGCACGACGTAGATCGGGTAGGTCGGGCCTTCGTCACGGAACCGTCGCATCTGCTCGAGGTGGTCGTTCTGGAAAAGGACTGTCTTGGATCCGTCGAGTTCGACCCAGTGCGGGAAGAAGATGGTGCCGTGCAGAACCCTGTCTTCCGGTACGACGTTCACCACCACGCTGGTGCCGGTCGGCTCGTTCCACGACACCTTGAACACCCCGCGTCCGAGGCCGACGAGGTCGACCTGCTGATCTTTGACCCACCGACCGCCGACCATGCCGGAGTGGATCCTGTAGTCGATCGTGGTGGCGTTTTTGACGTACATCTCGTACTGCCATCCGTTGGCGTAGGTGTAGATGAACCGGTGGCCGATGATTGCGTCCAGACCCTGCTCGGGGGTGGGGTTGGCGACGCTGGTGTGAATACTCATAAATCCACTATCACCCAGAAATGCGTTTGTTGCAAACCTATTTCGTCGTGATCGCGTATCCTGTCTGCGTGGACGATTCCGGAGACCCGACGGGCCTGAGCGCGATTGCGCGGAGCCTCAGCGACGAGATCGGTCCTTTCCGCCGGACGCTTCTGAACAGCTCCCGGGCCCGCGCCGGCCTGCCCTTGATTCCTGACGCCCAGATTGAGGTGCTCCGCCGGCTCTTCCCCGACAAGTGGGTGAGCCCCACAGTGCTCGGGCGGCAATTGGGACTCGCGCGCCCGACGGTCAGCAACCTCGTCGTTGCCATGGAAAGGAGCGGTCTGGTCTCGCGACGCGCAGACGAAGCGGATGCCCGCAGCACCAAAGTGGGCCTGACGGATCTTGCGCGGGAGCAACTCCACGTCTACGACTCGGCGGCCGAAGGTCTTCTCACGAGCATTTTGCGCGACCTGACTCCGGCGGAACAGGGCACGCTCCGAGATGCCCTTCCCCTGCTCGGCCACATCCGCACGGCGCTGGAGCGGGGCGAAGACGCGACTGTAAACGCACCGTCCGGCCCGGGGAACGCTTAGGAGGGCCCTGCCCACCCTCCAACTGGGTGGGCGGTCGACCTTGTCGTCGCGTCGGGAGGGTTCTAGCGTTGGGTGCCGTCCGGCTCATGCGAGCGCGGCGGCGCAGGGGGAGGGTCGATCGACATGGTCACTTCTGCCGAGCCTTCCGGGGCGATCGACTTTGCGTTCCGTTCCGCCGTTCTCGACGCGGCAATCGTGGTGGTCGAGCGTGAGGGGACTCCCGCGGTTACTACGAGAGAGATTGCCGCCGCTGCCGGCGTCGATGATGCGACTGTCGTCGACGCCTTCGCATCGACCGACGAACTTCTCGTGGAGGCCGCTCTCGACGCGTGCTCCCGCGACCTCTCGACGTTCGAAATCGAGGCCTCCGACACGCCCCCTCTCAGTGCCTTCGCTCACCATTACGCGAAGCGGCGTCTGTTCTATCGGGCTCTGCGCATCGGCGCGATGGCCCAAAAGATCGATGCCCGCATGGGGCCGTTCATCGTCTCCCGGGTGGAGTCGAGGATCCGGTTCTTCTTCGGCACCCGACTCGGCGAGGCTCAGATCACCCGTGAAGCCCGCCGGATCACCACCGAGGCGACTCACATCACCAACTCCTGGATCGTCGACGAGACCTGGGACGGCAATCCCGACGACCTCTACCGTGCCCTCGACGCTCTCCTGATGGAGAACGTGACGAGCATTCGGCCGTCGTCCCTTTCGTAATCGTCGATTGGCCCATCGGTTGGGTTCGAAGAATTCGGCACGAGAGGTGCCGGGAGGGCAACCCGGACCTGGCGGGTGTCAATGTGCAGAGAATTCGCCTCTCCTCGGGGCATGCTGGGCTGACGCCAAGGGAGGGTCTCTCGTGAACGGATCAGGGTCAGAAAGCTTTTCGGCCGAAGAGAAAGCCGCCATCACACAGCGGGCCGCCGAGAACAGGGCAGACGCTCGTCGGCTCAGCGCCGAAGCACGAGCCGCTGCTGACTCCACTGCGGTGGCGGAGAAGATAGCGGCGATGAGCGATCCTGACCGGTCCCTCGCCGAGAGGCTGGGTGTCATTGTCGGTGAAGTCGCCCCGGATCTGGTGCCCAAGCTGTACTACGGCCAACCCGGATGGGCAAAGGCCGGCAAGGTGGTCGTGTTCTTTCGAAGTGGAATCGACGACAAGGCCCGATACTCGACGCTGGGTTTCAGCGGGATGGCTGCGCTCGACGACGAGTCCGGTCTGTGGCCGACGTCGTACGCAGTGACAAAGATCACCGATGCGTCGGCGGTGCTGATCGCCGAGTGGGTAGCGCGCGCGGCCCGGTAGTCGTCGGCACAGGTCCGTCTCGCCGTCTGAGCGCTCCATGGCCCACGATGGATCTATGACCAATCCCCATGAGACCGACGTCGCCCGCGAACTACATCAGGTCGACGCGCACTGGACCCCGCGTGTCGTGGGCAAGGTGAATGATCAATACGTCAAGGTCGCGAAACTCCTCGGCGAGTTGGTCTGGCATGCCCATGACGCCGAAGACGAGATGTTCCTCGTCGTGTCAGGCACCCTCCGCATTCAGCTTCCCGACGACCAGGAGGTCGTGCTCACCCCGGGCCAGTTCTACGTCGTGCCCCGAGGCGTGCAGCACAACCCCGTCGCCGACGAGGAGGTCGAGATCGTGCTCATCGAAACCGTCACCACCGCACACACGGGCGATGTCATCGTCGAGGGCACGGTGCCCATCGAGCGTCAGCTCGGTGAGGCCCTGTGACTCAGCCGCTTTTCTAGAGACACAAGGATCCCGGCACCCGAGCCCCAGCCCGCCGGGCGCTGATTTCCGACCTCGCTCGTCTCCGGCCGCTCTACTCGGCGTCGGCCAGGCAAGTCCGGAGCGCTTCGGTCCCTGCGCACTCGTTCTCGCTCCACCCGCCCTGGCCGAAGCTGTCGTATGCCGAGGTCGACACGACAGTCAGGCCAGACTTCTCGGTTTTGGCGAAGTAGGGAACCGGGTCACCCTCCGTCGTCCGTTCGATCCACGCGAGACGAGCCTCGTCGCCCGCGCTTCGTGCATCGGAAAGGCACTTGAGGGCTTTGTCGGGAAGGCTGCGATCGGCCGTCAGATCAACGTCACCGCAGTCAGTGCCGGTCGGCGCACTGACCCAGCCGGGGGCATCCGCGAGAGTGCGGGCCGCCGCGATGGGGTCGGCGGGGGTGCTGCTGCATGCCGAGAGGAGAGGCAGGAAAGCCAGCGAGAGCCCTGCAGCAGCGATCAGTCGCGTATGTCGTTTCGGCACAGCACCATCGTCACCTATCGGCGCTCTCGCGCGAGTCACGATCCCGCAACGAGGGTCGAGTGACGGCTACCGGAGGTCGGCGTCTCGGAGAATCGTTGCAGCGACCTGCGTCGGCTGGGAGATGTAGGGGGAGTGGCTGGCGTCGAGGATCTCGTAGCTTGTGCAGCGTTCGGCCATTCGGTGTTGCAGCGCCGGACTCATCGCGCGATCGTCGGAACAGACGATGAATCGACTCTCGATGCGTCTCCACTCCGCGGACGCCGCCCTGCCGCGTCCGTGTCCTGGGGCCTGCGGTACGAGAAGCGCGACAGCCCGACCTGCAGCGTCAGGTTCACAGTCCCCGTAGAAGAGCTCCCTCGCCACGGCAGCGGGCACGAAGGTTCCACCTTCCGGGAGCGGAACCACCCAGGCGTTGACAGGGGCGGCGGGTCCGCCGAGCACAGCACAGGTCTCACCCACATCTAGGACAAACGCAGCGATGAAGACAAATAATCGTGCACCGTGCGTACCGGCGGCCACGGCCCCTCCGTAGCTGTGGCCGACCACGATGGGAGCTTGTAGGCAGTCATCAACGGCGCGCTGCACGGCGCGCGTGTCTGCTTCGAGCGATCCGCGATGCAGCAGCGGCGCGTGCACGGTGGCTCCCCGGGCTTCAAGGGCATCGACGAGGGGCTGCATGTGTGCCGGCTGGTGGTAGAGGCCGTGCACGAGGATTACTTCAGGCATCGGCATCGGCATCGGCATAAGCGTCAGCGAACCAGATGCGCACTCGTCAGACAAGACGTCGGCACGGGGGTGCCGCTACGGGGAGAAGGTGATCTCGGGCGCTGCGCCTTCGCCGAGAAGGAAGTAGCCGAGAAAGACCACAGCCTCGTCGGCGGTGTCGAACTTGGAGATGACGACGTCGGCAGGTTCGTAGAAGACGTCACCGGCCCGCAGGATCGTCTCGTCACCCTGGCCGATCTGGAGAGTGGCGGAACCGCTTTCGATCACTCCGAACACGGGGCCGTTGTGCGTGTGCGCACCGCCAACAGTGAAGGGCGAGATCGAGATTCGGCGCACTTCCACGTGAGACACGTCTGTGGCCGAGCCGAGGTATTGATCCAACAGGGTCGATCGGGCGATGGGAGAGTCGTTCATGGTCGCAGCTTGCCATGCCCTTAGCCGGTCGCGGAGCGGCCCGCGCACGCGGGTACGGTGTGCCGATGCGAATCATGTTGCCTGTGTCTTCTGCCGCGGCGCTGGCAGGGTTGCTCTGCTGGTCGGAGTGGCTGCACGTGCGAGCGAGTGCCCGCTCGCTGGGTTCGTCGGTGACGGCCCCGGGGCGTGAAGCAATCCTCGTGCCCGGGTGCAAGAACAAAGGCCCGCGTGCAAACGCGGTGAATCGATACCGGGTTCGTGTCGCACTGCGATCGGTTGACCCTAAGTCGTCAGAGACGGTCCTCGTCTTATCGGGGGGAGCGGTCGGCAACGACGAAACAGAAGCGGAGATTCTTCTCCGGTACGCACGGTCTCGCGGTTACAGCGGCCCGCACATACTCGAGGGGAAGAGTCGGACCACCTGGGAGAACGTAGCCAATACTGCTGGTCTTCTTGAGGCGTTCGACACGGTCAAGGTCGCCTCGAACTCCCTCCATGCCGCTCGGGTCCGCGATTACCTCTGGGCACAATGTCCTGAAGTTGCGCATCGGCTGGTCAAGGCGGATGACTACCGTCTCGGCGAGATTCCTCATCTCAAACCAGTCATGGCTCTTCGTTCGGCTTGGCACTTGCTTCGGTAGTTTCGCGGTACCCATCAGCCGCTCGCTCAAGGGGCGACGGGGCTTGTCTGGCGTGGGCCATGTTTCTCACGCTTGCCGCTCGGCGTCATCGGGCGCGTCGGATCCTCATGGTGGACATCACAGCAGGGGCGCTAGGGTCGTCGCGTGCCCAACGTGACGCTGATCCGATCTGACGGTCTCTCTGAGACTCCCGGCTATGCATACGCGTCGCTGGCCGCAGCCGGTGCCCGCGTCGTGCATCTCGCGGGCGCGTGCCCCCTCGAAGCCGATGGTTCGGTAGCCCAGGTGGGCGACTTCGCTGGCCAGACAGCGAAGTGCATCGAGAACATGCTCGCCGCCCTGGACGCTGCCGGGGGCGTTCTTCGGGACGTCGCGTACACCCGCATTCTCGTCGCCTCGTCGAGGAGAGAGGACCTTGGCGTCGTGTGGGAGGTGGTTCGGCAGGCCTTCGTTGACCACGAAGTGCCGAGCACCCTCTTCGGGGTCACGGTGCTCGGGTACGAGAACCAGCTCGTCGAGATCGAGGCCGTGGCGGCGGTCAACGGGTAACCGGCCAGAGCCGTGTCAGTGCTGGACGCCGGCGGGCTGAAGCTGGCCTCGGAGGTCGTCGACCTGGTGGGCCTGAACGCCGAGCTGCAGCGTGCCTCGGTCGGTTTCGACCTCGATCACATGGAGCGACGGATTGACCGACCAAATTTGTTTCTTGGAGGGCCGCTGTCCGGTGTCGTGACCGACTCCCCGCACGGAGTAGTCGACAGGGTCGCCTGACACGAACCGGAGTTGCCATTTGTATCGGCGAAACCGCAGGTGGCCGGGGGAGGCTTCGACCCGTCCGTGCTGCCACTTCGTCTGGCCCGCGGTACGGAGGGCAATTTCTAGCCGTTGACCGAAGACTCGTCGCCCCACAACAAGACCGATGACGGCAGCGAATGCAGCTATGACAATTCCTGCGACTCCGGCACCGATCAAGTACCTGACGGGGAGTGGGTTGTCTGAGCTGATCGCTTGCACGATTAGGACTGCCCCGAGCCCGACCACCAGGCCGATGCCGATGCTGACTAGTCGGAACGCCTGTCCTTTGAAAAGCGGGGGCTTCTGGCCCATGGTGGTCCCCTTCGATCACGCGAGAGTGCGCTCGGGGTGATCCTATTGAGGGTCGAGAGATCAAGGCCAGGAACCCGAAGGGTGATGTCCAGTTGCAGGGCCCGCCCTGACGGGACCGAACTGCCGTCTCCGGCTATTTATCGCGATGCTCCCGCTAATGCACCGACCGAGCTAAGGCTACGGTGATGGCATGACCCGACCTCAGCTCTCTAATCGATGGCTGATCGCCCTCGGTATCGTCTTTGCCGCGGCTGTCGTGGTCTGCGCGATCGCTACAGCTCGGGCCGCCCCGTTCGCGCCGGTGTTCGTGTCGTTCCTTCCTGAAGGAACCGACATCGTGGTGACGAAGGAGCAGTATGACTCGGCTGTCACAGCCCAGGTTGTCGGGCGGATCAGCGCCGTCGTAGCCTTCGTGGTGGCCGCGGCCCTGGTTATGACGGCAGTGCGCCGTCGCTCTCGCCCAGCAGCCTGAGGCAGAGCGCCTCAGCGTTGTGGCCACGGGCTGCTCGCCGTTAGCGTGCAGCATGACCCTTTCGATTCCCGGACTCCCTCCCCTCCACTGGACCGGCGCGGAAGGCCGAGCTGAGGTCGACGAGGCTGCCGGCACGCTGACGCTCCATGCGGAGGCGGGGGTCGACTGGACGAACGACGCCGCTGGCGGACCTCAGCAGCATGCTGCGACGGCGCTGGCATTTATCGCGCCCGACGGCGACTTCATCGTGTCTGCGCGCGTGGTGGTCGAGGGCGAGCGTTCGACCTTCGACGCGGGCGCCATTGCTCTTTGGCGCGACCGGGATCACTGGGCGAAGGTGTGCAACGAGTTATCTCCCCGGGGCGAATCGATGGTGGTGAGCGTCGTCACCGACCGGTACTCGGACGACTGCAACAGTGCGGTCTTTGACGAATCGGGAGTGTTTCTGCGTGCCGCACGCATCGGATCCTCGGTGGCGTTCCACTCGTCGGACGATGGGGAGCGGTGGGACTTTGTCCGGGTGTTCCGGTTTGCCCCTGCGGCAGAGCCCCTGTCGATCGGTTTTCTCGCTCAAGCCCCGCTGGGCGACGGATGCTGGGCTAGTTTCAGCGACATCGTCTATGCGGAAACCACGCTGACCGACCTTCGCGACGGCCGGTGATCGCGACCCGGTGTAACGCTTTCGTAAACACTCAGGACGTGCCGATCTCAGCGCTCTAGCACGCCCGGATCGGTGCAGTGGCGGGGTACGGAGCGCATCGGAGGTGCTCTCTCCTGCGCCCGCACGCCTCAACGTCGGCTGGTGACGGGTGCTCATGTCATCTATCGTTCACAAGAACGATTGACAGGAGGGGTTCTCCCCAATGCCACCCATCGTCCCTTCCCCGATGAACGACCACGAGCGCGGCCCGAGTCGCCGAACCCTGCTGACCGGTGCCGCAGGTCTTGCCGGTCTCGGTCTTCTCACGCTCACCGGTTGCACCAGCGGTGCCCGGTCCACCACCCTCCCCGAGGGCGCCGCGACCGGTATCGCTGCCCGAGGCGGCCGCCTCCGCATCGCGCGCCCCGCCGCGTCTGCTGCCGAGACTCTCGACTCCGCGAGCAGCCTCTCCGCGTACGAGTACCTCGGCGCGCTCTACAACCGCCTCGTCAAGCAGAACCAGGCGGGTGAAACGGTCGCCGACCTCGCCGAGGAGTGGAGCGCGACCCCCGACGGGACGACCTGGACGTTCCGGCTCCGCAAGGGCGTCCGCTTCCACAACGGCAAAACTTTCACGGCCGCCGACGCGATCGCCTCGATCGAGCACATCCTCGACCCGAAGACCGCGTCGCCGCAGGGGGGCGTGCTCGGTGACATGCTCGACAAGAACAGCATGACGGCGCCCGATCCCTACACGCTCCGGTTCGACCTGACCAAGCCGAACGCGGAGTTCCCGTCGCTCCTCACGGCCTACCAGTGCTACATCGTGCCGGCTGGTGAGATCGCGACGATCGGTACGACCGGCATCGGCACGGGGCCGTTCAAGCTCTCGTCGTTCGCGCCAGCCGGCTCCGGCAGTGTTGAGGCGTTCGACGACCACTTCGCCGGCCGCCCCGCGCTCGACGGCATCGACTTCTCGTCGATCCAAGACACCACCGCCCGGGTGAACGCCCTGCTCGCCGGGCAGATCGACCTGATCTCGCAGACGAACCTCGACTTCGCCACGGCCCGGGTCGTCTCGGCGTCGAGCCGCGCGACGGTGGCCCGCGTCAAGAACGCCCAGTGGTACACGATCCCGATGCTCGCGACGAGCACCGAATTCAAGGATCCGATGGTCCGGCAGGCGATGAAATTCGCCTACGACCCGAAGGTGATCGTCGCGACGGCACTCCAGGGCACCGGCTCACCTGGGTGGGACAACCCGGTGCCGCCCACCCTCGCGGCGTTCGACGATGACCGGCGCGTCTATGACCCGGATAAGGCGAGGGCGCTGCTCAAGAAGGCCGGGCGCTCCGACATGCAGACTTCGATCTACACGTCGAGCTACGAGTCGGTGTTCACGCCGATGGCCGTGGCGTACCGCGACCAGGTGAAGGCGGCGGGTATCGACCTGACCGTCCGGAATGCCTCGTCGGATTCGTACTACACCGAGATCTGGATGCAGAAGCCGCTCATGGTGAGCTACTGGTTCACCGGCCGGCCGATCGACCAGCTGCTCAACCAGATCTTCCGCACGGGCTCCAGCTACAACGAGTCGGCGTGGTCGAACACGACGTTCGACGGTCTACTCGACGACGCCCGCGCCACCATGAACGACGATCGTCGACGGATGCTCTACCAAGACGCCCAGCGAGTGATCATCGAGGACGGGGCCGACATGACCCCGATGTTCGGTGACCGACTGGTCGGGATATCTAGGGACGTCGTCAACTACCGGGAGTTCGGCTTCGAGTTCGACTACCTCCGGATCGGACTGCGCAAATGACCGTACTGACAACCGTCCTCCGACGAATCGGCACCGCGATCCTCACGATCGTTCTCGCCTCGCTGTTCGTCTTTCTCGCGATCCAGTTGCTCCCCGGCGACGTCGCGCAGCAGCTCCTCGGCCAGAACGCCACGCCGGACGCGGTCAAGGCGCTCCGCGAGTCGCTCGGGCTCGACCAGAACGTCTGGCTCCGCTACGGCAACTGGCTGATCGGCGCCGCGCACGGCGATTTCGGCACGTCGCTCGTGAGCGGCGACCCCGTCGGGCCCTCCCTCTTCGTCGCTTTCCGCAACAGCATGCTCATCGCCGTCCCCGCGATGCTCATCGGCGTCACCGTGTCGTTGACCCTCGGCGTCGTCGCGGGTGTCCGCCGGGGCCGAGCGAGCGACCACGTGATCTCGCTCATCAGCCTCGTGGTCATGAGCGTGCCGGAGTTCATGGTCGCCACCGTCCTCGTGCTGGTGTTCGCGATCGCAATCCCGGTGTTCCCCGCGGTAGTCCTGCGGGGGAGTGACGCGACCGTGCTGCAGCTCCTGCCGTCGGTGTGGCTCCCGATGATCGTTCTGACACTGGCGATGGCGGCGTACATCGTGCGCACCGCCCGGAGCTCGACCATCGACGTGATGGCGTCGGAGTTCATCACAACAGCCGAGCTCAAGGGGCTGTCGACGCGGCAGATCGTCTGGCGGCACGCGGTCCCGAGCGCGCTCCTGCCGACGCTCAACGTCGTCGCGCTGAACGTTGCCTGGCTGCTCGGCGGTGTGGTCGTCGTCGAGAACGTCTTCAACTACCCGGGCATGGGCAAGCTCATGCTCGAGTCGGTCTTCAACCGAGACCTCCCGACGATCCAGGCGATCGCGCTGCTGAGCGCCCTGATCTACGTCGTCTGCAACCTGGCGGCGGACCTCGTCGCGCTGGCCCTCGATCCTCGGCTTCGCACCAGGCAGCGGGGGCGCCCTGCGCGACCGCGCGGTACCGCTCGACGCCCGGCCGCCCTCGCCGCAGCCAGTGCCGGCCCCGCCACCGCAGACACCGCCACCGCCCGGAAGGATCGCGCATGACCACCGCACTTCAGTCATCACCGCTGACTCGCTTCCGCGGCCGTCTGCGCGGATGGACGACTCCGCTTCGCGCCTCGACCGCGCTGTCGATCGGCCTCGGCCTCATCGCCCTGCACGTCGTCCTCGCGCTCCTCGCGCCGGTCATCGCCGGGCACGATCCCGTCGTGACCGACTCCACGAACGTGCTCTCGGGCACGACGTGGTCGCACTGGCTCGGCACCGACCAGTACGGCCGCGACATCCTGTCGCGCGTGCTGAACGGCGGGCGGTACGCGTTGCTCGTCACGTTCCTCGCCACGACCATCGCGGTCGCCATCGGAACGGTGCTCGGTGCCGTCACCGCCTACGCGGACAACTGGTTCGACGAAGTCGTCATGCGGGTCGTCGACGCCCTGTTGAGCGTGCCGTCGATCCTCGCCCTCCTCGTCGTCGTGACGGTGTTCGACTCCGGACTCTGGGTGATCGTGCTCGCGGTGACGGTCGTCTACGCGCCCGCCGTGACCCGGGTGGTCCGCGGTGCGGCCCGAACCGTGATCACGCAGGACTACGTCACCGCCGCCAGGGCGCGCGGCGAGAAACCGCTGAGCATCGTGTTCCGCGAGATCCTCCCCAACGTCCTCGACGTCGTGCTCGTCGAGTACGCCATGCGGGCGTCGTGGATCGTGCTCCTCATCTCCACGCTCTCGTTCCTCGGCTTCGGAGCGAACCCGCCGACGCCCGACTGGGGTCTCATGGTGCAGGAGAACCGCACCGCGCTCACCGTGGTTCCGATGGGCACGCTGGCACCGATCGTCGCTCTGGCGACTCTCGTCATCGGCCTGAACCTCAGCGCCGACGGCCTCAGCAAGGCCCTCGGCATCGACCGCGCACAGCAGGGGGCCGCATCATGACGACGACCGTCGACGACGTGCCGACCACGACCGGCTTCGTCGTGCGGGTGAACGACCTCGCGATCTCGTACACCGCCGGACGCACCGACGTGCCAGTGGTGCGCGGGGTGAGCTTCGACATCCGTCCGGGCCGGGCCCTCGGCCTCGTAGGAGAGTCGGGCAGCGGCAAATCGACCGTCGCCCGGGCACTGCTCGCGCATCTCCGTCGCGGCTCGCGGATCGTCGCCGGCAGCGTGGAGGTCGCCGGAGACGACGTCTTCGCGCTCTCCCCCGTCGACACCAGGGCACTCCGGGGTGGCACGGCTGCTCTCGTCGCCCAGAACGCCGGGCAAGCGCTGACGCCGTCCATGCGCGTGGGCCGTCAGCTTCGTGAAGCGCTTGAAAGCCACGGGCTGCCGAGCGACGACGACCGGGTGCAGGAGCTCGTGCGACGAGTGCGGCTCCCGCATCCTGAATCCATCGTCCTGCGGTACCCGCACCAGCTCTCGGGTGGTCAGCAGCAGCGCATCGCGATCGCCATGGCCATCGCCGCGCGGCCGCAGGTGCTCGTCCTCGACGAGCCGACGACCGCGCTCGACGTCGTGACACAGGCCGCCGTGCTGGAGCTCATCAGAGACCTCGCGGTGGAGCTCGAGATGGCGATCCTGCTGGTGAGCCACGACCTGGGCGTCGTGTCGAGCATGGCCGACGAGATCGCCGTGATGCGCGACGGTGTCGTCGTCGAGCACCGCCCCACGGCCGACCTCTTCGCCACGCCGGAGCACGCCTATACCCGGGAGCTTTTGGCGGCCATCCCCGGGGCGGCCCTCGCGCCGGCTCCTGCCAACGGCTTCGCCGAGAGCGCAGGATCCGCGGAACCCGACCCGGCAACCGTCGCGCCCGCACCCCCGGTCGTCCAGGCCGACGGCCTCGTCATCAGATACGCCCGGCATCTGCCCGCGGCGGTGCAGGATGTGTCGTTCACCATCGCGCCGCGCGAGACGCTCGCCGTCGTCGGCGAATCGGGCAGCGGCAAGTCGACTCTCGCGACCGCGCTGGCGGGTCTCATCCCGACGGAGTCCGGCATCTTCCGATTCGCCGGCGACGGGGTGTCCGGAGATCTGGCCGAACCGGTGTCTGGGCGGTCTCTCGACCTCCGCCGCGCCGTGCAGCTCGTGTTCCAGAACGCTGACACCTCCTTGAACCCGCGCCGGACGGTCGGAGCGGCCATCGCCGGGCCGCTGAAGCTCTTCACCGGCACGGCGTCTGCCGAGCGTGTGGGCGAGATCCTCACCGAGGTCGGGCTCTCTCCGTCGTTCGCCGCTCGGCTCCCCGCGCAGCTGTCGGGTGGGCAACGCCAGCGCGTCGGTATCGCCCGCGCGCTCGCCGCCGGGCCGCAGCTCGTGATCGCCGACGAGATCACGACCGCGCTCGACGTCCGGGTGCAGGCCGAGATCCTGCAGCTGCTCGCCGACCTGCAGCGCGACAAGGGCCTCAGTTGCCTGTTCATCAGCCACGATCTGGCTGTCGTCCGCGGCGTGGCCGATCGTGTGGCCGTGATGACCGGCGGTCGCATCGTCGAGATCGGGCCGACCGGTCGTGTCTTCGCCGGACCGAACCACCCCTACACTCGGCAGCTGCTCGACGCGACGCTCGAACCCGGCACGACCGAGCTGCCGGACGTGCAGGACGCCGTGGCGACCTGGCGCGACGCGGCCGGCGGCGGTTGGCGGGATCTCGGCGACGGGCACAGCATCAGGAACTGGGAGGACGCATGACCGACGCGACCTCGTCGCCGACGGTGACGGAGCGCGACGTCTGGATTCCTATGCCGGACGGAGTGCGCCTCCACGCCAGGATCTGGGCTCCCTCGTCGGGAGTGCCCGTCCCCGCGCTCCTCGAATACCTGCCGTACCGGCTCGACGACTGGACGGCCCCGCGCGACAGCGAACGGCACCCGTGGTACGCCGAGCACGGGTACGCGTCGATTCGCGTCGACATCCGCGGATCCGGCTCGTCGGACGGCCTGTTCGACGACGAGTACTCCGTGCAAGAACTCGACGACGGGGTCGCGGTCATCGAGTGGATCGCCGCCCAGGAGTGGTGCACCGGCGCAGTCGGGGTATTCGGGATCTCGTGGGGCGGGTTCAACGGGCTGCAGCTCGCGGCCCGGGCCCCCTCGGCGCTCAAGGCGATCGTGACGGTGTGCTCGACCGACGACCGCTACGACAACGACGTGCACTACATGGGTGGCGCAGTGCTCGGTATCGACATGGCCGCCTGGGGCGGCACGATGTTCGCGTTCAACTCGCGGCCCCCGCGACCCGAGGTTGTCGGCGACGACTGGGTCGACCGGTGGCGCGAGCGGCTCGAGTCCAACCGGCCCATGACGCCGACGTGGCTCGCGCACCAGGAACGCGACGACTACTGGCGGCACGGGAGCGTCGCCGAGGACTACTCCGCGATCTCTGCCGCCGTGCTCACCGTAGGGGGATGGGCCGACCCCTACCGCGACGCCGTGCTGCGGCTCGTTGCCAACCTGTCCGCGCCCGTCAAGGGCATCATCGGGCCTTGGTCGCACCAGTACCCCGACCGCGGGTTCGCGCCCGGGCCGTCCATCGGTTTTCTCCAGGAAACGCTCCGCTGGTGGGACCAGTGGCTGAAAGGCATCGATACCGGCGTCACCCGCGAGCCGGCGCTCCGAGCGTGGATCAACGACTCCGAGCCGCCGTCGACGTATTACGCAGAGCGGACCGGGCGCTGGGTCGGTTCCCCCTCGTGGCCGGCACCGTCGTCGTGCGCGTCACCTCGAATCGTCGAGCTGTCGTCGTTCGCCGGCCCCGTGCCCGTGCGTCTTAACGCGGGAGGTCGCCCCACCTCGGGTGTCGTGGTGCGCTCGCCGCAGCAGACCGGTGCCGACGCCGGACGCTTCTTCCCGTTCGGCAACACGACCGACCTGCCACCGGATCAGCGGGCCGAGGACGGCCGTTCGGTGTGCTTCGACCTGCCCGTCGATGGCCGGCTCGACATCCTGGGCAACGTGCTCGTCGACCTCGCCGTATCGAGCGACGTGCCCGACGCCAACATCGTCGTGCGGCTCTGCGATGTGGCCCCGGACGGCAGCTCGACCCTCGTCACGCGCGGGGTCCTGAACCTCAACAAGCGACGTGGCCGAGCGGGGAACACCCCGATGGTTCCCGGCGTCGAGGAGGTCGTGCGAGTGTCGCTCGTCTCGACAGGGCACTCCTTCCCTGCGGCGCACCGGCTGCGCATCGCGGTGTCGAGCGCCTACTGGCCCTGGATCTGGCCGCACGCCGCGGAGGCGACACTGATCGTGTCGCCGGAGCGGAGCAGCGTGACGATCCCCGAGTGGACTCGTACCGACGACGACGGAGTGGAGTTCGAGCCCGCGACCCGCTCCACGCCGATGGCGATCCGGGCCGTGCCGCCGACCGAGGCCGAAGCTGCTGCTCCGCCCCTGTCGCAGCGAAGCGTCACGCACGATGTCGAGACGGGAGAGTGGGTGCTCGATGTCGACCCGGGCTACGGCGGCTCCCGCCTCTATCCCGACGGTCTCGTCTTCACCGAGAGCAGCCGAGAGACCTACCGGATCACCGAGGGCGACCCGACATCCGCGGTGGCCGAGTCGCGGTGGGCGATCGGCCTCGAGAAGCCGTCGTGGCGGGCCCGCCTCGAGACGACCTCGCGAGTGACGGCAGATGCCGATGCCTACCGCGTCGTCAACACCGTGCGGGCCTGGGCGCGCGACGGCGGTCCTGACGTGGCGGAGGTGCTCGTCGCAGATCGCTCGTTCGACGAGGTCGTTTCCCGGACGTCGGCGTGAGTGCGGCACGGCGGGAAAAGCCTGCCGTCCGCCGTGCGATGATCGTCGAGGCGGCCCGGGAGGTCATCCTCCAGAAGAGCCTCGGAGCCACCACGCTCCGTGACATCGCCGCCGAGGCGCAGGTCTCGGTCGGCACCGTCACGTATCACTTCGGAAGCGTCGCCGAGATCCTCAACGAGGTCGTCGTGCTCGAGACGGATCGGTTCTACGCGTCGATCATCAAGGCGGTCGACGCCGAGCCGGACCCCGTGCGCGGTGTGCGGATGCTGGTCGAGCCGCTCTTCGAAGACAGTGACGAGGCCGAGGCGCACTGGCGGCTCTGGTCCGACTACTGGACGGCGGTGGCTCGGAAGCCGGCCGTCGCCGAGGAGTACTCCGAGCGCATCCGTATCTGGGAGGCATGTCTCGTGCGGGCTATCCGGCGCGGTATCGACCTCGGGGTGTTTGCGACCGCGGACGCCTCCGAGGTCGCCCTCAAGCTCGCCGCGTACAGCGACGGGGTCGCGACACAGCTCGCGCAGAAGGCCCCCGGGCTGACCCGGGCGCGGGCGCTCGGCTGGATGTGGACCTTCCTGGACCACGAGCTCGCACCTGCCGCTGCCCTCTTCAGCTAGTTGCAGTCCTCTGGAAGCTCTCGCCACACCCTGGCAGCAGCGTATTTGGGGTACATGCCTGTACCCCGCCGGGCCGAGATGTCGACCAAGAAGGTTCATGGGGGTCTTCATGACGCCCAGATACGACTATGAGGCATCATTTTGCCGGTCACATTTCGGTCTCGCAGGACGGAGATCCCCGTAAAACCGGGGCAGTCCGTCGCCTCGCCCCCTCTTCTGGGGTCAACGAGGTCGGCACGCCCGTTTCTAGGCTGATCGTTATGGGGATCTTCCCCAGTGCGATGTCCTCTCGTGGCCCTAACCATCCTGCGGAGGACGAATGGCGGGAACCAATGACTTTTCTAGCGGCCTCGATCGATTCGCTTGGATCCAGCGATGATGATCTTCTTGTCCGGATAGCCGGTGGGGATCGCCGTGCTTTCGCGGATCTCTATGACCGGACGGCGCCTCGGATCCTCGGTCTCGTCACTCAGTGCCTTCGCGACCCGGCACAGTCGGAGGAGGTGACGCAGGAGGTCTATCTCGAGCTGTGGCAGAACGCCGCAAAGTTCGAGGCCTCGAAGGGCAACGCGCGGTCGTGGATGATGACGATCGCCCGCCGACGAGCGATCGATCGTGTGCGCGCATCGCAGTCGTCGCGGGACAGACACATGCGCGTCGGCATCAGGGATCAGGAGGCGGCTTACGACGTCGTCTCGGAAACCGTCGACATTCGCTTCGCGAACGACGAGGTCCGCGCTGCGATGTGTCACCTTTCGGCCGTCCAGCGCGAGGCGATCGAACTCGCCTACTTCGACACTCTGACCCAGGCCCAGATCGCCGACCGGCTCGGCGTGAAGATCGCCACGATCAAGACGCGCCTCCGAAACGGGCTCATCGCCCTCCGCACGGAGCTGGCCGTCGCAGCAGCCTGATGACTCCTTCTGGCAAACCGGGCGGAGGGCTTAGTCGTGTGGCGTTCACAGGACGATGAGGGTGAGGCCGAGTGCGAGCAGTGCCACGCCCTGTAGGGCAGCACGGAGCACGATGATCCGATCCCAGCCCGCCTGCAGTGCGCGAGCGTTGGCGGGTGTCGCGCCTCGGTCTGCCGCCTCGGTCAACGCGCGGTTGATCGGTGCGCTGACGCGCGTGTAGAGCACGAGCCAGACGACGAGCAGCACGAGTGCCGTGCCTGCCAACGCTGCAGTCGCGGCATGTCCCGTGAGCGCTGCCAGCACAGCAGCAGCCAAGGATCCGACGAGGCCCACGACCCCGGGGACAGGCATCCGTTGGTCACCAAAACGGTGCACATTGCCCATGACGGTGGTGAGTGCTGCGTCGTCGACGCGGGCGAGTGCGGGGCGCTGCACCAGGGCGCAGAACGCGTCCGTGCCCCAGACGAGCCCGACGCCGAGGATGGCCAGGAGTGCCGCAACCTGCGTGAGGGCGATCATGCTGTCGCCGCCTCAGAGCCGCCGAGCTGGGGGAGGACGCCGACCTGTTGAAAGACCTCCATGAGGTTGAGTTCGTCCCAGTGCTCGACGAGGAGGCCGTTCTGAACGCGCCAGATGTCGATGCTCCGCATCTCGACGGCGGCTCCGGTGGCCGGAATGCCCAGCAGGTCGCCGGTGTGAGTACCTCGATAGACGAACCGACCGACGACGCGGTCGCCCGAGATGATGACGTCTTCCATCGTCACGACGACATCGGGGAGGCCCGCCAAGAAGTTCGACCAGAAGGCTCGGTTCGCCTCGCGGCCATCGTCGACGACGACATTGTGGTTGACGTAGTCGTCGGCGATGAATGCGTCGACCAGGTCGGCGTCGTGGGTGTTCAGCATTTCGAGGTACGTCTCGACGAGTGCGCGTGATTCCATCTGACCTGCTCCTTCATTAGGGCTAGCGTTGCTAACTGTTAGCGACGCTAGCCCTTGGGGCGACGACGTGTCAAGACTGGTGCTCGCATTGCTAGCGGCGCTACAGTCGACTATGACAATCGAAGAGCGACGAGCCCGCGACCGGTCGGCCCGACGTCGCCTGATCACGACGACGGCCCGCTCGATCGCCGAAAGCGAAGGCTGGGAGGCCGTCACGACGAGGCGCCTGTCGACCGAGATTGAATACAGCCAGCCGGTCATCTACAAGCACTTCGCCTCGCTTGACGACATCGCCGATGCCGTCGCCCTCGAGGGCTTCGAGGAGCTCGCCGCGGCCCTCCATGAGGCGCGCGTCACTGCCGCCTCGGGCGATGCGCTGTCAGCCGTGGCCCATCGCTACGCCGCCTTTGCGACCGATGCGCCCGCCGTCTACGACGCGATGTTCAGCCGAACCACCCGCCTGCGCTTCGGAAGCGGTTCGGCCTCGTCGCTGTCGTCGTCGTCGTCGCCGTCGTCTGCCTTCGCCGAGTTGAGGGCGGCGGTGGAACCTCACGCCGGCGATGCCGATGTCGAAATGCTGACCGAGGTGCTCTGGGCGAGCCTGCACGGCCTCGTGGAGCTACAGCGAGGCGCCCGATTACGGCCGGATCACCGGGAGGCCCGGATCCTTCTGTTGGTGAACAGGATCGTTCCGAATCGGCTTCTCGCGGAGCTTGGTTCGGGAGGCGGCTCTCTAAAAAGCTAATTGACTCTGGAGTCAAGCGTGACTCTCGGGCGCTAGTTCGTGTGCTGGTTCTGGTGCTATTTCGAACTCCGCCGAGCCGCCGAGCGGGGCGGGTTCGTGCGGAGTTGCTCGCTGATGCGACCGAGGATGCGGGCGAGATCTCTCGCGTCGTCGTCGCTGATCGGAGCGAACAGCAGGTCGTGCACGGTGCCGATGTGCCCGGGGAACACCGCTGCGAGCACGCTTCGTCCCGCCGCGGTGATCGCGACGACGGTGCTGCGCTCGTCGTCCGGCGAGGGTGATCGCGTCACGAGCCCGCGCTGCTCGAGGAGCTGCGCCTGGTAGGTCAGCCCGCTTCGGCTGTACACGACCCCGTCGGCGAGGTCGGTCATGCGCTGACGGCCGTCGGCGGTGTCGCCGAGCCTCGCCAGGAGCTGGAACTGCACATAGCTCAGCCCGCCGACGTCACGGAGCTGCTTCTCGACGGTCGGTCGCAGCAGTGCGCCCACCTCGGTGAATGCCAGATAGGCGCTGAGCTGAGTCGGGGTGAGGGTGGGCGAATCCGGCATGTGTCCATCGTAGCTGTTGCTTCAAGTTCGAAGCAGTGGTAGCTTTCCAGTAATCGCTTCGAATTCGAAGCAATTGATGAAAGGATCCATCATGAAGGCAGTGCAGTACCGCGAAGTCGGCGGACCCGAGGTTCTCCGCTACAGCGACATCGAGCAGCCCGCTCCCGGCTCCGGCGAGATCCGGTTGCGCGTCGCGGCATCCGCCTACAGCGCAGCCGACAACGGCATGCGCGCCGGGTTCCTGCCGATCCCGATTGAACTCCCGCACGTGCCGGGCTACGACGTCTCCGGTACGGTCGATGCTCTCGGGGAGGGTGTCACGGGCGTGGCCATCGGTGACCCGATGATCTCATTCCTGCCGATGGAACGCGACGGCGGCGCTGCAGAGTACGTCGTCGCCCCCGCCGACGCGGTCGTGCCGGCGCCCACGAGTATCCCTCTGGCCGATGCCGCCGCACTACCGTCGGTCGCGCTGACGGCGTGGCAGGCGCTCTTCGACGAGGGGCGGCTCGAGGCGGGTCAGCGGGTGCTCATCGTCGGCGCCGGCGGTGTGGTCGGCAAATACGCCATCCAGCTCGCAAAGCGTGCCGGCGTGCACGTCATCGCGACCGCCAGCCCGCGCAGTGCAGCGGCTGTGCAGGCCGCCGGTGCCGATCAGGTGATCGACCACACCGAGACCGGCGTTCTCCAGGCTGTCGAGGGGCAGGTCGACGTTTTGTTGAATCTCGCTCCCCTCGAGGCGGACGATTTTGCCGCCGCCGTGGCGCTGGTCCGAGACGGCGGAGCGGTCGTGAGCACGACCGCGTTTATGGCGACGCCCGGTGACGACTCCCGAGGGGTACGGGCCGCGACAGTGTTCGTGCTTCCGAATCGACAGCGCCTCACTGAGCTCGTGTCCCTCGTCGATTCGGGGGCGCTCACGCTCGAGGTCACTCGCCGGATCCCGCTGACCGAGCTGCAGTCGCTGCACGCCGAGGGTGCGGCCGGGCGAGTTTCGGGCAAGGTCATCGTCCTGCCGTAGTGATGGTCTCGGTCCTTGCGAGCTTGTCGCGGATCTTGGCGGGGAGGCGGCTCTCTAGAAAGCTAATTGACTCTGGGGTCAATGACGACTTCCGAGAGGTGCCCTATCGTGCGCCTGATGCGACTCGGCGGGGCTGCATCTCAGCCCCGCCCCAGCTGCAGCGCGGGAAGCACGACATCGTCGATGACGGCGACGAAGAAGTCGCGCTGCGCCGGTCTGTCTGCGGCGGTCAGGTAGTGGGTACTCATCGCCGGGATCACGTCGGAGACGATCGGCACGCGCGCGGCCATCTCGGCGGAGATCTCTCCCCGGTCGATCGCGCGGGTAAGCAGGCGGCGGTAGATCTCGCCGTACGGCTCGGTCACCTCCGCCCGGACGGCCCCGGCGATGCGCTCCGAAGCTCGCGCCGCCGAGGTGAGGCCAGAGAACAGGGCGAGGCGCCGATCGGGCCCGCCGAGCCAGGGGGAGTCGACGACGGCGAGCAGGTCAGAACGCAAGGATCCCAAGTCGGGTAGCCGTTCGATCTCGGGAGGGGGCCCGATGGAGTGGATCGCCGCGAGAACGAGGTCGTCTTTCGTCGCCCACCGGCGGTACAGCGTCGTCTTGGCCTTGCCCGTGCGTGCGGCGACGTCATCCAGGGTGACTCGGTCGTAGGCCCGCTCGGCCAGGAGGTCGAGGGTCACCTCGAGAATCAGCGCGTCGCGCGAACGATCGAAGGGGCGGCCGACCTGTGTGGTGTCAGGGCGGCGCCATCGCCGTTCGATGCGACGTGACCGACCAGAAGCAGGTGGCGGCGTTGGTGCAGGTCGCCCTGGATGCGTTCGGTCGCGTCGACGTTCTCGTCAACAACGCCGGTCAAGGGCTGCAGGCGACGACGGAGCAGATCTCGCTCGACGATTTCCGCGGGGTGCTCGAACTGAATCTGGTGGCACCCCTCGCCCTGATGCAAGCGGTGCTTCCGGCGATGCGCCGACAGGGGGCCGGCCGCATCGTCAACGTCAGCTCGGGGACGACCTTCGCGGATGTTCCCGGCACGGGCGGCTACGTCGCATCGAAGATCGCTCTCGAGCGGCTCTCGGCGATCGCTCGGAATGAACTCGAGGGAACGGGCGTGACCGTCTCGACGATGATCCCGTTCGCCACGAATACCGAGTTCCTCAGCTCGATTCGAGCCGGCCGAGCCGATGCCGAGGCGATGACCTCCGGTGCGACGTTCGATGCGCCCGAGCAGGTCGCCGACGCGATCCTGGAGTTGATCGTGACGGGCGAGGCCCGCCGGGATCTCGTGCCGGTCGCTTACGGAGGCACCCGCCCTTAGGGGCACCCCGGCTCACCCGGGCTCTCCCTCCCCCCGCGCGGGAGCGGCGAGCGGGGAGCGACTAGACCTACGCGCGCGACGTCTTGGCGAGCGCGACGAGGTACCGGCAGTCGCTCGAGCCCGAGTTCGAGAAAGTGCAGTCGGCGGCCTCGCCGAGTTGCAGGCAGTCACCCGCCTCGAGTGTGTGGTGGTCGGCGCCCTCGGTGAAGTCGAGAGTGCCGGCCGTGACCCAGATCTGTTGGTCGATGAAGCGGAACGCGTCTGCGGGGTAGTGCACCGATGCGCCCGGCGGAAGCGAGACGTCGACCAACTCCAGGGCCGCGGCCGTGCCGGGTGACAGAGCTCGCCGCGAGTAGCCCGTCTCGGGGTCTCTCCAGACCTGTTGATCGACCGCCCGGAGCAGGCGTGACCCCTCGCTTTCGGCGCGCACGATGAGCTCGGAGAGGGTGAGGCCGAGGCCTGCGGAGAGGCGGGCGAGCAGGGCCGCAGTCGGCTGGACGTCACTGCGTTCGATGCGGGCGATCATGGCCCGAGAGACCCCGGAGCGCTCTGCGAGGCTGACCAAAGAGAGGTTCTGCTCCGCCCGGGCCACCCGGACGGTGCGGGCAAGGGCGTCGGTGAGATCGTCGACCATCGTGTCTCCTGTTCTTATGGTACCGCTTTTGGCTACTATATGGCCATGACAGCCTCACGCCTGATTCGACCGGCCCTCGCGTCGGATGCCGACGCCTGCGCCGCCATCTACGCGCCGTATGTGCGGGCCACCGCGATCACCTTCGAGACCGAACCCCCGTCCGCTGACGACATGGCGCGTCGAATCGCCGCGGCGCAGGAGCGGCACACGTGGCTCGTCCTCGAAGAAGACGGAGTCGTGATCGGCTACGCCTACGCGGGCCCCTTCATGTCTCGCGCTGCGTACCAGTGGAGTTGTGAGGTGAGCGTGTACCTCGACAGCGACCGGCGCAGCTCGGGGGGCGGTAGCGCCCTGTATGCGGCGCTGCTTCCCGCCCTGCAGGAGCGCGGGTTCCGGCGCGTCATCGCCGGCGTGACGCAGCCCAACCCGGCCAGCGCCCGACTCCACGATCGCTTCGGCTTCGAGCCGGTGGGCACTCATGCCAACATCGGCTGGAAGCTCGACAGTTGGCACGACGTGACCTGGTCGCAACTCGACCTGCCGCACGGTGATGACGTGAGGGCGGCGCCCCTGCCGCTGCGCTGACCGCCTTCCGGTCGCACCGGGTCGGATCCTGGTGTCGCGCCTCACCGTCGACGTGCCCTGGCGCGCTCCCTAGCGGCGGATGACGTTCTGGAGCGCCGCCCACTGGAGCAGCATGATCGTCTTGCCATCGAGGATCCTGCCGTCCGCGATCATCTCGAGTGCGTCATCGAACGGGAGCTCGACGATCTCGATGTCTTCGCCCTCGGCCGCGACGCCGCCACCCGCGCTGGTCCGGTCGCCGGGGGAGTACGTCGCGGCGTAGAAGTGGACGCGTTCGGTCACCGATCCCGGGCTCATGTACGCATCGAAGACGTGGGTCAACTCGCCGATCTCAACCCCGAGCTCTTCGCTCGCTTCGCGCCGGATGGCGGTCTCGGGGTCGTCGTCGTCGACCAGACCTGCGGCGGTCTCGAGGAGCATGCCGTCGGGGTGGTCGTTGACGTAGGCGGGAAACCGGAACTGCCTGGTCAGGAGGACGGTCTGCCTCGCGGGGTCGTAGAGCAGGATCGTCGCGCCGTTGCCCCGGTCGTAGGTCTCGCGCTGTTGGGTCGACCATTCGCCGTCCTGCCCGCGGATGTCGAAGGTCGTGCGGCGGAGTACGTGCCAGCCGTCAGAGGTGACCTCGACGTCACGGACCACGACATCCGGGTTCCGATCGAGATCACGACCGGTTTGATCCAGGCCGGTTCGGCCTCGGGAGTCGGGAAGGGAGACGCCTCGGGAATCGATCACGCCTCGACCGTATCGGACCCGGTCGCGAGACCGAATGCAGGCGCCAGACGATGGTGCAGGGTGTCGCAGAGCCGGGGCGCTAGTGCCGGCGGTGCCGACCGGTCGCCGGAGCGGTGAGGGCGCTGTCGAGTTGTGTCGTGAGGATGCCGGCGAGATCCTCGAGCGTGCGGATGTCGTCGGGGGTCCACTGTCGGGGCCGGTGATCGATGGCACAGAGGGCGCCGACCGCGTGGCCGTCGGCGGTGATGAGGGGGATGCCCGCGTAGGCGATCCAGTCGCTCTCCGAGACGGACGGGCTGGAGGCGACGAGGGGGTGCGTGCTGGTGTCGTCGATGATGAGGGGTTGCCGGGAGGTGATCGCGTACTGGCAGTAGGAGTACTCCAGCGGCGCACTGCCGGCGGCCGACCAGGGGGGAGTGAGGCCGACGTGGCTGGCGTAGACCTGCCGGTCGTTCTCGATGAACGTGACGAGAGAAACCGGGGTGCGCAACTGATCGGAAGTGAGTTTCGTGAACTCATCGAAGTCGACGGCTCCCGAGCTGTCTCGGAGAGCGCGAACGGCGGCAAGCCGATCGACGTCGTTCAGCAGTGAGACAGGAGCTTGGTCCAACCCGCCGGGAAGACCGAGATGGGTGGCGACCGCTCGTCGCAGGGCGTCTTCGGCGAGGGGCCCGGAGAGCACGTGGGTGGCGCCCGCCCTCTCCGCGGCGAGCCGTTTCTCGGGGGTGTTCGCGATCACCACGACGGGGGTGTCGGCGGTGGTGGGAAGGGAGAACAGCCGTCCGACGAGGGCGAGCCCGAACTCGTGCGTCATCGAGTTGCCGAGGATCACCAGGTCGGGTTCCGCGCGGAGGATCGCAGTGGTGGCCTCGAAAGGGCCCTCCCCGATCAACAACTCGAACCCGTGGGGCAGGAGGGCCTGCATGGCTTCGCGACGAGTGCTCGGATCGCTGTCGACCAGAAACACCCTGGCGGCGGGGGCCTCGGTGCTCAGCGCCTCGGCGGTGGGTGCGGAGGCGACGGTGGCGGCAGTGGTGGGCATGGAAGCTCTCCTCGGACGGCTCGCGTGACAGTGCCGAGTCGCGCCCACGAGGATCCCCGTGGTTGCGAACGAGGCACCCTGAAGCTTTAGCCTCGCAATATCGTGGCTCGATGGTTACACCCAGTGCGGGGGCCGTCGTCGCCCCTGCAAGCACGAAAGATTCCGCTCGCACTCAGCGGCAGGCACAAAGATGGCCGGTAGTACATGGTGTGCAGCCCTCCGCGGGCCGCACGGAAAGCCGGACGAAGGAGACCCCTATGGCGAAGACCACGAAGCTCGAGAAGTCTGCCGAGAAGGCCTACGACAAGGCGAAGGAGGCGGTCAAGGACGCCCGCGATCTCGCCAAGAAGGTGGCGAAGAAGAAGCGCCCGCCCGTCGACGACCTCAAGAAGGATCTGAAGAAGGCGAAGGCCGACCTCGCGACGACCCCGGCCAAGTCGGCCGCGCCGAAGTCGACGGCATCCATGTCGGCGGCGCCGAAGTCGGATGAGGACAAGGCGGGCGCCCTCTACACGCCCCCGTTGCCACACAGCGCCGAGTCGGACGACCTTCACGCCCAGACCATGATCAGCCTGCGCACGACCGCGAAGGCCAAGGGTCTGACGGGTATCTCGCGGCTCAACAAGGCCGGCCTGATCGAGCGGCTTGAGCGCTCCGGCAGCTGACCCTCGGGCTGTAGATCGGCGAAGTCGTGCAAATCGGCCAGCGTCACAGCGCCGCGGCGCGTGAGGTTGGCCGATTCGCGTGAGGTCGCAAGCCCTCTTCCGTGAGGGGGGCCTCTCGGCTATGCTGGCTGTGATTTATCGATAAAGCGCCTTTGAGGCGTTTGTCACAGGTCACCATCCAGCAGAGACGCTTGAGAGGATCCGCCCCTATGTCAACCCGATCACCACGCCTACGCACCTCGAGACCACCACGGCTGGCGGCCATCGTCGGTGCGGCGGCCATCATCCTGGGCTCGCTCGTCGCGGGCACCGCGGCCGCACCGAAAGCCGAGGCCGCAACGACGGCCTCCTGTGACATCTATGCCAGCGGCAATACCCCCTGTGTCGCCGCCTACAGCACGACTCGTGCCCTCTTTGGGGCGTACAACGGCCGGCTCTACCAAGTGAAGCGCGCGTCCGATGGCGCCACGACCGACATCGCCACCACCGCGGCGGGTGGCTACGCCAATGCCGCCGCCCAGGATTCGTTCTGCTCGGGGACGACCTGCACCATTCCGGCGATCTACGACCAGACCTCCCGGCACAACGATCTCTCGGTGGCGCCCGCCGGTGATGCCGGCCCGGCCAATCACGCCGCCTCGGCGACCGCCCTGCCCGTGACCGTTGCCGGACACCAGGCGTACGGCCTGTACATGCCCCCGCAGGTCGCCTATCGCCGAGCGAGCACCATCACGACGGGCACGGCACGGGGCGCTTCCCCCGAGTCGATGTACGAGGTGGCGAGTGGCACCAACAGCAACAACGGCTGCTGCTCCGACTTCGGGAACGTCGAGACGGAAGAGAAAGACACCGGGCAGGGGCACATGGACGCCCTGAACCTGTCGACCCTGAACGGTCCCGGTAGCACGGGCAAAGGGCCGTGGGTGCAAGCGGATCTGGAGAACGGCGTCTTCCAGGGCGGTACGGCCACGTACACCCCCAACGCCGGCAACGGCAGCAAGTTCGTGACGGCAATCCTGAAGAACAACGGAACGAACACCTTCGCCTTGAAGGGCGGCAACTCGCAGTCGGGTTCGTTGTCGACGTGGTACGAAGGCGCAGAACCGGCTGGCGACTACACGCCGATGAAGCTCGAAGGCTCCATCGTCCTCGGTGCGGGCGGCGACAACTCCAACCGCGGAACACAGTCCTTCTACGAAGGGGTGATGACCAGCGGATACGCGTCGACGGCAACGGACAACGCCGTCCAGCAGAACATCGTCGCGCAGAACTACCAGGCTGTGACCACAGGCGGCGGGCCCGGATCGCAGATCGTCGGCCCGGGCGGCAAGTGCGTCGATGTCGCCGGAGACGACACGGGTGGCAACCTCGCGGTTGTCCAGCTCTACGACTGCCAGACGCTCGCCGCCGACCAGCACTGGTCCGGTTCGGCATACGGCAATGGCACCCTCGGCACCCTGGGCCGCTGCCTTGACGCCGACGGCAACGCCACCGCGAATGGCACCAAGCTCGAGCTCTACGACTGCAACGGCTCGGGCGGACAGCAGTGGCGTGTACAGGGAGACGGCTCGATCAAGAATCCCCAGTCGGGACGATGCCTCGACGATCCCTCCGGCAACACCGCCAACGGTACAGCCCTGCAGCTCTACGACTGCAATGGCGCCGCTCCGCAGAAGTTCACGGTGGCCGTGCCCATCATCGGCAACGGCGGAAAATGCGTCGATGTCGCAGGTGACGACCTTCAGCAGAACGGCAGCCAGGTGCAGCTGTTCGACTGCCTGACCATCGAGACTGCGCAGCCGGCCGCCCAGGATCAGCAGTGGACGGTCACGGCATCCGACCACACCATTCGCAGCCTCGGACGATGCTTGGACGCGAACGGCAACGCAACGGCCAACGGGACGCACGTCGAGTTGTACCAGTGCAATGGCGTCGGCGGGCAGCAGTGGATTCCCCAGGCGAACGGATCGATCCTCAACCCGCAGTCCGGTCGCTGCCTCGATGACCCGTCGGGCAACACGGCCAACCAGACAGCGCTTCAGCTGTACGACTGCAACGGCAACCAGGCTCAGGTGTTCGCCATCAACTGAGCGCGCATCGCCTGCACGTGTGCCCGTGGCCGCTCGGCTGCGGGCACACGCGTATGAGCGGCCCCCTCGGGCCATGTGTGGCGGGGGACGGCCTGGCCTAGAGCTCTCTCGGCGTCTCGGTCGCCGAGCAGCCGCACGACTCTCGAGCAATGAACTGCACGTCGAAGTCTCGCCTGGTCCAGCCGGGCACGCCGTCGACGATCTGGAGAAGTCGCTCCGTGGCGTCCCGGGCCATCTCCTCCACCGGAACCCTCACCGTGCTGATTCCCGGGCTGACGACTCGGGCCAGGCCGAAGTCGTCGAAACCCACAACCGACATCTCGGTCGGCACGGCGATATCGAGCCGAGTCAGTGCGGTGATGGCGCCGAATGCCATGTCGTCATTGGCGAAGACCATCCCGTCGTAATCGGCGAGACGGGAGCCGAGTTCGTCGACGACGGTCGCCCCACCCTGCTCGGTGAGGTCGGACTCGACGATGAGGGAGTCTTCGTCGACTCCCGCCTCGCGGACGGCGTCCGCGAATCCGAGGCTGCGATCGAGTCCGGTCTGGTGGTCACGCGGGCCGGCGACATGGATCAGACGCTTCCGGCCGTGGACCTCGAGGAGGTGCCTGGTGGCGAGAGCTGACGCAGCACGGTCGTCGATCCCCACCGTCACCGGCTCGTCGAGGTACGGAAAATTACCGATGAGGACGACCGGAACACCTCCCTGTGAGAGGCGCTGAACCGTGGAATCGGTCATCGCCGCGCTCGTGACGACGGCACCGTCGACCATGTTGCCCCGAAGCACGCGTTCGTAGGCGGCGAGCCCATGGGCCTCGTCGGCGTTGGTGGCGAGGAGGGTCTGCACGTCGCGTCGGTTGCAGGCTTCGGTGACACCCTGCAGGACGTGCGTGAAGTAGGAGTGGCCGAACACGTGCGTGGCCGTGAGAGGAACGATGAGCGCGATGGTGTTCGTCTTCTGATTGCGCAGCGCCCTCGCGGCCGACGATCCGACGTACCCCAACTCGGTCGCTGCCTGCCGGATCGCGATCTTCTTCTCGGCGCTGATGCGCCCGTTGTCGAGCAACGCCATCGACACGGCGGCGGGAGTCACGCCGACCTTCTGGGCGACGTCTTTGAGGGTCACCCTTCGCCCGTTCGTGGAGGCCATGAGATCCCTTCTGCTTGATCGATTGACCAGTCGGCCCCAACCTACTGGACCCGACTCGCTTTCCTCAGACGGGCATCGGCCCGCCCTGCACGATCGCACGAATGACGCCAGGATCCAGCTTGGGTATGCGATCCTCGGTCAGAAGGCCGTTCGCCTCCTGCATGGTGTCGGTGAGCTGGGTATAGCAGGATCCGACGACGGCGCGCCCAGCCCGGATCCCTTCGTAGACGGCCAGGAGACGAGCCTGGAAATCGTTGGCGGATGTGGCGGAGGAGTAGCCCCACGCATCCTCGGCCCGAGCACCGGGCGAGTACGTGATGCCGCCGAATTCCGTGACCATCACCGGGGCATCGTCTCGGATCGACCCGGTGACTGTCATTCGACGCCCGGCAGGACCGAGCCCGTTCACGAGGTTCGCGCGAAGATTCGGGTCGGCGTACCGGTCGGTCAGGACGGCTTGGTCGGAGTCATAGTCGTGCACAGTGAAAATGTCGGAGTCGACGTGTTCCCACCCGTCATTAGAGATCACAGGCCTGGTGGGGTCGATGGCTCTGGTCAGTGCCGTCAGCGCCTGAGCGAACGCGACCTGACGCGGGTCGTGGGCGATGTGCTGGATGCCCCAGCTCTCGTTCATCGGAACCCACGTGACGATCGAGGGGTGCGAGCGATCACGGTCAACCACGTCCAGCCACTCCCGCGTCGTGCGCGAGACTGCCGTCGATGAGAACTCGTAGGCGGCAGGCGCTTCTGCCCAGAGCATGAGACCCAGCCGGTCCGCCCAGTAGAGGAATCTCGGATCCTCCATCTTCTGATGGACGCGGGCGCTGTTGAATCCCAGTCGAAGGATCCACGCGACTTCGTCCCGGAGTGACTCGGGGCTCGGGGCGGCCAGGTGGGAAGTAGGCCAGAAACCCTGGCTGAGAACGGAGCGGATGTAAACGGGGCGTTCGTTCAGTAAGAAGGAACGGTTGGCTATCGAGGTCATCCGCAGTCCGAAGTAGCTGACGACTCGGTCGCGGCCGACTGTGACATCGGCGGTGATGAGGGCGGGATTCTCGGGTGACCAGAGCAATCGCTCGTAGTCCTGTCCGTTCGCCTGTCGGGGGAGGTCGAGGGTGACCGTGGCACGTTGCCCGACGAGCGAGGCAGTGATCTCCGCGAGTGCGACCTCGCCGTGGGTGAGCGTGATGCGAACAGTGTCGCCTGACAGGGGCGGTGCCGTGAGTCGCAGTTCGCAGATCACCCGTGCCCCGGGCACATCGGCCGTCCAGTGGAGCTTCTCGACAGCGACGGCGGGTGTGGCCTCGAGCCACACGCTCTGCCAGATGCCGGTTGTCCTGCGGTACCAGATGACGTGCGCTTCGCTCTGCCAGTCCTGTTTGCCGCGAGGTTGGCCGACGTCGGCGGCGTAGTCCTCGGCGCGGACGGTCACGGTATGGCCGGCGTTTTCGTGCTGGAACGGGACCACGATCGAAAAGGGGGTGTGACCCCCCTCGTGCTGGGCGACCTGCGCTCCGTCCAGCCACACGGTGGCACGGTAGTCGACCGCACCGAAGTGGAGCACGAGACGGGGCCTGTCGTTCTCGTCGTAGCCGGCGGTTACGACGTCGTCCCACGAGATCTCCCGCTGGTACCAGACGACGTCATGGATTCCGTCGACTCCTATTCCCGAGGCTTTCGACTCCGGCGGGAACGGGACGATGATCGTTTCGGGGAAGGCGTGTTCTGGCAACCACCATTGCTCGGTGAGCCCGCGATCGTCGTCGTCGATGGCGAAACGCCAGACGCCGTCGAGGTTCTGCCAGTCTCGGCGGATGAGCTGCGGGCGGGGGTAGTGCGCATCATGCGCCTGCGCGGCCAGGGCCTCGGCCGAGAGGGTGTCAACCGACACGGACATCTCCGTTCGCCGGCGTCCATTCGGCTTCCTCCTGGAAGCTGCTCGCCGCACTCGTGTTCTGGCGCGTCGACTGCGAGTCGGTGACGGAGACGATGCCCATTCGCCGGAAGAAGAGGCTCGTCTCATCCGTCGAATCGGCGAATCGCTCCTGGTCGGCCGGGAGGTCGCCGCTCGGGTCGAGGACGAACTCCTCCACGTTCCGGCCGCCCGAGGCATACGACCAGTCGACGAAGTCGAGAAGAGGCCACCAGGTGTAGCCGCGGATGTCGCACCCCGCCGCGTTCAGAGTCCGGACGAGGGCTGCCGATTGCTGCAGCCATGACTGGCGTTCCTGCTCGCTGCCCTCGATGCTGGTCTCCGTGATGACGATCGGGAGACCGTACCTTCGCAGGACGTCCTCCAAAACGTGTTGCAGCCCCGCCGCGCCTCTGTTTTCCGTCACCTGGCGGGAGGAGCCGGGCGAGCCTCGAAGAATGCGCGGGGTGAGATCGGGGTAGTAGTTCACCCCGAGGACGTCGATCGTGGGAACGTCTCGAGTGAGTCGTTCGAGAGTCGACTGAGAGGCGCCGTGGTCGACGAGGTACTGCCTGTACGGGTGATCCTCGGTGACTCGACCCAGGAGCAACTCCAGGGGGAGCCGAGCGATTGCTTCGTGGTGCGCAACGTCGGCCTCCAATGCGGGGTCTGATGCCGAATACAGGGCAGATGCCTCGACATGCACGATCACGGCGTCCGGATTGGCGCCTCGAATCTCGCTGATGCTCTGTCGGATGCCGTCGACGATGGAGACGGTGACCTCGGTCCATCCGTCCCAGCCGGTGAGCGCCGGCGGCCAGACACCCCGGAGGCCGCAGAACGAGGCGGTGGTGAGCGGTTCGTTCAGGGGAGTGATGTGGTCGACGACACCGCGGTAGCGCTCCGCGAATGCGCCGGCGAACTCGGCCACGGTCTCGGCGTAGCGATCGTCGGCGAACGACCGGGTCAGCCACGTGGGCGTCCCGTAGTGGACCAGGTCGGCTACCACGACGAGACCGAGGGTCTTGACGGCGTAGTCCAGTCGTTCGTCGAGTGACTCCCAGCGGAACTCTCCCGGGGCCGTATGCACGAGTGGCCAGCTGACCCCGTACCGGAACCCGGTTGCCCCGAGCGCCTTGATGCGGTCGAAGTCCTCTCGCCAGTGATCGTCGTGACCGGTGAGGCGGTGCTCGTCGAGTGCTCCCATGGCAGAGCCGACGGGTGGATAGACGCAGGTGTCTTCGATGCCGAGGAGCCAGCGGAGCTCTCCTGAGGCGAAAAAGGGGTCTGTCATGGGGTCTTACTTCAATCCGGTGTTAGAGATACCCGCGACGAAGAAGCGCTGCGCGAGGAAGAAGGCGATGGCGATGGGGATCAGCGAGATGACCGCGCCGGCGAGCAGGACCGCGTGATCGGTGACGTGCTGCCCGCCGAAGAGGGCGAGCCCTGCCGGCAGTGTCTGCAGGTCGGGCGAACTCGTGACGACGAGGGGCCACAGCAGGTCGTTCCACAGGGCGGTGAAGTTCAGCAGCGCCACGGTCGCGATGGCCGGCTTCGAGAGCGGCAGGATGATGCTTCGGTAGATTTTGAAGTGGCTCGCGCCGTCCAGGCGAGCTGCCTCGTCGAGTTCTCTCGGGATGGAGATGAAGAACTGGCGGAACAGGAAGATCCCGAAGGCGCTCGTGGCACGGGGGATGATGAGCCCGTGATAGGTGTTCAGCCACCCGAGGTGGAAGAGCTCGATGAAGACCGGGATGAGAGTCACCTGGAAGGGCACCATCAACGTGACGAGCACGAGCCAGAACGCGATGGTCTTGCCCCGGAAGTCGAGACGAGCCAGTGCGTAGGCGCACATCGAATCGAAGAGCAGGGTGAGAATCGTGGTCACGCCGGCGAAGACAACCGTGTTCAGGAGTAGGCGCAGGAACGGCAGCTGGTCCCAGACCCCTTTGTAGCCGTGCAGGTTCCACTGGGTGGGGAGAAGGCTGGCGGGGTGTGCGAAGAGGTCGGCCTCGCTGCGGAACGAGGTGCCGATCATCCAGATGAACGGCACGACGGCGACGATCACGCCGGCGGCGACGGCGACCCATTTGACGACGTCGAGGCCATTGCCCCGGCCTCGGATCGGCTGCCGGCGTTGATCCGGGGCGGTCCGGGGCGGCGCGGGTGCGGGGGTCAGAGTCTCAGTCGACATCGTTGTACCTGAAGAATTTCAGTTGAAGAGCGGAGACGATCACGATGAGCAGGAACAGCACCCACGAGATCGCCGACGCGTAGCCGGTTTGGAAGTTCACGAATCCGTCGCGGAAGAGGAGGGTCACGAGAGTGTCCGTGGTGAAGAGCGGCCCCCCGCCCGTCATCACGTAGACCAGGTCGAAGAGCTGGAGCGACTGGATGGTCAGGATGACGCTGACGAACAGGATCGTGGGGCGGAGGGCTGGCAGTGTGACGAAGCGAACCAGCTGAGCACGGCTGGCACCGTCGAGCCGGGCCGCTTCGTACTGGTCTTCGGGAACCCCCTTGAGGCCTGCCACCAGGATGATCATGACGAAGCCGACGTTCTTCCAGATCGATACGAAAATGATCGTCGGCAGTGCGAGTGTGGTGGAGGCCAACCACGCAGGGGCTCCCCAGCCGAGGGCTTTGGAGAGGCCGTCGACGAGACCGATGTTGGGATCCAGAAGGAATCGCCACACGAGACCTGCCGCGGTCAGTGACACCACGTAGGGAAAGAAGAACGCCGATCGGATGATCCGGGTGATGAGGTTCTCGGAAGCGAGTGCCAGCGCGAGGAAGAAACCGATCACGAGCAGGAGGAGCACGGAGACGGCCGTGATCTCGACCGTGTGGAGCAGCGCTCCCCAGAACTGAGGATCCCGGGTCAGCTGCACGTAGTTGTCGAGGCCGATGAAGGGTTGATCGGTGGCACCGACGGTCCAGGTGTGCAGGCTGTACCAGAAGGAGCGAACAATCGGCCAGAGCACGAACACGCCGAGAATCGCGAGACTCGGGGCCATGAAGAGCCACGCGGGGCGTGACCTCCACCGGGGCGTCCGGGCCGGGGTCCGGGCGTGGGGCGTCGTCTTGACGCCCCACGTGGTGTCTCCGGTGGTCATCAGCTCGAGCAGCCCGTCAACAGGTTGATGGTCGCGGCGGCGCTCGTGGCGTCGGCGGAGACATCGCCGTCGCGGGTGACTTTCTGGATGAAGGGCACGTAGCCGTTCGCGTCGACCTGCGTGGCACTGGGGACCTGGGGCAGGTAGAGCCGCGCATCGGGTACCTGGCTCGCGAACACCGAGACGGTGGGGTCGGCCTTCAAGGTCGCGTTATCGCTCAGGTCGGTTCGCAGCGGCGGAAACCCGGTGCTCTTCGAGAACTTCAGCTGGGTGCTCTTCGAGGTCCAGTAGGCCAGGAACTGCTGCGCCTCGGTCGGGTGCTTCGTCTTTGCCGAGATCGCAAGCGGTGCCGTGCTCCCGAGAGTGACGTTGGTGCCGTCGTCGCCGACGGGGATCTTGGCGATCCCCAGGTCGATCCCCGCCGACTTGTAGCCGGGGGCGGCCCAGGGGCCGTTGATCTCCATAGCCGCCTTGCCTGCGGAGAACAACGAGTCGGCCTCGGCGCCCGACTGGCCCACGGGCGAGATCTTGTCGTCTTTGACGAGGGTGACCCACGGCTGCAGGCTGTCGATGCTGGCCTGCGTCTGGAGGGCACTGCAGTTCTTGCTGTCGGTGACCTCGCCGCCGGACAGCCACTGCAGAATCGGCCACATCTGAATGGTGTTGTTGTCGGCCAGGGAGAGCCCGTACGTGCCGCCGGTCGTGAGCTTCTTGGCATCGGCCTGGAACTCGGCGACGGTGGTGGGGGCCGAGGCGATGCCAGCTGCCTTGAACAGCTTCTTGTTGTAGTAGAGGCTCAGCGTGGCGTAGTTGGCCGGAACCGCATAGAGCTTGCCGTTGTAGGTGAACTCCTTCGTCAACGCCGAGGCGAACTTCGAGGTGTTGATCTTCGTGTCTCCCGAGCCCGTGGCGGTGAGCGGCAGAACCGAGTTCGTCTTGACGTATTGAGCGATCACATTGGGATCGGGCGCCGGCGCCGCGATGTCCGGGCCAGTCCCGGTGAGCCAGGCCGACGGCAGCTTCTGCTGGATGGTGTCCCACGGCTGAACCGTCATCGTGACCTTCACCTTGGACTGCGAGGCGTTGAAGTCCTTGACGATCTGCTTGTAGCCCGGGGCGTCGCCGCCGGTGAATCCCGTCCAGACGGTCAAATCGACGGGCCCGGACGATGACGACGAGGACGAACACCCGGTGAGTCCGGCACCAGCGGCCAGCAGGGCGATCGCTCCGATCGCTACAGACTTCTTCTTTTTCATGACTCTCCTTTGAGCATCCGGATTTCGGGTTTCCGGTCCGCGCTGAAATGCGCTTTATCGTTATAGCACGATGTAGCCAGAGACGCGAGCTTCGCCAAGGATCCCTGCGTTACGCGGTTCCCCCAGGTGCATCGAGGCCGGTTTCCACTCGCTCGCCGAGTTCACCCCGCGTTCACGAGTCGGGCTTACCTTCGCGGCAACCGCTTCGACGTCGTGCCGGAGCCTCCACGTCTGGAGTCATCGATATGAGCGTCCTCGTCATCGTCCTGATGGTCATCGTCATTGCCCTGATCTTCGACTTCACCAACGGTTTCCACGACACTGCCAATGCCATGGCGACGTCGGTCGCTACAGGGGCGCTCAAGCCCAAAGTCGCGGTGCTCCTGTCGGCCGTGCTCAACCTGGTGGGCGCGTTCCTTTCGACTCAGGTCGCCAAGACGGTCTCGTCGGGCATTCTCACCGAAGACTCGAAGGGCCTGCCGCACATCACGCCCGTGTTGATCTTCGCCGGCCTCGTCGGTGCCGTGCTCTGGAACCTCGGCACCTGGTGGCTCGGCCTGCCATCGAGTTCGACCCATGCGTTGTTCGGAGGCCTCATCGGTGCGGCCATCATCGGATCCGGCGTCAGCGCTGTCGATTTCTCGGGTGTCCTGTCGAAGATCGTGCTTCCCGCGGTGCTCTCACCGTTCATCGCGGGTGCCGTTGCGCTCATCGCCACCTACATCGCCTACCGGGTGACGAAACTCTCCGAGGTGCATGGTGCGAAGCGCGGCTTCCGGCACGCGCAGACCGTCTCGGCTTCGCTGGTTTCGCTGGCTCACGGCACGAACGACGCCCAGAAGACGATGGGCGTCGTCACCCTGACGTTGATCGTGAGCGGCTACCAGGCCTCCAATACGGGTCCACAGATCTGGGTGATCCTCATCTGCGGCCTGGCGATCGCCCTGGGCACCTACACCGGCGGCTGGCGCATCATGCGAACGGTCGGCAAGAACATCACCGACGTGGAATCGCCCCAGGGTTTCGCAGCCGAGACGAGCTCGGCTGCCACGCTGCTCATCTCGTCGAACCTCGGTTTTCCCCTGTCGACCACCCAGATCACGTCCGGTGCGGTCGTCGGAGCCGGGCTCGGCAAACGACTCGCCTCGGTCCACTGGAACACGGTCAGCAAGATCGCCCTCGGGTGGGTTGTGACCCTGCCGGCCGCGGCGCTCGCCGGGGGTGGTGCAGCCTGGCTCGCCGGGACCGGCGCGATCGGACTCGCAGCGGTCGTGGTCGTCGCGGTCGCGGGTGGCGGCACCTTCGTGCTGCTCGCGAGACGCCACCCGGTCAGCCACGAGAACGTGAACGACGACTCATCAACCGCCACCGGTCGACCGCTCGCCGATGTCTCCACCGGTTCCTCCACCTCGTCTGACTCCTCGAAGGGTTGAAGTCATGAGTACAACCTCCCTCCTCGCCGCAGCGTCATCGTCGTCGGCCGCCGGGTTCCTCGGTGTCGACTGGTCGTCCATCGCCGAGGTCTGTGTCGTCACCCTGGTCGCCACGGTTGCGATCGTGACCATCTTCTCGGTCGGGCTCCGGCTGCTCTCGATCGGATCGCCCGACGACGGTGGTGAGATCGCCGGCCATGGCGCGCTGACCTCTTGGCCGGCGTCCGCGACCCTGGGTGGGTACGTCTGTGTCGGCATCGGCGGTGCGGCGGTGCTGTATGGCATCTACCTCGTGGTGCCGCTGTTCCATTGACGGGCGTCGGTGCTGCCGTGCGCGAGAGCGGTCTGCTCTTGCGCCTCAACACGGTGAAATCGCCCGCCTTTTCGGCGTCACCCGCTGCTCACGACCGCACGCGTTCAGTAGCCGGGTCGATGGTTGGATCGAACCATGAGCAGTAGCGCCAACATTGCACTAGTCACCGTCGACGGTTCCGAGGTATCTCGAGACTACGACCTCGATGCGGTGCCCGAATTCGAGTTCGTGACTGACGAGAACAATTCGTATCGTGTCGTCATGGAAGAGACGGAAAGCGAACGTACGTGGACTGTCACTCGTGTCGATTCAGGTCACGAGAGTGAGGCTGGAACGGTGCGACACGAGAAGCCCTGGATGATCTTCGGGTCGAGCGCGCATCGCTACTTCAAGCCTGGAGCCACCTTCTCGTCGGGTTTCCAAAACGACCTCTGGAATGCGGTTCAGTCTCTCGCCGAGTGAGAGATGCGGGCATCCGGTAGTTGAAGTCGAGTAAAACGAGCCCGCATGCTTCCGGAGGACACAGTCATGCGGGCTCGTAGTCAATAAAAGATCAGTGGCTGGTGGCGGATTTCCACCACGCGAGATCGGCATCTATTTCAGTCGATTGGTGCAGCTCCGTGCCGTCGAAGGTGAAAACTTCGAGGTCGACGTCCAGGGTGGTCGTTCCCTCCTGAATCTTCAGGCGGACGGTGGGGTTGAGCCGAGGTGGCGTGTAGTCGAACTCGCTACCGGTTTCGACGTCCACGATTCGGGTGACATCGATTGAGCCGGCATCGAATACAGGGTCGGAGCCAGCGTAGAACTGAACAGCGCGGCTGTTAACGACCGCGACGATGTAGGACTCGCCGACGAGTTTGAGCTCGCGATCCCCTTCGTGCTTTTCAATATCGCGGAGTACAACGCGAGCAGGAAGTGTGGCCCGGAGGTGCCGGCGTTCGAGATCGGGATGAAGTCGAGCGACCTCGGCATCGCGGACTTTGGCTTCTTCGTCATGGGTAGCGGACATGCCGCAACGATACTGAGAAACCTATATTTTTGCAGTGTGCGCATCGACGTCTATTTCTGACAAGGCCACGATCGTGAGAGAAACGGAACAGCCGTTTGCGGTCTCATGAGACTGACCGTCATTCCGGGGTATCGCCCTGGCTGGCCTGTTCCGTCAACGTCTCGTTATAGAGCTCCGTTGCTCTCTGACCCCACTTCCTGGTGAAAAGGATCCGATATCCGCCAGCGAGCAGCCAGACGGCAGCGACAGTGAAATGTCCGAGAGACTCGGTGACGGATTCGAGCGCGCGAATTCCACCGAGAATAACGTAGACCAGGGCAAGGCTGAAGTAGAGCCAGCCAGCGCCGGCGCTCATGTCGGCCAGTGGCTTGAGAAAACGCAGACGTCGTGACAGGGATACCTGTCTGGGGAGAGGCCCGTCGCGCACCCATTGGCGGAGCATCCAATGCGCCGTGTAGCCGCCCACGCGAGACCACGACCACAGCAGGAGTGCTGAGACGACGCAGATGAGTGCTCCCGCGACAGCTGCAACGGCTGACGCAGAGGCGCCCGCGAATCCCGGGGGAAACAGGCTCAGCCACAGCACGAGGAAAACCCCTGCCAGGCCCAATATCTGCAGGCACGGCAGTGCGTAGAAGGCCAGACCGCGACGGGCCTTGAGCGGGGCCTCTCGTTGTGAATTGGACGTCGGAGTCTCCTTCGAGCAAAAAGCAGAGTGCAATCGATCTGACATTCGCAGGATGCGGCTAGTGGTCGGGGAGCACTCCGGCGAGGGCAAGGATCACTATCAAGACCCCGCCGACGCAGGGAACGATGCCGATCAGTCGAATGTAGGCCGGGCTGAACTGGCGTCCGGTGACGCTTCGGCCCATAAGGCTGAGCGCCCAGTCGTTCCAGATCGCGACGATGGCGCCCCAGACTGCGGCGATGGCACCGCCAATGCCGAAGATGAGCTGCGGGTTCACTTCTTGGCCGCCCTATTCTGGCGAATCAGGATCCGCACGAACTGGGTCTCCATGTATGCGCCGATACCGAGAGCGATCAGGGCGACGAGGATCCCAGTGCCCAAGGGGTGCGTGTTCGTGACGGCCGCGATCGGGGTTGCGACGCACAGAAAACCGCACACGATGACGTTGAACCAGGCTCCGATACGGCCCCCGGGTGGGGTCGCCATCCGGTTCAGCGGATCCCATCCTCTAGCCACGGATCTCTCCGGAGTCCACGGCTGAATCGTGCGTCACGGGCGTGGAGTCCACCTGAGCCAGGAGGGCATCGATCTTCCTGACCAAGCGCTTCGCGGCGACTATCGAGAACACCGCGATAGCGACGAAGAAGGCGACAAAGATCCAGGGGACGACCGCAGTCGGATCCTGGACCACCAACCATACGCCCAGCACGGTGAAGACGCCGAAGATAATCGGATTCATCCACTGGGCTCGTTCATTTTGCCTCCGGCGCCCCTCGAGTGCAGGCACCCACAGTGACGCGTCAGCGCCCTTCGGCACGGAACCCGTTTTGAGGGCCGTGGTGATCTGGGCGGTTGTCTCGACACCACCGTCTCGGCGCCGTTGCCGGGCTACGAGGGCAGTCATGGCCCCGCCGAAGAGGGCGGCGGTGACGAAGCGAATCAGCGCGGTGACAAGAGTCAGTCTTCCCGTTCCATCGAGGAGGGCGAAGCCGTAGGTCCCGATGAAGTAGACACCGGTGAACCAGGCAAACAGCACGCCGAGAGGAGCGGTCTGGATGTGAGCGCGGAATACCTTCATCGCTTCGGCAGCTCGTTTACAGGGGCAAGTCGGTGCATCGGGGTCTCCTCGGGTAATGGGCCGAGGAAGATTCGGGCGTCTTCGGCCTGCTCATAAGGTAATCCCTCACGGCCACGACGTCCGCCGCAGGGCGCTACGTCACCCCCGCCCGTAAGCACTCCCGTCGCAGGTGTGAACGGCCGAGTCGTCGCCGAGCAAACGCAGGTTGTACGTCGCGCAGTCTACGAACGTGCCGATGCTGATGCGTGACGAAGACCGCCGGAGCTCGCCCTTCGACGGGCCGTCCGATCCGATACCCGCGCGGTGCACCATCCACTCGATGTCGCGCGCCTCGTCGTCGAGAAAGCGCATCACCGCCTCATTGTCTTCGTGCTGGCCGATGTAGCCGCGAGCGAGCGTGCTTCGCACCGCTCGAAGAACGGGCGAGAGCCGCTTGCCCGGGGCTGCGCTCAGACCGCCCGCCTGATAGAGGAACCGACGAGTGCCGCTCCGTCGCATCGCGGGCACGAGGGCTCGGACGAGCGCGGTATTGACCTGGCGCTCGCGCTGCGCGGCCGCATCGCCCAGCATCGCGACCACCGCGTCGGCGCCGTGAAGCAGGGCGTCGAGATCGAGGTCGTCGTCGATAGAACCCTGCACGATCTCCAGGTCGTCGTGCGCGATGGCCATCTTGCTGGGTGTCCGTGCGAGTACGCGGACGCGGTGGCCGGCGTCGAGAGCGAGCCGGGTGAAGTGCTGCCCGGTCTGCCCGGTGCCGCCGAATACCAATAGTGTTTGCTGGGTTGTCATGACCCCAATATAGGCACTGTCTAGAAAATAGGCAATGACTAGTTTGGGTTTAGACTGGCGTCATGACCGAGCGGCCCTTTCATCACGGAAACCTCCGTGCTGTCTTGCTCGACGAGGCAGTCGGCGTTCTGCGCGAGACCGGCGTGGAGGGCCTCTCGCTCCGAGATCTCGCCCGGCGCGCCGGTGTCAGCCACGGCGCCCCGCGGAGTCACTTCGTCGACCGCCAAGCGCTGCTCGACGCTCTGGCCGAGCTTGGCTTCGAGCGGCTCACGACCGCGGTTCGTCGAGCACTGGCCGAGGAGGGCGACGTCTCGAAGCGCTTTGATCGCGTCGCGCGGGCCTATGTCGACTTCGCCATCGACGATGCCGCGCTCATGGAGCTGATGTTCCAGACCAAGACGACCGAGCGATCCGACCGGGTGACCGATTCGGCGGGCGCGCTGTTCGCCCTGCTCGACAGCGCCATGGGCCCTCAGCCCGAGGGTGATGACGACGGCTCTCGATCCGACTTCAAGATGCTCTTCGCCGCCACGATGCAGGGGATCGCCTCGCTCGTCGGGTCCCGACGGCTGGAGCGCACTGCCGCAGATCGCCTGGTCGGTGCGGCGATGGAGACGATGCTCGGGTCCGACCTCGGCGCCCGCGCCGTCACAGCTCGCTGACCCCGGGCGCTCGTCGAGCGGCGGCGTGTGTGCCCCCGGGCTGGTTGCTCAGCGCGTGTGCGCCGGATCCTGAGCCGTCAGGAAGAGCCGGTGGCTCGTGATGAGCACGGATAGCCAGCCGGCCCCGGTCGTCCAGCCGACGGCGACGTCGGTGAACCAGTGGGCACCGAGCAACACTCGAGACAGGCCGACCGTGACGGCAGTCGCCGCGGCCGTGGCGATGACGACGGTCTGCGGTGCGTTCCGCTCCTCATACAGGGCGAAGAGGTAGGCCCCGGCGCCGAGCACGGTGGTGGCGTTGAGGGTGTGACCGGAGGGGAACGAGGGCGATTTCTCGAACGGCGCGATGGCGTCTCGTCGATGAGGGCGGTTGCGGTCGATGATGTTCTTGCCCGCCAGAGTCATGGCCAAGGATCCGACACCGGCGGCCGTCACGACCACCACCGGCGTCAGCTCGCGGCTGCGGGCCGCCAGGGCTCCCGCCATCGCGAGCCCGAGAACGGGCATGCCGACCGGCCCGAAGAGCCGGGCGATCCCGGCTGCGCTGGCATCGACGGCGGGGGAGCGGAGCTTCTTCGCCAGAGCCAGGGCGGGTCCGTCGAGGCTCTCGATACCGTTGCGGCTGGTGACGCCGTCGTAGATCCACGAGGCACCGACCGTTGCTGCGACGGCGATGCCGCCGCCCACCGCCAGGGTGGCCGCCAGCGCCGGGCGTGCTCCGACGCGGGAAGCAAGCCGGCCATGGCGGTCTGCCAGCCGTTGACCGGCCCTCGTGCGCCACTCCCGCACATCGCGACTGCCGATCTTCCGGTCGAAGCGGTCGTCGGTGTCAGGGTCGCGCACGTGGGTCACCGGTTCAGTGTGCTCGGGTTCGCCGAGCATGTCCGGTGGCGGCTCGCGCGTTCCACGCGGTGACCCGGCGGCACCGGCTCGCCAAAGAAAGACGTAGGAGGCCGGCTCTACAGGAGGCTGGTGGAAAAAGCGACGATCTTTCGAGATCGAGTCGCCGCTTGGCCGCCCGCCTCTACCGACGATCTACCAGGTTGCTCTAAGCTCGGCGTCGATCACTAGCCGAAGCAGTCCAGGAGGACAGACGATGTCGTATTCCCAGCCCCCCGCCTACCAGGGCGAGTCGAAGTCGCTCCCGGGCGAACCGCCGCTCAACCAGCCGTACTACGGTGCACCCATCGGTGCGGCCGCCAAGCGGTTCTTCAAGAAATACGCCACCTTCTCCGGTCGCGCTTCGCGAAGCGAGTTCTGGTGGTGGACCTTGATCGCCGGCATCGTCAGCATCGTGCTGAACATCATCTCTCAGGCTGCCGGCGGAAACACGATGAGCGCTTCAGGAGCGATGACGATGTCGGGCGGCGCAACTGTCGTGTCGGTCATCGCCGGAATCTGGGCCCTCGCCACGATCATCCCGTCGCTGGCGCTGGCATGGCGACGCCTCCATGACACCAACCGCAGCGGGGCCTGGTATCTGCTCATTCTGATTCCCTTTGTGGGCGCCATCATCCTCATCGTGTGGTTCGCGTCGGCGGGCAAGCCCGAAGGCCAGCGCTTCGACCGCTGATAGCGTCGGGCCTCCGCTTCGGTCGGAGTCCTGACAACGAGAGACGCCCCGGCCCGGACATTCGGCCCGGGGCGTCTGTGCGCTCAGGCGTCCTCGCGCCGTCGACAAGCGCGCCCGCGCGAGTGAGCGAGAATGGCCGCATGTCGAACACGGTCGGAAGGCCCCGCCTCAAGCAGAGCCAGCGGCCCAGCATGGAGGCCGCCGACGAGATTCTCGATGCCGCCGCCGAGCTCTTCACCACACGCGGATACTCGGCGACGTCGACCCGGCGGATCGCCGAGAGCGTCGGACTGCAGCAGGCGTCGATCTACCACTACTTCGCCACCAAGCAGTCGATCCTCCGCACGCTGCTGCTGAGCACGGTCGAGACGACCCTCGCAGCGCTGCCCGGCTTGCTCGCCAGTGAGGGTCACGCCGCGGCCCGCCTCCATTCGCTCGCCCGGTTCGACTCGGCCCAGCTGCTGGCGTCGACCTGGAACCTGGGGGCGCTCTATCTGCTGCCCGAGGTGCGGGGCAGTGAGTTCGACGACTTCACCCGGGCCCGGCGCGACCTCCGTGACGCCTACGCGACGCTGGTCGACGAGGTCGCGACCGAAGAGGGCCTGGCCCTCTCGACCGTTCAACGCGAGCTCCCATTCCGTGTGGTCGAGACGGTCATCAGCATTCGCATGGATTCCGAAGGCTTGCCTTCGACGCTCTCCGGCGAGATCGCGGATGCCGCTCTTCGCGCACTCGGAGTGGCGAGCGATCGCTGGGTCGCAGCCGTCTAAGCGCAGGATCCGAGCGCACCCCTGCAGAATTAACACACCTGCAACCTGGGTCTCACGCGCTCGAAATCTGCCACGAAAAACGTCGGTTACGTTTCTATCAAGCAATAGAAAGAGACGTGAGATGACGACGATTCCAGCTGCCTCCGGCACCTCGACGACAGCGGGCGCGAAAGCGCATGCCCGCGCCCAGGAGGCCGAAGCGGCGGCCTCGGGCGCACCGGACGCGGTGGTTCCGGCCGAGACGTGGACCGGCCAGATCACGGCCGACCGAGGCGACGTCGTCTGGGCCGAGACGGTCGCGGGCGGCAGCTACGCCCACCGCGTCCTCGCCGCGGGATCGAGCGTCCGCCTCACCGACATAGCCGGCGACGCCTGCGCCTCCGTGCTTCTCTACAACGCCGACGCTCCCTGGGAACGCCTCAACGTCGCCGACACGGCGAAGGTGCAGTGGCAGGTGTACACCGCGCCGGGGCAGCTGCTGCTCAGCGACCAGGGGCGAGTGCTCGCGTCGGTCATCGACGACACCTCGGGCCACCACGACATTCTCTACGGCACGTCCGCCGAGGCGCGCAACGTCGAGCGCTACGGTGACGGCGCTCCCGAGGGCGCGAGTCCTGCGGGCCGCGAGCTCTTCGCCGTTGCCGCGGCGAAGAACGGTCTCGGTCGCCGCGACATCGCACCGTCGATCTCGTTCTTTCAGGGCGTGACGATCGACGCCGAAGGATCGCCCACGTTCACCGGATCGTCCGGCCCCGGAGGCTCGATCACGCTGCGCACCGAGATGCCCGTGATCATGCTCGTGGCCAACGCGGCGCACCCGCTCGATCCGCGCGAGGAGTACATCGCGTCGCCGCTCGAGATCGTGGCGTGGCGGGATCGGAGAACGGACCCGTCGGATCCTCGGTGGTCGGCGACGCCCGAGGGGCGACGCGCCTTCGAGAACACGGCCGACTACCTGAAGGGACGGGGCATCGCATGAACGACTTCGGAGTGGAGATCTCGCGCAAGACCGTTGCGGCTCGCGCGCCGTGGTCGGCGACGCTGAAAGCCGGGCAGATCTTGACGATCGTCGACGTCGACGGCAATCAGGCCGTCGACTTCTTGGCCTACGACGCCGCCGACACGAGCCGGGCCTACAGTGCGCAGGCGACGCTGCAGGGGCAGTCGTCGGTCTACCTCACGGTCGGGAGCGTGCTCCGCGACAACGAGTACGACCCGCTGCTCACCCTCATCGCCGACGAGGTCGGGCGGCACGACACCCTCGGCGGCGCCTGCTCGAAAGAATCGAACACGCTCCGCTACGGCCACCACACCTACGGCCAGCACGCCTGTGCCGAGAACTTCATGCGCGAGATCTCGCGGTACGGCATGGGCAAGCGCGACCACGTGTCGAACGTGAACTGGTACATGAACGTGCCGGTCGACCCCGACGGCGCCCTCGGCATCGTCGACGGCATCTCGGCGCCCGGCCTGTCGCTGAGCCTGCGCGCCGAGAAAGACACCCTCGTGCTTGTCTCGAACTGCCCGCAGATCAACAACCCCTGCAACGGCTTCGACCCGAGCCGCGCCGAGATGATCATCTGGAGCGGCGGAGCCGATGTCTGAGCCGGTCGGGGCGCCTCCCGAGACCAGGGCGATCCGTACGCTGCTGGTCGCCAACCGCGGTGAGATCGCGGTGCGCATCATCCGCTCGGCGCGCGAACTCGGCATCCGCACGGTGGCCGTCTTCTCGGAGGCCGACCGCGGGGCCGCGCACGTGCACGCCGCCGACGAGTCGGTGTTGCTCGGGCCCACGGCTCCGACCGAGAGCTACCTCAACGTCGACGCGGTGGTCCGGGCCTGCCGCGAGACCGGGGCCGATGCCGTGCATCCCGGCTACGGGTTCCTCTCCGAAGACGCCGGTTTCGCCGAGCGCCTCGAGGCCGAGGGCATCGCGTTTGTCGGGCCGACTCCCGAGCAGCTCCGCATCTTCGGCGCGAAGCACACCGCGCGCGAGGCCGCGATGGCGGCGGGCGTGCCCATCTTCCCCGGCACGACCCTGCTCTCCGACGCCGACGACGCGGCACGCCAGGTGGCCCCGATCGGCTACCCGGTGATGTTGAAGGCGACCGGTGGTGGCGGCGGAATCGGCATGACCGTCTGCCGCGACGAGGCGAGCCTGCGTCTCGCCTACGACCGGGTCAGCCGGATGGCGGCGGCCAACTTCGCCTCGGCCGGCGTCTTCGCCGAGCGCTACGTCGAACGGGCCCGCCACGTCGAAGTTCAGGTCTTCGGCGACGGGCGGGGCGGCGTCGTGTCACTCGGCGACCGTGACTGCTCGCTGCAGCGCCGCAACCAGAAGGTCGTCGAAGAGGCACCCGCCCCGGCGCTGCCCGACGACGTGCGAGAGCGCCTCCACGACTCGGCCCGGCGTCTCGCCGCGTCGCTCGAGTACCGATCGGCGGGCACCGTCGAATTCGTCTACGACGCCGAGCGCAACGAGGCCTCCTTTCTCGAGGTGAACGCGCGCCTGCAGGTCGAGCACCCGGTCACGGAGGCGATCACCGGGGTCGACCTGGTCGCCTGGATGCTCCGGCTTGGGAGCGGCGACCGCGGGATCCTCGAGCCCTACCTCGACCGGGAAAGCGGCCTGGGCTCGGTTCCCGTGTCGGGTCACGCCATCGAGGCACGTGTCTACGCCGAGGATCCGGCCACCGACTTCCGCCCCAGCGCCGGAGTCATCACGGGCGTCACTCTGCCCGGCGGCGACGGCGTGCGGGTCGACGGCTGGGTCGAGCGCGGCACCGAGGTGTCGACCGCCTACGACCCGCTGCTCGCCAAGGTGATCGTCGAGGCGGCCACGCGCGACGAGGCGCTCGAACGCTTCGGCGAGGCGCTGGCCGAGTGCCGGATCGATGGCATCGAGGTCAACCTCGGCATGCTGCGCGCCGTGGCGAAGCTTGAGGCCTTCCACGAAGCCACGCATTCGACACAGACGCTCGACGGCGTCGGTGACCCCGAGCCCCGGATCACCGTCGAGCGCCCGGGCCTGATGACGACCGTTCAAGACGCCCAGGGGCGGACGGGCCTCTGGCAGGTGGGAGTGCCGCCGAGCGGCGCGATGGACGACCGCTCGCTCCGCCTCGGCAATGTCGCGCTCGGCAACGACGTCGACGCGGCCGGTCTCGAGTGCACGGCGAGCGGGCCGCGACTCGTCTTCACGCACGCCACCGTGGTCTGCGTCACGGGTGCCCCGGCGACCGTGCAGATCGACGGCCGCGACGTTCCGATGTGGGAGCCGATCACCGTTCCGGCGGGCGGTGCCCTCGACGTCGGCGATGCGACGGCGGGCCTCCGCACGTATGTCGCGGTGGCGGGCGGGCTCGACGTGCCCGACTACCTCGGCAGTGCCTCGACCTTCACGCTCGGCCAGTTCGGCGGGCACGGCGGTCGCGCACTGCGGCTCGGCGATGTGCTGAGGGCGGTACCGCAGGATCCTTCCGCCCCGGCTCCGACGACGGCTGCGGTTCCCGACGCCCACCGTCCCGTGATGACCTCGCACTGGCGGGTGGCCGTGACCGAGGGGCCGCATGCCGCGCCGGACTTCTTCACGCGCGACGACATCGACGCCCTCTACGCCGCGACCTACGGGGTGCACTTCAACTCGGCCCGGACGGGCGTGCGCCTGATCGGGCCGAAACCGACCTGGGCGCGCCAGGACGGCGGCGAGGCCGGGCTTCACCCCTCCAACATCCACGACAACGCGTATTCGATCGGCGCCCTCGACTTCACCGGCGACACCCCGATCCTGCTCGGCCCCGACGGACCGAGCCTCGGCGGGTTCGTCTGCCCGGTGACGGTCGTGTCGGCCGAGCGCTGGAAGCTGGGCCAGCTGCGGCCCGGCGACACCCTGCAATTCGTGCCGATCGCCGCGGTCGACGCGCCCTCGCGGAGGTCGCTCGACTTCACCTCGTTCGCTCCGGCGCGCGACGGCGACGACGGCGTGCTCGCCCGGATCGACGGCGACCCGAACGTCACCTACCGACGCTCCGGCGATGACAACGTGCTCGTCGAGTACGGCGAGATCGTTCTCGACCTCGCGCTCCGGGCCCGCGTGCACGCCCTGCACATGCTGCTCGTCGAACGCGACCTCGGCGGTGTCGTCGATCTCACGCCGGGCATCCGCTCGCTGCAGATCCACGTCGACCCCGACGTGCTGCCGATCGCGCGGCTCGTCGGCATCCTCCGCGAGCTCGAGGGTGAGATCCCGCCGGCGGCCCAGCTCGTCGTGCCGAGCCGGCAGGTCCGCCTGCCGCTCAGCTGGGACGACCCGGCGACCCGCGAGGCGATCGCCCGCTACATCGCGGGTGTGCGGAGCGATGCCCCGTGGACGCCGTGGAACATCGAGTTCATCCGCCGCATCAATGGGCTGGAGTCGGTCGACGACGTCTACCGCACCGTCTTCGACGCGGAGTACCTCGTCTTGGGTCTCGGCGACGTCTACCTCGGTGCTCCCGTGGCGACCCCGTTGGATCCTCGTCACCGACTCGTGACCACCAAGTACAACCCGGCGCGCACCTGGACCGCCGAGAACTCCGTGGGCATCGGGGGCGCCTACCTCTGCATCTACGGTATGGAAGGCCCGGGCGGCTACCAGTTCGTCGGCCGGACAACGCAGGTGTGGAGTCGGTACCGCGAGAACGCGCCGTTCGAGAAGGGGTCGCCGTGGCTGCTCCGGTTCTTCGATCGCATCAGCTGGTACCCCGTCGAGCCCGAGGAGCTTCTTGACCTGCGCGCCGACCTCGCCGCCGGCCGGGGGAGTCTCGACATCAGCGACGGCAGCTTCTCGCTCGCCGAGCACGAGAGCTTCCTGGCCTCGAACGCCGAGGGGATCGCGAGCTTCCGGGCCCAGCAGGCGATCGCCTTCGCGGCGGAGCGGCACGCCTGGGAGGAGGCGGGAGAGTTCGACCGCGCCGAGCAGGCGGCCGCGACCGTCGTGGCCGATGCCGACGAGGTCGTGGTGCCACCCGGTGGCACTCGCGTGGATGCCCCCTTCGTCGCGAACGTCTGGAAGACCGAGGTCGCTGTCGGCGACACCGTCGCCAAGGGGCAGACGCTCGTCGCCCTGGAGGCCATGAAGATGGAGAGCTACATCGAGGCGCCTCACGGCGGAGTCGTGACGCAGGTGCTCGCCGTGCCCGGATCGCAGGTCAACCCGGGAGACGCGCTCGTCGTGCTCGCTCCCCGAGAAGGAGAAGCAGCATGACCGTCGACCGGGTGAGGGCGGCCTTCGCCGCCATCGAGAAGGCCGACCGGCCCGAGGTGTGGATCACGCTCCGGCCCGAAGCGGATGTCGCGCGGGAGTTCGAGGCGGCCACCCAAGCCCAGGTCGGGCCGCTCGCGGGGCTGCTTCTGGCTGTGAAGAACAACGTCGATGTTGAGGGCATCGAGACCACCGCGGCGTGCCCGGCATTCGGCCGCGGGCCTGCTGCCGCCGATGCGACGGCGGTCGCGCGCCTTCGAGCGGCCGGGGCCACCGTGATCGGCGCCACGAACCTCGATCAGTTCGCGACCGGCCTCGTCGGCCAGCGGAGCCCCTACGGCCGAGTGCGTGATGCGCGTCGACCCACGCACATCTCGGGTGGCTCGAGCTCGGGGTCGTCGGTCGCCGTGGCCCTCGGGTTCGCCGACATCGCCATCGGCACCGACACGGCCGGGTCGGGCCGGATTCCCGCCGCCCTGCAGGGCCTCGTCGGCATCAAGCCGACCCTCGGCGTCGTCTCGACCATGGGCGTGCTCCCCGCCTGCCGGTCGTGGGACGCCGTCACGATCTTCGCCCGCGACCTCGACACGGCGGCCGCGGCGATGAGTGCCATGGCAGGCGGCGACGAGGCCCGGACCTTTCCCGCCGATGCCCCCATCGCCGCTCCTAGGGCGGCCCGCATCGCCGTGCCCGAGACGCTCGTCGGCATGTCTCCCGAGTGGGAGGCTGCTTTCGCCGCCGCTGCAGACCGCCTCCGCGACGACGGCTGCACGGTCGAGACGATCCCGTTCGAGTCGTTCTTCGAGGCCGCGCGCCTCCTCTATGACGGCGCTCTCGTCGCCGAGCGACACGCGGCCGTCGGCGAGTTCGTCGACGCGCACCCCGACGAGGTCGACCCCACTGTTGGCGCAATCGTCAGCCGTGCCGGCACGGTGCTGGCGAGCGACATGGTCACCGACCTCGAACGCCTCGAGAAGCTCCGCCGCCGCAGCCTCGCGCTGCTCGACGGCTTCGACGCCCTCCTCATCCCCACCGCCCCGGGCCACCCGACCGTCGAGGCCGTGGCCGCCGACCCGATCGGCGTCAACTCGTGGATGGGCACCTACACGAACTTCTGCAACCTGTTCGACCTCGCGGCAGTCGCCGTGCCGTCCGGCACCGTCACCGACGCCACCGGAACCTCGCAGTTCGGCGTGACCGTCGTCGCGCGCACGTTCGCCGACGCCGTCGCGCTCGACCTCGCTCGCCGCGTCCAGCTCGAGACACCCTCGGTAGCGAGCCCAGGATCCGCTCCCGCGCTCCCCAGCACCCCGCTCTCGTGGCCGACACGTGCGGGAGCCCCCTCCGTCCCGCTCTTCGTGGTCGGCGCGCATCTTCCCGGGCAGCCGCTCGAGGCCCAGCTCACGGCCCGCGGCGCCCGGTGGCTCGGCGAGGCGCACACCGCCGAGGCCTACCGCCTCGTGGCGCTCGACACCGTGCCGCCGAAGCCCGGCCTCGTGCGGGTCGGCGAGGGCGGAGCGTCGATCGTGGGCGGGCTGTGGCAGGTGCCGATCGCAGCGCTGGGCACGTTTCTGGCAGAGCTCCCGGCGCCCATGAACCTTGGGCAGATCGAGCTGCGGGCCGGATCCTTCGTCACCGGTTTCGGGTGCGACGCGGCCAGCGCGGTCGGTGCTCGCGACATCACCGAGCACGGCGGCTGGCTTGCCTACCTCGGGGTTTAACGCACCCGTAACAGGGCCGAAATCGGGCACGCGACCTGCGACTCCAGACTGTTTTCACAAATACCTGTCACCCGACAGATACGCAGTCTCGTCCGATCGCGAAAGGCACGTCATGAGCCCGCTCGACCCACTGCCCCAACAGACCTCCGTCCGCCCGTCACCCGCTTCGACCGACTCGGTTTCGACCGGCGCGGCCTCGACCGGCGCGGTCTCGACCGACTCGGGCGAGCTCGCCACCTTCGGTTACCGCCAGGACCTCCATCGCAGTGTCGGCACATTCGCGTCGTTCGCCGCCGGCTTCTCGTTCGTGTCGATCTTGACGACGGTGTTCCAGCTGTTCGGCCTCGGCTTCTCGTTCGGCGGCGCGGCCTTCTTCTGGGCCTGGCCGGTCGTCTTCGCGGGGCAGCTGCTCGTGGCGCTCAACTTCGCCCAGCTCGCCGCCTGGTGGCCGATCTCGGGAGCGATCTTCCAGTGGTCGAGCAGGCTCGCGGGCTCGATCGTCGGCTGGTTCACCGGCTGGACCATGATCATCGGGCAGATCCTCACCGTGGCCGTCGCCGCGGTCGCGGTGCAGGCGGTGCTGCCGGCGATCTGGTCCGGATTCCAGATCGTCGGGGGCCCGGACGCCGACCCGGCACCCCTGTCGCCGACGGGTGCAGCCAACTCGGTCGTGCTCGGCTGCATCCTCCTCGTCGTCACCACCGTCGTCAATGTGGTGTCGGTGCGACTCATGGCGCGCGTCACCAGCGTCGGCGTCGTGATCGAGATCGTCGGCGTCATCGCGCTGATCGCGTGCCTCTTCTTCCTCCCCGAGCGCTCGGCCAGTGTGGTGTTCACCACGGAGGGCCGGGAGCCCGGCGGCGCCTACATCTGGGTCTGGCTGGCCTCCGCGCTCATGGCGGCGTACGTGATGGTCGGCTTCGACTCGGCCGGGGAGCTCTCGGAGGAGACGCACGCCCCGCGCCGCACGACACCGAAGACGATCATCCGGGCCCTCACGGTCTCGGGGCTCGGCGGTGCGCTCCTGATCATCGCGGCGCTGGTGGCTGCTCCGAGCCTCACCGACGGATCCCTCGTCTCCGGCGGTCTCGCCGGTGTCGTCGACGCTCGCCTCGGCCCGGTACTCGGCCGGCTGCTGCTCTGCGCCGTCGCAGTCGCAGTGTTCGCCTGCACGCTCGCCGTGCAGACCTCCGGTTCGCGGATGATGTACTCCATGGCCCGGGAGCGCGCGCTGCCCTTCTCCGCGGCGCTGTCTCGGGTCTCGGTGCGCACCGGCACGCCGATCATCACCTCGGTCGTCGTCGGCGTCGGGGCGGCTCTGGTGCTGCTCGCGAACGTCGGCCAGTCGGCGCTGTTCACCGCCCTCTCGAGCCTCTGCATCGCCATGCTCTACCTGGCGTACCTCGGCGTGACGGTGCCGCTGCTGGTGCGGCGCATTCAGGGCCGCACTCGCGTCGAAGAGTCGGGCGTCGACGAAGAGGGCAAGCCCCTCTTCTCGCTCGGGCGCTGGGCGATCCCCGTCAACGCGGTGGCGGTCGTCTACCAGGTGCTCATGGTGGTCAACCTCGCGTGGCCTCGGTCGGCGATCTACGACCTGACGGGGCACACCTGGTGGCTGCAGTGGTCGGCGCTGCTGTTCGTCGGCGCGTCGCTGCTCGTCGGCGGGGCGTACTACCGCTTCAGCCACCGCCGGCACCGATCGCTCGGGGTCATCGCGGCCGAGCCTGCTGCCGTGTCCGCTTCCGCCGGGGTCGGCGTCGCGTGAGGTGACGCGGATCGGCCGATGTCACAGCGCCGCGGCGCGCGATGTCGGCCGATTCCCCGGGCCCGGGCGAATCCGAGCCCGGGACCCCCGTACTGAGGGTGGCCCACGGCCGCGTGCGGGGGTAGAAAGGTCAGACCCGTGCAAATGGCAGGGTGCCAGGAGTCGGGGGTGTGCATGCGAGTTCGCGCGAGCCGCCTGCTGCTGGCCGGGGTCCGCGGATCCTCGGATTCCGACCGTTCCACGCGGTACCTGATCAGCTCGGCCCTGGTCGAGAAAGTCGTCGGCCGGTGCCTGGCCGCGTATTGCCTCATCTTCGGCGGCCTGGCGATCCCGGACGCGTTCGTCGGACAACCCCTGATGAACCAGGTTTGGGCGTGGATCGCCGGCGTTGCCCTGTTCGGCAGTCTGGCCGCGACCGTCGTCACGGGAGTGCTCGAGTGGCATCCCCGGGTCGCGGCGGCGTCGTTCAGCGTCGTCTATCTGGCGATCCTCGTCACCTGGCAGCTCGCGGCGTCCGACCCGTCTGTGGTGGCATCGGGCGCGCCCTGGCCGAGCCCGCTCTCGACGATCGCGTTCGCCGCGGCATCTTTCGCTTTTCGGCAGGCCGGGGCGCTCGTCTACATGGGCAGCGTCTACGTGGTGTACATCATCGTCCGCCAGACGCCGGCCGGTGGTGGCGCACCCCTGCTCCAGTCGCTAGCGGAGGCCGGGTACGGCGTGATCATCGGCCTGGTCGTGCTGTTGCTGATCACGATGTTCCGTAGGGCCGCCGCCTCGGTCGACTCGGCCCACGGTGCAGCGACCGGTCGATACGCCAAGACGGTGCGCGACCACCGAACCGAGATGGAGCGCATCCAGGTCGACTCGATCCTGCACGACAGCGTGCTCACGACCTTTCTCACCGCAGCGCGATCGCACACGCCGGAGGAGCGCGTCCTCGCCGTGGCCATGGCGAAGCACGCCCTCGCCGAGGTCGCGTCGGCGGGGCCGATGCCCGAGACTCTCGACGATCTCGTTCCGCTGAACGGTCTGCGCCGCCGGTTCACCGAGACCTGCGCCGAGCTCGGCATCAGGGCCACGTTCACGGCGGAGGGCCTGCAGAACTACTCCGTGCCGGGGTCCGTTGTCGAGGCGCTGTTCTCCGCCGTGATGCAGGCTCTGACCAACAGTATCCAACATGCCGGGCCGGGCGATGTGAAGCGCCACGTCCACATCCGTTGGTCTCACGCGGTGCTCACGGTCACCACGACCGACGACGGTGTCGGGTTCGACGTCGATCACATGACGCCGAACCGTCTCGGAGTGCGCGTCTCGATCATCGAGCGCGTCCACAACGTCGGTGGGCACGCCGAGATCGCCTCGCAACCCGGGCACGGCACGACGGTCACGATGACGTGGCCGCGGGCAGAGGGCGACTGAAGGGCTCCTGGTTCGGCCTCGCGCGCGACCCGGCCTCGATGACCCTCGCAGTGGGGCCAAATGCGGACTTGTTGAGATGCGCTCAGCGACGTACCTTCATAGGAGCACATAGGGGCTTCGCACTTCACCACCGCGAACCCCGACGATGGAGTCTCTCGGCGTCTCACCAACGGCCGTTCCGCCCGTCGCAGCACCTGAAGAGTCGCGTCAGCCGACGCGTTCCGGATCAGCCCCACCTGGGAGTTCAGCCATGCCTTTCGTCACCCCGTTTCGCGCCAAGATCGCCGCCTGGATCACCATCCCCGCGGCTCTCGTCGGCTCCGGCCTCGTCGTCGGGACGGCCTCGTACTCGGCGTTCTCGGCCACCACCGTGAACCCCGCCAGCAACTGGAGCGCCGGATCGGTGGCGCTCACCGACGATGACTCGAACACGGCGCTCTTCAACGCCACGGCGCTCAAGCCCGGTTCGACCGGCACGAAGTGCATCGCGGTGACGTCGACCGGCACCCTGCCCTCGACCGTGGCCCTGTATGGCACCTCGCCGTCGACCACCAACGCCCTCTCGACCTACATCAACCTGACCGTGACGCAGGGCACCGGCGGTGGCTTCGGCTCGTGCACCGGTTTCACGGCGCAGGCAACGGGAAGCTCGGTCTACACCGGCACCCTCCTCAACTTCGGTTCGACGAGCACGAACTTCGCGACCGGCGTCGGCAGCTGGGCGCCGACCGGCACCGCGTCTGAGACCAAGGTCTTCCAGTTCACCTACACCGTCAACGCCGCGGCACCCAGTACGGTCATGGGCGGCACCGCTCAGCTCGGCCTGACCTGGGAGGCCCAGAACAGCTGATCCGACCTGGTCGGGAGCCCCACTCATGAGCCGATCGAGGATCCGGCCGAGCGTGCCAGCGCTCGGCCGGCAGTCGGCGGTGTCGGCCGAACTCCTCCGCGAGATCGTCGATCCGCACGGCCGGCACGCGTTGGCCCGGACAGGCGGCGCGCAGAACAGCCGCGCGCAGAACACCCGTGACTGGGCCCGGGTGATCGTCGCGTCGATCGCCCGCGGCGTGCTCGCGACCGTTCTCGGTTTGGCGTTCTACGCAGCGGCTCCGGCCGTGATCGGCTGGCATCCCACGACCGAGATGACCGCCTCGATGATGCCGCGGATCCGCACCGGCGATGTGGTGGTGTCTGTTCCCGTCGCCGCCGAGGCGATGCAGGTGGGCAAGGTGATCCTCTTTGACGATCCCGACCACCCGGGCAAACTGCGTCTGCACCGGTTCGTCGAGTGGGGCGACGGCGGCATGCTCCGCACGGCGGGCGACGCGAATCCGCAGCCCGATTCGACTCCCGTCCACCCGTCGGCCGTGTGGGGCGTCGGCATGCTCCGGGTGCCCTGGGTCGGACTCCCGATCCTCTGGATTCGCGAGGGGCAGTGGCTCTTCGTCGCGCTCGTCTCGGCGGGGCTCACCCTGCTGATCGGCCTGACCGGTCTCGACAGACGTCTTCGCACGCGAGTGCAGGATCCGGCGGCAGGCCCGCCCGACACACCCCCGCGGGCGCGCCCCGCCTGGCCCTTCCGCGCGGGAGCCGCCGCCGCGGCGACACTCTTCGTCGCGGGCTCCCTCGTCTCGTTCGGCCCGACCCCGGCAGCGATGGCGGCGGGATTCACCGGCACGACCGTCAACCCGACCTCGCGATTCACCGCGGGCACAGTGCCTCTGGCGACAGGCCTCACCTGTACCGACAACGCCGACGGGCGTACAGTCACGATCGGCTGGACCTACAGCGGCAGCGTCGTTCCGGACAGCTTCGACGTGCTGAACGGCAGCACGGTCGTGGCCTCGACGACGACGGGCTCCACGACGTCGGCGGTAGTGACGACCAACGCGATCCTGAGCCTGTTCCCCAGCTACACGCTGACGGTCCGCGCGAACATCACCGCGAACACCGCCTGGTCGTCGACGTCGACGAGCACCACGTCGGTCAAGCTCTCCGGGCTGCTGCTGTCGCCCGTGCGCTGCAACACCTGAGCGTGTCGCCCGCGGCGTCCACGATCGCGCTCGACCTGATCGCCGAGAGTGCCCAAATGGGCGTCGGGCGACACTGCTGACCCCTAGTCGGGCACGCTCGGCAGAGCGAGTTCGGGCGCTCTCGGCAGGGTCGGTGGGCCAGCGCCGTCAGGCGGAGGCGAACTCCAGGCCGAGCGCTGCGGCGACCCCGGCGTTGGTCACCCGGCCGGCCGTGACGTTGAGCCCCTTCGCCAGCGCCTCGTCGGCCTCGGTCGCGGCCTTCCAACCGCGGTCGGCCAGCGCCACCACGTACGGCAGGGTCGCGTTCGTCAGCGCCCGGGTCGACGTCTCGGGCACGGCGCCCGGCATGTTGGCGACGCAGTAGTACACCGCGTCGTGCACGGCGAAGATCGGGTCGTCGTGGGTCGTCGGGTGCGATCCCTCGAAGCAGCCGCCCTGGTCGATCGCGATGTCGACGAGCACGGCGCCGGGCTTCATCGTGGCGACCATCTCGTCGGTGACGAGCTTCGGGGCCGCTGCCCCCGGGATCAGCACCGACCCGATCACGAGGTCGGCGTCGCGGAGCTGCTCGGCGATCGCGAAGGGTGTGGAGTGCCGGGTTTGGATGCGCCCGCCGAACTGCACCTCGAGGGCGCGAAGGCGGGGGAGCGACACGTCGATCACGGTTACGTCGGCACCGAGCCCGAGGGCGTTCGCCGCCGCGTGCTCGCCGGCGACGCCGCCGCCGATCACGACGACCTTGGCCTTCGGGGTGCCGGGCACACCACCCAGCAAGGATCCGCGCCCGCCGTTCGACCGCATCAGCTGGTACGCGCCGACTGTGATCGACAACCGCCCGGCGACCTCGCTCATCGGCGATAACAGAGGCAGCGAACGGTCGGGCAGCTGCACCGTCTCGTAGGCGATCGCGGTCGTGCCGGAGGCGACGAGGGCCTCGGTGAGGGCTCTGTCGGCGGCGAGGTGGAGGTAGGTGAACACCGTCTGGTCGGGGCGAAGGTAGCCGTACTCGGCGGCGATGGGCTCCTTCACCTTGAGGAGGAGATCGGCGCTCGCCCACACGGCGTCGGCGGTGGGGAGGATCGTGGCGCCGGCTTTGGAGTAGTCGGAGTCGGAGATACGCGAGCCGGATCCTGCGCCCTGCTGCACGACTACCTCATGGCCGTGACGCACCAGCGTGTCGACCCCGGCGGCGCTGATGGCGACGCGGTTCTCGTTGTTCTTGATCTCGGTGGGGATGCCTACGCGCATGTCGTTCTCCGATCGAAGGGGCGGCTCCTGCGCCGCACCAACCAGGATGGACAGGGTTCGTTTCACACGTGTTTCAGACGAAGAACATTCGGTAGATTGAGGAGTAGCCAGTGTCTGAGCCCGGTAGAGGAGACGAAGTGAACGATTCGCCGAACGATCTTTCAGGCCCCGCACCACTCGACGACATCGACAGGCGGCTCATCGCGCTGCTGACGAGCGACGGGCGCATCTCGAACGCGGCGCTCGCCGAAGGGGCGGGTATCGCACCCTCGACCGCACACGTGCGTCTGCGGTCGCTACAGGATCGCTGTGTCGTGACCGGGTTTCTCACGAGCGTCGATCAGAAGGCCCTCGGGCTGGGGCTCCAGGCGATCGTCGGCGTGACCCTCCGGCCCGGCTCACGCCAGGAGAGCATCGTGCGCTTCTCGGAGGAGGTGCGCGACCTGCCTCAGGTGCTGCAGGTGTTCTTTCTCGGCGGCGCCGACGACTTCCTGGTGCACATCGCCGTGGCCGACTCGTCGGCCGTGCGCGAGTTCGTGGTCGAGCACCTCTCGGCCCAGCCGAGCGTCGCCTCGACCCGCACGAGCATCATCTTCGACTACCACCGCAACGGGGTCGCGGCCTCGTTCCAATAGGGCTCCGGTTAGCCTGTGGGGGTGACCGACGAGAACCCGACTCCGCCCGAGCCGAAGTACCGGCGTCCGCCCGCGCGCCATGCACGGCGCGACCGGCGGCATCCGCTGCGCTGGATCGCTCTCGGGCTCGTCGGCGTTCTCGTGCTCGGCGGCGGCTATGTCGCCTACAGCTACGAGCGGTTCCAATCGGGTGTGACCAAGATCGACGCCCTCCCGGCCCCGGGCAAGAGCGGGGGGAGCGACGTCGACGGGCAGGACGAGAACATCTTGCTGGTCGGCGACGACCACCGCCCCGCCGGCGCCACGGCGGAGCAACTGGCCGAACTCGGCACGACGAGCGACGGCGGCAGCAGCAACACCGACACCATGATCGTGCTGCACGTCAGCGGCGACCGGAAGAGCGCGACGATGATCTCGCTGCCCCGCGACTCGTACGTCGACATTCCCGGGCATGGCAAGAACAAGCTGAACTCGGCGTTCTCGGCGGGCAGCGCCACGGGCGGGCCGTCCGGCGGCGCCAAACTGCTCATCTCGACCGTGCAGAATCTCACCGGCCTCACGATCGACCACTACATGCGCGTCTCGCTGCTCGGTTTCTACGAGGTCGTGAAAGCTCTCGGCCCGGTCGAGGTGTGCCTTAACAACGCCGTCCAGGACGACTTCTCGAAGATCGACCTGCCGGCTGGCAAATCCACACTCAGCCCCAAAGAAGCCGTTGCGTTCGTCCGCCAGCGGCATGGTCTTCCGCGCGGTGACTTCGACCGCGAGGTGCGCCAGCAGTACTTCCTGTCGGTCGAGGCCAAGCGGATCCTCTCCGCAGGCACCCTGCTCAACCCGGTCAAATCGGGCCGCATCATCGACGCCGTCAGCAAGTCGATCGAGACCGACGAGGGGTTCGACCTCGTGTCGTTCGCGACGAGTGTGCGCGACCTGCGCCCGGCGAACATCCGCTCGGCGACCATCCCCGTGCTCGGCACGCCCACCATCGACGTCAATGGCACGCCGCTCTCGATCGTCGAGGTCGACACCGCCGGCATGCCGGGCTTCATCACCAACGTCGTCGGGCAGCCGGAGGCCTACAAAAAAGCGACAGCGGCGAAACCCGCGGCCGTCAGTGCACTCGTCGTCAACGCGAGCGGCGTCGAGGGCGCGGCGGTCACCGCATCGACACGCCTGACCGCGCTCGGGTTCACGGTCGGGGCGCCGGAGTCGGGCACGCTCACCCAGCAGACGACGGTCCAGTACGCAAAGGGGGCGGAGCGCGCCGCGAAGGCACTCGTCGCGAAGGTGCCCGGGTCCGAGGCCGTGCTGACCCCGGGGATCGTCGGGGTGCGCCTGGTGCTCGGCTCCGACGGCCGCACCGTGCGCGACCCGGCAGCGACCGCTACGCCTAAGCCATCGACCTCCACTGCCCCGGCGGCACCGGCGACGCCGAAGCCCACGGTCACCAAGCAGTCGACCGCGTACGCCGGCACCTGCATCAACTGACCCTGCCTGCGGCCGGGCCCTACCCGTTCGGGTAGGCAGAACCGGTCCGTCGGGTGGCGCCGCCCCCGGATCCTTCGGCGCACCATGGGGTATGACCGAAACGCCGTCGTCTGTCGCGACATCTCTCCGCTCCATCGAGTCCGAGCTGCGGGCCACGGTCGACACGATCGCCCAGCACGACCTCGACTCGTTCGCCGACGCCCTGTCGAAGGCTGACCGGGTCTTCGTCTACGGCGCCGGTCGCTCGGGCCTCGCCCTGCAGATGACCGCGATGAGGCTCATGCACCTCGGCCTCACGGTGCACGTCGTCGGCGAGACCACGACACCCGCGGCGGGCCCCGGCGACGTGCTGCTGACCGCGAGCGGCTCTGGCACGACGGCCAGCATCGTGCGCGCCGCCGAGACTGCGAAGAGCGCAGGATCCTTGGTGGTCGCCATCACGACCGCCACCGACTCGCCGCTCGGGCAGCTGTCGGCAGAGGTGCTCGTCGTGCCGGCCGCGGCGAAGCTCGACCGCTCCGGCACCGCCTCGGCGCAGTACGCCGGTTCGCTGTTCGAGCAGACCGTCGTGCTGCTCGGCGACGCCCTCTTCGACGCGCTCTGGAAGCGGTCCGGTCTCACCGCCGACGACATCTGGCCGCGTCACGCCAATCTCGAATGACCTCCACTCACCCAACGAAAGGCACCACCATGAAGCTCCAGTTCGCCATGGACACCCTCACCACCGAAGCCGCCCTCGAGCTGGCCGCCGCGGCCGCGCCGCACGTCGACATCCTCGAGCTCGGCACCCCGCTCATCAAGAGCGCCGGAGTCTCGGCGATCACCGCCATCAAAGAGGCTCACCCCGACAAGATCGTCTTCGCCGACCTCAAGACGATGGACGCCGGCGAGCTCGAAGCCGACGTCGCGTTCAAGGCCGGCGCCGACCTCGTGACCGTGCTCGGCGTCGCCGGTGACAGCACCATCGCTGGTGCCGTCGCCGCTGCGAAGAAGCACGGAAAGGGCATCGTCGCCGACCTCATCGGTGTGAAAGACAAGGCCGCCCGCGCCAAGGAGGTCACGGAGCTCGGCGTGCAGTTCGTCGAGATGCACGCCGGTCTCGACGAGCAGGCCGAAGAGGGGTTCACCTTCTCGACGCTGCTCGACGACGGCAAGGCGTCCGGTGTGGCGTTCTCCGTCGCCGGTGGCATCAACGCCTCGACGATCAAGGCTGTGCAGGAGTCGGGCGCCGAGGTCGCCGTCGCCGGTGGCGCGATCTACGGTGCGCCCGACGTCGGCGCTGCTGCCGCTGAGTTGCGCGCTGCCATCGTCTGACCTGTCTGGCCCGACCCGCCTCCGAATTTGAAGGAGAAACGCGGGCAGCACCCCCGCCGATCGGCATAAAGCCGTCGGCGGGGGTGCTTTTTTCCTTCAAATTCGGCGGCGGCGGGGCGAGACCGGTACCCCAGTACCATGCACTCTCAGCATAAGAGTGCAATCCTCTACGGGTGGCACTCGACGGAACCGGCAAGCGGCAGTTGCGCACTCGCGCGGCCCTCGTCGCGCGCGCCCGGCACCTGACGGCCCGCAAGGGGCTCACCGGCTTCACGATCCAAGAGCTCTGCGACCAGGTGGGTGTCTCGCGTCGCACCTTCTTCAACTACTTCCCGACGAAGGAGTCGGCGGTGCTCGGCGTCGAGAACGGGCTCGACAGCGCCCTCGTCGACGACTTCCTCGCGGCTCGCGCGGTGCACCCCGAGGCGCGCCGCCCGCTCGTCGACGACCTCGTCGAGGTGGCCATCGGGCACTTCGAGGCCATGAGCCCGACGGCGTCCGACCTCGCCGACTTCGTCGGATCGATGCAGCGGGAGCCGAAGCTGATCGCGGCCATGATCGATTCCGGCCGCAGCGAGCAGGAGCGGTTCATCGCCCGTCTGGCCGAGAGCCAGGGCGACGCCGATCTCCTGCCGATCCGGGTCGCCATCGTCACGTTCGAGGCGCTCGTCCGCCTGAGCATCGACACCTATCTTCACGGGGCCGACGTCGTTCCCTTCGCCGACATCCTCCGCGAGCGGGTCCGAGCGGCCCGCGAGCTCTTCGCCCCCCTCCCCACGAAAAGACTGGTGCCCAGCCCATGACCACCGAGAAGACCGCCCCTCCGAAGAGCGGCGACGGCCCGCTGCTGTTGACGCAGCGTCGTATCTGGATCATCTTCGCCGCGCTGATCGCCGGCATGCTCCTGTCGAGCCTCGATCAGACGATCGTGTCGACGGCCATGCCGACGATCGTGGGGCAGCTCGGCGGCGTCGAGCACCAGGCCTGGATAACGACGGCGTACTTGCTCGCGACAACCATCGTCATGCCGATCTACGGCAAGTTCGGTGACGTGCTGGGGCGGCGCAACCTCTTCCTGACGGCGATCGCCCTGTTCACGCTGGCGTCGATCGGCTGTGCTTTCGCTTCGGACTTCTGGATGTTCGTCGTCTTCCGCGCCCTCCAGGGCCTCGGCGGTGGCGGTCTGATGATCCTCTCGCAGGCGATCATCGCCGACATCGTCCCCGCCTCGGAGCGCGGCAAGTACCTCGGCCCGCTGGGCGGCATCTTCGGTCTCGCGGCTGTCGGCGGCCCTCTCCTCGGCGGCTTCTTCGTCGATCACCTGACTTGGAACTGGGCTTTCTACATCAACATCCCGGTCGGCATCGCGGCGTTCGCGATCGCCTGGTTCACCCTGACCCTGCCCAGCAAGAAGGCCACGAAGAAGATCGACGTGCCGGGCATCATCCTGCTGTCGGCCGCGACCGCGTCGCTCATCTTCTTCACCGAGTTCGGCGGCAATTCGCTGCACGGCTGGGGCGCCCCCGAGACCTGGCTGTTCGGCGCCGCCCTGCTGGTCGCGGTGACCCTGTTTATCCTGGTCGAGAACCGCGCCGACGATCCGATCATCCCGCTGGCCTTCTTCAAGAACCGCGTCTTCGTGATCGCGACGGCGATCGGCTTCGTCTTGGGTATTGCGATGTTCGCGGCGCTCGCCTTCATCCCCACGTTCCTGCAGATGGCGTCGGGTGCGTCGGCGGCCGCCTCCGGACTGCTGCTCCTTCCGATGATGGTCGGCCTGATCGGCATGTCGATCCTTTCCGGTCAGGTCATCTCGAAGACCAACCGCTACAAGGCCTTCCCGATCGTCGGCACCGTGCTCGTCGGCATCGCGATGTTCTTGATGACGACGCTCACCGCCGACACCCCGATCTGGCTGATCTGCGTGTTCCTGTTCATCTTCGGTGCCGGGCTGGGCTCGATCATGCAGGTCGTGGTCCTGGTCGTGCAGAACGCCGTCCCCGCGAAAGACGTCGGAACGGCGACGAGCACGAACAACTACTTCCGCGAGGTCGGTTCGGCTCTGGGCGTCGCGGTGTTCGGCGCGATCTTCACCAGTCGTCTCACCGAGAAGCTCACCGACGTGTTCACGGGTGCGGGAGCCTCTTCGTCTGATGCGTCGTCGGCGACGTCCACTCTGGATCCTGCGGCCCTCAACAAGCTGCCGACGGCCCTGCACGACCTCGTCGTGGCGGCCTACGCCGACTCGCTGGCTCCCGTGTTCTGGTACCTGATCCCGCTGATCGCGGTCGCGTTCGTGCTGTCTCTCTTCTTGAAAGAAATCCCGCTCTCGGAGGTCTCGGGAATGGTCGCGCGCGGCGAGGCGATCAGCGGAGAAGAGGCGGAGCGGCTGGAGGCCGAGCGCCTCGAGGCGGGTCGCACGGCGAAGGATCCGAAAACCCCCTCCGGTCGGCGCTAAGCATCGGCTCGACCTCCCCTTACGGATGATTATCTCGGTAACCATCCGTAAGGGCCGGGTGGGCGGGGCCGCCTCTGACGCACCAGACGGTCAGCTGCCGTAGCGCTGCCGCTCCAGCTGCGTGGGCGAGTAGTCGTAGTCGCTGTCGAGAGCGTCGACGCGGGTCAGCGAGCTGACTCCGGACTGAACCTCTTCGACGATGTCGACGGTGATCGACGAGCTGAGCGAGACGAGAACGGAGACGCGCTGAAAACCGAGGGGAGTGAAGGTCAAGAACTCACCTCGTCGGACCGCACGCAGTACCGATTTCTGCAGAAGGTCGAGGTCGGTCTCGTTCGACAGCCGGTAGCGCTTGCCATCGATTGTGAGGGTGATGCGATTCATGGGACCTCCGAGATCGTGCTCCGATGTGCAGCCGGCCTCCGACAAGCGGAGAGGCTCTGGTCTGCGGGGTCCGGGCAGATCAGCGTGAGGGCGATGCTACTCGCTCGCCCCGGGCGCGACGAGGTTCGTTTCGCGCAGGTGCTCCCGCCCGGTGCGGACCTCTCGGACGAACGGCGTGAAGTCGACGACTTCGTCGCCCACCTCGTACCGGTAGCGCCCGATGCGTCGGACCTCTTCGGACCGCACGAGAAACACCCGGAGCGAATCGGCCTCGTCTGCCGATAGCCAGTCAATGGGATCCGACGTCGATCGGAACCCGGAGACCCGGGCGATCAACTGCAGGGCCTCGCGCTGCTCGGGTGTCAAGGTCGTGTGCGCCGACCGGAAGAACGCCACGTCGGGGTCGACCTGGAAGAGATCGCGCATCCAGAGCCGCTCGACCGACGCCGTGAGGCCGTTCAACCCGCCCTCGTGACTGGGATCTTCGACGGTGCCGGGTCGCACCCAGTCGGAGGCGGTGTCGGGGCCCACGCGGACCCCGTCGAGCACCCCGACCGACGGCAGGAGTGGAGCCCCGCAACCGAGAAGGTAGACGTCGTCGCCGACGACCCGTCGGATCCTGAGGAGCGCATCGCGGTAGACCTGCTCGCGCGGGAGGTCGAGATGGCGGACCCCCGGCAGTCCGCCCGCATAGAGGAAGTCGAGCTTGAGGTAGCGGAAACCGAACCCGACGAGTTCGGCGAAGACGCGGTCGAGATGCTCGGCAGCGGCCGGGTGAGTGGTGTCGAGGGCGTAGTAGTGCGAATCCCAGTTGTAGCCGGCGACGAGCGGCTCGCCCGACGCGGCATGCACGAGCCAGTCGGGGTGGTCGCGCACGATCGCCGAATCGGGAAGGCAGATGAAGGGCGCCAGCCAGAGACCCGGCCGAGAGCCGCGCGCGGTGATCCGCTCGGCGAGGGCCGCCATGCCGGAGGGGAAGCGCTCGTTGGCCGTCCAGTCGCCGACGATTCGCTCCCAGCCGTCGTCGAGCTGCACGACGTCGAAGGGCAGGTCGCCGAGGTCGTCGATCGTCTTATTCACGAGCGTCTCGTCGATGTCTTCGAAGAACGAGTACCAGCTGCACCAGAGGGTGTCGACGCGCTCAGCGGGCGGGGTGCCGAGCCGCTCGCGCAGCAATTCGGCGTAGCGGGCGAACACGACAGCCTCGTCTCCGAGACCGAGGAACCACTCGGATCCTTGGCTCTCGAAAGTCGCCCACAGCTCGTCGGGGGAGGCGCCGACGCGCGGCGTACCGAGCCCGAGCGCGCCCAGCAGCAGCACCCGGCCGTCGGGCAGTTCGAGTGCGCCGAGGCCCGAGCCCTCGTGTCGGTCGGGCCGGTCGGTGGCGGCGTCGTCGGCCGTCAGCAGACGGGGTGCGTCGCCGTAGATGCGCATCGGGCTGTCGGTGAGCGGTGCCCAGCCCGTCGGGGACCACGAGTTCCAGCCGTGCCGGTAGAAAGCGCAGGATCCGAGATCGTGCGTGACCGAGACGGGCCCGGCTGGCAGAATCCACCCGCCGTCGATCGCGGTCGCGGCAATCGCGGTCTCGTCGTCGAACCGGAGTTTGTTCTCGACGAGGCGCAGTCGGAGTGTCGCGTCGGCGGTCATTCCGCCACCTCCACGACGTGCACGCGGACGCCGCGGTCGCGGATGCGCGCCAGCTCGTCGGAGTCGGCGCCGGAGTCGGTGACGAGGTCGTGGATCTCGGTGAGGTCGGCGACCTTGGCGAGCGTGACGCGGCCGACCTTCGACGAGTCGGCGACGACGATCACCCTCTGGGCGTGGCGCACCATCGCCGTGTTGGTGCGGGCTTCCGTCTCGTCGTGGGTGGTCGCGCCGCCGACCGAGCCGATGCCGTCCATGCCCAGGATCGCGGTGCCGACATTGATCGCGTTGAAGGCGTTCTCGGCGAGGGCGCCGACGAGTTCAAACGACTGGGAGCGGATGACGCCGCCGGTCATGATGACCTTGATGTTGGGGCGGGACGCGATCTCGGTGGCGGTGGTGAGCGAGTTGGTGACGATGGTGAGGTCGGTGCGGAACATCAGGGCCCGGGCGACTCCGGCGGCGGTCGTCCCGCCGCCGATCGCGATCGCGTAGGGGCCGTCGGGCAGCAGGGTCGCGGCGCGTCGGGCGATGAGCTGCTTTGCCAGCCGGAACTGCGAGTCGCGGAGACCGACCGGCACCTCGGCCGCCGAGGTGAAGGCGCGGGCGCCACCGTGGGTGCGAGCGAGGAGGCCCTGGTCTTCGAGGTCGGCGAGGTCGCGGCGGATGGTCGCCGCCGAGACGCCGAGCTCCGTCGCGAGATCGGCGAACGACGCCGAACCGCGCTCGCCGAGCGAGGAGATGATCGCGACCATGCGGTCGGATCGTTTCGACGAGGCCGCTCGCGGCGAGACGTCGAGGTCGATTGTTGCCATCCTGTTTCCTATTCGCTCAGCGATAGTGATCGTTTCACGCATATCATTGCACGAAACGCGCAGTCACCAGAATGATCGTCCACATGACACGAGTGACCTTCATCGGAGCAGGCAGCGTTGTTTTCACGCGTCAGCTCCTGGCCGACCTTCTCGGGTTCGACGACCTCGGACCCCTCGACCTCCGCCTGCACGACATCGACGAATCGCGTCTCGCCGTCGCCGAGGGCACGGCGCGTCAGGTGAGCGAGCGTTTCGGTCGGCCGATCACCATCACGGCGACCCTCGACCGCCGCCGCGCGCTCGAGGGCACCGACTTCGTGATCGACATGGTGCAGATCGGTGGCATAGACGCCACCCGCAAAGACCTCGAGATTCCCGAGCGGTACGGTCTGCACCAGACGATCGGCGACACGACGGGCGTCGGCGGCGTCTTCCGTGCGCTGCGCACCTTCCCGTTCCTCACTGCGCTCACAGCCGACATCCGCGAGGTCGCCCCGAACGCCGTGTTCTTGAACTACACGAACCCGATGGCGATGAACATCTGGTGGACCAGCGTCGTCGCCCCCGAGCTGACCGCCCTCGGCCTCTGCCACAGCGTCTACTGGACGGCGCACGACCTGGCCGAGCTCGTCGGCGTGCCCGTCTCCGAGACCCGGTTCCGCGCCGCCGGCGTCAACCACCAGGCCTGGATGCTGGAGTGGAGCCACGAGGGCCGCGACCTCTACCCGGTGCTGCGGGATCGGATTCGCGCGGATCCTGAACTGGAACGACGCGTCCGCGTCGAGATCTTCCGCCGTGTGGGCTACTACCCGACCGAGACGAGCGAGCACTCGTCGGAGTACCTGCCCTGGTTCCTTCGCTTGCCCGAGCAGATCGACAAGTTCCGGTTGCGACCGCTCGAATACCTCGGCATCTCGGAGGAGAACGTCGCCGAGTTCCACGCGGCCGAGGCGTCGCTCGAAAGCGGCTCCCCGCTCGAGCTCGAGGAGGGGGCCGCCGAGTACGCGCCCCAGGTCATCCACTCGCTCGTCACGGGCACCGAGCGCGAGATCCACGCGAACGTCGTGAACCGGGGCCTGATCGACAATCTGCCGCAGGGTGCCGTGGTCGAGGTGCCGACGCTCGTCGGCGCCGACGGGATCCGCCCGCAGCCGATGGGCTCGCTGCCCGTGCAGGCCGCGGCGATCAACCGCTCCTACCTTTCGGTGAACGAGCTGACCATCGAGGCCGCTCGCACCGGCGACCCGAAGCTCCTCCGCCAGGCCGTGCTCGTCGACCCGAATGCGTCGTCGACTCTCACCCCCGAGCAGATCTGGGAGCTGTGCAACGACCTCGTCACCGCCCACGGCGACCTCCTGCCCGAGCCGCTCCGCGAGCTCATCCCAGCGAGCGCCCTGTGACCGGGGCACCGGTCGGCGACCTCGTCGCGGCAGCAGTGGAGGGTCGCACGGCCGTGCCGAGCTTCAACGTGATCGGGCTGGAGCATGCCGAGGGAATCGTGCTCGGGGCGTCCCTCGCCGGTATCCCGGTGCTGCTGCAGATCAGCGAGAACGCCATCCGCTTCCACGGCGGCGGGATGCGCCCGCTCATCGCCGCCTGTCGGGAGCTCGCCGAGGCCGCCCCGGTCGACATCGGCATCCACCTCGACCACATCGAGGACCCTGCGCTGATCGACGAGGGGATCGCCCTCGGAAGCGCGTTCGGCATCGGATCGATCATGGTCGACGCATCGACACTCGATTACGCCGACAACGTGAGCACGACGGCGGACGCGGTGGGTCGTGCCCACGCGGCCGGCCTCTGGGTCGAAGCCGAGCTCGGGGCGATCGGCGGCAAGGACGGCGCGCATGCACCCGGCGTCCGCACGGATCCTGCGGAGGCCGCCTCGTTCGTCGCCGCGACCGGGGTCGACGGTCTCGCCGTCGCCGTCGGGTCGTCACACGCCATGGCCACCCGGGACGCCTCCCTCGACCTCGAGCTGATCGTGGCGCTTGCAGCCGCCGTGCCGGTGCCGCTCGTGCTGCACGGGTCGTCGGGCGTGCCGGACGACGTGATCCGCGAGGCCGTGGCCGCGGGGATCCGCAAGATCAACGTCGGCACCGCCCTCAACATCGCCTACACCGGCAGCGTCCGCAGCTTTCTCGATGCCGACGACCGCGCCACCGATCCCCGTAAGTATGTCGCCCCGGCCCGTAACGCCGTCGCCGACCTCGTCCAGCGTTTCTGCGAGGTCATCTCGCCGGCGCTCCTGTCTCGAAAGGCATCCCGATGAGCACGACCACCCCGTCGAGCACCAGTTCCCCGTCGAGCGCGACCACCCCGTCGAGCGCGACCACGCCCTCGAGCAAGACGACCGCCGAGATTCAGAGTCAGCCGGACACCTGGGCGAGATCGCTCGTCGAGTCGCCCGCCTTCGGGCCGTACCTCGGCCTGCCGGGGGAGCGCGTGCTCTTCGTCGGCTGCGGAACCTCCGCGTTCGTCGCCGAGTCGCTGGCCTCCCTTCGCGAGCGCGCCGGTCTCGGCGAGACCGATGCGGCCTACGGCTCGGAGTGGAAGCCGGGGCGGCGCTACGACCGGATCGTTGCCATCACCCGCTCCGGCACGACGACCGAAATCCTGGAGGCACTGGTGGCGGCCCGTGTCGCCAGTGACATGGACTCCGATTCAGCCCCGGCGCTCACCGCGATCGTCGCGGTCGGCGGGATGCCGGTCGACGAATTGGTCGACTCCACGCTCGTGCTCGACTACGCCGACGAGGAGTCGGTGGTGCAGACGCGGTTCCCCACCACCCTGCTCGCCGCCGCCCGAGCCTTCTACGGGTACGACACCTCCCACCTCGTCGCGGAGGCACGGACGAGTCTCGCCGCTGCCCTCGATGTCGATGTCACGGCCTTCGACCACTACGTCTACCTCGGCAGAGGCTGGACCTACGGCCTGGCCCAGGAGGCCGCGCTGAAGATCCGCGAGGCGGCCCAGGCGTGGTCGGAGTCGTACCCGCTGCTCGACTATCGTCACGGCCCCATCGCCGTCGCGAAGGAGCGCTCGCTCGTCTTCGTCTTCGGGGACGTCGACCCGACGCTCGTCGCCGACATCGAGTCGACGGGCGCAACCGTCCACACGAACGGGCTCGACCCGCTCGTGCAGCTCACCGAGGCGCACCGGATCGCGGTCGCACTTGCCGAGAGCCAGGGCCTCAACCCCGACACCCCGCGGGGTCTGACGCGCTCCGTCGTTCTCGGCTGACCCTCCGTTCTCCCTTCCCGCATCACCACCCTTCGACCAGTGGAGTTCCCGATGTCCCGTTCCTCCGCACCACGCCCCTCGTCCATCCGCCGCGGCCTGGCCCTCGGCCTCGCCACCGTCGCCACTGCCGCTCTCCTCACCGGGTGTGCCGGGTCGGGCGGCGGATCCTCGACCCTCGACACGAAGGCGGACGTCAAGCTGACCATCTGGTCGGGGCAGAACGACGCCGCCGAGAAGATCCTCGAGGGCCTCGTCTCGGAGTACGAGAAGGAGCATCCGAACGTCTCGATCGACCTGTCGCCCGGGGCATCGTCGACCGATCAGCTGCTGCAGAAGCTGTCGGCGAGCTTTGCGGGAGGCACGTATCCCGACGTGTCGTACACCTTCGGATCCTGGGCCAGCCAGCTGGAACGGTCGAACCGCACGCTCGACATCACCGACGAAGTGGCGAAGCCCGACGTCAAGTGGGACGAGTTCACCTCGGCCGCCCGCGCGACGGCGCAGCCGACGGGTAAGAAGACCATCGGGTTCCCGGCGGTCGTCGACAACATCTCGCTGCTGTACAACAAGACCGTCTTCGACAAGGCCGGGGTCGACTACTCGACCAAAGACTGGACGTGGAGCGACTTCCGCATCGCCGCGAAGAAGCTCACCGACTCGAGCTCGAACACCTACGGCTACGGCTACTCGGTGTCGGGCAGTGAAGAGACCACCTGGCAGCTGTGGCCGCACCTGTGGCAGAACGGCGGCGACATCCTCTCGTCCGACGGCACCAAGTCGGCCTTCGACTCCACAGCAGGGGTCGACGCGGTGACGTACCTGCGCGACCTCGCCGTGACCGACAAGAGCGTCTACCTCGATCAGACCGACACCAAGTTCGCCCAGCTCTTCGAGAGCGACCACGTCGGCATGATCACCTCCGGCCCGTGGGAGCTCTCGGCACTCAAGACCGCCGGCACGTCGTACGGCGTCGTGCAGCTCCCAGGAACGAACGGCGACCACCAGACGGTGTCGGGCCCCGACCTCTGGACCCTCTTCGACCACAAAGACGCCAACCGCGCCTACTGGTCGACGCAGTTCACCGAGTGGCTCACGTCGAAAGAGCAGGACGAAAAGTTCAACGTCGCCGTCGGAAACCTGCCGCTGCGTTCGAGCGAGGCGACCAGCGCCGCGTTCCTCGCCCAGGTCAAGGCGCTCCCAGGCCTCGACGTGATGCAGGCCAATGCGGCGAATGCCAAGAAGGCTCGGCCGACCGTGCCCGGCTACGTCGGGCTCTCGAGTGCGGTCGGCGACGCCGTCTCGCAGGTGCTGCAGGGGCAGGGAAACCCGGGTGACGCCCTGAAGACCGCCGCGACAGCCGCCGACAAAGCGCTCGCCGAGAACTAGGCGCGACCATGACGACATTCGCTCTGCGGCCTCCCGAAGGTGCCCCGCCCCGGCCGTCGGCCGCTCGCCGTGCGTCACGTCGGCACCGGTCGTGGCGCGAGGCCCTCGAAGGCTGGGGCTTCGTCGCCCCCGCCCTCGTGATCGTGCTCGGTTTGACGGTGTTCCCCGGGGTGTGGGCCTTCCTGCTCTCGTTCCAGAAGTGGGACGGCTTCAGCGACCCGGTCTCGGTCGGCACCGGCAACTACCGCGACATGATCGCCGACCCCGAGCTGCAGGGAGCGGTGGCGCACACGGCGATCTACACCGTTCTCTTCGTGCCGGCGTCGGTGCTGCTCGGGTTGTTCCTCGCGGTGGCCCTCAACCGCAGGATCCGATTCATCGGCCTGTACCGCACGGCCATCTTCGTGCCCTTCGTGGCGTCGGCAGCGGCCACGGGCATCTTGACGACCTACCTGTTCAGCCCCCAGTTCGGTCTCATCAACAACGTGCTCCGCGTCGTCGGCCTGCCCGAGCAGGGGTGGCTGGAAGACCGGCACGAGGCGATGGTCGTCATCACGATCATGTCGCTCTGGGGTCAGGCCGCCTTCACGACGGTCATCTACCTGGCGGCGCTCCAGGATGTTCCCGGCGACGTCATCGAGGCGGCCCGCATCGACGGGGCGAACTCGTGGCAGATCTTCTGGCGCGTGGTCTGGCCGCAGCTCGCTCCGGTCACCGTGTTCGTCGGCATCTACCAGACCCTGCAGGCGATCCAGCTGTTCGACCTCGTCTACACGACCACCCGCGGCGGCCCGCTCGAGGCGACCCAGACGATCGTGTACTACCTGTGGAAGGTCGCCTTCCAAAACCTGCAGTTCGGCTACGGCTCCGCCGTCGCCTACGGCCTCTTCTTCGTCACGCTCCTCGTGACGATCGCGGTCGCCGTCTACTCGCGCAAGTCCGGACGAGAGGCCTTCTGATGAGTGTCGAAGCCCCCATTCTCCCGTCGACGCCGCTGGCGAACGCGGGCGGCGTCGTCCGCCCGCCCGCCCCCTCGGCGCGGGCCCGCCGGCGCAAGCTGCCGTTCAGCGGCTGGCACTTCCTGCTCGTGCCCGTGGCGTTCCTCTTCCTCCTGCCGTTCGTCGAGATGTTCCTGACCAGCGTCGAGCCGGCCTCCGAGATCAACAAGTTCCCGCCCGCCTTTATCCCGTCGCACTTCACGCTCGACGGCTATCAGAAGCTGTTCGAGCAGTCCGACATCCTGCACTGGCTGCTGAACACCGCGATCGTCTCGGCGTCGGCCATCGCGTCGCACCTCGTGCTCTGCTCGCTCGCCGGCTACGGCTTCGCCCGATTGAAGTTTCCGGGTCGCTCGTTCGGCTTTCTGGCGATCCTCGCCACGATCATGGTGCCGACCCAGCTGCTGATGATCCCGACCTACATCATGTTCGCCCGTCTCGGCCTCGTCGATCACCTCAGCGCGGCCATCGTGCCGTGGCTCGCATCGGCGTTCGGCATCTTCCTGATGCGGCAGTTCTTCCTTTCGCTGCCCGCCGAGCTGGAGGAGGCCGGTCTCATCGACGGCTGCACGCGCCTGCAGGTGTTCTTCCGCATCGTGCTGCCGCTCGCGAAGCCGGCCCTTGCGACGCTGGCGATCTTCACCCTGCTCGGCTCGTGGAACGACCTGGTCTGGCCGCTCATCGCGATCAACAACGACCACGCCTTCACTCTGCAGCTCGGGTTGACCAATTTCCAGGGCACCAGGCGCACCGAGTGGTCGCTGCTCATGGCCGGCAACGTGATCGCGACGCTGCCGCTCATCCTGTTCTTCCTCGCGGCGCAGAAGCAGTTCGTGGCGACCATGACGTTCGCCGGGTTGAAAGGATGACCCCCATGACAGACCCCGGGATCCTCGTCGTCGGAGACGCCAACGTCGACCTCGTGCTGACCGGCGACGTCATGCCGAGGTTCGGCCAGGAGGAGCAGCTGCTCGACGCCTCGTCGCTCGTGCTCGGGTCGTCGGCCGGCATCGTCGCCCACGGCCTCGCCCGACTCGGCGTGCCGGTCGCGCTGGTCGCCTGCGTCGGCGACGACGAGTTCGGCCGGTTCACGCTGGCCGCCCTCGACGGCGTCGACACCTCGTTCGTTCGCGTTGTCCCCGGCGAGACGACGGGGCTCAGCGTGATCCTGTCGGCACCGGAAGACCGCTCGATCCTGACGGCGAAGGGGGCGATGGTGCGGGTCACGGCTGCGGACGTGCTGGCGGCGGCCGATGCCGGCGCCTTCACGCACGTGCACTTCGCGTCGTTCTTCTTGCTGCCCGGCCTCGCCGCCTCATTGCCGACCCTGCTGCCCGAGCTCCGATCACGCGGCCTCACGATCAGCCTCGACACCAACTGGGATCCCGCGGGCGAGTGGCTCGGTCTCGACGCGGTCCTGCCGCACGTCGACGTGTTCCTCCCCAACCTCGAAGAGTTGCGGGCCGTGTCGCCAGGCCATGACTCCGACGAGCAGGCCGCCGCAGCCCTGGTCGACGCGTCGCCGGGGCTCGCCGTCGTGGTCAAGGCCGGGCGAGACGGAGGCTGGTCGGTCCGCTCGGGGTCTCCCGCACTGTCGGCGCCCGGGCTCGTGCTCGACGTCGTCGATACCACCGGCGCCGGCGACAGCTTCGACGCGGGCTACCTCGCCGCGCTCCACTTCGGCGAGACCGACGAGCGGATCCGGCTGCGGTGGGCGACGGCCGCGGGGTCGCTCTCGACCCGGGTTGCCGGCGGCAGCGGTGCCCACGCCACCCGCGACGAGATCGCGGCGCACCTCGACCTGTCGGCGCCGACACCGGCCTCGGCCCCAACCTCGGCCCCGGCGTCCGCCACTGCCGCGGCCACCGCATGATCGCGGTCGCCGCCCTCAGCCCCGCCCTCGACGTGAGCTACGTCGTCGACGACCTGGTGCTCGGCGAGCCGCACCGGCCCACGTCGGTCGTCCGGGTCGCCGGAGGCAAAGCGCTGAACTCGGCCCGCGCCGCCGTGCGCCTCGGGGCCGCAGTGACCGCCGTGCCCGTGCTCGGCGGTCACCTCGGCGGGCTCGTTGCCGCGCTGCTCGACGCCGACGGCGTCACCGCGGAGATCGTCGAGTCGCCGACCGAGACCCGCCAGTGCGTGTCGATCGCCTCCGTGGCCGGGGGCACGCTCACCGAGATATACGAGCGCCCGGTCGCGCTCGGCGATGACGAGCTCTCACAGGTGCTGGAGGGGCTCGAGCGGGTGGCGGGAGCCGGATCCTGGGTGTCGCTCTCTGGCGGTCTGCCGGCAGGTGCCGAACCGGTGCTCGGCGACATCGCGCGGCTCTGCGCGGCGAAGGGAGCCCGCCTCGCCCTCGACACGCACGGCCCGGCCCTTCGGTCGGTGCTGGGGTCGTTCGGCGTCGGGCTGCTCAAGGTCAACCGGGCCGAGGCGGCCGAGGCACTCGACCTGCCCCTCGACGTCGAGCTGTCGTCGCTGGTCTCGGCACTGCGGGAGGCCGCAGGATCCGACGTGGTCGTCACCGACGGAGCGCACGGTTCGATCGCGGCCGACGCTTCGGGCCTGTGGCGCGTCGCCCTGCCTCCCGCAGCGGGGTCCTTCGGCGCCTACCCCGTCGGCAGTGGAGACTCGTACCTCGGCGGCCTGCTCGCGGCCCTCGACTCGGGCGTCGACCTGCCGGCCGCCGTAGCTCTGGCGGCCGGAGCCGCGACGGCGAACGCCCTCGTGCCCGGTGCTGCTGTCTTCGACGCCTCTGTCGCGCGGTCTCTTGCCGCGCGGGTCGTCGTCACGCCTCTCGCAGCTCGCAGACCTGACCCGCTCGTTCGACTTTGACGTCGGATACGGGGTAGCGACGCTGCAGGCCAGAGACGAGACAGGCATCTCTGTCACCGAGAGCGATGTCGTTCGCGGCTGCGATCCACCCCGTCTATGAGCGCTCGGACTTACTCACCAGGTCAGGACGAACCTGCCACGGGTGCCACCTGCTTCGAGCCGCCGGTGGGCGTCGGCGGCTGCCCCGGGCTCCGACGCGGCAAGCACCTCGGAGACCCGGGGCGTGAGGACGCCGTCCTCCACGGCCTGCCGCAGCCGGTCGAGCTTGGCCTGGGAGTGGTATTCGTCGAACACCATCGCCTGCTCGAACCGGATTCCGGGGGTCCCGTCGCCCTGCCAGCCGCGCACGGCGAGGAACACTCCACCGTCACGGAGCAGCGGGACGGCCTGCTCGTGGAGGAGCGCCGTGTCTGCGATCGCGTCGACACCGTGCGGGGCGATCGCCTGCACGGCAGCCACGAACTCGTCCCCACGCGGCACGATGTGGTCGGCGCCGAGCGACTCGACGAGCGCCCGATCCTTGTCTGCCGCGTCGGCGATCACGGTGATTCCCTGCTGTTCGGCGAGCTGCACGAGGTAGTTCCCGAGTAGTCCCGGGGCACCTGTCACGAGGAGCGTCTGCCCGGCCGAGAGGCCGGCCTTCTCCAAGATCTGCACCGCTGTGAGGCCGTTCATCGGGATCGTGCTGGCCTCCTCGAGCGAGGTGCCAGTGGGAATCCGGGCGATGGAATCCACCGGTGCCACGAGCACCTGCATATAGGCGCCACCGTGTCCGCGGAGCGGGAGGGCGATGGCCATGACCTCGTCGCCCGTCTGCCACTGGGTCACCCCCTCGCCGACCTCGTCGACAACGCCTGCCGCGTCCATGCCCGGCACATAAGGCGGTTCGCCCGCCTGGCTGAGGTCACGGCCGCCAGCGCGGACGCCGGCATCCGTCGGGCTGACCGCGAACGCCCTGACCCTGATGCGAACCTCGCCGGGACCTGCGTGCGGCTCCTCGACCTCGTGGATGGCGAGGGCGTCTGGCCCTCCGAACTCGGTTATTCCGATGACCTTCATGACTCCCGTTGTACGCGCGCGAGCTGGCGGTTCGCTCGCCAACTACTCGTTCAGCGTCGGACGGAGAAATTCTTGGTCGGGCCACATCCCGCTCGTCGCTCCTGAAAGCCGTGCGATTCGGCACACCTTGGTTTGGAGACACCATCAGGTTGTACAGGTCTGGTGCTGTGTGTCTTTTCGCCACGTTCTGCGGATAGATGGCTGGTCTGATCCTTGACCGGCGGCTAGCCGCAGAATTCAGAGGGCGGTTGGGGCGTGGCCGCGACCCAGACTTGGCCGACATGGCTGTTGTCGGCGCCGAGCACGAACGTGATGTAGCCGTCGGCGGAGTGGATGCTCCAGTATTCAAATCCGCCGTCCGCGCCGCTGCCGCCGTAGTTTCCCGTGTTCTCGATGTCCGGGTACAAGGTTTTGAGCTGGGCCAGGGTCGAGCCGATACCGGCGCCTTCGGCAGTCGTCGGGGCGGTGGTGCGGTACGACGGGTCGGTGGGTGACACGAGTCCGATCGAGACGCCCGAGACGACTCCGTCCGTGTTTTCGACGACGAGCTCCACTGAGCCCGTGCGGTGCCAGAACGACACGTTCGGGTTGGGGCAGGTCGCGTTGTCGCGGGTGTAGGCGGAGGTGAGATCGTCGATTTCGCCGGCATAGGGTGCTCCGAGGGCGATGGGTCCGACCTCGGAGAAGGAGGTCGTCCAGGTGCCGGGATCGTCGATCGAGAACGGCTTGGCTGTCGACGTCGGGGTGACTGACTGTGTCGCGGTGGAGCTTGCCGGTGGGGTCTCGGCTGCGGGCGTCGACGGGCTCGGCGGTTCGGAGACTGTCGGCGACGGGGCCGCAGTCGGCGCCTCGAAGAGATCATGGGGAACGAGGCCGACGGCATAGGCGCCACTGACGCTGCCAATGGCCAGAAGCGCGACCAGGCCAACGACCGGCCACACGTGTCGGTGTCGAACAGGACGGGGGCGGACGTCGTCGGCTCGGTCGAGGACGCTCCGCTTCATGCCGACGAGCAGACGCTGGAAGTCGTCGCCGAGAGGAGGTTCAGTGTTCATCGTGCATCACAGCCTTCTTGAGTCGAGTCCGCGATCGGGAGACGCGCTTGGTGACGGCGCCAACGCTCAATCCGAGAATCGTGGCAGCTTCGGAATAGGAGCGGCCCTCGAGGAGGCACAGCTCGCAGATGCGGCGATCCAGCGTCGGGAGGGCGTCGATCTCGGCGCGTACCCAGCGGAGGTGTTCTCGAGCTTCCTCGGCCGCTGGTGGTATTTCGAGATCGTCCGGCAGGGAATCGCTCTCCGCCCGGGCCTGACGGCGTCGGAGGTTTCGGGCATGGTTACGGCAGACGACGAGAAGCCACGGCAGGAGTGACTCCGTGGGTAACTCGATGGCGGCCGCTTTCTGCCAGAGCGTGAGGAGCGTGTCTTGCACGAGCTCTTCCACGTCCATGCGGCTGGGAGCGATCGCCCAGGCGTACCTCGTCACCGTCGGCGCAAATCTGTCGAAGGCGACTGCTAACGCCGCTTTGTCGCCCAGTGCCAAACGAACGAGCAGCCTGGCGTCGTCGTCTCTGTCTTCCGGATCCGTCATCGTTCCCCCTTCACTACAGCAATGTCGAGAAAATCACGATCCTGACGTGATTGAGACGAAAGGGGTAACGCACGAAGACCGGGGCAATAACTCCCACCACGTTCTTGTCTTGAAACCCTAGAAATATGGGATGTGCCACAGCTGCCTGAATCTCGCGGCTCTTCGCCTACGACCTAAATCGGGCGGGACTGCCCGCCACTGCTCTTTGGCTGAGGTGGGCAGGCGCCGCTTTCGCCGTTACGCCGACAGCCCGGACTGCTGCGCCTCCCGCGCACACCAGACAACGTCCTTGTCGGGATCGGCTGCCAGGCGCGCCAGTACCGACGGCGGGAGCGCACGGTTGCCGGCGAGAGCCATACGGATCTCGACGTGCGGACTCGCCGCGAGGAGTTCGCACTCCTCGGGCGCGAGGGCCGGGTTGACGGCGAAGCCCATCGCCACCGACGTGACGAACGTGACGTCCTCGCCCATCGCCCGCTCGAGTAGCAGCGCTCGGACCTGGTCGGGAGGCATCGTGGTCTCGTTCGACCGGAGCGAGATCATGCGGGTCAGGGGCATGACGAGGTCGGGCGGGCATTCGGGTGCCGACTGTAGGCCGGACAGGAGCTCGGCCGGGCGCACCTCCTCGCGTCGCTCAATCCAGTCGATCTCGGCGACGATCCTGAGCACGTGTGCGGGCGTCGTGCTGAGGCGCCGTTGGGTGACAGCAGAACGGACGGCCACGTCGGGATCGGCCGCCAAGATCTCGAGGGCCTCGACAGGCACATGGGGATTGAAGCCGACCTGGACTCGGATGTCGGGTTCGGGATCGCGGGCGAGGAGCAGTAGGACGTCGCCGGGAGTGCTGTCGTTCACGGCCACCGCTTTTCTGACCTCCACAGCCTCACTTCGCGCGAGGAGACGGAGGCGCTCGGCTGGGGTGGCGAGCGAGTAGGCGTGTTCGAGGACGAGAGCGGCGTCGTCCGGATCCCAGGGCTTCGCCAGGAGATTTCGCCGGTCGAGCTGCTGACGGGCCGACCGGGAGCCGCCTACCGCCACTCGCGCCAGCGCGTGCGTCGGAGTGCTCGGATTGAAGAGCGCCTCGGCCACGACGCTGTAGTCTTCGTCGTCGGCGAGCCGGTCGAGGACCTCGGGCGGGGTCTCGCCGTTCCACGCGACCGTGGCTCGGACGACATACGAGGGGTCATTCGCGAGGCCCGCCAGGAACTCCGGGCTCCGTCCGATGCGAGAGGCGGCAGACCCTTCGCGGATATGCTCCGACGGATGCCGGCTGAGCGCCTCCAACGTCTCGGGCGGGACGTCACGGCGGCGCGCGACGGCCTCGACAACCGCAAGGATCGGATGCCGGCTCAGTGAGTCGAGAGCGGCAGCCGGTGCACCGGGGTTCATCGCGATCCTCCGGTGCAGGGCCGTCTCCGGCCCACGGGCGTATTCCTCGAGGACAGGGGCGGGGACCGAGGGGTTGCCCGCGGCGATCCAGCGTTCGTCGCGGGTGCCCTCGCGGAGAGCCGACTCCACGATGCTCGCGGGCGTGGCCGGGTTCATGGCCACATTGAGTCGGAGTGCCCAATCGCCGGTGCCCGCTAAGGCCGCAAGCACCTCGGGGTCGGTGTCAGGCCGGTTGGCGAGCATCAGCCGCGCGGACTCGGAATCGGGCAGGGAGGTAGCGGCCGGAGGGACCGGCTCGCTGCCACCTCGACGGAACAGACGCTCGAAGACCATGCTCCGACGCTAGCGCGCGGCGGCACGAATGGGCAGAACCTCAGCGAGCAGAAGCCGCCGACTCCAGGTGTCTCCTGAGGATTCTGGCCAGCGTCTGCACCTCCGGCTCTCGGGGGAGCGACGCGGGGTCGGTCTCGACCCGCAGGTCGCCGACGAGGACGTACTCCCAGCCACTGGTTTGGCCACATGGCGACGCAAACGGATGGGGCGGGGAACACGACGTCGTACACGTACGACAACAACGACCGCATCCTCGCCACCTCCTTCTCCGACAGCACCCCGACCGTCACTGACACTTACGACGCCGGCGGGCACCTGCTCACCGAAGCATCCGGTCCGGGGACGGTGACGAACACGTACGACCAGCTCGGCCGGCTCACCTCGACCGTGAACACCGTCGGTGGCGGCACGATCTCCTACGGGTTCGACAAGGCCTCGAACGAGACGTCAATGACGACCAGCTACGGCACGTGGACGAACACGTTCGACGCGTCTGGTGTGCTTTGGGTGACGAAGTACCCCAAGAGCAGCACGTTCCAGTACACGGACTACGCCACGGACTCGCAGGGACGCCGCACGGACACGTTCCTGCAGGCGAACGCCTCCTACACCAACAGCACTACCTCGACGGTGATCCTGCCGACCAGCTACGCCGCCCGGTACACCACCAGCTACGACGATAACGGCCGTATCAAGGAGGTGAAGGCGACCACGAACGGGTCGACCCCGGCAACAACGTTCGACACCCAGTACTGCTACAACTCCGCCTCCACCACGTCCTGCTCGACCGCGACTGCGTCGGATCACTCGAAGGTGTACTGGACTAAGGACCTCACCTCGGGCGGGTCGCTGACGGTCTACAAGTACACAGGCGACGGCCGAGTGAAGAGCGCCACCGAGTCCGGCGGCACTTCCAACACGGTGTGGGCGTACACGTACGACAACCGCGGTAACCGGCTGACCGCGAAGGCCACCGTTGATGGCGGCACCCCGACCACGCAAACGCTGACCTACAACGCAGCCAACCAGATCAGCGCGGCCGGGTATGTCTACGACGGGGCCGGGAATCTGACGGCGACTCCGACGGCGACGTACACGTACAACGGCGCTGAGCAGATGACGTCGTCGACGAAGACCGCAACCGGGGTGACGACCAGCTACACCTACGCCGGATCCGCACAAAACGCGGTTTTGTCCGAGTCACCGCCGGGTGACCACACGTACAACCTCACCTACGGGCAGAAAGACTCCAACGGTCAACCCGAGATCGTGAAGTACAACACACACACGTCCCAAAACGACCTCACCGGCAACCTGTTTGCCGACCCCACCACCGGGCAACCTGCCATGCTCACTACGTCCTCCGACATTGGCTGCCTGTACGTGTACGACGGCCTCGGGAACCCGGTCGGGCTGCTGACGGACTTCGCCGCCAACGCCATCAGCACCAACTTTGACCCGTACGGCGTCGGCGACCTCACCGGAACAGGGAACGGTGTCGGGCAGAATCCGTACTCGTTCCACTCCGGCACCCAGGACCGCGCCTCCGGGCTGATCAAGTTCGGGATCCGCTGGTACAACCCCACCACCGGCACCTGGACGCAACAAGACACCCTCGATGCACCCCTGGATCCCGCAAACGCCAATCGATATGTCTTCGCTGGCGGCGACCCCATTAACGACGGCGACCCAACAGGACGACTTCTCTATTCATTGATCGCCAAGGGCATTAGCGCCTTCTTTGCCGGAAGTCCATCGGCGACGTCATCGAAGGCGGAGATGGCGGAGCTATCATCTCGGGAGCAGTCTTTGAGGCCGGATGCGACGGCGTCTCGGACGCGCTCACAGTCGGAATTGGCGCACCCATTGGGGCCATTATCTGCGGCCTGGCTGCTGACCAACTCACCGAATACGTGGACGAACACGATTGAGAACCATTGGCCGAGCAGCGAAGCCCTCGCTGCTCGGCCACCTGGCCACTTGGCCGTTGAGCCTAAGAAAGTGCATCAATGAAATTCTTCAGGGGATCGCCCCGGCCAGCAGGCGAACTTGCTTTTGGATTGATCATCATCCTTGTCGCCTTCATTTCCCTGCCCTACACGACAGGGCCCATTTACTCAGTCTTAGGCGTAGCTCCACCCGGCTGGCTCATCTCGGTGCTCCTCGTTAGTGGAGGGGCATTCCTAACACTGCAAGGAGCCATTTCCCTCGCCGATCGGCGTCGCAACAGTTCGAAAGACTGACCAGGCCCTTGCCAACAGTTCGTGAAACTTTGAACTTCAGCCTGATGGCTTCAGCTGCGAGAAATACGATCACCGCATTGAGGTCATAAATGTCGTATTCGCGCCTATTAGGTCGGGAAAGATCCAGACGCTCCTGCCGAACCAACCCCTGGTAGCCTCGAAACCCAAGAAGAAGAATCCACGCATGTCTTTATTCGTTCCGGTAACCCTTGCTCTCACACCCTTAGCCGCAGCTGCGTCAGGAGGAGTGCCGAAACTTGTGACCATCGCTGTGGTCGTTGTGTGCGGCGCGTTCAGCGTCTGGGTGTTCGGACACAACCACCGACAGTAGCGTTGCCAACAACCGGCAAACGCCAACGATATGTCTACTTCGGTGGCGACGCCATTAATGGACTCGAGATATACCTGTCCCTCAAAACGGCCCGGTCGGGGTTCCCCATTCGGGGCAAAGAGCATTCTCGTAATCGATCGATTGCGGACGTCGATGGATGAGGTAGCTGCCGTGGCACAGAGCCGCGGAGTGGTCTTCTCGAATCTTGTGTCCGGAATCAATGGCAGGTCAGCACCGTTTTTGAGGCTCCTTGAAAGGTGTCTTGACGTTGGGGTCGTAGGTGTCTCTATGCGGCGAGTTGGACCTGGTCGGGGTGGGGGATTGTGAGCCAGAGGTCGACCTCGTCGTCGGCGTCGAGGCCGAGGGCGGCGGCTGTTTCGTCTGGGGTAGACGCGACGATGGTGATGGCAGTGTCGGAGTCGGATTGCCCGGTTCGGATGACTATGCGAGATGACCTGACGGGTTCGAGTTGCCGGGCCACATCATCCAGAATTGCGTCCAGGACCACGGGTGAGATGCCGTCGAGTCCGCCGTCGTCGAGGACTTGAACAAGGGTGCCGCGACGGCGATGGCCGGAGACGACATGGCGGATGGCGGGGTTGAGGAGGGCGCGGCCGCGGATCTCATCCCGGAGGGCTTGTTCGAGGACACGGCACTCGGTGCGGGAGGCGTCGTCAAGTTTCCCATTGCTATCGAGGATTTGTCGAAGCATGGGGGCGGCGGTGCCTTTGGCGTGTTGGAGTCGCTGCTGGCGTTCGTTGTTGAATGCGTCGAGCTCTGCTTGCCGAATGGTCAAGTCGCGGTGCCTTTCGGCCGCGACCTCGGCCGCGATAGCAATTTTGCGTAGGGCACGGTGAATGAGGAGGCCCGCGATCGCGATGACGATTTCCCCGGCGAGGCCTAGCCGGATGACGCCTTCGGGTCCGGCCCAGAGGGTGATTTGGGTGACGAGGGCGGTGACGATGATGACAGGGGCGAGCCGGCGGCCGGCCATCCACGCCATGGCGGCGCCGGCGAGGACACCGCAGGTGAGTTTGGCGGCAGACGCGGAGTCGAAGTTGGCAGGGTTCAGACCGACATTCGCGATGCTGCACAGCACGACGCCGACACTGGTGGTTAACCACGCCGCCCTGTTGGTCATGCTGCCCTGTTTAGCTCCCTGGATGAGGGTGGGAAGGACGGCAAGTCCCAGAGCGGAGGAGACGGCGGTGGCGTATTGGTGGGTAATAACGAACGCTTCTGCGAAAGCGATAAGGACCGCGATGACGATCAGCACCCCAAGCACTCGGTAGAGGAGTCGTCGGGGGATGATGTTCAGCAGTGCTTGGCCTGGTCGACGAGTTGGCGCCGAATGTGCCGAGTCGGGTCGCCAGTCAAGGGTCACGGTCGTCCCTTTCCCGGGTGCTGAGCGGATGTGCGCGGTGCCGCCGATGTGCTGGACGCGCTCCAGGATCGACACCCGCACCCCAAGGCGTTCCTGCGGGACCTGGTCCAGGTCGAACCCTGCCCCGTTGTCAGACACGGTGATGCGCATCCCACCGCCTTTGAGGGGGATCCCGGTCACCGAACGGGTAGCGGCTGCGCCGGCGTGTTTGGCACTGTTCGTGAGGGCCTGCACGGTGGCTGACATGAGCGCGTCCGCCACTTCGGATGGGACCTCGAGGGTGCCAAAAGCGAGGTCAAAGGTGACCACGCCTCGAAACGGCGCGAGATCAGAATTGGTCGAAGAAAAGAACGCTCCGACGGGGACGGGTACCGGCTGGGTTCCTGGGTCGTTGCTGGTTGAGGAGACGAGGTCGAGAGCTGCGCGGGCCATGCTGGTGGCGCGTTCCGGTGCGTGGCTCCCGGCCGCGGCGAGGAAGGTGGCAAGGACGGTGTCGTGGAGCAGCGCGTCCGTCCGCACCCGTTCCGCCTCGGTGGCTAGGAGTCGTTGCTGGTCTTCGAACAGCAGTTGCGCTTGCTGTTCTGCCGTGTCGGCTTTGTCGGCCCTACCCCGGAGCGCCCGCACACCGACGATCAGGGCTACTGCGAGGAGGAACAGGCCGAAGAACGTGATGAAGGTGTTGCTAGCAGTGAGTGGTCCGACATACACACTGATGAGAGCCGCGGTGATTCCGCCGCACAAGATCCCAGCACGCCACGGGTTCACCTCGGCCAATGCTGTGCAGCCGAACGCGACCAGCGACAGGCCCAGAAGCCAGGGAGCTGACCCGGCAGGGAGCGGATTTCGGAGCGTAAACGGCTCTAGAAGAAGAAGCCCGACGTAGGCGACTACCGGAATCCATAACCAGAACTGGGTGGGGCGTGCGCGTCGGATGAGGGCGAGTGGAAGGGCCACCACCATGAGGCTGGCGAGAAGCACGGACACGAGCAAAAGGGGGACCTTGTCCGGTCGGTGAGTCGCCAAGAAAGCTGGCAACGCGAGCAACAGCAGCATGACAGCGACCATCGACAGGGTCGCCGCCATGCCCCGCTCGACCCCACCCCGGAGTGGGAGAGAACCGTCCGACAGGAGCCCTGTCAGTGCGGGGGACCTGTGGCCCCGATCGCTCGTGACCTGTGGCCCCTCAACGCCCGCTAGGTTGACAGGTCTCTCGGGCACCTACTCACGGTAGAAGAGAACACGCCCAGGCACGACTCCCCAGAAAGGGTCGCGATGCCGCCTGCTACTCCCAATTCCCATCTGTTTTGGCACACTTCGGTTATGGGACGCCCCGGAAGCACGAAAGGAAACCGTCAAACGTATTTGGGGAAAAGGTGACTGCCTGCTCGAGGCCGTGACCGCCGGCACCTGGGAAGTCGACCGTCTACCGACTGTGTTCGGCACACGGCCGGGTGGACGCGACAAAGGCTACTGCTTACCTGCGTTTGCGCCGTGTTCTGCCTCGAAGGCTGCGCGTCTGCGTTCAGACTGGTGACGCATTCGTAAGCCACTGAGTGCCAAGCCCGCCATGACTACAAGTCCTGCCCAACGGAACCAACTGACATCGTGATCGATCGCGATCTCGATTAGAGAAAGAGCGCCGAGGATCGCGCCAAAACCGAAAAGCACCCAGCCCTGAGTTTTTTGGCGATCGATAGACATGCGCTGCTGAATCAAAGACGACATGGCATCAGATTAGGTACGTAAGGGAACCTTTAGCGTTCGCTTGCGGCTTGGAGTTCCTTGTAGAGCTGTCGGAGATCTTTGGCGCCTTGGCCGTAGTCGATAACTGTTGTAGCGACGGTCGGTCGCCAGCTTGCTTCAACCTGGGTCCAGCTCCCTTGTCCGGGTGCGAAGCTGAGCTCGATTACTCCAGCCCAGACTCGCCAGGTAAATCCCACGGTCAGTGTGGCCCCGGCTGCGGTCGCAGCCTTGAGCTTGAAGCGCCTTGATGTGCGGACCACCTCGGAGATGACTACGGGCAGTAGCTCGCGAGTTATCTCAATAGGAAAGGTGGCCGAGCTTCGTGCCCGCGCACTTGACACCATCAGATCGTTACCCATGCCATCACTCTCCTCCGGAATCGCCACGATCAGATGATTGTCGAGACCTCTCTCGGATAGGAAAGCAAGCCAGACGGCTTCCGCGCGGCTCGGACGACGTTTACGAAGGAACGCCTGGTGTTCGGATCAGTTCAGCTAGCCGACTTTCTGGCAGGATCAGTCTGTGTTCCGCGAGAGCATGGGTCTGCTGAGTTACGTCGGAGGAAACGTTGAAGTTCTTCACCTCGCCCCGTCCTGTCGGGGAGATGACTTTCGGCGTAATGGTCGCTATTGCCGCGGGGGTTATTGGGCCACGCGCCTCGACGTACCGCCTTGGGTTGTTGCACGGGCTGGCCCCATGGATTGTTGTTATTTCTCGATACTGGCAGACGCTCTACCTCCCGGCTGCTTCCGGCCTGAAGCGGAAAGGGACGCCCGCCGCTTTCCAAGTCTTGGCACTTCGATCAAGATCGCTGCTGGCATGGGGATGCACGTTTACCCCGTACGGTGACGATGCGCGGTGAGCGGGGGATAACTGCAACCGACTTTTCCGTCTCATATCCCTACGGTTGTGGTGCAGTCGAATGGGACAGGTACGGGCCGCGGTTTCTTGGGGGTGTGGGCGTCTCGTATCTATGTGTCGGAAGTCGTGGTCCGATTTCTGGTGGCGAAGTGAGTTACGGGACGGTTGCGTGGCGGCGACGTTTGGTCTTGGACGCCCCAAAAAATTGGTGTCACGGCGTGCTGCGTGCTGCGCCTACCTGCTCCTCCCTCCAGCGTTAGTTGCGGTGGTGGCGGGTTAGCGTGGCTGCGTTTGGATTCGGGATCGAATGGGTCATGTCTGCTCCTCGTGTCGACTAGTCGTGTTGCGGGCGAAAGCGGCGTAGCGTGCATCGGAGTCGGGGTATTGCTCGTGTGCGTTAGGCGATGGCTGATGTTGGGTTGAGGTTGTTCATGAGAGCAGTACCGGGCACATTCGTCGTTGGTCTTATGGCTGTGGGGGTGCTTTTCGTGGTGGGCTGCTCGTCAACGGACAATCCGATGCCCGAGAAGACCGCCTCTTTTCCTCAACGGGTGGGGAAAGCTCTCACTGCATGTGGTCTCCGTACTCCGCAGGCTGGCGTCGGGCTCGTGGGGCGAAGCGAGTTGGTGCTGAGCAGCCATGAGCGAGGACATCCGACGTCGGTGACCTCGGTAACGGCGTCATGCGTTCTCGACCAGCTCGGGCTGACTGGGGGGAACGGTGAGTTGTTCGACTCTGACAGTCGGCTTGGTGGGGTCAACACGGTGTCGTGGGATGACCTGACGGCGTCGTGGTCATTTCGGGACACGGTCTCATTCCGTGTCACGGTCGATCAGATCGCCTCGCGATAGGCGGGCCGCATCCTGAGACCCGTCCGACGTCTTGGTTGCTATCCCGCCTCGAGTGCTTCTGCTGCCGACGTAGACATTCTTCTCGAGCAGCGCAGAGAGGTTCGAAACGTGTTGAGAACCCCGACGACGCTGGGCCGTACCGTGCTCGAGTGTCGGTGTTTGTGCCGACTATCCGAGCTGGGGTCAGCTCTCTAACCTGTGGGTGTCCGGTGCACGCTTGTGGGATAGGTGGCCGTTGACGGACTGATCGTGGTGCTGGCGTTTTCGGGTGACGCCGGCACCATTTCGGCTCGTCCTTGCTCGTGCTGACCGCATCGCGGCGGGCCATGGAACGACCCGATCCTGCATCGGGGACGAAGACTTGTGGTTAGGGGTGGTGGAGTCAGGCTAGAAGCTCGCCGAGCTCAGCCGCTGAAGTCGTAGGCGTGCACAACGCTTCGAGTCGGGAGAGCAGGACCGAGGCGGCCATGCTCGGGCAGCGGAACTTGATGTGTGTCCCGTCGGTCATTACGGCCGAGATAGTAGAAACAGACCCTGCGCGGGTTGATGTGGCTGATAGCAGCGATCCGCGGCAGAGGACATGGGTGACGGACTCCCTGGTTCCCTCGGTGACGTGGATCGTGACCTGGGTCTCGGATGCCACGGCGCTTCCCGAGCTGCCCCGCATTGACCAACTCATCTCCATCACGGCGTCCACTCTCGCAAGCGTAACCAGAAGGTCCCGCCACTCCTTCGGAAGGGTTGCTCGTGTCACGAACGGGTAACAGTCCTCAAGTCGACCAATCTCCCTCGGGGTGGGGTGGCGAACACCTGACATCGGGCAAACGCCCTGGAACATCTACCGGGTGTCCCGGATTCATCCAAGAAACACTCATCAAAGGATTTTGTTATGCGTAAGATCTCGAAAGCTGGAATCAGCTTCGCCGCCGCTGGCCTTCTCGTCACCGGTGTCATCGGAGCCGGCGTTGCCGCCAACGCCGCGCCGACCTCGAACGTCCACCTCGCCGCATCCTCCTCGACGGTCCCCGCGCCCCTCGCCGCGGTTCCCGAGGTCTTCGGTGGCGACACCTCCGTCGCCCTCGACAGCAACTTCCTGGCCGCGCTGAAGAGCCTGAAGCTCACCCCCGGCACCTCCGGCAACGCGAAGCTTTCCGGCACCGACATCTCGTTCCCCATCACCGGCGGCTCGCTGGCGTACTGGAACCCCAAGGGCGACTACCGTCCCTACGTGCAGGGAATCCTCCAGCACACCGGGTCCGGCCTCACCCTGAAGGCCGGTTCGACCACGGTCACCCTCGAAGACCTCACCGTCAACCCGGGCAACTCCAAGCTCTACGGCGATATCCTCGTCAACGGCAAGGTCGCAGCCGAGCAGGCCTACATCTTCTCCCTCCACGGCGGCACCCTGAAGCCCCTCACCATGGACGGCAAGAACGGCGTCCTCACCGGCACCACCGTCCACGTGTCGGGAACGGCTGCGAAGCTCCTGAACTCCACGTTCAAGACCGACGCCGTCAAGGCCGACCTCCTCGTCGGAGTCGCCACCATCAGCGCCCAGATCACCAAGTAACACCCTCAGAGAGCCCATCGCACCTTGTGCGGTGGGCTCTTTCCCTTGCACGTGCTCGCTCCCGAAGGCGGGCACGGGAAAGTCTTGTCCTCTCGCATGGAGGATGAGATCAGCTCGGAGAGTGGATAACTCCGGGCGCCCGATGGGAGCCCACCACACCTGTAGGTGCGGTGGGCTTTCGGTATTCCGGCACGAGCGCCAGACGTTGGGAACACAGTCGATTGGGCTCAACACTGCCGACGAACTTTGGCGGAGGACACGCGCGTGTCGGTGGTTGCGGGTTTACTGACGGGAGTGGATGAGTCCATAGGATTTATCCGCAGTGTCGGGCTTAGGGCCTGTCCGGCTGTCCTGGAAATGGGTGGCCGATGAACACCCCGCCGGCACCGGTTCTGCCCCGCGCAACGACGTGCGGGGCAGAACCTCCTGCAGCCCTCCTCGGCCGCGGAGGAACGACGAACAGTGCCTGTCTTAGAGTGACTCAGTCTTGAGACGGCGCAAGGTCAGGCAGGAGCGCTCGGCAGCCTTTATTGAGGCGCGGCTTGGCCGGGATCCTCGAGGGCCGTTGTCAGGAATGATGTTCCTGCCAGGGCTCGGTACAAGGTGGCCCTGTCGACACCAAGCTTCCTTGCCACGACCGTCTTTGGCACTCCTGTCGCGATGAGCTCACGTGCGTCGTCGACTTGCTCGGGGGTCAGCTTCTTCGCCCGGCCGAGGTACTTGCCGGCGGCTTTCGCGATCCGGATCCCTTCTGCTTGCCGCTCCCGGATGAGAGACCTCTCGAACTCGGCAAATGCCCCGAGGAGGTTCAGCATCAGTTGCCCCATCGCGTCCTCGGCATCACGGCCGTAAGTTTGCTGCTCCTTGACGAACATTACGGTGGCGCCTTTCCTGGCGATCTCATCGACAATGTCCCGAAGGTCCCGCAACGATCTCGCGAGCCGGTCCATAGAAGCAACCCGGACAACGTCCCCGTCTCGGACGTACCGGATGCACTCCGCAAGAGCAGTCCGGTCGGTGCGGGACCCGCCGGACACTTTCTCCTCGAATACCCGATCGACCGGGCCGATGGCCTCGAGCTGCCGACTGAGGTTCTGATCGGTCGAGGACACTCGAACGTAGGCAACGGTCTGCGTTTTATGAGGAGACACGTCTAGACCCTCCCACATTTATGCCGCACAAGTAAGGATTGGGACTCTATTGCGACGTGATTTGGCCGTTTTTTGTGTGGTGTGTTGGGGTATACCCCAACGCGCGCTTTCCCGACGAGGGCAAGACGTGTTCGCCCGCGACGGTTGATGGGGTGGAACGGACCCGAACCGCGCCACCCCATCTAAGTTGTCCCGGTGGGGTACAACTCATTCCGGGAGGGTGCCTCGACCGGAGTGGCAATAAAGGTAGGCCGGTCCGACCTCGTGTGGCCAAGTTTGTGTTGTCTCCGAGACACTTTCACTACCTGGAAGGCGCTCTTCCTTTACCTGCATGCTCGAACGGTCGAGTTTGCGGATCGCTATCCCCAGAACAGGGGTCACGGGTCGGTGGCGGGGTACACGTACGGTGAAGATGCTTCCGTTGCGAGCAAGGAAGTCCCGAGGGAACACTCTGGCCCCGAATCTGGTGTGTTCTCTGCCGTGACAGAAGCTTGCGCCTCACTGTGGAGGGACAACCCGCAAGGGTCCTGCGACAGCCTCCTACCCGGATTATGTGGGCGTCGCAGGGCTCGAGGCGGCGGTGGGCAGGGGTGAAGCTTTTCGGCCAGGCGCGGGACGGCTTCGCGCCGAACGACTGGTGGTGGTGGTGGTGAGTGCGGGGTCTCCTGCCCGGGCGGGAGACCCCGCGGCCATGCCTCAAGGGCACCGGATCAGGGGCATCCACATGGGGCGGGCCTTTGCCTGGGCTACCACCCCCCCGGCAGGACAACCGTAGCCGTAGTGTTCCTGGCCAGGGTAGGTATTTCGACGATGGGCCCGAGGCGCACCGGCACGGGAATATGAACAAAGTGCGGGGCGAGGACCTCACCCATACCTTTAATCTGATCGGTGGTACCTGCGGCATGATACGGGTTAGGGGAGGAGCCGGGATGGTGTGGGCTCGAATCCGACCCAACTGCATCCCGGGCATATGAGGAGGACCCTGTGCACGGAGAGGGCGGTGCCGTAGAACCGGTTGAGTTCCTTGCGAGTCAGCGCACCACAGGCGGGGCAGGGACGTGCTGCGGGTGCGGGTTCTCGGGCCGGCGGGTGTGTTGCCGCTGTGCCGGGGCGGTCAGGAATTAAGGTCCCAGACGGGTGGTGTGTAGGCCCTTGACCAGCCATCCCGGAGGCGAGTGACGGCCCGGTCGTAGGCGTCGAGAAGGTTCATTCCGGGGCGGACCATGGACTGCAACTGCAGCCCCTCATAGAGGGCGATGAGTTGTTCTGCCCCGCGGCCGGGTTCCATCGTTTCGGGTTCGAGGCCTCGGCGGATGTCGTCGCTCAGGGTGGTTTTCACCAGGCTGTGGAATCGGTGCCACTCGTGGTGCAGGTGCGCCGCCATTGGGTGCTCCGGGGTCGCAGCGATATTTACCGTCGCCGTGAGGAACCGCATCAGGGCAGGGTCGGCAATGTTCGCTTTCACTATGCCGCGAAGAAACACGACCGCGCCGCGATCGACCAGAGGAAGAAGGGGCCGCATCCGCTGGGAATTCCACCGGTCGATGACCGCCATCACGAGCCCGTCCCAGGAAGGGAACTGGTTCGATACGGCCTGCACCGTCATCCCGGCCGCAGTGGCCACCTGTTCCTCGGTCACCTGGTGAAACGCACTCCGGCGAAACGCTGTGATGGCCCCGTCCACAATGGCAACCCGGGGATCTGGCGCCGACATGCTCGGGAACATTTCCGTCGGTGCCCGGTCCAGGTAAGACGGGACGGGTGCGGTGCGTCCGGCAGCGGAGGGGGTGTCCATGAGTGTCGATCCTTCTTCGATCAGAAAGCAGTGGAAGCGGTGCGAAGTGCTGCCGTCACTGCGGTGAGGTATTCAGTAGGCGTGCCGGTGGCGGGAACAGATTGGAGGACGGCGTCATACCGGCGAAGAATTCCCCGAACGGTGTCATGTCCTGTGTCCGTCAGCACAAGAAGGCTGCTTCGCCTGTCGGTAGGGTGCGCGACCCGGGTGACGTGTCCTGCATGCTCGAGCCGATCGATCAACGCAGTCGTGGCGCTACTGGTTAGGCAACACCGGTCGGCGAATTCACGGTGTGTAAGAGGTTCCTGCTGCGCGAGCGTAAGTACCGCATCGAACTCTGTCGGTCCAACCCCCGCTGCCACAGCGCATGAAGTCCGGAAGTGGCGGTGTGCCTCGTCGAGGAGCCGCAGGGCCACGGTCATAGGGTCCGCGGGCGTCTCGATTGAGCGGGGCGGCGCGTGGGGTCGGGTGTGGGGTTGACCATCATGGTCATCAGGTACTCCGTAACTGGGGACCATCCATGGTCCACACCCTCAACTCAACCAACAATAGGTTCGATTGTCAGGCCCCCCATCGGGGACTTGCCTGAGTAGTCAGGGCGTACCGGCAACCGCCCCTCAGATAGCTGCATCCTGGTGATAGCCCCCTTTTCAAGGGGGCCGCTGCGGCAACAATCTGCGCGTCTCACAAACCCCTAGCCGGGGCCGACATCCCAAACATGCGCCAAGACGACAAAACAAGACGCCCCAGGGTCTGCAGATCGACCGATGGCACCACCGCTGATGAGACGTCTCCAAACCTTTAGTTTTTCGAGACGGCAGTCCTGCTAAGGACAGGCGGTGGGTTGTTTGCGGGGTGGTCCGTCAGGGCTTGTGACGGTCATTTGGGGGTCTGTCCACAGCGGCAGGGCGATATTGAGTTGCTGCCTCCGGGTAGGGGAGAGGGTGCCGGTTCGGAGGAGGTGGCGTTGGCGTCCGAGCCAGCGGCCAATGGCAATGGTGTCCTCGTCGAGCTCCCGCGCGTGGGGGAGCGCACCGTCGTGGCTGGCAGACCACAATCTGGTTCGCGTAAGCATGGCGGCGAAGTGGGCCTCTTCGCGGGCGCGCCTAGTGGTGGGGTCTGGGGTGCTCCGGAGGAACCAGATCATGCCGATGTCATCGAGCGACGCGATCCGGTCTTGACTGAGTGTTCCTCTGCGGTAATCAACGCGGCGTGAATCGACCCACTTTCCTAACGGAAAAGACTCGGCTGTCCGGTACCAGTGCGGAACGAGGGCGTCTCCTCGGTCGCGGCGGTATAGGCGGAGTGCTTCAATGCCCGTGTGCCATTGCTCGTCGCGGTTGCGGATCTCCCAGGTGAACCCTGCTTCATCGAGTTCAGGCCAGAGGCGTCGGGCGTGAGCGGGGTCGCGGACCCACTGCGCACGCCTTGACTGCACCCACGTTCCAAGCGAAAACCCGTCGGGTGTTTGGTGGGTGTGGGGGACCCGTCCGTGTCCTTCGGTCTCCATGAACTGCAGGTAGGCGTTCAAGCCTGCTGCCCGATCGGAGAGCGACCAGGAAACTCCTGCCTGGTGCAGCCGTGCTCGGCGTCCGGCAGGGAGTCGTCCTTGGTGGGCCAGGGTGCGTTGGCGGTGTAGCCAGGCGCCGAGCCGATGCCCATCACGGGTTACGAAGGAGCGCGGAACGTCCGCATGACCCCAACTGGCGACGTAGAGCTCAAGGGCAGAACATGACTCGTTCCAACGCTCCTCCAAGACACCCATCGTGACAGTGTCGCAAAGTCTGACCGAAGCGCACGGCGCAGTACCGCCCACGGTCATCGCTAGAACGAGCCATTAGAAAATCACGCCTTCCGCAGGTGCCCGGTAGCCGGTCGTTCATCGGGACACGTTCGCAAGCCCATCTCGGTCGCGCGAAGTCAAGTGCCGCCTGGCCTGCGGATTCGCGTATGCCTGTCCCGCAAAACTGCCCGGAGATGGGGGCTTAAACGCTACAGACTGGTGGAGGGCCCATAGGTGACAAGACCGCGAGCCGGCGCCTGCACCTAGAGTTCGTCATCATGGGTACGCCTCATTCGTCGAAGACTATTGCCGCTACTTTCACGCGTAAGAACGCCGACGGTGAGACGGAGACAGCTCACGGCCAGTTCATTATGAGCGAGTCGGTACCAAACCACGTGGTTCATCTGTTCAGCGACTTCGCGAGCGAAGCCCCGCACATCGAACGTTTCTTCTCTTCGGAGTCGGAGGTGAACACCTACCCGATTCTTCACGCGCAGACAGAAGAGGGATCCTTCACCTTCGTTGACCTCCGCCTCGCCGGGTACAAGCGGAATTTTGGGGGAGGGAAGCTCACTCGGAGGACGTACCAGCCCTACGTCGTGATCAAGAGCGAGGTTCTTCTTGAAGAAGACGATCTTTTTCTTACCCACGCGGCCTTCAGGTTCTGGGGGCAGCACGCTTGGGCGCAGTGGGTCAATTGGAACATCGAGACCAATCTCGACGACGAGCAAGAGCTACAGGTCACTCGGCTCAACATCCCGACCCGAACCGTGGTCTACCGAGGCGTCGAGGTGTCTTTGAAGGACGCATCGCCGAGGGTCTGGTCGCCGGGCAACAGCGGCAAACTGACGTTGACGCAGACAAGTATGTTCAAGCTGACGTTCCCCGAGCCGATCCGCCTGCGGGATTTCATCTCGGGATGGGTTCTGCCCCTCAGTTTCTTGGTCGGCTCCGGCATCCGGAGCGCTGCCGGCATCGAGTCCATGTGGATCGGCAACACGACCTGGACGTACACGGGGTCGGGCGAGCTCGTGGGTCGCGACGTGCAAGTGCTCGCGAATAACCCCGACCGGAAGGTGACTCCGGACGACCTGGAGGAGGGGCGATTCATGCACCGCCTCCGCAACTTCGACTACGAAATGCAGCTGCCGATCTTCTTCGACGCCTGGAAGAAGCACCAGGTCACCTTCGAGCAGTACGTGGACTGGATTCAGCAGCGCCCGACAAGCCGCCTGACGCAGATGAGCTACCTTGCCCAACTCGTTGAAACCTTTGACCGGTCGATCAATCCAGACCCAGAAACTGACGACGCACTCCGCGAGTTGGCTGCTTCGGCCGAGGCAGCCCTTGCAGAACACAATGACCTAAACCCGTTCGCTAAGAAGGCCAAGCAAGCCGTCCTCGAGAGCGCGCGTCCGACGCTGAGGCAGCGACTGGCGCGAATGGACTGCGAAACGGGCGAGCTACTGACAACTGCGATCGGGGGTGTCCGGTCCTGGAAAGATGACGTTTCGCTCGTTCGGAACTCCCTCATTCACGGCCTGCCCACTTCCGTGTTCCTCGCCCGGAACCACATACCGCTGTATGTCAGCATCGACATCTTGGAGATCCTGTTCGAGGCTCGTCTGCTGGTCACCCTTGGGTTTACCCCGGAGCAGGTGGAGCAGATCCTGACCAAGGACAACCCTCGGTGGTACCAGCGGGTCTCCCAGATCACTGACTTTCTTGACTCGCTCGTCGAGTTCCGAAACTTTGTTCCGCCCGCGGATATGCAAGCCGAGGACAACGACGACGCGACGCCCGACCCGGCAACCTGAGGTGCCACGGGACTAAGGACGGAACAGCCCCGTATCTGGGCTGTTTCGTTAGTCGCAAAGACTGGGGCAGGACAGTCGTCGCCGCGTACCTCGCGCCACCTCACAACCTGGCCGAACCTTCAACGATCGATCGCCGGGGCGCTCCGTTTAGGCGGGACGGCGATGATCGAGGTAACCAGCTGGCGGTCGCCGTCCCGAATGGGGATCGGCCGTTGGACGCGGTGGCCCGAGAACCGTGCTTTTCACACGACTTCGGGTGGAGGATCGTGAAATGAACATTGAAGGCATGCCCGAGGACGAGCGTCTCGCAATCCTCGAGTCACTTGAGGCCCAGCGCCCGGGTTCTTCGACGCTCGCGGCCGGGACGCTTGCCGGGCCGGCAACGCCAAATCGTCCCGACGTTCCCATCTGGGAGTACGCAAGCTACCTGGAGCTGCACCCTGAGGTGGACATTGACGAACTCGTAGCAGTTCGTTTCCCCGTCATCTTCTATGGAGGCGATGACTTCACGATCGACTCGGCGGCCGAGTATCTCCGGACAGACCCGGTGCCTTCTCCTACGCCCATGAACCTCGACTCGGTTATCGACATGTGGCGGCATCTTCACGCCGCCGGGGTCGTCGCTTGGGATGCCGGTAGGAGGGCTGTTGAGCATCGACGGCCGTTTGACGCGTACAAAGCCGCAGTAGCTGAATGGGGCGTGCGCTGGCGTGCGAGAGAGCAGTTGGGCGGCAAAGACGCTCCAAGTGCCCGGTAGTCGATTGGCTATCGGGCAGGAACTGGAGCGAGGGGCGGAAGTATTCCGGCGGCGGCCGCGGCGGCACGCGCCACGATGAGAGTCGGGTCGACAATGTCCCCGCTAGCGATCAGTGAGTCCAAGTCCGCAATCCCGAGTCGCACCGATCGCACATTCTCGGCGGGATCACTCCGATCACGGTGCCCGCCAGCAGCGGCCCGCGTACAGACGAAGATGTGCGCCGGCCACGCTGCCCGTCCCGGATTCACGAAGAAGGTGTGCAGCGGCCGGAGGTCAGCGGGGATTAACCCCAACTCCTCCTCGAGCTCGCGTCGCGCGGCCTCCTCGGGTGCCTCGCCTGCTTCTCCTGCGCCACCTGGCAAGTCGTAGATCCACCGGTCGATCGGGTAGCGATACTGCCGGGTGAGGACCACGTGGGAACCGTCGATCACGAGCGTTGCAACAGCGAACGGGATGCTCTCGTTTACCTCGTAGTGCGCCGAGGACCCGTCAGAAAGCCGAACCGAGTGGTCAGACAACGTCACGCGCCCCTGATAAACGACGACCCGCCCCAACGTCGTCCAAGACTCTTCCCGCTCAACTGCAGTCATGTCGAACACACTACGAGCCGCCTCGCGTCGGCTGACCGCTCAACCATCCGCTACCGAGACGGTCTAACACTTTCGTCCAAACGCGGCCGGCGGGTGGGCAACGAGGCTCAGGATGCTTCATCGTGGAGTGCATGAGTGTCCCTCGGCCGACTCGGCGCATCACCGCACCCCCGCTCACGCGGGCGACCCTCGGCCTCGGGGCGATCGCTTTAACTGTCTTCGCGGTTGTCGTACTGGTGCGGCAATTGAACGACTGGCCGTTCGCTGCTGTTCTTCTGGCGGCCGCGGTCCTGATCGCGTTTCGGGGTCTGGGCGCTGGCGTCACGCTCGGCGAAAAAGAGCTTGTCATCCGTGACTACTTGTTCACGACACGAATCCGTCGCGAGCAGGTGACCAGCGTCGATAGGTTCCCATCGATCGACTGGCGCGGCACCGATGGAGTGCCCCGGGTCACGGTGTTTAACGTCTTCCTTCGGCACGCCGCCACGATCACGGCACCGACCGACGACGATCGCGCCGCCGCACGATCCACGATCCAGGCCTGGCTCGATATCTCTGACCTCTGAAGATCTAGCTGATCAGCTCTTCTGTGCGCATCGGAGACCGAGCATTTAGATTCGGTTCATGTTCAGCGGCGACCCCATCTTCGTAATCCTTATCGCCGGGGCAGTCGTCGGGGTTCTCCTAACTGTGGTTGGCATTGTCAAAACTGTGCGGTACCAGGGATGGGGTAAGCAGACGTGGGCTCCGCCCGCGAGGCCCTGGCTCGGGGCGGCGGCCGCAGTTCTCGTACTGACCCTGGTTGGTGGCGTCATTTGGGCCACGGCGGGCTAATATCCGTCCCTGTCCCGTTGGACCATCGGCTATCGGACGCCGGCCCCGACAAATTCGAGGGCCATTGTGGCCATTTCTGTTACGGGCATGGTGCTGTCAAGCACGAGTCGTTCGTCACTGCGCGCTTCGTACTCAGCTCGCGTGGTTTCCACTTCGTCCCACGTCGGCAGCACGAATCCAGGAAGGTCGTTCTTGCGCTCTTCGACTCGGCGTCGGTGCTCGATGAGGTCAGGGCAGACGACCTCGATTATTCGTAGGGGAACACCAGCCATCTCGGCAGTCGACACCCAACCGGCCCGTGCGGGCTCACTTCCACTGACTGCATCCGCGATCACCGTTTGGCCCCGTAGAAGGTTCGGGACGGCGATCGCGTGCATGGCCGAGTATGCAGCGATACCAGATTGCTCCCGAGGGATGCCGTACTTCCACATCGCCGCTTCGATCGCATCGACTCGCAGCATCGTCGCCGGCACTCGATCCGCGAGAGCGGCTGACAGTGTGGACTTCCCAGAACCGGGTAACCCGCAGACCTGAATCAGCATCGGCAACTCCTTCGATAGGCCGTCGTACCTGTCTAGTGCCTAGGCGCGCGGTAGACCATCGGCAATCGACACGGTCGATATCCTGGCGGCGGCCGCCACGGCCTGCCCGATCCCCTGAGGAGAAATTGCCATGACTGACACTCTCGACGCGCAGCTCGACAGCATCTTCGCCTCCCGGGACCGGGACAACATGCGCCCAACCATCGATGCCCTTCTACGAGAAGCACCCAGAGAATCCCAGAGTCCTTTACGAGCTCGGCGTTGCCTACGACACGGCGGGAGAAGAAGCGACGGCGCTCGGCTTCTACGAGCGATCCATGCAGAAGGGATTGGCGGGGGACATTCGCCGCCGCTGCTACCTCCAATACGGCAGCACGCTCCGGAATCTGGGGAGGATCGAAGAGTCCCTGCACGTATTTGCTCGGGCGCGTAGTGAGTTCCCCGACTCCGTGGCTCTAGGAGCCTTCGAATCCCTCACCTTCCACGCTGCGGGTAAGACGAACACCGCACTTGCAAGTCTCCTCAACCTGTTGGCCGATCACGTGGATGCGGCAGAGCTTGAGAGGTACAAGCCGGCCCTGCGAGGTAATGCTGACTATCTCGCATCGTTGGACGCAACGTCCGCCACAACGACCCGGTAGACCATCGTTCAAAGGGAGAGTGGCAGGGGGGCTTAGCGGTCGTCTGCGATAGACGCTTTCGCTTCACCCGTGTCTTCGCCGCTCACTTCGTAGCGGTCACGAAAAAGTAACCACGCGATCGATGCGGCGGAAACAAGAATGGCCCCGACGTCGAAGACCTTGTGTGCGCCGTGGGCGTGAAGAAGAAACATGACGCCGGCCACGACGAACAGGGCCAAGCCGAGACCTGCTCCAGAGAGCCTCCACCAGGGGTGAGACCGCCAGTAACACCGGGGCGGATCGTTCTCTCTCGACATAGCCTGAAGGTAGTGCCGAAGTCGTTGGCGGGTTATCCGTCGATGACAAAGAGTTGAAATTTCTCGTCTTCGTTTGCGCTCACCACCGGCCCCACCAGCCGATCAGTCAGTGCGATAGGTCAGTGCGAATGTAGCCCGATTCGAACAGTTCGTATTCCGCGTCGTAGTAACGAGTCGTTCGTCCCTGGTGTGTCATCCCGAGACGCAGACAGACTCGGCGCGACGCAGCGTTCTCGACATGGGCAACCGCGATGATCCGGTTGAGCCCGGCTGCTAAAGCGTGCCGCAGCAGCAGCTGTGCCGCCTCGGTTGCGTATCCGTGGCCCCACGCATCCGGATGGAAGTGCCAGCCGATCTCGACCTCGGCGGATGGTTCGCTCCTTCCGGAGAGCCTGATGTGTTGCAACATAACCGTGCCCACGGGAGTACCCGTTGCAGTGGCTTCGACCGCCCAATAGCCCAGTACCGGGCCGCTCCGTGCGCGGAGACGACCGATCAGGGCGTGAGCCGCGTCGATGTTCTCCATGACTTTGGGCTCGTGCCCGAGGTAGCGCTGAACATCCCACCGTGAGTACAGGTCAAACACGAACTCAGCATCGTCGGCCGTCCAAGGACGCGAGAGGACACGGCTTCCAGTCAAGGTCGTCACCCGCGAAGCGTACCCACTTACTCACGGCTGCCCCATCTCGATAAACGATCCCTCATCGACATCGACATCGGCACCGGCACCCGTGGGATTGATGCGGACATGTTCGGAATACCCAAATGCGAAATCTCCTCCACCACCTCTAGTCGCTGGGCAATCCGAGAAAAAGTGAGACCAAATGCCGACGCGTGTCCCCTGTTTGGGTGTCGGCAATATGGCGGACGCGTAGGCTTTATTTATCTTGAGGTTGAGCGTCGCCGCTGAATTACCCGAGGTGGGGAAAAACCGAAATCTTCCCACCAGCCGGCCGTCCCGAAAGCTGTCACTCCTGGCAATGGAGACTCGAGTATCGCCGCACCGACCCGAAACCGGTGTCGCATTCTCACCTTTCTGAAATGGAAACATCTATGGCCATTCGGTCTTCTTTGTCGTTCCGCCCTAGCGCTAAGAGAGCGTCTTCGTCGGTGCTCGGGTGGCGAAAGAATCTTTCGATTTTCGCCACCGTTGCCGCTGCCGCAATGCTGACTTTCGGTGCTACACAGGCTGCTCAGGCCGCCATCGTTTCTGATCCGATCACTAATGTCACGGTCACTCCGGCTGACCCTGATCAGTACAGCCAGCTGACCACCACCATCGACTTCTGTGTTCCCAACTCAACCCAGGATGGCGACAAGTTCACTCTCACGCTCAGCCAGTACCTGACTGACCTCCCGACCGGCTTTAGTCTCAATGATCCGAAGACGAATGCGGTCGTCGCGACCGCGGCGTTGTCGGAGACAACTCCTGCCGTCATCACCTTCACCATGACCTCGTATGCCGCGACGCACCTCGACATCTGCGGCACCGCGTTCGTCAAGTCGAACTTCAACAACTCCGAGGTGCCGGCGGGTACGACAGTGCCCTTCACCTCGACCACGAGCTTCGGTAGGTCGTTCACCTCGGAGGTCACCCCCACTGGTGCCATCGGCAACCGCGCGAACGCTAACAAGTACGGCATCTTTACCCGCTCGGACGAGGGTCGCACCAATCCGACCGATTTCTTGACCTATCACATTAAAACCGCCGACGGCCCGTTCGATTCCTCGGTCGTCACCGATGTGGTCCCCGCAGCCGAGAAGTGGACGTTCGACTGCGCGACGCTCCGGTTCGCGAACGTCGCCACCGACGCGTCGTATAACTACCTCTCGGAGACTCCCGCGACGCCGACCTCACAGAATTGCACCCCGACCAGTTTGACCGTCCGCTGGGGCCCGCAGGTCGACCTCCATCACTTTGAAGCGTTCGTCTCCGTCAGCCTCGCTGCAGCGACTGGATCCGCCTCCGAGCCGGCCACGTTCAAAAATCTCGCGAACATCACAACGGTCGTCGGCTCCGTCTCGTCGAATAAAGCGGCCTCGGCATCAAATATGCAGTCCTCCGCGGGAGGCGCAGGATCCGGCACGGCCGTCCCGGTTTCTCCAGCTGCTTCGGCCCCGTCGGCGTCTCCCGCTCCGCAGACCAGCCCCGCTGGCTCGTCGGCTCCTGTCGCCGGCGTTAGCGCCGCCGCTGGCTCGGCGACTCCTGTCGCCGTAGCCGCCGCTGACTCCGGTTTGCTCGACACCGAGCTCGCCTATACCGGCACGAACTCGGCTCCCGCCGTCGGTATCGCTGCCGGCGTCGTCGTCCTCGGCGCTGCGCTCGTGGTCATCGGCTCTCGCCGCCGTCGCGTTAGCTGACCGGAACACCTGCCTGCCCAGCTTGGGGCTAGGCAGGTGTTTTGGGGCACCATGAGGGTGCTGGGTGGCGCCTTGAATCGACCTGACCGTGGCGCCGCCCGGTCCATTCCCGGGCGAGGTTTCCCTCATCTGGCAAGTGCGACGCCCCCGGCCCGAAGCGACGTAGCGTGCATCGGAGTCGGGCTCTTGCTGGTGTGCGGGTCGTCGTACCAACTGACTTGGCTGACCGGACGGGACCCCGGCTAAGGGGTCGGCGGCAACTTAGCTGGCGGCGCGAGTGCTGAAGATCGAACCGCAAAGCTGGTAGTGCTGCTAATGGACGAATATGTCACCGCTCTTATCCACGGCTTCCTTGGTGAGGTCGACTCATCTACCGGTTACTTGCAGGGCTAGCCGACCGCGGTTTCGACAGCGGATTCGACGACCTAGGCCGGGTCGCACCTCGACCGGAAGGAAAAGGAGGCCACCTTTGCCGCGCCGGACGTAGGCCTGCGTAACCACGGCCAGCGAGTCGTCAGCTTCGTTATGCCTCGACCGTCCGGCGGCCTATGGGCTACCGGGGCCTTCGAGCCGTGATGGGTGGGGGTGAGTGCCCCGGATATAAGGGCCTGTACGAGTCGATCAGCGTTGTGGACCGTGTCGCTCGCGGCGCTGATGCGGGGGTTGCCGACGCCCTTGGGGAGGTTGTCCCATCCAGGGCCGCCTCGTCGTCCAAGGGGCCGATATCGGCGCGCGCCGCGGCGAGGAGCGAACCGCAGACCGGCACGAGCCAGCTCACGAAGTCTCCGACCCGAAGCTCCCATCGGGGATCACCCACCTCTGGCTTACCAGCTCCCTCCCGAAGAGGTGCCCTGCACTGGAGCCCGGACGGTGGGTGGGAGCGCACCGACTGGCACACACTCCTGCACGAGGACGACGCCGCCGCCATCGAGTGAGCTAGCGCGACTGCTGATCGGCTTGGAGCTAGTCGCGCTCGCGCCGCTGGACGGGCATGACCCACTGAGCGCGGTCCTGCTCCCAGTCCGCAGCAGTGAGGACAGCCCCACGACATCAACGTCATGTTGACGTGCTCGGCGTCCTTGTCGTTGTGAACGCTTTGCCACCCGCGCGGCAGAGGGGCCATCTTGTCCCGGTTCGGCGAGAACAACCGCCACTCGTGGACGTCGTTGTCGTACTCGATGTAGGCCAGACCTAGGAACATGCCGTCACTGTAAGGCAGCCGTGGTCAGATCGGCACGGAGTCGAACCGCTCGTCGATCTGCGGGTCGTAGAGCGGGAGCTGCAGCGTCGCCATCGCCTGGATGACCAGGTTGTACTGCTCTCCAGACATCCATGAGCAGCTCACGGTGACGCTCTCGGGCGAGTAGCCGGCATCGATGCTGGCGCGCTGGTCCGGCGAGAAGAGTATGGTCTGTTCGCCGCCGTCGGCGCGACGGGCCTCGACCGTCCAGTCCGAGAACGCCCCGATAAGCGCCTGCTCCGCCGCGGCGAGGTCGAGCAGATCGAGCCCCGCGACCGGCTCGCCCTCCATCAGGGCCTCGTACACGGCGCGAGCGTCGAGCTGCTCGCTCGTTCTCCAGAACACGAACTGCTGGCTCATCGCATCTCCCTCTCGGCGGCGTCCACAGGATCCGCTCCCACCGTGCCACACTCGCCCGATGAGCGCCGCAGACCTCGACGGACAGCTGGACGAGATCTTCGAGCACGACGATCGGGACGACATGGCCCCGACCATCGCCGCCCTCCTCCCGCTGCTCGGCGCGCACCCTGGCGCACGCCCCTCCTCGAAGACGACATAGCGGCCCTGATCGGGGGAGCCTGACAGCGACCAACTCCGCCGGGAGCGCGACACATGGCAGGGCATGCTTCACGCAGGCATGGGGGAGTGAGAGCCGGGTTCCGGCATGCGGTGAGCAGTCTGCCGTCTCGACTCGACGTCGCGGCTCTGCATGGGCAGTTTCAGGCATCGTCGTCTCTGATCCCCGCCATAACGGGGTTCTCGGCATCCAGCCTGTTCTTTATGCGCTCCTTCGCGCAGGCGTGGCGGGACGATGAGCCGATAGTCCAGCAGAGTCCTGGACTATCGCCCCGGGGCCGCATTATCGTCCATCTCGACAAGGTAGACAGTCCGGGAGACCGCAACGCGCAGTGCCCACCTAGCGCCGAGGGCCCGGCGAGAGTAGGGGCGCCTCAACGCGTTCTCGTTGGCATGCCGTGAGCTCGAGGCGGAGAGCGACGTAGTCACCATCAGCATGCCGAAACTAGAGTGCGATACCTGTGCCTCAGTGGGTACGTGTTCATCCTGCTTCCGGTGACCAGTGCCCACGGCCGCTTCGGCGAGATCCTTGTCCTCAATGGCAGAGCATGCGGTGTGGCCGGCGCAGTTGCGCCGCCCTTCGGAGGATTCGCCGGAAATGGGAAGGATCCGCATGTGTGGCGGTTCGCGGGCCCTTCACTTGGCGTCGAGTCGCTCATTTGCGGTTTTCCACGTTGGAGGCAGATGAGCGCCAGGGGAGACCCAGTCAGCGAACGAACTTGCTTTCATGAGATCGCGGGTGCCAGTGACGAGGGCAGCGTGCAGTGGTCCTCGCACGAACATCTCGAGGGTCGAACGGTCGCGCCAGGCTGTCAGGGTGGAAAGCGTCCCCTGCAGCGGTGAGACCGCGAATCGGTAGCCGGCCAGCCCGACCGTCGTTGGCAGCGCCTGCCAGAGCTCCTGCGTCGAGACGATGATGGCGACCAGGTGGCGCCGGCTGCGCACCTCAAAGCGCGTGGCCATGGCGACATAGTCACGTTCGGGGTCGAGGGTAAGGACGCTCGTCCAGGCGGAGGACGGCATCAGCGTTGTTCCCGCAGTCGAAGGAGTACCGGGGCGAAGGTTGTGAACTGGTGGAGGGCGCCCGCGGTCATCGTGTTGGTGGCATCCGGGTCAGGTCCTCGGAGGCTGACCACAGGCCGGCCTGAAGGGTCGTGCTCCTTGCGGCGGCGGAGGCCTTGATCACCTGGGCGCCGCCGCGCATGTGGAACAGGTGCTCCGGCCCGGTGAAGGTGCCACCCGGCAGTTCCTCTGTAATGGCATAGAGAACCGGGAGGGCGCCCTGCTCGGGGCCTTGGCCGAGAATGGGCAGCAGGCGATCCCACAATCCCGGTTTCTTGTCGGCCGGGCCGTCGTAAATCGGTGTCACGACGAGCCCGGGGTGCGCTGCTAGAGCCCTGATGGGTGAGTCGGCTGCGCGCAGTTGGCGATCGAGCTCGAGGGTGAACATCAGGTTGGCCAACTTCGAATCGGCGTAGGCACGGCCGCCGGCATACGGACGGCTGCGCCAGTTGAGGTCGTCCAGGTTGAGCTTGCCCATTCGCTCCGCTTGGGACGACACGGTCACGACGCGGGAGGTGATCTGGGGGAGGAGCCGGGTTGTCAGAAGGAAGTGCCCGAGGTGGTTGGTGCCGAATTGGCTTTCGAAGCCGTCCTTGGTGCGGCGCAGCGTCGATTCGGACACGCCGGCGTTGTTGACCAGCACGTCGATCTGCTCGCTCGTCTCGTCAGCGAAGCGGCGCACCGAGGCCAGGTCGGCCAGATCGAGTTCGCGCACGAGGTGGGAGCCAACGAGGCCGGGAAGGTCTGCTGCGACCCGGCGACCCTTGTCGGTGTTCCGGACTGCGAGGATCACTCGGGCGCCTCGGGCGGCGACGGCCGACGCTGTGGCTCGTCCGATGCCGCTGGTTGCCCCGGTGATGATGATGGTGCGGCCAGCCATACCGGCGGCGGAAGGTGAGTTCGTCATAACCGTCAATGTAGACGCCGCACACATTGTTGTCAACGTCTACATCGAGGTAAGATCGAGCTGTGTCCACGCCTTATCACCACGGTTCGCTTCGCGAGGTCCTCCTCGCCGAGGGCCGGCAGCTGTTGATGGAGGAGGGGCCCAACGCGGTCACGATCCGAGGGCTTGCCAAGCGAGCCGGGGTCAGCCACAGCGCACCCCTTCGACACTTCGCTGACCGCGACGCACTGTTGGACGCGATCGCGGCCGAAGGGTTCGAGGAACTCTCGGTGGCACTCAGCGCCGCGGAAGGGCAAGACGACTTTGCCGCTCAGTTGCGCGATTATGCGCACGCACATGTTCACTTCGCACTAGACAACGGCCCTCTGATGGAGCTGATGTTCGCAGGCAGCCCACGCGCGGTGGACTCGCCTGCGGCTAGTGCGGCAAGCAGGTTCTTCGCGCGGGGCGCCGCCATGCTCGGTGAAGACGGCGAGGGCCGTCCTGGCCCACTTCCGTTCCTGCTCGCCGGCATGCTCGAGGGGATCAGCTCACTTGCCAGCACCGGCCGACTCGTTCCCGACCAAGTGGACGAGGTCACGGATGCCGCCGTTGCGGTGTTGCTCCCCGCCATTGTCGAGCAACTGGATCGGGTGCAGCGCGGTATCAGCGGCCAGCCTCGCTAGGAGTCAGTTGGCTCGGTCTCCCCGGCAGACGCCGCAGATTGCTTCTGCCAGGGCCATCGTCCCGTTATTTCCAGCTCGAGGGAGAAACTGAGGAAGGTCCGGATGAGGACGATAACGGCTAGTACTGCAACAGATTCCAGAGTGGGGGTGACCGCGACGGTTCGGATGATGTCCGCGGCCACGAGGAGCTCTAATCCGAGGAGGATGGATCGGCCCAAAAACTGTCGGTAGGGCCTGTAAATGGGGCGCTGCCGACGAATGAAGCGGACGATCGCGTATACGGTTGCGGCAAAGGTGCCGACGACGACGGCGGCTACACCGGCAGCGTCGATACAACGGCCGGCGAGTTCGACCCAATTCTGGAAGCTCATTCAGGGAGGGTATCGGCCCCAGGCGCTCCCTAGTCAGCCACTTCTTGAGCCTCCTTGCACTCCTGACGCATCGCCTTTTAGAACCGGCAGGTCGGAAGGATCGAAAATCTGCAGTTCTGTCGAGACAGCGTGCAGCGGCGGTGAAGGGATGATGGGGAGCCCCTCGCGCTCCTCCCGGGGCTACGACAACGGCCGCTTGGACTTACGAAGATTCAGGAGTCCAAGGGTGGTGTTCACCGCTCCGAGTACGGCGAGAACCCAGCCGGAAGGGTGACCTGTGGTGACGATTCCAAGGCCCGAGACCAGCATCACGAGCGCGCAGAGGACGTAGAACTTGGCCTGGTTTCGAGTCACCCTCACAGTATGGCCCGACCGGAATGGCCCACACCATTGCTAGTGGAGCCGGCGACGGAGCGCCGGCGCTCTCTCCTCTGCTGCCCTTCGGGTGGCCTTGCGCCCACTACGAGGTTGACGACGCCTCCGCGGGAGTCACCCGGTGCCGTTGCGATCAAAGCCAGCTGCCAGAGGGCTCACCGGCGAGACTCCAGTAGATGCGTATCCGCAGCGGCACGATCAGCAACTACTGGAGTCTCGCGCGTCGGGAGGCACGAAACGACGCGGGCGTTAGGAGTCCGTTAGGGAACGAGGCCCCGGCGTAGGGATGTCGTTAGGACGGCCGGCGGGAGCGCGCGGCGGGTATCTACTGACCTGCTGTGCCCCTCGGGGGCATCGGGCCCCGATCGGGGTCTCGCCCGTTCGTCTCCGGTTGGAGTTGTAGTGCTCGACATCGTCTACATAGCCGTCGTGATTGCCGTCTTTGCGGTCGTCGCCCTCGTTGCGAGGGGTGTGGAGAAGCTGTGATCGTCTTCAACGTCATTGCGGCCGTCCTGGCCGTGGCCGCTCTCGTGTACCTGGTCTACGCGCTCGTGAAACCGGAGCGCTTCTGATGACCAGCACCGTTTCGGGGCTCCTCACCATCCTGACGCTCGTCGTGATCCTCGCGGTGCTCCACCGCCCGGTCGGCGACTACATGGCCTGGATCTACACGACCAAGAACAACTGGAAGATCGAGCGCGGCTTCTACCGCCTCATCGGCGTCGACTCGGCTTCCGAGCAGACGTGGCGGGCCTACCTTCGCGGGGTCCTGATCTTCTCTGTCGTCGGCGTCTTCTTCGTCTACGTCATCCAGCGGATCCAAGAGATCCTGCCCTATTCGCTGGGCTTCCCCGCCGTGCCGCAGGGCCTCGCCTTCAACACGGCCGTCTCGTTCGTCACGAACACGAACTGGCAGTCGTACAGCCCCGACGTCACACTCGGGTACGCCGTGCAGCTCGGCGGCCTCGTCGTGCAGAACTTCGTGTCGGCGGCTGTCGGCATCGCGGTCGCGGTCGCGCTGATCCGCGGCCTCGCCCGGATCAAGAGCGGCACTCTCGGCAACTTCTGGGTCGACCTGACGCGCGGTATCACCCGCCTCCTGCTGCCCGGCGCGATCATCGCCGCGGTCGTGTTGATCATCGGCGGCGTCATTCAGAACTTCAACGGCTTCGAGAGCATGACGACTCTCACCGGCGGTTCGGCGTCAATTCCGGGCGGACCGGTCGCCTCGCAGGAGGCGATCAAGGAGCTCGGCACGAACGGCGGCGGCTTCTACAACGTCAACTCGGCGCACCCGTTCGAGAACCCGACGGCCTGGACCAACCTGTTCGAGATCGTGCTGATGCTCATCATCCCGTTCTCGCTCCCGCGCACCTTCGGCAAGATGGTCGGCGATGTCCGTCAGGGCTACGCCATCGTCGCCGTGATGGGTGCGATCTACGCCGCCTCGCTCGCCGCCATGACCTGGTTCGAGCTGAACGGCGCCGGCACCGCGACCCGTCTCGCCGGAGGGGCGATGGAGGGCAAAGAGGACCGCTTCGGCATCTGGGGTTCCACCCTGTTCGCCACCACGTCGACGTCGACCTCGACGGGAGCCGTCAACTCGGCCCACGACTCGTTCACCTCGCTCGGCGGCATGATGGCGCTGCTCAACATGATGCTCGGCGAGATCTCGCCCGGCGGAACCGGGTCGGGCCTCTACGGCATGCTCGTGCTCGCGATCATCACGGTGTTCATCGCCGGCCTGCTGGTCGGCCGCACCCCCGAGTACCTCGGCAAGAAGATCGGGCCGCGCGAGATCAAGCTCGCCTCGATCTACATCCTGATCACCCCGACCCTGGTGCTCACCGGAACGGCGCTGAGCTTCGCGATCCCCGCGATCCGCGACAACGTCGAGAAGGTCTCGATCTGGAACCCCGGCCTCCACGGCTTCACCGAGGTGCTCTACGCCTTCACCAGCGCGGCCAACAACAACGGCTCCGCCTTCGCCGGCATCACGGCGAACACTCCGTGGATGAACACGGCCCTCGGCGTCGCCATGCTGCTCGGCCGGTTCCTGCCGATGGTGTTCGTGCTGGCACTCGCCGGCTCGCTCGCTGCCCAAGACAAGGTGCCCGCGACCGCCGGCACCCTGCCCACGCACCGGCCGCAGTTCGTCGGCCTCCTGATCGGGGTGTCCGTCATCGTGACCGCACTCACCTACTTCCCGGTGCTCGCACTGGGCCCGCTCGCTGAAGGGCTGAAGTAACGCATGTCCACCATCACCGAACACCGCACGGACGAGGATCCCGCGCCCACCGCGACGAAGAAGGGCGCCTTCTCCGGCGCGCAGCTCGTCGAGGCTCTTCCCGGCGCCTTCAAGAAGCTCGACCCGCGCGAGATGTGGCACAACCCGGTCATGTTCCTCGTCGAGATCGGCGCGGCCTACACGACGATCCTGGCGATCGCGCAGCCGTTCACGGGCGGGGCCGGCACGTCCGGCGGATCGACCGTGCCCGGATCCTTCACCTGGGCCATCGCCGTGTGGCTCTGGCTCACGGTCGTCTTCGCGAACCTCGCCGAGTCGGTCGCCGAGGGCCGCGGCAAGGCGCAGGCCGAGAGCCTGCGCAAGACGCGCACCAGCACGACGGCGAACCGTGTCGACTCCTACGATGCGGCCGCCGACGCCGCAGCCGAGAGCGCGACGCTCTCGTCGGTGTCGTCAGCCGATCTCACGCTCGGCGACACCGTCGTGGTCACGGCCGGTGAGCTGATCCCCGGCGACGGTGACATCGTCTGGGGCATCGCGAGCGTCGACGAGTCGGCGATCACCGGAGAGTCGGCCCCCGTCATCCGCGAGTCGGGCGGCGACCGCAGCGCCGTCACCGGCGGCACCCGGGTGCTGTCGGACCGCATCGTCGTGACCATCACGTCGAAGCCCGGCGAGACCTTCGTCGACCGGATGATCCGCCTCGTCGAGGGCGCGTCGCGTCAGAAGACCCCGAACGAGATCGCGCTCAACATCTTGCTCGCGTCGCTCTCGATCGTGTTCGTCGTCGTCTGCCTGGCTCTCAACCCGATCGCGTCGTACTCGAACGCGGCCGTGTCGATCCCGGTGCTCATCGCCCTGCTCGTCTGCCTCATCCCGACCACCATCGGCGCGCTGCTCAGCGCCATCGGTATCGCCGGCATGGACCGCCTGGTGCAGCGCAACGTGCTCGCCATGTCGGGACGCGCCGTCGAAGCGGCCGGCGACGTGACGACACTGCTGCTCGACAAGACCGGAACGATCACCTACGGCAACCGTCAAGCGGCCGAGTTCCTGCCGATGGACGGCGTCGCGGTGAACGAGCTGGTCGAGGCCGCTGCGACGTCGTCGCTCAGCGACCCGACGCCCGAGGGCAAGTCGATCGTCGATCTCGCCGTCACGCTCGGCTACGTCCGCGCCGAGAGCGTCGCCGGCGACATCGTGCCCTTCACCGCGCAGACCCGCATGTCGGGTCTCGACCTGCCCGACGGCTCGCAGATCCGCAAGGGGGCCGGCGGAATGGTGATCGCCTGGATCGAAGACGGCACGTCGCTCGCGGTGGGCGAGCGCCACGCACTCGACACCTCGATCGAGGCCGTGTCGAACGCCGGAGGCACGCCCCTCGTCGTCGCGACCCGCGCCGCGAACGGGAGCGGAAGGATCCTCGGGGTCGTCTACCTGAAGGACGTCGTCAAAACGGGTCTGGCGGAGCGGTTCGCCGAGCTCCGCACCATGGGAATCCGCACCGTGATGATCACCGGCGACAACCCGCTGACCGCCAAGGCGATCGCCGCCGAGGCCGGGGTCGACGACTTCCTCGCCGAGGCCACGCCTGAAGACAAGCTCGCCTTGATCCGTCGCGAGCAGGAGGGCGGCAACCTCGTCGCGATGACGGGTGACGGAACCAACGACGCCCCCGCGCTCGCTCAGGCCGATGTCGGAGTGGCGATGAACACGGGCACTTCGGCCGCGAAGGAGGCCGGCAACATGGTCGACCTCGACTCCGACCCGACGAAGCTCATCGACATCGTGCGCATCGGCAAGCAGCTGCTCATCACGCGGGGCGCGCTCACGACGTTCTCGATCGCGAACGACGTCGCGAAGTACTTCGCGATCATCCCCGCGATGTTCGCCGGGATCTTCCCGGGGCTCGGGCTGCTCAACATCATGCAGCTGCACTCGCCGGCGTCGGCCATCCTGTCGGCGATCGTCTTCAACGCGATCATCATCGTGATCCTGATCCCCCTGGCTCTGCGCGGCGTCAAGTACCGGGCCGCCTCGGCCTCGGCGATCCTGAACCGCAACATCCTGGTCTACGGGGTCGGCGGCATCGTCGCGCCGTTCATCGGCATCAAGATCATCGACCTCGTCGTCTCGCTCCTCCCGGGCTTCTAGCCCTCGTACTGGAAAGGAAGAATCATGAACACCCGCACACTCGCCCGCCAGTACTGGGTGGCCATCCGCGCGATGATCGTCTTCACGATCGTGCTCGGAGTCGCCTACACCGCAGTCATCACCGGCGTGGGGCAGCTCGTTGCCCCCGCTCAGTCCAACGGCTCCGTCGTGAAGGTCGACGGCGATGTCGTCGGCTCCGCTCTCATCGGCCAGAGCTTCACTGATAAGAAGGGGAACGCTCTGCCGGAGTGGTTCCAGTCGCGCCCCTCGGCCGCCGGCGACGGCTACGACGCCACCGCGTCGAGCTTCAGCAACTACGGCCCCGAGAACGACGACCTCATCGCCGCTGTCAAGGAGCGCAAGGCCGCCATCGCCACAGAGAACGACGTGCCCGCCTCGAGCGTGCCCGCCGACGCGGTGACGGCCTCCGGATCGGGGCTCGACCCGCACATCAGCCCGGCCTACGCGCTGCTGCAGGTCGACCGGATCGCCGAGGTGCGTGACCTCCCGGTCACGAAGGTCCGCGCGCTCGTCGAGTCGATGATCCAGAACCGCGACGCCGGCTACCTCGGCGAGAAGACGGTCAACGTGCTCCAGTTGAACGTCGCGCTCGCCGGGCTGAAAGGCTAGATCAGATGAAACGCGGGCGGCTCCGAGTGCTGCTCGGCGCCGCCCCCGGCGTCGGCAAGACCTACACGATGCTCGAGGAGGGCGCGCGCCTCCGTGACGAGGGCAAGACGGTGGAGGTGGCGGTCGTCGAGACCCACGGCCGCACCGCCACCGCCGCCCAGCTCGAGGGGCTGCCGGTGATCCCGCGCACCATCACCGAGCACCGGGGTGTCGAGCTGACCGAGATGGACCTCGACGCCGTGCTCGAGCGGCACCCACAGGTCGCCCTCGTCGATGAGCTCGCCCACACCAATGCTCCGGGAAGCCGCAACGAGAAGCGCTGGCAAGACGTCGACGCCCTTCTCGAGGCGGGCATCGACGTCATCTCCACCGTGAACGTGCAGCACATCGAGTCGCTCAGCGACGTCGTGGAGCAGATCACCGGGGCGCCGCAGCGCGAGACGATCCCCGACCAGGTGCTCCGAGGTGCCGACCAGATCGAGGTCGTCGACCTGGCCCCGCAGGCGCTCCGAGACCGCCTGGCCGAGGGCAACGTCTACCCGGCGGCACGGATCGACGCCGCGCTGTCGAACTACTTCCGGCTCGGCAACCTGACAGCGCTCCGCGAACTGGCCCTGCTCTGGCTCGCCGACGAGGTCGATTCCGCACTGAAGGCCTACCGGTCCGAGCACGGCATCGACAGCAAGTGGGAGGCCCGCGAGCGGGTCGTCGTCGCTTTGACGGGCGGGCCGGAGGGCGAGACGCTCATTCGGAGGGGCGCTCGGATCGCGGCCCGCGCCGCCGGCGGTGACCTGCTCGTGGTGCACGTCAGCAGGCAGGACGGCCTGGCCGAGACGTTCCCAGGCGCCCTCGCCAGTCAGCGCTCGCTGACGGAGAAGCTCGGCGGCAGCTACCACCAGGTGGTCGGCGACGACGTGCCCCGGGCCCTGGTCGACTTCGCGAAGGCGATGAATGCAACGCAGCTCGTGCTCGGCGTGAGCCGCCGCTCGCGGATCGCGGCCGCCCTCACCGGGCCCGGAATCGGCGCGACCGTCATCCGCGAATCCGGCGTGATCGACGTGCACATCGTGACCCACTCGAAAGCGGGCGGCCACTTCACGCTGCCCCGGGTCGGCGGCGCGCTGACGCTGAAGCGCCGCCTCGTGGGCAGTGCCCTGGCGCTGGCCCTCGGACCGCTCGTCACCTGGATCCTTGTGACCTTCCGCACCGACGAGACCCTCACCAGCGACGTGCTCGTCTTCCAGCTGCTGGTCGTCGTGGTCGCGCTGGTCGGCGGCATCTGGCCGGCCCTCTTCGCAGCCGTCCTCTCGGGCTTCACTCTCGACTTCTTCTTCGTCGAACCGTTCCACAGCGTCACGATCGCACGGCCTTTCCATCTGCTCGCCCTCGCCCTCTACGTGATCAACGCCCTGCTGGTGAGCTACGTCGTCGACCAGGCCGCGCGCCGCTCCCGATCGGCGGCCCGCGCGCTCGCCGAGTCGGAGCTCCTCGCCACGATCGCCGGGAGCGTGCTCCGCGGACAGGATGCCCTGCAGGCCCTGATCACCCGCACGCGGGAGGTGTTCCACCTCACGAGCGTGCAGGTCACCTCGGGCGCCGAGACCCTCTACTGCACCGGCGATCCGAAGGACGGCGACCACGTCACCCGCATCGAAGTCGGCGAGCATGGCACGCTCGAACTGCGCGGGCCCGACCTGGCCGCCAGCGAGCGCCGCCTGCTCAAGGTGATCGCCGCCCAGGTCGACGCGGCACTCGAGCACAACGCCCTCAGCGCGACGGCCGACGCCGTCAAGCCGCTCGCCCAGGTCGACCAGGTGCGTTCCGCCCTCCTGGCCGCGGTCGGCCACGACCTCCGCCGACCGCTGGCCTCGGCGACGGCGGCCATCGGCGGGCTGCAGACGCCCGGCGTCACCCTCAGCGACGTCGATCGAGAAGAACTGCTCGCCACCGCGGCGGAGAGCCTCGACTCTCTCGCGACCCTCGTGACGAACCTGCTCGATGTGAGCCGGGTCCAGGCCGGAGCCCTCGCGGTGTCGCTCGTCGACGTCGACGTCGACGACGTGATTCTCGGGGCCTTCGACGAGCTCGGCATCGGCCCCGACGAGGTCGATCTGGGCATGGAGCAGAACCTGCCTCCGGTCGTGGCCGATCCCGTCCTGTTGCAGCGCGTCGTCGTCAACCTGCTCGACAACGCCCTGCGCTACGACGCGCCGGGCGGGAGGGTGCACGTCTCGGCCAGCAGCTTCGCCGGCACGCTGCAGATCCGTATCGCCGACCGCGGACCCGGGGTCAGCCCCGATCGTCGCGAAGACATCTTCGTGCCGTTCCAGCGGCTCGGCGACACCGACAACACGACGGGTCTCGGGCTGGGGCTGGCCCTGTCGAAGGGCTTCACCGAGGGCATGGGTGGCACCCTCGAGGTCGAGGACACCCCGGGAGGGGGCCTGACGATGGTGGTGACGCTCCCGCTTCGGTGAGCTACTCCGTCTGCTCCGGAAGCGACTGCACGAGGGCATCGCCGAGAGCGATGAGCGTTCGTGTGGCGGCGCGGAGCTCGGCGCCCGAGAAGACGCCGTCGAAAGCCGTGCTGTAGACGTCAATCACTTGACTGACGGCGGCGCGGCCCTTGTCGGTGAGGTGAAGGAGCTGACTCCGGCGATCGGTGGGATGCGGGCGGCGCTCGACGTCGCTGGCTTTCTCGAGGCGATCGATCAGGGCCGTGATCGAGCCGGTGGTGTGGCCGAGCACTGCGGCCAGGTCGCGTGGAGAGACGTTCTCGGTACTGAACAGGTAGACGAGCACGCGCAGATCGGTCGAGCCGAGCGAGAGCACCTGCGACAGATGCGAGCTCATTCGGAGGTTCTGCGACTGCAGGTGCTGGAAGGCACCGAGAAGCCCGATGAGCCCCGCTTGGTCTGGGTCGACAGATTCGGGAGTGGGGGAGGGAGCGGAGTCGGTCATGTCGTCCTGATCCGGATTCTGCCGCGACGGGAGGTTATTGACCGGCGGCGTAGTGGTTGGAGACCTGCTGGGCGGTGAGGACCGTGCTGTACACGGCCGCGTAACGCATGGATCCGGTGAAATAGTAGTTGGTCGCCGTGCCCGGCCAGCCGCTTGTCGTGTCGTAGCCGACACGGAAGTAGCCGGTGTAGTTCTCGGCGGCGGTGTACGAGGCGTTCGAGGCGACGAGCCCACCGTCGGCGTAGAGGCGCATTCCGGTCGCGGCTGACAGGGTCGCGGCGACGTGGTGCCACTTGCCGTCGTTGTAGGCCTTGGTCGAGGTGACCACCTGGGTGGCGCCGTTGTAGGCACCGAAGACGAGCTGCCCCGACGTGTTCAGGTAGATCTGGCGATCGTGCTGGCCGGAGGCGGTGACCTGATTGCTGCCGAATCCGATGAGCAGCCCACCGGCGACGGTGGTCTTGAACCAGACCTCTTCGCTGAAGGTGGTCGGGTTGGCGACCGACGAGGCGGTCGAGACGAAGCTCGATGTGCCGTTCAGCACATACGCGCCGCCGGTGTCGCGCGAGCACGCGATCGGCGTCGCGGTGCTCGAGGTCATAGTGCCCTGGTAGGTGCCGTTGGCCGCCTTGCCGTCGCTGTCGACAGCGGTAGTCGATCCCGATGCCTCGTTGAGGTAGTACTGGAACAGCGCGTTCGCCTTGTCGGCCGATTCGGCGTCGGTGCACTTGAAGTACGGGGCCGTCGCGGAGGTGTTCGTGCTGTTCGTGACCTTGGCGAAGTACCCGGCGGTCGACGAGGGCACGCTCTCGGCGGTGATGCAGACGGCGACAAGGGCGATGACTGCGAGCCCGGCCAGAACGTGGATACGCCGGAGGGCCCGAAGGCGGCGGGCGATGCGGTTCGTCATGCGACGACCTCGTCCTGCTTCGGGGGGAGTCCGACGATCATGGTCCAGAGTAACGGCAGCAGGCAGATGAAACCGAAGACGACCCATCCCCAGAAGCCGAGGTGCAGGGCTGTCGAGAGGCTGTAGAAGTCTTGGTGCGCCGAGGCCGGAACGGTGAGGTGCCCCACCTGGCCGGTGGCGAGGTCGGCATGGGTGCCGTGAACTGCCTGGACGCGGATCGGCAGCAGGCCGGTCGAGACGACGATCGCGCCCGGGTGACCGCCGGTCGTGGTGACCTGCTCGACGACCACTCCGGTGAACGGCTTCAGGATGAACGCGGTGACCGAGACGACGAGCGAGACGCCGGTGATGCGGTACGAGACCTTGCGGGTCGCGATCTTCACCCGGGCGGTGAGCAGCCACACGGTGATCAGGCCGAGGAGCACGATGGGCAGTCCGCGGATGAGCCAGCCGAGCCCGGGCAGCACGGTGGTCGCTTTGCCGACGAGGTTCGAGTCGGTCAGCTGCCAAGGATCCGTGGCGCCGTTGATGTCGCCCCGGGTCGAGATGAGCCCGGTCGTGCCGATCCCGACCACGCGGTGCGTGTAGGTCTCGGTGGGTGAGGTCGGCGGGTGGAACGCGATGACGTCGCCCACGTGGAGGTCGTCGGTGGTCGTGGGGGTGGTGAGGACGAGGGTGCCGACCGGAGCCGCGGTTCCCATCGACGGGGTCTTGACTATGAACCAGCTGCCGCCCTGGAGGTGGAACAGCAACGCTGCTGCGATCAGTGCGACGCCGAGCGCGGTGACGACGATCAGAGCGATGCTCGCGATCACGGTGCGTCGGGGGCGCGGTGTGAGGCTGTCGAGATCGATGTGCTGAGCGTCGAGGGTGACGACGTCGTCGGCACGGACCGCGGCCGGCGCGAGGGGCGTCTCGGTCGGGGTGGTGTCGCGGATGTCAGTCACGATGATCTCCAGGGCTGTGGGCGGGAACTCCAGCGGGGGCTGGGGTTCCCGCCCGGCGGCGGGGTGGGGGCCGATTCGGCGGCCCCCGGTATTCGGTGGGGGTGCGACTAGCTGGCGTAGTTCCAGACGAGGGGCAGCGATGCCTGCAGGCCCTGGTACGTGTTGCCGGCGGAGGAGGCGAGGGTCACGGCGAAGCTGAAGCCGGTGGTGCCACCGGCGGCGACGGCGGGGAGGGTGTAGGCCGACGAGCCGGCGAGAGCGGCGAGCGTGCCCGAGTAGACGACCGTGTTCGCGGTGGTGTTGGTGATGACGACGGAGAGCTTCGCGCAGAGGTCGGTGGCGGTGCCGTTGGCAGCGCCCGAGTTCGACTGGGCGCAGGTGGCGCCGGGGGTGAGGGTGAAGGTGCTCGCGGCGACGGTGCCGGTGTTCTTGATGGTGACGGGCGTGGTGACCGTCTGGCCGGGGATCATCGTGGTCGAGCCGCCGAACTTGTTGATCGTGGCGCAGGTGGCGGTGTTGTTCGAGACCGAGCCGCCGTCGGTCGAGGTGCAGGTGACCGTCGCGCCGGAGTTCTGCTCCTGCATGGTCAGGGCGCCGGTGGCGGCGGTGTTGTTCGAGTTGGTGATCTGCGCGGCGAAGCCCGACAGGGTGCCCGTCATGGTGACCGAGAGGAGGACCGCGGCGAGGACGCCGGTCGCGATGGCGATGGGGGCGAAGCGAATGCGCTTGGCCTTGACGGGGGTGGGGTTCGACACGGGCTTGCTCCTGAAAGTGGGTGGGACACTGAGTAGAAAAATGAGGCACCTGCACGATGAGTGGCAATCTCGAACAGCTGGTTAGTTGATTGCCAGGACATTCACCGGTGCGTTAGCTCAACTATGAGATAGTTTGATGAGTGAGCCAAGTCCCCTTTTAGGGGGTCTTACCTCCGACCCACTCAGATCCATACCCTGAGGTGCGGCCACGGATGGCCCATCACGACAACAAAGAGACCACGGATGACCTCACACACCAGCACCACCATCAAGACACCGAAACCTGCTCCGACCGATCCGGCCGAGATCGTCGAGGCAGTGACAGCACTCTCTGCCGCCCTCACCGAGATCGACGGGGCCCACCGGCGCATCCGCCACCGTCTCGCCCACGACCTCGGGTTCTCGACGAGCGAGCTCACGGCCATCTTCCTCATCGGCAGCACCGAAGAGTGCACGCCCAAGGCCCTGAGCGCCGAGCTCGACCTCTCCACCGGCGCCATCACTGCTCTCGTCGACCGGCTCGACCGCGCCGGCCACGTCGAGCGAATCGCCCACCCGACCGATCGCCGCAGCCAGCTGCTGACCCTCACCTTCCGGGGCGAAGAGGCGTTCGAGTCGATCGCAGGCACCTACAACGCGGCCATCGAAGACGTCGTCAAGACGTCGCCCTGCGTGTTCGACCAGGGCCTCATCGACTGCCTCCTCCACGCGGCCACCGCAATCGACGCCGCAGCAGCCCGCGACTAGCGGCGAAGGGCCTCCCTGCGCAGAGGCGAACCACGGCGTCTACCATCGACTGGATGCCTGCACTCCCTCCCAGCGCCCCTCACCCGACTTCGAGCGGGGCCGCGCCGGATCCTCGTCTGACCCGCCTGCCCGACGAATCCGCCCGCGACGGATTTATTCGGGTCCGCGGCGCCCGCGAGAACAACCTCCGTGACGTGGACGTCGATGTGCCGCGCGACCGTCTCGTCGCCTTCACGGGGGTGTCAGGATCCGGCAAGTCGTCGCTCGCATTCGGCACGATCTTCGCCGAAGCCCAACGCCGATTCCTCGAGTCGGTGGCGCCTTATGCGCGCCGGCTCATCGCGCAGGGGTCGACCCCGCACGTCGAGTCGATCACCGGACTGCCGCCGGCCGTCGCCCTGCAGCAGCGGAGGGGCGCGCCGAGTTCGCGCTCGACCGTCGGCACGCTGACGACGCTCTCTAACTCGGTGCGGATGCTCTACTCGCGCGCCGGAAGCTACCCCGACGGGGCGACGCGCCTCGAGTCCGACTCGTTCTCGCCCAATACCGTCGCCGGCGCGTGCCCCCGCTGTCACGGTCTCGGCATCGCGCACGAGGTCACCGAGGCGTCGGCCGTGCGCGACGACACGCTGAGCATCCGCGACGGGGCGATCGCCGCCTGGCCCGGAGCCTGGCAGGGCAAGAACCTCCGCGATGTCACGGCCGTGCTCGGCTACGACATCGACCGGCCCTGGCGCGAGCTCTCCCGTGCCGACCGCGACTGGCTGCTCTTCACCGACGAGCAGCCCGTCGTCGAGGTTCAGCCCCAGCGCGACCGTGTCGCCAAGCCCTACAAGGGGCGTTTCTGGAGCGCTCGACAGTTCGTGATGCACACCCTCGCCGACTCGCAGAGCGAAACCCAGCGCACCAAGATGCTGCAGTTCGTCGAGTCGGGGCCCTGCTCGCTCTGCGGAGGGAGCGGTCTGACCCGGGCCGCCCTGCTCGTCACGGTCGGCGGAACCACGATCGCCGAGCTCAACCGGCTTCCCCTCGCCGCTCTCGCCGACGTTCTCCGACCCATCGCGACGCTGGAGCACGCCGGTGCCGCCACGTCCCGTGCGTCCTCTGGAGAACGCACCGAGGTGGCCGTCACGATCTCGCGCGACCTGCTCGCCCGCGTCGAGGTGCTCACCGACCTGGGCCTCGGCTACCTCAGTCTCGACCGGGCGACACCCACCCTGTCGCCGGGCGAGATGCAGCGACTCCGCATCGCCACCCAGCTGCGCTCGGGCCTGTTCGGTGTCGTCTATGTGCTCGACGAGCCGAGCGCCGGGCTGCACCCCGCCGACTCCGAGTCGCTCATCGAGGTCTTGGACGGCCTGCGCGCGAGCGGCAACAGCGTGTTCGTCGTCGAGCACGACATGGACATCGTGCGCCGCGCCGACTGGATCGTCGACGTCGGCCCCGGAGCGGGGGCAGGCGGCGGCGAGGTGCTCTACAGCGGGCCGGTCGAGGGGCTTGCGGGCATCGAGACGTCGGTTACGCGGCGGTTCCTGGATCCTTCGCCTGTGGCCGCAGACACCGAGACCCGGCGGCCGGCGGCGACACTCGAACTCCGCGGGGTCACGCGCAACAATCTGCGGGCTCTCGACGTCGACGTGCCGCTCGGCGTGATGACGGCCGTGACGGGAGTCTCAGGATCCGGCAAGTCCACGCTCGTCGGGCACGTCCTTGCCGAGCACGCGACCGAGCATCCTCTCGTCGACCGCGTCGTGCAGGTCGACCAGAAGCCGATCGGCCGCACGCCCCGCTCGAACCTCGCCACCTACACCGGCCTCTTCGACGCCGTGCGCGGAGCCTTCGCCGACACCGACGAGGCGAGGGCTCGCGGCTGGTCGGCCGGGCGCTTCTCGTTCAACGTGGCCGGCGGTCGCTGCGAGGTCTGCCAGGGTGAGGGCTCGGTCTCGGTCGAGCTGCTCTTTCTGCCGGGCAGCTGGGCTCCGTGCCCCGAGTGCCACGGCACCCGCTACGCGCCCGAGACTCTCGAGGTGCTCTGGAACGGAGCCTCGATCGCCGACGTGCTCGCGATGACGGTCGAGGAGGCAGCGCCGTTCCTCAGCGCGATCCCCGCCGCCCACCGCGGCCTCGAGACGCTCCGCCAGGTCGGGCTCGGCTACCTCCGGCTGGGGCAGCCGGCACCGCAGCTGTCGGGTGGTGAGGCGCAGCGCATCAAGCTCGCGACCGAGTTGCAGCGCGCGCGGCCAGGGCACACGCTGTACCTGCTCGACGAGCCGACCACCGGCCTGCACCCGGCCGACGTCGAGCTGCTCGTCGTCCAGCTGAACCGACTGGTCGACGCGGGCAACACCGTCGTGCTGGTCGAGCACTCCATGGGCGTCGTCGCGGCGGCCGACCATGTGATCGACATGGGCCCCGCGGGAGGCGACGAGGGCGGTCTCGTCGTGGCGTCGGGCACGCCCGCCGATGTCGCGGCCGCTTCGGGGAGCCGGACGGCGCCGTATCTCGCCACTCGGCTTCCCGTGGGCTGACGGGAGCGCGGGATCCTGCCGGTCCGGTCTCTCTATTCCCGTCTGGTCGCCCCCTGTCCTGGGGCTGGCCGGCCCTGCCCGGTTCGTCCAGGCTGGTCGTAACGAACAGGAGCTGTCATGTTGTCAGTGGTCTACACGAGTGCCGCCAAGGGGTCCTTCGACGATTCCGACCTGGCGACGCTGCTGATGAACAGCCGGTCGAACAACCGCCGGCTCGGTCTGACCGGTTTTCTGCTCTACCGCGACGGCCTGTTCCTGCAGGTCCTCGAGGGGCCTGACGAGGTCGTGCGGGATCGCCTGGCGATCATCACCGCCGATCCGCGACACGGCGACGTGGCAGTGCTCGTCGAAGACGAGGTGGCCGAACGTCGCTTCCCGTCGTGGTCGATGGGCTACGAGGCCGTGACCGACGAGCTCGCCGAATCGATTCCCGGCTACCGTTCGACCTTCGACGACATCGGTCGGGGCGCCCTCGGCGCTGCCGACCAGCCCGCTGTTCGGCAGCTGGTGCAGTGGTTCCAGAATCGAGCGCCCGAGGCGGCCTGATCCCGCCTCGGGTTTTCCTCGGGACGACGTCGCGGCACCGGTGACGTCGGCAGATCGCTGTCGCTGAGATCGCGAAGACTCAGCGCACGGAGAGCCAGGTGCCTCGGCGCACGACCCTCTCGACTCCGAACGTCTGGTTGTCCACGATCACGAGGTCGGCGGGAGCGCCGGGCGACAGTGGCGGCTCCAGGCCGAGCCCCCTCGACGCTGAACCTGACGTCACGGCTGCGGCCTCGACCGGGATCAATGGCGCCGACGCTGCCCCCGCCGAGCGTGCGGTGCTGAGCTCGGCCAGCCGCACCAGCGCATCGCCGACCGTGGCGGTGCTCCCCGCGAGCGACGACCCGTCGGCCAGCATCGCGACGCCGTCGGTCACCGTGACCGCCGATCCGGCAATCGCATAGGATCCGTCGCCCAGACCGGTCGCACTCATCGCGTCCGAGACCAGCACGAGGCGATCGGGAGCGAGGCGCCGCACCAGCGCGGCCACCGATCCCGCGACGTGGTGGCCGTCGAGAATCAGCTCGACACTGACCCGGTCGTCGTCGAGAGCTGCGCCCACGAGCCCCGGCTCACGGTGGTGCAGCGGCCGCATGCCGTTGAAGAGGTGGGTGACGACGGTCGCACCCCGATCGAAGGCCGCGGTCGCGGTTGCGGCGTCGCAGTCGGAGTGGCCGAGGGCGACGGTGATGCCGCGCTCGACGAGCCACGAGACCGCGTCCAGGCCACCGGGCAGCTCGGGCGCGAGCGTGACCATGCGGAGCGACCCCGCTGCGGCGTCGACCAGACGGGAAAGCGCCTCGACCGTCGGCGGAACCAGCAGCGACGCATCGTGCGCTCCACGGCGAGCGGCCGACAGGAAGGGCCCCTCGAGGTGGATGCCGGCGAGGTGGCCGACCGCGACGAGCGGAGCCAGCGTATCGAGCGCCCGCTCGAGATCCGGCAGCGGAGCGGTGGCCACCGAGGCCACCAGACTCGTCGAGCCCCGGGCGGCGTGATAGTCGACGACGCGAAGCGCCTCGGCCGCGGTCGCCGAGCCGAAGTCGATGCCAAGGGCGCCGTGCACGTGCTGGTCGACGAAGCCCGGCAGGGCGGTTCCGGCGACGTGCTCGACCTCCGCGACGTCGAGCCCGGGCGGAAGGACCGCGCCGACGGAGTCGATCAGGCCGTCGAGTACGACGACGAAGCCGGGGGCGAAGACCGAGGTGGGTGTGACGACCCGGTCGAGCCGCAGGATCCTGCGCTCCCGCCTGTCGAGGGAGGCGCCGGGCAGGCGACCGGCGCTCATTGGAGCAGCGCCGACCGCGCGAGCACGCCGGCCCCGACGATGGCTGCGGCGTCACCGTGCGCGGCACGCGCGAGGGTCGGCCGGCGCGAGAACGCCAGGCGTTCTTCGAGCGCTCTCCGCAGCGGATCGAACAGCAGATCGCCCGCCTCGGCGAGTCCGCCACCCACGACGATCATCTCGGGAGCCGCGACGGCCGCGATCCACGAGAGAGTGTCGGCGAGCACCTCGACGGCGTCGTTCCAGAACGCGACGGCCCGAGGATCCGCGGCCCGCACTCTCTCCGCCGCCTCGCGCGCGTTCGCCGCACCCAGCCGTCGCGCCAGGCCACCCGCCGAGGCAACATCTTCGACGCGCAGCCCCGCGAGGGCACCGTGCCGCAGCACGACCTGGCCGATCTCGCCGGCCCACCCGCCCGAGACGAGGGCGGTGCCGCCCTGCACGAACGCGCTGGCGAGCCCGGTGCCGATCGCCACGAACGCCATACCGCCGGGGACGTCGCGGGCGGCGCCGGTCGTGCTCTCGGCGAGAGCGCCGGCCCGGACGTCTTGGCCGAATCCGACCGGGAGCCCGATCTGGGAGGAGAGCAGGTCGCGGAGCGGCAGGTCGCGCCAGCCCAGATTGACACTGGCGACCGCGACGCCCGCTTCGTCGTCGACCACGCCGGGAACGGCGAGCCCCACGGCCGCCACCGGCCGGAGCCGACGGGCCGCGTCGACGATCTCGGCCACGGCACGGATGGTGCCCGACGCGTCGAGATCACCCGATGGAGTGGCGACGCGCCACTCGCCGATGACCTCGGCGGGGCCGTCGAACAGGCGCGCCTTGATCGTGGTGCCGCCGACGTCGACGCCGACGACCGCGGGGGCGGTGTCGCGGTCGAGGTCGGCAGAAGTCACGAGGCGAGTATGACGGAGCGCGTCAGCGAGCGGGGGTGATCGGGGTCGAGACCGCGCGCGACGGCGAGGGCGACGGCGAAGCGGTGCACCACGACGAGGGCCGCCTGTGGGTCGAGATCGTGATGCACGAAGGTGGCGCCGGTGGCTTCGACGTCGTCGACGAGCCCCTCGGGAGCCTCGTCGAGCGACCAGACGAGTCGGCCGGGCTGAGCGATGGCGATCGGGCCGTGACGGTAGTCCATCGACGGATACGACTCGGCCCAGAACTGCGCGGCCTCGCGGGTCTTGAGCGCCGCCTCGAAGGTGAGGCCGACCGCCGGCCCGGTGCCGATGAAGGTGACCTGCTCGGCCGAGAGCAGATCGTCGATGGGCAGGTCGAGGGCGATCTCGGCCTGGCGCGCCAGCATCTCGATGTCGTCGCCGAGCCCGGCGCGAAGGAGCGCCAGCCCGGTGGTGGCGAAGCGCGTCTGCACGACCGACCGCTCGTCGGCGAAGGGCAGCGCGATGACCTGGTCGGCCTCGGCGGCGGCGGGGGAGTCTCCGACCGCGGTCAGCAGCACGGTCTTCTGGGTGGACAGCCCGGCTAGAAGCTGCACGATCTCGGTCGTCGTGCCCGAGCGCGAGATGGCGACGACCCGGTCGTACTCGCGACCGGCGGGATACTCGGATCCGGCGAAGGCGTCAGTCAGACCGAGGCCGGCACGCTCCCGGAGCACGGCATACGTCATCGCGATGAACCAGCTCGTGCCGCAGCCGACGACGGCGACGCGTTCTCCGGGCTGGGGCAGCGCGTCGGCGAACTCGGGGGCGAGTGCGGCCGCCCTCCGCCAGGTCTCGGGCTGGGAGGCCAGTTCTTCGGCCACGAAGGTGTCGGTCATGGAGGGTCCTTTCGATCACGCTGAGCGGCGGCATGCGCTGATGAGCATCCTAGAAGATCGGTTGTGAGTGATTCAAGAGAAAAACGTCAAATTCGATCAAGGATCCGAGTCGTCACCACCCTAGGATTGCCCCATGACGCAGCAGCAGCGCTTGAACGAGCTCCTCGAATTGGTCTCGGAACGCGGCAATGTGACGATCGCCCAGATCGGCGAGGCGCTCGGCATCTCGGCCGCGACGGCGCGACGCGACCTGGCGACGCTCGCCGAGCAGCGGCTCGTCACGCGGACCCATGGCGGCGCGTCGTCGCTCGGCAGTGGCTACGAGCTGCCGCTCCAATACAAGATCGCCCGGCAGGCCGAGGCGAAGATGACCATTGCCCGGGCCGCTGCTGCGCTCGTGTCGGTGAGCGACTCGGTGGGGCTGAACGGTGGCACCACGACGAGCGAGGTCGCCCGAGAGCTCGGCCGGAGCGACCGGCTCGTGCGCTCCGACGGCGACTTCGGCGTCACCATCGTGACGAATGCGCTCAACATCGCCTACGAGCTGTCGGTGCGCTCGCACGTCAAGATCGTCGTCACGGGCGGGGTTTCTCGGCGTCAGTCGTACGAGCTCGTGGGCCCGCTGGTCTCGAACTCGCTGGCCGAGATGGCGCTCGACGTGGCGATCCTCGGCGTCGACGGGCTGAGTGTGCGCTTCGGTGCGACGACCCTGCACGAGGGCGAGGCCGATGTGAGCCAGCAGTTCGCCAAGGTCGCGAAGAAGGTCGTCGTCGTCGCCGACTCCACGAAGATGGAGAAGACGACGTTCGCGCGCATCTGTCCGCTCGATCAGATCGACGTGCTGGTCACCGACCGGCCCGTGCCCGCCGAGCTCGAGCGGGGTCTCGGCGCGGCGGGAGTCGAGATCGTCATCGCCTCGTAGGTCGGCAGTCTGCCGCCCTGCCTGTCTCCCTGCTTGCCTGCCTGTCCGGGTCGCCGAGAGTGCCCAAACGGGGGCCCGAATCGATTGCCGACCCCGACTTGGGCACTCTCGCCGGGCGTCCGGCCTCGGGCCGATGCGCGCGAGGTCGAGCGGGCAGGGCGGGGCGTCTCCCGAGAGGTGTTTTGCGCGCGATCAAATTTGATGCCGCGCAAAACGTCGTCAGGGTGATGTGCCCTCCGGACGGGACCGGCGTCGGCTCAGCGACCGGCAGCTCCTCATTGGCAGCGGCTCAGCACCAGCACCAGCACCACAGCCACGGCCGCAGAAGCGTGCAGCCCGGCCCGTGAGTGTTTCGGTCTCGTAAACAACCGCGATCAAACGGAATTCTCGCTTTCGTGCTGTCACGAGAACTCTTATTGTCAATTCATGATCGTTTTGGCTATGTTTGAATCATGTTCACGCAAAGACGCGGAGAAAATGTGACTTCCAATCACGAAACCACCAGTCGCGAGTCGGCCACCCCGGGCGGTGCCTCGCGTGGCCCCGGCGCCCTGCGCGTCGGCCTCGTCGGCGTCGGCCAGCGCGCCTATATCGCCCACCACGTCGCCTCGTCCGATGAGAACGCCGTCCTGGTCGCCGCAGCCGACACGACTCCCGAGGGTCGCGGCCGCATCGCACCCGAGTTCGGACCGGGGGTCGAGGTATTCGACTCGCACACGGCCCTGATCGAGCACGCTGAACTCGACGCCGTGATCGTGACGACACCCGACTGGACGCATGCCGAGATCGCCATCGACTTCCTCCGCGCGGGCATCGCGGTCTATCTCGAGAAGCCTCTCGCCATCACGGTCGAAGACGCCGACGAGGTGCTTCGCACAGCTCACGAGACCGGCACGAAGCTCTACGTGGGCCACAACTTCCGCCACGCTGCCGTCGTCCGGCTCATGCACGACATCATCGCCCGCGGCGAGATCGGCGAGGTCAAGACCGTCTGGGTGCGGCATTTCGTGGGCAACGGCGGCGACTACTACTTCAAAGACTGGCACGCCGACCGGAGCAAGACGAACACCCTGCTGCTGCAGAAGGCCAGCCACGACATTGACGTGGTGCACCTGCTCGCGGGCGCCTACACGACTCGAGTCGTGGGCATGGGCGACCTCGTGGTCTACGGCGACGTCGTCGACCGCGACACCCACGAGGGCGAGACGGTGCACGACTGGTTCTCGTACGACAGCTGGCCGCCCCTGACTCAGACCCGTCTCAACCCGGTCGTCGACGTCGAAGACGTGTCGATGATGATGATGACGCTGTCGAACGGCGTGCTCGCCAGCTACGAACAGTGCCACTTCACGCCCGACTACTGGCGCAACTACACCGTCATCGGCACCGAGGGTCGTCTCGAGAACGTCGGCGACACGGCCGGGGGAGTCGTCAAGGTCTGGAACCGCCGTCATGAAGCCGAATGGCAGACCGCCGGCGACGTGGAGTACCCGATCGAAGGGGTGTCGACCGGTCACGAAGACGCCGACGTGCTCACGATGCGCGAGTTTTTGGCATTCGTCGGGCGGGAGGAGCCGGTCACGCTGTCACCGGTGGCTGCGCGCGCAGCGGTGGCCGCAGGATCCTTGGCCGCCCGTTCTCTCCGCTCCGGCTCGCAGCCCTTCGACGTTCCCGCGCTCTCGCCCGAGCTGCTCGACCACTTCGCCCGCACCACCACCCCTGCACCCGCCGCCGCGCTCTAGCGACGGCCTCACAGAAGGACACGTCATGCCCATCTCCTCACGGCCCGGGTCGGCTCGACGCCGGCTCACGCTCGTCGTCGCAGCCGCGGTCGGTGTCGCTCTGCTCGCCACCGGCTGCAGCGCGTCGTCGTCGAACACCGGCAGCTCCAGTACCTACGAGGCCCCGTCGAAAGACACGAAGGCCGAACTCACCTACGGCGTCTGGGATCAGACGCAGGTCAAGGCGATCAAGGCCAACCTCGCGGGCTTCAATAAGGAATACCCCAACATCAAGGTCAACGTGAACGTCACGCCCTACGACAGCTACTTCACGAAGCTGCAGACCGAGGCGTCGAGCAACACCCTCCCCGACCTCTTCTGGTTGAACGGACCCAACTTCCAGCTCTACGCGTCGAACGGCAAGGTCGAGCCCATCACGGGCGAGGTCAAGTCGGGCGACATCACGCTGAGCAACTACTCGTCGGCCCTCGACGACCTCTACTCGCTAGACGGCGTGCAGTACGGCGTTCCGAAAGACTTCGACACCATCGGCGTCTGGGTCAACAAGGCCCTGTTCGAGCAGGCGGGCGTCGACCTGCCGAAGGCCGACTGGACCTGGAGCGACTTCCAGACCGCTGCCGCGACCATCTCGTCGAAGCTGAAGGGCAAAGGCATCTACGGCGTCGCGGGAGGCATGGACGGCCAGACGACCTACTACAACACGATCGCGCAGTCGGGCGGCGACGTCATCAACGCCGACGGCACCAAGTCGGGGTACGACTCCGCGGCCACGAAGAAGGGCCTCGAGTTCTGGACGCAGCTGATCGAGTCGGGCTCCTCGCCCACGATCCAGCAGCTGACCGACACGTCGGCCGACCAGTGGTTCACCTCCGGCAAGGTCGCCATGTTCTGGGGCGGTAGCTGGGCGCGGACCGAGGTCGGCGACTCGTCAATCGCCAAGGACGTGCAGGTGTACCCGCTGCCGAAGGGCGAGAAGCAGGCGACCGTCATCCACGGCGTCTCGAACGTCGTCGCCGCCGGCAGCAAGAACAAGGCCGCTGCCCAGGCTCTGCAGGTGTACCTGGCCTCGAAGGAGGCGCAGAAGCAGCAGGGCGACATGGGCGCGGTGATCCCGGCCTACACCGGCACTCAGACCGCTTTCGCCAAGTCGCAGCCGGGGGTCGACCTGCAGGTGTTCCTCGACGCGGTCGACTACGCCGTGCCGTTCCCCGTCTCGAAGAACACCGCGGCCTGGAACGCCCTCGAGGGCAGCGAACTACCCGCCGCGTTCTCCGGGAGCAAGCCCGTCGCGACAGTCGCCGACGATCTCGCCTCGCAGATGAACGCTCTGCTCGCGAAGGAGAAGTAACCCGTGACCACCGAGACGCTCCGCCCGCCGAAGGCCGCCGCACCTGGCCGCCCCAAGCTCCTGAAGCGCGATGGCGCGTGGCCCTGGCTGTTCGTGTCCCCACTGCTGCTCGGCATCGCCGTGTTCTTCCTGTGGCCGATCATCCAGACCGCGTACTTCTCGCTGACGACGTGGGGCGTCTTCGGCGGCTCGACCTTCACGGGGGTGGCGAACTACATCCGGCTGTTCGCCGACCCCCAGCTCTACCTGGCCCTCGGCAACACCCTGCTCTACACGGCCATCGTGCTGCTGGGCGTTCCGCTCGCGGTCTGGTTCGCCAGCCTGTTGAACACGCCGGGGCTGCGGTTCGCGTCGTTCTATCGCGTGCTGTTCTTCCTGCCCTATGTGGCGATGCCGACAGCCATCGCCATGGTCTGGCGGATCATCTTCAACGGCGACTTCGGGATCCTGAACTACCTCCTCAAGGGGATCGGCGTGCAGGGCCCGTACTGGATCTCGACGCCGGGCTTCGCGATGGTCGCGGTCGCGATCGTCGGCCTCTGGTCGTCGCTCGGCTTCTCGATGATCATCCTCGGCGCGGGCCTCAAGAACATCCCGGCCGAGCTGTACGAGGCCGCCGAACTCGACGGTGCCAAGCCGTGGCGCCAGTTCCGCTCTGTGACGGTGCCGCTGCTCACGCCGAGCATCTTCTTCGTGCTGATCATCACAATCATCGGCAGCTTCCAGCTGTTCGACCTGCAGTACGCGATCCTCGGCTCGCCCGCGACCAACCCGGTCATCCCGCGCAGCATGTCGCTCGTGTACTTCTTCTACCAGCAGGGCTTCGTGTCGAACGACAAGGGGTATGCCGCCGCCATCGCCATGATCATCTTCGTGATCATCGGCATCGTCACTCTCGTGCAGTTCCGCCTGCAGAAAAGGTGGGTCTCGAATGACTAACAACGTCGCCGCTGCCCGCACCTCGGCCGCCCTCAGCGATCCCGAGCTCGACCCGTCGATGCCGGCTCCCGTCCCACCGACCAAGGGGCAGACGACGGGCCGGAGCCAAGGATCCGACGCCCGCCTCCGCGCGAAGCGGCGCGGTCGCGCGCGTCACGGCTCTCATGCCGTGGCCCACGTCGTCCTCGGCGTCGGCGGGTTCATCATGGCCTTCCCGTTCCTCTGGCAGATCATCATGTCGCTGTCGACGAACGCCGAGGTGCAGAGCGTCACGCCGCACTTCTGGCCGGCGGAGTTGCAGTGGTCGAACTATGCCACCGTCTTCGAGACGCTCCCCTTTCTCGACCAGCTGCGCACGAGCATCCTGATCACCGTCATCCGCACGGTCGCGCAGATCCTGCTGTGCACGCTCGCCGGCTACGCCTTCGCGCGGATGGCGTTCAAAGGCCGCGCCATCATGCTGGCCCTGGTGCTGTCGATCCTGATGGTGCCCTCGCAGGTCTACCTGATCTCGCAGTACCAGCTCGTGCAGGGCTTCGGGCTGCTGAACACGATCGTGGGCCTGATGCTTCCGGGGCTCTTCAGCGCATTCGGAACGTTCCTCATGCGCACGGCGTTCCTCAACATGCCGCAGGAGCTCGAGGAGGCCGCCCGGCTCGACGGCGCCAATCCGTTCCAGGTGTTCTGGAAGGTCATGTTGCCGCTCGCGAAGCCGTCGATCAACGTGCTGGCGATCACGACCGTGCTGTGGTCATGGAACGAGCTCCTCTGGCCGCTCGTGGTCTCGACCAACTCGCGGTCCATGCCGCTGTCGGCCGGCCTCGCGACGCTCATCGGCGACAAGACGACCGATTACCCGGTCGTGATGGCTGCCAGTCTGCTCGCGATGGCGCCGGTGCTGATCATGTTCATCGTGCTGCAGCGCCGGGTCATCGACGGGCTCGCCTTCTCCGGACTCAAGTAGTCCTGCGGTTCCGCTTCTCCTTCCACCAATCGATCACAGGGGTGTTCCAATGAAGAAACGCATCATCACGACGACCGCTATCGCGGCCGCTCTCGCACTGGCGATTCCCGCCACGGCGTCGGCTCACCAGGCCGCCGCGCATCCGGCGTCGGTCACCAGTCGCACCGTCACCTACGCGGCCAGCGACGCCGTCATCCCGAACCCGGCACGCGGCTTCTACCACTCGACCGAGACCCACTATCTGAAAGACGGCTCCGGTTACGAGCCGCTCGACCTCGCGTCGCTGCGGGCGTTCCGCAAGGAGGGCGTCACGCAGATCCTTCGCGAGTTCTGGATGGAGAAGTTCGTCGACCAGAAGAAGCTCGACCCGAAGTGGCTGAAGCTGGTGCAGAAGGACTACGACACCGCCCGCAAGGCCGGGGTCTCGGTGATCACGCGCTTCGCCTATGTGCAGGGCGGCGACTTCCCGTACAACCCGCCCTACGGTGACGCCGACGTCGACACCGTGCTCGCCCACATCAAGCAGCTCACGCCGATCCTGCGAAAGAACGCCGACGTGATCCCCGTCCTCCAGGAGGGCTTCATCGGCCTCTGGGGCGAGGGCTACTACACCGACCATTTCGCCGCCGACCCGGCGAACCCCGGTGTGCTGACCGACGCCGACTGGGCCAACCGCAACCGCGTGGCCGCCGCCGAGTTGAAGGCCCTGCCGAAGAGCCGCGGGATCCAGGTCCGCACCATGCAGATGAAGCAGAAGGCCGTGCGCGTGCCGAGCGGCACCGAGGGGGCCCTCACGCCCGCCGAGGCGCACGACGGTTCCGCGAAGTCGCGCATCGGGCACCACAACGACTGCTTCCTCGCCGCTCCCGACGACTGGGGCACCTTCCTCACCGACCCCCTGTCGCTCGACCAGGACTACCTCGCGGCCGACTCGCGGTACGTCGCCGTCGGTGGCGAGACCTGCAACGTCGATGCCCCGCGCTCGGAGTTCCCGTCCGCCGCTGCCGAGATGGCGAAGTACCACTACAGCTACCTCAACCGGGATTACCACCCGGACGTCCTCGCATCCTGGGGTGAGGCCGGTCTCACCGAGACCTCCAAGAAGCTCGGCTACCGGTTCGTGATGAAGTCGAGCACCGTCACCGCCGCGACCAAAGGTCACACCCCGAAGGTCTCGGTGAAGGTCGCGAACGAGGGCTGGAGCGCGCCGTACAACTCGCGCCCCGTGAAGCTCGTGTTGACCTCGAAGAACCGGACGATCACGGTGCCGATCAAGGCCGACGCCGACACCTGGCAGCCCGGAAAGACGGTCACGGTCTCGGCGGCACTCACGCACGTGCCGCGCGGCACCTACCAGGTCGCGCTCGCCCTGCCGGCACCCGAGAAGACGATCGACGGCAACCCGAACTACGCGATCCAGACAGCGAACGTCGGTACGTGGAATGCGCGGGTCGGCGTCAACGATCTGAAGCAGAAGGTCACTGTGCGCTGACCCAGCGAGCTCGCCTCGGCACAACGGCGCCGATCCACCGACGTGGTGGATCGGCGCCGTTCAGCGTGCGGAGGGAGGCTTCGACGACGCGCGCTCGACCAGGGAGACAGGGATGACGGTCGCCGGCGTGAACTGCTCGGCGGGGGTGTCGAGGCGAGCGAAGAGACGTTCCGTGGCCAGACGGCCGAGGCGATCAGGATCCTGGTCGATCACCGACACGGACGGCTCAAGTGCCGCCGCCATCGGAAAATCGCCGAAGCTGACGAGGGCCACGTCGGTGCGGTCGAGGCGCTGCAGGGCGGGGAACACCTCGAGCGAGGTGCGCGCGTTCGACGAGAAGATCGCGGTCGGCGGCTCGCCCTGGTCGAGGAGCGCCTCGACCGCTTGCGAGGCGCCGTTCGTCGAGGCGCGGACGACCAACTCGGGATGCCGGCCGAGGGCGAGCTCGTCGACCGCGGCCAGGTAGCCGTCCAGGCGCTGCCCGGTCGTGACGATGTCGCCGATATCGCCCACGAAGGCGATGCGGCGGTGGCCGAGCTCGAACAGGTGACGGGTGGCGAGGAACGCCCCTCCGAAGTCGTCTTCGACGAAGCTGTCGGCGGTGATGCCGGTCGGCGGGCGGTCGATGAAGACCGCGGGCATGTTCGCCAGCCATGGCGCGAGGTACGACTGGTCGCCCGAGATCGGCGCGATGATGAGGCCGTTCACCTGGAGGCGGAGAAGCGCCTCAATAGTCTGCTTCTCGAGCTCGGCGTCGTCGCCGAGGCTCGTGACGGCGGTCGACATGCCCCGCGCCCGTGACTCGCGGTCGACGGAGCGGATGATCGCGGCGAAGAACGGGTCGCCGATGTCGGGAACGGCGATGCCGACCACCGAGGCGCGACCGGACCGGAACGTCCTGGCCATCATGTTCGGCACGTACTTCAGCGACTGCATCGCTTCGGTGACGCGCTGCCGGGTCTCGTCGGTCACGTGCGGGTCGTCGTTGAAGACGCGCGACACGGTCTTGGCGCTGACACCCGCCCGGGCGGCGACGTCTTGCATTGTCGTCACGTGCTCACCTCGCCTTGTCATGGATGACTTGTCTGCACTCACGCTATCGGCTCGTTCAGAAAACTCCTGCTTGACATCGATGACATGGCCTAGGTAGTTTCAACACACCAACCGATGCGAGACCCGATTCCGGGCCGCAAAAGTGAGATCGAGCTTCGAAGACGCAGCCCGCTTTAGTGCGTCCTTCGTGAGCCCTCCGATCCAGAACTCTGGAGAGAGACGCCATGACCGTCGGACAGATTCCCATCCTCGAAGCCCGCGGGCTCACCCGAAGCTTCGGCAACGTCCGCGCCCTCGACGGCGTCGACTTCGAGATCTACCCCGGCGAGGTCGTTGCGCTCATCGGCGACAACGGCGCCGGCAAGTCGACCCTCGTCAAGGCGCTCTCCGGCAGCCTCGCCCTCGACTCCGGCGAGATCCTCTACGCCGGCGGCCGGGTCGACCTGAACAGTCCGACCGCCGCCAGTGCGCTCGGCATCGAGACGGTCTACCAGGATCTCGCCCTCGCGCCGCACCTCAACCCGGTGCAGAACATGTTTCTCGGTAGGGAGGTGCCGAGGCCGGGCGTCCTCGGCAAGTTCGGGTTCCTCGACAACAAGGCCATGCAGGTCCGCTCCCGCTCCGCCTTCGACGACCTCGGAGCGACCGTCCGCAGCCTCAGCGACCCGGTCGGCGGAATGTCGGGCGGACAGCGTCAGGCCATCGCCATCGCCCGAGCCGTCGCGTGGGCCAAGGGCGTCGTGTTCCTCGACGAGCCCACCGCCGCTCTCGGTGTCGTCCAGACCAAGAACGTTCTCGAGACCATCCGTCGAGTCCGAGACAAAGGTGTCGCGGTCGTCTTCATCAGCCACTCGATGCCGCATGTGATCGACATCGCCGACCGCGTGCAGGTGCTCCGTCTCGGCACGCGCGTAGCCACCTACCAAGCCCAGAACACATCCATGGAAGAGCTCGTCGGGGCCATGACCGGCGCCGTCGCAGGAGGAGTCAAATGACCACGCACGCACCAGCCGGCTTGAAGCCGACCTCGTCCGGCGGCACCGGCTCGGGGCCCGGAACCCGCTCGGCGTCGCTCGCACACGGAAACGTAGTCAAGAACCTCCTCGGGGTTCAGGCCTTCCAGATTCTTCTGGTGCTCGTCGTGATCTTCCTGATCTTCACGGCCCTCGCCCCGGCGGCGTTCCCGCAGTGGACCAACCTCCGGCAGGTCATCCAGAACATGTCGATTCTCGGCGTGCTCGGAATCGGCATGACCTTTGTGATCGTCACAAGCGGCATCGACCTCTCGGTCGGGTCAGTGCTCGTCTTCTCAGGCGTCGTCTCGGCGAAAGCGATGATCCTCGTCGGCGGCGACGGCTGGACCACGGCCCTCGTGGGTCTCGTCGTCGCGATCGCCTGCGGCCTCGGTTGGGGACTGCTCAACGGACTGCTCATCGCCAAGGCGAAAGTGCCACCCCTGATCGTGACCCTAGGATCCCTCGGCGCGGCCCTCGGTCTCGCCCAGGTCTTTACCGGAGGCGTCGACCTGACGACCGTTCCGGCAGTCCTCTCCGACAACATCGGCTACGGCAACCTGGTCGGAACGACCCTGCCGCTCATCTCGGTCATCGCCATCGCCTTCCTCCTCTTCTTTGGCGTCGTGCTCCACCGCACGAAGTTCGGGCTCTACACCTTCGCGGTCGGCTCGAACGAAGAAGCGGCCCGACGCGTCGGCGTCAAGGTCGACCGTCAGCTGATCAGCGTCTACGCCCTCTCCGGGGCCCTCGCCGGCTTCGCCGGTCTGCTGTCGCTCTCGCAGTTCGGCACCACCGCCATCGCCGGTCAGTCGCAGACGAACCTCAACGTGATCGCCGCCGTCGTCATCGGCGGCACGAGCCTCTTCGGCGGACTCGGCACCATCTTCGGCACAGCCGTCGGCCTCTGCATCCCCGCCATCCTGCAGAACGGATTCGTCATTATCGGCGTCCAGCCCTTCTGGCAGCAGGTCGCCGTCGGCGTCGTGCTCGTCGTCGCCGTCTACATCGACCAGCGGCGCCGCGCGTCTGCAGCTCGAGGCGGTGGTGGCGGAACTCGAAAAGTCTCGCTCGCCGGCCTGTTGCAGCGGCAGAAAGTCTGAGATCCCTGCACCCGAACCACCCACCCGCACCACCCACCCGCACCACCCACCCGAACCACCCACCCGCACCACCCTTTCGCACCGTCCACAGCACCACCATCTAGGAGCAGAAACAATGAAGTTGAAGAGACCAGTCGTCTCCTTGCTCGCCATCGGGGCCGTCGCCTCGCTCGGCCTCACCGGCTGCGCAGCCGGCACCTCGGCAGGCGGAGGCAGCAGTGCCGACGCCAAAGACATCAAGTTGACGTTCATTCAGGGCGTCGCCGGAGACCCGTTCTACGTCACCATGCAGTGCGGTGTCGACGCCGAAGCGAAGAAGCTCGGAGTCACCGTCAACACGCAGGGCCCGGCGAAATTCGACCCCACCCTGCAGAAGCCCATCGTCGACTCCGTCGTCGCGACGAAGCCGGGCGCGATCCTCATCGCCCCCACTGACACGGCCGCCATGCAGGCACCCCTCAAGGCCGCGACCTCCGCGGGAGTCAAGGTCGTCCTCGTCGACACGACCGTCAAGGATCCTTCGTTCGCCACCTCCCAGATCTCCTCCGACAACGTCGGAGGCGGCGAGGCGGCGTTCAAGGCCATCAAGTCACTCGCCCCCTCGGGTGGCAAGGTTCTTGTCATCTCGACCGACCCCGGTGTCTCGACCGCCGACCAGCGCGTCGAAGGCTTCGAAACCGCCGCGAAGGCCGATTCCGACTTCAGCTACCTCGGCGTGCAGTACTCGCACAACGACCCTGCCACCGCCGCGAAGCTGACCACCGCGGCACTGGCCAAGGACTCCGACATCGTCGGCGTCTTCGCGGCCAACACGTTCGCGGCCCAAGGCGTCGCCACCGGCATTCGCCAGGCCGGCAAAGAGGACTCCGTCAAGGTCGTCGGCTTCGACGCCGGCGCCGACGCGGTGACCCAGCTGAAGAACGGCACCGTCCAGGCGCTGATCGCCCAGCAGCCCGCCCTCATCGGCAAAGACGCAGTGCAGCAGGCCGTCGCTGCCATCAAGGGCGAGAAAGTGACCGCGAAGATCCCCACCGGCTTCTTCGCCATCACGAAAGACAACCTGGAGGGAGAAGGCGCGAACTACGTCTACAAGACCACCTGCTGAACGGTATTTTCTTAGCGCGACGCGGTCGCGGTGCCGGACCTCGGACAAGCCTCGGTCGTCCGGCATCGCGATCGTGTCGCGCCCGCTGTTTTTATTCAGCGCGACGCGGTCGCCGCAGCGGACCTCGACAAGCTCGGTCGCCCGCTGTGGCGATCGTGTCGCGCCCGCTGTGTTTATTCAGCGCGACGCGGTCGCCGCAGCGGACCTCGACAAGCTCGGTCGTCCGCTGAGGCGATCGTGTCGCGTCCGCGGTGTTCGCTAAGCGCGACGCGGTCGCCGACCGACATCTGCGAGGGTTGGGGGCATGACCTCACCTCGCACCATCGACGGCACCGTCTTCGACGCCATCCTCTTCGACATGGACGGCACGCTCATCTCGTCGACCCCCGCCGTCGAACGCTCCTGGGCCCGGTGGGGCCGCGAGTACGGGCTCCCGGTCACCTTCCGGGAAGACGCCGGCCACGGCAAGCCGGCCCGCGACATCGTCTCCCAGTTCGTCCCCGCCGACGAGATCGACGCCGCCTACGCGCGCATCGTCGAGATCGAGGTGTCGGAGGTGGACGACATCGCCGCGCTTCCCGGAGCCGCCGAGGCTCTCGCCGCCATCGGCCCCGACAGGTCGGCAATCGTGACGTCGAGCTCCCGGATCCTCGCCGACGCGCGCCTCGCCGCCAGCGGACTCGATCGGCCCGCCACCGTCGTGACCTTCGACGACGTGTCGCGGGGCAAGCCCGACCCAGAGCCGTTCGTGCTCGGAGCGACTAGCCTCGGATTCGATGCCGCGCACTGCCTCGTGGTCGAGGACGCCGTGGCCGGCTTGCAGTCGGGACGCGCCGCGGGGGCCGCGACGCTCGCGGTCGTCGGCACACTCGAGGCGTCGCAGCTCGACGCCGACCTCGTCGTCTCCGGGCTCGACCGTGTGCGGTTCACGCTCGTGGCCGGGGGCGTCCGCGTCGACCTCGTCTGAGGTGCGGTGCGTGCTCTCACCCACGATCTCGCGCGAATGCGGCTGATTGAGCGGCGGACTCGCCCGATTTCGTAGGGGGAGAGCCCGAGATCGGTTCGGCGCTACCCGGCCAGCTCCGCGGTCGCGGGCACTGCGCCGTACATCGCGACGAACGTGCGGATCTGCGTCGCGACGTCATGGAGCCCGTCGACTCTCAGGTGGGGCACGCCGGGCGCCTTGATCACGTCGGGGGTCAGGAACACGTGTGGTCGGGCGATCTTGTCGAGGTCGCGGTCGGCCCCTCGGAGGGTCATGCGCGCGACGACCTCGTCGGCGGGGGTGTCGACCCAGACGAGAGTGACGCGGTCGTCGTCGACGCGGAGGCGCTCCGCAACGGTCTGCCAGGAGGCCGGAAAAGTGCGCTCGGAAGTGAACGGCGCGACGATGACGACGTTGACGCCGACCTCGAGGATCTCAGCGGCCGTGTCGAAGAGGCACTGGTAGCGGACATCGTTGACGGTCGCCCGCGTCGGCTTCTCGGCGGTCGGCACGTCTACCAGGAACTCGCCGCCGACGTACTCGAACAGCGGGTTGGTCACCGTGTCGAGATCGAGAAGCGCCCAGCCGAGGTTGCGGGCGAGCTCCTTGCCAAAGGAAGTCTTGCCGCTGGCCGGGACGCCGCACACGAGAATGGCCCGGGTCGAAAGAGAGGCGGGGGCGTTCAGGGGTGTCGTGGACATCGTCGTTGGTCTCCTCGGTGTGTGTTCGCAAGCGGTGGATCTCAGGCTATGTCATCGATGACATAGACCAATCATCCGATGCACTGTCATCGATGTCAAGCTCTAGTGCCCGGCGGCTGCGAGGGCCGAGATCGCCGGGATCGGCCCCTCAGCGAGAAGCATTCCGCGGGCGCTCAGATACCTCGCCCGGAAGCGCGACTCCGACCCCAGATCGCCGAACACCTCCGCCACGTCGAGCAGGGCCCCCGGGTCCGATTCCTCCCGCCGTGCCGCGGCGACGATCCGGTCGTGCCGGCTGTCGACCACGCCCTCGTCGCGTGACAGGTAGACGCTCCAGGCGGCCACCACCAGGCAGATCCGTTCGATCGGCCCCTCCGAGACGAGCTGGTCTCGGAGCACCGGCAGGAGGAATTTCGGGATCCGCGCGGAACCTTCGACGACCTGCCGCGCTAGCGTGTCGGCTATGGCCTCGCTCGAGAAGCGTTCCAGCAGTTGCCGGCAGTAGGCGTCGAGATCGATGCCGGGAACGGCGTCGAGGGTCGGAATGGCCTCCTCGTGCATGTAGCCGAGGAGGAAGGCGCGGAATCCCTCGTCGCGGCAGGTGTCGTGGACCGTGGTGAATCCGGCGAGGAGACCGAGGTACGACATGGCCTGGTGCGAGGCATTGAGCAGGCGCAGCTTCATCAGCTCGTAGGGCTCGACGTCCGGCACGATCTGCACGCCTACCTTTTCGAAGGCAGGTCGGCCGAGTGGGAACGCGTCTTCCAGAACCCACTGCTCGAACGACTCGGACAGCACCGGCCAGGCGTCGTCAACGCCCCAGCGTGAAGCGACCTCTGCTCGTCCGGCGTCGGTCGTGGCCGGAGTGATGCGATCCACCATCGAGTTCGGGAAGGCGACAGTGGCCTCGATCCAGTCGGCCAGATCCGCGTCGATGAGGCGGGCGTACGAGGTCAGGGCGACCCTCGCGACCGTGCCGTTGCCGGGGATGTTGTCGCACGACATCACCGTGAACGCTGCCAGGCCGCGATCGCGACGACGGCGAAGAGCCTCGGTCAGGATCCCGAACACGCCGCTCGGCCCCGGGCCCCCCTCGACTCGGGCTGCTGCGAGGTCGGTCGCCACCGCGGCGTCTGTCTCGTCGAAGGCTCCCGACGAGTCGTCTACCGGGTAGCCGGCCTCGGTGATGGTGAGCGAGGCGATGCGGGTCTGCGCCGACGCAAGCCGTTCGACCACCCGGTTCGGGTCGTCGGGTGCGAACAGGTAGTCCATGATCGAGCCGATCACGGTGGCCGACGCCTCGCCGTCGGGCGATCGCGTGACGAGTGTGTAGAGGTGGTCCTGCGCCTGAAGGGTGTCGCGCATGGCGGCGTCACCCGGCAGGAGCCCGACGCCGCAGATGCCCCAGGTGGCGGCGGCGCTCGGATCGCTCCGGAAGAGCCGGTCGAGGAACATCGCCTCGTGCGATCGATGGAAGGCGCCGACGCCGAAGTGGACGATTCCCGTCGTGGCAGCGTCGCGGGGGTACTCGGGAACGGGGAGTCTTGAGGTGAGAGAGGGCAGTGCGGCGGTGGTGAGGCGGGTCATGGGGGCTCCTCAGGAGGGGTCAGCGAGTAGTCGACGTCGATGTCGGGGGCACTGCGGGTGCCATCGGAGTGGCGGGCGGTTCGAAGGTCAGAAGCAGGTCGGCGGCCTCGCGCGTCGACTCGACGAGGGCGGCGTTGGGTTCGTCGACGCCGGTGACCCAGGCGTCGGCGGCGGCCGCCTCGTGTCCGAACGACAGGCGCCGGGCGAGAAGGCGCCGGTGCCTTTCGTCGGCATCGACGTCGACGAACCACGCCTCGTCGAGGAGCGGCCGGACGCCGGCCCAGCCATGTGTGCCGAGCAGCAGGTAGTTCCCCTCCGTGATGACGAGCGGAACGTCGGCCGGCACAGCGACGCTCGATCCGATCGGCTCCTCCAGTGCGCGGTCGAAGACGGGGGCGTAGATATCGGCTTCGCCCGGCCGTTGCGCGCTCAGGCGGCGAAGCAGAGCGCTGTAGCCGTCGGTATCGAAGGTGTCGGGGGCGCCTTTCCGATCGTCGCGGCCGAGGCGCACAAGCTCGGCGCCGCCGAGGTGGAAGCCGTCCATGCCGACCAGCACCGCGTCTGGCCCGAGCGCATCGAGGAGGGCGGCGCTGAGTGTCGATTTGCCAGCGCCGGGGCTGCCGGTGAGGCCCAGGATCCTGCGCTCCCCGTTCGCGATGAGTCGCCGGGCTCGCGCTACGAGCTGGTCGAGAGAGAACGGATCTGCGCTGGTCACTCTCGAACCGTAGATTCCACGTGTCATCGATGTCAAGATAGTCTTCGGTTCGTGACATCGATGTCACGAGTACAACGAGAAACGGAGAACCCCCATATGGCCGATTTCACCGGGCGCACAATCCTCGTCACAGGGGCAAGCGGCGGCATCGGCGGCGCGACAGTGCGTCGCCTCGTCGCCTCGGGCGCCGACGTCATCGCCAGCGGAAGCACGGGTGAGGGTCTCGAGCCCATCGTCGCGGAGACCGGGGCGCTGTCGCTCCCGTTCGAGCTGACGAGCGAAGACAGCATCAGAGAGGCGCTCGAGGGCCGCGATCTGTGGGGTGTCGTCAACTGCGGCGGCTGGGGCGGCGAGATCGCGGGCCCTGTCGAGACCGACATCGACGTCTTCGACAAGGTCATCGCCATCAATGCCCGCGGATCGCTGCTCGTCACGAAGTACGCGGCGGCGTCGATGATCCGACTCGGAAAGGGCGGTGCCATCGTGAACGTGTCGAGTCAGGCGTCGCTCGCCGCGCTGCCCGGTCACATCTCGTACGGCTCGTCGAAAGCCGCCCTCGACAACATCACCCGCGTCTCCGCCCTCGAGCTCGGCAAGCACGGCATCCGGGTCAACGGCGTGAACCCGACCGTCGTCATGACCGAGATGTCGGCCTGGTACTGGGGCCGCCCTGACATCGAGGGGCCGTTCCTCGAGCAGATGCCCCTCGGCAAGTGGGCCACCGAGGACGACATCGCCGGCCCCATCGAATTCCTGCTGAGCGACGACGCTGGAATGATCAGCGGCGTCTCGCTGCCGATCGACGGGGGCTACACCGCTCGCTGAGCCTCGCGTGCAGAGGTGCGGTTAGCGTGGGGGAGCCCCTCGAGCGAAAGGCTCCACCGTGCCCCGTTCCACTCCCTCTGTGCTCGTCGTCGGCGGCGGCGCCGCCTCCGTCTTCGTGACCGTCGCCCTGCGCGAGCGCGCCTCAGTCCTCGGGCTGCCGGCGCCCGAGATCACGGTCGTGGCCCGTGACGTCCCCGTCGGGCTCGGCCTCGCCTACGGCCGTGCCGAGGCGCATCATCGTCTCAACAGCCCGGCGTCGGCGATGAGCCTGTCGCCAGCCGAGCCGGGCGGCTTCCTGGATCATCTCGACGGGATCGGTTGGCGTGACGTCGACGGGTCGGAAGCCAGCGCAGGATCGTTCGTCCCCCGTCAGGTCTACGGCGGTTACGTGGCGGGCGCGTTCCGGGCGCTGCTCGACGACCCCGCGTCGGGAGTCACGGCCGTGCGGGGCGAGGCCGTCTCCGTGGTCGACGTCGACGGACGCTCGGCCGTCACCCTGGCCGACGCCACCGAGCTCCGGGCCGACGTCGTCGTGCTCGCGCTCGGCAACCCGGCCCCGGGACGCGTCAGGGTGCCGACAGCCGGCGTCGGACGAACAGTCGACGATCCGTGGGCGCGCGACGCGCTCGACGGCGTCCGATCGGCCGACCGCGTGCTGCTGGTCGGCACCGGGCTCACGACGATCGACATCGCGACGTCGCTCGCACGGAGACACCCCGGCGTGGTCATGACGGCGACGAGCAGGCATCTTCTTCTGCCGGCGGTGCATCTGGCGGCACCGGTGCCGGCGGGGCCCGGGCTCAGGCGGGGTGACGGCACCCCTCGACTTCCCGAACTCCTGCACGAGTTCGGGCGTCAGCTCCGCGCGGCCTCGGCGGCCGGCGAGCCGTGGCAGCCGGTGCTCGACGGCGTGCGACCGCAGATCCATGCGCTGTGGCGCGGCCTCGACGTGGCTGATCGCAAGCGCTTCGTCGCGCACGTCGCCCGGCGCTGGGACGTGCACAGGCACCGCATGGCGCAGTCGGTCTGGGCGGAACTGTCGGAGCTCATCGACTCCGGCGCGCTGACCCTGTCGGCCGATGTGTCGGGCGAGGAGTTCGACGTGGCCGTGAATTGCACGGGGCCGAACTCCGTGGCGGCTCGCGGCTGGAGTCCGCTCGTCGATGCGCTGCTGTCGGCCGGGGAGGTCGTGTCGGATCCTGCGGGTCTCGGTTTCGACGCCGACGCCTCGGGCGCTCTCGTGACGGCGACGGGCGACGTCTCGACTCGGCTCTTCGCGATCGGTGCCGCGCTCAAGGGTGCGCTGTGGGAGACGGTCGCCGTGCCCGAGGTGCGAGTGGTGGCGACGAGGCTCGCGGAGCGGGTGCTGCCGGCCTAGCCGTGGAGGGTGGTGCCGAGTGCCGCCGAATGCTGTCTGCAGGACAGCATCGAGCGCATTTGGCGGCACTCGAGGGGGGCTACTCGCCGTCGACGGCGGCGCGCAGTTCGCGGAGGCGAGGCAGCGCTCGCGTGGTCAGCAGCTCGCGGCGCTTCGTCGGGTCGACCGAAAGGGCGTCCTTCCAGAGCGAACGGCCGGCCATCGCACCCGCGGCGCCGTGCGCCATCGCGTCACGCACCTGCACGATGAACGTCTCGTGGTCGACGCCGGCCGAGAGCACGGCCCACGGCACTCCCGCGGCCGCGTCGGTGACGAGGTCGGCGCCGGCCGAGGATCCGGGATACTGCAGCTTCAAGATCTTCGCCCCGCAGGCAACGGCCAAGCGTGCTCCGTCGGCGACGAGCGTCGGGAACAGGGCCGCGTAATCCTCGTCGGACTCGCCCTCGAGCTTGTAGGTGAGAAGCTCGACGATCAGCAGGATGCCCTCGGCGGCGCACTCGGCGGTCAGGGAACGGATCTCATCGGCCACGCGGTCGTCCAGGCCCTGCTTGTCGGGGCGGGTGTACCAAAGCATCTTGGCGACGTCTCCGCCGAGTTCGCGGACTCGACGGGGGTTCATGCCAGGGACGTAGTTCGTGTACTTGAGCCCGTCGACGGTCTCGAAACCCGAGGCGTCGAGACCGACGACGAGGGCCGTGTCGCGGGCGAGGATGCCCTGGTCGGGAATCGCCGGGAGGGCGACCTCGGGGTCGAGAAGGATCGCGGGGCCGTGGTTGGCCAGGTGGCGGACGAGGTCGGCCTTCGCTTCGGCGAGCTCCACGGTCGTGATGGCGGAGGTGCCGTTCGGGGCATCCTGCATCACGGCCTTCATGCTGTTGCGCTGGTCGGCCGCGACGATGAGCATGTGCCCGTCGGGAGTCGAGATCGCGGCGAGTCCGCGGCGCTCCTGAGTCGTCAGGTCGTTGGTGGTGAGGGTGTCGATCGTCATTGCTCTCTCCTTCTTCGGGCCGCTTCGTCGCGGAGCATGTCACCGATGACATCAGTGAAGCATGACTTCGATGACATGGCAAGGAAACACTGGGATTGGCCGCTCGACCGCTAGCCTTGACCCCTATGCACTATTCCCGAAGCGCGACCGTCATCGGCCTCCTTGCCCTGACGCTCTCGACCTTCATCGCGATCACGTCCGAGCTGCTCCCGGTGGGTCTGCTCCCCGAGATCGCGGACAGTGCGGGAGTCCCCGTGGGCACGGCAGGCCTCACCGTCTCGGTGTTCGCCGTCTGCGTCGCGATCCTGGCCGTCCCACTCGCGCGCGCCACCGACCGATTCCCGCGCAAATGGCTTCTCGTCGCGACGATCGTCTGCTACGCGGTCTCCGACCTGATCGTGGCCTCGTCGAGCGACTTCGCCGTGATCCTCGCCGGTCGCGCAGTCGGGGGCATCGGGCACGCGGTGTTCTACTCCGTTGTCACGAGCTACGCGGCCCGCCTCGTGGCGCCGCACCTCGTGGGTCGCGCCATGACCGTGGCTTTCGCCGGAGGCTCGCTCGGCAGCATCTTCGGTGTTCCGATCGCCACAGGGATCGGCGTCGCCTTCGACTGGCGAACTGCCTTCGTGGTCATGGCGCTCGCGGCAGCAATGCTTGGTGTCGCAGTGGCCCTCTTCCTGCCGAGCGTCGAAGGGAGCCCCACTCCGATCACGGGGACGATCTCGCAGCGGGCATGGTGGCGCGCCGGGTTGATCGCGGTCGGCGCCGTCAACACGCTGCTCTTCGTCGGCCAGCACTTCGTGTACACCTACATCACCAGCCTGCTGCGCGTTGCCGGAGTCACCGGGGACCGCGTCAGCCCGGTGCTCTTCGCCCTAGGTCTGGTCAGCGTCGCGGGGCTCCTCGCCTCGGGTGCCCTTGTCGACCGGCGACCGCGACTGGGGGCGATACTGCACGTCGCGACGATCGTGGGCAGTCTCGGGATCCTCGGCCCGCTCCTCCTGCTGAGCGCGTCGACCGGATCCGGGCTGCCGGCCCTCGGAGCGATCGCCCTCTGGAACATCGCGTTCGCGGGCGTCGGCACCTTCATGATGACCGCGGCCATCCGTACCGGCATCGCGTCGCCGAGTGTTGCGGGAGCCTTCGTCAACAGCACGAGCAACGTCGGCATCACCGTAGGATCCGCCGCCGGTGGTCTCGGCCTCGCGCTCGGCGGCCCCGAAGTCCTCCCTGTTGCCGGCGCTGTCGTGTGCGCCGCGGCCCTGGTCGTGCTCATCGTCGCGCGGCAGGGGTTCCCGTCGAAGCCCCATCGCGAGCTCAGCCTCAATACGACCGGATCGATCCGAACGGTGCTGCCGCCGCGTTCGCGTCGCTGAGCGCTGCGGCCCTGCCTGCGCCCGCTCGGGTTGCCGAGTGCCGCCAAATGCCGCGTGCGGGCCGGTGCAGCGGGCATTTGGCGGCACTCGGCACCGCGGGGTGGGGCCTGGGGCGTGTGCGAGTTCGCGAGTGCCGCCGAATGCCACGTGCGGCCCGGTGCAGCCTGCAATAGGCGGCACTCGGCACTCGGCACTCGGCGTCCGCGAGCCGACGGACGCCACTCGACGACATCCGTCGGAATACGTCAGCGCTCCGACCGTTGGGCCCAGCATGGCCTCGAACGAAACTGCCCCGTCCACCCGCACCGCGCTCGTCGTCGGCGCCTCCGGCATTACCGGATCGGCGCTCGTCGAGCAGCTCGTCGCCGAGGGCTGGGAGGTGCTGGCGCTGTCTCGCCGCGCGTCCTCCACGACCGGCGTCCGGGGCATCGCCGCCGACCTCCGCGACCCCGCGAGCCTCGCCGCCGCACTCGCCGACGAACGCCCCACCCACGTCTTCTTCACGGCGTGGCAGCGCCAGGCGACCGAGGCCGAGAACATCGCGGTCAACGGCGGCATGGTGCGCGACCTGCTGGCGGCTCTCGCGCACGCACCGCTGCAGCACGTCGCGCTCGTCACCGGTCTCAAGCACTACCTCGGACCGTTCGAGGCCTATGCCGCGGGCGAGATGCCCGACACTCCCTTCCACGAGGAGGAGCCGCGCCTCGACACCCCGAACTTCTACTACGCCCAGGAGGACGAGCTGTTCGCCGCCGCCGCGACGCAGGGCTTCACCTGGTCGGTGCACCGCTCGCACACCGTGATCGGCTACGCCGTCGGCAATGCCATGAACATGGGCTCGACGATCGCCGTCCAGGCGACGCTGGCGAAGGAGCTCGGCCTCGACTTCGTGTTCCCCGGCAGCGAGGCGCAGTGGAACGGCCTCACCGACATGACCGACGCGGGCGTTCTCGCCGAGCAGATCATGTGGGCGTCCACCTCGCCGAACGGCGCCGACGAGGCATTCAACATCGTCAACGGCGACGTGTTCCGCTGGCGCTGGATGTGGCCGCGCCTCGCCGCTCGCCTCGGCGTCGACCCGGCGCGTGTCGTCGGCTTCGAGGGGGAGGCCCGTCCCCTCGAGGAGCAGATGCGCGAGCACGAGTCCGCCTGGCCCGCGATTGCCGAGAAGTACGACCTCGCCGAGGCCGACATCTCGCGCCTCGCGTCGTGGTGGCACACCGACGCCGATCTCGGCCGCGCCATGGAGGTCGTCACCGACATGGGCAAGAGCCGCGAGGCCGGATTCCTCTCGTTCAAGCGCACCGAGCGGGCGTTCGCCGAGCTCTTCGAGCGGTACCGGGCCGAGCGCCTGATCCCGTGATCGGGTAGCCGAGGATCCTGGTCTCCCGTGGCTTCGAGAATTCGTGCACGGTCTGCAGTGATTAGTTGACAACGGTCAACGACAAGCGGATGATTGACGCAAGTCAACCATTTGGGCTCAGTGTCGCGCCCCCGCACTCACCACTGGAGTTACCTAATGTCACACGCACCGAGCGGAAAGGCCGAAGCGCTCAGCTCCGACTCACCCGCCGCCATGTCTCACCGCCAGGTGATGGAGGCCCTCTCGGGCCTCCTCCTCGGCATGTTCGTCGCCATCCTCGCGTCGACCGTCGTCAGCACGTCGCTGCCCAAGATCATCTCCGACCTCAAGGGCGGCGAGAGCGCCTACACCTGGGTTGTCACCTCGACCCTGCTGGCCACAACGGTCTCGACCCCGGTCTGGGGAAAGCTCGCCGACCTCGTCAACCGCAAGCTGCTGATCCAGCTCGCACTGGTCGTCTTCGTGCTCGGCTCGGCCCTCGCCGGCTTCTCGCAGAACCCCGGCACGCTCATCACGTTCCGCGTGCTGCAGGGTCTCGGCGCCGGTGGCCTCACGGCCCTCAGCCAGATCATCCTGGCCGACATCATCAGCCCGCGTGAGCGTGGCCGCTACATGGGCTACTTCGGGGCCGTCCTCGCGGTCGGCACGGTCGGTGGCCCGCTCATCGGCGGTGTGCTCACCGACACCCTCGGATGGCGCTGGAACTTCTTTGTGGGCGTGCCCTTCGCTGTAGCCGCCATCATCGTGCTCCAGTTCACCCTGAAGCTCCGGAAGATGCCGAAACGCAAGGTCTCGATCGACTACCCCGGCATCATCACGATCGCCGGCGGTGTCTCGCTGCTGCTCATTTGGGTCACTCTCGCCGGCAAGAACTTCGACTGGATCTCGGTCACATCGTTCGTGATGGTGATCGGCGCCGTGATCCTTTTGGTCGCCGCCGTGCTCATCGAGCGTCGCGCCGTCGAGCCGATCCTGCCGATGACGCTGTTCCAGAACCGCACCTTCTCGCTCGCCGTCATCGGCTCGATCGCCGTCGGCATCGCGATGTTCGGCGCCACCGTCTACCTCGCGCAGTACATGCAGCTCGCTCGCGGTGCGACGCCGACCCAGTCGGGTCTGCTGACGATCCCCATGATCGGCGGTCTGCTGATCTCGTCGACCGTCGCCGGAAACCTGATCACCCGCTTCGGCAAGTGGAAGCCGTTCATGGTCGTCGGATCGATCGCACTCGTGGCCGGCCTCGCCCTCATGGGCACGATCCAGTACGACACCTTCTACCCGCTGGTCGCCGTGTTCATGTTCATCACCGGTGCCGGCGTCGGAATGGTCATGCAGAACCTCGTGCTCGTCGTGCAGAACACGACAGAGCCGAAGAACATCGGTGCGGCCTCGGCCGGCGTCGCGTTCTTCCGCTCGCTCGGTGGTGCGCTCGGCGTCTCGATCCTCGGCACCGTGCTCGGCAACCGCGTCACCACCCTCCTCGATGGCAAGCAGGCCGAGCTCGGCAAGGCCATCGCCGGCCTCGGCGACAAGGGCGCGGCCGTCGCGAAAGAACTGTCCAGCGGCACCATTCCCGCGGTCAGCAGCCTCCCCGACGGAGTGCGTCAAATCATCGAGTCGGCCTACGGCCAGGCTGTGGCGAATGTGTTCCTGATCGCCGCACCGATCGCGATCCTGCTCGTTCTCGCCGTGGTCTTCATGCCCAACAAAGAGCTGACCTCGAAGACGGTCGCCGAGCGCGATGCCGACGGCGACACCGACGGCGGCATTCTCGGGGCCTCGGCCCAGGGCTCTACCGGCGTCGACGACGTCGACCGGAGTCACGGGGCGCACGCCGCCAAGACCACCGACGACGGTTCGGTCAGTGCGGATTCCCAGGAGCGTGTCGGGGCCCGTGCGTCACACTCCTGACATGACTCTCGATCGCCCGTCGCCCGCCGGTTCGCCGGTGGGCGGCGCGGCCGGAGCCGAGGCCGACCGTCTCGAGCAGCAGTTCGGTCTCCTGTTCGACGCGTACCGTCAGCGCCTGCGTCAGCGGGCGACCGAGATTGACCCGTCGCTCCAGCCGTCCGGGTACCGCACCATCGTGACGCTCATCAATCTCGGCCCGACCGGAGCCACGCACCTCGCCGACGTCCTGGGGTTCGACAAGAGCGTGCTCAGTCGGCAGTTGCACCAGCTCGAATTGCTCGAGCTCGTCACCCGAGAGCAGGATCCGGCGGACCGCCGCGCAGTCATCATCCATGCCACGCCGGTCGCCGTCGCCCGGGTCGAGGCCCTCAAGACGCTCGAGCGAGATGAGTTCCGCGATCGCCTCTCGCAGTGGGAGGCCAGCGAGTTGAGCGACCTGATTCGCCTGCTCGCGAAGCTGAACGAGGCGTAGCGCCGCGCAACTCCATCTTCCGCTCAGGACACCACCCATCGGCGGTGTCTTGAGCGGAAAGTGGTGTCACACCCTGGGCAGCTACAGGTCGAGCCGTCGATCGTGCCAGTGGAACTCGCGATCGTGGTCGTTGATCTCACGCACGACGCGGCAGGGCACGCCGACCGCCACGACGCCCGAGGGGATGTCGCGGGTGACGACGCTGCCGGCACCAATCACGGTGTCGTCGCCGATGGTCACGCCCGGCATGATCTGGGCGCCGCCGCCGATCCAGACGTTGCGACCGATGTGGACCGGGAGGTTGAACTGCAGACCCTTGGCACGGAGCTCGGGCAGGATCGGGTGCCCGGCCGTCGCCACCACCACGTTGGGCCCGAACATGACGTTGTCGCCGACGTGGATGTCGCCGTCGTCGACGAGGGTGAGATTGAAGTTGGCGTAGATGCCGCGGCCGAAATAGGCGTTGCGACCGGCCCAGTTAGCGTGCAGCGGCGGCTCGATGTAGCAGTCGTCGCCGATGGCGCCGAACATGCGCTGCAGCAGCTCGGAACGCTCGGTCGACTGCGACGGCCTTGTGGCGTTGAAGTCGTAGAGCAGCTCGAGCGCCGCTTCCTGATCACTGGCGAGCCCGGGTTCGTTGGGGTCGTAGACCAGGCCCTGTTGCATGCGTTCGCTGTTGTCCATGCGGTTATCGTCGCACCCGGCCTGGCTGGCAGACGTCATGCGGACTTCCGGACTCGCCGCGGCGAGTCGGATAGTCCGCATGACGTCTGCCACCGGCGGCGGCAGCGGCTACGCGGCCCGTCGGCGGCGCACCGCGACGAGCGACGCGACACCGAGTGCGAGCAGCAGGCCGCCGAGAGCCGCGAGCGGCGCCGGTTCGGAGCCGGTGTAGGCGAGGGCGGTCTGTGCTGCGGCCGCGGCGCCGGGGTCAGTGGCGGTGCCGCCGGATCCTGCGGTTCCGCCCGACCCTGAGGCGACGTCGCCGTCACCCGAACCGTCACCCGACCCGCCGTCGCCGCCGTCGCCCGCGCCGTCACCCGGCGTGGTCGGCGCCTCCGACGGGAACGACCCCACGCGGAACGAGAACCCGTCGGTGTCGTTGTCATCGGCGTAGAAGGTCAGTCGGGCGCCGTCGACGGTCGTTGCCGCCGGAGCGATCGCGAAGCCTTCGTTCGCGAGTGCCGGGTCGGCGTTGGCGGGGGCGTTGTAGAGGGTGTCCTGGACGAAGGATCCGGCGGAGTCGATCGAGAACAACGCCGTCTGGCCCGCGCACGCGTCGTCGCACACGACCCACAGCTGCCCGAGATCGGCGTCGAACTGCACGTCGGCGACGACCCCGAACGTCGTGGGGATCGTGGCGATGCGCTGGAACGAGCCGTCCGACATCAGCGCGTAGGCGTAGACGCTCGCGGTGCCTTCGACGCCAACGAAGAAGAGTCCGTCGCCGTGACCGGCGTAGTCCGCCGGGTCGTACTCGGCGCCGGTGCTCTCGTCGGTGAAGCCCGCATCGGTGAGGAACGAGTCGGGAACCCAGGTGACACCCTCGAGCCCGGCGTTCGCGCCGATCGTCGGGAAGTCGGCGGCGAGGTTCCACTCGGCGGTCGCGTTCAGCACGGTCGCCGAGATCGACGGGTCGTAGCGGAGCACCGACGGGCGGCTGGTGCCCGAGACGTCGTTGTTGCGCTCGGACGAGACGTAGATGCCGCCGGCGGAGGAGTCATCGGCCACCGTGACGCCCTCGGCGTCGACCGTGCCGGTGCCGTCGGCGTAGTGCAGCACCTTGCCGCCCGCCCAGCCCGCGGTCGTGGCCGGAGCCCAGCCTCCAGCGCCATCCGAGACGATCTTGTAGAGCCGGCCGGTGCCGTTCTCGACGCCCCAGATGGTGCCGTCGGCCGCCGAGCCGGACGGCTCGTAGTCGAGGCCGGACAGGTCGCCGGTGTAGGTCGACTCGTCGTCGAGGGGCGTCTCGTCGGGGCTGCCGGGCCACTGCTCGGCCACGGCCACGCCGTCGAAGAGGTTCGCGCTGCCCTTGCTGGGCTCGGAGGTGGTCTCGAAGTCACCCGTGCCGTCGGGGCTCCGGCCGTAGGTGGTCGCGGCGTGTTCGGTCCAGTCGTACGAGTCGACGAGGGTGGTGCCGTTGGCGAGGAAGAGGCGCGCCGAGTCGGCACCCCCGAGACCGAAGTCGAAGCCGTTCGGCGTGCTGTCGGTCTTCTCGTCGAGCACGACGAAAGCGCCCGGAGCGATGCTCGTGCCCGCCGGGACGGCGTACGAGTCGGTGTCTTTGTTGTCGCGGAACACGTAGCCCGACATGTCGACGCTCGTCGCACCGATGTTCGTCAGCTCGACCCAGTCGCCGGGTGTGCCGCCGTTCGACTCGACCTCGTTGATGCGCACCGGCGACGAGCAGTCGTTCGCATCGCCCTTGGTCGAGGTCGTCGTGGTGGTGAAGTTACCGGTGCCGTCGGGGCAGCGGCCGTAGGTGACGAGGCTGTGCGTGGTCCACGAATACGTCGCAGCCAGGGCGTCGGCCCGGTCGTACAGGCTGACCGAGTCGGCCGCTCCGAGGCCGAAGTCGAAGCCCTCGGGGTCGGTCGTCGTCGCCTGGTCGATCACGAAGTAGTCGCCGGGGTCGACGATCGATCCGGCCGGAAGACGGTACTTCGCGTGGCTGGCGTCGCTGTCGACGAAGCCGTAGCCCGAGAGGTCGAGCGCCGTGTCGGAGGTGTTGGTGACCTCGACCCAGTCGGTGTCGTCGCCGTTCGACTCGACCTCGTTGATCGAGAGGCCGTCGGCGTTCGCGGCGGGGTCGGCCGGTGCCGGGTCGGTCGGGTCGGCGGGAGTCGGGTCGGTCGGGTCGGTGGGCTCAGGATCCGGCACGGCCGTCTCGAAGGCATTCGCCGCGTTTTTCGTCGACGCCGAGGTCACCGCGAAGCCGCCCGTGAGGTCGGGGGAGCGCCCGTAGGTCGTCGCTGCGGCCGTCGTCCAGGCGTACGAGTCGACGAGCGTCGTGCCGTCCGCCTCGAACAGGCGCACCGAGTCGGCGCCGCCCAGCCCGAAGTCGAAGCCGTCGGGCGTCGTAGCGATCACGGTGTCGAGGGTGAGGTAGCCGCCGGCCGCGATGAGCGAACCCGTCGGCAGCACGAAGGTGTCGGTGTCTTTGTTGTCGCGCAGGATCATGCCGCTCGCGTCGATCGCGCTGGCGGTCGGGTTGCCGAGCTCGATCCAGTCGTCGGGAGAGCCACCGGACGATTCGATCTCGTTCATCACGATGTCGCTCGTCGCGGCGGAGGCGGGAGCGGCCGTGAGGAGGACGAGGCCGCTGAGGGCCAGCGTGCCGGTGAGCGTCAGGGCTCCGGCGCGAAGAAGAGGCGGGCGCATGGTGGTCCGTTTCAGTGGGGGAGCGGCAATCGTCGCTGACCGAACAAAATGGTTCGTGACGCGGAGGTGAACCGCAGGTGTCGGCGGATCCTGACACCGGGTTTCGGGCGGGACGCCGTCGAAAGGCGGTGTCCGTTCCGAAAGGCGGTGTGTGGGTGGTGCAGGGGTCGACGCGAAAGCGTGTCAGGTTGTTATTACATGGCCGACTCGATACCGTCGACACACAAGCGAAGGAGCTCCATGACCACGACCCTCGGCGTCGGCCTCATCAGCGTGGGGTGGATGGGCCGCCTCCACTCCCGGGCGTATCGGGCGCTCCCCGACCACTTCCCCGAGCTCGACGTCGTGCCCCGTTTCGTGGTCGCAGCCGACCCCGTGGCCGAGGCTCGCGGCGAGGCGGTGTCGCGGCTGGGGTTCGAGCGCGCGGTCGCCGATTACCACGAGGTGCTCGCGGATCCTGAGGTCGATGTCGTCTCGATCTGCTCGCCCAACTTTCTGCACCGCGAGATGGCCGTCGCCGCCGCGAAAGCGGGCAAGCCGTTCTGGATCGAGAAGCCGATGGGGCGCTACGCCTCCGACTCGCGCCAGATCGCCAAGGCCGTCGCCGCAGCCGGCGTTGTCACCGCAGTCGGCTTCAACTACCGGCACGCCCCCGCCGTCGAGCACATGCGTTCGTTGGTGCGCGACGGCCGCATCGGGCGGGTCACGAACGTGCGGGGCACGCTGCTTGCCGACTACTCGTCGAATCCGCTGGCGCCACTCACCTGGCGGTTCGAGCGCGAGAGAGCAGGATCCGGGGTGCTCGGCGATCTGTTGTCGCACGGCCTCGATCTCGCGCAGTACGTCGCGGGTCGCATCTCGAGCGTGACCGCGCTCGCCGAGACGTTCATCACCGACCGGCCGGCCCCCGGCGCCGGGGTGGTCGACCGCTCTGCCGCCGGTACGGGTGCGCTGAAGGCTGTCGAGAACGAGGACTACGCGGCCCTGCTGTTCCGCTTCGACTCGGGAGCGGTCGGAACGATGGATTCGAGCCGCATCATGCGGGGCCCGCGCGCCGAGTACGCCCTCGAGGTCTACGGCACCACCGGGTCGATCCGGTGGGACTTCCAGCGCCTGAACGAGCTCGAGGTCTGCCTCGACGACGCGCCCGAGTACGGCTACACGACGATCTACCTCTCGCCGGGCCAGGGTGAATTCGGCCGGTTCCAGCCGGGCGGCGGCACCGGCATGGGGTTCGACGACCTCAAGACCATCGAGGCGGCGCAGTTCGTGAAGAGTGTGCTGACCGGCGAGCAGCTCGCTCCCTCGGTGGCTGACGGGCTGGCGACGGCGACCATCGTGGAGGCGGCCGAGGCGTCGCTCGCCGACGGCGCCTGGCATGACGTGCCCCGAGTCGACGGGCCCCTGACCTACGACGCTCCGGCGCCGGTACTGGGCTGACGCGCGGGCGAGGACGCGGCCGCCGACGGCGACGTCGGCACCGGCCCGGTGCTCGCCCGCACGACGAGCGAGGTCGGAAGCTGCACGTGCTGCGGAATCGCCTTGCCGTCGAGCAGCTGAAGCAGCAGCTCGAGAGCCCGAGCCCCCAGGTCGTGCAGGGGCTGGGCCACCGTGGTCAGAGGCGGCTTCGCGTTCGCCGCCTGGGGGATGTCGTCGAAACCCACGACCGAGAGATCGTCGGGCACGCGCAGTCCGAGCCGGTGCGCCACCTCGAGCACCCCGATGGCCGAGCTGTCGTTGGCGGCGAAGACGGCCGTGGGGCGGTCGCGTGTCGTGAGCAGGCGGAAGGCGGCATCGGTCGTGAGGGCGGTCTGGTAGCCACCGACCTGCACCAGTGCGGGGTCGAATGGGATGCCCGCCTCGTCGAGAGCCTGGCGGTAGCCGCGTTCGCGAAGTTCGGCCGACGCGAGACCGGTGCGGCCCCGGACGTGGGCGATCCGTCGGTGCCCGAGCCCGATGAGGTGCTCGGTCGCGGCACGGGCGCCACCGACGTTGTCGGAGTCGATGGCGGCGTGGCCCTCGGGGCCGGTGTGCGGGTCGATCGAGATGACCGGGATCGACAGCTTCGACATCAGGGTCGTGGGCGTGACGACGATCGCGCCGTCGATCAGGGTGCCGCCGAGGCGTGACAGCGAGCGGCGTTCCCAGCCGGGCTGGGTCTCGGCTCCGACGAGTCCGGCGTAGGCGAGGAGCTCATAGCCGGTGCCGGTCGCGGCTGACGAGATGCCCTGGAGCAGTTCTGCCGAGAACGGCTCGAACTCGGTGACCAGGATGCCGATGACGTTCGTCCGGCTCCGGCGGAGGCTGCTCGCGACGAGCGAGGTCTCGTAGCCGAGCTCGTCGATGATCGCCAGGACTCGCTGGGAGGTGGCCGACGCCACCCCGTCGCGGCCGTTGACGACCTTGGAGACCGTCGGCACCGATACCCCCGACGCGCGTGCCACGTCTTTGATCGTGACGCGGCCCGGCGGGGCGACGAATTCGACATCGTTTTCCACACTGCTCACGGTAGTGGTTTGCAGGCCCTCGGATGATCGATTCAATGAGATAGAAATCGATATCGAAATCGATTGACAAGCTCGTCGCGAAAGTGGCATCCTCCTTTCGGCGGCACTCGAAGCCGCCAGTCAACGACGACCACCAAGGAGCTTCCGCAATGACGAGGAAAAACCGAATCAGGGTTGCGAGCGCGATCGGACTCGCTCTCGGAACAGCACTACTCGCCACCGCCTGCTCGTCCGGAGCCGGCGGCTCGGGCGACGCTAACGGCAACGTCACGATGACCTTCTGGCACAACTCGACCACCGGGCCCGGCAAGGCCCACTGGGAGAAGACGGTCAAAGATTTCGAGGCGTCGCACCCGAAGATCACCATCAACGTCCAGGCCATTCAGAACGAAGACCTCGACGGCAAGCTGCAGACCGCCCTCAACTCGGGCGGCGGGCCCGACATCTTCCTCCAGCGCGGCGGCGGCAAGATGAACGCGATGATCCAGGCCGGTCAAATCCAAGACATCTCAGGATCCATCGACTCGGCTACCAAGGCGGCCGTCAGTGCCGGAACCTTCAAGGGCTACGAGGTCGACGGCAAGACCTACGCGATGCCGGTCGACGTGCTTCCCGAGGGCATCTGGTACAGCAAAGACCTCTTCAAGGCAGCGGGAATCACCGACACTCCGACCACCCTCGACGAGTTGAACGACGACATCACGAAGCTCAAGGCCTCGGGCGTCGCTCCGGTCGCCGTCGGCGCCAAAGACGCCTGGCCCGCCGCGCACTGGTACTACAACTTCGCCCTTCGCGAATGCAGCGAAGACACCCTGAACGCGACGGCCAAGTCGCTGAAGTTCGACGACGAGTGCTGGACCAAGGCGGGTGACGACGTCAAGGCCTTCAATGACACCAAGCCTTTCAACGACGGCTTCCTGACCACCGCTGCGCAGCAGGGTGCGGGCAGCTCAGCCGGCCTCGTGGCAAACCACAAGGCCGCGATGGAACTCATGGGTTCGTGGGATCCCGGAGTCATCTCGTCGCTGACGCCCGACCAGAAGCCTCTCTCCGACCTCGGCTTCTTCCCGTTCCCGACGATCTCGGGTGGTCAGGGCGACCCGGCGGCCCTCATGGGTGGTCTCGATGGGTTCTCGTGCGCGACGAAGGCCCCCAAGGGCCCCTGCGCCGAGTTCTTGAACTACATCGTCACCAAGGACGCGCAGGAGGCCTACTACAAGGCGTTCAGCACGATTCCGGTGAACAAAGACGCCCAGTCGGTCATCACCGAGCCCTACCTGAAGTCGGTTCTCGCGGCCTACACGAAGGCGCCCTACGTGTCGCAGTACCTCGACACCCTCTACGGCCAGAACGTCGGCAACGCCCTGAACACCGGCGTCGTCGATTTGCTCGCCGGTCAGGGTTCGGTGTCGGACATCATCGACAACACCAACCAGGCTGCGGCCAAGGGATAGCTCCCACTATGAACACCACCGTCAAGACACCGTCCCCGGCCAGCTCGGCCGAGGCGACGACGGCGGGGAGCGGAGCGCGACGCGCGCCGCTCCCCGCCGGGAGGCGCGGGGCGCGGAAGGCGGCCGACTGGCGCCAGCGCTTCGAGATCGCAGTCCTCTCCGGCCCGGCCATCGTCGTCTTCGTCGCCTTCGTGATCGTTCCGGTCGGCATGGCCGCCTTCTACGGTTTCTACAAATGGCAGGGCTACGGGCCGCCGACCGACTTCGTGGGCCTCGACAACTACAAGATCATCTTCAGCGACAGCGCGTTCCACGAGGTGCTGTCGCATAACGGCTTCATCGTGGTTCTGTCGCTGATCGTGCAGGGTCCGGTCGCCATCGTGTTGGCTCTCCTGCTGAACCAGAAGATCCGCGGTCGCGGGCTGATCCGCGTGCTCATCTTCGTTCCGTACGTGATCTCGGAGGTCATCGTCGGCACCGGCTGGAGCCTGATGCTCCAGACGAACGGGGCCGTCAACGACCTGCTCGCCGACATCGGGCTCGGTGCGCTCAAGAGCGACTGGCTCTCCGACCCGAAGATCGCCATCTGGAGCCTCCTGGTGATCATCTCGTGGAAGTACATCGGCTTCGCCGTCATCCTCTTTCTCGCCGGGCTGCAGAGCATTCCCGAAGATCTCTCCGAGGCCGCCGCGATCGACGGGGCGACCTACTGGCAGATCCAGCGGAGCATCACGCTCCCGCTGCTCGGGCCGACAATCCGCATCTGGGCCTTCCTGTCGGTGATCGGCTCACTGCAGCTCTTCGACCTCGTCTACATCATCTGGGGCCAGTACATCGCCTCGACGGCGGGCACCTCCACGATGGCGACCTACATGGTCGCGAACGGCCGCAACTCGGGCAACTACGGCTTCGGCAACGCCGTCGCCGTCGTCATGTTCGTGATCTCGCTCGCCATCGCCCTCATCTACCAGCGGTTCGTGCTCAGCCGTGACACGGCGGGCGCGCTCACCGAAAGGCCGAAGAAATGACCGCACTGACCTACCGCGCCGGCGCACAGCGCTCCCGTGGTCGACAGAAGGCGAGTGGGCGCGGCACTCCCGCGACCTACTTCATAGCCCTCCTGTTCATCAGCGTCAGTTTGGCGCCGGTGCTCTACATCGTGCTCGGCGGGTTCCGCACCAACGCTCAGATCACGACGAACCCCGCGGGCCTTCCCGGGCCGTGGGAGATCGGCAACTACGTCGACGTGCTGTCGAGCTCGATCTTCTGGCGTCAGCTCGGCAACTCGGCGATCGCCGGTTTCGCGACGACCATCGGCGTCGTCGTGCTCGGCCTGATGGTGAGCTTCGTCCTGGCGCGCTACCGGTTCCGCGGGCGAGGGGCGATGTATGCCCTCTTCGCCGCCGGGCTCATGTTCCCGATCACGGTGGCCATCACTCCGCTCTACCTGCTGATCAAAGACCTCGGCCTCACGAACAGCCTGGCCGGCGTGATCCTGCCGCAGATCGCGTTCGCGCTGCCGACGACTGTCATCATCCTGGTGCCGTTCCTTCGCGCCATCCCCGACGAATTAGAAGAGGCGGCGTCGATCGACGGCGCGAGCCGTCTCGGCTTCTTCTTCCGCATGATCGTGCCGCTGTCGCTTCCCGGGGTCGTGACCACCGGGATCCTCGCCTTCATCGGAAGCTGGAACAGCTACATCCTGCCGCTGTTCATCTTGAACGACGAGGGCAGCTACACGCTGCCGCTCGGCGTTCAGGCCTTCGCCTCGCAGTACTCGGTCGACACCGCCAAGGTGCTCGCCTTCACGTCGCTGTCGATGATTCCGGCCCTGATCTTCTTCACGATCTTCCAGCGCCGCATCGTCGGTGGCCTCACCGGGGCGGTGAAGGGATGACCACCACCGACCACTTCCGCGCGGTCCCAGCCGCGTCCTTGCCGGCCTGGCCCGAGGTCTCGAGCCGCGTCGCCGACCTCCTCGCCTCGATGACGCTCGAAGAGAAGCTGGCCCAGATCGTCGGCTACTGGCTCGACCAGAACGGCGTCGTCGCGCCGATGCAGGGTGAGATGGCGGGCGATCAGGCTCCCGCGACCTCTCTCGCGGAGGTGACTCGCAACGGCATCGGGCACTACACCCGGGTGTACGGCACCCGACCGGTCGACGCCGAGGAGCGCGCCGCCTGGCTCTGGGGCGAGCAGCGGCGTCTCAAGCGCGAGACGCGTCTGGGCATCCCGGCTCTCGTCCACGAAGAGTGCCTCACCGGGCTGGCCGCCTGGAAGGCCGCCACGTTCCCCACGCCTCTGGCCTGGGGTGCGTCGTTCGACCCCGAGCTCGTCGAGCAGGTCGGCGCCGTCATCGGCGAGTCCATGCGCGAGCTCGGCATCCACCAGGGGCTGGCACCGGTGCTCGACGTCATCCGCGATCCCCGCTGGGGTCGCGTCGACGAGTGCGTCGCCGAAGATCCGTACTTGGTCGGCACGGTCGGGACCGCCTACGTCCGCGGGCTCCAGAGCAGCGGCGTGCACGCGACGCTCAAGCACTTCCTCGGCTACTCGGCATCGCAGTCCGGTCGCAACCACGCTCCGGTCCACGCCGGACAGCGCGAGATCGCTGACGTCTTTCTGCCGCCCTTCGAGATGGCGCTGCGCGACGGGGGTGCCCGAAGCGTGATGAACTCCTACGCCGAGATCGACGGCGTTCCGATGGCGGCTCACGCCGACTATCTGACCAGGATCCTGCGCGACCACCTGGGCTTCGACGGCGTCGTGGTCGCCGACTACTTCGCCGTGGCCTTCCTCGAGGTCATGCACCGAGTCGCCGCCGACCGTGGCGAGGCCGCCGCCCTGGCGCTCGAGGCGGGCATCGACGTCGAACTGCCGACGGGCGACGCCTACCTCAGCCCCCTCGCCGACCGGATTCGCTCCGGTGCCTTCGACGAGGCGTACGTCGATCGGGCAGTGCTCCGGGCGCTCGCGCAGAAGGAGGAACTCGGTCTCCTCGAACCCGACGTCTACGACGACGAGCCGCCGACCGGCGTCGACCTCGACTCGCCTCGCCATCAGGAGCTCGCCCGGCGTCTGGCGGCCGAGTCGATCGTGTTGCTCTCGAACGACGGAACGCTGCCGCTCGTCGGTGGCACCTTATCGGCTTCGCCTCGCCTCGCCGTCGTCGGCCCCAACGCCGACCGGGCCGAAGCGCTCCAGGGCTGCTACTCGTTCGCCAATCACGTGCTCGCCAGCCACCCCGACCTGCCTCTGGGGTTCGACGTGCCGACCCTGCTGGAGGCGCTTCCGGGCGCTCTTCACGCGGCTGGGGCTTCGGAGGCCGACGTGAGGTCGGCCCGCGGCTGCGACGTCGAGGGAACCGACACCTCGGGCTTCGACGAAGCTGTGGCGCAGGCCCGCGAGGCCGACGTCGTCGTCGCGGTCGTCGGCGACCAGGCGGGACTGTTCGGGCGCGGCACCGTCGGCGAAGGAAACGACGTCGAGTCGCTCGAGCTGCCCGGCGTGCAGCGCCAGCTCGTCGAAGCCCTCGTTGCCACCGGCACGCCCGTCGTGCTCGTGCTGATCACCGGTCGCCCCTACGCGATCGGCTGGGCTCTCGACGGAGAACCGGCAACGCGGCCCGCGGCCGTCGTGCAGGCGTTCTTCCCGGGGGAGGGCGGGGGGCTGGCGCTCGCCGACGTCCTCGTCGGGGCGGTCAACCCGTCGGGCCGTCTTCCGATCTCGCTTCCGCGGTCAGCCGGGGCGGAACCGGCGACGTACCTGCACCCGCCGCTCGGCGGCGCATCCGACGTGACCTCCGCCGACTCGACACCGGTGCGGCCGTTCGGCTTCGGCCTGTCGTACACCTCGTTCGACTACGCCGACCTCGAGGTGCCCGGCAGCGTGCCCGCCGGCGGGCTCTTCGATGCCGCCGTGACCGTGACGAACACGGGCGCCCAGGCGGGCACCGACATCGTGCAGCTCTACGGCCGCGACCTGCGGGGCACCGTGACGCGGCCCGTCGTGCAGCTGCTCGCCTACGCCCGGGTTGACCTCGCCGCGGGGGAGTCGGCGCGAGTCGTCTTCACCGTGCCGACAGCGCGCTTCGCCTTCAGCGATCGGCGCCTCGTGCGCGTCGTCGAGCCGGGAGACAACGAGATCTGGGTGGGTTCGCACGCCGAGGCGACCGAGACGCTCGGCGGCGCTGCTGACGCGGTGGACGAGACGACGGGCGGAGTGATCGTGAACGAGCGCAGGGTCGCCGCCACCGAGATCGCCGGGCTCGCGACGAAACGCGCCCGCCTCTCGATCTCGGGCGACGTGCACGAGGTGACCGCCGCGGATCCTCGGATCGTGACCTGGACGGTCGAGCGACAGGGCTAGTCAGAGTCGCGAGCTCATCAGAGCCGGGAGCTCATCAGAGCCGGGAGCGGAGATAGGCCACCTGCGTCAGCCAGTGGTGGCCTGCTCCGCCCTCGTGGCCGTTGTACGGGAACACCTCGATCGTCTTATCGGTCGAGGCGAGGGCGTTGTACGCGGCGAAGGTCGTGCGGGGCGGAACGATCTCGTCCATCAGCGCGACCGAGAACAGCGCGGGGGCGCTGAGGCGCTTCGCGAAGTTGACGCCGTCGAGGTAACTGGCTGTGGTCCACACCATCTCGGCGTGATCGCGATGCACGGACAGGTAGCGGACGAGCTCCTGGTACGGGTCGCTGAGGGCAACGGCCGCGCCGTTCTCCCAGTCGCAGAGGAACGCCACGTCGGGCAGGGTCGCGATGACGGAGCCGCCGTGCATCTCGCGGAGCGCGGTCCCGGCGATCGCGATGCCGCCGCCCTGGCTTCCCCCGGTCGTCGCGATGCGGTCGGGGTCGACGAAGTCGAACGTTTCGACGGCATCGAGCAGACGGAGCGCGTCGGTGTAGACGCGCCGGTAGTAATGGTCACGAGGATCCGCGATCCCGCTCGTCATCCACCCGGCGACCTGCGCCCCCGACCCGTGCGGATCGGGGGTATCGCCGCCGGTGCCCCAGCCGCTGCCCTGCCCGCGCGTGTCCATGAACACATGCGCGAAGCCGGCTAGCGCCCAGGCCGTGTGCTCGGTCGGGAGACCGCGGCCGCCGTTGTAGCCGTTGAATTCCACGACGGTCGGCAGTCTCGTGCCCTCGGGGCGGCGGGGCCGTGTGACCCAGGCGCGGATCGGTTCGGCGCCGAAGCCCGGAAACGTCAGGTCTTCGACGACCAGCTCGGTCACCGGGGTGTCGGCCGGGCGGAGCGTCGCGGTCGCACCGGAGTCGGCGGCCGCGGAGCGCGCTTCGGCGATGGTTTCTCGCCAGAACGCCTCGAAGTCGGCGGGTTCGCGGACGTCGGGTTGGTAAGCCCGGAGCTGATCGAGGGGGAGGTCTGTCAGGGGCACGTCGGTGTGGTCCGTTCTCGGATGCAGGGGGTCTCGCGGTGGAAGTGTCAGGCCTTGGAGGTCGAGCGGGCCTTTTCGATTGCGTAGACCCGCTGCTTGCTGATGCCGAGCACCTGGCCGGTGTCTGCGGCAGTCCAGCCGGCGTCGCGGAGGTTGGTCACGACGGCACGGCGTCGTGCGGCGGCGGCGCCGATGGCCGCGCGGGCGACCGCTTCGTCGTGGTCGGCAGCAGCCCACTCGGCGAGAACGGCGTCGGGACCGGCCACGGTGACCGACACGGCCACCGACTCAGGAGCGACGTCGAGCCACATGGCCGCGACCCCCTGCGCCTCGTAGGCGACCTCGTTCAAGGTGCGTGCCTGGCCACCCGTATCGAGCTCCGGAATGCGGAACCCCCACCAGCGCCCATCGCGCTCGACCGTCACGTCGTACGTTTTTACCTCCGCCTGGTTTGCCATCTCTCGCCCTCTCATCGCCACTCGTTCGGTAGTTCGAGCCCGGCATCTCGGATCTGCTTGAGAAGCCCGGGCGACACTTCGCGATGACCCACGGGGATCGCGTGATGACCCTACAGGGGGGTTTGCTACCAGGGCAACACCGGTGTAGCTGTCCTCGAAAGAGGCGGATTACGACGCAGCGGCGCGGTAGCTCTCCAGCACACCGGGGTGCGGATCTGCGGCGATCACCACGCTGGCCAGCTCCCAGGTCGGACGACTGCCGGTGAGGAGCCAGGCCGCCTGCACCGCAGCCCCGAGAGCCACGTATTCGCCGGACTCGGGCACGGTGATGTCGCGCCCGAACACCTGCGCCGCGATCGCGCGCACCGCCGGATTCTGCGCTGCACCGCCGATCAGGAACAGCCGTTCGACGGTCGTGCCGGTTGACTCGATCGCGGCGAGGCCGTCGGCGAGGCTGCACAGCATGCCCTCGATCGCGGCGCGCGCCAGGTGCGGGCGCGACATGGTCGTCGGCGTCATGCCGGTCAGCGATGCGGTCGCCTCAGGGCGGTTCGGAGTGCGCTCGCCGACGAAGTACGGCACGAGCACGAGGCCGTCGCTGCCCGGAGGAGCGTGCAACGCCAGGGTGCCGAGCTCGTCGTAGTCGACCTCGAGCACTCCGGCGAAGACGTCGAGCACTCGGGCGGCGTTGAGGGTCGTGACGATCGGAAGACGAGCGGTCGTCGCGTCGGCGAATCCGGCAACCGTGCCGGTCTCGTCGGAGGTCGCTGTCTCGCTCACGCCGAAGACCGTGCCCGAGGTGCCCAGCGACACGGCGATGTCACCGGCGCCGAGCTGCAGGCCGAGGGCCGCGGCGGCGTTGTCGCCGGCGCCCGCGCCGACGCGGAGCCCCTCGGGGGCGAGAGACGAGGATCCCACGGTGACGTCTCGATCGAGCGCACCGAGTTGCTGATCGTGGCGGGTGACGCGCGGCACGACGACCGCTGCCGGGACACCGTCGGATCCTGCGACCCGAAGGGGTCTCCCGAATGCGAGCTCGAACAGGCCGCTGTCGTATTCGTCGGTGGTGGGGTCGAAGTAGCCGGTGCCACTCGCATCCGACCGATCGGTCGCTAGTGCGTCGAGGTCGGGGCCGAGTGGCGATTCGCCCTCGGGGCCGTAGCCGCGGAGGCGCCAGGAGAGCCAGTCGTGGGGGAGTGCGACGGCGGCGACTCGCGCCGCGTTGTCGGGCTCGGCGTCACGGAGCCAGCGGAGCTTCGTGATCGTGAAGCTCGCCACCGGAACCAGGCCGGTGCGGGAGGCGAAGTCGGTGGCTCCGACCTCGGTAGTGAGATCGGCGGCCGCCTGGGCGCTTCGGGTGTCGTTCCAGAGGAGCGCGTCGCGCACCACGTGGCCTGCGGCGTCGAGGGCCACGAGCCCGTGCTGCTGACCGCCGATCGAGATCGCGCCGACGTCGGTGAGGCCACCGGCGCCATCGAGAGCCTCGCCAAGGGCACGCCACCACTCCGACGGCGCCACCTCGGTGCCGTCGGGGTGGGCGGCGCGCCCCTGGCGGACGATCTCGCCGGTGGCGGGGTCGACGATCAGTACTTTGCAGCTCTGCGTCGACGAATCGACCCCCGCCACCAGCTGTGCCATCTGCTGTGCCTAGCCCCGGGCGCCCATGAGGTGCTCGACCGCCAGCTGCTGCAGGCGGACGAAGCCGAAGCCCTTGGCGCCGAAGTAGCCGTCGGCGTCGAACGACTCGTACGCCGAGGTGTCGGCGAGGAGCTGGTCGTAGGTCTCGCCCTGGTTCAGCGTGGGCGTGCGCAGCTCGTCTACCTTGGCGGCGGCGAGAGCCTGCTGCACCTCGGGGTCGGCGCGGAACGCCGCCGCGCGCTCCTTGAGCAGCAGGTACATGCGCATGTTGGCGGCGGCCGAATCCCACACGCCGGTGATGTCTTCGGTGCGGCTCGGCTTGTAGTCGAAGTGGCGCGGGCCGGTGTAGGCCGGGACCCCGCCGGGGCCGCCGTTCTCGAGCAGGTCGACGAGCGAGAACGCGTTCTGCAGGTCGCCGTGACCGAAGACGAGGTCTTGGTCGTACTTGATGCCGCGCTGGCCGTTGAGGTCGATGTGGAAGAGCTTGCCGGAGTAGAGCGCCTGGGCGATGCCGGCCGTGAAGTTCAGGCCCGCCATCTGCTCGTGGCCGACCTCGGGGTTGACGCCGAACAGCTCGGGCTTCTCCAGGGTGTCGATGAACGCGATCGCGTGGCCGAGGGTCGGCAGCAGGATGTCGCCGCGGGGCTCGTTCGGCTTCGGCTCGATGGCGAACTTGATGCCGTAGCCCTTGTCTTCGGTGTACTGGGCGAGGAGGTTGACGGCCTCGCGGTAGCGCTCGAGAGCGGCCTGGACGTCTTTAGCGGCGTCGTACTCGGCGCCCTCGCGGCCACCCCACATGACGAAGGTCTCGGCACCGAGCTCGGCGGCGAGGTCGACGTTGCGGAGCACCTTGCGGAGTGCGAAGCGGCGCACGTCGCGGTCGTTCGAAGTGAAGCCGCCGTCTTTGAAGACGGGCGCGCTGAAGAGGTTGGTGGTGACCATCGGCACGACGATGCCCGTCGAGGCGAGAGCGCCCTTGAGGCGGTCGATCTCGGTCTGACGCTCGGCGTCGGTCGAGCCGAACGCGAAGAGGTCGTCGTCGTGGAAGGTGAGGCCGTAGGCGCCGAGCGAGTCGAGCTTTTCGACCGCCTCGACGACGTCGAGCGGGGGCCTGGTGGGGCCGCCGAACGGGTCTGAGCCGTTGTAGCCGATGGTCCAGAGACCAAAGGAGAACTTGTCGGAGCGAGTGGGCGTCGTTGCCATGGGGTCACCTTCGTGAGATTTGTTGGGGCGTCCAACAAACTACGTTGGATCCCCCTCGCGCGCAAGCGGCTGGCCTGCCGAGGTTTGCTTTGCGGACCGTTTCACGCGTCGCTCACCGACGCGACGGTAAGCGATGCGTGAAACGGTCCGCGAAGCGCGAACCGATCCTGGCGAGCAGAATCCGGCCCCACCGCGATCAGCCGGGCAGGTTTGCCTCGAGCTGGGCGTAGAACGCCGCGGGGTCTCCTCCGAGCGACGCCTTCACCATGGCGCTCCAGTCGTCAACGACCACTTCGATCGCGCCGGATGCGAGCCCTGCGAGCGAGGCGCGCGGCACGTCGCGCGGGTCGATCATGGGCCCTTCGTAGCCGGCCATGATGTCGGTCGCCGCGGCACCGAGGTGCACGCCCTGGACGAGCGTGCCCTGGGCGGAAAGTTCTTGCCTGATGGCGTTCGTCGTGTTCCATTCGGCTGCTTTGGCGGCGGCGTAGGCGCCGTTGCCGGGGTAGGAGAACCACGAAAGCGCCGACAGGATGTTCACGACCGCCCCGCCGCCGTTCGCCGCGAGGATCGGTGCGAAGGCTCGGGTCACGTGGAGGGTGCCCCAGAAGTGGGTGTCCAGCTCGCGGTGGATGTCGTCGAGGTCGCCGGTGATGACCGGCGTGGAGGTGGAGATCCCGGCGTTGTTCACGAGAAGGGTCACGTCGGGGGCTGCGGCGGCCGCGGCCGCGATGGACTTTCGATCGAGGAGATCGACGCGGAGCGGGACGACGCGGTCGTCGTCGAAGTCGATCGTCTCGGGGCGGCGGCTAGCCGCGTAGACCTTAGCCGCACCCTGGTCGAGGAGTTCGAGGATGAACTGGCGTCCGATGCCACGGTTGGCTCCGGTGACGAGGGCGGTCTGTCCGGTGATGTTCATGAGGTTCCTTCGTTGCGAGCTGGTGCGAATCGGCTCGAATGCGAGCCGGCACGAACTACGCTAAAAGGTGACGTTGACGTCAAGGGCAAGTGTTTGCCGCATCAAGTTTTCTCGAAAGGTCCTGCAATGCGAATTGGCGATGTCGCTCATCGCTCCGGCGTCAGCGCTCGAGCTCTCCGCTACTACGAAGAGCAGGGCCTCCTGCATTCCGAGCGGACGGCCGCGGGCCAACGCGTCTACTCCGAAGCCGCCGTCGAGCGGGTGCAGCTCATTCAGCAGTTCTTCTCGGCGGGGCTGCCGAGCCGCACCATCGCCCAGCTGCTGCCGTGCGTCGACACGGGCACGTCGTCGCCCGAGGTCTTCGCGCTTCTGGCAGACGAGCGTGCGCGCATCACCGAGTCGATGGCGGCGCTCGCCGACGCCCGTGACGCTCTCGATCGGATGATCGAGATGGCGCACTTCCCGACTCCCGAGCACTGCCCGGCGCTCCGTGAGCCGGTCGCTGAGATGCACCTGCAGCGCTGACCGGGAGACCGGCTGGGCCAATCGTGGGCTTGGGCGCGTCCGGTCGGGCTCCTACAGCGAGTCGAACAGCGCCGCGAACGGCAGCTCGGCCGCACCGATCAGCAGGAGGTCGGATCCGAGCTGCGAGCGGGCGATCGCCACGGGGTCGACGGCCGGAAGGGAGTGACGCGCGACGCCGGCCCGGATCCTGGGCAGGTCGACTGCCGCGAGACTGCCGAGAAAGCCGCCGAGCACGATCCGTTCGGGGTCGAGCAGGTTGACGGCGCTGCCGAGCGCGATCGCCAGCGCGTCGATCTGCCGCTCGACCTCGGCCCGCACCTCGTTCGCCGGCGATGCTTCGGCGGACACCGCCGCGAGCAAGGCCCTCTCGAGTTCGTCCGGATTGGCCGCGGTGAGACCGAGCACGCGCAGCAGGTCACTTCGACGCACCTCGGATTCGAGCGTGCCGGTGAGCCCGGCGCTGTCGATGCTGCCGGCGGGGCGCACCGAGAGGTGGCCGATCTCGCCAGCATGACCGTTGCGGCCTCCAAGCGGAGCTCCGCCAGAGATGATCCCGCCGCCGATGCCGCTCGATCCGCCGTTGACGTAGACGAGGTTGTCGGTGTCGCGGCCGGCGCCGAAGGTCCATTCGGCGCGGGCGCCGAGAGCGGCGTCATTAGCCGCGTGCACGGGCAGCCCGGTCGCGTGGGCGAGGAGCGACCCGAGCGGAGCATCGCGCCAGCCGAGATGCGGAGCGAATCGCACGTGGGCGTCGCTCGTCCGCACGATGCCGGGAATCGCCAGACCCAGCCCGACGACCTCGTGCGCCGGCTCGAGGGAGGCGCGAAGCTCGCCCACCGCAGAGCCGATCAGGGTGACCGCCCGGTCGACGTCGGGGATGCGTGCCAGCTCGATCCGCCGGCGCGTCAGCACGCGTCCGCCGAGCAGCACCGCGCCGATGGTGATGGCGTCGATCTCGGGGTTCGCGGCGAGGGCCACGGTGCGGTCGCTCGGACGGGCGATCAGGCTCGGTCGACCGACCTGGCCCGCGGCGCGGCTGTCGTCTTCGACGGCGAGACCGCGCTCGGTCAGCTCGGTGACGAGGGCGCCGACGGTGGAGCGGTTGAGCCCGGTCAGCCTCGTCAGATCGCTTCGGCTGGTCGGCGTGACGTGGATCCTGCTCAGGATCCGAGACAGGTTGCGAGACCGACCCGGATCGTCGCGCCTCAGAGGTTTCGCGTGCTCTGTCATCGGCCGGTCACGCGCTCTCGCGCCAGACCACCTCGGTCGGCAGGATGAGGTCACGCTCGAAGTCGACGGTGCCGGAGAGCTGGTCGAGGACCTGCTGGGCCGCGCGGCGCCCGAGGGCCTCGGCCGGCTGGCGGACGGTCGAGAGCGCGGGGGTGCAGCGCACCGCCCACGAGCTGTCGTCGAAACCGATGATGCCGAGCTCGCGGGGGATCGAGATTCCGCGGCGCTGGAGCACGTCCATTGCTCCGGCCGCCACGGCGTCGGAGGCGGCGAAGACCCCGTCGATGCTCGGGTCGATGTCGAGCAGCTCTGCCATGCCCTCGGCCCCGGCCGCGTAGCTGTAGAACGGGTGGCGGACGACGAGTCGCGGGTCGTAGGCGTCGCCCAGGGCCGTGGCGAAGCCCATCAGGCGGTCTTGCCCCGAGTCGCGATCGAGCCCGGAGGCGAGCATGCCGATGCGGCGGCGCCCGGTCGCCACGAGGCGGCGGACGATGGCCTCGGCCGCCGATTTGTTGTCGATTCCGATGTAGGGGATGTCGGGGGCGTCGGGCGGGTGTCCGACGAACGAGGCGGGCAGGTGCATCTCGGCGATCGCATCCGAGATGGGGTCGCCGGTGCGCGCCGACAGGATGATGGCGCCGTCGACGAAACCGCCGCGAAGGTACTCGACGACGCGGTCGCTGTCGCGCTGCGAGTCGATCATCAGGGTGACGAGCTGGTGGTCGGCCTGCGAGAGCACGGCGTTCGTGCCGATCAGGATGTTGCCGATGTTGGGATCCTCGAGCACGAGCGAGTGCGGCTCGTGCACGATGAGGGCGACGGCCCGCGATCTCTGGGTGACGAGGTTGCGCGCCGCCGCGTTGCGCACGTAGCCGACTTTGGCGACAGCCGCCTCGACGGCCTGCCGGGCGGTCGCCGAGACGTAGGGCTCATCGTTGAGAACCCGGGAGACGGTACCGCGCGAGATACCCGCCTCGGCGGCCACATCGTGAATGGTGGCGCGTCGTCCCCCTGCATTTCGACCGGCCATGTGGTCACCCTACTGGAGGGATTCGCCGGGCGCGGGCCTTGTTCCGCCCGAGGGCACGACCGATTTTTTGACAAATCGGCGAGAGTGGGTTTTACTCTGTGAACGTTCCCAGAAAAACTTCGGATCTTCGATTCGGTGCAATCTGTGAACGATCACAGAACCATGTGTGTGAACCTTCACAGTCGAGGGGGCCGACCGGCCGATCGACGAGGGGGAGCACCCGTCGACGAAGCCGAGGACCCCGTGCTGACCCAGACCCACCCGCAGACGACCGCACTCGGTCTCGGGCTCTCCGGTCTCGTCTTCGGATGCGACTACAACCCGGAGCAGTGGTCGCCCGAGACCTGGATCGACGACGTCGCCCTGATGCGCGAAGCCGGGGTCAACCTCGTGGCCATCAACATCTTCGGCTGGTCGCACATCCAGCCTGCTCCCGGAGAGTTCCGCTTCGACGACCTCGACACGATCATCGACCTCCTTCACGCCAACGGGATCGGCGTCAACCTCGGCACCGGCACCTCGTCACCGCCGCCGTGGGTCACCACGAGGCACCCCGAGGTGCTCCCGCAGGCCGCCGACGGCACCACGCGCTGGCCGGGCGGCCGACAGGCCTACTGCCCCAGCTCACCCGTCTTCCGCGAACTCGCGCTCGAGCTCGTCCGCGCAACCGCCGAGCGCTACGGCGAGCACCCCGCCGTCCGCCTCTGGCACGTGTCGAACGAGCTCGGCTGCCACAACTCGCTCTGCTACTGCGACAGCTCGGCCGCGGCGTTCCGCGTCTGGCTCGAAGACCGCTACGGCGACGTCGAGGCGCTGAACACGGCGTGGGGAACGGCCTTCTGGAGCCAGCGCTACTCGTCGTTCGCCGAGATCCAGCCGCCGCGGGCGACCCTCTCGTTCATCAACCCGATGCAGACGATCGACTTCCATCGCTTCAGCTCCGACGAGCTCCTGGCCCACTACCGCGCCGAGGCCGAGGTCATCCGCCGCACGAGCTCGATCCCGGTCACCACGAACTTCATGGTCGCCGCCCACATCAAGAACCAGGACTACTGGTCGTGGGTCGACGACATGGCCGTCATCGCGAACGACCACTACCTCGACCACCGTCTGGCCCGCCCGCACGTCGAGCTCGCGTTTGCGGCCGACACGACCCGGGGCCTCGCCGCGGGCGCGCCGTGGATTCTGATGGAGCACTCTACGAGCGCCGTCAACTGGCAGCCGCGCAACCTGACCAAGGCGCCCGGCGAGATGGTCCGCAACACGTCGGCCCACGTGGCCCGCGGCGCCGACGGGGTCTGCTTCTTCCAGTGGCGCGCCTCGGTCAAGGGCACCGAGAAGTTCCACTCCGCCCTCCTGCCGCACGCCGGCACCTCGTCGCGCGTCTGGAACGAGTCGGTCGCGCTGGGCGCGCTCGTTTCCCGACTCGGCGAGCTCCGTGGCTCGCGGGTCGTCGCCGACGTCGCCTTCGTCTTCAGCTGGGAGAACTGGTGGGCGGCCGACCTCGAAGCGCACCCCACCTCCGACTTCTCGTACATCGAGCAGGTGCACCGCCTCTACGCCGCCCTCTGGGATCTCGGCGTGACCGTTGACGTCGTCGCCCCGGGCGCCTCCCTCGACGGCTACTCGATCGTCGTGGTGCCGAGCCTCTACCTCGTGCGCGACGAGCACGCGATCGTGATCGAGGAGTTCGTCGAGGCCGGCGGCTCGGCGCTCGTGACCTTCTTCAGCGGCATCGTCGACGAGACCGACTCGGTGCGGACGGGCGGCTATCCCGGCGCGTTCCGCCGCCTGCTCGGCGTGCGCACCGACGAGTTCTCGCCCCTCGACCAGGGCGACACGGTCGCGATCTCCGACGGGGCGACGGGATCGATGTGGTCGGAGCCCCTCGAGCTCGAGGGGGCAGAGCCGGTCTCCCTCTACGAGACGGGACGCTTTGCCGGACGGGCCGCGGTCACGCGCAACCGACGGGGCCGGGGGATCGCGTGGTACGTGTCGACCGTCTTGGATCCTTCGGCTCTCGAATCCATCGTGGCCAAAGTTCTCGACTGGGCCGAGGTGCACCGCCCGACCGGCGCCGACGCCTCCGCCGACGTCGAGGTCGTCCGCCGCGTCTCGGCCGACCAGGAGTGGGTCTTCGTTCTCAACCACGGCGACACGGTCGTCACCCACGACCACGAGGGCTACGACCTCGTCACCGAGCAAGAGCTCACGGGCCGCATCGAGCTCCCTGCGGGCGGCACCCACATCATTCGTCAGAACAGGAAGGCATCATGACCGTCATCACCTCGCGACGGCGAGCCGCGAAAGCGGACGCCCAGGGGCCGAAGCCGAAGGGCGGGTTCCGCTACCGCAAGGCGGTCGCGATCTTCGTCGTGCCTTTCGCCGTCCTGTTCGTCGCCTTCTACCTCGTGCCGATTCTCTACGCGGTCTATCAATCGCTGCTCAAGATCCAGCGGCAGGGCACATTCGGCGCCCCGACGCAGGTCTTCGGCGGGCTCAGCCAGTACGTCCTCGTCTTCCAGGACAGCGTGTTCTGGTCGTCGATCCTTCGGGTGCTGGCCTTCGGAATCGTGCAGGTGCCGGTCATGCTGGCCCTCGCGCTGCTCTTCGCGCTCCTGCTCGATTCACCGCTCCTCCGCGGCAAGCGATTCTTCCGGCTCGCGTTCTTCGCGCCGTACGCCGTGCCCGGCGTCATCGCCGCGATCATGTGGGGCTACCTCTACTCGCCGAGTCTGTCTCCGTTCAAGTTCGTCACCGGCAACGTCGACCTGCTCGGTGGCGGCACGATCCTCTGGGCGATCGCCAACGTCGTCACCTGGGTCTACGTCGGCTACAACATGCTGATCATCTACTCGTCGCTCCTCGCGATCCCGACCGAGATCTACGAGGCAGCTCGACTCGACGGTGCCTCGCAGTTCCGGATCGCCATCGCGATCAAGATCCCGCTGGTGGTTCCGGCCATCATCCTGACGGCCGTCTTCTCGGTGATCGGCACGCTGCAGCTGCTCACCGAGCCGCTCGTCTTCCGCCAGTTCACGTCGAGCATCTCGTCGACCTTCACCCCGAACATGCTCGTGTACTCGACCTCGTCGGTGCCGAACTTCAACCTCGCGGCGGCCTTCAGCGTCGTGCTCGCCGTCGCCACATTCATCCTGTCGATCGGATTCCTCCGGTTGACCCAGCGGAAGGCCGACCAGTGAGCGTCGACGCACCCCTTCGTCCGGCCGAGACCTTCGACGACAAGACCACCCGCGCTCCCAAACGGGGTCGGGGGCCCCGCGAGAGCGTCATGTCGCGCTCGGCGGCGATGCTCATCATGGGCGTGTTCACGCTCTACTTCCTCATCCCGATCTTCTGGCTGCTGGTGTCGTCGACCAAGACGCTCGACAACTTCAACACCAGTGCGGCCCTCTGGTTCACCCCGTCGTCGCTCCAGGACGGCATCGCGAACATCGGCCGCCTCTTCACCTACGACGGCGGTATCTTCCCCCGCTGGATGCTCAACAGCATCGTCTACGCGACGGTCGCCGGCGGCCTCGGCACGATCCTTTCGGCGATGTGTGGCTACGCCCTGGCGAAGTACCGCTTCTGGGGCCGCGAGGCACTGTTCAACATCTTCCTCGGCGGTGTGCTCGTGCCCGCCACGGCGCTAGCGCTCCCGCTCTTCCTGATCTTCTCGAAGGTGCAGCTCACCGACACATTCTGGGCGGTCTTCCTGCCGAGCATCGTGAGCCCGTTCGGCGTCTATCTCTGCCGCATCTACGCGTCGTCGAGCGTTCCCGACGAGATCATCGAGGCGGCGCGCATCGACGGCTCCGGCGAGGTCCGCACCTTCTTCACCGTGGCGATCCGTCTCATGTCGCCGGCCCTCGTCACCGTGTTCCTGTTCCAGTTCGTCGCGATCTGGAACAACTTCTTCCTGCCGCTCGTCATGCTGCGCACGCAGTCGCTCTTCCCGGTGACCCTCGGCCTCTACACCTGGAACTCCAACGTGAGCCAGTACCCCGAGCTCCGCACGCTCGTCCTCGTCGGGGCGTTCGTGTCGATCATTCCCCTCCTGATCGCCTTCCTGAGCCTCCAGCGGTTCTGGCGCAGCGGTCTCGGAGCCGGCGGCCTCAAGTAGTCCGGTCGCCACCCGTTCCACCCCTCCCGCAAGGCAACAACGTCGTTCCCTCCCGTGCCGGTCGATCCGATCCGCCACGCACAGCACCCCGATTGGAAATCACATGAAGAAATCGAAGTTCCTCAGCGCCGCGGCCGTCGCCGTGGCCGCCACCATCGCCCTCGCCGGGTGCAGCGCCGGCTCGGGAGCCGGTGACTCAGGATCCGACACGGCCGCGTCCTGCAAGGCGTCCACCGGCAAGGTGACCCTCAACTTCACCAGCTGGGTTCCGAACATGGACAAGGTCGTCGCTCTCTGGAACAAGGAGAACCCCGACATCCAGGTGAAGGTGTCCATCGTCGCCAACGGAAACAGCGGCACGTACAAGAACTTCTTCAACCAGCTCAAGGCCGGCAACGCCCCCGACATCGGACAGGTTGAGTACGACACCCTCCCTGCGTTCCGCGTGCAGGACGGCCTTGCCAACATCGCCTCCTGCTCCGGCGTGAGCGATGCCAAGGCCGACTTCTCCGACGGCCTCTGGAACCAGGTCACCTTCGGCGAGGCGAACAGCGTCTACGCCATTCCGCAGGACTCCGGCCCCATGGCCCTCTACTACCGCAAAGACCTCTTCGACAAGGCCGGACTCTCGGTTCCGACCACGTGGGCGGAGTACGCCGCCGATGCGGTCAAGATCAAGGCTCTCGGTGGCAACATCACCAACTTCGCCAAGGGCGACGTCAACCAGTTCGCCGGTCTTGTCTCGCAGGCCGGTGGCCAGTGGTTCTCGACCGACGACGGCACCTGGGACGTCAACCTGACCTCGGCCGAGTCGACCAAGGTCGCCGACTACTGGCAGGACCTCATCTCGAAGAAGCTCGTCAACACGCTTCCGAGCTTCACCGACGAGTGGAACAACGCCTACAACACCGGTCAGGACTGGACCTGGGTCTCTGCCGTCTGGGGCGCGAACACGATCTCGAGCGGCGCTCCGAAGACGAGCGGCAAGTGGGCTGTGGCGCAGATGCCACAGTGGACCGAGGGTGACAAGGCATCAGCGGCGTGGGGTGGATCCTCGTCGGTCGTCTTTAAGGGCAGCAAGCACCCGGCCGAGGCGTCGAAGTTCCTGGTCTGGCTGAACACCAGCAAAGAGGCTCTCACCGCGCTGAACAAAGAGGCGAACCTCTACCCCGCCTCGAGCACCGGCGCCGACCTGCCGGCTCTGACCTCGGGTGTCGAGTTCTACGGCAACCAGGCCATCTACAAAGACTTCGCCACCGCGGCGGAGAACATCCAGCCCTTCACCTGGGGCCCGACCATGACCCAGACCTACAGCGACGTGTCGGACGGATTCGGCTCGGCCATCTCGGGCTCCGGAACCCTCTCGGACGCCCTGTCGTCGGGTCAGACGAAGACGATCGCGGCCCTCAAGGCGCAGTCGATCGCGGTCAAGTAACACCGACTCACCACTGAAAAGCGGTCGCACCGGGGCTTGATGCCCGGGTGCGACCGCTTTCGTGTGCGCTGCAGTCGCTACGGCGTCACCATGCCGCCGTTGACGTTGAGGGTGTCGCCCGCGACGAAGCTCGACTCCGCGCTCGTCAAGAAGACGTACGCGGGTGCGATCTCGGCCGGCTGCCCCGCGCGGCCCATCGGCGACTCGCTCGAGCCGAACTCGGGCAGAGTCTCGGGGTCGACGCCGCCGGTCACCTGAAGCACCGACCAGGTCGGCCCAGGAGCGACCACGTTGACGCGAATGCCCTGCGAGACGAGCTGCTGCGCGAGGCCCTTCGAGAAGTTGTTGATCGCGCCCTTGGTGGTCGCGTAGTCGAGTCGGTCGGGTGCCGGCACGTAGGCTTCGAGCGACGCCGTGTTGACGATCGTCGACCCGGGCTTCAGGTGCGGGAGCGCCGCCTTGATGATCCAGAACGGCGCGTACACGTTCGTCTTGAAGGTCTGGTCGAACTGCTCCTCGGTGATGTCGAGGATGCTCTTCTGCCACACCTGCTTGCCCGCGACGTTGACGATGGCGTCGAGCCCGCCCATGCCGTCGACGGCCTGCTGCACGAGCGAACGGCAGTGCTCAGGATCCATCAGATCACCGGGGACCGCGACCGCACGTCGGCCTGCCGCCTCGATCTGCTCGATGACGTGGCGTGCGTCGGGCTCCTCCTCGGGCAGGTACGACAGCGTCACGTCGGCGCCTTCGCGGGCGAAGGCGATGGCGACGGCCGCCCCGATACCGGAGTCGGCGCCGGTGATGAGCGCCTTGCGGCCGGCCAGGCGTCCGGTGCCGCGGTAGCTCGTCTCACCGAGGTCGGGAGTCGGGGTCATCTGCGACTGCAGGCCGGGTTCCGGCTGCTGCTGCACCTCGGGGTGGATGTTCGGATAGCGCGTGGTCGGGTCGCCAAACTCGTACTGGTCTGCGGGGGCTTTTTCTGACTCGTCGTGGTGTGCCATGCAGTGCACGGTACTCAGGTCTCGCGCGGCTGGTGCGGCAGGGTCGGCTGCCTAGGCGGCGAGCCCGACGCTGTCGGGATGGGGGATGGTGAGCCACAGGTCGACCTCGTCGTCGGAGTCGAGGCCCAGGGCGGCCGCCGTCTCGTCGGGCGTGGACGCGACGATGGTGATGGCCGTGTCGGAGTCGGGTTGACCGGTTCGGATCACGATGCGACTGGACCGCAGCGGCTCCAGGTGACGAGCCACATCGTCGAGAAGTGCGTCGAGGGTCGTCGGTGCCATGTCGCAGAGGCCCCCGTCGTCGAGGACCTGCACCAGAGTGCCTCGTCGGCGGTGCTCGAACACGACCCGTCGGATGGCGTCGTTGAGAAGGGTGCGGCCGCGGATCTCGTCGCGAAGGGCCTGTTCGAGGACGCGGCACTCCGCTCGGTCAGCGCCGTCGAGCTCCCCACGGGTGTCGATGATGCGCCGGAGCATCGGAGCGGAAGTGCTGCCGGCGTGCCGGAGACGGTGGTGCCGCTCACTGTCGAATGCATCCAGCTCTGCCTGCCGGATCGTGAGGTCGCGGTGCTTCCTGGCCGCGAGGTCCGCCGCGGCGGCCACTCTCCGGATCGCACGGTGGATGAGCAGCCCGGCGATGACGATGACGATCTCGCCGGCGAGGCCGAGGCGGATGACGCCGGTGGGTCCGGCCCAGAGCGTCATCTGAGTGACCAGGGCGGTGACGGTGACGAGGGGAGGAAGTCGGCGACCGGCCATCCAGCCCATGGTCGCTCCGGCGAGGACGCCGCAGGTGTAGCGGGCGATGGACGCGGAGTCGAAGTCGCTGGCATCGAGCCCGATCGGCGCGATGCTGCACAGGACGACTCCGACCCCGGCTGTGCCCCACGCCGCTCGGTCGGACATCTTTCCTTGCTTCGCTCCTCGGATCAGGGTGGGCAGGATGAGGAGGCCGAGGATCGAAGAGGCGACGGAGGCGTAGGCGTGGGTGACGAGCACGGCGTCGGCGGTTGCTATCAGCACGGCGATCACGATCAGGCCGCCGAAGAGCCTGTAGAGGACTCGCCTCGGGATGGCGTGGATGAGCAACTCGCCCGGCTGTCGGGTGAGGGGTGCCTCAACGCGGTCGGGGTGCCATTCCAGGGTCACTATGGTGCCCATTCCCGGAGACGAGCGGATCGCGGCCGAGCCACCGACCTGACGGAGGCGTTCCAGGATCGAGACCCGGACGCCCAACCGTTCCTGTGGGATCCTTCCGCTGTCGAATCCGACGCCGTCATCCGACACGGTGATGCGGATGCCGCCGTCGTCGAGGAGCGAGCCGGCCGCCGACCTCACGGCAGAGCTGCCAGCGTGAGCGACGCTGTTGGTCAGAGCTTGCAGGGTGGCGGAGACGACTGCATCGGCGACGTCGGACGGAAGCTCTGCGACATCGAGCTGAGTCAGGTCGAAGGAGACGAGGTCATCGAAGGGGGCCCGCTCGGTGCCCGCCTCCGACCACGCGACTCCGAAGGGAACGCTCGCCGGCTGCCCGTGCGGGTGGCCGCTGGTGGACGAGACGAGGTCGAGGGCCGCCCGGGCCATGTTCGTTGCCCGCTCGGGTACGTGGTTTCCCGCCGCGGCCAGGAACGCTGCCAGGACGGTGTCGTGCAGGAGCGCGTCCGTGCGGACTCGTTCCGCCTCCGTCGCCACCTGATGCTGCTGGCGCTCGAAGAGGAGTTGGGCCTGGAGTTCTGCCGCATCGGCCTGATCGGCCCGTGCGCGCAGAGCCCGGACGCCGGCGATGAGACCCACCGCGAGCAGCAGGAGGCCGATGGAGGTGATCAGGGTGTGGCTGAGGGGGAACCGGTCGGCATAGACGCAGGCCAGAGCCACGTCGATGCCGGTGCAGATGGCTCCCGCCCGCACTGGGTCTGTCACGACGAGCACCGTGCAGCTGAAGGCGATGAGCGACAGACCGAGGAGCCAGGGCGTGGAGCCTTCCGGCAGTCGGTCACGGAGCGTGAACGGCTCGATGAGGAGCAGCCCCACGTAGGCCGCGATCGGGACCCAGTAGCCCGCCCGAACGTGGCTTGATCCGTGGGCGAGCGCGAGCGGCAGAGCGGCAACCATGACCCCCGCTAACACGAGAGCGGCGAGGATGAGCGGGAACCACAGTTCTGGGCGATGGTCGTCGAAGAACGTCGGCAGCGCGAGGAGGACGAGCAGCAGCGCGACGACAGCGAGGGTGACCGCCATGCCGCGCTCGACCCCGTCTCGAAGCGATGGGGCCGTGCCCGACGGCGTGCGATGCTCGGGGTGTCGGGTGCCCAGCACCCGCCGAATGACTGCTGCTGGGAGGACCGTGAGGTCCACGGGTCTCGCGGGCACCTGCCTACGCTAGAACGGACGACGTCGGCACACGAGGCCCCAGAACGGGTCGCGACCCCCTTGAGACACGTGTGCCTCGACCCGGTGTCCGGATCGAGGCATACGACGGTCGTGACTCAGTGATCAGTACGTGGTTGTTCCGCTCTGCGCCGCCGCAGCGAAGCCGGCGATGACGGCGATGATGCCGATGATGAGCGACAGGGCACCGATGATGATTCCGGCGATCGCGAGTCCGCGACCTTTTTCACCGGTCTGCTTGATCTGGTTCAGAGCGATGATGCTGACGACGACACCGGCGATGTTGATGACGAAAGCGAGAACGAAACCGACAATCGCGAGCGTGTTGGTCTTAGCGACGGGCGATCCGGCGTTGTTATAGGGCTGGGGTGTGGTGGAGGCCATGACGGTGTCCTTTATGGGTTGTGTGATCGGGTCAGTGCCTCATTACCGTAACGGTCTGGCGGTGCCGATAACGGGTGATTCTTTCGCCGATCCCGCGCGGTAATGAGCGGTGGGCGGGTGGTAAGGCCGAGCCCGGCCCTACGCGGTCTCGTATCGGCGGAGCTCGGTTTCGGCTTGGAGGGCGATCATCCGCAGCGCTTCTGGTGACACCGATGCTTGAGGCCTCGGGGTGGTGTTCAAGACGCAGAAGGTTCCGATCGTCTCCCCGGTGGTGGAGTGCAGGGGGTGGCCGGCGTAGAAGTCCATCCCGGTGACATCGATGAACGGGTTGCCTTTGAACCGGGGGTCGTTCTGCGCGTCCGGGACGACGAGGAAATCGTCCTGTTCGACGACGGTGTTGCAGTAGGCGAGGTCTTTGGGGATGGACTTGGGGAGCTGTTCGGTGTTCATGGCGTACCAGAGTCGATCGCCGTCCAGGAGAGACACCACGGCGATGTCGACGCCGAATGTCTCCTGCGCGAGCGCGGCCAAACGCTGCAATTCGGGCGAGCCTCCGGTTTCCGCCTGCTCGATCAGCCGCCGCGTTCCCGACCAGGAGAACTCGGTGCTGCCGGGGGAGTGCCGGGGAGCCGGGTCGGCTGCGCGCACCTGGTCGAGGGCCGGGGCGAGGTGCGTGACGATGCTCTTCGCCCAGGCGTTGTACATGCAGGACGACCCGAGAGGCCGGCCGGGCTCGACGGCGGGCGCGGCCAGGGAAAAGTACGTCACGGCGGAGAAGTCGTCGGTGATGTCTTCGACGATTTTGTTCATCCGGCCGGCATGGAACTCAGCGAGTGCGCCGAGAGGGTGGTCGAAGGCGGTCACGGAACGGACGGGTTGGATGCCGGCGACAACGATCCGGGCGGATCTCTTCAATCTCTGGGTGAGGTGTTCCAGCAGAGCCCGGTAGTCGTGCTCCCAACTTTTCAGCGGGGTGAGGCGGACGGCGTCGTTCATCCCGATCACCAGGACGACAGCGTCGTAGGAGGCGAGGTCGTGGGTGCCGATCCAGTGCTCGGTGGACGCGAGGTTCATCGTCTCGTCACCGATGTAGTTCACCGAGCACGGGCGTGCGGTTTCGCCGTGGGTTTCTCTTGCAAGATGTCCGGTGATGGAGATCTGGTGGGTGAGGACGCCCCACCCGTGAAGCGGCCCGTTTCCGAGAAGGAGGACTTGGTCGGCGTCGGGAAGAGTCGCGGGGACGGTGGGATGGTCCATGGGCTTGGGGGTCGAGCGACCCATGGCCATCCGCCCGGCGTACCAGGCCCGCATTACCGGTCTCATCAGCTCGTACATAGAAGCCCCCCTGTGTATCAGTGGCCCTTCGGCCACCCTGTCCGCACCCTGCCGTGCGCCCCTGTTCCATCGTGGTGATTCATGGCCCGTAGCGCACCCCCCAAAACGAGCACTCGGCTGCAGCGTCTGCAGGCCACCCTTAGCCACCCGGTCCGAGCTCCGCCCCGTGCGTAGCGAGGTGGGCGCGCGCCTGCAAATTTGAAGGAGATTTCGGTGGGTGACCCCGTCGGATCCTGATGTTTTCGTTCGCGCCCGCGGGTTTTTCCTTCAAATTCGGCAGCGACGCGGCCCGAACCAGACTCACATTCGGCAGCGACGCAGCCCGAACCACGCGGTTTGAAATGCAGGATGCAACACACTACCCCCGCGCGAGGGGCACCCGATCTGGGAGTTGGCGCGGGGTGGCGGGCGTCAGAGGATTCTCACAGAACCGGTGCGCCCCCTGATCAGAGGGGGCGTCGGCGAAGCGGAAACCCAGGCCGCGCACCCCCTCCCCAAGGAAACCCGTATGTCGACTCACGCTGCCCGCCGCCCCCTCTCCCGTCGGATCCTGAAGCCTGTGGCCATCGCCGCCGTCGTGCTGCTCGGCGGACTCGGCATGACCGAGGGCGGCCGACTCAGCCCGGCCCAGGCCGCCTCGACGCTGTCGTGCGACCAGAACACGATCTACTCGATCGACACCAACGGCAACATGCAGTCGATCGATGTCGGCTCGACGACGGCGACGAATATCACGACCCTCACGGGTGCCAACAACGCTCTCGCGATCACTGCGAACGGCACGGCCGCGTACGGCACCACGAACAGCGCCACGGCACCGACGGGCGGGTCGGTCTCGCGCTACGACGCGGTCTCGGGGAACATCACCAGCTACCCCGCGACGGTGCCGCAGCGAGCCCTTCGCGGTGCGGTCAACCCGCAGACGCAGATTTACTACTACGCGCAGGGCGCCGTGAGTAACCCCGCCGTCTACGCCTTCGACACGGCGAACAACACCGCAATCGGCATGGTGGGTCACCTCACCGATGTCGTGGTCAACGACGCGGCCACGCAGGGCAACGGCGACTTCGCCTTCTCGACCAGCGGCACGCTGTTCGTCGCCTCGGGCGCCCAGGTGCTCCGGTCCAACACGGTTCTGCCGACCACCGCCGGCGACGTCGCTATTCACACCTCGCAGGTCACAGCTCTTCCCGACCGCACGAACACCCCCGGCATCGCTTTCTCGACCAACGGCTACCTCTACGTCTCGAGTGCGAAGAACCTCATCAAGATCGACCCGAGCTCGGGCCAGCAGGTCTCGTCGACCGCTATCGCGAACGGCAACCAGCCCACCGACCTCGCCTCGTGCAACTACGCCGACACGATCCAGGCGCAGGCCTCGGTCGACCAGCGCTGGCAGTCGGGCGACCAGTTCGCCCTCAAGATCGACGGCGACAACATCCAGTACGGCAATACGGCGACCACCGCGGGAACGGGCCCCGGTCTGCAGCCCGAGACCGCCGGATCCTCGCTCATCGTCGCGGGCAACTCGTACACGGCCACCGAGACCGCATCCGGCAGCACCGCCGTCGATCCGAACACCGGCGACTTCGTCGATTACGACACCACCTACCGCTGCGTCGACGCGTCGACGGGAAACACGCTTCCGAACGGCCAAGGATCCGGCCGCACCGCCTCCATCACCCTCGCCAAGGCGGCCAAAGACGTCGATGTCTCGTGCGTCTTCACCAACACCCTGAAGTCGGTTCACGCCAGCGCGCAGCCCGACTCGTACAAGACGGCGACCGGCACCCCCGTCACCGTCGACGGCACCTCGAGCGACCCGGTGATCCTCGCGAATGACAAGGGCACCGGTATCAGCATCGTCTCGTCGACCGACCCGTCGCACGGCACCGTCTCGCTCGACAGGGCGACCGGTCACTTCACCTACACGCCGGCCGACGGCTTCACCGGCAAAGACACGTTCACCTACACGGTCCGCGACACCTCCGGGCAGACCTCGACGGCCACCGTCGCTATCGTTGTCGGCCCCTCGGTCACCGACGACACGGCCGCCACGACCACGAACACGGCGCTCGTCGCCGATGCGCAGCACGGCGTCCTGGCTAACGACGGCGGAGACGCCCTCACGGCCGCTCTCGCCTCGGGCCCTCAGCACGGTCAGCTCACGCTGAACACCGACGGCTCGTACACCTACACGCCCGACTCCGGCTACTCCGGCCCCGACTCGTTCACCTACACGGCCACCGACTCAGCCGGTCAGAGGGGTACCGGAACCGTCACGCTCACCGTCGCTCCGACGGCTGGCGCCGACGACCTCGGCAGCGTCACCTACGGCCAGACGACGACCTTCCCCGTGTCGGTGCTCCTCGGCAATGACCGCGGCACGGGCCTCACCGTGACGAGCATCTCCGCTGCGACCTCGGGCACCGTGACGCTGTCGAGCGACGGCACGCAGTTCACCTACGTGCCGGCGCGCGGCACCTCCGGCCCGGCCTCCTTCACCTACACGGTGACCGACTCGAGCCAGCAGACCGCCCAGGCGACCGCGTCGCTCATCGTCGCTCCGATCGCGAACCCCGACACGCTGCCGTCGGTCACTGCGGGAAGCGCGGCGGCGTTCACCACCGACTCCTCCGTTCTCCTTGGAAACGACCGAGGATCCGGCCTGACCATCACCGCAGTCCGCGCGGCTGTGCACGGCTCGGTCTCGCTCTCCTCCGACGGCGCCACCGTGACCTTCACCCCCGATTCGGGCTACTCGGGCGGCGCGTCGTTCGACTACGTGCTCTCCGACTCCTCCGGTGACACGGCATCTACCACGGCACGGTTCACCATCACGCCGGCGGTGTCGGCGACGTCGACCACCGCGATCTCGGGCACTCCCGACTCGGTCGACAAGGAGCATGGCGTGCTCTCCGACTCCGAGGGCACCGACCTCACGGCGAGTGTCGCCGACGGTGACGGCCCCTCGCACGGCGACCTGTCGATGAACCCCGACGGCTCGTATGTCTACACGCCGTCTGCGAGCTTCTCGGGCGAGGACTCGTTCACCTACACGGCTACCGACGGCACCACGTCGATGACGGGAACCGTCACGATCACCGTCGTACCGGCCGCCATCGACGACGCGCTTTCGCCGTCGACCTTCTCGCCGTCCGCCGGACGCCTCTCGATCCTGCCCGGCGCGACGCTCCTCGCCAACGACCACGGCGTTCCCGGCGAGCTCGCCATCGCCTCGGTGTCGACGCCCGAGCACGGCATCGCCCGCCTCAACTCCGACGGCACCGTCAGCTACCGCCCGTCGGCCGGCTGGTCGGGGCCCGACTCCTTCACCTACACGGTGATCGACAAGGCAGGCAACGTCTCGGCGCCCGCCACCGTCACCTTCACCGTCACGCCCGTCGCCGTCGACGACGCCCTGCCCGAGAAGGCCGTCAGCGGCTCGAGCACGGTCATCCCCGCCAGCGACTTCCTCGGCAACGACCGGGGCACCGGCCTCGTGCTCACCGGCGCGTCCGACCCGTCCGCGGGCACCGTGACCTTCGACAAGCAAGCGGGCACGGTCACCTACACGCCGATGCCGAACTTCTCCGGCTCGTTCACCTTCGACTACACGATCGGCGACGCGACGGGACAGACGAGCGGGGCCAAGGCCACCATCGTCGTCGCCCCCGCGGCGGGCGACCTCGTGACCACGGTCGCGGCCGGCACGGTCGACCAGGTCGGCGCCGCCGACGGGCTTCTGTCGCAGACCTCCGGAAGCAGCGTCACCCTCGTCGGCACGACGGATCCTCAGCACGGCACCCTGGCCGTCGACCCGTCTCGCGACGGCTCGTACACCTACACGCCCGGCTCGACCTTCTCTGGCACCGACTCGTTCACCTACACGGTGAAAGACGGCTCGGGCACGAAGTCGACCGGCACCGTCAGCGTCACCGTCACACCGGTGGCGAAAGACGACGTCGTGAGCGCGCTCGCCGGCACCCCGCTGGCCATCGCCACGGCCGACCTGCTCGCCAACGACCGGGGAACCGGACTCGGCAGCTTTACGTTCACCGCGCCCGTGGCGACCACGAGCACGGCATCGCCCGGCACCCTCACCTCGGACGGCAACGGCACCCTCACCTACACCCCCGCCGACGGCTTCTCGGGCAAAGCGACGTTCACCTACACGGTCGAAGACACCGAACACCAGGCCTCCACGGCGACGGTCACGATCACTGTGGCCCCGGTCGCGAAGAACGACGCCTACACCGCAACTGCGGCGACCCCGCTCACCGTCGCGAAGGGAGACGGCCTGACCGTGAACGACTCTGGCAGCGGCCTCACCACGACGCTCGCCGCCACCCCCGCGCACGGCACCGTCACGGTGAACGGTGACGGCTCGTTCACCTACACCCCGGCACCCGGTTACTCCGGCCCCGACTCGTTCACCTACACGCTCACCGACGCCGCGAAGACACCCACCACGGCGACCGTCGCGATTACGGTGAACCCCCTGGCGGCGAATGACAGCTACCGGACGCCGGCGGGCACGCGCATCTCGTCTGACGCTCCCGGGATCCTCGGCAACGACCGCGGCCAATCCATCACGGTCACCGGCGTCGGCACGAAGGGCCTCCCCGGGTCGGTCGTCACCACGCCGCACGGAACCGTCACGGTCTCGGCGGACGGCACCTTCGACTACACGCCTGCGATCGGCTTCTCGGGCACCGAGTCGTTCCCCTATGCAATCGCCGACAAGGACGGCGACAGCGTGACCGCCACGATCACGGTGACAGTCACCCCGGTGGCCGTCGACGACCGGTTCTCGACCGACGCCGACACGGCACTGCCGATCTCCGTCATCGCCCTCACCGGCAACGACCGCGGCACCGGGCTCGGCGTCACCGCGGGTACGACGACGGCCAAGGGCGGCTCCCTCGTGAAGCAGTCCGATGGATCCTTCGTCTTCCAGCCGAAGGCGGGCTTCTCGGGCACCGACTCGTTCGTCTACACGTTGACCGACGGTTCCGGTCAGACGACCACGGCCCTCGTGCGCATCGTGGTCGGCGACCGCGCCGCGAACTACGAATCGACGACGAACGCCGGCACGGGCTACTCGACCGACGCGGCCAAGGGTCTGTTGCTCGACACCGTCGGGTCGAACCTCACCGCCACCCTCGACGCGCCCCCGACGCACGGAAAAGTCACCGTAGCTCGCGACGGCTCGTACACGTACAAGCCGGCCCCGGACTACTCGGGCCTCGACTCTTTCACGTACACGATCACCGACGACGCCGGACAGATCCGAACCGGTACGGTGACGATCCGCGTGCTTCCCTTGGTCGCCAATGACGTGATGAAGACGTCGGCCGGTACGAAGATCGTGATCGGCGGCAAGCGCGGACTCCTCGGCAACGACTGGGGCTCGAAACTCTCGGTGACGAGCACGACGCGGCCCGACCACGGCGGCCTCACGACAGTGAGCCCGACCGGTCTCATGACCTACACGCCGGCTGCCGGATTCTCGGGCGTCGAGACGTTCACCTACACGGTGGTCGACGCCGATGGCTTCGCCTGTCAGGATCCCGCAGTCGTCATCATCACGGTAACCCCGCGCGCGACCCCCGACTCCGGGGCCACCACGGCCGGGCGCACGCTCACCGTCGCCGCCGGCAAGGGGCTCCTCTCCGACGACAGCGGCTCCCGTCTCACCGCGGCCCTCAAGTCGGCGCCGCGCCACGGCTCCGTGACCGTGAACCGCGACGGCTCGTACTCGTACGTGCCGAAGGCCGGATTCACCGGAACGGACTCGTTCACGTACACGGCAACCGACCGGAACGGCTTCACGACGACGGCCAAGGCGACCATCACGGTCAGCCCGGGTGCGCACGCGGTGAACGACGCCGTCGAGGGCAAGCCGAATGTGAAGGCCACCATCGACCTGCTCGCCAACGACGAGGCGACCTCGGGTGCGACGTTCGACCCGTCGACGATCGGCCTGATCGACCCTGCGACCGGTAAGGCGACCGACACCGTCGCCCTCGACGGCAAGGGGACGTTCCGGGTCAGCGGCAGCGTCGTGAGCTTCACGCCGGAACACAACTTCCACGGTGTGGCAGCGGTGCACTACCGAGTGACCGACACCGACGCGGTCACGGTCGCGGCGATCATCCGGGTGACCTACCCGACCGTGGTCGCGGCAGCCATCCGCGCGGCAGCGACCCCTGTGGCAGCCAGCGTGGTCAGCGCCCTCGCCTTTACCGGAAGCGCCGGAACGGGCGTCGCGATCGGCATCGGCCTGCTGTCGATGATCGCCGGGCTCGGGCTGCTCGTGGGGAGGCAGCTGAAGCGCCCCGCTCCCGGGCCGCGCCGGACCGGCCTGTAGCGGGTCGGGGCTGCGGCGGCGGGGGCTGCTGCAAATTTGAAGGAGATTGTGGTGGGTGACCCCGCCGGATCCTGATGTTCGTGCTCGCGTGCCGAGGTTTTTCCTTCGAATTTGCAAGCGCCCCGGCGGCGGCCTACTCCAGGGCGCCGATGGGCTCGCGCTTCTCCGCCTGGAATCGATCTTCGGCGCGGCCCAGGGCCCAGTAGGCCGAGAGCGAGAAGTCGCTCCGGTCGAGCGCCCAATCGTCGACGAGGATCCGACGGATCGCCTTCATCGCCGACCTCTCGCCGTGCGCGAACACCCGCACTTGGCCCGCGGTCGCCGCGAGTTGCGTGGTCGCCGCGAGCTCCGTGGTCGCCGCGAGCTCCGTGGTCGCCGCGACGAGCGGCTCGCCCGGGGTCGCGTCGCCATCGCGGTGCAGCCACCGGACCGCCACCCCCGCCGGGGCGGTCAGCGGCAATTCGTCGGCTGCTGTATCGACTTCGATGAGGGCGGTTCCGCGGGCGTCGGGCACGGTCGCGGCGAGAGCCTCGAGGGCGGCCGCGACGGCGGGAAGAGCGGAATCGTCGCCGAGGAAGACGTGCGTCGTCGCCGGATCCTCGTCGGGAAAATACAGCCCGCCGGGGCCCGAGAGAGCCACACGATCACCCGGTTGCGCAGCTGCCGCCCAGGGACCGGCGACTCCCTCGTCGCCGTGCACCACGAAGTCGACGGCGATGGTGCGCGCCGCCTCGTCGACAGATCGGACGGTGTAGGTGCGGCGCACGGGCAGATCGGCCGGATCGAGCCGCTCCCGCAGGGCCTCGAGATCGTAGGGAGGTTCGAGGCCGGAGCCGGGCTGCGCGAACAGGAACTTGACGTACTTGTCGGTCGCGCGGATCTTGTCGGGGGAGGCGCCGGCGATGAACGCCTCGAAGGCGTCGCCGCCGAGGTGGATGCGCACCAGGTGCGGGCTCAGCCGCTCGGATCGCTCGACGACGAAGACGTGCTGCGTGCCACGAGGGCGAGGGCGAGGGGTGGTGGGGGTGGGCGTGCTCATGCGTCCACTCTGCCGTGCGGTGCTTTGGGCGCGCTCGGTGTTGCGCGGGGTGGGCGGGTGTTTCCCGGCGGTGCGCCGAGTGGGCGGGTGTTTTCCGGCGCTGCGCCGAATGGGCGGGTGTTTTTGGGTGTCGGCGGGTGCTGGAGCACCCGCCCACCCCTAAGAACACCCGCCGACTCCGGGCGACGCGCCCGTGGCGACGCGCAACGGGCAACGCGCCTCGGGCCGGCCGCTGGAGTCTGAGCTACGCCACCGGAGCAGGAAGTCAGACGGTCCCGGCATAATCGACCCGGTGATCGACGACACGAACGACCTCCCGTTCCACCCCTATCTGCTCGGGGTCGAGCCCGAGCGCGGCGCTGAGCCCACGGCCGGGCAGAGCAGCGATGAGCCGCCTGTCGGGGTCGCTCCGATCGCGGTCGCGCCGGATCCTGGGCCGTCGTTCGCCCGCACCGTCGACGAGAGCGTGCCGGTCTTCTACGTCGCCTGGGAGCGCGACCGGGTCGTGCTCGGCTGGCTGTGGTGGGACGACGCCTCAGGCGCTTCGTGGCATGTGCCCAACGTGTTCGAAGAGGGCGCGCGCGAGGCCGACGGCCGCACGCTGATCGCCACGCACCCGTGGGTGCACGAGTTGGCAGCCGCTTTCGCCGAGGGGCTCACGCCGAGCGCGGCGATTCAGCGGCTGCTCGCCGATGTTCCGGACGACGAAGGCAACCTCATTCCCGTGCAGGCACCGATGCGGGCACGGTCGCTGCGGCACCTGGAGCAGATCGCCGGGCTCGACGACTATCGGGCGGCCGAGGCTCGGTGGAGAGAGGCACAGGGTGCGGCGGCGGCGTCGGTGCCGGCGGCGGTTGCCGCGGATCCTGCGGTTGCCCCTGCCCCTGCTGCTGCTGCTGCGCCAGTTTCTGCCCCTGCACCGGCCGCGGACCCGGAGCCTGCCGCTGCTCCCGCCGCTGCTCCCACCCCCGCCGCGCATGCGGCGCCCACCCGCAACCGACGCCGCTTCCCCTTCTTCTGGCGACGCGGCTAGCCCGCCCGTCGCGCCGAGATCGCACTTGGGGTCGGGGTGCGGCGACCACTAGTGCGATCTCGGCGGCCCGACCCCACCCCGACCCGACCCGGCCCGGCCGGCCTACAGCAGCTGGTTGTCGTGCGCGTAGACGACGAGCTGCACCCGGTCGCGCAGGCTGAGTTTGCCGAGCACGCTCGAGATGTGGCTCTTGACCGTCGATTCGCTGACGTATTCGTGGGCCGCGATCTCGGAGTTCGACAGCCCCCGGGCCGCAAGCGTGAAGATGGCGCGCTCGCGGGTGGTCAGCGACTGGAACTCGAGCGGCGCCGGCACGGCCGCGGGAGTCGGCGCCGCGCTCACATCGGCGCTGAACAGCTGCCCGAGTTCGTCGGGCGCGAGCACGGCACTGCCGGCGTGCACCGCGCGGATGGCGGCGGTCAGGAAGGCCGGCGTGCTGTCTTTGAGCAGGAATCCGCTGGCGCCGTTGCGGATGGCGGTCGCGGCGGCGGCGTCGAGCGCGAAGGTGGTGAGCACGATCACGCGCGGCGGGGTGGCCGGCCCATTCGGCCCGAAGAGCGCCTGGACCGTCTCGACGCCATCCATCACGGGCATCCGCATGTCGAGCAGCACGATGTCGGGTTGCGTCTCGCCGATCACCTGCAGACCCTCGCGGCCGTTCGACGCCTCGCCCACGACCTCCATGTCGGTCTGCGCATCGAGGGCGACGCGGACGCCCCCGCGAAAGAGTTGCTGGTCGTCGACCAGGACGATTCGGATCACTCAGGCCTCCTTGGCCATCGATGGTGAGACGGGCTGCGTGGCCGGGATCCGGGCGCGCGCCATGAAAGTGCCGTCGATCTCTTCCGCCTCGAGCGTGCCGCCGATGGCCGCGAGGCGGGCCGTCATTCCGGCGACGCCCGTCCCGGCCCGTCGCAGCTCGCCCGTCGGGGTCGGTCGGTCGGCCTCGGCGAGCACGGCGTTGTGCACCTCGAGGACGACGTCGTCACGCCGCCACAGCTCGGTGAACGCGATCGGCATGCCGGGCGCCCCGTGGCGGAGGGCGTTGGTCAGAAGCTCCTGGGCGACGCGGCGCAACACCAGGGCCTGTCCGGGTTCGAGTGCGCGGGCGGTACCGCGGGTCACGTGGTCGACGACGACCCCGGCGGCGGTGACCTGCTCGATGATGGCGGTGAGATCGTGCGGCTCGTCGGCGGCAGAACCCGAGGATCCGGCGCTGGTGCCGCTCAAGACCTCCCGCACTTCGCCGAGGGAACGCCGAGCGGTGTCGGCGATCGTCGAGGTCACCTGGCGAATGCGGTCGGTGTCGTCGAGAAATTGCACCGAGTCGGCCTGCGCGATGATCACGGCCAGCGAGTGCCCGACGATGTCGTGCACATCGCGCGCCATCGCAGCCCGCAGCCGCTCGCCTTCGGCGAGGTCGAGGGCCTGCACGGTCTCGGTCTGCGCCTGGACGCGGAGGATCGACTCGTCTTGCCGGGAGCGGAAGGCGCGAACGGTCAGTCCGGCCAGCCACGCGAATCCGAGCACGCCGATCGGGGCCAGGAGGGTCGCCGCGGCCTGACCGGGGGAGCCGTAGAGGAGGAGAGCGAAGCGTGTGCCGGTGTTCGCGAGATAGACGGATGCGATCCCGCCTCCGATCACGCTCGAGACGAGACCCGCGATCAGCTCGTTGCGGGTGCCGACGCTGGCCGACGCGTAGATGACGAGCACGAGCGCGAGGGTCGTCACGGTCGGGCGTTCGTTGCCGAAGACCTGGACGGCGGCCATCAGCCAGACGAGGACGAGGGCGACGCGAGGAGAGACCCGACGCAGGGCGACCGCGACGGCGGCGAGGAGCACCGAGGCGACACTCGGGCTGTTCAGCAACAGGCCGAACGGCACCAGGCTCAAAGCGATGATGACGACCGCGGCCATCGCGTCGACCCGGAACTCGAGCGTGGTGAACCGCTCGCTGAGTCGTCTCGGCATGCATCGCCCCCGGGTGATCGTGGTCAGTCGTCGCTCCAGTCCATCCTGGCTGATGAACGCCGCCGCGGCTTAGTCCGCTAGAGGGATCTGCGCTCGACCGTGCACTCGACCCTGCGCTCGGGTGTGCGCTCGGCCTACTCGGCGAGGATCCCGTCGATCTGCCCCAGCGCGAGCGTCATGCCCTCCTCCATGCCCATTTCGAGCAGCTGATCGAGCTGCTCCCGGCTGGCGAACTCGGTGACGAGCGTCATGCGGGTGCCGCTCGCCGCGGGGTCGAGCGTCATCCGCATGTGCGACACCGGCATCGATTCGTCGGGGTTGCCGTCGGCATCGGCGAAGCTGTCGTCGAGTTCGACCCGGTGCGGGGCATCGACCGCGGTGATGAGCCAGAGGCCAGCGGCACGATCGCCGTCAGGGCCGGTCATGTAGTAGCTCGTGCGGCTACCGGTCGTCAGCTCGTGCTCGACGAAAGTGGCCGGCCAGGTGGGCGGACCCCACCAGCGTTCGAGCTGACGAGGATCCGCCCAGACCTCCCACACGCGCTCGGGTGCCGCGCCGAACTCCGTGACGACGGTCATCGTCAGAGCGTCGGTGTCGTGTGTGGATTGGATGACGGGCATGGCTCCCTCTCCTGCTTCGTCGTCGAAGCGCTGTTCCGGTGCAGTGATTCTGCTCCCTGTCGCGTGCTGCACGCCAGGGCTGAGTGCCCCCGCCGAGATCGCACTTGTGGTCGCCTGCATCCGACGTCAACTGCGATCTCGGCGACCGCGTGCGCGGAGAACACCCCGCGATACCGTGGAGGCATGCTGCCCGCACCGACTCCGCGACTCCGGTTCCGCCCGATGAGCGCGGCCGATCTCGATGCGATGGCGGGGCTGCTCGGCGATCCGAGCGTGATGGAGTTCTACCCGGCGCCGAAGACCCGCGACGAGGCTGCGGCCTGGATTGCGTGGAACGAGCGGAACTACGCCGAATACGGGTTCGGGCTGTGGATCCTCGAGACCGTCGACGGCCTGTTCGTCGGCGACTGCGGACTCACCTGGCAGAAGGTCAACGGGGTGCCGATGCTCGAAGTCGGCTATCACGTCAGGTCGGAGTTGCAGGGTCGCGGGTATGCCACCGAGGCGGCCGCGGCCTGCCGGGATGCCGCTCGCGCTGCGGCGCTCGCCGGGGAGTTGGCGTCTGACGTGCTGGTCGCGATCATCCACCCTCTGAACGTCGCATCCCGCCGCGTGGCCGAGAAGATCGGCATGGTGCAGTGGCCCGACGACACCGGGGGAGCCCTGCCCGTCCGCACCGTGATGGGGATGACGCTCGTCTGACGTGTGGCCCGTGCGTGCACGGGGCGGCGAGCTTCCGCCGAGATCGCACTTCCGGTCGCCTCGATCCGACGTTGACTGCGATCTCGGCGAGCGATGGCCACGAGATGGCCGAATCTCCGGCGTCTAGCGGGAATGGACGTAGGTCAGGCCATCTCGCGACAGCTCGCTAGCGCGGGCTAGCGCGGGCAGTTCAGGAACGTGCGGTTCGTCACCGGATCGCGGTCGATCGCGTGCGTCGAGAGCGACGTGTGGCACACCGGGCACTGTGGGTCGGCCGGAGGCTCGTAGGGATCTTCGGGATGGCCGGCGCCCAGCGAGGCAGGGCCGGCGATCGGGTACATGAAACGGTTGAGGCGCCCGATGAAGCCGGGGGCCTTGTCGAATGGCGTTGCGGCTCTCGGTCGCACTGGTTTGCGGTTGCGTACTGGTTTGCCCACAAATAGTTAGTGTACGCATTAAAGTGGGGCCATGGAAGATCCCCTCGCCCTCGACCGGCAGGTCTGCTTCGCACTCGCGGCCACGAGTCGAAGCGTCATTGCGCTCTACCGGCCGGTGCTCGAACCGCTCGCCCTGACCCACCCGCAGTACCTCGTGATGCTGGCGCTCTGGCAGACGAGTCCGCTCCGCGTGCGCGATCTCGGCGAGCAGCTGTCGCTCGACCCGGCGACGCTGTCGCCGCTCCTCAAGCGGCTCGAGGCTCAGGGGTATCTGACCCGAACGCGCAACTCTGCCGACGAGCGGTCGCTCGACATCGCGCTGACCGAGGCCGGGGTGGCCCTGCGGGAGCGGGCGCTCGCGGTGCCGGGCCGGATCCTCGAGCTTTTGGGGGTCGACCCCGCCACGCTCGAACGAGTGCGCGATGAGCTCACGGTGCTGCTGGAGGCCAGCCGCGCAGCCGCCTCTTTGCCGCGCTCGGCCGGGTGACTGTCCACGATCGGCTAGTGCCAGGGGCCTGCGATCAGCAGATCGTGGACACTCACCCGGCGGTGCGGGTGATGGCGACGGTCACCGCTGCGAATAAGTGACGTCGGCGACGCCGCGAAGCTCGGCGCGAAGGTGCTCACTGAGGCGCCTGCCTTCTTCGAGCCACCGGGCGTCGCTCTCTTTCGAGACGAGCCACGACTGGTTCGGCCTCGCGTGGGCCAGGTAGTAGTCGTTCCAGGCGAGGATCTTCTGCGCGAGTGCCGGGGAGAGGCCGAGCGACTCACCGTCGGTCATGCCGTCTGCCCAGAGGGGCCAGTCCGCCCCGTAATCGCACGACATGTCGATCGTGCGTCGCTCCTCAGCTGCCATGACGCGAGACTACCTAGCCGGGTGGGCTTGGGTGGGTGACTCCGCCTCTAGGATTCGATGGTGATGACACGTCGTGGGGGCCCGATAGCGGTGGTGGTCGGGCTCGCAGTCGCGCTCGTGGCCTCCGGGTGCACGTCGCAGGGCCTGTCGCAGGGAGATCTGACGCCGACGGGAGCCGGTCAGGTGACGGAATACTCCGTTGCCCAATCCCGCGCCACTCCGACGACGATCGTCGTCGATCCGACGGGCCGGGTGAGCGCCAGGATCCTGGGCGGTATCGACCCCTCGACGCTCAGGTCCTTGATCAAGACCGCCGCGACTCGGACGTAGCTGGTTGTGATCCGACTTCTGTTGGCGCCACGCGGTGCCGGGGCCCTGCCGCTCGTGCAGTTGACTGCCCAGCGCCCCTTTCCCGCCGACGACGATCACGGCTTGTCGTCGCAGCTGAAGTGGGAGATGCGCGCCTGGGCTGGAAGATCACGAGAGACTCCGGCGAAACAGCTCGAATTCCTCGTGCAAGCCCATCGTCTCGCCTCCGACATGCAGGTCGAGCTCGGTCTCGGCTACACGGTTTTCTGCGTCGACGATGACGTGCGCGGCTCTGGCCCGGAACGCTCAAGGGCCGAGGCCGCGGAAGATGCGGCGTGGCGAGCTCGGCCAGTGGCGCAACGCTTGGAAGGCTTTCCGCGCCTGAGTCTCAGTCGTGATGCGTACCGGGCACCGGAAGTCGTGCCATTCGTTGTCCCCGACGACGAGGGAGTTGTCGGCCGGCGTATAAGGCTGTCGGAGGAATGGATAGCCGATTTCCCGGTGTGGGGTGCCGACTACGGGCTCTACGGGGCTGACCGCGGTTGGGTGGGGCTGCTTGACAGAAGCAATCTGCCCGTTGGTCCTGCTCTGGTGTCTCGACTTGCAGCATGGAATCGCGAATGGGAACTCTGGTATCCGTCTGTCACGGATGACGGCAGGGACGGCACAGTTCAGGATCCGGTGATCTCGTACGAGACTCGATTAGGGCATGTCGTCGAGGGGCACCGTCTCGCTGCTGATCTGCAGGCCGCGTGCGGACCTCGCATGATGGTCATTTATCCGGCCTCACACGGATAGGAGCGGCCGAATCACCATGCTTCGAGACAATCTCATCGTCGCGGTCGTCATCCCGATCGTTGCCGTCGGGGTCGGACTGCTCGTGATCGGTGCGATTCGAGGCAATCGACGCGAGGTGGTCGGGCGGGCCGACTCGTGGCGAACTGCGCCCGTCGGGCCCTGGTTCGTCTGGGGCTTCGTTCTCGTCGCGTTCGCCTTCGCTGCCCTGATGGTCGTTTTCGTGAAGCTGTAGCGGGGATGCCGCAGAGCGTTCTTGCTAGTGAGGCAGGGTGAGTCGGCGAGGATCCGACAGCGGAAGTCACGCAAACGGATTGCGCAGCTGCGGAGCCGGCTCGCGGAACTCGTTGACGACGTCGCCATCCCACGACACGTCGTCGTCCGGCTGCACCTCGTAGGTCTCGAGAAGCGGCGAGTCGAGAACGGCAGCGATCGCCGCCCGTGTTCCGCCGACGAGGGTGAAGTCGAAGTCGATCTCGGAGGCGATGCACCAGGCGGAGTCTGCTGGCCATACGAGCTGCGGCATCACGCCCTCGGACTCGTCGTCCCAACCGATCCCGGCCTTCAAGGGCCAGTCGGGGTTGCTGAGTTCGGCGGCGTCGGTCGCGAACATCAAGTACCGGCGATCCGGCAGCTCGAGCAGAAGCGGTGGCACGACCGGGCGACGACGGAACAGTCGCGGCGGCTGGTATCGGGTTCTCGCCAGTGCCTCGCGAACCTCCGGAGCGACGCTTGCCCGGAAGGCCTCGTCGTAGGCAGCCTGAGCAGACCCGTCGTCTCCCGAGGCGGTGTAGACGACGCCGGTGCCTGCAGCTCTCCCCATCCCTCCCAGACGCCTACCGTGAGATCACCAGGGGTCGTCGTCTCGGGTGTGAGTCGAGTCACGATATCGGCGAGGTACTCGGGTTCGAGGAAGCCGGACCGGGTCTGCCCGCAATACCAGCCGTCGTCGAAATGCATGCGCGATTCGTCGTCATTGAGGCGCCTGGACTGCACGAGGGGGTGCATGCTCCGCCCATTGCGCCGGGCGAGCTCGGCCCAGGGCCAGACCGTCTCTTCGACAATGGTCGGCATGCCATACGGCAGCTGGCGCGGCACGTCGAGGTCAACACGGCTGGCGGGAACCGGGTGAAGGATCCGGGCGTACGCCTCAAAGCCCGACCCCACGGTGCCCGCCACCGACCACCCGGGCCCGAAGCGCTCCCGCGTCCAGTCGCCGCGGGTCAGGTCGTCGGTGAGTTTCATAGAGGAAGTAAACCGTCAATCGCCACTATCGCGCGCGGCCCGTCCGTGACATCCGACCGCCTCGCTCTGCCGGGGTTCGTCATGCGGTGCCGCCTTTCGCTCGTGGGGTGGGGGACGCCCCAAGGCGTGGTCTCGTTGTCATTTGTCGGCACGGTCGAGCTCACGGCGAAGCGACCGCAGAACGCGCATCAGGATGTCGAGCTTGGTGACGCTTGCCGGGTACGAGCGGCCGATCGTCGATCGACATCGAAGGACGATGCTGTCGTTGTCCGCGAGATCGATCGCAAGCGCATACGCCTGGTTCGCTCCCGCCCGTGAAACCCACTGCTCGGCGAGGGTGATCGTCTCAAGAGTCGACCACGGCACGCTCCTCACCGGAGTCTTCGAGCTCGGCGTCCAGGCGTGCAGGCCGTCGCGGTCGACCGTCCACATCACGACGTGGTCGTTGCCCGAGTCTGAGTCGGTAACCGGCAGGTAGAAGGCGGGGGTGGACGACGCCCGGATCAGAGCGAGGGCACGTCGATCGGACTTACTGCGGTCCCTTGAGGAGATGGCGAAATACAGACCGACGCCCAGGAGGAGAACTGGGAGGAGGACCGATGAGCCTCTGCCCCTGCCATGGCTAGCGAAGTCCGCGACGACAAAGGACGGATGGGTGAACTCGGCGAACAGGATCGCTGCGCTGGCGAGGATGAGGATCGACAGGCCGAGCACGGAACGCCACGCGCGGGGATTTGTTCCGTCGCGAAGGTGTCTGACCCAGCGATCCTCCGCGTATTCCATGCGTTTAGTGTGCCCTGCCTGGAAGGAAGGGGCTCACCGAGGGGAGGGGCTCACCGACCGCGGAAACGTCACCCGACCGCATTTGATCGCGGTCGGGTGACGTTTTCACGGTCGGTCTACGACGTCGGCGGCGGGACGCAGCAGGCGGTCAGTCGGAGGGGCGCCGCGTCAAGCGACGCGACGGTCTTGCGCCTCACGCCAGATCGCTTCGGCCTGCGGGCGGTCGAGGCGCATTCCGCGGCTCATGAGGTCGTGCACGACGTCACCTTTGGTGGCCCCGCACCAGGCCGGCTCGCGGCAGGTGCATCGCTCGTCGTCGCCGGCGACGAACTCGTCGCGGGGCTGCGGCTCGAGCCCTGCATGCGCGGTGGTGTCTCGCGACGAAGTGGCGGTCGGGGGAGTGGCAACAGCCTCGGTGGCAGCGGCTCGAGCAACGCGACGGACAAACGCGATGTTTTCTCTGAGCTGCTTGCCGAGCGGCGTCTTCGAGGCCACGCGCACGGTCCGGGCGGAGATCCGCGCAGCAGCGTCGAGTCGTTCTCCCACAGACGTTCCTCTCGAGCAGGTCTGCCAAGACTACGGCGTGCACCCTTGTTTCGGGCGGCAGGATCCTTCGGCTCGTTTTTCATGGGTCGGCCCCGGCTCGGTCGGCCGGCTGGCTCTCGCGTGCGGCCGAGCGCCGTCGTAGTGTGACCGCATGGAGCAGGCATCGGCGTTCGAGCGAGAGCGCGGACGTCTGGTGATCATCGCCGCGCGCATCCTCGACGACCGGCACGAGGCCGAAGACGTCGTCCAGCGAGCGTGGCTGCGACTGCAGGCGACCACGGCCACCGTCGACAACCTGCCGGCGTGGCTGACCACGGTGACCACCCGACTCTGCATCGACCGACTCAGGGAACGCATCCCCGTCGCTCGAGAGCCTGATTCTCTTGGCACAGGCGTCGACTCCAGCTCGTCATCGCCCCCAGACGACCCGCTGGCATCGATCGAGCGGCGGGAAGCCGTCGGGCAGGCATTGCATGTGGTCGTCGAGCGGCTCAGCCCGAACGAGCGGGTCGCGCTGGTGCTGCACGAGTCGTTCGGCTTCGATTTCGAGACGGTCGGCGAGATCCTCGACCGATCTGCGGCGGCCGCCCGCAAGTTGGCCTCTCGGGCTCGGACCAAAGTGGCCGGGGCGGAAGAGGGCGGGCCCGTCAGCGATCAGCACATCGTGGATGCGTTCATGGCGGCAGCACGAGGCAGTGACCTGGGTCGGCTTCTCGAGCTGCTCGCCCCGGACGCGAGTGTGAGTGCCGACGCGGAGGCAATCGCCTCCGGTACGCCGCGCCGCATCGACGGGCGCGATGCCGTCGCCGGGTTCTTCAACGGCAGTGCCCGTGCGGCACTGCCGGCACTGATCGATGGACGACCAGGGGCCGCCTGGTTCCACCGAGGGAAGCCCCTGGTCGCCTTCGACTTCACGATCGTCGAGGGTGTCGTGGAGTCGGTCCGCTTCCGGGCCGAACCTCAGACGCTGGAGAGTGTGCGGCGTCGGGATTCTGCCTGGCCGCCACCACCGATCAGCTGATTTTCGGTTATAGGGCATATCGATCGGTCACACTTCCGGCCCGGCATCCGTCGAGGAGGGCAAGAGCCGTTGCGCCTAGCGACGGCAGAGAGAAGGAACCGTGAAAAGCATGACGTGCCGCGAACTCGGAGGCCCCTGCGACCTCGCCCACCGGGCAGACACCGCCGACCTGATCATCAAGGCTCAGGATCGCCATCTGCGAGACGCGGTCAAGAGCGGCGACACCGCGCATCAGGAGGCTCGCGACGCGATGAAGGGCCGGTGGATGAGACCCAAGAAGGCCATGGATTGGTACAACGGCGTCAAGCGCGACTTCGCTGACCTGCCCGGGTGAGCGGCCCGGCGCGTTATCCGGCGGCCGTGTTGTAGGCGGCGATCTGCTTCACCCGGGCCAGGGTGGCCGGTGCTACTCCGGGGGCACCGGAGAGGGCGCGGGAGACGACGGATTTCGACACACCGGCACCGGCGGCGACGTCGTAGATCGTGGGGACGGAGTCGGTCACGTCGCGCTCCTCGGCGACCCGACTGCCGTGGCGGGTTCAGCGGAGCTGCGAACCAGAATCGTCGCTGCTTCCTCGAGATGCGAGAGCTCGTCGGCGACGTAGTCCGCGAGGGGCGAGGGGCTGTCGGAAGCAACCCACAGTTCATAGCCCGAGTAGTACGCCCGGACCCCGAGGTCGGCGAGGATGCCTGCCTCTCGCTTCTCGACGCCCCGATCGACCAGGGCCTTCTCGAGGGTGGAGGCGATGGCGAAGCGCTTGAAGACGGCCCGCTCGTTCAATTCGGGACTTTCGGCGAGCACGGGGTCGAGGATCCTGCCCGTCCTCCGATGATCCTCCGTGTGCGCGCGCGACAGGAGCCCGATTGCGCCGGCCATCAGCTCGGACGGGTTCGCGCCCATGGGTGCCTCGCTGACACCGCGTCTCACCAGCTCGACGAGTGCGCTCTGGCCCTGGAACACGATCTCGCGCTTGTCGGAGAAGAGGCGGAACAGCGTCGTCTTTGTCAGCCCGGCGCGTTCCGCGATCTGCGCGGTGGTGGTCGCCTCATAGCCGTGCTCGGCGAAGAGCTCGAGGGCAGCGCTCAAGAGGCGCCCCTGCGCGTCCGGCTCCCATCGACCCATGCTCTGATTCTAGTGATGTTACTCAGTCGCATCAGGTGTACGGTGATGTTACCAAGTCACATCAAAAGGCGATGACGAGAAACCTCTCGTCCGCGCCGCAACGAGAGGAGCACATAATGCGCGTTTTCATCACCGGGGCGTCCGGATGGATCGGCACCGCACTCACGAAAGACCTGATCGCCGCCGGGCACGAGGTGGTCGGACTCGCGCGTTCGGACGCGTCGGCGACAAGGATCCGACACCTCGGCGCCAGCGCTGTGCTCGGCGACATGCAAGACCACGACCTGATCGTGTCGGAGGCGTCGCACGCCGACGCGACCGTGCATCTCGCCTTCACCCTCGACTTCGACGCCTTCGACGAGACGATCGACAACGAGGTGGCGTTGCTGCAGAAAATAGGGGATGCGCTCTCCGGGAGCGGCAAGGCGTTCGTCGCGGCATCCGGCACACCGATTCTCGAGGGCAGGGTGTCGACCGAGGCCGATCATCTGGATCCTGACGGGCCGGCCGGGGCCCGAGCACGGACGGCGAACGCTGTCATCGCGCTGGCCGATCGGGGTATTCGGTCGGTGCTCGTGCGTCTCCCGCGAAGCGTCCATGGCGAAGGAGATCGCAACGGCCTCATCGCGTCACTCGTCGGGCTCGACCGGCAGCTGGGAACCGCCGCCTATGTGGGCGACGGCCAAAACCGGTGGCCGGCCGTGCACATCAGCGACGCGGCGCGACTGTTTCTGCTGGCGGTCGAGAAAGCGCCAGCCGGTTCTGTTCTGCATGCAGTAGGCGAGGAGGGCGTGGCCATGGGTCAGGTCGCTGAGGTGATCTCGGCGAAGACCGGTCTGCCCGCTACCGCCGTCGATCCCGAGCAGCTCGGTGTGTTCGGTGCGCTGCTCGGCGGCGACCAGCCGGCGTCGTCGTCGCTCACGCGAGGGCTCGTCGGGTGGGAGCCCTCCGGCCCCACTCTGCTCGACGACCTCGAGGCCGGTTTCTATACGTCGTGATCGCCGGGTCCAAGTGTGCTGGATCGAGCAGGGGTACGAGCAGCGACGAAACTGACAGGGCCGATTTCATCGGAGGATTACGGTCACTCGAGTGCGTCCCCACCGCACAACAACCTGCTTCTTCCCTAAGGAGCAGGCCGGGGCCACCGTCAGGGCCCGAATCCTCGATGGTGGCCCCACTCACGTTTTTCTCGACTCCGACACAATGTCGGGCCCATTCCGGTCGCCGTGGGGTTGGCTGGTGTCATCACCACATCAGGGGTGAGGGTCCGCATTCGGGTTGCGGGCCGGCGGGGGCCACAATTCGGGTTGTGGTCTCCCGCCTTTCCCTGCTGTCTAGAAAGACGTGTCGCTCGCACGCCTTGGCCGCGTCGCCAGAGTCGTGCGAGGCGAGCGGCGCGCCGAGATCGCAGTTGTGGTCGCCTGTACCCGACGCCTAGAGCGATCTCGGCGACGGCAGAGGCGAGGTGCGGGTGGTGACGTCGGCGCCGAGCGGGGCGTCGCGGATCCTGCTCAAGCAGCTGCGGGGGTTCTAGCCCGGGCGTGCTCCCGAATTCGAAGGAGAAACGCGCCGGCGCCAACGGAAACATCAGGATCCGACGGGGTCGCGCGGCAGAATCTCCTTCAAATTTGCATCGGCTAGGCCGGCCCCAACCCGGTCACGCCACCGCTCACGGCAAGCGTCGTCTCGCCGTCGGGCCACCGGAGCCGCACGCCGGGCGACGTGGTCAGTTCGCCCATCTCGGCGGTGACGGCGTAGGGCGACGACATGCGTGAGCGTCCGGCCCGGTCAGCCGTGACCATGCCGAAGCCGGGGAAGCAGCCGAGCCAGTCGCCCATCGAGACCGAGCCCATCGAGACCGAGCCAGCAGCGCCAGACCCACCAGCGGCACCAGAACCAGGCATGGGCACAGCCCCCACCTCGATCACGGCCCCGTAGCCGCTGGCTTCGGCGAGCATGCCGACGGTGCCGACGATTCCGGCCATGCTGACGTCTTTCGCCGCGGCGGGCTGGGCCCGGGCGACCGTGCCCGCGAGTTCACGCAGTTCGCCCGAGCGTCGTGCCTCGGTGGAGTTCCACTGCGACCCCGAGTAGCCGGGCCGCCACAAGCCGCCGACGTCGACCGTGAGGCTCAGCACGTCGCCGAGTCGGCCGCCGCCGCCCGGCACCGGCGTCGAGGTGCGGCCCAGAGCGGTGATCGAGAGGGACGCGGGCGCACCGACCTGCGTGTGTCCGCCGAGCAGCGGAATGCCCCAGGCCTCGGCACCGCGACGGAGTCCGGCCAGCACGCGGCGCACGAACGTGGCGTCACGACCGGCGACCGCGTCGAGCAGCCCGACGGGCGCGGCACCCATCGCACTCAGATCGTTGACGTTGACGAGCACACCGCACCAGCCGGCCCACTCGGGATCGCGCTCGACCATCGACGGCAGGATCGCGTCGCACGCCGCGATCACATCGGTGCCGGGCACGGGCGCCCCGTCGTCGCCCACCCAGCCCGCGCCGCCGAGCGACGACAGCGACCCGAGCGACGACAGCGACCCGGCCGACGACAGCGACCCGGGCTCCAGCAGCGCCGCCAGGTGCGACTTCGTCGCGTCGACGAGTCGCTGATACCGCCCGATCGGCCAGCGCATGCGCCGGTGCTCGACCCCGCCGATCACGGCGGTTCCGGTCGTCTCCCATCCGATCCGTCGAAACAGGATCGAACTTCGCTCCTGCACGGTCGCGTCGAATCGGATCACGCCGAGCTGTTCGGCCAGAGCGCACGCCGCGCGCACGAGCGCCGACCCGATGCCGGCGGCACCCCGGGCGCCGGGCGCCACGACCAGTCGGCTTCCCGTCCACCAGCCGATGTCGATCGCGGTGGCGGGAGCGATCCGGACACCCCCGATGACCTCCGCGCCCACCCGTGCCACGAGCACGATCGTTCGCGGATCGTCGTCGAGGTCGTCGCGATCGGTGCCGGCGAAGAGCGCCTGCTCGGCCACGAACGCGTCGTGACGCAGTCTGCGGTACGCGGCCACGTCGGATCCTTCGGCCCGCACCACCAGGGGGGAGAGCGCAGGATCCGACTCCGTCGCGCCGAGCACTTCACTCGGCCCCATCAGCGCCGGCACGTCGATCAGGCTCACGTCACCCTCCCGCGGTCTGCAGGGCGGAGCAGGCGCCGCAGGCGGCGCAGCCCGCCTTCTGGTCGGACCCGCGCATCCCCGCTCTGATCAGTGCTTCCGACACCCGCGACGTGATGTCGTGGAGCACGGAGCGGTGCGGAGCGGGCACCTTGTCAACGTCGGTTGCGAGCGTGCCGCGGAGTGGGCGGAATGGCACGACGAAGGGGTAGACGCCCATGTCGATGAGCTCCTGGGCTCCGGCGACCATCTCGTCGGGATCCTCGCCCATGCCGACGAGCAGATAGGTCGAGACCTGGTTGCGACCGAACACTCGCACGGCCTCACGCCAGGCGGCGCGGTACTCGTCGAGCGAGACACGCGATTTGCCGGGCATCCAGCGCCGGCGTACGTCGTCGTCCATCGACTCGACGTGGATGCCGATGGATCGCGCGCCCGCCTCGTAGAGGTCGGTGATCGTCTGCAGGTCGGCGGGCGGCTCGCACTGCACCTGGATCATCAGGTCGGGCACGGCCTTCTTGATGGCGCGCACGCACCGGGCCAGGTGGGTGGCTCCGCGGTCGCGACCGTTTGAGGTGCCGGTCGTCATCACCATCTGCTCGACGCCGTCGAGACGCCAGGCGGCCTCGGCGACCTCGGCGATCATCGCCGGGGTCTTGACAGCGACCGTCGAGCCCGATTTCAGCGACTCCTCGATCGAGCAGAAGCGGCAGCGCTCGGCCGGGTCGTAGCGGATGCAGGTCTGCACGACTGTGGTCGCCAGCACCTTTGCGCCGTGCAGCCGAGCGATCTGCTCGTACGAGACGCCGTCGGCCGTGGCCAGGTCGTAGAACTTCGGCCGTGCCACCGGCGACACCTCGATGCCCGTGTCTTCGCCGTCGAGCAGCAGCTTGCCGTCGTCGACGAGGTACGGGCTCTCCTGGTTGACGGGGATCGCCGACTGCATTCCCTGGAAGAGCACGTGGCCGTCGTCGGAGGGGCCGGCGCCGCCTTCGCGGTGCACCGGGGCCGCCACCCGGATGCCCCGGATCGCGATGTCGACCCGCGTCGTCAGCTGCGACGCGTTGTTGGTGATGGTCACGGGGTCGCCCGCTCAGACCATGTAGGTGCTGTTGATGATCGCGCCCTTGCGGGCGTAGTGGATGACGGCGTCCTGCACGTCGAGCGGGTGGCAGGGGATGACGCCCTCGATGAGGTCTTCCTCGCGGTTGCCGTGCAGGGCGAGGCCGAAGCGGCAGCAGAAGACCGTGCCGCCCTCTTTGATGAAGGTCTCGAGCGCGTTGTTGATGTTGGTCTCGCCGGGGAATCCGTCGGCGCCCGTCGTCGGGAATCCGCGGTTGGCGATGCAGTTCATCGAGCCGGGGCCGTAGAAGTACAGCACGCTTGTGAAGCCCTTGCGGAGGGCGCGGATGGCCTGGAGCGTGGCGACGAACGACACCGACGACTCGTGCGCGATGCCGTGGACGAGCTGGAAGTAGTACTCGCTCTTCTCGGCCTTGTAGTCGGGGAAGATCTTGGTCGATCCGTACATGTTCGTGCCCTTGGGCTGCGAGGGGTGCGGGATCTCGTTCCGGGACGTCTCGATGTTGTCGAGGATCTGCTGGTCGATGTCGATGTCGCTCATGGGTGTCTCCTAGCGGGTCGAGAGTCGTGATGATCTGATTCGGGGAGCCGTACGAGAACGAGTCTTTGCCGCCCGTGTTGCCGACTGGTTTCGGGCAGATTGCATGTTCCCGCCGAAACGCACTCTTATTCCGGGCGAAACCAATCCGAAACACGACCTGACGTTGACTAGCTGCACCGCAGGATCCTGCGTGTCCGCTCCACCGATCAGCCGCAAGGAGTCTTCGATGGCCACCACCGTCGCCAGCGTCTCGGCGAACTTCAACCGAGACCTCGAACAGAACTACGCGCTCATCGAGAGCCTGGTCGCCGAGGCCCGCGAGCAGGGCGTTCAGCTGCTCGCCCTGCCCGAGGCTGCCATCGGCGGGTACCTCTCGTCGCTCGGCAACCACGGTGACACGGTCAAGACGACGTCGCGCTCGCTCCCGCCGGCGATCCGCCTCGACGGACCCGAGATCAGGCGGGTGCAAGAGATCGTCGGCGACCTGGTCGTCGCCGTCGGATTCTGCGAGCTCGGCGACGACGGAGAGACGCGCTACAACGCGGCCGTCTGCCTCGACGGCACCACCATCTACGGCTCGTACCGCAAGGTGCACCAGCCCCTCGGCGAGCACATGTCGTACTCGGCGGGCGACACCTACGAGGCGTTCGACACCCCCGTCGGTCGCATCGGTCTGCAGATCTGCTACGACAAGGCGTTCCCCGAGGCGGCACGTTCGCTGGCGATGGACGGCGCCGAGATCATCATCAGCATGTCGGCCTGGCCCGCCGCCCGGACGGCCACCGCCGAAAACCTCCAGGAGGATCGCTGGACGTACCGCTTCAACCTGTTCGACATAGCGCGGGCGCTCGACAACCAGGTGTTCTGGATGGCGTCGAACCAGTCGGGCACGTTCGGCTCGCTGCGCTACGTCGGCAATGCCAAGGTCGTCGACCCGGGCGGCAACATCCTGGCGACGACGCTGCTCGGCTCGGGCATGGCGGTCGCCACCATCGACGTCGACGAGAGCTTCCGGGCGATGCGCGGCGGCATGTTCCATTTGCGCGACCGGCGGCCCGATGCCTACCGGACGGGCGAGGCCGAGGCTCGCGACGAAGCCGCGCGCGCTGCCGCCGCGCAGCTCGCCGACTCGTCGACGCAGCTGGCCGACACGGAGGTGCTCGCGCATGCCTGAGATGACTTTTAGCGTGCGCTGGCCCGACGGCACCGAGGTCGCCTGCTACTCGCCGAGCCTCGTAATGCACGACTTCCTCGACGAGGGCGCCGACTATCCGCTGCAGGAGTTCGTCGAGCGATCCTCGGCGGCCCTCGACCTGGCGAGCGATCGCGTCCGCGCCAAGTTCGGCTTCGTCTGCACCTCGGCGCTGCAGCAGAAGAGCGAGATCCACGAGAAGGCGGCCGACTTCGACGGCGGAGACGTCAGGATCCTGCGAATGGCCCCTCCGCTACCGGTCGACCGGGCCGCATTCCCCGCCCGATCGACCGGGGCCTCGGCATGAGCCGCGAGCTGGTCGACGGCGCTCACCTCGAGGTCGTCGTGGTCGGCGCCGGGCAAGCCGGACTCTCGGCGAGCTGGCATCTCACCCGGGCGGGCGTCGATCACCTCATGCTCGAGCGCGACACGATCGGCCACGACTGGAAAGACCGCCGCTGGGATGCCTTCACCCTCGTCACGCCGAACTGGCAGTGCGTGCTCCCCGGCTACCCCTACGACGGCGACGATCCCGACGGTTTCATGACGCGCGACGAGGTGCATGCCTGGGTGCGGCGCTACGCGTCGACCTTCGATGCGCCGGTCGTCGAGAACGTCCTCGTGACAAGGCTCCGTGAGATCGACGGCGGAGGCTTCGAGCTCGTCACCGACCGCGGCACCGTCACGGCCGACCAGGTGATCGTCGCGACCGGTGGGTACCACCAGCCGGTGCTTCCGGCGATGGCGGGGCGCATGCCCTCCGACGTCGTGCAGATCCACTCGGCCGACTACCGGTCGCCGGGTGCGCTGCCGGAGGGCTCGGTGCTCGTCGTGGGGTCGGGCCAGTCGGGTGCCCAGATCGCCGAAGACCTCTTCCTCGCCGGACGCGACGTCCACGTCGCTCTCGGCACCGCGCCCCGCTGCGCCCGCTTCTACCGGGGGCGCGACTGCATCGCCTGGCTGAGCGACATGGGTGTCTACGACATCCCCGTGCACGCTCAGGTCGGCGGCCTTACCAAGCGCGAGTCGACCAACCACTACATGACCGGCCGTGACGGGGGCCGCGACATCGACTTCCGGGAGTTCGCCCGCGCCGGCATGCACCTCTACGGCCGGTTGGAGGCTCTCGTCGACCACGCGCTGACGTTCGTGCCGACGGCCGAGGCCTCGCTCGACCACGCCGACTCGGTGATGGAGTCGATCAAGAACGATATCGACCGCTTCATCGCCCGGGAGGGGATCGACGCCCCCGCCGAGGAGCGCTACTCGCCGGTGTGGCGACCCGAGACGGAGACCACGTCGCTCGACCTGACCGAGGCCGGTATCACCAGCGTCGTCTGGGCGGTCGGCTTCCGCTCCGACTACTCGTGGGTGCAGGTCGGCGTCTTCGACGGAGCCGGGCACCCCACACACCAGCACGGCGCGACGGGTACTCCGGGCCTGCACTTTCTGGGCTTGCCGTGGCTGCACACCTGGGGGTCCGGCCGCTTCGAGGCGATCGCGCGCGACGCCGAGCACGTGGCGTCGTCGGTCGTCGCTTCGCGCACGCCACGAACGGCAGAAAGCGCACGCGAACCGGCGTCCGTCTCCGGCTAGCCTCGGGGCATGGGCAGCATCACGATGGGGGCGGTGGCCGCGCACTTCGGTCGAGACGTCGAGCGAACCCTACAGAAGCTGCCGGGCATCCTCGACCAGGCGCGCGACCGCGGCGTCGACCTTCTCGTGCTGCCCGACGCGACCCTTGGCGGGTACCTCCTCGACCTGCAGCATCCCGGCCCGGACTCGCTGCCGCCCGCGGTCGAGATCGACGGACCGGAAGTGCAGGCGGTGGCCGAGCTGGCAGGAGACCTGACCGTCTGCTTCGGGGTGGCCGAGCGGGGCGTGGAGAGCGGCGTCGAGCGCCGCTACAACTCGGCGGTCTGCGTGCAGGGCGGCCGGATCCTCGGCTCTCATCGCAAGGTGCACCTGCCGCTCGGCGAATCGGAGGCGTACGACGCGGGCGACTCGTTCGGCTCGTTCGACACGCCCGTCGGCCGGGTGGGCATGATGATCGACTTCGACAAGACGTTCCCCGAGGCGGCACGGTCGCTCGCGCTCGACGGCGCCGAGATCCTCGCCTGCCTGAGCGCCTGGCCCGCGAGCGTCACCGACCGCTCGGATCGGATCCGCAACGACCGCCAGGCCCACCTCTTCGATCTCTATGACTGCGCCCGCGCAGCCGAGAACCAGGTCTACCTGGTGTCGTCGAATCAGACCGGAGTGCTCGGCGGCCTGCGCTTTCTCGGGCAGGCGAAGGTCGTCGACCCGGCCGGCGAGATCATCGCGAAGACCTGGGCAAAAGGTGGGCTCGCGGTGGCGACCGCCGACGTTGCGACCGACGTGGCGAGAGCCCGCCGCACGATGAACCACCTCGACCAGCGCCGCGAGAGCGCCTACCGAGCCGCGGGATCCTGATGCGCATCGCGCAGGTCACCTACTCGACGAAGCCCCGCGGCGGCGTCGTGCACACGCTGGCCCTCGCCGAGGCGCTCGCCCGACGCGGGCACGACGTCACGGTCTGGACGCTCGGCCGCGGCGGCGACACGGTGTTCTTCCGCGACGTCGACCCCGCGGTGACGATTCGCGTGGTGCCGTTCGAGGCGCGCGACGACGAGAGTGTGGGGGAGCGGATCCAGCGATCCATCGTCGAGATGCGCCGGGCCTTCGAGCCGGCGGCGGGCGACTACGACATCGTTCACGCGCAAGACTGCATCTCGGCCAACGCGGTCGGCCGCTGCATCCGCACCATCCACCACCTCGACGAGTTCACGACGCCCGAGCTGATCGCCTGCCACGAGCGTGCCGTCCGCGATCCGATCGCCCGGATCTGCGTCTCGGCGGCGGTGGCCAGTGAAGTGCACGACGGCTGGGGCCTTGCGCCGACCGTGATACCGAACGGTGTCGACGCGGCCCGGTTCGCGGCGGCGGCTTCCGCTCGTCGAGAAAGCGCAGGATCCGCTGGCCCGAACTCACTCCCACCGGATCTCGGCCCCTACGTCCTCGCCCTCGGCGGCATCGAGCCGCGCAAGGGCAGCCTCGATCTGATCGAGGCCTTCGCTCGGCTCCGCGTCACGCACCCGGCGACGCGGCTTGTGTTCGGCGGCGGCGAGACGTTGTTCGACTACCGGCCCTACCGCGAGGCATTCGACGCCCGCATGCAGGAGCTCGGCCTCGACCCCCTCATCCTCGGCGTGCTCGACGAGGCCGACGTCGCCCCGCTCGTCGCCGGGGCCGCCACTCTCGCCTTCGTGTCGACCAAGGAGGGCTTCGGTCTCGCCGCGATGGAGGCGCTCGCCGCCTCGGTGCCGGTCGTCGCCCGCGATCTGCCCGTGCTACGCGAGGTCTTCGGCGACACCGTGCTCTACGCCTCGGATGTCGAGGCGATCGCGGAGCAGCTCGCCGCCGCCCTCGACGGCGCCGCTCCCGATCCCGAAGCCGGGCGAACCCTCGCCGCCGGCCACGACTGGGACGACGTCGCCGCGCTCCACGAGGTGTTCTACGCGCGCGTCGGAGAGGGCGGTGACCGTGGCCAGGCAGTCGATCTCACGGATCATCACGGCGCTCGCCGAGGCTGACCCGGAGCGCGTCGTCGCAATCGACGACGACCGATCGCTGACAGCGGTTGCGCTCGACCGGGAGTCGAATCGTCTCGCTCGCGACTACGCCTCGCGCGGTGTCGGGCAGGACGACCTCGTCACCGTCTCCCTTCCGAACACAGTGGAGGTGATCGTGGTGTGCGCGGCGATCTGGAAGCTCGGGGCGACGCCGCAGCCGGTGTCGACGGGGCTCGACGCGCGGGAGCGGGCCGAGCTCGGGCGGCTGGCGGGGGCACGGCTGATTGTCGGGTACGAGTCCGCGGATCCTTCTCTTCCCTGGGTCGATGCCGGGCACCTCCCCGACCCGTCTCTGTCGGACGAGCCGCTCGACGATGCCTGGGCCGCGTCGTGGAAGGCGCCCACCTCGTCGGGCAGCACCGGCCGGCCGAAGATCGTGATCGCGACGGCACCCGCCCTGCTCGACGCGTCGCAGCCCGTCGCCGCTTTTCTGCCGCTTGGGGGAGTGCACCTCGTGGCCGGGCCGCTCGTGCACTCGGCGACGTTCACCTATTCGTTCCGGGCGTTACTCACCGGGGCACGGCTCGTGATCCTGCCGCGGTTCGACGAGCGGCGCGTGCTGGCGGCCATTGGTCAGCACCGCGTCACCTGGATGCTGGTCGTGCCGACGATGATGCACCGGCTGCTGCGACTGCCCGTCGACGTTCGTGCCGCGGCCGACCTGTCGTCACTCGAGACCGTGCTGCACCTGGGGGCGCCCTGCGCTCCCGAGCTCAAACGCGCGTTCGTCGACTGGCTGGTCGAGGCTGTGCCCGGTGGCGCAGACACCCTCGTCGAGCTCTATGCGGGCAGCGAGTCGAACGGGCTGGTGATGATCCGCGGCGGCGAGTGGCTGGGGCGCCCCGGCAGCGTCGGTCTCCCGATCGGTGGCACAGAGGTGTCGATCCGGGCGGTGGACGACCCGTCTCGCTCGCTGCCCGTCGGCTCAACCGGCCTTATCTGGATGCGACGCCAGGGCTCGCCGACCTACCGCTACCTCGGCGGCTCGTCGCGACGCGATCCGGAGGGCTGGGACACCCTCGGAGACCTCGGTCACGTCGACGCCGACGGCTACCTGTTCATCGCGGACCGAGCCGACGACGTCATTCTCCGCGGCGGCGTGAACGTGCTTCCGACCGATATCGAGCGCGTCGTCGAGGGCCACCCCTCGGTGCGGTCAGCCGTCGCCTTCGGGGTGCCCGACGACGACCTCGGTCAGCGCATCGAGGTCGTCGTCGACGTCGCGGGCCAGGACGAGGATCCCTCGGCCCTGCTCGAGTGGGCCCGGTCACGTCTCGACCCCGAGCGGCGCCCCTCGCGGGTGCACGTGGTGCACGACCCCGTGCGCTCTGACGCCGGCAAGACGAGTCGCCGTGCTTACGCCTCCCGTTTTGCCGACCGCTGATCGGCCAGGCGCGGCTGGCGTGCGCGTGCGGCCCGCCGAGATCGCAGTTGGCGTCGCCTGCACCCGACCACTACTGCGATCTCGGCGAGGAGCAGGTGCGGCGGCCCGGCAGCTGCAAATTCGAAGGAGAAACGCGTCGGCGCGAACGGAAACATCACGATCCGGCGGGGTCGAGCGGCAGTTTCTCCTTCAAATTTGCAAGCGCTACGCCGACGCTGGGCCGGCCTCCGCCGCGATACTCGCCACAGTCGCCGCATCGAGGTCGAAGACCGGGGCGCCGGCGGGGGCGGTAAACGGCAGGATCCGAGTGGTCCCGTCAGCCCGGAGCTTCACGACGCTCGCCGCACTACCCCGAAAGGCCCCCTCGGTGCCGGGCGCGGCAAAGAGGTCGGCCTGGTTGGTGACGCCGCCGCTGACGACGACGCGGGCCCCCGCGAGCTCGTCCAGGAGCGCGAGGTGGTAATGGCCGGCGAGCACCAGGCGGACGTCGGTTCCGGTGATGGTGGCGGCGAACTCCGTCGGATCCTGGAGTTCGAGGGCCGCGAGCAGCGGGGTCTCGGCGGAGACCGGCGGGTGGTGCATGGCGATCACGGTTCCGCGTGGGGCGGGCGTGGCGAGGATGCCGGCGAGCCAGGCCAGCTGCTCGGCCCCGACCCGGCCGTAGCCTTTGCCCGGGATCGACGTGTCGAGCGTGATAACCCGAACACCGTCGACGTCGATGACGCCTCGAAGCGGGTCGGCGCCGGGGGCCAAGACCTCGCGAAATCCGTCCGGGAGGTCGTGGTTGCCCATCGCGTAGGCGACGCGGGCGCCGCGGGCTGCAGCCCAGGGTTCGACGGTGTCGCGGAGGTGGCGGTACGACTCGGGTGATCCGTCGTCCGAGAGGTCGCCGGTGCAGGCGACGAGGTCGAGGCGGGCGATCGTCGACGCTCGGGCCAGAACGAGGTCGAGCTGCTCGCGTGTATCCACCTGGCCGTAGTGGCGTGTGTCGCCGGCCGCGAGGTGGGTGTCGCTCAGGTGCAGGATGTCGAACGTGTCGGCCATGGCTGTCACGCTAGCGCTCGCTGGCGGTCGGCGCCGCGCCACGGCCAGCGCCGCTCCGGCGACCAGCGCAGCCGCAGCCGCTCCCTACTTCCAGCGCGGCACGCCCGAGTAGCGCCCGGGCCGGTGATTGAGCGCGATCATCAGGTTGATGACGACGGCGCCGACGGCCGACAGCAACACGAGCCAAGCCGGCACGACAGTGAGTGCGGCCAGCACGACGGCGACGTCGAACGCCATCTGCACGTAGCCGGCCCGCCAGCCGAGACGCTCCTGCGCGATCAGGGCGACGATGTTGAATCCGCCGAGGCTCGCCCCGTGCCGGAACAGCACGATCATGCCGAGGCCCGCCAGCACGTTCCCGACGATCACCGCGTACACCGGCGACAGGTTCGACACGTCGAGGGCGGCGACGTGCACCGACGACAGCACGGAGACGAGAGCGACCGAGATCGCCGTCTTGAGGGTGAACAGCCATCCCTTCTTCCAGAGGGCCAGCACGAAGAACGGGGCGTTGACGACGAAGAACAGCACCCCGAACGGGATCGGCGCGGCGTAGCTGATCAGCAGCGAGAGCCCGGCGGTGCCGCCCGTGACGACACCGGCCGTCTTGAGCAGAGAGAGGCCGAGCGATGCGGCAAGCGTGCCGGTCGCGATACCCATCACGTCTTCGAGCACGGAGTGCCTCGATTCAGGCGGGGTCGCGGCGAGGGCGGCGGTCGAGGCATCGAGGATCCGGGTCACGGCCTCAATGCTGGGTAGCGGGCCATGTTCGCGCAACTCACCAGGGCACTGTTGCGCAGAATGGGTTGCAAAACGCCCAACGTCCTGCAGAATGCCTAGGTGACCATCGATTCTGTTGACGCTCGACTCATCCAGGTCTTGGATTCGGATCCTGACATCTCTGACGTGGCCCTCGCCCGAGCCCTCGTCATCTCGCGCACCACCGTGCACTCCCGGCGACGGCGGCTGGTCGACGACGGAGTGCTCGGCGCTCAGAGCCGACGCCTCGACCCGGCGTCGCTCGGTCGCCCGCTGATGGCGTTCGTGTCGATCGCGATCAGCCAGGCCGACGAGGAGCACGCCGTCGCGGGCCTCCTCGCGCTGCCCGAGGTCGTCGAGGTTCACGCGATCACGGGCGACAGCGACATGCTCGCGCGGGTGGTCGCGTCGTCGACCGACGATCTGCGGCGCGTGACGGGGGCGATCCTCAGGATCCGCGGAATCGTCCGCACCAACACCACGATCGCGCTCTCCGAGGTCGTGCCGCGACGGATGGCGCCGCTGCTGGCCGTCGTCGCGGGCCGGGGCTAGGTCTTTCGCGCCCGGGTCTCTCGACGCGCACGGGTCTCTCGACGCCGTTAGGTCAGGCTTGCCTAAGTAAGCCTTACCTAATACGGTGGCACGGCACCCAATCCGAAAGGCACCATCCCTTGTCTCAGAAACTTCTCCGCCGAGGAATCGCCGTCGTGGCCGCAGCAGCCCTGGCGTTCTCCCTCGCGGCCTGCAGCACGTCGTCCGACGCAGGATCCGGCAGCACGTCGGGCGCATCGGCCTCTGACGCCTTCCCGGTCACGATCAAGTCGGCCCTCGGCAGCGCGACCATCGAGTCGAAGCCCAAGCGCGTCGTCACCATCGGCTGGGGTGCGGCCGACACGGTCGTCTCGCTCGGCACCACGCCTGTCGGCATCGAGGAGGTCACCTGGGGTGGCGACTCCGAGAAGAACTACCCCTGGGTCACCTCGGCCATCGAGAAGCGCGGCGACGCTCTGCCCAAGACCTTCGCGGTCTACCCCGACATCGACATGACGGCCCTCGCCGAGCTGAACCCCGACGTGATCATCGCCCCGCAGTCGGGTATCACGGCGAAGCAGTACAAGACGCTCAGCGCCCTCGCGCCGACCGTCGCCTACCCCGGTGAGGCCTGGGGCACCTCGTGGAGCGACGAGATGACGATCATCGGCAAGGTGCTCGGCGAGAGCGACAAGGCCGCCGACCAGATCGCGGGCATCAAGACGACCCTCGCCAAGACGGCCGCTGAGAACCCCGACTTCGCGAAGTACAACTTCACCTACATCTACGCCGCCGAGCCGGGCTCGCTGTCGATCTACCAGAAGGGCGACCCGCGCGTCGACATCATCGCGGGTCTCGGCCTGACGCAGGAGAAGACGGCCGCGGCTCTGCCGAAGACCGCCGGCACCTTCGTCTCGACGATCGGCCTCGAGAAGGCCAATCTGCTCGACAAGACCGACATCGTCTTCACCTGGTTCAACGACGAGGCCAACCAGAAGCAGATCGAGAAGCAGCCCCTCTACGCGTCGATCCCGGCTGTGAAGCGCGGCTCGTACGTGCCGAACGTCAACCAGCAGCTCGCGATGGCCTCCACCGTCATCACGCCGCTGAGCCTGCCGTACGCGCTCGACAAGTACGTCGCCATGATCAAGACGGCGGCCGCCAAGGTCGACTGACCGGTTCTGCTCGCGCGGCGGGCCGTCGAGTGCCGCCTTATGCGGTGCCTGGCGGCCCGCCGTTGGCATAAGGCGGCACTCGCGAGTCGGGTCGGGCACCGGTGCCGCGGGCTCGTGCAGCGAGTGCCGCCATATGCCGTCTGAGGGCCCCCGCCGGCGGCATTAGACGGTACTCGGCGACACCGGTGCGCACTCACGAACGAAGGATCCGAGGACGCGCGGCTTCAGGGGCACCGAGTGCCGCCATATGCCGCGTGCGGGCCCCCGCCGGCGGCATTAGGCGGCACTCGGCACCAGATCGGTCAGCGCAGCGGCTCAGACGCAGGGCGGTGGCGCCGTGCTCGCCCGCACAACCAGGTCGACCGGCACCATCGTCACCGGCGCCGGCGTCGTCCGCTCGATCTGCGCCACGAGCATCGCGACCGACGACCGACCGACCTCGTCGAAGTGCTGGTGGATGGTCGTGAGCGGCGGCCAGAACGACTCCGACTCCGTCATGTCGTCGAAGCCGACGATGCTCAGGGTCGACGGCACTTCCCTGCCGAGCTCGTGGCATGCGCGCAGGAGGCCGAGGGCCATTCCGTCGTTCGCGACGAAGACGGCGGTGATGTCGGGGCGGCGGGCGATTTCGAGGCCTGCGCGGTAGCCGGATCCTGTGCTCCAGTCACCGGTGAACGGGGGAGGCACCTCGCGACCGTGCGACTCGAGCACCTCGCGCCAGGCGGCCTCGCGACGCCTGGCCGCGTAGAAGGTCGGCGGCCCGGCGATGTGCCACACGGTCTCGTGGCCCAGGTCGAGCAGGTGCTGGGTGGCCAGCCGGGCGCCGAGGGCTTGGTCGGTGTCGATGAATGGACGTTCGCTGAGGCGGCTGGAGTCGATGATCACGACCGGCACGTCGGCGGGCAGATCGACGTCGTCTTCGGAGAGCAGGTCGGCCTCGATGACGATGACGACTCCGTCGACGGCCTGCTCGGAGAGCCGCGCGATGGCGCCGGTGACCTCTCCGCGGGTGCGCTGCGAGACGGGAAGGAGGGTGATCGTGTAGCCGACCAGACCCGCGGCCTCGGCGATGGCCTCCAAGAACTTCGTGTTGCCGAACGACGAGAGCGTGAACATGATCACGCCGATCGTGTGGAACCGGCCCGATCGGAGGGCGCGGGCCGCACGGTTCGGGCTGTAGCCGAGCTCGACCATCGAGGCGCGCACCCGGTCGCGGGTAGCGGGCTGGACGTTCTCGAGATCGCGGGCGACACGCGAAACGGTCTGCATCGACACGCCCGCGTGGCGCGCCACGTCTGCGGCGGAGGCCTTCTTCGCGGCCGGGCCCGAAGCGGAGCCCACGGCAGGGCCCTCGTCGGGTGAAGGTGCGGAGCCCGCGGCCGGTGAAGGTGTCGCTGAGGTCACGATTTCCTCCAGGTCGGTGGCGATGTTGACGTTGCCATGCTACCGTCGCCTCGGTGATGTTGACGTAAACATCGTGGAGACGAGGAAGTTTCGATGAGTTCTGGAACCCTGACGGGCGCCAAGGCGGCACGGCTCGAGCCGACGCCTCGCAAGCGCCGGCGCACGGGCCGCGGCAAGCAGACGGGCTGGATGTTCGTTGCTCCGTTCATGGTGGTGCTGATCCTTATGTTGATCGTGCCGATCGGCTACGCGATCTACCTGAGCCTGTTCCGCGACCAGCTGATCGGCGGCAACCACTTCGTAGGCCTCGCCAACTACATCCAGCTGCTCCAAGACTCGAAGTTCTGGTCGAGCTTCGGGCGCGTGCTGATCTTCCTGGTGATCCAGGTGCCGGTGATGCTCGTTCTGGCACTGGTCGCGGCTCTCGCCCTCGACAGTGCTCGACTCCACGCCGCGAGCTTCTTCCGAATCGCGATCTTCCTGCCCTACGCGGTGCCTGGTGTCGTCGCAGCCCTCATCTGGGGCTTCATCTACGGCCCGCAGTTCGGCCTCACCGGCTCGTTCAACGATCTGCTCGGCAGCGACCTGCTCAAGCCGTTCACCTCGACCTGGATCCTGACGTCGATCGGCAACATCGTGACCTGGGAGTTCCTGGGCTACAACATGATCATCTTCTTCGCGGCCCTCCGCGTCGTCCCGGCCGAACTCTACGAGGCGGCGTCGCTCGACGGTGCCGGCAGCCTCCGCACGATCATCTCGATCAAGCTCCCGGCTCTCCGCGGCGCAATCGTGATCGCCTCGATCTTCTCGATCATCGGCAGCTTCCAGCTCTTCAACGAGCCCAACCTGCTCAAGACCCTGGCGCCGAACGTGATCGGCACCTTCTTCACCCCGAACATGTACGCCTACAACCTCTCGTTCGCCGGCCAGCAGTTCAACTACTCCGCCACCGTCGCGATCGTGATGGGCGTCATCACCGCCGTCATTGCCTACATCGTCCAGGTCCGCGGCACGCGACAGGAGAACCGATGAGCACCCTGACCAGCCCCGAGGTCATCCCCGAAGAACAGGGCCGAGGATCCGGCGGTCCGTCGAAACGCTCTCGTCGTGACCGGCCCGGCCCCAGTGGCTACCGCGAGAAGAAGTCGCGCGGCCTCACCGCGATCATGGTGATCTTCCTCGTCTACTCGCTCGTGCCGCTGTTCTACCTCGTCGTCAACTCGACGAAGTCGCAAGACTCCCTGCTGGCGTCGTTCGGTCTCTGGTTCGGCGACGGCTTCCACCTGTTCGACAACATCCAGCAGGTCTTCACCTACAACGGCGGCATCTTCGTCACCTGGTTCCGCAACACGCTGCTCTACGTGGTGGTCGGTGCCGGGGGAGCGACGCTGCTCGCGACCCTCGCCGGCTACGGTCTCGCGAAGTTCCGCTTCACCGGTCGACGTGCGGTGTTCGCCATCGTGCTCGGCTCGATCGCCATCCCGGGTACGGCCCTTGCCGTGCCGACGTTCCTGCTCTTCTCGAACATCGGCCTGACGAACACCCCGTGGGCGATCATCCTTCCGTCGCTCATCAGCCCGTTCGGCCTCTACCTGGTCTGGACGTATGCGGTCGACGCGATCCCCGAAGAACTGCTCGAAGCGGCCCGTATCGACGGCGCGGGTGAGATCCGCATCTTCTTCACGATCGCCATCCGGCTGCTGACGCCCGGTATCGTCACGGTGCTGCTGTTCTCGGTCGTCGCGACCTGGAACAACTACTTCCTCCCGCTCATCATGCTCAGCGACCCGAAGTGGTACCCGCTGACCGTCGGCCTCAACCAGTGGTCGCAGCAGGCGAACGGCGTCGCCGCCGACCCGATCTACAACCTGGTCGTCACCGGCTCGCTGATCACGATCGTGCCGATCGTCATCATCTTCCTGCTCCTCCAGCGCTACTGGCAGTCGGGCCTCGGCGCCGGCGGCGTGAAGCAGTAGACCAGCAGTTTCTCCTCCTCCCCCCAGCAATCCCTCCACTCCCCTCACCAACCCACACGAGTCATTCCCACCCTCCCTACCCACACAACGAAGTGAAAGGACCCCTCATGCACAAGCGCTTGAGGACGATCGTCGGTGCCGCAGTCACCACGATCGCAGTAACCGCAGCTCTCACCGGCTGCTCGAACAGCGGCGGCGGATCGTCGAACGACGGCGGAAACGCCGGCCAGGTCGACGCCGCCCTCAAAGCCGGCGGAACCCTGACCTACTGGTCGTGGACCCCGTCCGCGGCAGCCCAGGTCAAGGCCTTCGAGAAGGCCTACCCGAAGGTCACCGTCAAGCTCGTCAACGCCGGTACCGGCACCGACGAGTACACGAAGCTCCAGAACTCCGTCAAGGCAGGATCCGGGGCGCCCGACGTCGCTCAGGTCGAGTACTTCGCGCTGCCCCAGTTCGCTCTCGCCGACTCGCTGACCGACCTCACCCAGTACGGCTTCAACGACCTGAAGAGCAAGTACACCAGCGGCACCTGGGGCTCGGTGTCGCTCGACGGCAAGCTCTACGGCCTGCCTCAGGACTCCGGCCCCATGGCCATGTTCTACAACAAGACGCTCTTCGAGAAGTACTCCATCCAGGTGCCGAAGACGTGGGACGAGTACATCGCCGCCGCGAAGAAGCTGCACAAGGCCGACCCCAAGGCCTACATCAACTCCGACACCGGCGACGCCGGGTTCACGACGAGCATGATCTGGCAGGCCGGCGGCCGTCCGTTCGAGGTCGACGGCAGCAAGGTGTCGATCAACCTGCAGGATGCGGGCACCAAGAAGTGGGCCGACACCTGGAACGAGCTCGTCGAGAACAAGCTCCTCGCCCAGACCCCCGGCTTCACCGACGACTGGTACAAGCAGCTCGCCGGCGGCGAGATCGCGACCCAGATCACCGGTGCCTGGTTCCCCGGCGTCATCGAGTCGGGTGCCAAGGCCGGCTCGGGTGACTGGGCTGTCGCTCCGATCCCGACCTACGACGGCAAGACCGCTGTCACGGCCGAGAACGGCGGTGGCGCACAGGTCGTCATGAAGCAGTCGAAGAACCAGGCCCTCGCGGCCGGATTCGTGAAGTGGCTGAACTCGAGCGACGAGAGCGTCAACACGTTCCTCGCCTCGGGCGGATTCCCGTCGACGACCGCCACGCTCGACTCGAGTGAATTCCTCGCCACGAAGCCCGACTACTTCGGTGGACAGGCCATCAACGAGGTGCTCAAGAGCTCGTCCGACTCGGTCGCCTCCGGCTGGAAGTACCTGCCCTTCCAGGTCTACGCGAACAGCATCTACGCCGACACCGTCGGTCAGTCGTACGCCGACTTCTCCGACATCAACACCGGTCTGAAGGCCTGGCAGACGGCGCTCGTGAAGTACGGCAACGAGCAGGGCTTCACCGTCACGGCCAAGTAGCCCCACCAGCACTGCGTTCGACCAGCACCACAGTCACGGAGCGGGTGCGACCACCTCGGTCGCACCCGTTCTCCGTCCTCCGACTCTGAGAGAGACCCCATGACCACGAGCCGCTTCACGATCGGCGACGACGCCTTCCTCCTCGACGGGCGCCCGCATCGGATCCTCTCCGGGGCTCTCCACTACTTCCGCATCCACCCCGAGCACTGGGCCGATCGCATCCACAAGGCCCGGCTCCTCGGCCTCAACACCATCGAGACGTACGTGCCGTGGAACGACCACGCACCGACGCCCGACGAGTGGATCACCGACGGCCGGCTCGACCTCGGCGCCTTCCTCGATCTCGTGCACGAGGCCGGAATGCACGCCATCGTCCGGCCCGGCCCCTACATCTGCGCCGAGTACGACAACGGCGGCCTTCCGGGCTGGCTGTTCCGCGACCCCAGCGTCGGCGTCCGACGCTCCGAGCCCCTCTTCCTGGCGGCCGTCGAGACCTATCTCCGGCGCGTCTACGAGATCGTCGTGCCGAGGCAGATCGACCACGGCGGGCCGGTCGTGCTCGTCCAGATCGAGAACGAGTACGGAGCGTACGGCTCCGACGCCGCCTACCTCCGCGCCCTTGTCGACCTCACCCGCGACGCCGGTATCGACGTTCCACTCACCACGGTCGACCAGCCCGAGCCCGACATGCTCCGCAACGGCTCGTTGCCCGACCTGCTGAAGACCGGCTCGTTCGGCTCCCGCAGCCCCGAACGCCTCGCCACCCTGCGGGCCGCGCAGCCGACGGGGCCGCTGATGAGCTCCGAGTACTGGAACGGCTGGTTCGACCACTGGGGCGGCGTGCACCACACCACGCCCGCCGAGGCGCAGGCGCGCGATCTCGACGAGCTGCTCGCCCTCGGGGCGTCGGTCAACCTCTATATGGTGCACGGCGGCACGAACTTCGGCTTCACGAACGGGGCCAACGACAAGGGCGTCTACGAGCCGACCATCACGAGCTACGACTACGACGCACCGATCGACGAGGCGGGCCGGCTCACTGAGAAGTACTTCGCCTTCCGCGAGGTCTTCGCGAAGTACACCGACGTGCCCGATCTCGACTTCGACGACCCCAGGAGCATCGAGGATCCGACGGCTCACACCCCAGCACCCGTGCCGGTCGTCGAGATGGCCGGGTCGACGCCTCTGCTCGGCGTCCTCGGTCGACTCGGCCATTTCGCCCGCGCGTCCGCCGCACCGACCTTCGACGAGCTCGGCGTCTACCGCGGCTACCTCGTGCTCCGTGCGGCGCTGCCCGACGCCGGCTCGCCAACGTCGGGCGAGTCCCGCGGCCACGTGCTCGAGGTCGGCGAGGTGCGCGACCGCGCCATCGTCTTCGTCGACGGAGCTCGCATCGGCGTGCTCGAGCGGGCCCGCGGCGATCGACGCCTGGCCCTGCCCGCGGGCGCCGAGCTCATCGTGCTGCTGGAAGACCAGGGGCGGGTCAACTACGACCAGCGGATCGGCGAGCCCAAGGGGCTGATCGGCGAGGTCACGGTGGACGGACGCACCGCCGAGTGGACCGCACTTCCGCTCGACCTCGATCTGCTGGCAGCGAGCGGGGCCGGGGCGGATCCTTTGGTGTCTTCTTCGCCTCTCGTCGGGCCCGGTATCGCGCGCTTCGAGTTTTCGCTCGGGGCTCCCGCCGACCTGTTCCTCGACAGCGGTGGCCTCGGCAAGGGCGTCGCGTTCGTGAACGGGTTCCCGCTCGGGCGGTATTGGAGCGACGGGCCGCAGCGCACCCTCTACGTACCCGGCCCGGCGACCCGGTCGGGTATCAACGAGCTCGTACTGTTCGAAACCGAGGTCGACGCGCCTAGCCCGGCGTTCGCCGCCCTCGCCGACCTCGGCCCCGCGCGGGCGGATGCGTTCGACGTGCAGGGTGCCTGACCGCTCGCCGCTCGCCGCTCGCCGTACTGCGTCTCGCGGATTGGCCCACCTGCCGCGGCGCGCGGGTGTGACCGCGAGACGTTGCGCGGCGAGGTCGCCTAGCCGAGCGGCGTCCCCCGGATCCTGATCCCATAAACAACGCGGGGCGTTGACTCGGCGAAGACGACAGCCGTCGCCACGCGGGCACGGCGAGAAGGGATCCACCATGGCAACCGAGATCACCGAGGGCGGCCAGGCCACCATCGACGCGCTGGCGCGGATGCGCGACACCTCGCTCGAGATGGGCGACCGGTTCGACGTCGATTTCGTCGACCACGACCCCGCCGACGGTCAGCCCGCCGGAGGAGGCGGAATCGCCTGGTTCTGGGAGCAGTTCGGCACCTCGTTCAGCGACGTCGAGCGCACCGAGCTCGAAACGATCGTGACGCCGACGAAGTACATCACCATCGCCGACCTCTCGGCCACCCACACCGGCGAGTACCATGGGCACGCAGCGACCGGCAAGCGCTTCACTGTGCGCAACGTGCAGGTGATCGGCTTCACCGACGGCAAGGCCTCCGACCGGTGGGGCTCGACCGACGAGCAGGGCATCCTGCGGCAGCTCGGCCTTGCCTGAGCGGGGCATCCTCCGGCTAGACCCTCGCAGTCGGCTGCTGAGGTGGACCTAGGGCCACCTCGACTGCCGGCGACGAGGGTCTGTGCCGATCGCGCGGGTGTGGGCCGGTCGCGCGGGTCGGTGCCGGTCGCGCGGGTCGGTGCCGATCATGCGGGTCGATGCCGGCCTCGCGAGCATCCCCCGCGCGGGTGCCACCCCAACGTGGAGGCGCGCCGGGTTGCGGGCGGTGCCTAATCTGGCTGAGGAGCGCAGGATCCTGCGGCTCGTCACCCGGCAGAAGTGAGCTGCGCATGAACCCCGTCACCGGACTCGTCCGCGGCACCTCCGCCTACATCTGGTCCCTCGTCACCGTGGTCGCCGTCGCGTGCGTGGGCCTCGGCGTGCTCAGCCTGGTCGGGGCCGTGCTGGCGGTCGCCGCCAGTGGCCGAGCCGACCTCTCGCCCGTGGGTCTGCCGCTCGTGCTGCTGCTCGCCGGTGCGATCGCACTGCCCCTGAGCCGCCGCGCGCTGCCCCTCGTCACAGCCCGCGAAGCCGCCGCCGGGTACACCACCGTGCCGCTGTTCTCGGGTGAGCTGCCGCTTCGCGACCCGCGCGACGGCCGCGAGCTCATCGCCGCGGGGGCCGACGTGCCGCGGTCGTTCCGCGTCAGCCTGCGCCCTGCGCGCCGCGCTGCCCAGTTCGCGCCCGCCGCCGCAGCTGCCGCCTGACCCGAATTTGAAGGAGATCCGCGCCCGGGCGAACGGACTCATGCCGATCGGCGGGGGTCGGCAGCGCGTTTCTCCTTCAAATTTGCAGGGGGCCCGCGCCTAGGCTTGACGAATGAGCCTCGCCGACGAGTCAGCCCAGTCGCCCGCCACACCCGCAGCAGCACCCGCGCCCGCCTGGTGGACGAAGGCCGTCGTCTACCAGATCTACCCCCGCAGCTTCGCCGACTCCAATGGTGATGGCATCGGCGATCTCGGTGGAATTCGGCAGCACCTCGACCACCTCGTCGACCTGGGTGTCGACGTGGTCTGGCTGTCGCCCATCTACACCTCGCCGCAGGCCGATAACGGCTACGACATCAGCGACTACCGCGACATCGACCCGCTCTTCGGCACCCTCGACGAGTTCGACCTGCTGCTGGCCGAGATGCACGAGCGCGGCCTCAAACTCGTGATGGACCTCGTCGTCAACCACACGAGTGACGAGCACGCCTGGTTCCGGGAGTCGAAGTCGTCTCGCACGAGCCCGAAGCGCGACTGGTACGTCTGGCGCGACGGCGTCGACCGGAGCCCCCGAGACGGCCGCACCGAGCCGAACCTGTGGCGCAGCGCCTTCAGCGGCCCGGCCTGGACGCAGCTCGTGGCCGCCGACGACCCCGCCGGCAACCGATTGACCGACAACCGATTGACCGACAACCGATTGACCGACAACCGATTGACCGACGGCCCCGCCGACAGCCGATCGACCGACAACCGATCGGTCGACGACCAGTACTACCTCCACCTCTTCGCGCCCAAGCAGCCCGACCTCAACTGGGAGAACCCGGAGGTGCGCGACGCGATCTACTCGATGATGAACTGGTGGCTCGACCGGGGAGTCGACGGCTTCCGCATGGACGTCATCAATCACATCGCCAAGATCCAGAGCGACCTCGTGAGCGACAGCGATGGCTTTTCGATGGGCCCGCAGATCCACGAGTACCTGCGCGAGATGAACGAGCGCGTGTTCGCCGGGCGCGAGGCCGACCTGATCACGGTCGGCGAGATGCCCGGGGTGACTGTCGACGACGCGAAGCTCTTCACCGGCGCAGATCGGCTCGAGCTCGACATGGTGTTCCAGTTCGAGCACGTCGGGCTCGATCACGGCCCGGCCTCGAAGTTCGACAACGTGCCGCTCGATCTCCGCGACCTGAAGCGCTCGCTCAGCCGCTGGCAGGAAGGCCTCGCCGACACCGGCTGGAACAGCCTCTACCTCGCCAATCACGACCAGCCGCGCTCGGTCTCCCGCTTCGGCGACGACGACGAGTTCCGCTTCGAGTCGGCGACTCTGCTCGCGACGATCCTGCACCTGCATCGGGGCACGCCCTACGTCTACCAGGGCGACGAGATCGGCATGACGAACGCCGGATTCGCCTCGATCGACGACTACCGCGACATCGAATCGCTCAACTGGTTCGCCGAGCAGCGCGAGGAGGGCCGCGACCCCGAAGAGCTTCTCGAGTCGCTCCGGTTCCGCTCGCGCGACAACGCGCGCACCCCGGTGCAATGGACCGAAGGATCCGAGGCGGGTTTCACTTCGGGCTCACCCTGGCTGGCGGTGAACCCGAACGCCGCTCTGATCAACGTGCACGCCGACCGCCAGTCCGATCGCTCGATCTTTGAGCACTACCGTCGGCTCATCGCGTTGCGGCACTCGTCCGAGGTTGTCGCTCTCGGCTCGTACACGCTCCTCGAGCCCGACCATCCGACGCTCTTCGCGTTCACGCGCACCCTCGCCGACGAGTCGTTCCTCGTCGTGGGCAACTTCTCGTCGGAGGAGCTCGACGCCCCGGCGCTTGGGTCGGGTTCGTGGGGGCGCGGATCCTTGGTTCTCGGCAACTACGCCGACCCCGGAGAGGCGACGACTCTGCGCCCGTGGGAGGCCCGCATCGTCCGTCGCGGCTAGTCGAGCCCCGAATTTGAAGGAGATCCGCGCCGAAAAACCGAAAGTGAGGCGGATCGGGCGGCGTCGTCGCGGGTTTCTCCTTCAAATTCGGAAGGCGAGCGAATCAGGGGATACCCTTGCAGTTGATTTCGAGCGAAGACGACGAACCAGCGCCCTCGCCGGCCTCCTCGTTCGTCAAGAAAGAGGAAAAATGGCCGAGCTGCCGCACATCGTCATCATCGGAGGTGGCTTCGCGGGCATCGCGACGCTGAAGGCACTCAAAGATGCGCCGGTGCGGGTGACCCTGATCGACCGTCACATCTACAACATGTTCCAGCCGCTCATGTACCAGGTGGCGACCGGCGGGCTCAACGCCGGCGACGTCACCTACTTCCTCCGCAGCCTCCGCAGCACCCAGCCGAACGCGAACTTCCAGCACGGGCTGCTCAAAACCATCGATGCCGAGGCGCAGGTCATCGAACTTGCCGACGGCGAGAAGATCTCGTACGACGCACTCGTTCTGGCGAACGGCGTCAACACCAACTACTTCGGCACCCCCGGCGCCAAGGAGTACGCGAAATCGATGTACTCGCGATCACAGGCGCTCAGGATCCGCGACGAGCTCTTCACGCAACTCGAAAAGGCCGCTGTCCGCGAAGATACCTCCGAGGTCCGCGTCGTCATCGTCGGCGGCGGAGCAACCGGCGTCGAGATGGCCGGCGCCCTCGCCGAGCTCCGCGACCAGGCGCTCGTGACGGCCTATCCCGAGATCGACCGCAAGAGCATCACGATCACCCTGGTGCACCGGAGCGGCGAACTCCTCAAGCCGTTCGCACCGCGACTGCGCCGCTACTCGGAGGGCGCCCTCCGCAAACGCGGCGTCGAGCTCCGCCTCAACACCGGCGTCGCCGAAGTGCGCAAGAACGGCGTCGTCACCGCGTCCGGCGAAGAGATTCCGGCAGAGCTCGTGATCTGGGCCACCGGAGTGACTGCACACGGAGAAGTCGACGGCTGGGGGCTCGAGCAGGGTGCGGGTGGCCGGATCCTCGTCGGTTCCGACCTGCGCGTCAAAGGCCACGACCGCATCTTCGCCGTCGGCGACATCGCGCTCACGCCCAAGCCGCTCGACCAGCTGGCGCAGCCGGCACTGCAGGGAGGCGCGCACGTCGCCGAGCAGATCGCGCGCGTGCTCACAGGCAAGCCGACCCGGGCCTTCAAGTACCACGACCGCGGCACCATGGCGACGATCGGCCGCCACGCCGCCGTCGCCCAACTCCGCGGCGGGATCACCCTGACCGGCGTGCTCGCCTGGTACACCTGGATCGTCATCCACATCTACAGCCTGCTCGGCAACAGCAACCGGGTAACCACTATGGCGCACTTCATCTCGCGCTACGCCTGGTTCGCCTACCGGAAGGCCGTGCCGATCGTCGGCGACGTGCGCCCCGTGCGCAAGAACGGCGACCGGGCAGAAGAGATTCCGGCTACGACCGACGCTCGCGGGTAGGTTCGTCGCCCTCGAACGCTTCTCGCTGGGCGAGAGGCGTTCGGGGACGGCGAACCTGCTGGTGCTTGCTGGCGCCTTCGGCGCGCGCGGCGCGAGGCCTTCGGCCCGCACCGCGGCCGCAGCGCCTTCGGCGTGCGGCGAGGGGGCCGGTGTCGAGATCGCAGTTGGGGTCGGGTGGGGGCGACCGGAAGTGCGATCTCGGCGAGCGGCGCGGCGCCGCGTGCGCGAGGTGGCCCGATCTACGTCGTTTGGGGGCGCGTGGCGGTAGTTTCGGCCACCTCGCGTGTCGAGATCGCAGTTGGGGTCGGGTGGGGGCGACCACAAGTGCGATCTCGGCGAGCGACGCGGCGACGCGTGTGCGAGGTGGCCTGATCTGCGCAGGTTGGGGCGCGCGTGGCGGTAGTTGCGGCCATCTCGTGGGTCGAGATCGCAGTTGGGGTCGGGTGGGGGCGACCACAAGTGCGATCTCTGCGAGCGGCGCGGCGCCGCGCGCGCGAGGTGGCCTGATCTACGTGGACGGCGCGCGCGGGGCGGGAGGTTGGGCCATCTCGCAAGGCCACCTGAACCGGTATTCCAGCCACCTGCACCTGCACCTGCACCTGCACCTGCACCTGCACCTGCACCTGCACCTGCACCGCCTCCAGCGCCAGCCCCGCGCGCGAGCACCCGAACCCCGACCCACCCGCCGCACAGCCCGGCGAGCGGCGTCAGAACAGGGTCGGCGCTGCGGGCGCGTCGGAGGGCGCGGGCGACGGGCGCTTGCCGCGAAGCTGGAAGAGCTCGTGGGTGTCGCGATTCGGGATCGGCAGCCCGTGCCGCACAAGAGCATCGCGAAGGCGCCGGTAGACGAGCTTCTGGTAGTCGCCACTCGCCTGGGTGCCGCCGGCGTAGAGGCGACGGTAGCCGGCGACGAGGTCGGGCCGCTCGCGCTGCAACCAGGCGAAGTACAGCTCCTTCACGCCGGGCTGGAGGTAGAGGAGCGTCGGCAGCACGTTGGTGGCGCCGGCATCGGCCAGGGCGCCCACGAGCGAGTCGATCTGCTCGGCGCTGTCGGCGAGCCCGGGCAAGAGCGGCGCCGCGAAGACGGTGCAGTCGAGGCCGGCGTCGCGGATCGCCTTGAGGGTCTCGAGCCGGGCCGTCGCTGACGGGGTGCCGGGCTCGATCGAACGCTGGAGGTCGTCGTCGAGCACGGCGATGGACAGCCCGAGCTGCACGTCGACGTGATCAGCGGCTCGACGCAGACGGCCGATGTCGCGTCGAATCAGCGTGCCCTTGGTGAGGATCGAGAACGGCATTCGTGCGTCGGTCAGGGCATCGATGATGCCGGGCATGAGCGCGTAGCGCCCTTCGGCCCGCTGGTACGGGTCGGTGTTGGTGCCGAGGGCGACCCGGTCGGGCAGAACGCGTTTGCGCGACAGCTCCCGTCGCAAGACCTCGGCGATGTTGGTCTTGACGACGATCTGCGTCTCGAAGTCGTCTCCGAGACCCATGCCGAGGTGCTCGTGGGTGGGTCGGGCGTAGCAGTAGACACAGGCGTGTGAGCAGCCGCGGTAGGGGTTGATCGTGTATTCGCCCGGCATCACGCGGGCTGTCGCCGCCACGTGGTTGAGAGCGGATTTGGCGAGCACCTCGTGGAACGTGATGCCCTGGAACTCGGGGGTCTGCACGCTCCGTACGAGGCCGGTGATCTGAGCGAGACCGGGGAGCGCACCGCCGTCGACCGCATCGACCCGTTGACCCTGCCAGCGCATCGCGGGGGCCTCGGTCTTCGTGCCGGTCGGCCGGAAGGGTGTCGGTTCGCTCATGGTGTCAGAACGGTATCGAAGACCACCGACACTGCGGCGCGGTTAGGAGACGAGAACGGCTACGCGGCGCGAGGCAGGCGGATCGAGCCGGTCGAGGTGTATCGAACGGAGACCGAGGCGGAGCGCGGCTGAACCTTCTCAGCGGCGACATACGAGCCGACGACGTCCAGGTGCGTTGTGCGTCCGGTGTAGGTCCCGGCGAAGGGGCGCGATTCGAGGCCGCTGATGTAGGAGCCCACGACGCCGTCGCGCGGTGCGGGGGTGGTCACGTAATGGCCGGTGATGGGTGTGGTGAGGGCCTCGGGGGAGGTGGTGATGGAAGACATGGGGCGGATCCTTCGCTCTGGAGAACGATCGTTCTCTTGGTAGACAAAACGATAAGGGAACGATCGTTCTCGCGCAAGTAGACTGGTCTCATGACGGAAGACGAAATTCGCGATCGGATCGTCGCCACGGCCGACGAGCTCTATTACGCACGCAGCATTCAGGCGGTCGGAATGGATGATCTGCGGCAGGCGGCCGAGGTGTCGTTGAAGCGTCTCTACAGTCTTTTTCCGTCGAAGGAGTCGATCGTCCTCGCGGTGTTGGTGCGCCGGCACGAGCGATGGACCACGGGGCTCGAGGCTGCGGTCGACGGAGAGAAAGTGCCCGAGGGCCGCGTGCTGGCCGTGTTCGACTACCTACTCGACTGGTTCGACACCGACTCGTTTCGCGGCTGCGGGTTCATCAACGCGTTCGGCGAGCTCGGAGCCGTGTCGCCGGGCGTCGCGAACGCGGCGCGCGTGCACAAGAGGTTGTTTCAGGATTACGTCGCGCGGCTCGTGTCCGACGCCGGGGGAGGGCCCGAGCTCGCGGCCCAGCTGGCGATCCTCGCCGAAGGGGCTCAGACGACCGCGGCGATCAGCGGCGAAAGCACGGCAGCGGGGCAGGCTCGCCGAGCGGCTGAGACGCTGATCGCTGCTGACCTCCGGTCGATGGCCCACTCGTAATACTCGCGCCGCGCCTGTGCGAATCCTCTACGCTCTGGCGCAGACGAGCGCACGAGCGTAATCTCAGCCGTGTTCGGCTCGGACATCGAAGACGCTGCTGACCGCTCCCCGGGGAGGCCTTCCGCAGTAGTGCGTTTGCTGTCTGCACGTCGATGGCATCCCGCGAGGAGTCAACCGCCCTCGCGACAACCGAACCCAGTGGGCACGGAGCCCGCGGAGAGATTCTCATGACGCGTGCAGTCCTCGAGGCATCCATCATCTCCACGCGGCTGAGCCTCCTCGCCCAGCTCGATTCGTCGGCTGGCGTCTCGTTCATGAACCGCGCCGAGCTGCGGCTTCGCATCTTCGGCGTCGTCGACGCGCTCGACCGCGGAGTGATCACGGCCGACAAGGCACGCGAACTCTTTGCCCGGGTGCAAGGCGACATCTCGACCCTGATCGCAGCCGACCAGCGGTAGGTCGAACCGATCAGCTCAGCGTCTACTTCGAGGCGGGCCGACCGGTGTCGTCGATGAGTCGCACCTTGACGTTGATGGCGAGGGGCCCCGCTTCGCCCAGTGTGCTTCGGATGAGCTCGCCGACCGCTCGCAGGGTCTCGGTGGCGGGCACGGCCGCGCTGGTCGCGATGTGAGCGCTCACGGTCGTGAAGCCGTCGGCGCGATCGATGTCGACGAGGACGTCGGGTTGCCGGAGGGCGAGCCGCACGGCGACGGCATCGACGGCCGCCTCGACGCTCGGTTGCGCGGGATAGACGCCCGTGACTCCCTCGGTGGAGCGAATCGCGGCGGTGAGCTCGCGGGAGAGCGCGGTGTCGTCCTGCCCGGAGAGCGCGGTGTCATCGTCTCCGGAGAGCGCGGCATCGTTTCCGCGTGCGAGCTCGATTTCGTCGCTCATGACCGCGGCCCTTCAGTCGTGTAGATGTCGTCGATCGTCACGTCGATCGTGCTCACCACGAGTTCGGTATGGCGGGCGAGGGCGTAGCCGATGCGCTCGCGGAGCTTCGCGGCCGTGTCGGCGAGCGAGAGACCGAACTCGAGGCTCGCGGTGACATCGACGCGAATCGGCTCGCCGGGGGTGGTCACGTCGCCGTCGAGAATGCACCGGCCCATGATGAGGCCACCCATCGTGTCGCCGGCTCGCCGGATCATTCCGCGCACGGCCGCCTCGGTCAGAGCGAGTCGAAGCGCAGGATCCGAGTGGCTCACGGGGATGTCCCGACCCGAAGTGATCTCGGCTTTGATCGTGTCGAGGAGCCCGGAGATCCAGGTGTCGTCACGACCCGGCATGGCACGGGATTCGCGGACGAGCACGGTCTGCGAAAGCTCGCGCATGCGTGTCATTCCGCTGAGCGCGAGGCGGCACGAGGCGGAGTTCTCGATTCCGGGGTCGTACGGGGTCCGGCCTCGGTCGAGGTAGTCGCCGAGCTCTTCCATCGTGTAGCCGTCGAGGTCGTCGGCGGCGGAGACGGGCAGGTCGTCGGGGTTGGCTGGGGTGGCAGGAACGGCACCGTCGTCGGGAGCGGCACGGTCGTCGGGTGTCATCGCCATGCCTCCATTTCGTGGAGCACGTATCGGCGTGCCCGGGCCAGGAGGCCGCGGACGGTAGGAATCGGGAGTTCGAGAGCGTCGGCGATATCCTGGTAGCTGTAGCCGGCGGTCTCACGTAACAGCCAACACCGTCGCTGGTCGGCTGGCAACCGGTCGAGTGCCTCCGATACCGCGTCGAGTTGCAGGCGAGTCTCGACGATCCGCTCGGGATTGGTCGTCGCGGGCGCGGGCGGATCCCAATCGTCGATGTCGTCGTGCTCGCGCCTGACTCGAATGCGGTCGATGGCTTTGCGCGTGACGATGCGCATCAGCCAGTTGCGGATGTGCGCCGGGCTGTCGAGCTCGGAGATCTGTCGCCAACCGGTGAGGAACGCCTCTTGGACGACGTCGTCCGATTCGACATCGGAGCCCAGAAGTTTTGCGGAGTACACCCGCATGAGCGGCCCGTGACGCCGCGCAAGCACCTCGAACGACTGGACGTCGCCGTCGGTCGCTCGTGCCGCGAGCGTCGCGTCGGCGGCGGCGGAGAGCTGGGCGTGATCGTCGATGACGTCCTCCCTGCTCGATCTTGTGCGTGTGGCTACGGTCTGCTTCTCCTGAATACCACTTCGTTCATACGGCCCGCCAGTTGATGGCCCATTCGCGACGGTGCGTGGAGCTACCGGTGGGCGTACCGGTCGTTCTACCCGCGTACTGGGCCGCGAAACCGAGCCATCCTCGAAACGTGTCTCTCCGAAATACTTCCATGCGAATTCGTGACATCCACGCGTCGGCACACGTCTCCATAGTGGCGGAACCCTCGTGGTCTCCGTCCGACTCCGATCGCGATGCGATCGACAGAAGGAGAGAAGTGAGCACCATCCTGCCCTCGGCGCCCGATGCCGATGACGACGTCGTTTCGCAGCGCATCGAGGATCCCGCAGCACGTCTGCCAGGCACGACGAACCTTGCGACCGACGGTGGCGACCCCGATCCGGTCCTCGCCGAGGGGGGCGCGCCGTTCGTCCACCGGGAGATGTCCGGTCGGAGTCGCGAGGAGGCCGCCCGTCTGATGGAGCGCTTCTACGGCGGTGCTCGGGTTCGCAGTGTGCCCTCGTCGCGTCCGTTCCAGTTTCGATTCGCCTCGTCGGGCGATGCCCACATCACCCTCCGCATGGCGAGCGTCACCGGCACGATGACCAGCGAGGTGTCGAAGCTCGACGACTACGTGGTCACCTGGCTCCGCGAGGGCGCGGCCACCCTGACCGTGGGCGACACCCCGTTCGCGTTGACGGAGGGGCAACCCGTGCTCCTGCCGACGACGGTCCCCTTCGTCTTCGAGGCCCAGCCCAGTCGGCAGAACCTCGTGCAGATTTCCGGGCCCTTCCTCGACGGCGTCGCTTCGGAGCGCCACGGTGGAGACGTTCAGCCGCTCGTCTTCCGATACGGCACGCCCCTGCCCGACGATGCCGTCGCCACGTGGCGACGGGCCGTCACCGCGGCCACCCCCGTGTTGACCGACGCCGCAGCCACGCGCCTGGTGCGGATGGAGACGAATCTGCAGCTGGCTCGCACTCTGCTCGACGTCTTCCCGTGGCACACGCAGCACGTGCCCGACGCGTTCCTCGTGCCTCGCCTCACGCGGGTCCGGGCCGCCGTGGAGTTCCTGCACAACAACGCCCATCTGCCCATCACGCCCGCGGATGCCGCGGCGAATGTGGGCCTCCATACCCGGTCGCTACAGAACGCCTTCCAGCGGCACCTCGAACTGTCACCGACCGAATACCTGCGCAGGATCCGGCTCGACCGTGTGCGGCGAGACCTTCTCGAGCACACCCCGAAGACTGCCACCGTCAACGACCTGGCACGGGCGTGGGGGTTCGGAAACCTCGGTCGATTCGCCACCGCGTACCAACAGCGCTTCGGGGAAAAACCGAACGAAACGCTCCGGCGTTAGGGGTACATCGAGCCCCGATCGCTAGCCGGAAAGCGCCACCAACTGAACACAATCTGATGATCGCCTGGACGAGCATGACGCGCGTTCGGGTGCATGCGTCTGAATGATGTGCCTGATGACTTCGGGCCTCGCTCACCGGGACCCCGGGGAGCACCACCACCAGCTAATGGAGAGAAAAATGACGAACGTCACCCCCACTTCCAGCTCGACCGTCGCCAAGAACTCGGCCGGAGCGCACGCCGCCACCGGCAAGAACACCATCGCCGAGGGTGTCGTCGAGAAGGTCGCCGGCATCGCTGCCCGCGAGGTTCCCGGCGTGCACGACCTCGGCAACGGAGCAGCCCGTGCCATCGGCGCCATCCGCAGCGCCATCAACCAGCAGGACCGCGGCCAGGGCATCAAGGTCGAGGTCGGCGAGAAGCAGGTTGCCGCCGACATCATCGTCGTCGCCGAGTACCCCGTCGAGCTTCAGAAGCTCGCCGACAGCGTCCGCGCCAGCGTGACCGAGGCCATCTCGACGGTCGTCGGCATGGAGGTCACCGAGGTCAACGTCACCGTCTCCGACGTCTACATTCCGTCCGACGACGACGACAACAACGACGAGACCGAGAGCCGCGTCAAGTGACCCCGACCACCAAAGGAATGCTGATCGGTGCCGTCCTGGCACTGGCAGCAGTCGCGTTCGGCTTCTGGGCGATGATCCTGGTGGCTGTCGCCATCGTGATCGGCTGGGGTGTCGGACGGGTCGTCGAGGGCAAGCTCGACGTGAAGTCTCTTTCCGACACGCTCCGCGGGCGGCGGTCCTCGTGACCGCGGCGGTGATGGCCGACGCTGTGCCGGCCACCTCCGGCCTCCACGGTCGTACGAAGATCACGTCGCGCGCTGTGCGTCGGGTCGTGTCGGCCGTCACCGCGGACGCTCTCAGCGTCAGTGCGTCCGACGTCTCGGTGGAACTCACCGACGACAACGGCTCGCTCACCGTGATCGCCAAGACACCCATCCACATCAGCCCCCTCGGCGTCGTCGGGCGTCGCTCGAACGGAACACTGCTCGAGCGTCTGACCGCGGCCCAGACCACCATCCGCAACCGATGCCTGGAGCTCACCGGCTCCTCCGTCGGGCGGGTCGACCTCCGAATCACGGGTGTCGAACTCCGAGAACGAAAGAGGGTCTCATGACCAGCCCGGCGATCTACCGGCGAGTTGTTCGCCGTGAGGCCCATTCCTCCCGATCGGGCATCGCCATCGCACTGGCCGTCCTTCTGATCGTGGTGTTCGCCTGGTTTGGCGTGGAATCCGTGTTGGCCGCTCTGGGCCAGCCGGCACTCCTCGTCTCGCCGAAAGACGCCGTAGTCGCTGTGCTCGGCGCCGTGAGTGGCCCGGTCGGCCTCCTCACCGCCGGAGGCGCCGTTGTCGCCGTGATCGGACTCGTTCTCATCGTCGTCTCGCTCGCTCCCGGGCGAAAAGGGCGTCGAGGTTCGGTCTCCGAGCGCATTGCATCGCTGGTCGACGATCGGGTCATCGCGCAGAGCGTGGCCCAGACCGGTGCCTACGCCGGAGACATCGATCCCGACCAGGTGAAGGTCACCGTCGGCAAGCGCACCGTCGACGTCGACGTCACACCGACGTCGGGCCGTACTGCGGACGTCCGCAGCATCGAGGAGGCCGTGAACGACGAGCTGAAGTCGTACGACTACAGCCCGAGCCTCCGCTCTCGGGTTCGCGTCTCCGAGAAGGGAACCCTGAGCTGATGACCAACACGAATCGCTTCCTCAACCGCGCCCTCGTCTTCGTGATCGGGCTCGTGCTCCTCCTCGCCGGCGGCGCAGTCGCCGTCGGTGTCCTCCTGCCCGACGTGCAGAAGCCGGTGTCGCAGGGTGCCGACGATGCCGTAGGGCCGACGTCCGATGCCCTCTCGGGTGGCCAGCCCTGGATCCTCTGGGTCGTGGCGGCCGCAGCCCTCGTGCTGATCGTGCTGCTTCTCTGGTTCATCTTCCGTCAGGGGCACGGCCGCACGAACACGCTCCTCACCGTCGACAGCGGCGAGGGTCGCGACAAGACGACCGGCGGCAGCCTGAGTGTCGACGCCAAGGTGGCCGAGCAGGTTCTCGAAGAGAGCCTCACCCGCGATCCCGGAATCATCTCGGTCGACGTCACCGCATTCGAGGTCAAGAAGCAGAGTGTGCTTCGCGTCACCGTGCAGACCCGCCGCGGCGTCTCGCCCGTCGACATCGGCGCCACCGTCGACAAGGCGGTTGCCGAGTGGGATGCCCTCCTCGGCACTCAGACGCCGATCGTCGTGCAGATCGTCGGCGGTTTCCGTGCCCAGATGAGCGGAACCGCTCGCGTCGTCTGATCTCGGGTCTCCGTCGAGAGGGGCTCGGGTACTCCGGGCCCCTCTCTCTACTCACCACGTCACCAAAGGTTTCTCATGAGCACAGGCAAGCGTCCTGTCAGCCGGTCCACCGCCGAACAGCGCGGTCAGAAGGCACAGACTTACCCCGCCACCTCCCGGCTCCTCGCCGAGGTCTTCGGCACATTCCTGCTGGTCTTCGGCGGTGTCGGCACGGCCCTGTACGCCTCCGCGTTCCCCACCAGCGCCAACACGCTCGGTGTGGGTTTCGTCGGCGTCGCGCTGGCCTTCGGGCTGACGGTCATGGCCGGCATCTACGCCGTCGGTCACATCTCGGGCGGGCATTTCAACCCCGCCGTCACGGTCGGTCTGGCCATCGCCGGTCGCACAGAGTGGCGTCACGTGCCCGGATACGTCGTCGCCCAGATCGTCGGCGGTGCGGCGGCTTCCAGCGCGCTCGCCGTCATCGCCGCGGCCGGCCCCGGAAACTACTTCGCCGCGGCCCGCGACAGTGGATTCGCGTCGAACGGGTTCGGAGACGCCTCACCCGGAGGCTTCGGGCTCGGAGCGGTCTTCCTCACCGAGGTCATCCTCACGGGCGTCTTCGTGGCATTGATCCTTTCGATCACCGCCAAGCCCGAATACAAGGCTGTCGCCCCGCTCGGAATCGGCCTGACGCTCACCCTGATCCACCTGATCAGCATTCCCATCAGCAACACGTCTGTAAACCCGGCCCGTTCCATCGCCGCCGCACTGTACGGCGGGCTCACCGCGCTCTCGCAGCTCTGGGTCTTCCTCGTCGCTCCGCTCGTCGGCGCCGCGATCGCCGGGATCCTCCACCGCCAGCTGTCGCGAACCCGCGCCCTGGCTCTCACCGACTAGGCCCTCACCCGCCGAGTCCCATCCTGCTATTCCGCTTCACCGAAGGAGAACCGAATGTCCGACACCGTCATGGGAGACGCCACCCGTCCTCAGCCCTCTCCAGTCGACCTCACTGGAATCGACGCCACCCACGGTGCCGACGAGAGCCCGGCCCAGCTGCTCAGCACGACGGTGGCCGAGACCGCCTCCGGAGTGACCGGCGTGCACCACCTCGGAGGCCTCGCCGCCCGAACGCTCGACCGAGCCAGCCGGCAGATCCGCGGCACATCGAGTGCACCGGGCGTGACGGTCTCCGACGAGGACGGCGTCACCACGGTCGACCTCGACCTCGTCGTCGAGTACCCCCACCCCGTCGACAAGGTCGTCGAGACCACGCGCGACCAGGTGAGCCGGGCGGCGACGCAGCTCGTCTCAGGCAGCGTCGTGATCAACATCACGGTGACCGACATTCACGGGCCGTACGACAAGGATCCTGCGGTTCTGGACGCCATCGACCGTGCCGGTGAGAAGGCGGGCGATTTGAAAGACAAGGCCGGCGATCTCGCCGAGCAGGCCGGCGACAAGGCGGGCGAACTGAGAGACAAGGCCAGGGACAAGGCGGGCGAGTTGAAAGACAAGGCCGGCGAGAAGGCGGGCGAGCTGCAGGCGCAGGCCGGCGATCTCAAGGCCGATGCCGACGCCAAGGTCGGCGACTTCCGGGCGCAGGCCGACACGAAGATCGGCGAGCTGCGGAACGGAGCCGCCGACCTCGTCGAGCAGGCCGGCGCGAAAGCCAGCGAGCTCAAGGCGCAGGCTGACGACAAGGTCGCCGACTTCTCCGCAAAGGCCGACGAGCGCGTAGCCGACTTCCAGGCCAAGGCGGAAGCCACGGCCGACGAGGTGGCGGCGGCTGCGGACGACCGCTCCGGTGCTGATGCCGTCTCGACCCCGAGTGCCGTCTCGACCCCGGAGGCCGTCTCAACCCTCGACGAGCTCGAGGCGAAGGCGGACGAGAAACTCGACGAACTCGACGAGAAAGCCGACGAGAAGCTCGACGAACTCGATGCGAAGGCGGACGAGAAGCTCGCCGAGATCGATGCTCAGGCCGACGCGCCCCGAGTGCAGCTCGACGCGAAGGCGACTTCCGCCAGTGACGAGACGCGGGCGTGAAGACCCGCTCGTTCAGCGAGGGGCAGCGACGCCGGCCCCGCGCGGTCTGGGCAGCGCTGATCACCGGCGTGATCGTGTCTGTGGTGATCGTTGCCGGGATCCTTCTTCCCGTTCTCGGTCTGATCGGGGCGGCTGACGCCACGACGTTCGGAGCCCTACGCGTTCCCGTCGGGGCGATCACCGCTGCGATCGTGATCAGCTACCTCGTCGGGCTCGGATTCCTCGTGCTGACATTCGTCGCCCGCATCGGGGCGCTGGCCTGGATCACCGCCGTCGCAGCCATCATCGCGACTCTCGTCGGTTCGCTCTGGCCCCTGGTCGCCACGGCCTTCGCCAGCGTCGACCAGGTGCAGGATGTCATTCCGTTCATCCAGCAGCTCATCGGTCAGTTCACCGGCAACAATTAGCCGATCTCTCTTCAGAAAGCAGGCACTCCGTGCGCAAGATCCTTCTCATCGTCCTTTGCTTCTTCTTCCCGTTCATCGCGGTGCTCCTGGTCGACGGCCCCAGCATCAAAGTGCTCTGGGCGTTCCTGCTGCAGCTTCTCGGTCACGTTCCCGGCGTCATCTACGGCATCTACCGCGTCACTCGTAACTGATCTGGGGGCCTGCGCCTGACGGTCTCGCCGAGATCGCACTTGTGGTCGTCCTGAACCGACCGCAAGTGCGATCTCGGCGCGCGCTTTCGCTCTCGGGCGGTGCGAGATGGCCGAATCTCCGGCTTCGGGCCCTGTTGGGCGTAGTTAGGGCCATCTCGCCGCGCCGCCCAGCGCCACGCCACTCCGGCGCGGGAACAGGCCACGGCCTAGCCGACTACCGTTGTCTCAGAGGTCGGAGGCACCGACCCGCCACAAGGAGGCACCTGTGTTCGAACCGGAGAACCTGCGCGATTGGATCGGCCTGCCGGTCGTCGACCAGAGCGGCGACAAAGTCGGCACGCTCGAGAGCCTGTACTTCGACACCTCCACCGACCAGCCGGCATTCGCCACGGTCGAAACCGGTGTGCTCGGCGGTAAGAAGCTCGTCTTCGTCCCGCTTCAGGGCGCCACCGTCGCGCCGAAGCACCTCAAGGTGGAATACGGCAAGAAGAAGATCAAAGACGCACCGTTCATCGCGACCGACGGCGAGCTCCAGGCAGCCGACGAGCCCGCGATCTACACGTACTACGAGGTGCCGTACCAGACGGGTTCCGGCGGCGAGCGTCGCCTCGGCCGCAGGTAGAACGACAAGAAGCGCAGGATCCGAGCCAACCACACTCGGATCCTGAGCTGTGTTCGTTTAAGCGCGGGGCGGCCGAAAGAACTGGCGCGGCGCGGCCCGCAGTGCCGGGCGACCGGAGCGCATTGCGTTGCGGCCACTGTGCCGGGCGACCGAGGCCTGTCCGAGGTCCGGCACCGTGGTCGCAACGCAATCCCACGGACACAGCGGAGGTCCGGCACCGCGGGCCGCGTCGCACACGAAAGAATCAGCCGGTGTTCTGGAGGCCGGCGGCGATGCCATTGACCGTCAGCAGCAGCAGGCGGTGGTCGGCGTCAGCCGGATCCTTCTCCACCGATCGACGGATGCCGCGCAACGCACGAAGCTGCAACAGCGACAGAGCATCGACGTAGGGGCTGCGGAGGCGGACAGCGCGACTGAGCACAGGTCGACCGCCGAGCACATCCGTCGATCCACTGATCTTGATGACCCAGTCGCGGGTCAGCGTCATCTCGTCCATCACGGCGTCCGTGAGGTCGGCGCGGTCGGCGAGAGCCAGATACTGGCGCGCAATCGTCTCGTCGGTCTTCGCGAGCGACATCTCGACGTTCTTGATCATGGCGGCGAACAGCGGCCAGTTGGCGAACGCGTCGCGGAGCACGTCGACGTCGCCGATCGACTCGAGCGCTGACCCGAGGCCGTACCAGCCGGCCAGGTTGATCCGGGCCTGCGACCACGAGAACACCCACGGGATCGCCCGGAGGTCTTCGAGCGACTCGACCGACAGGCCGCGGCGGGCCGGGCGGGAGCCGAGCGCGAGCAGGCCGATCTCTTCCATCGGGGTGACGGCGGCGAACCACTTCGCGAATCCGTCGGCCTTGATGAGGGCGAAGAAGCGCTCGCGCGATGCCGCGTCCATCTGCTCGGCGAGCGACCCGTAGCGGGCAGCCGCGTCGGCGTTGAGCTTCTCGTTCGACGGGCTCGACGCCATCAACGTCGCGGCCGCCATCTGCTCGATGTGGCGCGCGGCGATCGTCTTGTCGCCGTACTGGGCGAAGATGACCTCGCCCTGCTCGGTGATCTTGAAGCGACCGTCGACCGATCCGGGGGGCTGAGCCATGACGGCCTCGTTCGCCGGCCCGCCGCCTCGGCCCATTGCACCGCCGCGTCCGTGGAACAGCGTCAGCTCGATGTCGTTGGACTCGGCCCAGTCGGCGATCCGCGCCTGCGCGTCGTAGAGGGCGAAGGTCGCCGACACGGGCCCGACGTCTTTCGACGAGTCGGAGTAGCCGAGCATGACCTCGACTTTGCGGCCCGTGGCTTCGAGGCGTGCCTGGTAGGGCTCGCTCGCGAGAGCCTCGCTCAGGATCCGAGTGCTCGCCGACAGGTCGGCGAACGTCTCGAACAGCGGGATCACGTCGAGCACGGGTCCGGCTTCGCCGGATCCTGAAGCGATCTCCGCCAGCGCGAACACGTTCTCGATGTCGGCGGACGACTGCGTGAACGACACGATGTAGCGGGCGGCCGCGCGGTGCCCGTAGCGCTTCTGCAGCGAGGCGATCGTGCGGAAGACCTCGAGCACCTCGACGGTCATCGGGCTGAGCTCGCCGCCCGCCCGCACCTCGGCGAGGGCGTTGCGGTGTACCTGCGAGTGCTGGCGCACCTCGAGTTCGGCGAGGTGGAAGCCGAACGTCTCGACCTGCCAGATGAGCCCCTGCAGCTCGCCGTAGGCAGCACGATGGGCCCCGGCGTCGCGGAGAGACAACTGGATGGTGCGCAGCTCGTCGAGCAGCACGTCGGGGGAGGAGTAGCCAAGGGCGTCGCCGCGGCGGGTGGCCTCGATGCGCGCCGAGATGAAGAGGAGCACGCGGCGGTGGGTCTCTTGCGGCGAGCGGAGCCCGATGCGTCCGGCGAGGTCGGGGTCGAGGGCGTACTGCGCGTCGGAGAGAGCTGTGAGGCCTGCGCTGGGCGGGGTGTCGTCCTCGTCGAGCGTGAGAGTGCCGCCGATGCGCGACGCGGCGCGGTAGAGGCCGAGGAGCACGTGCTCGGCAGCGATCTCGGCGGCCTGGCGCGTCACGTCGGCGGTCACGTGCGGGTTGCCGTCGCGGTCGCCGCCGATCCAGCTCGAGAGGCGGAGGAACGCGGGGGCGACGGGCGGCTTGGCCCCGGCGTCGGGCCCCTGCAGACGATCGTCGAGCAGGCGGTAGACGCGCGGCACGACCTCGAACAGGGTCTGGTCGAAGATGTTCATCGCCGTGCGGACCTCGTCGAGCGGGGTCGGCCGGGTCGTCCGGATCGGCGAGGTGCGCCACAGAGTGTCGATCTCTTCGAGCAGCCGGCGCTCGACGGCAGCGGTCTCGACGTCGTTCTCGCTCCGGTCGCGCGCCTCGAGCAGGTCGCTGATGCGGCGGATGCCCGAAGCGACGGCGCGGCGGCGGGCCTCGGTCGGGTGAGCGGTCAGCACAGGCTGGAAGCGAAGGTTCTGCAGGCGCTCGGCGGCCTGATCGGCTCCGACCTCGTCGGTCAGCAGGTCGAGGGTCGCGGTGAGCGAATCGGAGGCCGACCCGGCGGTCGACCCGCGGCGGCGCAGAACGCGCACGCGGTGGTGCTCTTCGGCGAGGTTCGACAGGTGGAAGTAGCAGGTGAACGCGCGAGCGACCTCTTCGGCGCGCTCCTGATCGAGGCTGTCGATGTGCTGCTGCGCGGCCTCGACCGAAGCATCGGCGTCACCCTCGTAGGCGGCGATCACGGAGCGGCGGACGCGCTCGACGTCGGCGAGCAGATCGGCGCCACCCGACTCGGTGAGCACGCGGCCGAGCAGGTTGCCGAGGTAGCTGACGTCTTCGCGCAGAGACGCGTCGACCGCGCCCCGCACGTCTTCGCGGCTGTGGCCGTCGCCGCGTCGGGCGCCTTCGAATACGGTCATGGCAGATTCCTTCGGAGGCGTCGGGTCGTCACCCCTAATAGTTACCACGAGTCGGCGGGACGTTACGTCGCTCGGCTCCCGGCCCTCTTTGCAAATTGGAAGGAGATCCGCGACGTCGACCCCGCCCGATCCGCATGGCTTCGTCGCCGGCCGCGCGTTTCTCCTTCAAATTCGGAAGCGGGCCGGGCGGAGTCAGCGCAGCCGCCCCAGCACGCCGCGCACGAACGCGTCCTTGCCCCGCGTGAACGGCGGGTACGCGATGCGCAGAGTGTCGGGGTGCAGCGGCTTCGACAGCACGGCTTTCTCGTGGCTGAACGTCAGCAGACCGCGCTCGCCGTGATAGGCGCCCATGCCGCTGGTGCCGACGCCGCCGAACGGCAGACCGGCGACCGACAGGTGCGCCGAGGGAGCGCCGAACGAGACGGCTCCTGACGACGTGTCTTCTAGGATCCTGCGCCTCGCCTCCTCCGACTCGGTGAACGCGTAGAGGGCGAGCGGCTTCGGACGCGACCGGATGACGAGGATCGCCTCGTCGAGGTCGCGCACCTCGACGATCGGCAGGATCGGCCCGAAGATCTCGTTCTGCATGATCTCGTCGTCGAGACCCACGCCCGAGAGGATGGTCGGCTCGAGGTACCGGGTCGCGCGATGGTGCCGGCCGCCGAGCACCGCACCGCCTGTCGGCTCTCCGTCGGGGCCGCTCTCCGGGAGCAGCGCGACGAGCCTGTCGAACTGGGCGTCCGAGACGATGCGACCGTAGCTATGGCTGACGGCCGGATCGTCGCCGTAGAAACCGTGGATCGCCTGCGCGACAGCCTCGATGAGCCGGGGCGCGAGCGCGGGAGTCGTCAGGATGTAGTCGGGCGCGACGCAGGTCTGCCCCGCGTTCATGAACTTGCCCCAGGCGATGCGTTTCGCGGCGACGTGCAGGTCGACCGTGTCGTCGATCCACACCGGCGACTTGCCCCCGAGTTCGAGCGTGACCGGTGTCAGCTGCTCGGCCGCGGCCCTGGCGACGATCCGCCCGACGCGCTCACCCCCGGTGAAGAAGATGTGGTCGAACCGCTGTTCGAGCAGCTTCGTCGTCGCGTCGGCACCGCCCTCGATCACGGCAACGGCTTCAGGATCCAAGTGCTCACCGACAAGACGGGCGAGAGTCGCCGAGGTGGCCGGCGCCAACTCGCTCGGCTTCAGCACGACCGAGTTTCCGGCCGCGAGTGCCCCCACCAGTGGGTCGAGGAGGAGCTGCACCGGGTAGTTCCACGGCGCGATGATCAGGACGACCCCGAGCGGCTCGCGGACGATCCGCGCGGTCGCCGGCGCGATGAGAAGCGGCACCGGGCTGCGCTTCGGCAGCAACCACTCGCGCAGATGACCCAGCGCATGGTCGATCTCGGCCACGACGATGTCGATCTCGGTGAGGCGCGCCTCGTCGGCGTTCTTGTGCAGGTCGTCGAACAGCGCCTGCTCGAGGTCGGCGGAGTGGTCGACGAGCAACGCGCGCAGCGCCGTCAGCTGAGCCGTGCGCCAGGCGAGCGGCTTGGTGCGGCCCGCGTCGAACGCGGCTCGGAGGCGGGTGACGGTGAGAGCGGCGTCGGTCATGCCTCATCCTCGCGCGTGCGGGTGCGAATTCGGCCGCGGCGCCGCGAATTTGCGAGCGATTCGGTGGGCGGTCCAGGCAGCGGCGCCGAAAAATGGGGCGGGGCACCGGGATCGCTATCAAATTGGCGCCTGGGCCACCCGAGCCGCCGGGGCTGCCCAGGCCGCGCGCCCGTCAGCGCGCCGGAGCCGTCAGCGCGGCGCGTTCAGCCAGGGCCTCAGGAGCCGCGTCGCCAGCGGCAGCACCCAGTACGCCATGATCGGCGTCAGCGTCAGCGTCGTGATCAGCACCTTCGGCAGGATCGGCAGTGACGCCCAGCCCGGGATGAGCAGCGTGGTCAGGTAGGTGAAGAGCAGGTTGACCGGGAAGAAGCCGACCCAGATGCTCGTCGCCTGCTTCCAGCGTGGCGGCGGCACCGCGCTGGCATCCGAATCCGACCCGGCGCCCATGGCCCCGTTCTCGTGCGAGTCAAACCACCCCTCGATGCCCGTCCGCTTCTCGATGCGTGACTCGACGACGAGGTCGCGGCCCTCGGCGAGCCAGGCGGTCCGCTCGGGCGAGGATTCCCATCGGTCGAGGAGATCGGGATCCGCGAAGCGATACAGCATGTGCCACTCGTCGCTGGTGCCGTGCGAACGCACCCACCCCGATCCGAGGAATCCCGGATAGCGATTGGCGAGATTCACCCCGGCCTGCACCCAGCCGGTGGCTTCGGGAATCCGATCCGGCTGGACGATACGGGTGATGGACACGGTGACGGGAGTGGCCGGGGGCGCTTGTGGCGCAGTGGCGGTCCGCGTCTCTTCTGGAGACATGCTGACGATTCTCGCCGACGCGTGTTTCGGTCTCGTTACCGCAGTTGCTGGGCGGCTTCTGGTGTGTGCCGCGGGAGGGAACCTTTACGGGGTCCTCCCGGCCGTGTTACATCCACCCGTGCGCGTAGATCCCCGGTCCGTTTGCCCGGAAGTACTGGATGCCCTCCTTCGTGGACCAGCTCCCACCTAGCCATGGCGCGGGCCCTCGGCGGACGGAGATTTTCGCTCGAAACAGAGCCTTTCCGCCAGAAAGCAAAGGTGCATAGTCGAAGGTTGAAATCTCGGTGAGAGGTTGATAGTTGTGGAGCACTTGTGATCCCTTACCGGTCGTCTTCAACACCTTTCCGGAACCGGTCACGTAGTCACCCCAGACCCGGGTCTTGGTCAGAGATATGCCCGCAAACTTGAAAGTCTCATCGGCCGAGCTGTGAACGTTGTACTTGGCCACGCGCGTCGAATCAGTGGTTCGAGTCGTGGTTTCGGAAGTCTCTGAGACCCACTCGGCATCGCCGAGCTTGTGAATTGACCGACCGTCTCGCGAAAGGGTCGTCTCGCCGTCAGGGCGGGCGTAGTCCGTAGCGCTTTCGCCGGTGAGGAACAGTCCAAGCCGCTTTGTCTCGGCACTGGTCATCGAGTTGAGGCGCTCGAGATCTCGGTGGGCCTCTTCGTCGCCCCCGGCGAGTCGGGACGCAAGGTCTTGAACCACACTCATTTCGGATGCTTCTCGAGGTGCGGTCGCCGCCTGGGCTGGGGATGTGCCGAGGCAAGCGAAGACGAGCGCACCTGTAAGGGCTGTGACTGGGAGTGACGGTCGAACCAGCGATTTGGGTCTCATGCGATCAACATAGCCAGAATCCGACATGCTAGACAAATCATTCCGTCTGTCGGATTCCGGGGCTATCATGGGTGTGTGAACCCTCTCGTGCCAACATCCTCAGACATCATTTTCGGAGTCGCGACAATGACCGCGCTGGCCGCGTTTGCCTATGCGGCCTACAAGCTCCTGCTACCGCGCGGTCACCGAAAACAATCGCGCGAGTGAGGGAGGGGGGACAGCTCCGACTTCTCCCCTTACGTGCGGACCCTGTCGAACGGTCCCTGAAGGGAAGCCGTTCGTTGCTGGGCGGCTTCCGAGTAAGCACTGAGTAGTCTCGGAGCCATGTCATCCGAACGCAGTGACGAGGTCGATCTTCTGATCGATGCGTGGGCCGGTCAGCTTCCCGAGACCGACTTCTCGCCCCTCGACGTGATGTCGCGCCTCCGCCGTGTGGCGCTGAACCTCAACACCGTTCGAGCCGCCGCGTTCAAGAGCGCTGGCCTCGCCATCTGGGAGTTCGACGTGCTCGCCGCCCTGCGCCGCGCCGGCGAGCCCTTTGAGCTCAGCCCCGCCCAGCTCGTCCGCATCACGATGGTGACGAGCGGCACGCTGACCAATCGGCTCGACCTACTCGAAGAGCGAGGGCTCGTCGAGCGCCGCAAGAACCCCGACGACGGCCGCGGCGTACTCGTGCACATGACCGATCCCGGTCGCGAGATGGTCGACCAGGCAATGCTGCAGCTCGTCGCCGAAGAAGAGGTGAAGCTCGCGCCGCTGACCCGCCAGGATCGCGCGCAGCTCATCGAGTTGCTTCGGCGGCTCGGCACCGACTCGAATCCGGCCGACCCCGCATAGCTGGGCCGGCTAGCGCGACGGGAGCACGGCGACATCGTGCGAATCGGCCGTCCTCGCGCGCCGCGGCGCTGTGACACTGGCCGATTCACGCGACCTCGGCGGCGACACCCCCGCGAGCACGCACCCTCACACCAGTCGGGCGGCCTCCAGCAGCGTCGCCCGGAGGATCTGCTCCATCTCGTCGAACTCGGCCTGACCGGCGATGAGGGGCGGCGCGAGCTGGATCACCGGGTTCGCGCGGTCGTCGGGCCGGCAGTAAAGGCCGTTCTCCATCAGCGCGCCGGGTAAGAACTGCTTGATGAGGAGCTCGCGTTCGGCCGCATCGAACGTCGTCTTGGATCCTTTGTCTTTGACCAGTTCGATGGCCCAGAAGTAGCCGTCACCGCGCACGTCGCCGACGATGTCGAGGTCGAGCAGCTTCGACAGTGTGGCCCCGAAGGCACCCTCGGTGTCGAGCACGCGCTGGTTGAGGCCCTCGCGCTCGAAGAGGTCGAGGTTGGCCAGTGAGACGGCCGCCGAGACCGGGTGCCCACCAAAGGTGTAGCCGTGCGGGAAGAAGTCGGTGCCGTGCAAGAAGGGCTCCATCACGCGCTCGTTGGCGATCATCGCGCCGATCGGCCCGTAGCCCGACGACATGCCCTTCGCGCAGGTGATGATGTCGGGCTCGTAGCCGAACTTCTCGCAGGCGAACATGGTGCCGTGGCGTCCGAACGCGCAGATGACCTCGTCGGAGACCAGCAGAACGTCGTACTTGTCGCAGATCTCGCGGACACGAGCGAAGTATCCGGGCGGCGGCGTGTAGCAGCCTCCCGAGTTCTGCACCGGCTCGAGCACGACGGCCGCCACGGTGTCGGCGCCTTCGAACAGGATCGCCTCCTCGATGCGGTTGGCCGCCCAGAGTCCGAAGGCTCGTTCGTCGCCGTTCCACTCGTCGGTGGCGCGGTAGAAGTCGGTGTTCGGCACGCGGAATCCGCCCGGTGTCAACGGCTCGAACGCCTGCTTCATCGCGGGGAGGCCGGTGATCGCCAGCGCTCCCTGCGTGGTGCCGTGGTACGCGGCCATCCGCGAGATGACCTTGTGCTTCTGCGGCTTGCCGGTCAGCTTGAAGTACTGCTTCGCGACCTTCCACGCGCTCTCGACGGCTTCGCCGCCGCCCGACGTGAAGAAGACCCGATTCAAGGATCCCGGTGCGTACGTCGCGAGACGCTCCGCCAGTTCGATCACGGGCCGGTTCGCATGGCCCCACACCGGAAAGTAGGCGAGCTTCTTGGCCTGCTCGGCGGCGGCTTCGGCGAGTTCGTGGCGGCCGTGGCCGGCCTGGACGACGAAGAGGCCGGCAAGACCGTCGAGGATCCGCTGGCCGCGATCGTCCCACAGGTACATTCCTTCGGCATGGTCGATCACCCGCATCGGCTTCGACTGGAACGGCGCCATTCGCGAGAAGTGCATCCACAGGTGATCGCGACCGGCGGCCTCGAGCGGGGTGAAGTCGCTGTCGGTGCGGAGGAGCGCGTCGTTCGTCGTCGTCATCGGGCCATGGTGCCGGGCCCCTGCGCCGGCGGGAATCGACGTTCTGTCGCGCGGGGTGCGTCGCTCTGCCGTTCTGGCCGCGAGTGCCGCCTTTTCTCGCGCCGTTACCGCGCGCCGCGGCATTCGGCGGCACTCGGTGGCCCGGCCGATCGACGCGCGGCCGCGAGTGCCGCCCAATGCATCGGCGAGCCCGTGCCGCGCGGCATTTGGCGGCACTCGGCATGTGGCACCCGCCCCGCGGTGCCTCCCCTCGGCCTCAGAGCAGCGCGCGACCCCGAGTGCCGCTTATTGCCGCACCACGATCGCGCGCGGCGGCATTTGGCGGGACTCGGCGGCCCGGCCTCCCGGTGCGGTGGCGCGACCGGGTGACGCAAGGCCGCGAGTGCCGCCTAATGCATCGGCGAGCCCAGGCCGCGCGGCATTTGGCGGCACTCGGCAATCGGCATTCGGCGGCAATCGGCCCCGCGGCCAAAGGCATGTTAGCGTAAACATTGCCCCCGATCGAAGGAGATCCACCGATGAGCAGCACCCCCGACTACGTCACCGCCATCACGCCCGGCACCGGTCGCCGAGCTGCGGCACGGTCGTGGCTGCACACCGACGCGCCGAGTCTCGATCTGTCGGGTGAGTGGGCATTCCGGCTTCTTCCGCACGCCGCCGGAGACACGGCGTTCGTCGATCCCGACACGAGCGTCGACGACTGGGAGTCGATGGCCGTGCCCTCGCACTGGGTGCTCGGGCACGACGGCCGCTACGGTTCGCCGATCTACACGAACGTGCAGTTCCCGTTCCCGGTCGACCCTCCGTTCGTGCCCGACGCGAACCCCACCGGCGACTACCGCCGCGACTTCGAGATCGCCGGCGGACAGCCCGAGGGAGCTGCCGGCGGCAGTGCTGACGGCGTCGACGCCTGGACCGCCGCCGCCACACACCTCCTTCGCTTCGACGGCGTCGAGTCGACCTACAAGGTGTGGCTGAACGGTGTCGAGATCGGCACGGGCGCGGGCAGTCGCCTGGCGCAGGAGTTCGACGTGACCGGCGTGCTGCGCCCGGGTCGGAACACACTCGCCGTGCGGGTGCACCAGTGGTCGGCCGCGAGCTACGTCGAGGATCAGGATCAGTGGTGGCTGCCGGGCATCTTCCGCGAGGTCACGGTGGTGGCGCGGCCGGTGGGCGGGCTGGACGACGTGTGGCTGCGCACCGGATGGTCGGTGCGTGATGGCGGGTCGCTGGATCCTGAGATCCGTGCCGACGAGTCGGCGTTCCCGGTGCGGCTCACGATCGCCGAGCTGGGCGTCGACGTGACCTGGGTGAGCCCGGCCGAGGTCGTCCCGCTGAGTGTGGCGGGCGCCGAGCCCTGGTCGGCCGAGTCGCCGCGCCTGTACGAGGCGACCGTGACGAGCGTCGGCGAGACGGTGACCCAGCGCGTCGGCTTCCGCACGGTCCGCATCGACGGCGATCTGCTGCTGGTCAACGACCGTCGCCTCGTGTTCCACGGCATGAACCGGCACGAGTCGCACCCCGACCGTGGGCGCGTGTTCGACGAGCAGCACGCCCGCGACGATTTGGCGCGGATGAAGCGCTTTAACGTCAACGCGATCCGCACGAGCCACTACCCGCCGCACCCGCGCCTGCTCGACCTGTGTGACGAGCTCGGCCTCTGGGTCGTGCTCGAGTGCGATCTCGAGACGCACGGATTCGAGCGCGGAGCGTCGCAGAACGGGCTCGAAGGCTGGTGGGATCGCCCGGCCGACGCCTGGGTCGACAACCCGAGCGACGACCCGCGCTGGCGCGACGTCTACGTCGACCGCATGGAGCGCACGGTCGAGCGCGACAAGAACCACGCGAGCATCGTCATCTGGTCGCTCGGCAATGAGGCGGGCACCGGCTCGAACCTCGCCGCCATGAGTGCCTGGGTGCACGATCGCGACCCCGAGCGTCCGGTGCACTACGAGGGTGACCGCACCGGCTCGTACACCGACGTCTACTCGCGCATGTATTCGTCGATTCCCGAGACGGAGTCGATCGGCAGCGACACCACCGAGCTCATCCAGGGGGCGACGGCGGCCGAGTCGGCTCGGCTGCGGCAGCGCCCGTTCCTCCTCTGCGAGTACGTGCACGCGATGGGCAACGGGCCCGGAGCGATCGACCAGTACGAAGACCTCGTCGACCGGCACCCGCGCCTGCACGGCGGTTTCGTCTGGGAGTGGCGCGACCACGGCATCCGCACCCGCACGGCCGATGGCACCGATTTCTTCGGTTACGGCGGCGACTTCGGCGAGGTGGTGCACGACGGCAACTTCGTGATGGACGGCATGATCCTCTCCGACGAGACGCCGACCCCGGGTCTCCACGAGTACGCGGCGGTCGTCGCGCCGTTCCGCTTCGCGTTCTCGGTCGAGAACGAAGGATCCGGCCTCACCATCTCGAACCACCGCCACTCGCGCCTCTCCGACGATGTCCGCTTCGTCTGGCACGCCGAGGTCGACGGGGTCGAGGTCGCTTCGGGCGCCCTCGAGGTGCCGAGCATTGCAGCGGGGTCGTCGGTCGCTGTGCCTCTGCCGACGATCGACGTGGGCGACGACGGCGAGACCTGGCTCACCGTCGAGGCCGTCACGTCGGCCGACGCCGTGTGGGCTCCCGTCGGGCACGTCGTCGCGGCCGGGCAGCACGATCTGACGCCGCTTCGGTCGACCAGGCCGCTCCGGTCGGCGTTCGGCAGCCGCCCAGCTCGCTCGCTCGAGGCTCTTCCCGCGGGTGTGCACCGCCTCGGCCCCGCCGTCTTCGAGGGTGGCCAGCTCGTCGAGCTCGCCGGTCGGCCGGTCGCCGATCCGACCCTCGCGCTGTTCCGCGCACCCACCGACAACGACTCTCTTTCGCACGCCGGGCAGTACGACTCTGCCGGGGTGACGCCGAACTTCGGCACCGGCGAGCCCGGGTTCGCGCTGGGGCTCCTGTGGGAGGCGGCCGGTCTCGATCGGATCACCCGGCGGATCCTGCGTTCTGAATCGGACGGCACCTCGGCACGGCAGCTCGCGCGCTACGCCGCAGCGGCGTCGCGGCATTCGGTCAGCGTCGAGACGACGTGGGAGGCCTCCGGCGACGACGTGCTGCTGAGCGTGGCGATCGCGTTCTCGTCGCGGTGGGATCTGATCCTGCCCCGCATCGGCATGCGCCTCGATCTTCCTGGGGCAGTTGACGAAGCGTCGTGGTTCGGCACCGGTCCGGGCGAGTCGTACCCGGACAGCATGCGTGCCGCCCGGGTAGGCCGGTTCGCCGCCGGGATCGACGAGCTGTCCGCCCAGTACGCGCGCCCCCAAGAGACCGGTCACCGCTCGGCGTTCCGGTCGCTCGACCTCGCCGCTGCCGGCTCGCCCTGGCTGCGGGTTGCGGCGCTCGCCGACGAGGCCGGGCGCCGGCCGGGCTTCACGCTCTCACGGCACACCGCCGAGGAGATCGCGGGCGCCGCTCACCCGCACGAGCTCCCGACGTCGACCGGCACGCACCTGTACGTGGATGCGGCGCAGAACGGCCTCGGCTCCCGCGCCTGCGGTGTCGACGTGTGGCCCGAGTTCGCGCTGCGTCCTGAAGCGCGTGCGCTGAGGCTGGTGCTTTCGGCGCTGTAGCTGCGTGCCCGTGCAAATTTGAAGGAGAAACCGCCGCTCAGCAACCACTTCATGCGGATCGGGGGCCGCCCGCCCGTGTTTCTCCTTCAAATTCGGGCGGGCCCCAGTTGCGGTGCGGCTGCGCGACTCCTACTGTGAGCGGCATGCAACGGCCTCCGGGCGAGGCGGGCGGCACACGAGCTGTGCCGCCCTCTCCGGGGCTACCCCGGGGGACGAAGATCGACGAGAGCACGACACCGCGAGAGGCCGAGCGCGCTTCGCGCGCCCTGCCTCCCGCACCGGCGGATGAGTCGTTCGGAGGCCGTTCGCAACACGACGCCAACGCAGACATCGAGCACGAGCCGCCCGGCGCCACTCTCGCCGAAGTCGCCCGCGCGCTGGCCGATGCATTTCACGCGGCGCCGGAGTGGTCGGCGCCGAGCCTGCTGGCGGCTGGGTCGAGCGTCGTCGGGTCGCGTCGGGCGTTCGTTCGGGTGGCGGTGGGCGGGATCCTCGAGTCCTTGTCCCGCCCCCTGCCCGATTCACCCCGCCTGCTCGCTCGCCTGATCGCCGACCTGCCGGGTTTCGCGGCGTCGTTCCGGCGAGGCACGCGGCGAACGCCGGTCAGGATCCGCAGCCGGGCCATCGCTCCCACCCGCGCCGTGGGGCCGGGCCCGCGCGTCGACACCGTCGTCGACCTCGCGCGTCTGCTCGGCGTGACCGTGGGGCGCCTCGAGTGGTTCGCCGACACCCAGGGCTGGAACCGTCTCGCCGAAGAGGGACCGCTGCACCACTACCGCTACGAGTGGCGTGTTCGCCCGGGGCGGGTGCCTCGTCTGCTCGAGGTTCCACTCGACCGGCTGCGGACGATGCAGCGGATCATCCTCGACGAGCTGCTCACGCCGATGCCGCTGCACGACGCGGCGCACGGCTTCGTCGCGGGCCGCAGCGCGATCACCGGAGCGGCCGAGCACACCGGCCGCGACGTCGTGATCGGGCTCGACCTCGTCTCGTTCTTCGCATCGGTCACCGCGAAGCAGATCTACGGACTCTTCCGGCGGGCCGGCCTTCCCGAGACGGTCGCCCACCTGCTCACCGGAGTCTGCACGCACTCGGTTCCGCCGAGGGTGCTGCGCGCCATGCCCGCGGGCGGCTCGGCCTCGGCGCGGTTCGCCCTGCGTCAGGCGCTGTCGATGCCGCACCTGCCGCAGGGTGCGCCCTCGTCGCCGGCCCTCGCCAACCTGAGCCTGCAGCGCCTCGACTCGCGGCTCGCCGGCTGGGCCGACGCCTTCGGCGCCACCTACACGCGCTACGCCGACGACCTCGCGTTCTCGGGCGACGCCTCACTGGCCTCGATGGTGCGGGAGTTCGTCCGCGGGGCCACGGCGATCGTCGTCGACTCGGGTCACACGATCAATGCTCCGAAGACGAGGATCCGACGGGCCGGCACCCGGCAGACCGTCACCGGCATCGTGGTCAACGCCACCACTGCTCCCGGGCGTCGCGAGTATGACCGACTCCGGGCAGTCGTCCACAACTGCGTCACCCACGGGCCGGAGGGGCAGAACCGCGACGGCCATCCGGCCTTTCGGCAGCAGTTGCTCGGCCGGATCGCGTGGGTGTCGCAGCTGCATCCGGAACGTGGCGCCCGGCTGCGCCGCGAGTTCGAGCTCATCCGCTGGTGACTCGCGCGGCGAGATCGCGCTGGTGGTCGGGTGGACCCGACCACTACTGCGATCTCAGCGCCCGGAGGCCCGTCCGGCCCAGACGGGGGACTGGCGTAGAACGCCTCGTCCCCTAATCTGGGGGGATGACTTCGCCCGGATCTTCTGCGACCGCGCTGCCCGATGCTCGCGCGACCATCGATGAGGCCGCGCGGACGATCGCCCTGTCGTCGGGCCTGACAGCGATCACGCTGCGCCGAATGGCGTCCGTCTCGAGCCTGTCGCCCGGGGTCATCGCCGCAGAAGAACCCTCGATGCACGCACTCGCCGCTCGCACCTTCTCCGACCTCGCGCTGAGCGAGCTGGGGCGGGTCCGGGCGGTAGCAGCCGCGGCGTCGACCCCGCTGGAGGCGCTGCGGATCCTCGTGTCCGCCCTGCTCGCCACCGACCACTGCCTGTCGAAGACGATCTGGGCCGATGCCTGGAGCATCGGCCGCCACAACGACTTCGTGGCCGTGGCCGCGCGCGAGTGCATGACAACGTGGCAGGAGTTGGCGGTCTCGATCCTCGACGCCGGCAACGCCAGCGGCGACTTCCACGTGACGAATGCGCCTCTCGCCGCTCGTCAGTTCTTCGCTCTCATCGACAGCACGACGGCCTACGGGCTCGTCGGCTACCTGACCGAGGAGGAGCGCAGCCAGCTCGTCACCCGCTCGGTCGAGGTGAGTGTCGGACTCGCCGAGGGCACTCTCGCCGGGGGGTAGCGTCGAGGGCTGACCGTGCCACGGATCGCGGCGCGGGCGATCGAGAGGAGACGAGCACCATGGTCTATACCGCCCCGAGCGACTTCACGACGAGGCCCGACCTCAAGGGCACCTTCGGCATGACGTCGTCGACGCACTGGCTTGCCACGGCTTCGGCCCAGGCTGTCCTCGAGCGGGGCGGGAACGCCTTCGATGCCGCCGTCGCGGGTGCGTTCGTGCTCCACGTGGTGGAGCCGCACCTCAACGGCCCGGGTGGCGACCTGGTCGCGCTGTTCGCGACTGCAGCCGACCCCTCGACTCCTGTCGTGCTCATGGGGCAGGGCCCCGCGCCCGCCGGTGCGACCGTCGAGCACTACCGATCGGAGGGCCTGGAGCTCGTCCCCGGGTCGGGCGCGCTGGCCGCCACCGTCCCTGCCGCCGTCGACGCCTGGCTGCTGCTGCTTCAGGAGCACGGCACCTGGGAGCTCAGTGACGTGCTCTCGTACGCGATCGGCTATGCCCGCGACGGCCATCCGCTCACCGCCCGCGTTGCCACGACGATCGCCACCGTCGCCGATCTCTTCCGCGAGCACTGGCCGACCTCCGCCGACCGCTGGATGCCCGGGGGCCGCCTCCCGTCGCCGGGTGAGCTGATCGTCAACGACGCGTACGCGGCCGTCTTGGAGAACCTCATCAGCGCAGGATCCGAGGGCGTCACCCGGGAGGACCGCATCGCGCTGGCCCGCACCGAGTGGGCCGAGGGTCAGGTGGCACAGGCCATCGACCGCTTCGCGCGGACACCGCACCACCACTCGACGGGAACAGACCACGCGGGCGTCATCCGCGCGTCCGATCTGGCCGCGTTCCGGGCGTCGTTCGAGGAGGCGGCGACCCTTTCATTCCGCGGCGTGACGATCGCGAAGACCAAAGCCTGGGGTCAGGGGCCGGCCCTTCTGCAGGTGTTGGCCATGCTCGAGCCGCTCGCCGACGAGCTGCTCGATCCGCAGACGGCAGCCGGCGCCCACACGATCATCGAGGCGCTGAAACTGGCCATGGCCGATCGCGAGGCCTACTACGGCGATCACGACGTCCCCCTCGATGCTCTGCTGTCGGAGGAGTACGCGACAGCCAGAAGGCAGCTCATCGGCGAGACGGCATCCCTCGAGGTGCGCCCCGGCCGGGTCGGTGGCGGAGGCTCCGAGATGCCTCCGATCCGCACCGGCTACCAGCCTCCCGCCGTCGCCGACGGTTCGGGATTCGCCGGTGTGAGGTTCGCTGGCGTCGGCGAGCCGACATTCGGCGACCTCGCTACAGCCCCGACGGGCGACACCCGTGGCGACACCTGCCACATCGACGTCGTCGACCGCTGGGGCAACATGGTCTCGGCCACTCCGTCGGGCGGCTGGCTGCAGTCGTCGCCGACGATTCCGGAGCTCGGCTTCTGTCTCGGCAGCCGCCTGCAGATGACCTGGCTGGAGGAGGGCACCGCATCGACGCTGACGCCGGGCCGCCGTCCGCGCACCACCCTGACGCCGACGCTGGTCTTCCAGGACGGCCAGCCGATCGTCGCGCTCGGCTCGCCCGGCGGCGACCAGCAAGACCAGTGGCAGCTGCTCTACCTGCTGCGGACCATCGTCGGCGGCTACTCGCCGCAGCAGGCGACCGACGCGCCGGCCCTCCACACGACGGCCTTTCCCGGCTCGTTCTGGCCGCGCACCTGGGAGCCCGGGGGCGTCGTGGTTGAAGACGCTCTGGGAGACGACGTGATCGACGGGCTCACTGCGCGGGGGCACGTGGTCACCCGGGCCGGCGACTGGAAGCTCGGCCGCCTCTCGAGCGTTAGTCGCGACCCGGAGACCGGCGTCGTCGGTGCTGCCGCGAACCCTCGGGGCGCGCAGGCGTACGCCGCGGGCCGTTGACGCTTTCGCCCGCGAGTGGGCGGGTGTCGCCCGCGAGTGGGCGGGTGTCGCCCGCGAGTCGGCGGGTGTTCTCAGGTGTCGGCGGGTGCTCCAGCACCCGCCGACTCGCAAGAACACCCGCCGACTCGCCAGCCGCCGTGCGACGCTTGGCGCATGGATCTCGAGGTGTCGCCCGCGCTCACGATTCCCGCCGGGGAACTCGTGTGGCGCTTCTCCCGATCGTCGGGGCCGGGCGGCCAGCACGTCAACACGTCTGACAGCCGGGTGCAGCTCTCGTGGAGCCCCGCCGAGTCGGCCGTGCTGAGCGAGCAGCAGAAGTCGCTGTTGCGTGCGCGGCTCAGCCGTCGTCTCGTCGGGGGAGCGCTGACCGTCTCGGCGTCCGAGCAGCGATCGCAGCTGCGCAACCGCGAGAGCGCCCTTCTCAAGCTCGCCGAGCTCGTAGCTGCCGGCCTCGCGCCCGAGGGGCCGAGCCGACGTGCGACGAAGCGCACCCGAGGCTCGGATCGCCGTCGGTTGGCCGCGAAGGGCGCGCGGTCGGAGACGAAGCAGCAGCGTCGGCGGCCGTCGGCCGAGTAGCTCGCAGGCCGGCGCAGCATTCCGGCGGCGAACGTGCCGAAACGTCGAACGAGTGCGACCCGACCCCGGCGCTACTGTCGGCGCATGACGACACCGCTCCAGAACTTCATCGACGGCGACTACGTCGAGGCGACCGGCGAGACCACCTTCGACCTGATCGACCCGGCGACGGAAGAGGTCTACGGGTCGTCGCCCGTCTCGGATCCTGAATCGGTCGATCGCGCCTACCAGGCGGCGGCGCGGGCTTTCGAGACCTGGGGTGAGACGACTCCCGCCGAACGGCAGCTCGCGCTGTTCCGGATCGCCGACGCCATCGAGGCCCGCGCCGACGAGTTCGCCGACCTCGAGTCGCACGACACCGGCAAGCCGCGCGCGACTCTCGTCGACGACGAGATCCTGATGTCGGTCGACCAGATCCGGTTCTTCGCGGGCGAGGCGCGCCACCTCTCGGGCATGAGCGCTGGCGAGTATCTCAAAGACCACACGTCGTTCATCCGCCGCGAGCCGATCGGCGTCGTCGGCCAGGTAACACCCTGGAACTACCCGCTCAACATGGCGGTCTGGAAGTTCGCGCCCGCGCTCGCCGCGGGCAACACCACGGTGCTCAAGCCGAGCGACACCACCCCGCTCTCGACGCTTCTGCTCGCCGAGGTCGCCGCTGAGTTCCTGCCGCCGGGGGTGCTCAACGTCATCACGGGCGACCGGTCGACCGGAGCGGCGATGATCGACCACAGGATCCCGCAGCTCGTCTCCATCACTGGCTCTGTGCGGGCGGGCATGGCCGTTGCCGAAGCAGCCGCCAAGGATCTCAAGCGGGTGCACCTCGAGCTCGGCGGCAAGGCCCCGGTGATCGTGTTCGACGATGCCGACATCCCTGCGGCTGTGGAGGGCATCGTCGCGGCGGGGTTCTTCAATGCCGGTCAGGACTGCACGGCGGCGACGAGGGTGCTCGTTCAGGCCGGCATCCACGACGAGTTCGTGAAGGCGCTGGCCGAGCGCGCGCGTGACCACGCCCGCGTGGGTGCGCCGTCGGATCCTTCGGCTTTCTTCGGCCCGGTCAACAACCGGGCGCAGCTCGAGCAGGTGCAGGGGTTCCTCGAGCGTCTGCCCGAGACGGCCGTCATCGAGACCGGAGGATCCCGCGTCGGCTCGATCGGCTACCTGCACGAGGCGACCGTCGTCTCGGGCCTCACCCAGCGCGATGAGGCCGTTCAGAACGAGATCTTCGGCCCCGTGGTCACCGTGCAGAAGTTCACCGACGAGGCCGAGGCGCTGCGCTTCGCCAACGACGTGCAGTACGGCCTGGCGTCGAGCGTCTGGACCACCGACCACGCCACCGCCATGCGCTGTGCCAAGCGGCTCGACTTCGGCTGCGTGTGGATCAACACGCACATACCGATCGTCGCCGAGATGCCGCACGGCGGCTTCAAGCACTCCGGCTACGGCAAGGATCTCTCGTCGTACGGCTTCGAGGATTACACCCGTGTGAAGCACGTGATGTCGTACCTCGGCTGACCCGTCGAGCGGCTACCTCTCGAGGACTATTTCCCGACGAATACATGTGCCCTCTTCGCTATCCGGGCGTGAGCCGTTTACCGTTAGGGCGTGACCCGATCATCTGCACCCCGCGTCGTCGGCGCCCTCCTGGGCTTCGTCGGCCTCTCCACCGTGGCCGGACTCCTGGCCGCCCTGCTCGTCGTGCCGTCCATCGCGGTCGCAGGCGAGGGGGTCGTGACCGCGGCCGACACGTTCAACGCGCTGCCGAGCTTCCTCAAGATCACGCAGCCCGCGCAGTCGTCGTCGATCTACGCGAAGAAGAACGGCAAGAACGTCAAGCTCGCGACGTTCTACGTGCAGAACCGCACCGACGTCTCGCTCGCCGAGATGTCGCCGTGGGTAGCCCGATCGGCCATCGCCACCGAAGACCCGCGGTTCTTCGAAGAGGGAGCGATCGACCTCCAGGGCACGATTCGCGGAGCCCTTTCGACCAGCATCGGCCACTCGGTGCAGGGTGGCTCGTCGATCACTCAGCAGTACGTCAAGAACGTCCTCGTGCAGCGATGCGCCCAGGAGAACGACGGCACGTCGAAGAAGGCTGTCGCGGCAGCGACCAAGTGCTACGAGGAGGTCACGGCGACGACGCCGGCCCGCAAGCTCCGCGAGATGCGGTACGCCATCGGTGTGCAGAAGCGGTACTCGAAGCACGACATCCTCCGCAGCTACCTCAACATCGTCGGCTTCGGCGGCACCGTCTACGGCATCCAGGCCGCGGCCGAGTACTACTTCGGCGTTCCGGCGAAGAACCTCAGCCTCGTGCAGGCGGCGACTCTGACCGCGATCATCAACAACCCGTCGAACCTCCGCATCGACCACCCGTCGAACAAAGACAACGGCTCGGCGAACCACTACGCCAAGACCAAAGACCGCCGCGACTACGTGCTCACGCGCATGCAGAAAGAGGGCAAGATCACCGTCGCCCAGCGCGATAAGGCGATCGCCACGGCGGTCAGGCCGAAGATCACCCCGCAGGCCAACGGCTGCGCCACCGCGGTCAAGTACGACGCCGGCTACTTCTGCAAGTACGTCGAGCTGTCGATGATCAACGACAAGGCGTTCGGCAAGACCTCCGCGGAGCGCATCGAGAAGCTCACCGAAGGTGGCCTCAAGGTCTACACGACGCTCAACCTCGACCTGCAGGCGAAGGCGCAGGCCGCGGTCAGCGCGTCGATGCCCGCCAGCGTGCCGGGGCTCAACGTGGGTGCCTCGAACGTGGCGGTGGAGCCCGGAACAGGCCGCATCGTCACCATGGTGCAGAACACCAAGTTCGACGAAACTGCTTCGGCGTCGGCCGGCACGACCAGCGTCAACTACAACACCGACCACAATCGGGGCGGCTCTCAGGGGTTCCAGACCGGTTCGTCGTTCAAGGCGTTCACGCTGGCCGCCTGGCTGGAGGCCGGGCACACGCTCAACGAGTCGGTCAACACGACCGAGCACGCTCTCCCCTTCTCGGAGTTCACGAACTCCTGCTACGGGCTCGGCAACGAAGTCTGGAACGTCGCGAACGCCGAGGCGGCACCCGCCTCGATGACGGTGCTTCTCGCCACCGAGGAGTCGATCAACACCGCCTACGCCGCGATGGGTCGCAAGCTCGACCTCTGCAACATCCAGAAGACCGCCTTCAACATGGGCATCCACGCGGCCGACCCCGACGCCAACCCGTTCACCTCACCGCCGTCGATGATCCTGGGCACCAACTACATCGCCCCGCTGACGATGGCCACGGCCTACGCCGGCATCGCCAACCACGGCGTGGTCTGCACCCCGGTTTCGATCACCCGCATCGAGGGCGCCGACGGCAAGAGGATCGCCCCGACGGCGACGAAGTGCACCCAGGGTATGTCGACAGACGTGGCCGATGGCGTGGCATACGCGCTGCAGACCGTCCTCAAGCCGGGCGGAACGGCGGCCAGCGCCAACCCGGGCGATGGTGTGCCGATCATCGCCAAGACCGGCACCACCGACGGTGCCGTGCAGAACTGGCTCGTCACGTCGACCTCGAAGATCGCCCAGGCCACCTGGGTGGGCAACATCTCGGGGAGCGCCGGCTTCTACAAGACCTACATCAACGGCCAGTACGGTTACGGGCTCAAATTCACGATGGACAAGACGATCATCGCCGACCTCAATGCCGCCTATCCCGGTGCGGCGCAGTTCCCCGCGCCTCCCCAGTCGGAGATCGGCGTGGTCGCCAAGCCGAAACCCGCCGCGACCAACGACTCCAAAGACGGCGCGGCCGGCACCGACAAGAAGACGAACGACACCGGCAATGCAGACAGGGGCAACCCCGGCAAGGGCAACCCGGATAAGGGCAAGGGTAAGAACTAAGTCGCCGCGGCACGCACTTCGACTAGGCGACGAACGCTGGATCGCTCAGGCTGCGGCCCGCGTGGCCTCCTGATCGCACGGCGGTCCAGGCATCGGCGAGGCGGGTGAGACCCTCCGTCAGGGTGGCCTCATCGGCGGTGATGGGGATCCTGACCCGCCGTTCGAAGGCACCGTCGATGCCGAAGCGCGAGCCCGCGGTGACGGTCACGCCGCGCGCGCGCCCGGCCTGCACGAGCGCACTGCTGAGCGGTGCCCCGAGGTGCACCCAGAGCGCCAGACCACCGTCGATCGCCGGCACGTGCCACTCGGGCACCAGCGACCGCAGCAGCGCGGTGGCATGGTCTCGGCCGTGCCGGAGCTCGTCGCGACGAGACTCGAGGATCCGAGGAAGGTCGCCAATCGCCTCCTGAGCCACCAGCTGCTCGATGACGGCGTTGCCCATGTCACCCGCCGGGCGCGCGAGAGCGAGCCGCTCGATCAGGTGCCGATCGGCGCGGATCCAGCCGATGCGAAGCCCGCTCCACACGGTCTTGCTGAGCGACCCGACGGTGATCACGGTGGCGCCGTGGTGCGGAACTGCGGCGAACGGGGTTGCGGTGAACGGCCGGTCGATGTCGAGGTCGGCCGTCGTCTCGTCGATGAGCAGCGGGGTGCCGGTCTGGGCTGCTGCGCGCAGGATGCGGAGGCGCTCGTCGTCGTCGAGCGACGCACCCGTCGGGTTCTGGAAGTCGGGCATCAGGTAGGCGAGCGCGGGTCGCGCGCCGCGCAGGGTGTCGACCAGTTGGTCGGTGTCGTAGGTCGAGGCGCCGTTCTCGAGCGACGCTTCGGCTCGGCTGTCGAGCGGGCTCGCGATCAGGCGCGCCCCCGCTGCGAGGAAGGCGTCGAGCGCGTGCGGGTAGCTCGGCGACTCGACGACCACTCGATCGCCGCGCCCGAGGAGGGTGCGGGCGACGAGGGCGATGGCGTGTTGGGCGCCCAGCGTCACGAGGATGTTCTCGGGGGAGGTCGGGGCCCCGCGCTCGGTGTATCGGCGGGCGATCGCTGCACGGAGGTCGGGTAGCCCGAAGAAGTCGATTCCGGCGTGGCTGAGGTGGTGCGGGAGACGCTGCAGCGCTCGCGCCGAGAGGTCGGGCAGCTCATGCCAGGCGCGGGGCACGGCTTTGCTGAGGTCGAGGTCGAGCGGCGCCGAGTCACGACGTCGCGGCACCGAGGGGAGCTCGAGCACGCTGCCCGAGCCCTGAATGCTTCGTAAGATGCCCTTCTCTCGGAGCACGCGGTAGGCCGACACGATGGTGGTGCGGCTGACCCCCAACGCCTTCGCCATCTCCCGCTCGGCAGGCAGACGGGTACCCGACGCGACTCGCCCGTCGAGGAGAAGTACCTCGAGCTTCGCGGCCAGGTCGGCGTGCGCGTGGCCGCCCACTCGCCACTCGCCGAGGAGTCCGGTCAGGGCGGTTGTTCCGATCAGCATGGTGCCACTGTAGCCGTATTGGACCTTGGTGCTATGGCTCAATTCGCGATTGGATCGCACCATGAATCAATTGGACTGCGCGACTCTCGCCATCTTCGTGTTTGCCGGGCTCGGGATCCTTGCCGCCCTTGTCACCATCGTCGCCGCCGCTCGCGACGGGTACGGCCGGGTGGCCGAGGTGTCGCCTGCCGACCGGGAGTCGCGGTGGCGGTAGTCATGCTGGTGCTGGTGTAACCGCGGCGATCGCGGACCCGCATGATCGGCACAGACCCGCTTCGTCGGCGTGGGCACTCGACCTAGGCTGCGGGTTTTGGCCGGCCGTGAGGGTTTATGCCGACTCGGCGGGTTTTGGCCAAGCGAACCCGCGCCCACCCGCCCCACCCGCGCCCCCGACCTCGGGCGGTCAGCGCCGAAGCGTCACGGCCGGGTACTCCGCGAACCGCTGCACGTAGGCCGACGAGAAGCGGCCGGAGTGCGCGAAGCCCCAGCGCTGCGCGATTGCGCCCACCGTCGCGTCGGTCGGCGAGGCTGCGAGCAGCTCGGCGCGGACGAGATCGAGCCTGACCCCGCGCAGGTAGTCGGTGGGTGTGGTGCCGAGCTGGTTATTGAAGGCGTGCTGGAGCCCGCGCAGGCTGAGGCCCGCCGCCTTGGCGATCAACGAGGTGGTGATGGCCTCGGCGGCGTGGTGATGGATGTATTCGAGTGCCGTGGCGAGGCGCGCGTTACCCGGCGGCAGAGCGACGGTCGCGACCCGTGGCCCCTGGTGCGGAAACGTGTCGAGAAGCGTTGAAGCTGCGAGTCGCTTGGCCTCGGCACGTAGCAGAGGGTCGGGCTCGCTGCCGAGCATGGTCCGCGCCACCGACGAGACGACGTCGTGCCACCGCTTCAGTGCGGTGGGATCGAGCTGGGCAGTGTGGTCGAAATGCAGCTTTTGCGGTTCTCCTCCGGTGCGCTCGGCGGCGAGTCGCTCGAGGTAGCCCGCGTTGAAGTGGATGAGATTCTGTCTGACGTCGCTGAAGTGGAAGGCGTAGCGCTTGCCGGTCGGAAACATCGCCGGCCGTCCGGGCGACATCTGAACCTCGTCGCCGCCGATGTCCATGACCGCTCTGCCGGTGGTGATCCACGAGACCACGTACTCGTCTTCGGGTTCGATGGTGCCCCGCATCGAGGCGGTGAACGACGACGAGCGGAGCGTCATCTCGTCGTCGCCCACGACCGTGTAGCGGAACGAGAAGGGCCCGTCCGTCGGTTCGGCGTAGAACCCGGACCCGTTGTATCCGCCCGAGTAGAGGTCGATGGCCTCGTCGGGTTCGTGGCCCCCGTAGGCGGCCCGCTGCATCGCGTCATCGGATCGCGAAGCGGCGTCGTTCTGGCTCATCGTGGTGGATTCTCGCACGTGATCTGATCGCCGGTAAATCCCCTTTCGTGGTTTCTGCGCCAGTGCTAAGACCACGTTTCTCGGCAGCTGTCGGAGAGACTTCAGGGTCTCGGGCCAGAGTGGGTGGTTCACACCCCTGCAAGGAGACCCCGATGACCGACCCCACCCCCACCGGGCCCGCACGAGGCCCCAGCGACGACACTCCCACCGAGCGTCCCGCCGTTCCGCAGTACGGCGAATACGCCGCCCCCGGAACGCAGCCCGTCGTTCCCCCGCAGCAGCCCCAGGCCGAGTCCACCGGATCGGCAGCTGAATCCGCCGGCGGCGTCGGAGCCTTCGTCGGTGGCGCCTATCCGCAGGTGGTCGCCACCTTCACGAAGTACGAAGACGCACAGCGCGCCGTCGACTACCTGAGCGACGAGGGCTTCCCGGTGCAGAACGTCTCGATCGTGGGCCACGACATCCGCACGGTCGAGAACGTCTCCGGTCGCCTGACCAAGGGCAAGGCCGCGAGCCGCGGCGGTCTGAGCGGCCTCTGGTTCGGCCTCTTCCTCGGCCTGCTGTTTGCGGTCTTCGTGCCGGGAGTGCAGATCATTCCGGCGCTCCTGACTGCCGTCGTGGTCGGTGCCCTCTGGGGTGCCCTCTTCGGCTTCGTCGGTCACGCCATGACTCGCGGCCAGCGCGACTTCTCGTCGGTGAAGACGATGGAGGCGGGCCGCTACGAGGTGCTCGTCCGCGGCGAGTTCGCGACGAAGGCGCAGCAGATGCTCACCGACAACGTCTACAAGTAGGCGTCCGGTCTCGAGACGATCAGCCCCCGCGACCCTGCGTCGCGGGGGCTCCGTGCATCTCGAGCCGACTACAGTGCAGGGCATGAGTACTGCCCCGACAGCCCTCCCGTCCGTCTTCGTCGTTGGAGAGGCGCTGATCGACATCGTCGTCGACGGCGACTCGACCGCCGAGCACCCGGGCGGTAGCCCGATGAACGTCGCCTTCGGGCTCGCCCGACTCGGTGTGCCGACGTCGTTCCGCACCTCGCTCGGGCGTGACGAGCGCGGCAACGCGCTGCGCCGACACCTCGACTCGGCGGGTGTGCAGCTCGATTCAGCGTCGGTCACCGACGAGGCGACATCGACGGCAAAGGCAAGGATCCAGCCCGACCGCTCGGCGCAGTACGACTTCGATATCTCGTGGAACCCGGGCTCCCTCTCCGTGCCGACCGGGGTCGCCGTCGTGCACACGGGCTCCATCGCCACCGTGCTCCACCCCGGGGCGGATGCCGTCGCCGACCTGTTCACCGCGGCGCACGACTCGGTGCTCCTCTCCTTCGACCCGAACGCGCGCCCCAGCGTCACGCCCGACCGAGACGCGGCGGTGCTCGACGTCGACCGTATCGCCGAGGTCTCGCACGTCGTCAAGCTGAGCGACGAAGACGCCGCCTGGCTGCACCCCGGCGCAACGCTCGACGAGGTGCTCGACCGCTATCTCGGCCTCGGTGCCGGGCTTGTGGCGATCACCTGCGGCGGCGAGGGCTGCATCGCGGCCTCGCCGGACGCCCGGATCGCGGTCGCCGCACCGCCCGTCGACGTCGTCGACACGATCGGCGCCGGCGATGCGTTCATGTCGGGCCTGCTGTTCGGCATCCTGTCGAACGACCTGGTCGACACGGTGCGCTCCGGCGGTCTCGCGCAGGAGGGGCTCGAGGCCATCGTCGGCACGGCCCTCGTGAGCGCGCAGATCACGGTGTCGAGGGCGGGCGCGAACCCGCCCACCCCGGACGAGCTGTACGGGCCGTCCGAGGCGTAGACATCAGGGCCTAAGCGGCAGGGCCCATGCGGCAGGGCCGGGCCGCTGGGCCTGGACGGCAGGGCCTGGCCGGCAGGGCCTAGGGGCGCAGGGCGTCGACGGCGGGTTCGGCGGACCTGGGCTCGGAGAGCGGCGCTGCTGCGGGGTCGGCCGGGCCCGGATCCTCGGTTCTGCCGCCTCGACCGAGCGTCAGCAGAACGACAGCGCCGACCAGGGCGAACGCCGCCGCGATCGTGAAGTCGAGACCGTACCCCGACGACGACACCGCGATGCCGCCGAGCACTGATCCGGCAGCGATCGACAGCTGGATTGTCGTGACGAAAAGCGCGAGGCTGCCCTCGGAGCCGCCCGGGGTGGCAGTGGCCATCCAGGTCTGCATGCCGAGCGGCATCGCACCCCAGACGAAGCCCCACAGAGCGAGCAGCACGAAGACGCCCGGCACCGACCAGGCGAGGATCGGCAGCAGCACGATGGCCACGGCGAGAAGCACCTTGCCGACGGTGAGCGTCGCGACCATGTTGCGCGACAGGGTGGCCCCGGCGACGAAGTTCCCCGCGATTCCGGCGACGCCGAACAGGAGCAGCGCGAGCGTGATTGTGCCCGCGGTGACCTTGACGAGATCCTCGAGGTAAGGGGCGACGTAGGTGTAGGCGGCGAACTGGGCGAGGAACACGAAGACCGTCGCGATCAGGCCGATGCGAGCGCGCGGCACCCGCAGCAGACCGCCGAGGGTGGCGAAGCGCACACGCTGCACCGCCGGAATCGACGGCAGGAGCACGAGTTGGCCGACCAGTGCCAGGGCGGCGAGGGCGGCGCTGATCAGGAATGCGACGCGCCAGCTGGCGAAGCTCGAGACGAACGCGCCGAGCGGGAGGCTGGCGACGGTGGCGACCGAGATGCCGGCCGTGATGATCGAGGTGGCCTTGATCACCGACCGGGCTTCGACGAGTCGGGCGCCCATGCCTGCACCGATGGCCCAGAAGCCGCCGAGGGCGACGCCCAGCAGCATGCGGGCGACGATCAGCAGCCCGAACGTGGGGGCGAAGGCGCCGACGAGGTTGGCGACCACCAGCAGGACCGTGAGCGACCAGAGAACGGTGCGCCGGTCGACCCGCGAGGTCAGCACGGTCACGACGGGCGAGCTGACCGCCGCCGTCAGCCCGGTCGCCACGACGACGAGGCCCGCGGTGCCGATTCCGATGTGGAGGTCGTCGGCGATCGCGGGCAGAAGCCCGATCGGAAGGAATTCGGAGAGCACCAGCACGAACGACCCGAGCGCTACCGAGAGCACTCCGAGCCAGCCGCGCCGATCAGGCGTCTGAGTCATGCTCACCCCAAGCGGTGCTCCGAGCGATCCATTCCCGCGTACCGTGAGATCGTGCCGCACGAGACGACCGAGCCGAGGATCCCGGTGCTCGGCATTCCGACGCCGGTCACCATCGAGGCTCTGCTCGCGTCTCCTCGCCACCGCTACGCCGGTCGGCCCGGCGACGGTGCCCTGCCCGCGACCGAGCTCGGACTCGCTCCGGGGGAAAGCGAGTCGCGCACTTCGGTGACCGTCCGCGGCGGTCTCGGAATCGTCGGCGACCGCTATTTCGGCAAGCCCGCGCATCGGGCGGCCTCGGTGACGCTGTTCGACCTGGACGCCCTCGACGAGTCGGCCCGGGAACTCGGCCTCGACGCGCTCGATCCCCTCGCGACCCGGCGCAACGTGCTGCTGCGCGGCGTCGCTGTCGACCAATTGCGGGGTGCCGTTTTCACCCTCGACTCAGGATCCGGGCCGGTCGCCTTTCGCGCTGGCCGGCCCGCGAATCCGTGCGCGTGGATGGACCACGAGCTCGCACCCGGTGCGTTCGCGGCCCTTCGGGGGAGGGGCGGCATGCGGTGCGAGCCTCTTGCCGATGGCGTACTGCACGTTGGCAAAGCCACCTTTGTGCTGCTCTCGTCTCCCGTGCCTCCGGCGAGGCGACAGCGCTGATCCTCGGCTGGTCGGGCGCTCGCGGGGTCGACCCGTCGACGGCGTGGTTTTGCTGACAATTGTTTGATACTTTGGACGCACCCACGGTAAGGATCAGGATCGTGGGGCAGATGGCATTCGTGCCGTCGCGAGGCCGGTCGTTTGGGTCGGCCGGCCTCGCTTCTTGACTTCTCTGTCCTTTCGACTTCTCTGTCTTTTCGCCTTTTCTGTCTCTCTTGCCGCTTGCGGTGCTTTGTCGCGAGGCATCCGTTGTCGGAGGGCTACGGTGTCAGCGTGGATCCCCGAGCCCGTCGTAGTCGTGACCGCCTTTTCGCGGCCGTCCTCGAGCTCGCGGCCTCGGGCCGGGTCGACGATGTCAGCGTCTCGGAAGTCGCGCGGACGGCCGGCGTCACCCGCGACACCTTCTATCGGCATTCCGGCTCGGTCTCGGAGCTGTTGACGATGGCGCTCTCGGAACGCCTGCTCGGCTACCTCGCGGGCCATGTCGGCGAGGAATATCCGACACCCTCCGAACTGGTTGACGTGTTGGCGAGCGCGGAGCTGGCTCTTCTCCGCCACATCGCCGACCTCGGATCCGTCTATCGAGCAGCCCTCGGCGGATCGAGTGCCGCTCCCGTGCGTCGAGCGCTCACGTCGTTTCTCCAGGAGAACATCGAGGTCGCGCTGCGCCTCTACCCCGAAATCGCGCCGCTCCCCGAGAACGAAATGGACGACCTCTCGCGGGCAATGATCGCCGCGTACGCCGCCTCTGGCACGGTGGGCGCCATCGAGGTGTGGCTCCACTCCGGTGACCTCGACGACCCGGCCGGCGCGAGTCTCATCATCGCCGCAGGAGCACCGACCTGGTGGCGGAAGGCTACGGGAAAGAACGCCTGACTGCTTCTTCGGGGGTCTGGAGAATCCCGGGTGCGGCTCGTAGACTTCTCACTGGAAGCACCGAGGGTTCCGGCCGAGACGCCCTCAGTGCTCGCCCCGTACCGCTCTTCCTTCGATCACTCTCTTTTGTGCGACGTTCGCGCACCCTGTTCTGAGCCGGAAGGGCTGTATGCACGACCTCACCATCGAATTCGTCGTCCGCGATCACTCGGGAGCCATCGCCGCACTCGTGACACCGGACGGCGTCATCGACGCCGAGGCGGCCTCCGGCCAGATCGCCCGAGGCGAAGCACACTACTTCGCCGGCCCCGACTCCTACGCGCGCACCCGGGTTCGCTCGATCCCCGCACTCGGCGGCCCGTACCTCTATGCCAACTGGGACGGCACGCGGCGCAACAACCTCCACGACCTCGCCCGCGGTCTCGCGCGCATCGACCGCCGCACCGCCGCTCGCTTCGTCGCCGCGCGCGGCCCGTGGTTCCGGCGCCTCTTCGGCCAGGCCAAGGCCTACCTCGCGGCGTGAGCCGTCGGTCGTCTGACTGCCAGCCCGCATCGGCTTTTCACAGGCTGCGATAAACTCCGACCATGTCGGTCTTCGCAGTCTTCCTCGCCATCGTGGCGGGTCTCATGGCCATCGCCCTCGTCGCGCTCTTCGTGACCCTCGTCGTCCTGGCGGTGCGCGCCCGCGGCAAGCGACGCTCGGTGCAGTACCGCCCCGGCGCCGAGCGCTAACTATCGAGTCGGTGGGCGGTCGCGACAACGTTCGCGTCAGGCTCGTCCGGTTGACGAAGGCAAGCGTTGGCCCCGATTGTCGCCGCGTGCGAGGGGCTGATAGTTCTGGCCGTCTTATTTGTTCGGAGGCACAATCTGTCCGCCGAGGAGGCCGATAAGAAGGCCGACGAGGTTTCCGGTGGCCACGTCCGAGAACCAATGCGCGCCGATGTGCAGTCGCGAATATCCGACTGCTAATGCGAGGGCGGTGATGGCGATTCCACGGGTGGGGTCGGCAACCCACACTCCAGTGGCGAGCGCGGCCGCGGTGGCGGTGTGCCCGGACGGGAACGAGGGGCTCGTCGGAGTGTGGTTGAGGTGCCGGTGCGTGAGGCCGCGCAGTCGGGGTCGGGGAGCGCGGATGGCTGTTTTCGCGACGAGGTTTGCCAGCGTGGTGGACACGACGAGGGTGAGAGCGCCCCGGCGGGCTGCCACTCTGCCGTTTGCTCCTGTGAGGGCGACTCCGAGGATGACCGCAGCCCAGAACGCGGTCCTGTCCGCGCTGCTGGACAAGGCGAATAGGCCGGTATTCACCCGGGAGGGGACATGGGTGTTGTACACGCGGTGTCCCACGGTCTCGTCGAGGGCGCGGACGAAAGGCGGAAAAAGAGAGCGGCGAGACCGGCGAGACAAGGGAGACATGGGTGCCTTTGTTCGGTGGAGCAGTGAATCGGGGAGACGTCAGGAGTTATGAGCACCGTCGACCGACCGCGGGTCGCGCGAGGAACTGGTGACGAGGTCTACGCGCTCCTTGAGGACGTCCCCTGTTACCCGGACATCGTCCACGAGAGTGTTCACGCGGATCCGGACGCGTTCTACCGGGACGACCTCGGTCGCAATGACGATCTGTTCCTCGTGTAACACGATGTCCAGGTCGCGAGTTTCCGCGGTGCTCTTCGGCCGTTCCTGGTATCCGTTCTCGCCTAGGGGCTCTCGAGTGAAGCGGAGTTCCTCGCGGCGAACGGTCACGGTGACCGTTCTCTCCTCCGTGACGATGACCTTCTTCACCCGCACCCGTTCTCTCGGAACCGAAAAAGTGCTGACGCTGAGGCGTTCCTCGAGGCGGGTGAGATGAACACCCGAGTCGTCATCGACACCCGGCAGATCGGGGACGGACTGTGCGTCGGTCATCGAGTGGCTCTTTCGGTCCTGATCGGCGGGAAGCCGGTCGTGGTCGGGTCAGTGGACGTCGATCGGAAAGGGGAGGGTGGTGCGGGTGGCGGTTAGGGGACGCCGCCCGCACCGGTTTCGAGGCTCGGCCGAGTTACAGGCCGAGACCCACTTTGTCGACCTTGCGGTGGTACCGCATCCCAGTGAGCCCACCGAGGATTGCCCCGACAAGAGCAAGGATCACGACGAGAACCAGGCTGATGATGCCGCCGGCGGTCATGTTTCCGTTGATGCTGTCGGTGGGGATGGTGCCGAGGCGGTTGAGGACATCGAACTGGCTGCCAGCGATGAGGCCGATGATCGCGAGGATCACGGTGACGATGACCGCCCACAGCCAGACGGCGACGCCCTGACGAATACCGTTGAAGCGAGCCATCCGACCCGCGACGTAGCCGCCGGCGAAGTAGGCGATGAACACGACGACGAGGAGCACGATCGCGCTCACGATCGTCGTGGTCGTCGCGTTGTCTTCGGCGGCGTTCTTGGCGTCGCCGTTGGTCGCGGCGACGCCGACTCCGATGCCGGAGAGGATCCCGAGTAGCAGCACGGCGAGCCCCGTGGCCGTCAACCAGCCGAAGAAAGCACTTCCGAACTTCATTCCGCCGAACTCGGCCTTCTCCCTCGCCACGACCGACTGGCGGTCGTTGGCGAGGGTGTCACTGTTCGCACCGTACTGGCCTCGCTCGGCATCGTGTTGTCCGTCGTCGCCGCGGGTTCGGTTGTCTTCGGCCCCGGGGCCGCCAACGCTGCTGCTCATGTGATTGTCTCCCTCTGTGATCGCGATTAGACGCGGTCGGCGTCGAGGTCACCGGTGGTCGTGCGACCGGCGGTGTGGGTGTCGTCCTCGAACTCGATCTGTTCTTTGCGGACGTCCTCGGTGACTGTCTGCTGCTCGGTGACTTCTTCGGTACCGAGTTTGATTCGCTCGACGGGGACGGCTTCCTTGTCGACGACGACCTTGTCTTCTTGGAGGACGACCTCGTGTTCTTCCTCCGTGAGGTCCCCACCGGAGAGGGCGTCGCCGCGGTTGGCCTCGGTGATGGGCTCGCGGGTGATGGTGACCTCGTCGTGAGAGACGGGGACGGTGCGGGTCTCTTGCTCGGTGACGATGTACTTGCGAAGTCGCGCCTTGCCGGCTTCGGTCTGGCGAGTGCCGACGTGGAGCTGCTCCTCGGAACGCGTCATCGCATCGTCCGTGTTCGCGCCCGACGTGTCGTGACCTTCGGTAGAGCGTCCCGTTTCGGTTTCTGCGTACTCGCCTGTCACGGCGGGTCCGGTGGGGGCGTCCTGGTCGTAGACGGGAGGGTTGCCGTAGAGGTCGGCCTGATCGGTGGTGGTGTCCTCGAGGCCGTAGTGGGCGTAGAGGGCGGACTCCTGCTCAACGGTCAGGTAGCCGTCTTTGTCGTCGGAGTGCGGGGCATCCTTGACCTGGTCCTTGGTGTAGGGGACCTGGACGTCGTTGCCCGTCACGGTCGCCTGGCTGAGGGGGACGAACGATTCGCCGGAGCCGAAGAGGCCGGTGGAGGCGGTGACCCACTCGGGTTCACCGGTGCGGTCGTCGGTGAAGATCTGGCCGATGGAGCCGATCTTCTTGCCGTCCTGGGAGACGACATTGCCGTTACCGGAGAGCAGGGTGTTGATTTCGTCGGTGCTGATCACGATGATCATTCCTTTGCGGATTGTGGACAGAACCTAGGAGTTCCGTCCGGTCGAGGTGGTGTCGGTTGTGATGTGGTGCAGGCATGCCGAGGGGTCTCTTCTAGCGAGACCGTTCGGGCGATGAAGGGCTAGAAAAGACCCCTGTGGCTGGCAATGAGATGGCGTGCTGCCGGCGATGCTCCTCCCGTCGGAGGCAGTTGATGCCGTAGAGCTACTTCCGGAACGTGGACCGGCGTCCATTCCGGGTCTTACCGGTTTGGCCGGTGGCGCCTTTTCGGCTCTTGCGGAGGATGCCCACGATCGAGACAACGACGGGGAGGTACTTCAGGAGGCGGATCATCCGGTTCTCGTCTTCTACTGGAGGCGGGTCTTTTTGGCGGTGCGGGCGCGAAACCCACCCGAAATCTGGATCAGTGCAGGCACTTCGAATCCGAGCAGCTGGTCGAGGGCTTTGAGGTTCGACTGGATGGCGTCTGAGATGACCTTGGGCGAGACGCCTCGGCGAGCCGTCGCACTGATCTTCAGTACGTTCGTGCCTTTGACATCAAAGGAGCTGACGGAGGAAGACACCAGGTCGTCTCGCCGTTTCAGAGCCTCTAGGAGTGCTTCCTTGGCGACGCCGGCTTTGATGATCGTGGACCCGTGTTCGGTGGTGTCGTCGTGGAACAGCTCGGTCGTGTGGCCGTTGCCCTGCCTGACGATGAAACGCACCAGCAGAATCACGAGAATCAGCAGGACTGCAACTACGGCGAGGTCGAGCCAGCTCGACCCGGTCGAGAAAAGGGGCACGGCCGAGAAAGTGGTGGAGATATTCTTCGACACGGCAGGTGCCGTCGACTTCCACGATGAGGCGAAGCTCGGCAGAACACCGAGAAGGATCGCCGTGGCAGCCAGGATCAGAACGACGAGGCCGACGATGAAGAGGAGAAGCCGGTTGGCGCCGCGGTTGGTGGTGTTCATGCGCCGACCTTCCCGGTCTTCCGGATTTCGATCTTTGAGGTGAGCTTCGGGGTGACGTCGTATGTGGCGAGCTGTGCGTCGACGGCGTCCTTGATTCGGCCCTCGTCGACGGTCCGTCCGGTGATCGGGGTCATCTCGACCACAGCACGGTGGTGGGTGACGCTGACCCGAGTGTTGTCCGGGTCCGTGTTCGCCGCATACGACGCATGGCGCGCGAGAGCGGATGCGATGACCTCGTTATCGATCACCGTCACCGCTCGGTCCGTCTGAATCAGGTGTCGCGGTCGCCGTCCGGAGGCGAACGACACGATGATCAGCCACAATCCGATGAGGGCGAGGACGATGCCGGCTGTGACAAGGATCCAGAGGGGAAGCGTGTTTGCCCTGACAAGCGCGTTGGCTGCGTTGCCGGGTGTGACGAGTAGCGGCTTCTGGTCTGAGATTGAGAGGATGATCTCGATCATCGCCGAGACGGCCACGAGGATCAGGATCACGGCCAGGAGGATCGCGAGGACCGCCCGGGGCGAGTGGGTTTCCCGGCGCGCGATGCGCGAATACGTGGATTTCGTACTCATCGGACGCGCCTATTTTCGTGAATAGTGACCCCGGTGATTTTGATGATTACTCGAGCGACCTGGCTACCGGTTAGATCCTGCACACGGGTGCGGATCTGTTCCTGGGCCGTCTTGGCACGGCCGAGGAGCGGCCCGCCCTGCTGGTCAACGACGCCGGGTTCGTCCTCGATCTGAAGGAGCGAAGGGACCCGGATGGGAGTCGACACGGTGAGAGAGAGGCAGCCGTCGTCGTCGTCGAGGTTGACCGATACCTTGTGCGATTCGACGCCGAGGGCGTCGGCAGTGACGGCCGAAACGACCCGGTCCAATGCACGGGGTGCGATCTTGGTGCGCCCCGGCGGTTTCGCCCACTCGTTTTGACCGGTGGTGCGGGTCGTTTCGGTCATCGTCATGAGGAAGAGCGCTTTCCCCTGAAGACGTCCAGAAGTGCCGAGAACTCGATGTCTCCGGCCACAATGCGACCGATAATCGCGCCGACGGCCATCGCGAGAACAAGAAGGATGAACGCGCCGAAGCCGAGGGTCATCCAGGTGAGGACGAGAGCGGCGGCGATGGCGATCCCAGTGACGGTGGGGGTCACTTGACGCGGCTGTCGGACTCGTCGTCGTCATCGTCCGAGGGGACAAAGACGTCGGCGATAGTCACGTTGATCTCGGCGACCTCCATGCCGACGATGTTCTCGACCGCGTCGGCGACCGCGTTGCGGACGTTGTCGGCCAGATCCTGGAGGGCGACGGGGTACTCGGCGGTCAGGGTCACATCGACGGCGACCTGCGTCTCGCCGACCTCGACGCTGATGCCCTGGGCGAGGTTGGTCTGTCCAACACGGTCCCGGAGTGCACCGATGGCACGTCCGGCACCGCCGCCGAGTGCGTGGACACCGCGGACCTCGCGGGCTGCAATGCCAGCGACCTTGGAGACGACGGCGTCGTTGATGTTGGTCGTGCCGGACTCGGTGGTGCTCGACGTGGAGACAGCTTTCGACGCGGTCGGGGGAATTACGGCGTTGGGGGTGGGGGTGGTGTTCGACATGACGGTCTCCTGATGTTTGTGATGTTCGCGACACCGTGTCGGCGTCCTGAAAATGCCACTGCCACGAGTGCGTGGTGGCCCTCGAATGAGGGGCAGCTACTAAGGAAACGAGACGAGATGGCTATTCGTCACACAGTTGCCTCAACATTTTTCTGCGGCCCGGTCGGATTGGGCGTTAGCCAGTGGTGTACGCGATGGTGACCTTGACGCTCATGTCGTGGCCCGTGAGCGCGAGTTGCCTTCGAATCCGGGCGCAAACGGCTTCGCCGATATCTGACGCCGGCGCAGACATATCGATTCCGATGGACGCAGAGACCGCCTGTCGTGCCTCATCGACAACGACGCGAGCCGCGGGTACGGGAAGGTGGAGGCCGGTGAGAACGCGACGCCCCGTGTCTCTGCCCGGGATGACGCGGGTGGGCAGATACAGGCCGGTGACACCGGGTGTCGATTCCACCAGGGCGGTCAACGTTGCAGCGAGGTCGATCTCAGTCGTGGCCATTATCCGTTGCCCTCGGGGGCAGTATGCACGTCGCTGATCGTCACCGTGATCGCCCGGATGGTCAGGTCGGTGTTTCGTGCCAACGTGTCTTGAATGGCGTCCCGGAGTCGCTCGGCTGCATCGGGGATGCTGTTTCGCCAGATGATGGTCGCATCGACTTCGACGGTGATCGGCTCGTCGATTACGGTGACGTCGCCCACGAGGGCACTTCGTCCGACGAGAATCCCATGCACCATGTCACCCGCGGCGCGGATCAGTCCACGGACGGCGCCCTCTGTGATCACGAGTTCTGTCTGGCGAGTGACACTGCGATAGGGGATTTGCCGCCCTGTGCGAGAGTCCATGGAGATGTTCTGGAGGAGGGCCACAAGCCACGAGTCATTTCGCGGCTCCTCGAGCGCCGCCTCATCCACGAGATAGGTGGCAGTGAGTGATCTAAGACGGATGAGGGCGGCCAGGGCAATTTGGCAGGAGGGCGACGTGTCGATCACCGGGTCCTGGGGGGTCATGCCCGCCTCGAGGTAGTCGGCGAGGTCGTCAATGGTGTATCCGTCGAGATCCTCGGGTTCGAGGGCGAGAACAGCGGAGGCAGGGACATCGCCTTCGAGGAGGTGCTTTACGGGGGCGTCTGGGGCCGGGTCGGGGGTGGTGTTCATCGCCAGGCCTCCATTTCGCGAATCATATTTTTGCGGGCCCGAGAAAGCAGTCCCCGCACCGTGCTGAGAGGCTGACCCATCTCGGTGGCAATGTCGTCGTAACTGTAGCCACCCAACTCCTTGAGCACCCAGCACTGTCTCTGCTCCGCCGGCAGGGTGGCGAGAGCCACACCGATGGCCTGTTGCCGACTTGCCGCTTCGGCGGAAAATTCCGGGCCGTCCTCCGGGCGGGTCAGCTGGTCATGGTCGTCGATGGCTGCATGATCGCGTCTCGCTCGAACCCGATCTATGGCCTTCCGCGACGCGATGGTGAGAAGCCAGCCGCGGATCCGAGACGTTTCTTGCAGGCCCGGCAACTGCTGCCACGCGGTGAGAAACGTTTCTTGGGCGACGTCGTCAACGTCGGTTGAGGATCCGAGAATGCGGCGGGCGTACACCCTGACGACTGGTTCGTGTCGGCGGACGAGCGTTGCGAAGGCGCGCATGTCACCATCGCCGGCCCGGCGGGCGAGGACGGGGTCGTCGACGTCTTCCAGGAGGAATTTTGTCTCAGTGACGGGCATCTCAGAGATCCTCGACTGTGGTGGCGAACAGACTCCTCGAGGCACGAACACCACAGACGTCTTCTAAGCACTTGCCGGCGAGGGCCCTCCAGAGGCCGCCCTTGCAGTACGTCACGGAACTGTTCCTTTCGCTGTGCCGGTCTCCTCGAAGAGGGAGGCCGTCGCGGACTTACGGTGTAAGCCTCCCGCGACCTTACAGTGTAAGTCGAGTTAGTGTTGTGCGGTCGGGTGCGACCGCGGCTCCAGCCCTGTTGTCAGCGAAAATCCGCAGATCTGCTGAGGGAACTAGCCGTGAACAATTCGAATAAGCCCAACGGGATCGCCGCGGCCTCCGCGAAACTCAGTCGCGACCTGATCGTCGATACCGCACTCGGGCAGGTTGACCGTCTGGGTGTGCAGGGGTTATCGATGCGGTCTCTCGCGCAGGAGCTCGGCGTCGAAGCGATGTCCCTCTACCGGTACGTTCATGGCAAGGAAGATCTGCTCGAAGGGATAGTCGCCTCGTTGATGAGCGACCTCACGTCTCAGCTCGACGAGGCTGAGGGAGATCATTGGCAGGCGTTCCTTCAAACAGTTGCTCACGCGGTGCGTCGCATCGCGACGGAGCATCCCAAGGCGTTCCCACTCGTTGCAACCCGTCACCCAGCGGCACCGTGGCTCCGGCCGCCCCTCCGGAGCGTGAAAGTGGTCAACACGTTTCTCTCGGCCTTGATCGAAAACGGCTTCACCGACGCCCAAGCCGTCGATGCCTATCGGGCGTTCAGCAGCTTTCTCCTCGGCCAGCTCCTTCTGCAGTCTGTAGTCAAAGGAGCTGAGGCTGGGCCCGCGGAAGAGCCTTTGGATGAGGGAGGTGCTGCGATCCCGGAAGGCGACGGGAATGTCTCACTCGACGTCGCACCAGAAGTCCAGCGCCTCCGTGTGCTGTTGAGTGAAGACCGGAGTGACGAAGAATTCGAAGTCTCTCTCGAAGCGCTCCTCGATCGCTTGGATCGCGAGCTTTCTCAGTAAAACCGCCCCCTGCACCGCTAAAGCTCGGCGTCGGGTGGCCCTGACAGGAACCAATCCGTTGGGAGCTCGAGGTATGGCAGTGTTGCCTCATGCAGGCGTGGGGGAGCGAGAGCCGGGTCCCGGCATGGGGTGAGCAGTCGGCTTTGTCGACTCGACGCCGCGGCTCTGCATGGGCAGTATCCGGCATCGTCGTCGCCGCGACGGGGCTTACGGCAGCATTGATCGGCGCGGTGCTGGGGGTGGCCGCGCTGCTGGGCAGCGGGCTCATCTATGCCGCCAGCCAGGGGGAGGCCGGTCACGGGCACCTGTTCAGGGAGATCACCCGGATCGGTGGCTTCTATGTCGTCGTACCGTTGGCCGTGGTTGCAGTGGCGTGCACGGTGACAGCGTGGCGGCGCACGCGTGCGCGGGACCGGTCACGTTCGACGACGATCGTTTCAACCGTGTTGACGTCATGTCTTGTATTTGTGTCGCTGGTCACCGCTCTAATCGCGAGTTGACAGATCGGCTCGAACTCATTCACCGCTTCCTGCGACGCGCGGTGCGGCGCACAAACATCAAAGCGAGCGCATCGGACGGGAAACGACGATTTTGCTCACTCTGGTCAATCGCGGTGTGGATACGGAGTAAAAAGTTGTCCGGCAGCCCCTCGCTTATGGGATGGAGTCACTTGCTGGGTGCCGCTTTGGGGATGCTCGACGATGCGAAGATTCTTCAGTGATAACCACATTTCTCGTCAACCATGCGTCAGCGGTTCGTGTGCTTTTCTGGGTCGCTCTGGCCCTCCTGTCAGTTATTGGTTGGCTTGGCCATCGCCTCCAGGCACGGCGGGCTCTCGTGGCGCTTTCGGTAATCAGTCTTGCGGGGGTCTTGGTCCTGACGATGACGCCGTCTGGAGACGGTGGTAACGGGACCTTCTGCACGGTTCAGTTATCGATCCCCTTCCAGGGAATCGATACTCTCGCCAACGTCGCACTCTTATTTCCATCCACTCTTTTCTTAGCAGTCCTGATTAAGCGACCCGCGAGGGTGGTGTTGGCAGCGTCGGCTTTCTCCGCGGTACTAGAGCTGATCCAGTCGCTGCTGCCTAACCTGGGGAGGGCGTGCGACACGAACGACTGGTTCATGAACACGGTGGGAGCTGTCCTGGCCGCTTTAGTCGCTGCTGTAATCGTCTTCGCCGACCGCCGTCGGCGTCGCCTTCGAGGATCCGCTGGAGGTCAGGTCACTGCCGTTCCTCTCAAGTAGCCCGCAAGTGCCGGATGCGTTAGAAGCGGACGCCCGTGTCAGCGGACTCGGCACCGGGTTGTCAGGGAGTGTTGGCACGAACTGCGGGCTGCGGGCGCGGCCTTTACGGTGAAGACATGTCTATTGCTCTTACTCGCCTCGATCCGTTCGTCACCGACCGTGAGGCGCTCGTAGATTTCATGACGAGTAATGAGTTCCCCTTTCATGTTCTGTCCCACTTGACGCGGGAGGCCGTTGAGAAGGCGATCGCTGATGGGAAGTACCGTGACGAGGACAACGACTCGTTCTGGGTCGACCACGCAGAGCTAGGCCGGATTGGATTCCTCCGCCTCGAGGACCTCACCGAGCCCGTTCCGATCTTCGACTTGCGTTTGGACGGGGCCTTCCGCGGTCGAGGCCTTGCGGCTATGACGCTTCGGGCCGCTGCAGATTATGTCTTCTCTACGATGCCGGAGGTGCGCAGGTTTGAGGGTCAAACGCGTGAGGACAATGTTCCAATGCGGAAGACTTTCCTTCGGGAAGGCTGGGTGAAGGAGGCACACTACCGCGAGGGGTGGCCGGTGGAAGGGGCGGAGCCGCTTGCAGCAGTCGCCTACGCGATCATCCGCCGTGATTGGGAGACAGGTCAGACGACCACGTTTGTCTGGGAAGACCTCGTCAAATGACTGGTGCTACCAAAAGACGAACCTGTTAAGTGAGCAGACTCGTCATTGGGCGAAGGATCGGCTATCGCGTGCTAGCTCTGCCCGGCTGTGTGGGCTGTTCCGATCCGGGTGGTCCCGTCGACGGCGTACAGGGGAATGTCCTGTGTCGTTGACGAGGGTGAATGAGCTCCTGCGGATGGCGAGGGGGCTGCTTGCGGTGTGTCTGCACGACGCGTGTAGCCGGTGATCGAATTACCTTGAGGGTCGGTACCGGTTGTGGCGATGAGGTCTGGCCTGCCGTGCTCGTTGGGGAGGCCGTAGGTCTTGCCATGGGAGTTCGTCGCCCACGGGACCGTGACCTCGTCGGTGGCGGCGATCCTGATCTCCCACTCTGTGCCCGGTGTCGCGATCACGTCGAGGTGCTTCCGGCCGCCCGCCATGTTGCCGCCTTCGGTAGCCCCCTGCGTGCGGGCAGCATCAACGAGCGATTGGTCGCAGGTGATGGTCGTCAGCCCTACTACGGTGACTGTGCCTCGGCTGAGGCAACCAATCTCCACCTCCAGAGTTGAAGCCCCTCGGGGTAAGGAGTCAAGGGTGATCGTTGCTGACCCCGCATGCGTTTCGATGATCGGTGTGCCGTGCGTCGTGATGACGACACTCCCCGGTGCGCCGAGGACGGCCGCTGTGGCCGCGGATGCCCCGCCGAGAGCTAGAGCGGCAAGGGGAAGTGCGATCGCGAGCTTGCGATGCCGTCGCCACCACGGGCGAGGCGCCCCGCGGGCCGCATCCACTTCGTTGCGGAGGGCAGCTTCCACCGCGTCGGCGAAAACCGGGTCGAGCGTGGGAGTCAAGGGGTAGTCCCTTCGATGTTGCTGGCGGCAGCAGCGGTGAGTGTGGGGTTCAGGCTCGGATGGCGTCTGAGGCGGACGCGCGCGCGATGCAGCCGCGTTCGGGCACCGGTCTCAGTGAGCCCGAGCTCTCTTGCTGCCTCCGCCACGGTCAGTGCCTCGTACGTCACGAGTGTGAGCAGCGTGAGGTCCTGGGGAGGCAGGTTGCGCATTTCCGCGAGCAAGGCCGGATCCAGTGAGGCGACGAGGCTGGCGTCCTCGTGCTGCCGATCGGCACCCGGCGCTGGTTCAGTTCGCGGGAGCGTGCGAAGGAGCTGGTCATGCCGCGCGGTTTTCCGGGTGACGTTACGAGCGGTGTTCGTCGCCGTCACGAGAAGCCAGGCGAGGACCGACCCATTGACGGTTCGGACCGACTCCCGGCGACGCCAGAGCTCAAGGAACGCCGTCGCGGTGACATCTTCCGCATCTTGAACGGCACTCGTCAATCGGTAGGCGTGGCGGTAGACACGGTCACGATGTTCGATGAACAGCGACCCGAAGGCGTCGCTGTCACCGTTGAGACTCCGCTGCCACAGCGAATCGTCCGTGCTCTTTACTCCCATACCCAGAAGTGTCGCGAACCCCCCGCCGTGTTGCACCTCCGCGTCATGCAATACGGCGCACTAACAATCGGCCTCCAGGACCGTCCAGATTCCGTCCGACAGGCCATCTTTCAGCGGATCAGTCGGACCGTCGTTCCGATCGGGCCGAAGCTCGAGGTAGCACCGTCGGCAGCGAAGCCGTTTCGTCGGTAGAACGAGTGGGCGCGCGGGTTGTCAGCCGCGACCCACAGCGACGCCGGACGTTGACCAAGCACAGCATCCAGTAACGCTTGTCCTGTGCCACTTCCGTGCGCGCACTCGAGCACGTAGAGCATGCTCAGCTCCTCTGGCCGGACGGCATCCGGTTCTTCCATGGTGGTCCGGACCGCGGCGAAGCCGATCACACCGGCTCCTGTAACGGCTACCGCAGTCCTGAGGGTCTGGTCCTCAAGGTTCGAGGACCACATGCTGACGCGCCTGCCGACGTCGAACCACGGGCTGGTATCTGGGTCGTCTACCAACCGCCCATAGGTTTCACGCCAGGAGGTAGCGTGCACGCGGGCAATGCTTGCCGCGTCTTCGATGGTTGCTGACCGGATCACGGCGGTAGCTGAATCACGCACGCCCATGTTCTGACTGTACCGATCGACGCGGCGAGACGGGTCGCATAGCTGATGGCACTCGGCTCGCTGTTTCCGTTGGGATTAGATATTGAGGCGTTGGGAAGGGCCAGTCGTCACAGTACGAATGAGGCACTGCCACGACCTGAACGGCGTCGCTATAAATGATCCGGCCAGGGGTCCGCGAGATGAGCTGCACCCAGGGGACGTCGTACCGGTCCAGGAGGTCGAGGTACGGGATGGTCATGGCGAGGGCATCGACGGCATCGACGGAGAACCAAGCCCGTGCCCCGGGGTTGCGGCTCTGGTCGTAGCAGTCAGGGTCAACGCTCGACGGATCGATGTACTCCGTGGTTGCGCGAAGATTCGCTTCCTGGTGCCACTCCGCGTCCTCTGCGGTCAATATGGCGTGGTCACGCAGCCCATTGGCAAGTGCGAACACCCCAGGGTAGCGACCGTGCCGGTTAGGCACGGCGCTTTGGTACCGCACGAAGTTCTCCATGACGCCGAGGGTACGACGAAGCCGAACCATCCCATTCAGCGATCGTCCGGCGGGCTCGGTCAAGCGTTCCGGGTGAGCTGATCGAGACCGGTGGTGAGAATGTCGGTCAAAGTTCTGGCGTAGTCGCCGGCCGGGTCGAGATCAGGGTCGAACACGGTGATCGAGATCCCGATCGCGTGAGGTGCAAGGTGATGCAAAAGGGCTGTCAATTCTTCCGCGGTGAGGCCGCCGGGATCGGGGCTGTCGACCGCCGGCATCACGCTCGGGTCCAGAATATCGACGTCGACCTGCAACCAGTAGCGGGTGCCGGCGACTGCGCGGACATCTGAGGCGAGCTGTCCTGGTGTCCTGGCCTGCGCCTCCTTGGCTGAGACCACGAGACCCAGGACGCGAGTGGCCTCTGCTGCTTCCTCGTCGTCTTGACGGTGGCCGACGTGCACGGTGCGCTGAGGGTCGAAGTACGGACCGGCGTTGTCGATGTCGGCGATCGCGGACCAGTGCAGTCCGACCGCAGCCGCGAGGTCCTCGCCGGCGACGCTGGCGCATTCGTGGCTGTTGCCGGGGTGGCGGAAGTCGGTGTGGCCGTCGAGGTGGACGAGACCGATGCCGTCTCGCGGAGACGTCGCCAGGCCGATGCCGAGAAGGACGCTGCAGTCCCCGCCGAGGACGAGAGGGGTGTCGCCTGTGTCGAGCAGGGCGGTGATGCGTCTCGCGAGGCGACGAGAGTGGTCGATCATCGCCTCCTGGTTGCGGACGACGCCGGAGGGTCGGGTCAGGTCGTCGTCGACGTAGCGGCCGGCGAGCACGACGCCGGCGTCTAGCGCGCCTGCCCCTGTCAGCTCCGCCATCAGCCCGGCCTCACGAAGTGCCTCGGGTGCCTTAGAGGCGCCTGGTGTGCTGCCGGGCTCGGGCGGGCGAAGCCCGAGATTGCTTGGGGCGGAAAGGATCGCGATCACATACTCAGCGTGGCAGAGCCCGTAGCATCACGGTTGCCGTCCTGAATGGGGATCGGCCATCGAGACACTGAACTACAAGTGGCGAGTGGTGCCGGTGTTCCCGGTGAGCTGAGGTGCGTCAGAGTCGTCTAGCTGTAGCGGTAGTGGTCGAGCCTTCGAGACCGGTGAGCAGCATCAGGAGGCCGGCCTCAAAGGCTTGTTCGTGTGTTGGGGCAACGGGCTGCTCGACCACTTCTGGTGAGGCCCTGTCCGCGTCAGGGTCCGCCTGTTGCTCGAGGGCGCTGCCAACGGTGAACCTGCTTGCAGCGAGCATCCCCGTGATTGCATCCTGCTCGGCCACGCCAGCCTCGATGAGGAACGCGAACTTCTGTAAAAGCCGTTCCCTGGAAGCGCCGTCAGGGACGGAGCCGGCGTGGAGGCGTGCCCCGTCGCGGTGTGCCAGGAGGGCGCCGCGGAAACTCCGGTAGTTCTCCAGGAACCACGACTTCCAGTCGTCGCCCACCTGCGGCAACGGAAGCTCGTCGTGCCGCTGCAGCGCCGCCGCCGCCATGGCTGCCAGGAGTTCCTGCTTGTTCTTGAAGTGCCAGTACAGGGACGGCTGCTCCACCCCGAGTCGCCGAGCAACGGCACGGGTACTGACCCCATCCAGACCCACTTCATCGAGCAGCTCCAACGCTTCCCAGACCACTGCAGCTCGATCGATCTTCGCCATGCTTGACAATCTATCACCGATAGGCGCACACTCCGAGAACGGTAACTATCACTGATAGAGAAATGGAAGCAGCGTCATGGTCACGGAAAAGAAGAAGTCGTTGAAGGTACTCATCGCAGGCGGCGGAGTCGCCGGTCCTGCGCTGGCGTTCTGGTTGGCGCGAGCCGGTCACCGGGTCACGGTGGCGGAGCGGTTCCCGGCGCTTCGGGCGACGGGTGCGCAGGTCGACCTGCGAGGGCAGGGCATTGAGCCGATCACCGCCATGGGCCTGCTCGAAGAGGTCAAGGCTCACCTGGTGGCCGAGCCGGGGGTCGCGTTCGTGAGCAGGTCGGGACGACGGCTCGGGGCGATCATGGCGAACACGTCGGGTCAGGGCAAGCAGACGCTCACTTCCGAGTTCGAGATCATGCGCGGCGACCTCGTCCGTATCCTCTACGACGCTACGCGAGAGGACGTCGAGTACCGGTTCGGGCTGACGGTCGACGCGTTCGACCAGAAACAGGACAAAGTCACCGCCCATTTCTCCGATGGCTCCGAGGAGACCTTTGATTTGCTCGTGGGAGCTGACGGTCAAGGATCCAGGATCCGACGGGCCATCCTCCCTGAGGGAGCGGACGTTTATTGGCGGACCGGTCTGCACATGGCGTACTGGTTCGTGCCCCGAGTCGCTTCCGACAGCGACATGAGAGAGACCTACGCCGCGTCGGGTGGCCGGCAGATCATGCGGCGCAGCCACAACGCGGCCGAGACGCAGGCGTACTTCATCGTCCGCGACTCATCGACTGAGGCCTCCGCGATCCACCGCGCGCCGATCGAGGACCAACAGCGGTTCTGGGGCGACCGCTTCCGGAATGCCGGTTGGCAGACGCAGCGGTTCATCGACGGTATGAAAGAAGCGCCATTTTTTTACTCGCAGGAGGTGTTGCAGGTCCGCACCGGCACCTGGTCGAAGGGTCGCGTTGTACTGCTCGGGGATGCTGCGCACTGCGCCTCGCCCTACAGCGGTATGGGCATCTCCGGTGGGCTCGTCGGGGCGTACGTCCTCGCGGGTGAGATTAACGCCACACCCGATGACTCGGAAGCGGCCCTCGGTCGGTACGACTCGACGCTTCGCCCCTTCGTCGACGAGATCCAGGCTGCCGTAAAACCTCGTCTGTTGGCGTTCGGGTTCCCGCGACGGAGAATTGCTGTTGCTGCGCTCCAGGCGGCGTTCTCCGTGGCCTGTGCCCTCCGCATCCCAGAACGCGTTGCGGCACGAGCCACGACGGATCGAGGTGGTGCGTGGGCTCTGCCGGGCTATGAGCAAGCATCAGCTGAACCGTCGGCGCAACACAGTCCTGCAGACCTCGCCCGGTAGCCGACCGCCTGATGAGACGTCGTCAACGGCTCTGGCGGAAGAACAAAATAACCGTCGCGACGATTACCGGCGCAACGATCAGAATCCGAATCCCGACGAGGTGAGAGCCGGCGCCACCCGGGTACTGCGCCTACTTAGCTCTGATCCAGCCCTCGCGCGTCAGGCCGCGTGAACTCAGTAAGGACGAGGTTTTGACGGCCATCGATGAGCTCGCGTGCAATGTCGAGGTGGCCCGCATGCGCGGCCGTCTCCGTGATGACGTGCAGTACCGTCGCCAACACGCTCCGCCTGGGGGCCCATGGGTAGGTGGACAGTGCTTGCGTCGGGGGGAGTGCGTCGAGCGGCGTGGCACGGATGATGTCATCGGAGCGTGCGGCCGCTGCTTGGTACTCGTTGACGACGAGTTGTCGGGCGGGCCACGGTGTCGGGTGCCACACATCGTCGTCGGTGGGCAGGTCGAGTGCTTCACCGGCGACGACCCCCTGGAACCAGAAGTGTTCGACGTCGATGGTCAGATGACGGATCACACCAAGTGGTGCCCAACCCGAGGGAACCATGGATCCTGTCGTTGCTTCGTCGGGTAGTCCATCGAGTGTCTGCAGGACACGACGGCGCTGCTCATCCAGGGTTGACAGCAGGCTGTTAAGCAGATCGGTCATCGCCCCAGACTCTGCGGATTGCTCGTAAATCGCAATCCGCAAACCGCCGCTGTTCCAATCAAAATCAGATGGGGCCTAGTGGCGAGCACGCCGGGATGGTGTCGGCGAGCCCGCGCGGAAGCGTGTTTAGCGCCCGGTGGCCGATCCCCGACCGAGATTCATTCCGTACTGACCGACCTACCGAGACGTCTCCACTCGCGCAGCTACGGGGATGGGCTCGACGCACACGATCGTTCGAATCGGACGCAAGTGCGCGACGCGTGCGGGTGGTCATAAGTGGCTTCGGTGGACCGTGCCGTTGATCAAGAACGGGGGGACGATGTGATGTTGGACGAGTTGTATCGCGACGACAGCTTGCACGATTGTGAAGAACCAGACCGCTGCGATCTAGAGCCACATCCACCCGATCAGACGATCAGTGCTCAGCCGAGCGATGCCAGGGGTGTGATGTAGCGATCGATTCTCATGCCCATGGGCAGTCGGGCTGGTGCCTCTTCTTCGAGATGTCTGCTGTGTGCCATGCTCTCGGTGACGACGGGGGCAGTGTGCGGCGGGTGCTGGCGTGGGTAGTGGTGGCTGTTGCTGCCGTAGTCACGGGTGCCGTTCTGGTGGCGTCGCGGACCGGGTCCACGGTCCCGTTGCTGTTCGTCATAGCGGCGTTCCCGCAACTTGCCTTGTTCGGGGTCGCCCTCGTCTCGGCCGCGGTGCTTGTCCTCGCCGCCAGAGCTCACCTCCGGATCGTCACGGCCGCGGGGCTTTTCGTGCTGGTGGTCAGCGCCGGACTCGGCATCGGTTCGACTGCCGACAGGCAGGCGCCAGTTAGAACAGCAGCGAGTACTTCCACGAAGGCAGGTCAGCTTCGAATCCTGTCGTGGAATACGAACCAGCAAGACGTGACGGCGCAACATCTGGGCGAGCTCATGGACTCGGAGCAGGCTAACGTGGTCGCCCTCCCCGAGTACTTCACCGGCATCGCGGAGGGAACGCTGGCCGAGCTCGCTCAGCGGCACAACATGCAGATCGTCGGGACCGATTCCTCTTCGGCAACGTTGCTGATCTCCAACCACTTAGGCAGCTACTCCGTCGTTGATCAGAAAGGGACGCCCGCTTGGGCGGGGTTTGTCGCGACGTCCGATGATCCCGCTGCCCCGGCCATGTTGGTGGCGCATCTGCAGCGCCCATCACTGCTCGATTCGAGCGCCTGGCAGGATCACCTTGCCTGGGTGAAACAAGAGTGCACCGACCGGCGCAACATCGTTGCCGTCGGTGACTTCAACGCCACCGTCGCGAATCTAGACGGAAATCGGCTCGGCCACTGCCAGGACGCCGCGTCCTCCCTGGGGATCCAGTCAACGGGTACCTGGCCAGCAGCGCTGCCTGCTTCTCTCGGTGCTGCCATCGACCACACCTTCGTCGGGGCTGACTGGGAGCCCGTCGCCTTTGCGGTGCTCGACAGTCAGGCAGCCAAGGGTTCTGACCACCGGCCCATCGTCGCCGTAGTCGATCCGAAGGGCTCGTAAATCGTCTTAATAGCCGATCCTTCACCGGGCGGTCTGGAACGCAAGAGGGTTCATGGTCGGGTCAGGGTCGCTTGCAAGGCGTGCGTGGGTCTCGACGTCGAAGCGCTCGGTCCCGTAGCGCAGCTTCTGGCGTTCGATGCCTTCCGTCGAGAACCCGGCTGCTGTGGCGACTCGGCACGAGGCGGGGTTGTTCACCCGATGCCCGAGCTCGAGCCGGAAGAGCCCCGTATCGAACGCCCATTCACTGACGGTCTGCAACGCTCGCGCTGCGTAGCCGCGGCCGCGAGCTCCTCCTGCCAGCCAGTAGGAAGCCCACGCTGTTTGGTGCCGAGTCTCTATCGCGGAGAGTCCGACGTTTCCGACGGCGACGCCGTCCTCCACGACGGCCCAGTTCTTCGCCGAGTCACTGAACCGTAAGAAGTTGCCGATGTAGTCGGTGGCCTGCGCTTCGTCTGAGAGGTCCGCTCCGGTGAACTGCGTGTTCAGGTCGGGGCTTGACCAGCGGGCGGCGAGGAGCGCCGGCGCATCGCGGAGTAACCACGGTCGCAAGAAGACGGGCATAGTTCATTCTCACAGCCGAGCCAGCGGCTCCTCGTGGTGATCGTGATGCCCGCAATAGGATCGCCCTCCGGCCATGGGAGGCAACGTTATTCGCCGCCGCGGTTGTTGAGCTCGCTGAGCAAGACGTCCTCCACCGGCTCGATGCGTAGCGGGCCGTCCGTACGGAGCGCGACCCGGTGGACGACGGGATCGGTGCCCCACAGCGCCATAAAGTCGTCCAAACGTGGGGTGCGTTCGTGATCCACAAGCCAGACGTGTTCTCCAGCTCGCTCCACCCACGCCCGGTTAGTCTCCGAATGCGTCGTGCACCTCCCACTTGAGTGCGTCGCCTACAGCGATGCTCGATCCGTTACGGATGTGCTCATCCCGAAGCCCGTTCTGTTGGCCGGCCACGGTACGGCCGCAGCGCATGAACTTCTCAAACCAAGTCTCCCCACGAGTCATGGCCCAAGCCTAAGTGGCGTCTCACTAGCCGATCTGCTGTTGCGGCCGAGGGCACTAGTAGCTCTTGATGTTGGATAGACGAGGTCTGATGATTTGTTCATGCGTAATGCGGGCAAAGATCAGGACCCAATGGGTCAGCTGTTCAGTGCCGAAAACAGTGAGGTGGTTGCCCCCAAGAAACACCGATCAGCTTTTCTCCTTCTCGGATTCCTGCTCCTCTTTGCGCTGATCTGTGCAGCGTTAGGCGCGATCATCCTTGCGGGACTCTGGCAAGGGCTCAGCGACCTGTTCTCCGGCTTCCTTAGGTCGATCTCGGACAGCATCCGTGAGGCTAACGGCGGCTAGCATGCAAAACCGACTCATCAGCCGATCGCTCAGCGGACGTGAGGTGGACCGCTTTGGGCATCGCTTCACGGGTACGGTTGCCTGTTGTGTCCACTCTCTACGACCGTGTGTCCGCTCCGATCGACATCACCCCACGTCCCCTCGACGGCGTCACCTGGCGGCCCCTCACCACTGACGATGTCGACACGCTCGTCGAGCTGGGCCGCGCCATCGCTGCCGCCGATCACCCCGACTGGGCGGACACCCGCGAAGACTTGCTCGACGAACTTGGCCACAGCTACACCGACCTCCCGGCCGACTCCCTCGCCGCGGTCACCGACAGGGGCGAGGTCGTCGCCTGGGGACTCGTCGTCATGCCCTCGGAGCACGAGACTCTCGTGCGCGTCATCCTGCTCGGCGGTGTCGCGCCGTCCCACCGCGGTCGCGGTATCGGCCGCCGTCTCCTGGCATGGCAGCACGGGCGCGCCCTGCAACGACTCGCAGGTTCCTCGAGCCTCCTTCCGGGGTGGGTCATCGTCGCCGCCGACCGCCGTGCACCCGCCACCACGCGCATGCTGGAACACGCGGGTTTTACGCCGGGACGCCATTTTCACAACCTCGTCCGGTCGACGAGCGAGCGTCTCACCTACCTCGCTCCGCCTGACGGGATCTGTGTCGTCGGCTACGCCCCCGAGCACTCCGCTGCAGCCCACGGCGTACGCGACGAGGCCTTCCGAGGTGAGGGCAGCAGCCAGCCGATGAGTGACGAGCAGTGGGAGTCGATGACGCACCTCGCGTCGTTCGCCCATGCGTTCTCGTTCGTCGCCCTCGACGCCGCCGACTCGATCGTCGGGCTGCTGCTCACCCTCGTGACAGAGGAGGATCAGGCCGAACAGGGCTCCTCCAATGGGTACGTCTGGGTACTTGGCGTCGCCCCCGAAGTCCGGCGCCGCGGTGTGGCACGCTCCCTTCTCGTAGCCCACCTCCGCGCCCTCCGCGAGACCGGCATCGACCAGAGCGTCCTCGACGTGGCCACCGATGGCCCCGGCGACAGCCTCGCGCTCTTCACCGACCTCGGCTACCGATCGCAAGCCATGAGCATCAACTACATCCACACCTACTGACCACCTCACCCTTTGACGATGATCAGCGGGTCATCCTCGAACCGTCACCGCCCAGGAACCGCCGGGCCTCAGGTGCATCCTGTTCTTAGCGTTGATGCTCATGGCCCTAAGTACAACGCGGGGTTCGCCCTGCTCCAAGAGCCCAACAAAATGCTGGCTCGTATTCAGTAGTCGAACGGCTACCTGGCGACGGCGAAGGCGTCTATAGCTTCCTGAGCGGTTTGCATTTCGATGGGGCCGCCATGGCCCTCCTCTTCGATGATCACGAGGCGGCTCCCAGGCCAGGCTCGGTGCAAGAGCCAAGGCGTGATGGTCGGGCCACTGATGTCTCGTCGGCCGTGGATGATCACGCCTGGCAAACCGGCAAGTTCGCCAGCGCGCGTCAGGATCTCGTCCCTGTCGAGGAAGCAGTCATTGGACCAATAGTGGGTGACGAGCGTGGCGAAGTTCTCGCGGAGACGATTGTCCGTATGTACTGGTCCGGGCTGCCAGTTGGGATCAAGGGAGACGTGCGTCGACTCCCACTCATCCCATCGATCGGCGGCTGCTAACCGGACCTCAGGATCGGTGTCGCGAAGCAGGCGCGCGTAGTGGTCGATCACGCGAACGCCCGCTGGCACGCCTTCGGCAAGACGTGACCACGCTTCCGGGAAGACAGCTCCCACGCCTTCAGTAATCCAGTCGATCTCACGGCGGGCGCCCGTCGTCACAGCAACGAGGACCAAGTCGGTGACGCGGGTCGGATGCGCGAGTGCATATGCCAGCGCGAGCGTGCTGCCCCACGAGACGCCGTGCACCAGCCAAGCCTCGATCCCGAGGTGACTGCGAAGCGCCTCGATGTCGTCTATGAGCTCTTGCGTCGCGTTGTCGGTGAGCGTAGCGAGATCGTCTATGGCCCATGGGGTGCTGCGTCCGCAGCCGCGCTGGTCGAACCCGACGACGAGGTGGCGGTCTGGGTCGAAACGGCGCCGGTAGCCACCTGCCCCGAGCCCCGAGCCCGGGCCGCCGTGGAGGTACAGAGCAGGACGCCCGCGGGGGTTACCCGAGGTCTCCCAGTAAAGTTGTGCGCCATTTGGTCGACTCAGGTACCCAGAGCGGAACGGATCGATTGGCGGGTGCACAGCCAAAGCCTATGAGGCGCTGCTCTTGGATGGGTTGGTTACCGGCTGTGGTCTTAAAGCCGCGCTCTGAGTAGAAGCGAGTCTCCGTGCACTGCGTCGATCTCACGCTCACCAGTGACTACGAACCCCAATTTGCTAAGCACGTTGAGCGAAGCGGTGTTCCATTCGCGAACTGTAGAAGCGAGATAGTCGTATCCAAACGCCGCCGCACGATCAACGATTGCCCGAGAGGCTTCCGTCGCGAAGCCCTGACCCCAGAACTTCTGAAGAAACTCGAAAGCCAGTTCTGGTTCCTCCATTCGACCGAGACTGTTTTCTATGAGCCCGCAATAGCCGACAGCGCCCGGGGTACAGAGTTGTTCTACAACGAATAACCCCGGTGTCGGAATCGGCCTGTAGGTGCGAAGCCACCCCTGCATCTCAGCGACTGTCGGGTGTCCATCGGTGGTGATACGACGGCTCGCAGGAACACGCTCGTCGCGCTCCTCCCACAACTGGCGGTGGAACTCGACGTCCGTATTCTCCCACGGCCGCAATCTCAGACGCTTTGTATGAAAGTCTGTCTGCTCGTTGAGTAGACCTTCTCTTCGCATATCGGGATTATGTCGGATGAACACCCCCGCTAGGCGGCCCTCTCAATAGGCGAACGCCTATCGAACAATCGCACTCGGGGGAGTGAGTGTTTTGGTCATTCGATAGTTCGTTAGTTCCATCCCCTCCATAGTGGCTCGTTGCTCCCGGACAAGGTCAAAGCCCATGCTCTCGAAAAAGGGTCGGGCAGCCTTGCTGACGTCAGAGCTCAGCAGCTTCGTCCCCGTCGCTTGCGCTCGGTGCTCGATGTGGCTCAGCAGTGTCCGAGCTATCCCGCGGCGCAGATACCTAGGCGAAACAAACAGCATGTCGATGTGTCCGTCTCGATCGACGTCCGAGAAGCCCACTACCTCAATTCCCGCGACAGCGACGACGCTCCCGCGTCCGCGCATTGCGTCGTTCCAAGCGTTGGGGTCGCGCCGTCCCGGCTTCGCCCACGCCTCGATTTGCCCTGCTGTGTAGTAGGCGGCCGCTGTCTGAGTGATGGCCTCTGTGAAGACAGCGAGCGTGGCGATGGCGTCGGCGGGTTCATACGGGCGGAGAGTGATGCCCTGCGTTGTGGAGTATGTCACTGACTCAGCCTGACATGCCGGCCTCCCTTGACGACTGGCTATCGAGACGAAGCCGTTGATGACGTCTCGATAGTTGATCGGTAATCGAGACGGTCGATATCCTGGCGGCAGCCGCCGCGGCCTGCCCGATCCCCTGAGCAGAAAATGCCATGACTCACACTCTCGATGCGCAGCTGGACAGCATCTTCGCCTCCCGGGACCGGGACAACATGCGCCCAACCATCGATGCCCTTCTACCCCTCTACGAGAAGCACCCAGAGAATCCGAGGGTCCTCTACGAACTCGGCGGCGCTTACGATACGGCGGGAGAGGAGGCGACGGCGCTCGGCTTCTACGAGCGGTCCATGCAGAAGTGATTGGCGGGGGACATTCGCCGCCGCTGCTACCTCCAATACGGCAGCACGCTCCGGAATCTGGGGAGGATCGAAGAGTCCCTGCACGTATTTGCTCGGGCGCGTGGTGAGTTCCCCGACTCTGTGGCTTTAGGAGCTTTCGAATCCCTCACCTTCCACGCTGCGGGTAAGACGAACACCGCACTTGCAAGTCTCCTCAACCTTTTGGCCGATCACGTGGATGCGGCAGAGCTTATGAGGTACAAGCCGGCTCTGAAAGGTAACGCTGACTATCTTTTCTCGTTGGACGCAGCGCCCGCCACCACGCCTCGATAGACCATCGGTTACCGGCCGCATTGGGCCTGTGCCATCATCCTGTCAATGACGATCACAAGCTCCCCATGGGCCCACCCCCGGCCTCAGCGGTCACAAATTCACTTGGACGTCGTGCCGGAAGCTCTTCTGCACAAGCTGGCCACGGGCGAGTCGGTGTCGCTCGCCTTGCAGCACGTGTCGCCCTATCTCGCGGGACCGGATTGCGCGGGGTTGTGGCGCATGAGAAGCAAGCAAATCAAGGAACGCCCCGGTGACGCGGCCTGGATCACTCGGCTGATCGTCGATCCCAGCGTCACCATGTTTGTCGGCTTGGCCGGTTTTCACGGGGGCCTGGACGCCGCCGGCATGGTGGAGCTTGGCTACCGTGTTGACCCTCAGTTCCGCCGCCGCGGCTACGCACGACAGTCTCTCGAAACCCTTCTCGCAGTCGCCCATCGGCACCCGGATGTGTCGATTGTCCGGGCCACCATCAGTCCAGACAACGAAGCCTCTCTTGCGCTCATCAAAAGCTACGGGTTCGTCGAGAACGGGGAACAGTGGGACGAGGAAGACGGCCGAGAAATCATCTTCGAAATGCCCGCGTAGGCAGCGACCTTCGTCCAATCCATGTCCCAGAGACGATCAGCTTTGGAGACGGTGGGACCAAATCTCGGTGCCGGACTCTGAGGCCCTGGCGCAGGTACTCCGGCATGCTGGTCAATCTCTTCATGCAACCCGAGACGAAGTGGTACGGCATCGACGATGAGGAGGCTGGCGTGCAGTAGTTCCTCGTCCAGGACCCCGACGGATACCTCATGCGCTTCCAGTCGTCTTTGGGGCGACGACCGCCGTCCGGTAGGTGATTCCTTAAGCTTCATGTCGTGATCACGATCGAAGCCGTCTCCCCTAGCGCCTCAATGGCGGACCTGATCGTTCGTGGCTACATGAGCGACGTCGCGTCCCGATGGCACGGGCGGCCAGTAACGGAGGACGAGTTAGATCAGGCGCTCCGGGATGAACCCTACGACGACCTGCAAGGCGTCACCGGCGAGCTGCTCGTCGCCGTCGAAGGCGAGCACCCCCTCGGCTGCGCCGGGGTTCGATTTCTCGGCAGCGCCGCCGAACTGACGAAGGTGTTTACATCGCCGTCACATCGAGGACGAGGTATTAGCTCGCAGCTACTCCGCGCCATCGAGAAAGCCTGCCTAGAGCGCGCGATCGGTACGCTCCGGCTCGACACTCGCGCCGCCCTGACAGAGGCATGCGCAATGTACGAGCGAAACGGTTTTGTGCGCGTCGGTGCATTCAATGACGAACCGTATTCCGACCGCTGGTACAGCAAGACCCTCGCCGCGAGCGTCCGATAGCCAATCGCTTACCGAGCGACTCTGATTACCACGCGATGCCTGCTCCGAGGTCGGGGCTTGTGGTGAGTGCGGGGCTGCTATGCCCGGGTGTCTAGGATGTCAGCTCACTGCCCGACGGGCTTGCTGAACAGGTTGACGACGTTTCCGTCGGGGTCGCGGATCAGCGTGGAGCGGTTGCCCCACGGCATCGTTGTCGGTTCAAGGACTACGTCCTCGGCCTTGAGCTGGAGGGCGGCGAAGTCAACGTCGACGTCCGCAACTTCGAACTCGATGAACACGGATCGGTTCGTCGCAGGGGTCAGTGCTCCGTCGAGCATCGCGACGGTGGCGGCACCGGCAATCGCGAGGTTCGCACCCGGGCCGCTGAACTGCGCGAACACGGGTGCGGGACGCTCCGCCCGTTGTCCGGTGACTCTCTCGTAGAAAGCAACGAGGTCGTCGAGGTTGTCGGTGATGATGCGGATGGATGCGAACGGCATAAGTTCCTTCAGGGGTGTTGATGAGGTGAAGGCTTTAGCTTTACCTGTCTTCGCGACACCGTCCTGTCGGTGTTTCCGAACGTCTTGCGCCTCGGGTCAGTCGTTCACGACGGGCCGTAGCCGTCCGTAAGCTATCGAAAGGTCCTCGGATCGAAGGGTGCGCCGCGGGGGCCTCTCGTCGGTCACCTCGATCGAAAGCATCCGGTCTCCCCTAAACGCTCGCACGCCCTCGCGAAGTCGGCACCAGGCAATCAAGTACCACTGCCCGTCCTTTTCGATCGCGCCCAACGGTTCAACGCTTCGGGTGGAATCCGCACCGCTGGCGGCCTGGTATCGAAGCGTCACAACACGGTCGCTGCGAAGGGCCGCCGCAAACTCAGCCGGCACAACCGCGTCGTTTTCGCTCTCCAGAAAATGCACCCGCGAAGCGAGTCTTCTGGCACGTGACGCGTCCTCTTTCGGCATCACCGCCAGCATTTTTCGGGCAGCAGTGTGGGCAGCTTGCCGAAACGGACTGTGACCGAGCGTCGCGAGCCCGACCAGCACCGCAAGGGCCTCATCCAGCGTGAACCCGGCGGGGCCGAGCGTCGCTGACGCGTCGATGACGAACCCACCAGTCCGGCCAGGCTCGGCCCAGATCGGCAGACCCGATTGCTGCAGCGCGGAGAGGTCTCGCTCAATAGTGCGGACCGATACCTCGAACCGTTCCGCAAGGCGACGCGCGCTTCGCGGCCGCGGTGAGAATGCCCGCAACTCCTCCACGATGCCGTACAGACGATCAGTCCGATTCATTGACCCATCATCCGACAGATCTCTTTCTCTCCCATGTCGAATGGCTCCGCCGGGGTGCGACGTCGTCTCGATCGGGCGCGCGCGGTGCCCTCCGCTTCAGGCTCAGTGGCCGTGGCCGTGTTTCTTCGCGTTGGCGTTGATCAGGTGAAGTACGTTGCCGTGGCGCTGCAGCACGGGCTTGTACCCGGCTGGCAGGCCGGTGACGCGGACTGTGCGGAAGCTCGTTCCCTTCTCGATCCGGTCGGCCGCGATCAAGACGATGTCGTTCGCTACGGCCTTGGCCTTAGTGACATGCACCACCAGCTTCCCCCCGAGCGAGGCGGTGCCGGCAACGCGCAGGGCTGGCTTCGGCCCGTCGACGCCCAGCGAGAGTGTGGCGCGCGAGTGCTGCGTAAGGTTGCCGCCGACGTGAATCGTCTTCGTGCTGGCGTCTGCGAGCGTGCCGGAGACGGTCGTCACCGAACCTTTGCCGAGCGAGTCAGCGGCGTCCGCAGCCAAGGTTCCGCCGCGGACGGTCGTGCCACCGGTGTAGCGGTTCGTGCCGGCGAGGGCGAGGGTGCCGGTGCCCCGCTTGGTCAGCGACCCGGTGCCGCCGATGTTGTTGCGCCAGGTGTCGGCGGCGTTCAGGCCCTTCTCGGCGGCGTCCATCGAGACCGTTACCGCGCCGTCGAAGGCTCCGTAGCCGGAAGCGGCCGAGAAGAGGTCGAGTCGTCCCCACCCTTCCGCGTCGTCGAGGAGCGGGTAGCCCGACGGCAGAGCGGTCGTTCGGAGTACTTCCCGAATCTGCTTGTCGCTGAGGTACGGCAGGCGGGTGCGCAGCAGCGCCTCGGCGCCCTTCGGCACCGTGGCGGGGATCGTCTTCGTGCCGGACTGCGTGAACCCGTAGGTTAAACGCTTGCGGTAGTCCGCCTTGTCCGCTGCGTAGTCGGCATACTGATCGACTGCGGTCGGAGTGGACGCGGCGAGCACCTTCTCCGCCTGCTGGTGTGCCTGCTGCTCGAGATCCGTATTGGCCGGGTCGTTCAGGATCGCAGCGGCCAGCGCGGTCGAAAGGACTCGTCCTCCCATGACGTCGAGCGGCGAGTGCATCCCTGCGACGATACGACTGTTGCCGATCTCCGAGCCGTTGGTAAGGAGCTCGGTGTACTTCTGCGGGTACGCGTACGCGAAGGCCAGCGTCGCCAGGTAGCCGGCGTTGGTGTGCCCGCTCGGGAACCCTCCGTCGGTGGCGGGTGTCGGGGATTCTTCGGGCACGAGCTGGGGGAGGACCTTTACATCCGAGCTCTGCCGATACGGCCGCGGGTACTGGTAGTACTTCTTCGCGTTGCTCGCAGAGGAGTAGTCACCCCGCAGTGTGTTCACCAGCTGCACGACGTCACCGAGCTCCGAGTCGACGTCAGCCCACGAGCCGTTGGCATTGCCCTGGTCGACGTACTGCTTGGTCGTTGCGTCCGCCGGGATCTCGTCGGGGATGGTGGTGCCCGCGTTCGTCGCGGTCGTCACGGCGCCAGACAGGTCACCGAAGCCGGCGATGGCCGAGTAGCTCTGGTTGCGTCGGTCGATGAGGTACGCCTCGCGCCCTTGCGCATCCGTGCGGGTCTGCGTGATCTTTGCTGCCTGCGCGATGTTCGAGTCAAGGATCCGTTGCCCGGCGGCGTCGACAGCGACCCCGCTGTCCCATGTGGCCCCCGGACGCCACAGGTTCCCGAACGGCGACAGCACTCCGATCGCGGCATTCGTCTCCGATGTGGTGGCGGCAGGGGTGTTGGTCTTGTAGGTGTCGACGAAGTACCCATAGGCGCCTGCACGCGGCGCGGTCCGCGGTGTTGCCGCGGAGGCTCCTACGGGAACGATCAAGGAGGCGGTGCACGCCACTGCCAGGACGCCCAGCATCGTTCGGGCTCGACGTCTAGGAACAGCGATCGGGAACGGGCGCATGGCTTTCTCTCCATTCGAAGCGCGGTCACCCGGTGCGGCGACACGCAGAGAAAGCGTGGCCGAGGCTCGTGAACCGGAAGTGGCACACGCGTGAACCGCTGTCGCCCTGTCCGCCACAGAGACAGCCGCTACGTTGACGTCATGACCGACATCGACTGGAACTCCGGCACCTGGACGAACTCGCCCGCACGTGTCGTCGTCGCGGACGACGGGATGCGCGTCACCGCTATCGAAGAGAGCGACGCCTGGCGCATCACTTCGTACGGCTTCGTGCACGACACCGAGCACGCCCTCCTCGAGCCGTTCGCCCCGGGCACCGCGATGGAGGTGTCGTTCCGTCTCGATTTCTCGGCGCAGTTCGACCAGGCCGGCATCTTCGTCAAGGTCGACGACAGCACCTGGATCAAAGCGGGCGTGGAACGAAGCGACGGCGAAGACAGCCTCGGCGCCGTGGTAACGCGCGGCGTCTCGGATTGGTCGCTCTCGCCCGTCCCCGGCTGGCACGATCGCCTCGTCACCATTCGCGCCAGCCGCTCCGGAGACGCAGTGACCATCCGTGCCCGGGTCGACGACGAGCACTGGCGCCTCGTGCGGGTCGCACCCCTCGCCCCCGACGCTTTGGTCACGGCAGGTCCGATGTGCTGCGCCCCGTCGCGGGATGACCTCACCGTCCACTTCACGTCTTGGCGGACCGGGACCGCAGACACGAGCCTGCACCCGGGCGACTGACCGGCGGAAGCTGGCTGGGGGCTGCTCTTTTTGGGTTGCCGCGGCGGCAATCCAGGCAAGCCCCATCGCACCATCCGCTAGCCGATCGTCTCCGGCGACGAGGTCAGCGGCTTCGATGGCGATTTCGCTTCTACTCGCGCTTTCCAAGAGTGAATTCGTGCGCAACGGCCCGGGTCGCGTCGTTCGCAGCGTACTCATGCACGATTTCGGAGACGCGCCCAGCCACGGCGCTGTCGGAGGCTGCGAGGATCGCACGGTAACTGCGCAGCGACTCCAGTGACCGCGGAGATCCGTCGATCGCAAGCCAGGCACACATGATCGGGTAGTGCACACCGCCCTCGGGCCACTGTGGCAGGCGGCGCGGGCGTTCGATGGACAGCTGGATGGCTTCCAAGAGGGCTGCATCGACCACGTGCCTGCTCACAATGTCGGATAACCGCTTGAGAGCACCGGGAACGCTGGTGTAGCGGGCGATGTCGTTGTAGATCGAGCTAGCTTCAACAACGCGGTGACGACGAAGGGCTTCGCGAAGAAAATACGGGGTCCAGGCGAGGTGATCTTCGCGGTCTAACCCGTTTAAGAGCGGCGTGTGCGCGACGGGTAGGTCTTTCTTGCGAAAGATTTCTGGGATCACGAAGGGCCGGTCTCGTGCGACCAAGTGCAGTACCTCGTCGAGGTGATCACGGCTGAGGCGCGCTCCCGCTTTATGGAGCGCAGAGGCGAGCTCTCTGTCGTAGAAGGCGTCGACCTTGTTGGGCTCAGGGTTCAGACGGAATTGTTCGAGCGTTTCGAGAGGATCCACACGACCATTGTGCGGCGTCGCCAGGTTGAGACAGCGGCTGTCTGACACAATCTGGGCGGTCGCGTGAGCCGACTGTTAGTGCTCCCTCGCGCGAAGCGAAGCTGACGCGTGCTGAGCGTGATGACGGGGTGGCACGGACCCGAACCGGTGCCACCCCGTCGTGAGTTGCCCTGAAGGGGTACAACCCGCTCCAGGAGGGGTACTCGACCGGAGTGGCGATAAATGTAGACCGGCCCGGGTTTCCTTGCCCGCATGTGTGTTGATTCCGAAGGAATTTCAGATCGAAGAGATGAGCACCGACAGGGACAGAATGCGCAGTCATGCTCCTGACCGCCTTCGAGGAGCAACCATGGGCGTGCTGGTTGGTAACCGGCGAAGGCCACGGCTCGGGAGATTCCACTGATCCGGTTTCTTCTCGGGGATGGCCGCGGGTCTCCTCGCCCGGGCGAGGAGACCCGCACTCACATCCGCGCCAGCAGAGCTGCGGTGAGCGCGGCAAGTCAAAAAGCGCAGTCTCCCCGGGGCTTTTTGGGCGTTGTCGGGGGGTGGCCCAATAATTCTCACTAGGCGCCAATTCACGGTGGCGCCAGGGCCCTGATTCACGGCAGAGCCCACGAGTAAATGTTCCCTCAGGTGGTGCAGGCCGCCGGAATCGAGATGAACGATGTCATATCTCCATGCCCTTGGCCACAGGGGGCGCACGCACGCACGAGTTCCATTCGCCGTCTCGACGGTCGGCACCGCCAGCTCATCGAGGGCGGGTATCCGAATCGCGCGGGCTGTCTCGCTATGAGTCTCTACATCGCTCATCCTGGAGCTACGCCGATTCGTATCGCGGCCTACCCCAAACGTCGCCGCCACTCCCTAGAAACGACTGCCCCGGCAAGCCTCGACGCCCCTCTCGGTGCGCATTCTGTCTCGTCGCCTCAAGCGGACTTCACCTATACCGATTTCCTCGCGCTGCCGGCGCGTGAAGTCGGCGTCGCCTGAACGAAGACCGGAGAGGAAGAGGGGCACGGGTGCGGATTTCTCCGCTCCCGTGCCCCTCTAGAGATGCCGATGTTGTTGCACAAAGCTTCACGGGCAGGGATGCAAGCAACACCGGCCAATGAAGACGTCGATTAACGCCTTCGACTCGCTCGACGCTACTCGCCCAAGTGGAATCGCGACCGGGCCGCCGTGAACGGTGGCTCGATCGCGATTCCGCGGATCCTTGGTGGTGCTCGGGGTTAGCGAGTGGCCTTGGCCAGGTTGTCGATGAGCTCCTGCTTGGTCTGAGCGATCACGTAGGCGGGCTGGTCGCGCTCGACACGCCAGCTGTCTTTGAGTGGGCCGACGTTGACGGTGTCGAAGCCGATCTCGTCGTAGAGCTTCTCGACCAGGGCGCTCGCGTCGTCGAAGTCGCTCGACGTGGCGAGTGCTCGGCGGTCGGGCGTGCCGGCGGGCTTGCCATCGGTCGTGATGTCGTCGGCCTTGATGTGGTTGAAGCCTTTGGCGACGCGGCTGGTCGGAAGGTGGCGCTGCAGCATCTCGCTGACGGTGTCTTTGCCCTCGTCGAGAGCTGCGATGTGACCGTCGCGCTCGAAGTAGTAGTTGTTCGTGTCGATGACGATTTTTCCGGCCAGCTCCTCGACGGGAACGGCCTCGTAGGCCTTGAGGGGAACGGTGACGACGACGAAGTCGCCAGCTGCACCGGCCTCCTTCGAGGTGGCGGCGGTAGCCTTCGGGCCGAGCTCGGCGACGAGGTCGCTGAGGGTCTCCGGTCCGCGAGAATTGCTGATCACGACGTCATACCCCGCAGTGATCGCCGCTCGTGCGACCTGGCTGCCGATAAAACCTGCTCCGATGATTCCGATTGTTGTCATGCGCAACCTAACCGCCTCCCGGCGTGCTTTAGTCCTTGCGGATATGGGAATTCGCTGAGACTGTCGACCCAGGGGATTCCCAGCGCCTCGGCTTGCTCCCCGCGACCTTGACGCCTAGGTTGGCTCGAGTCGTCCCGGAGCGGACGACGACTCCGGCCGATTTTCGGCCCGGAGAGCATGCACGGCGCTGCACTACGCCACTCGGGCTGCCCAGCCTGCAGCCGCCGCCACCTGACCTCTATCGGCAGGGATGGGCAGTCGACCCCGATCCACGACGGACGGGGGCTCGGACCCTTCGGGGATCCCTCTGGCGTTCCCACGGAGCATTCATCGCAATGAGCAAAATCACTCGTCCCCGTACCCTCCTCGGCACCGCTGCGCTGATCGCGCTGACCGCCGGAGGCGTCGGGATCGCCGCAGCACCCGCAAACGCGGCCTCCACCTCGACCTGGGACGCCCTCGCGTCCTGCGAGTCGGGCGGAAACTGGGCTATCAACACCGGTAACGGCTACTCGGGCGGCCTGCAGTTCTCGCAGAGCACCTGGGCTGCCAATGGCGGAACCGGTTCGCCGGCCGCCGCTAGCAAGGCCACGCAGATCCAGGTCGCCGAACGCATCCTGGCTTCGCAGGGCTGGGGCGCCTGGCCGGCCTGCTCGGCGAAGCTGGGGCTCTCGGGTACCTCCTCCGCTGCGGCTGCACCGGCTCCGGCCGCCCCTGCAGCACCCGCGGCTCCTGCCGCCCCTGCAGCGCCGTCGACCCAGGCCGCACCCACCACCACCACACCGAGCACGAGCGGCTCGAGCACGAGCACGAGCACGTCGACCGCTGTCGCCGCACCCGCAACGCCGTCGATCCCGGCGGTCAAGGCCAGCAAGCGCGTCTACACCGTGAAGTCGGGCGACACGCTGGCGAAGATCGCCAAGAAGCTCGACGTCAAGGGCGGCTGGATCAAGCTCGCCGGCGCGAACAAAGCGACCCGGTCGAACCCCGACCTGATCGTGCCCGGGCAGAAGCTGCACACGCCTAAGAAGTAGGTCTCGCCGACCTCGCTTCACGAGATGGCCCGAACAACCGGAACCCCACAAGGATCCGGGCGTTCGGGCCATCTCGCGTTGCAGCGAGACTTTCAGCCCGTGCGGCTAGTGCCTGTGCTTCCAGAGGTACGGGAGGAAGAAGCCGAGATTGGCACTCCCTCCCATCGACGACCGGATCATCACCTCGGTCTCGCGGTCGAAGGTCTCGGCCCCGCTGTCTTCAGCGGTTGTGGGCTCATCGGGGGTGATGTACGAGCACTGCTCGATCAGCAGTCGTGTCTCGCGCTTCGCTTCGCGGACGAACCGCTTTGTGTCTCGATCCATGGGACTTCGTCGCCTCTCTGCGCCGTGTACCTGTAGGGCCTGGGCCCCCATCGCCGACTTCACTGTCGGTGATGCTTTTATCGTACGTCTGCCGCAGCAGTGGGGTGCAGACGCGGCGGTTTCATGCCCCGATGACCAAGAGCCCTCGGGTGCGGGCCTCGCGAGCCAGGGCCGTGTCAAAGGTGGCGAGCGTGGCCTGGTTCGTCAACGCGGTCAAGAGTACAAGGGAGTCGGGGAGCTTGAGGCGCGATTTCCAACGGAGTTCCGCGAGTGGGAGAGCTGATTCTTCTCCAACGGAGATGACGCGTACTCCTAAGCCGCGCAAAATTGTGGACGCCTCGTCGGCTCGTCCGCTTTGTGAGGGCCAGACCAGCGTTTCGGCGAGCGTTATCGAGCTGATCGACAGCTCGCCGAACTTCGCAGCATCGAATACTTCAACTGCGTCGGTGTGGTGGATGTCATCAGGATTGAGAAAAGCGATCACGACGCAGGCATCGAGGACGATCATTCTGGCCACTCCTCCTTGAGGAGCTGGGCGGCGTTTGGAGGGAAGACTCCGGTCATGGAGCCAGCCCCCGCGCGAATGAGTGCCCGCCGCTTCTCGATCGCGTCGACTCGGTGCTTCTGCAGCTCGTCCGAGCCGAACTCGACGATGCGGCGTAGCAATGCCGCCCGGTCGTTCTGGATTTCGGGCCAGGTCGTCGCAGCGATGTCGATGGCCTGGGCGATGGCGGGGGTTTCGGTGATGGTGAACCGGTGCAGTGTCGTCGGCATGGCGGGAGTGTAGCACCGGATCCTTCGGTGTCGCACCGGATTGTGAGCCGTCCTGAATGTCAGTGGGGGAGAGCATCATGGGGTCATGACTTTCACCGTGTTCTTAGAAATGACCGTCCGCCCCGACGCAGACGATGCCGCCGAGATCGCCCGCGAGGTGCTGGCGCAGACCGGCGCTCGTGAGGGCATCGAGAGCCTCGAGGTTCTCGTCGACGACGCCGATCCGCTGAAGTGGGTCGTCATCGAGAAGTGGGCGAGCGTCGAGGCGCGGAACGCCTATGTGGCTTGGCGTGCGTCTCCCGAGGGGGCTAACCGACTCGGCGACGTTATGGCCACCCCGCCGGTCTTCCGTACCTTCGAGAGCACCGTGCCGCTCGCCTGAGGGGCAGGCGGGCTGGCCCCCGCACTGGGTGGGGCTTAATGCGGACGAGACAATTAGTCTGGTCCGAACCACGCACTCACCATCGACGCGGTCGTCAACGGATCAGGGCGGCACAACCAGACGCGGCGACGGTGAGCCGAACCCACCACTCGGAGTCGCACATGTCTGTCTTTTCTCGACCCCTTCGCATTCAGCGCTACCGAATGCTGAGTTCCTCACCGGCCGTCTGCCGGCCCCGTGACGCCCCGCAGGGCCACGCGCACGGCGCCGATCCCGATCGGATCCTGCTCTTCGGCAACGGAGTCGCGACCGGCCGCGGCGTTGCCAGCCACGAACTGGCGGTTCCGGGCCAGCTCGCCCGCGCGGTCAGCGCCCGTACGGGTCGTGGCGCCGACGTCGACGTGATCGCCGACGATCGACTCGACATCGAATCAGCAGCCGATGCTCTTGCCGGTCGCGACCTCGGGGGCTATGACGCGGTCGTGGTCACCGTCGGATTCAGCGACGCCTTCCGGCTGCTGCCCGTGCGGCGCTGGGAGGCAGGTGTTCGGCGCCTGCTCGAGATCCTCGACCGCGAGCTCTCGGTGGGTACCGATGTGATGGTCATGGGGATCACGCCGCCCTCGGCGGTTCCGGAGTTCCGGGAGCGCCTCGGCGGCCCCGGCGACGATCGTGCCGCTCGCCTGAACACGCTGACCGCCGAAATCTGCGCCGAGAAGTCGACCGTGCACTTCGTGCAGGCGCCGGTCATGCGGGAGGAGCTCCTCGAGCACTCCGGTCCGCTGACACTCGGGCTCGTTTCGCCGCTAGAAGCACAGGCCTCGCAGCATGGCGGGCACGCCCGGCGAACGTCGGCGTGGTTCCACGAATGGGCCGCAGCCCCCGCCGACGTCCTCGCCCCGCTGCTCGATGCGCAGAGTGCCTTCGACAATCCGGCAAGGCGATTCCGCAACCAGCCGCAGGCGGCGGCGCGTCGCCGGGCCGTCCTCTGGGAGATGCGCCTTCTCGACTCTCCCGCCGAGAGTCGATTCGACGACATCGTGCGGCATGCGCAGTCCCTGTTCGGGGCGGCCGGTGCAGCCTTCAGCGTCATCGACGACACTCGGCAGTGGAACAAGGCCGTCGCCGGTGCAGGAACTCGCGAGGTGCCGATCGAAGAATCGTTCTGCCGAGCCACGATCGGATCGTCGACCGCGCTCGTCGTCGCTGATGCGTGGGACGACGAGCGAGTTCCCGGCACCGATGCCATGATGCGCTTCTACGCGGGCTACCCGCTCGAAGCGGCCGACGGCACCCGCATCGGAGCCCTGTGCGTCTTCGATGAGCAGCCCCGATCTGCCGACAGTGTCGACGTCGCGCTCCTTCGCGACCTCGCGCTGGCGATCCAGCGCGAGTTGGAGCCCGTGCGCGCCTGAGTCGGGGCGGTGACGGCCTGGGTCGCTGGGCTGCCCGCGAGCTGAGCTATGCGCCTGCACTCCGCGCCTGCGCCGGGTCCGCGCCTGTCGTGGCCCGTCGGCGCGGCCCGCTTGCAAATTCGAAGGAAAAACCCGCGACGACAGCCCCCCGATCGGCATGTTTCCGTCAGCGCCGCGAGGTTTCTCCTTCAAATTTGCAAGGGCGGGGCCTCACACGGCGAAGTAGGCGCCCGCGGCGATGTCGTCGAGCAGCGTCGGGCCGGTCGGGGTCCAGCCGAGCAGCTCCTGCGTCAGCGTGCTCGACGACGCCATGTTCATCGCGAAGAACGTGCCGATGAACCCGAAGTGCGCCTGCGCGTCGCCCGGATCAATCGAGGTCACTGGCAGTCCGAGCCCGGCGCCGATGGCTTCGGCGATGGCCTTCGTCGAGACGCTCCCTTCGCCGACGGCGTGCAACAAGGATCCGGCCGGAGCCTTTTCAAGCCCCAGGCGAATCATGCGGGCCGCATCCCCGCGATGTACCGCGGCCCACCCGTTGGAGCCGTCGCCGACGTAGCCCGACACGCCCTTCTCGCGAGCCGCCGCCACGATGTACGAGATGAAGCCGTGGTCGTCCATGCCGTGCACGGTCGGCGAGAAGCGGAGGCTCACCGACTTGACGCCCTTGTCGACGTAGTCGAGCGCGAGGTTCTCGGTGCCGCCGCGAGGGGCGTCGGGGCCGCTGAAGGGCGACGGGTCGAGCTCGGTGGAGGGGCGGCCCTGGGCCAGGCCCGCGACACCGGAGGCAACGAGGAACGGTGTGCCGGATCCTGCGAGGGTGTCTCCAAGAGTCTCGACCGCGGCGCGCTCGGCCCGGTTGGACTCGGCCGCATTGGCCCAGTCGTGCTTATTGGCGAGGTGCAGCACGGCATCGGCGTCGCGTGCTCCGCGGCGGAGGGAGTCGAGGTCGTCGAGGTCGCCGCGGAGGGCGGTCGCTCCCTTGGCGCTCAGCGATTCGGCCGAGGCGTCGGAGCGGGCGAGGCCGACGACCTCGTAGTCGTGGGCGAGGAGCTCGTCGACGGCAGCGGAGCCGATCCAGCCGGAGGCGCCGGTGATGAATACGCGCATGGGATGACCTTTCGTGAGAGTGGTGCCGGCGACTTGATGTCAGCGACAGACATCACCATACGCCTGATGTCGGTGACTGTCATCACTCTATCGAATCCCGTATCATCGACCCATGGGCAGATGGGAGCCGGGCGGCAGCAGTCGTCTGCGCGAGGCGGCGTTGGAGCTGTTCCTCGAGCAGGGGTTCGACGAGACGACCGCTGGCGAGATCGCGCAGCGGGTCGGGCTCAGCGAGCGCACGTTCTTCCGGCACTTCGGCGACAAGAAAGAAGTGCTCTTCGGCGGCTCGGAAGAGTTCCAGCGCGAGATGATCGCGGCCGTCGCCGACGCCCCCGAGGGCCCGTCACCCCTCGGCGTCGTCGCGAGCGGCCTCGCCAAGGCGGCGCGGTTCTTTCCCGACGAAGCCCGCGACTACTCGCGGAAGCGTTGGCGGATCCTCGGCGAGAACCCGGCCCTGCAGGAGCGCGAGCTGCTGAAGATGGCGGCCATCGCCTCGGGGATCGGCGCCGTGCTGCGCGACCGCGGTGTACCCGAGCCAGCCGCGACGCTCGCGGCCGAGTCGGGGATCACGGTGTTCCGGCTGGCGTTCGAGCGCTGGCTGGCGCCGGATGAGCACCGCCCGCTGGCCGAGATCGAGCGCGCCATGTTCGTCGAGCTCGGAGCCGTGGTCGCCGGATCCTGAGTTCCCGGTTCTTAGATCTCAGGTGCTGTGCGTGCCCGATGCCGAATTTGAAGGAGAAACCGCCGCGCCACCCCGCCCGATCGCGATGAATGCGTCGGGCGAGGCGGGTTTTTCCTTCAAATTCGGGGGAGGGGCGCAGAAGAAGAACAGCTAGCTGCTCGACACCTCGGCCTCGACCTCGCCGCGATCCACCGAGATGGTCGGGATCGACGCCGTGACGATCGACCCGTCGGGGCGGAGCATGCCGCGGAGGTCGCTCGTGGTCGGCGGCGGCGTCTCGATGCGCGGCCCCTGGTTCGGCAGCGCGACCGTGACCGGCGACCCGTTCACCACGTCGACTCGCTCGTGATGCACGTGCACCGTGACCTCGGTGCCCTCCTCGATGGTGAAGGTGATGTCGGCCTGGCGCACGTCGACGCGGAGGCGTGAGCCGCGCACCGTCATGCGGAAGGTCAGGTGCTCCCAGTCGGCGGGGAGGCGCGGGTTGAACGTCAGGCGGCCGCTGTGGTCGCGCATGCCGCCGAATCCGAACGCCATGGCGCTCCAGATGCCGCCGGCGGACGCCACGTGCACGCCGTCGGAAGTGTTGTGGTGCAGGTCGGCGAGATCGACGAACAGGGCCGAGAGGAAGTAGCTGTGGGCCAGCTTGTGGTGGCCCACCTCCGCGGCGATGATCGACTGCACGACGGCCGACAGGGTCGAGTCGCCCGTCGTCAGCGCGTCGTAGTACTCGAAGTTGCGGCGTTTCTCGGCGGGGGTGAACTCGTCGCCCTGGAGGAACAGCGCGAGCACGACGTCGGCCTGCTTGAGCACCTGGAAGCGGTAGATGACCAGGGGGTGGTAGTGCAGCAGTAGGGGGCGCTTCGATGCGGGCGTCGAGTCGAGATCCCAGAGCTCTTTGTCGAGGAACTGCGCGTCTTGCGGGTGGATTCCGCGGTGCGGATCGAAGGGGATCTCCATCGCGTCGGCGGCGGCCCGCCAGCCACGGATCTCGTGCTCTTCGAGACCGACGCGGCGCACCATGCGCTCGTAGGCGACCGGGTCGTTCGCCATCAGCTCTTCGCAGATGCGGACGGCCGACCAGAGGTTCGCCCGTGCCATGACGTTCGTGTAGAGGTTGTCGTCGACGACGGTCGTGTATTCGTCGGGCCCGGTGACGCCGTCGATGTGGAACTTCTCGTCGCCGTTGGAGCGCCAGAAGCCGAGGTCGGACCACAGCCGGGCCGTCTCGACGAGGATGTCGATGGCGCCGCGGGCGAAGAAGTCGTCGTCGCCGGTGGCCGCGACGTACTGCATGAGCGCATGCACGATGTCGGCGTCGATGTGATACTGCGCGGTGCCGGCGGCGTAGTAGGCGCTCGACTCGAGGCCGTTGATGGTGCGCCACGGGAACAGGGCGCCGCGCTGGTTGAGCTCGGTCGCGCGGTCGCGGGCGGCGTCGAGCATGCCCTGCCTGAACCGGATCACGTTGCGGGCCACGTTCGGCGCCGTGTACGAGAGGAACGGCATCACGTAGATCTCGGTGTCCCAGAAGTAGTGGCCGCCGTAGCCCGAGCCCGAGACGCCCTTGGCGGCGACGCCCTGGCCGTCGGTGCGGGCGGTCGCCTGGGCGAGCTGGAAGATGTTCCAGCGGATGGCCTGCTGCAGGATCGGGTGGCCCGGCAGCTCGACGTCGCTGCGGATCCAGAAGTCGGTCAGCCAGTCGCGCTGATCGGTGAAGAACTCGTCGACGGGCGTCTCGCGCGCGCGGTCGAGCGTGCGGTCGCAGCGGTCGGCCAGCTCGCGCGGGGGCACGCCGCGCGACGAGTGGTAGACGATGGTCTTGGTCATGCGCACCGACCGGCCCGCCTTGGCCTTGATGCGGTAGACGTGCTTGGCGATGTCGTCGTCGATCTGCGACGACTGCGACCATTCGTTCTCGGTCTCGAGCGCGTGCTCGGCGCCGACGGCCACAGTCATGCCCGAGTTGGTGGTCTGGTAGCCGAGCACGTAGCGGGTGTCGACGTTGCGCTTCCACTCCGGCTGCAGCACGCGGTCGGCGAAGCTCTCGGCCTTTCGTGGGTCGAAGCCGGCCGAGGCGCGCATGCCCGTGTGGTACTCGTCGCCGAGGTCTTGGCGGTTGAGGATCTGGCTCGACAGCAGCAGCGACGCGTCGGCGTCGAGCACCGTGACCTCGTAGTCGATCACGACGAGGTGGCGGTCGGTGAACGACACCAGGCGTCGGCTCGTGACCAGCACGCGCTTGCCCGACGGCGTGCGCCACTCGATCTCGCGCACGAGCACGCCGTCGTGGAAGTCGAGGCGACGGGTGTACTTCAGGATGTCGGATTCGGCGAGCACGAACGGCTCGTCGTCGACGTACAGCCGCACGACCTTGGCGTCGGGCACGTTGACGATCGTCTGGCCGACACGGGCGAAACCGAACGCCTCTTCGGCGTGCCTGATCGGCCAGGTCTCGTGGAACCCATTGATGAACGTGCCGTACGAGTGCCCACCACGCCCCTCGTCCATGTTGCCGCGGAGCCCCAGGTAGCCGTTGCCGACGTTGAACATTGTCTCGGCGACACCCTGGTCGTCGGGCGCGAACTCGGTTTCGACGAGAGCCCACTCGTCGACGGGAAAGCGGTTGCGGTCGAGGGGGTCTTCGGTGATCGTCGTCATGCGTCGGTGGCTTTCGTGTCGCGCTCCTCCGGAGCGGAGGGAGCGGACGGAGCAGCAGCAGGGGCAGAGGCAGCAGAGGCAGCAGGAGGAGCAGAGACGGCGTCGACGAGTTCGGCCAGATCGCCGACCACGAAGTCGGCACCGTACGCGAGCAGGGCTTCGGCGCCGACACCGCGGTCGACTCCGACGACGAGACCGAAGGATCCGGCCCGACCGGCCTCGACCCCCGACTGTGCATCTTCGACGACGACGCACTGCCCTGCGCTCAGGCCGAGACGCTCGGCGCCGTCGAGGTAGGTGTCGGGCGCGGGCTTGCCGGCGAGCTTGTCGTCAGCGGCGACGAGTCCGTCGACCACGACGTCGAAGCGGTCGCTGAGACCGGCGGCCGCGAGCACGGGGACGGCATTGCGCGAACTGGAGACGACCGCGACCCGATGCCCGGCTGCGATGGCCGCGTCGAGGAACGCCACGGATCCTTCGTAGGGGGTGACGCCGTTCTCGCGCAGCTCGGCTGCGAAGACCGCGTTCTTGCGGTTGCCGAGACCGCAGACGGTGTCGAGGTCGGGGGAGTCGTCGGGGGTGCCCTCGGGCAGGGTGATGTTGCGGCTGGCGAGCAGCGATCGCACGCCGTCGTAGCGGGGCTTGCCGTCGACGTATTCGAAGTAGTCGCCCTCGGCGTAGGGGGCGACGTCGGGTGCGTGCTCGCGGAGGTAGTCGGTGAAGAGGGTCGACCAGGCACGCATGTGCACTTCGGCCGTGGGCGTCAGCACCCCGTCGAGGTCGAACAGGATGCCGGGGAGGGCGGGCAGGCGCGACGCGTCGCGGGCAGGGGAGGAGGACACGGAGCCGGGGGGATCCCTTCGAGCGGTTCGCCGAGGCGGCGGAGGAGACGGCGACGGGAACGGCTTCGGTCTTCACCCGGGGCGGGCTCGTCGTGCGACAAGTCTGGCACGGGCGGCGGGCTCGGCCTAGTGGCGTCGCCCGTGGATGAGGAGCGCTGTCTAGAGCTCGTGCACCGCGACGCCGTCGACGCCGCCCATGCGCTCGAGAGCTGCCGTCAGCAGGGTGCCGACGGCGTCGGGCAGCACGTGGTGGTTGAGGTAGATGCCCTCGAGCCAGGAGAGCACCTCGTCGGCGGGCATGCCGACGGCCTCCCAGTCGATGCCGGGCAGCGCACGCGTGACGGGCAGCTCGGTGTCGGGATCGAGGCGCGCCTCGGCGATGGCGACCTCGGGTGCCCCCTCGGTGGCGTACCACATCAGCGCGATCGGGTGATTGTCGCCGTCGATGTGGTCGTGGTCGACCCGGCCGCTGCCGAGCCACGGCAACGTGAGCAGCTCGCCCTCGATGTCGACGGTGATCAGGTCGAGCTGGGTCGGCTCTTCGACCTCGCAGATGAAGAGCGTGTAGCCCTCGTCGTTCCAGGCGGCCGCTTCTTCGAGGTCTTCGAGCAGGTCGGGCATGCGCTGGTGGAACTCGGTGAGGAGCACCGATGCCCAGTTGAGGATGGGCCCGCCGAGCGTGTCGGGCCAGGGGCTGCGGTCGATGTCGGAGCCGTTGCCGCGGTGGAAGTGGTAGTCGATGCCGCCGTCGACGGTGTCGAGGTGGATCTGCCCGCTGGCGAACTCCACGGCGATGCTCGACTGGCCTGTCTCTTCGTCCCAGTCGCCGAAGATCTCGGGTCGACCGAGAGTGGCGGGCGGCGCGATCGCCGCGGCCGTCTTCGGCCCCAGGTTCAGCACGGCCTGGAACCGCGTGGTGGGAAGTCGAAGACTCATGTCTGTCACGGGTGGTTCCAATCGCTCGGTGTCGAGACTAGCCGACACCGAGCGACCGGAGGCCCGTGCTCCCCAGGGGAGGGGTCAGCTCACGCGAGTGAGCCAGAGATGTGCCAGATCAGGCGATGGCCGACAGCTCGGCGAACTCGTCGTCCGTCAGCTCGATCTCGGCGCCGTGCATGTTGTCGTCGAGGTGCGAGACGGTCGACGTGCCGGGGATCGGCAGCATGACGGGCGAGCGCTTGAGAAGCCAGGCGAGAGCGAGCTGCGACGGCGTCGCGCCCTTCTTCTCGGCGATTTCGTCGAGCACGCCGCCCTTGCCGGCCAGCGAGCCGGTCGCGAGAGGGAACCACGGGATGAACGCGATGTTCTGCTCGGTCGACCAGTCGAGCAGGTCTTCAGCCGAGCGGTCGGTGAGGTTGAACAGGTTCTGCACCGAGACGATCTCGGCGACCTTCTGCGCGGCCTTCACCTGGTCGATGGTGACCTCGCTGAGGCCGATGTGACGGATCTTGCCCTCGTCCTGCAGCTTCTTCAGCTCGCCGACCTGGTCTTCGAGCGGCACCTGGGGGTCGATGCGGTGCAGCTGGTAGAGGTCGATGCGCTCGAGGCCGAGCCAGCGGAGGCTCATCTCGGCCTCCTGGCGCAGGTACTCGGGGCGACCGACGGGCGGCCATTCGTTCGGGCCGGTGCGGGTCAGACCGCCCTTGGTGGCGATGACGAGGTCGTCGGAGTAGGGCTTCAGCGCCTTGGCGATGAGCGGTTCGGCGACGGCGGGGCCGTACGAGTCGGCGGTGTCGATGAAGTTGACGCCGAGTTCGACGGCGCGGCGCAGCACGCGCAGGGCCTCGTCTTCGTCTTTCGGCGGGCCCCAGACGCCGGGGCCGGTGAGCTGCATGCTCCCGTAGCCGAGGCGGTTGACGGTGAGGTCTCCGCCGAGGTCGAATGTGCCCGCAGCCTGGGCGGGAAGGTTCTGCGTGGTCATAAAGACTCCTTTCACAAATCGCCCGGGTGGGGCGACGTGTCGCCGGTCAGAGCGACAGGGATAGTAAACGCTCCCGAGGATCCTGCATTCCCAGATGGGGGTACAGGCTCGGGCGCAACCCACCTCTATACGGGCCAGGTCAGCCAGACCGCGATGCCGTTGAAGACGATGTGCGCGACGAGGGCGCCTCCGACACGGCCGGTCGCGGCGGCGAGCCCGCCGGCCAGCAGCCCGAACACGAGGGTGCTGGCGAACGTGACTGCGGCGGCCGTCCCGTCGGTGCTGCCGGCCGCGACGTGCAGTAGCGCGAACAGCAGCGCGGTGACGGCGACCGCCATCACCTGCACGAGCACCCGGTTCACGCGCGTCCCCGGGCGCCCCTGCTCGGCGAGGGTGTGCTGGAGCACGCCGCGAAAGAAGACCTCTTCGAGCAGCGGGGCAACGACGACCGGGGCGACGAGCCCGACGACGAGGATCGCTTTTGTCGGCCCGTCGCCGAGGATCACCGGCGCGTGCAAGCCCGTGTCGCGATAGACCGAGAGGTTGATCGAGGCGTCGACCGCGCGTGCGAGGCACCCGACGGCGATGCCCCAGAAGACGTCGAAGAGGCCGAACCGCAGACCCCAGCGCCGGAGGAGGCTTGGCGGCCCCGCGCTGCGCCGTGCGAGAACGACGGCGACGAGGATCCCGGCGGCCAGCGGCACCCACACGACGCCGTAGGCGAGCCACGCCTCGAGCGCGCCACCCGTGAGCCCGAACGGTGTCGCAGACGAGGTGAACGCCCGCCCGGCGAGGGCCGCGACGGCCAGCGCAACGAGTACCGCGACGAGAATTCGCCGGGAACCGCTCGTGGTCTGCATGACCCCCAAAGTAGACGACGGGTGCGGTCATGCCGTGTCGCCGCTCGGCGGTGTGAGAATATGTCGAAGCACGGTTGAAAGTCAGGGGACCGCTGCGCGCTAGGGGAAGGCGAGCTGTGGAGCTTCGCGAATACATCACGGTGCTGCGCAAGGGATGGATTCTCATCCTCGTGCTGGCACTGGTCGGAGTGGCTTTGGCCGCGACTTACTCGCTCGTCAAGAAGCCGGTGTTCTCGGCGACGGCGCAGGTGTTCGTCTCGACCCAGTCGAGCGGCAGCGTGAGCGACCTCGTTCAGGGAAGCACGTTCACGCAGCAGCGAGTGACGACGTACGCCAACCTCGTGACGACGCCGATCGTGCTGCAGCCGGTCGTGGCGTCGTTGAAGCTCGACATGACCGCCGAGGAGCTGGCCCAGATCGTCAGCGCCGACGCGCCTCTCAACACGACGCTGATTCAGATCACGGCGACGTCGACGAGTGGGGTGCAGGCGGCCGAGATCGTCAACGCGACCTCGCAGAGCCTGACGAACGTGGTGCAGAACATCGAGGCGACCGGCAAAGACGACGCGTCGACGGTAAAGCTGACGCGCGTGCAGGAGGCCCAGGTGCCGACCTCGCCGATCAGCCCCAAGGTGCCCCTCAACGTGATTCTTGGCCTGCTGATCGGGCTCGCGGTCGGCGTCGGGCTGTCGGTGCTCCGCGAGACCCTCGACAACCGCATCCGCAACGAGGGCGACGTCGAGAAGATCCATTCCGGGCCGATCATCGGCGGCATCGCCTACGACGCGAAGACGTCGAGTCGCCCCCTCATCGTGCACGCCGACCCGCGCAGCCCGCGCGCCGAGTCGTTCCGCACCCTCCGCACCAACCTCCAGTTCTTGGAGCTGGAGGGTAAGGCGCGCACCTTCGTCATGACCTCCTCGGTGCAGAGCGAGGGCAAGAGCACGACGGTCGCCAACCTCGCCATTGCGCTCGAGACGGCCGGCTACCGTGTCGTCCTCATCGACGCCGACCTGCGCCGCCCGAAGATCGCCGACTACATGGGCCTCGAGGGCGCGGTCGGTCTGACCGACGTGCTGATCGGCCGCTTCGATCTGTCGGACGCCGTCCAGCCCTGGGGCTCGGGCAACCTGCACGTGCTGCCCGCCGGCCAGATCCCACCGAACCCGAGCGAGCTCCTCGGCTCGCGCCGCATGCAGGATCTCCTCTCCACCCTCGAGGCGAGCTACGACTACATCCTGTTCGATGCCCCGCCGCTGCTGCCGGTGACCGATGCCGCGATCCTTGCGAAGCGGGCGAGCGGCGCCATCGTCGCGGTGGCCGCCGGTCAGACGCACAAGAACCAGCTCAGCGGAGCGGTCGCGACCCTCGAGAACGTCGGTGCGCCCATCGCCGGCTTCGTGCTGACGATGATGCCTCTTAAGGGGCCGAACGCCTTCGGCTACGGCCGCTACGGGTACGGCAACTACGGCTACGGCACGAGCGACGAGGCAGTCGCTCCCGCGCGCGGCGGGCTGTTCCGTCGCGGTCCGTCTCGGCAGGCGACTCGATGACGACTGCGCTTCCGCTGTCGGTGCTCGTCGTCTGCACGGGCAACATCTGCCGGTCGCCACTCGCCGAGCAGCTTCTCGCCGCGCGCCTCGACCGATCGTTCCTGCTGTCGAGCGCCGGCACCTTCGCCGAGACGTCCAGCCCGATGGAGCCCCTGTCGGCCGAGCTGTCACGCCAGTACGGCGGCGTTCCCGAGCTGCACCGGGCGCGCGACCTCGACGTCGACATGATCCGGGCCGCCGATCTGATCCTCACCGCCACTCGCGAGCATCGAGCGGCAGCGGTGTCGATGCTGCCCCGCGCCTCCCGGTACACGTTCACGCTGGCCGAATTCGCGCGACTGGCGGCGTACGCGGGGGAGAGCGGCGAACTGGTCGCGTCGGATCCTCGTCTCGTCGTCCAGGCTGCGGCCGCCTCGCGCGGGATCGCCCCGCCGCCCGGTGATCCGGCCGATGACGACATCGAGGATCCCTACGGCCGGAGCCGAGCCACCCACGAGCGGGTCGCGACCCGAATCGACGACCTCGTGTCGAGCATCGTCGGGTCGTTCGCGCTCGCGGGGGGCACCGGTCGATGAAGTCGCGGGTCGCGGGGTCGGGGTTCTTCTCGTCGCTGGCGGGACGCATCGTCGTCATCGCCGTGATCGTGGCCTTCGTCGTGGTCGACGTGCTGCTGGTCGCCGCGGCTCTTCGCGCGACGGCTCCGGTCGATCCGGGAACCCCGGGGCCCATCCCCACCTACACGAGCTCGCCGCAGCCGACCGCCACCGCGAGTGCCTCCGCCGCGATCAACGAGCCCTCGGGCGTGGTGCGGTTGCTGTCTGCCGTGAGCGCCACCGAGGCCTGGCGCACGACTCCGGGGCTCTGCGGGGGAGCGGCCCCGAAGGTCGAGCGCTCGACCGACGGCGGTGACACCTGGGCCGTCGTCGACCTGGGGTCGACCGGCGTCGCCGACGCGGTGGCCCTGAACGCAGGATCCGACCGCACGGCTCTCGCAGGTCACCTCACGGGCTCCTGCGCCAAGACGAAGGCGATGGCGACGTTCACCGAGGGCAAGTTCTGGGCGGCGTCGACGACCGACGTCGCTGATCTCGCTTTCGTGGTGCGCGGATCGAATCGCGTGCACCTCGCCTCCGGTGTCGTCGCGGGGCCCTGCGCCACACCGCTCGGCGCCGTGCAGTCGGGCAGCGCCGCCGCCGTCTCGTGCGCCGATGCCTTCGCGGTCAAGAATGGCGACGCCTCCTGGCAGACGGTCACCGTCGACGGGTTGCTCGGCTTCACGGCGACCGGCACGGGCACCGCGTCCAGCTACCTGCTCGCCGTCGACTCGGCCTCCGACGACTGCGGTGGCGTCGCGATCGAGTCGCTCACGGCTGACCTGACTCCCGACTCGGTTCCGACACCGGTCGGCTGCGCCCCGGTTGCGACCGCTGCCGGCACGCTCGACCCGTCGACGGTCGCACTGTCGCGGGTCGGTGCGAACGTCTGGCTCTGGGCCGGCTCCCGGGTCTCGGTCTCGGCCGACGGCGGCGCGTCGTGGTAGCCGAGCGGCTGGCCACCCACTCCGACTGGAGCCTCGACTACGCGAGGCGCCTCCGTATCACCGATCTGCTCGTGCTGGTCTGGGTCGTCTTCGGCGTGCAGATCGCCTGGTTCGGCTTCGACAGCCAGAAGCTCTCGGGCAGGGGAAACGTCAACGACCTCGCGATCAACTACACGGCGGTCTCGATCGTCGTGATCGTCGCGTGGATGATCATGCTCGCCGTCTACGCCACCCGCGACTACCGGGTGATCGGCGGCGGCTCGGCGGAGTACCGCCAGATCGTCGACGGCAGCGTTCGACTCTTCGGACTCCTGGCGATCGTCGCCTTCCTCTTCAAGATCGACCTCGCCCGCGGCTACATCTTGATCGCCCTGCCCCTCGGCGTCGTCGTGCTGGTGTTCTCGCGGTGGATGTGGCGGCAGTGGCTGTCGGTCAAGCGCAACCGCGGTGACTACTCGGCGCGCGTGCTGCTGGTCGGCTCGGCCGAGACCGCCCGGCACATTGCCCGCGAGCTCGCTCGGCACCCCGAGGAGGGCTACCGCGTCGTCGGAGCCTGCATTCCCGCCGGTGCCCCGGGCACGACCCTCCTCGACACCGGCGTGCCCGTGATCGGCCGCATCACCGACGCGCTGAGCGTGCTCGACGAGATCGGCGCCGACACGGTCGTCATCACGGGATCCGAGGAGCTCGGCCCGCAGAGCATCCGCGAGTTGGGCTGGGGTCTCGAGGCCGGCCAGCAGCACCTGATCGTGGCCCCGAGCCTCACTGACATCGGCGGCCCCCGGATCCACACCCGCCCCGTCGCCGGCCTCCCGCTCATTCACGTAGAGACTCCGCGCTACGTCGGCGGCAAGCAGTTCGCGAAGCGGGCCTTCGACATCGTCGGATCGACGTTGCTCATCGCCCTGTTCTCTCCCGTGCTGCTGGTCGTGGCGCTTCTCGTCAAGACGTCTAGCCGCGGCCCCGTGCTCTACCAGCAGGAGCGCGTCGGCCTCAACGGCGACCACTTCCACATGCTGAAGTTCCGGTCGATGCGCGTCGGCGCCGACGCCGAGCTGGCTGCGCTCCTAGCCGAGCAGGGCAGCAGCGACCGGCCGCTGTTCAAGGTGCAGGACGACCCGCGCGTCACGCCGATCGGCCGCGTTCTGCGCCGCCACTCGCTCGACGAGTTTCCGCAGCTCTTCAACGTCTTTCTCGGGTCGATGAGTCTCGTCGGCCCTCGCCCGCAGCGCGATGGCGAAGTCGCCCTCTACGACGAGGCCGCGCGCCGCCGCCTCCTGCTCAAGCCCGGCATGAGTGGTCTCTGGCAAGTCGGCGGGCGCTCCTCGCTCGACTGGGAGGACGCCATCCGCCTCGACCTCTTCTACGTCGAGAACTGGTCGGTGATGGGCGATGTCGTGATCCTGTGGCGGACGATGCGGGCTGTGTTGGCTCCCGGTGGGGATGCGCACTGATGGCCGTTGGTCCAGGACCGATCCGAACTGCGCCCATCGCTCTCCTGTCGGTCGTTGTCCTCTGGCTCCTCATCGGGCCCCGAATCGAGATCGCTTCCGTAGGCGGATCAAGCGTCCGCTTCGAGGATTTCCTCCTTCTTGGTGTTGGCCTGTATGTGATCCGAAACTGGCCGCTCATACGGGCCGAAAAGCTGGTGCGGCGAGGCATCGGGCTTGTCGTTCTCGTGTCTCTTTTGGCGGCCGGAATTGGGACACTGACCGGGAGGGTTCATCTGGGCTCGTCCCTTCTCTACAGCCTCCGACCGCTGGAATACTGGGTTATTTATCCGGCGGTTGCCGTGCCCCTTCACAAGGCAGGCCCGAAAGCCTTCACGTGGACCGTCGGTGTGCTCATCGCAGTGACTTGCCTCAACACATTTGCCGCTGGCCTCCAATTCGTGGGTGGCATTCAACTCGGCTACTCAAATTCGAGTATCTCGAGAGGAGCCGGCCTGACTGCTGGACCGTATGAGCTGGGAGCGCTCATGGCGATGCTCGCGTGCTATTGGCTGTACTTCAGGCGTTACGGCCTCACGGTGATTGCGTTCGCGGGCCTTCTAATGTCCCTGTCGCGAGTTTCCCTTCTGGCGGGGGTCGTCGGGGTGGCGGTCATTCTTATCGGGCAACGGTTCTCGAAGGAACCCCGTATACCCAGCTCGAAACCCAAACCTCTCTTGGTAGTAGGGATAACACTTGCCGCCGTTGCCCTAATTGCCGTCTCTCCACGAATTGGCAACACGCTGGTGAGGCCTGCTTTGGAGCGCACCCAGTCGACGTCCATAGTCGGCTCCTGGCAGAGCGCTGGCATTGTCGTCTCGACAACGCCGCGGCAGCTCACGAGCGACTCTTATTTTGAGACGACCTACACCGGTATTGGCGACTACATCCTCGGTGCCACATCGAGCAGTGATGCTAGCAATGTCGTCAGGTTCTTCCGCTGGCAGATTTTGCTAAGAGAAGTCACCGCCAGCCCAGCCAATTTGTCTTTTGGCCTTGGGCCATCCTTCGCTGGCGCCTCGGTCGATGGGACGTACGTCAGGATTTTTGTCGAGACGGGACTTCTCGGCCTGATCGCTTGGGGTCTCATGATTGCGGGTTGGCTGAAGCGACGACCTCTCTGGCTGGTGGCGGTGGTAATAACGATGATCGTAGGCTCGTCGTTCATCGATCTTCTGTTCGCGCTCCGACCGATGGTGGTTCTTTGGATCCTCATCGCAATTAGTCAGTACCCGAGCCCGGCGGTCACTGAAGCCCGTCAAGCAGCTGCCGTAAAAACGATTGGTGCATAGATGGACATAGATTTCGTTGTTCGATCGGATGCCCAGGTCAAATCGGGAGGCGACAGCATTCAGGTCGAGGAGTATCGATCAGAATTGCAGATGCGCGGACACGATGTGCGCGTAATTCCATTCAGCCCGAGTATGAGCCTCCGTAAGACCGCTGTAATTCATTTCGTAAATTTGGATCGTCCCTTTGATTACCTGGTTGGTAGTTCTTTAGCCGCGGGCCAACCACGGGTCATTAGTCCGATTCACCACGATCTCCAGCGAATCCGCCTTATGCGCAGGAACGAACGAGGCTATGGGTTCCGGTCTCTGATTGGGCGGTTCCTGCCCGAGAACGGACGCGAGTTCCTTGCCTTTTTCGTCCGGGGTCTAATAGCCGACCGTTCGATTCGCGGACGAATGCAACTAGTGAAGGCCTCGCTGTCGGTGGCGAGACACATTCCAGGCATCTGGGCTCGGGTCGGCGTCGAATTGAATCGGATGGACCGCGTTCTTCTTCTGGCTAACGGCGAAGGGCATTCGATTCAACGCGACACAGGCTGGGCTGGACACAACAGCGAGTTGGTGCCGAACGGGCGCCCCTCCGTCACGATCGATGATTCTGTGGCATGGGTAGACCGAAGCGAATCGCTCCTCTGTGTCGGTCGGATAGAACCTAGAAAGCGGCAGCTCGATATCGCCCGCGCTGCAGTTGCACTCGGGGTCCGTGTGACGTTCGTAGGGGACCTGGTGAAGCCCGATTCAAGCTTCGGTATCGACTTTCTCGAACAAGTAGGGACGAGCAGCGTTCTTGAGTGGTTGGGGCCGCTTCCGCGAGAGGAAACCCTCGTCCGAATGAATCACAGCCGGGTGCTTGTGAATGCCTCGTGGGTGGAAGTTCAAAGTCTTGTCGACCTGGAGGCGAGTTTCCTGGGGTGCTGGGTCATCGCCACACCTGCCGGAAACTCAAGGGAGTGGCTTCCGGAAAGCGTCCAAGAGACAGAGGGGTTCTCTGTGGACGGACTCCTCAGTCGTGCGGTTAATTTGCTTGGCGCTACCGCGGGCCCACCACCCGTGGCTTACGAGTGGACATGGTCAGATGCAGGTTCGAGCCTTGCGGATCTCTACGAGGGGTTGCGTTCGCGGTTCAGCCCCTCAGCCGGCTAACCGTTCAAAAGGCGCGCGGGAACTCCGGCGATTTTTGATCCTGCGGGAAAGCTCTTCGTCACGACGGCCCCGGCACCGACTATGCAACCTTTACCCAGCACCACCCCATCGAGCAGAGAAACTCCATGTCCGAGCCAGCAGTCATTACCGATCTGCACGCCAACGCGCACTACACGGGTGGAGCTCGGCATACCGTCCGGTTCGATGGCGTGATTCTCCGCGATGATCGTGACGTTCGCGCCGATCTGACAATTTGCACCAATCGTTATCGGCCCGCCCACGCCAAGGACGACCGACGGCCCAATGTATGTTCCGTCTCCAATGCGAAGACCAATTCCTGGAGCTGACGGATGCGAGGAGCACTGGATCCAGGCGTTCTCGCGCAGAGTGACGTGATCTCCGAAATGGATGCCCTTCTCGGAGAAGGCGTTGATCGTGGATCTTGCTCCAACGAAGCACGACTTGCCGAAGTAAATTTGGCGCCGATAGCTGATGGATGTGCCCCTGCCTACAAATAGAGGCAATCTCGCCCTTCGATAGAGCCAGAATGTCACCGAGCCACGAATGACCGGGGCCAGACCCTTCCTCAGATACCACCCCAGAAGTACCGGCGCAGCGACCGATGCTGCCGCGTCGCTGCGAGGCCGAACCCGATTGATGACCTTATTCAGCGTCGATGAGGCTATTGACAGCACTTGTATCTCTCCTTCTGCGCAGGGCTACTAGCGACGTAAGGCTGCCAGCAAGGTACGCCACGATGAGGGGCACGATCATGATCTCCGGGTTAATGCTTGGAAAGCTTGTAACGATGAAGCATCCTGCCGCTAACGTGATTAGCACAGCCGCGGCGGAAATTAGGGAAAGGCGCTGGAGGCCTCGCGAAGCCAGGTGCGCGGAGAACCACACGTATATGACTCCAAGAGTGCCAGCCGTAGCGGAAAGAGGGAAAGCCAATGCTGCAGCGTGATAAGCGGCGCCGAATAGGAGGGGCACAAGCAGCAGTCCCAGGACGGCTCCGGCTGCCGCAACACCGATCAATGCCAGACCGTTGCGGCCTAGAGCCTTTCGGAGACCGCGTTGGAAGACGTCCTGCAAAAAATAGCCCTCGAGGGTAATAGCACCCAGCAAGAGAATCGACGTCGCGATTTTCGCTACAGCGTAGAGGCCGAGTTGGCTTGTCGGAGCAAGGGCGCCGTAGATCAACGAGTCAATGTTGCTGGCCAAGATCGGAACAAGCGTGGCGGGGGCAAGTATCCAACTCGCCTTCTCGAACGTTCGCAGGACGACCATATCTCGCGGAGCGAGGTGCGGCTTGTCAAGCGCTCGCGCGCGTATTCCAGCGAGGGAGCGACTCAGCTCGCTGAAGAGCGTGACGGTTATTGCCGTCCACAGGGTGAGCGATCGAAGCGCGAGAAGCGCTATGTTGCCGACAAATTCGACCAGAGAAGGCAACCCGGCAAAGGCCACGATCCGCTTGCGTCTGCCGTCTCGCTGGGCGCTTGCGACCTCCAGCTGCGTCATGGCAAACAACGGTCCGCCTAGCGCCACGATGAGGATAGACCAGCCGACGGTGGACGACAGGGACGCGAATCCTATCCAGGCCAAAGGGATACCTAGACCCAGGCTCAGCCCGCTGGCTGACAAAGTGACTCTGCGACTCTTCAGATGGGGTCGCGGATCCCCCGGCGTTGTAACTGCGTAGTAAGCGTGCCGGATCCCGATCGCCGAGACGGCAGTTATGACAGACAAGGCGGCCTGAAAATAGGCGAACTCACCACGGCCGCTTGGCCCGAGAACTCGTGCTCGAATTGGTGCAAGGGCCAACGGTAGGACTGCTGCTAAAACGATCGCCGATGTCATCAAGACATCAGCCCTGCCGGATCGTTCGCCCTTTTGTTTCAACCGCGGAGCCGTCTCACGAGATTGCCGCCCAACAAAGTAGCCCAGAATCGGAGTTCCACGCCCGCATGGACTGCATAGGACTGCAAAGCGGAGGTCCGAAGGTTTTTCGAATAGTAGATGTAAAGAGCATCATGGAAAGCTCGATGCGATGCTCGTGATCGCGGCCAACCACTTGAGGCTCCCTTGAGATGCAATGAGGGACGTGCCTCGACAATCCCGACGGTGTAGCCCTCAGTGGCCGCATCGAGGCAGAGTTGCAGATCTTCGCCGTACATCCAATAGTCAGTGTCGAAAATAGGAGCATTGCCTGGCCGGAAGCTCGGCCGTATCATCATCAACGCACCGGTGGTGGCCTGAATTTGATTGACAGCTGTTCCATCTTGCAAGGTCGCCAGCTTCTTCGACGAATCTGCACTGCCATTGTTGTATCGCAGGTTCCTCGGCACGATTTTGCCAAGAATCCCGTAGAGCGCGGAAGATCCGAGCTGCGGCAGGGTGCGACGACTGGCGGAATCCTCCGTGCCATCTTGACCTACGAGTGGCACCGTAGCGATGCCGAGATCCAATCGACTGTTGAGGGCCTCGAGCAGCAAGACAACAGAATCTTCTGCTAGCTCGACATCGGGGTTGAGGCAAAGAGTGGGAAGATCAGCATCGAGAACTCCAGCAGACGCAGATGCGTATCCTCCGGCAAATCCAGTGTTTATGGACTCAATGATGTTCAGCTCGTAACCAATTGTTAGCCCTCGTGCTATTTCAACCGTTGCGTCCGTACTACCGTTATCGACAAACACGACCTTGCGAATGAAACGGCGATGAGCCTCGAGGCTTTCCAGGAGACGGACCACTGTTTTCTCATTGTTGAAAGCAACAATCAGGACGTTGCACATGTCTGGAACGTGGGCCTTACGAGTAGTCGCAGTCATTTGTCCCCCTGGACGCACTCTTCGGACGGGTCGATCGGATGCAGCTGGCATTGGAACTATACGGCGACCGCGAACGACCAAATTCCCTAGGCGCTTTCATCTCAGCCCTGAGGAGTTCTCATTCATGGTGGAGTAGCAGGCTAGGCGCTGCTTCCTCGCCGTTCGGCGAGACAAGACTCAGGGGCAAAGAACGCTTTGTCATCCGCCCAGATCCAGATGCCAAGATTGCGGGCGCTGCCCGGACGTGCAAGGTTTAGTCGACAGTCCGTTCAACGACCGAAAGACTCGAAAATGTCATCTCCCTTGGTGGATTGGACCGTCAATCGAGGTGACTTGAGGATCCAGCTCGCGCTTGTGCTGTACCGAACCTCTCACCTGCTCCGGACGTCTAAGAGTGCTTCGATGCGCAAGCTCGGACGTGTTGTCAGCCTTGGTTATCTCGTAATCGTCGAGTGGACCTGGGGTATGGAGATTCCGTGGGCGACCCAGATCGGTCCGAGGCTGCGAATCTTTCACGGCACCGGCATCGTGATCAACGCTGAATCAGTGCTCGGAGCGGACGTCGTTCTCCGCCAAGGAGTGTGTCTTGGTAACCGGCGCTCGGGTGGAGGGTCTCCTCGTGTCGGCAACCGTGTTGACTTCGGGGCCGCCAGTCTCGTCCTTGGGCCCTACTCGATTGGTGACGATTCAAAAATCGGGGCGGCATCCGTGGTGCTTGCCGATGTCGAGGCTGAAGCAGTCGTGGTTGGTAATCCGGCCCGGACTGTGAAGTCACGCATTTCATAACTTTTCACGGATGCTTGTCGTCAGATGCGGACGTGACGTCACCTGAGGAGTTGAGCTCACTTAAGGATTTTGGCCCTGGCGGCGGCGATGAAGAAAGCAAGACCGTGCCGGATGCGAGAACGACACATGTTTGAATGAGCGCATGGCACTCGGGGAAGCCGGCGACGTTCGCGTTCGGCCGCAGCGACACATCGTCCGCTGGGTGATCCTGCTGATCGTGGTGCTGCTGGTCGCCTGCGTGGTGTGGGTCGGCGTGCGCGGCGTGCTGGCGAAGAACCACCTCGAGAAGGCCGTTGCGCTCGCAACTCAGGTGCAGAGCGACGTAACCAGCGGTAATGCCAAGGCGGCGCAGGCGAGTGCCGCCGAGCTGGCCGCCGAGACGAGCGACGCGAGACGACTGACCGCCGATCCGATCTGGAGGGGGGCTGAGATCGTGCCTCTGGTCGGCCCCAACCTGACGGCAGTGAGAGAGGTCTCCGGGATCCTCGCCGATGTCAGCACCGACGCGATCGAACCGATCGCCGGAGTGCTCGGCACGGTCAACGTCGCCCAGTTCAAGCCTGTCGACGGAGCCGTCGACCTCGAACCGCTCGTCAAGGCGCAACCGACGATCGCTTCCGCGACGGCCTCGCTGCAGACAAACCTCGAGCGTGCCCGCGCCGTCGACACCACCGGAACGGTCGGCCAGGTCGACACCGCAGTCGACCAGCTCACGTCGGTGCTCGCCAAGGCGAGCAGCGCGGCTGAGACCGCCGACCAAGCTGTCACCCTGCTACCCGACATGATGGGGCAGAGCGAGCCGAAGAAGTACCTCCTCCTGTTCCAGAACAACGCCGAGCTGCGATCGACCGGCGGCGTGCCGAGTGCCGTCGCGCTCATGACCGCGGAGAAGGGCCGCCTCGCGTTGCAGAAGCAGGCGTCGTCGGCAGACTTCCCCGAGCTCGCGAAGCCCGTCATCGACCTGCCGCTCGAGACCGAGGGCATCTACGGCTCGATCACCGGCCGCTTCTTGCAAGACGTCAACCTCACGCCCCGCTTCCCGCTCACCGGCGAGATTGCCCAGCAGCTGTGGAAGAAGCGCTACGGCGCCACCGTCGACGGAGTCATCTCGATCGACCCGGTCGCCCTCGGCTACCTGCTCACGGCGACCGGAGATGTCACGCTGCCGAACGGCGACATTCTCACGAGCAGCAACGTCGTCACCTCGCTGCTCTCGGATTCGTACGCCAAGTACCCGGATCCTGCGGTGCAAGACACCTACTTCAAAGCCGCAGCCGGCGCGATCTTCGCGAAGGTCGCCTCGGGCGACTTCGACCCGAAGCTGATGCTGACGGCTCTGACGAGGGCGGGCGACGAGGGGCGGATCCTGGTCTGGAGCGACGACAAAGCGCAGCAGAAGACCATCTCGAAGACGGCCTTGTCGGGCGAACTGCCCCGAGGATCCAAGACGAGACCGGCTTTCGGCATCTACCTCAACGATTCGACGGGCGCGAAGATGGATTATTACCTCTCGACGCAGGTCAGCATCGGGCAGGTCACCTGCCGCAAAGACGGACGCCCGAACTACGTCGTCGACGTCACGCTGACGAATAACGCTCCGGCCGACGCCTCCACGAGTCTTCCGGAATACGTCACCGGGGGAGGGGTCTTCGGCGTAGCACCCGGAAACGTGCAAACGACGGTCTCGATATACGCCCCCAAAACAGGGGTCTTCACCGGTGTTATACAAGACGGAAAGACGCGATCGCTCCATACCGCGACCGACTCCGGGTACCCCGTGAGTCAGTTCGAAACCCTGGTAAAGCCCGGAAAATCAACGACTTGGCGTCTCCAGTACATCGGGCCGAAGAATGCGACGGTAATTCCGTCCCTCACACAGACACCCGGAGTTAATGTTCTGGAAACAAAACAAATCTTGATTACCTGTAACTCCCTCGTAAGCTGAGGATGCTGCACTTACCAACCGCGCGGCTTCGATCACATCAGGGGATTATTTTGAAAAAGCTTATTGCTGCCGCGCTGCTCGTTGTAGTCGGCGTCTTCGCAGTTCCGGCCGCGGCTAACGCTGCCGGCTACGTGCCCACCAGCAACATCTCGGTCAGCGGCGCCGCCGCTCCGGGTGGAACCGTCGTCACCGGCTTCGCTGCTGGCTCGTTCACGCCGAGCGAGACTGTCTCGTTCTCGGTCACCGGTAGCGGACTCGCCACGCTCAGCGCGGCCACCGCCACCGCCAGCATCACGAAGCAGGCCGACGCCTCGGGCGCCACCGCGCTGAACGTGAAGCTCCCCGCCGGCGCCACCGGCTCCTACTCGGTCACCGCCACCGGCCAGACCTCGGGCAACGTCGCAACCGCCGCCATCACGGTCGCTCCCGTCGACGCTGCCGCTGCCGGCGGGTCCACCGTCGCCGACCCGTCGGGCGCCCTCGCCTTCACCGGTTCGAACGGCTCCATGCTGATGATCTGGGTCGCCGCCGGAGCAGTCATGCTCGGTATCGCGCTCATGCTCGTCCTCACGCTCGTTCGTCGTCAGCGCGCCAACGCGTAACTCGACAGCAGCTCTTCGAAGGCCCCGGTTTCGATCGGGGCCTTTGTCGTGTCCCCTGGGTGCGTGGTCTGGGGTGAATCAGTTGTCGCTACAACCATTGACTGCTACAGTCGGTGACATGTCCTCGACCTCTGCTGATCTCCTCGCCCCCGACACCAGCATGGGCGCGGTGACCCTGCGGGTGGCCGACCTCGACGGCATGACCGCCTACTACCGCGACGCCGTGACGCTCAGCGTCCTCGCGCAGGAGCCCGCGACGGCGGGGTCACCGGCACGCAGCATCCTCGGCCGCGGTGCCACGATCATCGTGATCCTCGAGCACGCACCTGAGCTGAAGCACGCGGGGCCTCGAGACGCCGGGCTGTTCCACACGGCCATCCTCTTCGAGACCGAGGCCGACCTCGCGTCCGCCGTCTACTCGGTCGCCAGCCGCTTTCCGCGCTCGTTCACCGGAAGCGCCGACCACCTCGTCAGCAAGGCGTTCTACTTCACCGACCCCGAGGGCAACGGCATCGAGCTGTACTGGGATCGCGACCGGACGGCCTGGAGCTGGACCCACGGCCAGATTCACATGGCGACTCTCGCCCTCGACCCGAACGCCTTTCTGCAGGAGCACCTCAGCGAGCACGATCTGGCTGCAGCGCCGTCCCGTGCCGCGACCGTCGGGCACGTGCACCTCAGCGTCGGTGACGTCGCCAGCGCGCGGCAGTTCTACGTCGACCAGCTCGGCTTCGAGACGACCACCGAGTTCGGCGCCCAGGCCCTCTTCGTCAGCGCCGGCAAGTACCACCACCACATGGCGATGAACACCTGGCAATCGGCGGGGGCGGGTCGACGGCAGCTGGCACTGGGGTTGGGCCTAGTGCGCATCGAGGTGCCGAGCGACGACGAGATCGGAAGTCTCGGGGAGCGCCTGGCCCACTTCGGTGTGGCAACGGCAGACGACGGGCGGATCCTGAGTTTCGACGACCCGTGGGCCAATCGAATTCAGGTGTCGGCCAAAAGCTGACGAACGGCTCGGCCCGGGTGCGTTTCAGGGGTGCGGCGGCTAGCATGCCGCCATGGGCATCCGGGAGGAACAGCGGGCAGCCACGGTCGCTCGGATTCTCGAAGCCGCGGGCGCCGAGTTCGAAGATCGCGGCTACGAGGCCACATCGTACGGTTCGATCGCAACCCGGGCCGGAGTCGCGAAGAGCCTCGTCAGCTACCACTTCGCCACCAAGGCCGAGATCGCTGCGAGTGTCGTCGCCGAAGCTTTTCCGCAGGGCACCTTCTTCGGCACCGAGCCGTCTCCCGACGGGCCCCTCGCCGACATCGTGCAGTCGACCGCGTACGTCGCCCGGCAGTTCGCAACCAACCCGCTGGCCCGAGCCAGCCTCCGCATCGTCAACGAGCACAAGCTCACCGACCCGAACGCCCCGCGCGCCTACGTCGGCTGGGTCGCCCGAATCTCTGACAACCTTCGCCGCGCGGCCGCCCTCGGGCAGATCACGATCGGCGTCGACACGCACCGCGAGGCCACCGTGCTCGTCGGGCTGTTCGTCGGGCTGCGGTACGTGACCGACACCCTCGACGAGCGCGAGCGGTTCACCGACATCGTGATGGCGTCGATCCGGCAGCGGCTCGTGTACCTCGGGGCCGACGAGGGAGCGCTCGCGCGCGTCGCGTAGGGGCGGCTGGGCGCTGGGGCGGCTGGTCGCTAGGCCGGCGCGCTGGTCGCCGGGGCCGGCGGCAGTCGATCGTCGTGAGGATCGCGGCTCGACCGCAGCGCCTCGATGTGGTGACGGTCGCGGGTAAGGCGAGCCGTCGGATCCTTGCCGGGCGTGCCGTGGCCCGGGATCACGATCGCGGCTCCCCGGGCGAACGGTTCGAGCGCGGTGAGGCCTGCGGCGTAGGCGCCGAGGGGGTCCGCGGCTGGGTTGCTCGGCGATGCGCTGGCTAAACCCTCGCGGTCGGCGGTCGAGGTGGTCCTAGGCCCAACTCGCAGACCGGACTCGAGGGTGTGTGCCGAAACCGAGGGGGCAACCGGCGGCGGCTCGAACGGCAGGGGCGGCTCGATGTCGCTGAGCATGTCTCCGGCGACGAGGATCCCACGGCTCGGCACCCAGACCGCGGTATGCCCCGGCACGTGGGCGTCGTGTTCGATCAGCTGCACGTCGACGCCTCGCCAGGGCAGGCGGTCGCGCGGTGCTGCCGTCACCGCGCCGACGAGCGGAAGCAGTTCGGTGGGCCACGCCCCGAGCTCGGCCAGGATCGCGGGTCTGTCGTCGCGCGCCCGCCTCGCCGTCTCGGCGGACGCCCAGCGCGGGGCGTTGCCGATCCCCGGGTGCCAGAGAAGGTGGTCGAAGTGGGCGTGGGTAGAGAACCCGGCCGTGACGGTCAGCCCGCGGCGGGCGAGGGCGTCGGCGATCGAGGCGAGCTCGTCGACCTCCCAGGCGGGGTCGATGAGGAGGCAGTCACGGCCGTTCGACCCGACCACCACTGTGGTGGTGGTCGAGTCGCGGCGGCTGGTGGCAACCAGCACCCCCGCGGCGACCTCGACGAACGGGTCGCCGCGGGGGCCGAATGATGCGGAGGTCAGTGGAACTTTGGCCCTTCCGGCGTGGAACGGGCCGATATGTCGTCGAGCTCGTGCTGCAGGGTGGCGTTCTCGCGGCGGGTCTTCGTGCCGAGGGCCCAGAAGACGACGCCCAGCACGATGAAGGCGACCACGGGGAGCAACTCGGTGAGGAGGTAGAGGCCGCCCTCGGAAGCCCCCCAGCCGTCGGGCCTGAAGCCCTCGCCGAACCAGTCGAAACCGAAGCCGGGCGCCATGAGCTGGATGACGGCGAACGCCAGGATCACCATGAGCAGTACCGTCAGCGGCTTGTGGAACGGCATCCGGTAGGGCCGCGGGGTGTCGGGGTGGCTTTTACGGAGCTTCCAGAGCGACGGGAAGATCAGCAGGTAGCTGATCAGCGTCGTCGAGATGGTCACACCGAGCACGGCGAAGAAGAACTTCGAGGCGCTGCCGTCGGCGATCGTGTTGGCGAGCACCAGCACGATGGTCGAGACGATGCCGCTGAAGATATTGACGCGCACGGGCGTGCCGAGCTTGGCGTTGATCACGCCGAGGAACCGGGGCGCGGCGCCGTCGTAGCCTGAGACGGCGAGTGCCCGGTCGGATCCCATGATCCAGGTCACGCCGGAGGTCAGCACGCAGAGCACCACGAGGGCACCCGCGACGCCGCCGAGAGTCGCACCCATGCCCGACAGCACGACGCCGTCGCTCGTGGTCTGGCCGCCGTAGACGGTGAACACCGACTTGATGGCGTCGACGAAACCCTCGAGGCCGCCGACCTGACTGACCGGGAGTACCAGCAGGATGCCGAGGATCGGAACCGCGTAGAGCAAGAAGGAGAACAGCGCCGACCGGGCGATGGCGAACGGCACGTCGCGGGTGGAGTCTTTCATCTCTTCACCGGCGCTGTTCGGCAGCTCGAAACCGACGTAGTTGAACAGCAGCACGCCGACCAGAGCGACGAAGCCGCCGGCCGTGGGCACGAAGCTGCCCGCGCCGAGGCCCTGGACGCCGTTCTGTACGCCGAAGATGATCACCGAGACGACGAACCCGCCGATGAGCACGAAGCGGGCGAACGCGCCGACCGTCGTGATCCACTTGCCGATTCGGAACGACAGCACCGCGGCGAGCACGGCCACCCAGATGAAGGGAATCGTGATCAGGTAGAAGACCGGGGTCGACTGGTCGCCGCCGCCGAGGAAGAACTCCTGAATCGCCAGTGCCGCGACGGCTGCGAGAGTGCCGCCGAGCCACACCGGGTTGGTGATCCAGTAGAGCACGTTGTTGATGGCCCCCACGAGGTGGCCGAACGCCATTCTCGTCCAGAGGTAGGGGCCGCCCTCCTGCGGAAAGGCGGTGCCGAGCTCGGAGAAGAGCAGCGCCTGCGGCACGAAGAACAGCACCGCCAAGATCACCATCCAGGTGAATGCCTCGCCGCCCGACGCGGCGACGGCCGCGATCGTGTCGACGCCGACGATGGTGCAGATCAAGAAGAACAGGATGTCGAAGCGACCGAAGTGCCGTTTCAGCTTGCTGCTCTCGGTGGCCGCGGGGGCTATCTGGGAGGGGGTGTCGTAGTCGAGTGCCATGGGTGCCGAGCCTCTTTCAAGAGAGTGGATGGAGCAGGGCAGAGATGTACAGCGGCAGAGAATGGTGCGGGGAGCGGATATGAAGTTGTGTTCGGGCGGGTGGGGCGGGCTGAAGGGGGTTAGGGGGCGGCGACCACTTCGGCGCCGAGGTCGCTGACGACCTCCGCCGCGAGTCGGTGACCCACCCGGATCGCCCCGTCGACGTGCTGGTAGCCGAGGCCGGCCAGGTCGCTCGACCCGAACCGGATCGGGCCGACGGGGGTGAGCTGATGGGCGCCGTAGCGCGTCAGGCCGCCGAGGTCGAAGCTCGTGGCGTAGGCGCCCTGGGTCCATTCTTCGGCCGCCCAGTCGCTCTCGTAGTAGACACTCGGGTTGCGGGCTTCGGGGCCGAAGTACGCGGCGAGAGAGTCGAGGATCCGCGCCCGGCGCTCCTCGGGGTCGAGCTCGAGCGCGCGATCCGCCTTTTCATCCGACACGAACCCGACCAGCGTGCCGCGGGTCTCGCCGTGGTTGCTGTTGTCGTAGGCCTCGTGCACGAGCTGGTAGGGGCTGAACGCGGTGCCCGAGAGGGCGGCATCGCGCCAGAACGGGGTCTCGTAGGTGGCGTGCACCTTGATGACGAGGCCGAGCGAGAGGTGCTGGTGCATCTGGTTGCGGCGGCGGGGGAGCGCCGGCACGTAGTCGATGCGACCGTAGAGGTTCGGCGGCACGGCGACCAGTGCCCGCTTGGCCTCGACGCGGAGGTCGTCGGTGGTCGCGACGACGCCGGAGTCGCTCCACTCGAGCGTCTGCACCGGCTGATTCAGGTGCACGCGATCGCCGAGCGATGCGGCGAGGGCCACGGGTACGCTCTGCAGGCCTCCGACGACGCGCTTGTCGAGGATGAAGTCGGCGTCGACGAGGTTGGAAAAACTGCCGGCGCTCGCCGCCATGAGCAGGGCTTGCAGGGTGGAGAACGCGTGGGCCGGCTTGGTCAGCATGGCGTCGGCGATGAAGAGCGCGATGTTGTCGCGGGCCTCTTCGTCGGTCGACTGCGCGGCGAGCCACTCCTTGAACGACACCCGGTCGAGCGCTTCGGCGTCGGGGTGAGTCCACGGCGCGTCGGGGTCGGTCTCGGCCACCAGGCGGTCGAGCAGCTCGATCAGTCGGACGATCTCGCTCTCGGTCGACTCCGACCCGGGAAAGATGTCGCCGGTGAAGCGCTTGGCCTCGCCATCGCGGCCGATGTAGACGCTCTCGCCCTCGCGGTAGCGGGAGTACGTCTCGAGGCCGAGCTCGTCGAGGGTGGCGATCAGCGCGGTCTGGTCGGGTGAGACCCATTGCCCGCCGATCTCGTACATCTGGCCTTCGATGCTGTTGGTCCAGAGCCGTCCGCCCACGCGGTCGCGGGCCTCGAGCACGACGACGGAGTGCCCCGCCTTGACGAGGTCGGCCGCTGCGGTGAGGCCGGTTGCGCCGGCGCCGATGACGACGACGTCGGTGGTGATGGTGTTCGGCATTGCGGCCTTTCGGAGGGAGGTGGTGCGGGTGGTGGGCGTCAGTGGGCAGACATGACGTGCTTGATGCGGGTGTAGTCGTCGACCGAGTAGGCCGAGAGGTCTTTGCCGTAGCCGGACTGCTTGAAGCCGCCGTGCGGCATCTCGGCGGCGAGGGGAATGTGGGTGTTGATCCACACGCAACCGAAGTCGAGGTCGCGGGCGAATCGCTCGGCGGTCGTGTGGTCGGCCGTCCACACGCTGGAGGCCAGGGCGTACCGCACACCGTTCGCCAGTTCGAGCGCCTCGTCGGCAGTGTCGAATGACTGCACCGTGAGCACCGGGCCGAACACTTCGTCTTGCACGATCGCATCCGTCTGCTCGACGTCGGCGATCACCGTCGGGGCGAAGAAGTATCCGACATCGCCCACCCGAAAGCCACCGGTGCGAATCGTGGCGTGCTCGGGCAGAGAGTCGATCGCGTTCGACACGGCCGCGAAGTGCCGGGCGTTGTTGAGCGGACCGTAGAAGGCGTCGTCTCCCACGCCCGTGATCGTGCTCTCAGCGGCCCGCATCAGGGCGTCGCAGAACGCATCGTGGATGGAGCGGTGCACGATCACCCGGGTCGCGGCCGTGCAGTCTTGACCGGCGTTGAAGAACCCGGCCTGCGCGATCGACTCGGCGGCCGCGTCGATGTCGACGTCGGGGAACACGACGACGGGGGCCTTACCGCCCAGCTCGAGGTGCACCCGCTTGAGGCCGGCCGCGCCCGACGTGGCCACGGCCCGCCCGGCGCGCACGCTTCCCGTGATCGCGACGAGCCCGGGAACAGGGTGCTCCGCGAGCAGTGCACCCGTCGACGCGTCGCCGAGCACCACGTTGAAGACGCCGTCGGGCAGGATGCCCCGGGTCAGGTCGGCGAGCACGAGCGTTGACTCTGGTGTGGTGTCGCTCGGCTTGAGCACGATCGTGTTGCCGGCGGCGAGGGCCGGGCCGATCTTCCATAGCGCCATCATGAGCGGGTAGTTCCAGGGGGTGACCTGGGCCACGACGCCGATGGGCTCTCGGCGCACCGACGAGGTGAGCCCCTCGAGGTACTCACCCGAGGCGAGCCCGGTGGCGCTTCGGGCGGCACCGGCGAAGTAGCGGAGCTGGTCGGCGCCGACCGCGACCTCCTCGGAGGCGATCGTCGCCTTGGGCTGACCGGTGTTGCGAGCCTGCGCCTCGACGAGGTCGTCGGAGCGCGCCTCCAGAGCGTCGGCCAGAGCCAGGAGCGCCTTCTGGCGAGCGCTCGGCGTGGTGCGCTTCCATGCCGGAAAGGCCTCGGCCGCCGCAGCCATCGCGGCGTCGACGTCGGCGGCACCCGAGATGGGCGACACGGCGACGACCTCCTCGGTGCGGGGGTCGATCACGTCGAGCGTGTCGGTGCCGACCGCGGGCACGAAGGCACCCGCGATGAAGTTCTGGAGGGTCGGGCTCATGTCGGTCGTCTCTCGTTGGCGGTCAGCTCGTGGGCAGAAGCGTGTAGGTCGTGTCGAGGTACTCCGCGATGCCCTCGGTGCCGCCCTCGCGCCCGAGGCCCGACGACTTGACTCCGCCGAACGGGGCCGCGGCGTTCGAGACGACGCCGGTGTTGAGGCCGAGCATGCCCGACTGAAGCTTGGCGATAAGGCGGTGACCGCGAGCGAGGTCGGTCGTGAAGGCGTACGAGACGAGGCCGAACTCGGTGGCGTTGGCGAGCGCGATGCCCTCGTCTTCGGTCTCGAAGGTGGCGATCGCGGCGACCGGGCCGAAGATCTCCTCTTTGAGCAGGCGGGTGCCGGGGGTGATGCCGGTGAGCACCGTGGGGGAGAAGAAGGATCCCGGCCCCTCGATCTTTGACCCGCCCGTCGCGACCGAGGCACCCCGCGAGGTCGCGTCGTCGACGAGCTCGGCGCTCTTGGCCACGGCGGCGTCGTTGATCAACGGCCCGATCGACACCCCCTCGTCGGTGCCGCGACCGACCTCGAGCGCTTCGACACGAGCGGTGAGCCGTTTCGAGAACTCGTCGGCGACGCCCGACTGCACGAAGAAGCGGTTGGCCGAGGTGCAGGCCTCGCCGATGTTGCGGAACTTCGCCAGCATCGCCCCGTCGACCGCGGCGTCGAGATCGGCGTCGTCGAAGACGAGGAACGGGGCGTTGCCGCCGAGCTCCATCGACGTGCGCAGCACGTTGTCGGCGGCCTGCTTGAGCAGCACCTTGCCGACAGGGGTCGACCCGGTGAAGCTCACCTTGCGAAGGCGGTCGTCGGCCATGACGGCCTTCGAGACGCCGGAGGCGTCGGTCGTGGTCACGACGTTGACGACGCCGGCCGGAACGCCCGCCTCGATCAGGAGCTGGACGAAGTAGAGGCTGGTGAGCGGGGTCAGCTCGGCGGGCTTCAGCACGATCGTGCAGCCGGCGGCGAGAGCGGGCGCGATCTTGCGGGTGGCCATCGCGAGAGGGAAGTTCCACGGCGTGATGAGGAAGCAGGGCCCGACCGGTCGGCGCGACACGATCATCGTGCCGGTGCCCTCGGGGTTCGCGCCGTAGCGGCCCGAGATGCGCACTGCCTCCTCTGAGAACCAGCGCAGGAACTCCGCGCCATAGGTGACCTCGCCGCGGGCCTCGGCCAGCGATTTGCCCATCTCCATGGTCATCAGCAGGGCGAGCTCATCGCGGTGCGCGATGGCGAGGTCGAAGGCACGCCGCAGGATCTCGGAGCGCGTGCGGGGCGGAGTCGCGGACCAGTCGTCGGCCGCGGCGGCAGCGGCGTCGAGGGCAGCGATCGCGTCGGCGGGCGTGCCGTCGGCCACGTCGATCAAGGTCTCGCCCGTTGCAGGATCGATCACGCCGAACGTCGCACCGCCCGATGCCTCACGCCAGACTCCACCGATCAGAAGCCCCGTCGGCACGGTGTCGAGCAGTCGCTGCTCGGTCTCGTTTGCGGCGGCGGTCGTGGTCATGATTCCTCCAGGGCGTGGGCGACGACGTCGAGGCCCTCGTGGAGCAGGGCGTCGTCGATTGAGAGCGGCGGAAGAAAACGAATCACGTTTCCGTAGGTGCCGCAGGTCAGGATTATCACTCCGGCGGCGTGACTCGCGGCAGCCACGCGACCGGTGAGAGCAGGATCCGGGTCTCCCGTCGCCGGGTCGACCAGCTCGATCGCGATCATCGCTCCGCGCCCGCGTACGTCGCCGATTCGCGGGTCGCCCGCCTGCAGGGCCGTCAGTCGCGTCTTCATGAGCGTCTCGATGTCGCGGGCGCGCCCGGCGAGGTCGTCGACCTCGTAGGTCTCGATGGCCGCGAGCGCGGCAGCGCAGGCGAGCGGGTTGCCGCCGTAGGTGCCGCCGAGGCCGCCGACGTGCGGGGCGTCCATCATCTCGGCACGACCGGTGACGCCGGCGAGCGGCAGGCCTCCGGCGATGCCCTTCGCCGTGACGACGAGGTCGGGCACGATGCCCTCGTGCTCGGAGGCGAACATAGCGCCCGTCCGCGCGAAGCCGGTCTGCACCTCGTCGGCGATGAACACCACCCCGTTCTCGCGAGCCCAGTCGACGAGGGCCTCGAGGAACCCGGGTGCCGGCACGATGAAGCCGCCCTCGCCCTGGATCGGCTCGATGAGGATCGCCGCGGTGGAGGCGGCGCCGACCTGCTTTTCGATCATCGCGATGGCTCGCTTCGCCGCCTCGGGCCCGGAGAGCCCGTCGCGGTAGGGGTACGACAGTGGCGCCCGGTAGATCTCGGGGGCGAAGGGGCCGAACCCGCTCTTGTAGGGCATCGCCTTGGCGGTCAGTGCCATCGTGAGGTTGGTGCGCCCGTGATAGGCGTGCTCGAAGGCTATGACGGCTTGGCGGCCGGTATACGAGCGGGCGATCTTGACGGCGTTCTCGACGGCTTCGGCCCCGGTGTTGAACAGGGCCGAGCGCTTTTCGTGGTCACCGGGCGTGAGCCGGTTGAGGGCCTCGGCGACGTCGACGTACGAGTCGTAGCCGGTGATCATGAAGCAGGTGTGGGTGAAGCGCTCGACCTGGCGCTGAACGGCCTCGACGACACGCGGGGCCGCGTTGCCCACGCCGGTCACGGCGATGCCGGTGCCGAGGTCGATGAAGCTGTTGCCGTCGACGTCGACCAGCACACCGCCGCCGGCGACGTCGGTGAAGACCGGCAGCGAGATGCCGACGCCCCGGGCGACCGCGGAGGTCTTGCGGGCGAGGATCTCGCGGGAGCGCGGCCCGGGAATCTCGGTGACGATCTTCCGCTGCTGCGGCAGCGAGGGCCCGCCGACGAGCGGTTCGACGTGAGTGGTCACGGACGGCCTCCGTATGGTGCGTGGCGAATGGGTCGTAGCGAACGAATGAAGCCAATCTAGGCAGTGGCCCCGACACCACGACTGCCATTTCGGCAATCTGTGGAGAACTGCTGGACCGAGCGGCAGTTGGGGATAACCTCCGAGGGTGAAGACCTCGTCCGCGCCGACCGTGCAGCCTCCGACCGTCCGCGGGCTCCTCGCCGAACCGCCGCTCCGCCTCCGGGTCCGGCTCGACGGCGACGGGCGCGACACCGCCATCGACTGGGTGCACAGCTCCGATCTCGTCGATCCCACGCCGTTCCTCACCGGCGACACGATGCTGCTCACCACCGGCACGCAGTTTCCCGCCGACGACGACGCTGCCTTCTACGGGAGCTACGCCGATCGCCTCCTCGATGCCGGCGTCGTGGCCCTCGGGTTCGGCCTCGAGGTGATCCGCGAGGGCACCCCGCCCTCCCTCGTCGACGCCTGCGACGCTCGCGGCATCACTCTCGTCGAGGTGCCCTACGAGGTCCCCTTCATCGCGCTGATCCGCTGGGTGGCCGATCGCATCGCCGCCCGCGATCGCGAACGCGACGCCTGGACTCTGGCCGCCCAGCGCGCCGTCTCGCTCTCTGCCCTGACCGCCGGCACGCTCGAGGCCGTCGTGCAGACGCTGGCCGACCAGGTGAGCGGTGCCGTGGTGATCCTCTCGCCCTCGGGCGAGACGGTGGTCGAGGTGCATTCCGCCGCCGTCGATCTGGGGGCACTGGCTGACGAGGGGCGAAGGATCCTGCGCCGCGGCACCCGCGCCTCCGCCGACGTGACGCTGCCCGAGTGGCTCGGCTTCGCCACAGTGCAGACCCTCGGGCCTCGCGGCGCCCTTCGGGGTGCGATCGGCATCGCCGGCGCCGGGCGGCACGACGTCGCCACGCAGGCCGTCGTCACCGGTGCCGTCGCGATCGTCGAGGTGCTGCTCCGCTACGGCGACGCCGAACGCCGACTCGAGCGCCGTCTCGGGGGAGTGCTGGTGCGACTGCTGCTCGACGGCCATCTCGCGGGGGCGGGGGCGGCCGCGGCCGAGTTCGGGTCGAAGATTCCCGACGCCCTCCGGATCGCCGTCGTGCCGCTGCCGGCGGGAGTGGCCGACGCGGAGCGCGATCGACTCCTCGACGAGCTGACGCGGGAGGGGCTGGCGTTCGCCGACTCCTCTGCCGAACGAGTGGTAGCGGTGGTGCCGGCAGCAGCGACCGACGCGTTCTCGCGGGCGGTGGCCGGCAGTGCCACCCTCGCGGCACTCCCGGTGGGGCTGTCGGCCGTGCTGGCACCGGCCGAAGCCTCGACCGGGTTGGCGCAGGCGGTGCGGGCCCTCGATCAGGATCCTGACGCCGGTGTGCACGTGTTCGGCGACTCGGCGGCCGGGCTCCTCGACGATCTCTGGTCGCCCGCGGCCGAGAACCTCGCGCGGCGTCGCCTCGGAGTGCTGGTCGGCGAGCCGGGAGAGCTCGTCGATTGCGCGCGGCTCTGGCTCGACCACAACGGCCACTGGGAGTCAGCGGCGCGCGAGGCCGGGCTGCACCGGCACACGCTCAAAGCCCGAATCGCGCGGATCGGCACGCTGCTCGAGCTCGACCTCGATTCGTTCGCCGGTCGTGCCGAGCTGTGGGCGCTCTTGCAGGCGTCCCGCGCCTAGCGCCGGGCCGCCGGCCGGCCGGGCCGACGGGCCGCCGCGATACGTATCGCGGTCACACCGACGGGCCACGGCAGGTCTCGGAGTCCGCACCGCGTATCCCGGCAGAGCGGCGCACTCCGCTACGCCCCGACGAGCCAGAGCGGATCGGCGTTGTAGCGCGCCGCGACCTCGACCGTGCCGGGCTTGTTCTCGTCCCAGAGGTCGGCGGGCAGCGCGTCGGCCCGGTGCGTCGTGGCCCAGCCGAGCATGGTGAGCCGACGCATCAGCGAGAGCGCTCCGGCGAGTTCGAGGTCGTCGCGGCTGAGAGTCGCGACTTGCCGGTAGCCGTCGAGCCAACGGGCGCCCATCTCGAGCGCCGACGGTCGGTGCTCGTAGAACGTCAGCGCCGATCCGAAGTCGTAGAGGAAGTAGCCGTACCCGCAGTCGTCGAAGTCGATGATCGTCATGGCGCCCTCGTGGGTCATGACGTTCGAGGGGCGGAGGTCGGAGTGGATGAGTCCCCAGTGCTGCGGCGTCCGCGGGATGCCCGACAGGGTGGCCCGGGCCGTCGTCTCGGCGCGCTCCAGAACGGCGCGATCGCCGGGCGTCAGCGGGGCGTTCCGCCAGTCGCCCCAGCGTGCGAGGCCGCCGGTCATGTCGTCGACGGTCCAGTCGAAGCGCTGGAATCCGGTCGGTCGCGCCCAGCCCCGAGAGTGACCGTGCAGCTGCGCCGTTAGGCGGCCGATCTCGACGAAGTGGTCGGCGAAGTCAGTCTGATCCTCGAGGATCGTACCCGTCACGAAGTCGAAGCCGACCGCCGTCCAACTCGCCCCGCCGTCGTCCTTCGGAAACTGCACGAAGTCGCCGTCGGCCCCGTGCCGCGGTGACGGTGTCGGCACCCCCGCGTCGCGCTGCAGGGCCTCTACCCAGAGCAGTTCGCTTCGCACGTGCTCGACGCTCACCGCGTATCCCGGGCGTCCGAGACGGACGACCAGACTCGGATCCTCGTTCACCGAGACCTTGAAGGTCACGTTTTCCGAGACCGCGATCAGGGTGACCCGGGTGGCCGCGAGCGGCAGACCCCAGGCGAGGCAGATGCCGTCGTGAACCCAGTGCGGAGCATCGTCGCCGCGGCCCACGTGATCGAAGGCCGACAGCGATCCGGCCGGTGTGCCCGACGGTGCGGGCACGGTCTCGGTCGTCGGGTGCGAGATCGTCATAAGCGTCGAACCTAGAGGTCACAATTCAGGATCCGACTCCTGAGACGCGATCCTTTACCAGCCGTTCACGCGGGTAACACGCCATTCATCCTGAGGGCTGCGCTCGTAACGTCCCGGCAACACGGCGGGCCCCCTCGCCTCCTCGTCGATCGAGAGAATGGACGTGCACCCACCGAACGACGGGAACCCCATGGCGAGCACCGCATCCATCCTCGACGGCAACAGCTTCAAGGCGTCGGACGCCGACGGGCTCGACCCGCGCACCCGGGCGCTCGCCGAGCGGCGCGAGGTGCTCGGCTCGGCCTACCGCCTCTTCTACAAGCATCCGGTCGAGCTCGTGCGCGGCCTCGGAGCCCACGCTTGGGACGCCGAGGGCAACGAATACCTCGACCTCTACAACAACGTGCCGAGCATCGGCCACGCCCACCCGAGGGTCGTCGAGGCCGTGCACCGGCAGATGTCGACGCTGAACACGCACACGCGATACCTGCACGAGGGCGTGCTGAACTACGCCGACGACCTCCTCTCGACCATGCCCGATGCCATCGACCAGGTCATGTTCGTCTGCACCGGCTCCGAGGCGAACGACCTCGCGCTGCGGGTCGGCCGCGAGTACACCGGCGGCACCGCGTGGATCGCGACGAGCGAGGCGTATCACGGAAATACGGCGCTCGTCTCGGCGCACTCGCCGTCGCTGCGCGGCCCCGAGCAGATGGACCCGACGCTCCGCATCATCGACCCGCCCGACACCTACCGCCTGCAGTCCGAGACCGCCGAGGGGGCCGGAGCCTGGTGGCTCGGGCAGCTCGGAGCGGCCATCGCCGAGATCGAGGCGTCGTCAGACGGGTTCGCCGGTCTCATCCTCGACTCGTCGTTCTCGTCGGACGGCATCTTCCTCGGCCAGCCGGGCATGATCCGGGCGGCGCTCGAGCTCGTCCACGCGCACGGCGGCGTCGTCATCGCCGACGAGGTGCAGCCCGGCTTCGGCCGCACCGGCGAGGCGTTCTGGGGCTTCGACCGCCACGACTTCGTGCCCGACATCGTCACCACCGGCAAGCCGATGGGCAACGGGATCCCGATCGCGTCGATGGCAGCGAAGCGCGAGGTGCTCGACGCGTTCGCCGCGAAGCGCCCCTACTTCAACACCTTCGGCGGCAACCCGGTCGCGATCGCGGCGGCGCAGGCCGTGCTCGACGTGATCCGCGACGAAGAGCTGCAGGCGAGGGCACTCACCGTCGGTGCCGCCCTGCGGGAGAGCCTCCGCGAGCTCGCGGCCGTGCACCCCGGCATCGGCGACATCCGCGGCTCCGGGCAGTACACCGGCGTCGAGATCGTCGCCGATCGCGCAACGCGAGCCCCCGACTCGGGCGTCGCGCTCGACCTGCTCGAGCAGCTCCGCGACCGGCGCGTGCTCACCAGCGTCTGCGGGCCGAACAACAGCGTGCTCAAGCTGCGGCCGCCGCTCGCGTTCACCGCCGCCGACATCCCGCGGCTCGTTGAGGCGCTCGACGGCGGGTTGACGGCGCTCGGGGTGTAGCTGCGGCTCATGTCGCGTGCGGCCCGGTGAGGTGACGCGGTTCGGCCAATCCGACGCGGCTCGCCGCGTCGCTATGGCCGAAACGCGTCGGTTTGCGAGCGGCCGGGCGTCGCACGGGCCCGGGCGGCATCGCGCGGGCCACATCGGCGTCGCTACGATGAGCCCCAGTCGCCGCCGCAGTCGCCGCCCGCCCCGCCCCAGCCGCCCCGCCCGCCCGTCCGCCCGCGCCTCCAGGAGACCCCGTGCCGCGAGACCCCTCCGAGCTCACCAGCCGGATCCAGCGCCTCATCGCCCGATCCGAGCTGCGCGTGGGCGACCGGATCGGCTCGGAGCGGGCCATCGCCGAGCAGTTCGGCGTGCCCCGGTCGGCGCTCCGTGAGGCCCTCGAAGAGCTGGAGGCCGCGTCGCTGATCCGCCGCACCATGGGCCGCACCGGCGGCGTGTTCGTGGCCGACGGAAAGATCGAGCGCCAGCTCAACACGATCATGGGCGTGCCGGACATGCTGCGCCAGCAGGGATTCATCTCGACGACGCAGGTGCTTTCGGAGGGGATCGGCCTCGCCACGCCGTCCGAGCAGCGCAGTCTGGCGCTGGCCGACGGCGACAACGTCTTCCGCATGCGTCGGCGTCGTGACGCAGCCGGGACGCCGCTCTCGCTCGACACGATGGTGTTGCCGATGCGCCTGTTACCCGGATTTCAGGATCGTGACCACACCGAGTCGGTGTATCGGATCCTTGCCCGTGACTATCGCATCGAGATGGCGCAGGCCGACGAGACGATCGACGTGACACCGGCGACGGCCGAGCAGGCGGCGATTCTGGGGGTGGCCGAGGGGGCGCCGCTGTTCGAGATCTGGCGCATCACCTTCGACGCGGCCGATACGCCCGTCGAGTTCTCGCACGACTTCTTCCGCACCGATCGCACGCGCATCTCGCTGCGCCGCTACGGCGCTAGATGGAAGCGCGCCGTGCCGCCGACCCGCTGAGTTCGTTCTGCAGGATGACCCCGTAACCGCGCCGGCAGGAGTAGCCTCAACCCACAATCACCCGGGGGGAATCATGCTCAACAAGGCATCCAAGACGACCATCGCTCTCATGATAACCGGAGCGGCCGTGGCGGCGCTCGCCGGGTGCTCGGGGGCGACGACCACTGCAGCCGTGACGACGGGGGCGAATGCCGGTGCGTCGGATCCTTCGGGCGGGACGACGGCGTCGAGCCTCGCCACCCCGACAACGCGTGCAACGACCTCGGCCGCCGTCGCTGTCGGCGCGATCCCGACGAAGTGCAAGTCGCTCATGAGCGCGACCACCTACAAAAAAGACGGCTTCGCGAAGACCCCGCTCACGCAGCCGTCCGCGCCCAAGACGCAGCTGAGCGCGGCTGTCAAGTCGGGCGGGGCGTCGATCTTCTGCCTGTGGCGCGACCCCCGGGCCGATATCAGCGGCATCAGCATCCAGGTCGTCACCGTCGACTCGTCGAAGGCCCTCGCCCAGTTGAAGAAGCTCCCGGCTAAAGGATTCACCTGCAAGAAAGCCTCCGACGCCTACACCTGCCAGAAGATCGGCCGAGACTCCCAGTACCCGGTCGAGACGGGCGACACGTACTACACGCGGGGTGATATCGGCATCCGGATCCAGCAGGCGAACGTCCCGACGTCGGGTCTCCTCAAAGAGGTCGTCGCGCGGGTCTTCTAGCGGTCGGCGTGTGCCGGACGCGATTCAGGAATTCTGGCTTGAGCGGGGCGGAAACACGAGGATCCGCGCCCACCCCGCGCTCGGCTACCTGATTTGCGCGCAGGGGTGTGGGTGAGCGGGGTGCCGCGGATCCTTGATTCGCGAATCAGGAAGTCTGGCGCGAGCGGGCGCAAACACGAGGATCCGCGCCCACCCCGCGCTCACCTGCCTGATTTGCGCGCACCCCGGCACAGCCGCACCGCGGCACCCCCGCACCGCCGCACCGCCCGGCCCGCCTCACACCAGGTCAGACTCCTTCGTGCGGGCCGGCGCATCCGCCAGCGCGTCGCCCGGCACCGGGATCGCGTCGAGCGCGTCGTAGTCCTCGACCTGGGGGTCGCGGTGCAGCCCTCCCGAGATCGCGTACTCCTCTTCGGGAGCGAGCACCAGGTTCTTGCGTCCCACGGTCGCGAAGAGCACGATGCCGACGACGTAGACGATCAGCATGATGACGATCGCCGACCAGAGTGCGCGGTTCAGGATCTCACCGATGAAGATCGCGAAGCCGATTATTCCTGCGATGTACGCACCACCGAGACCCCACGGCGACTTGTACGGGCGCTTCGCGTTCGGGTACTTGCGGCGCAGGATCACGAACGACACCATCTGCAGCATGTACGAGAGCACGGCTCCCCAGACTGCGATGTTGAGCACGAGCCCGCCACCGCCCGCCGGCACCGCAGCCTCGGCGGCGAAGAGGGCGGCCAAGCCGAGAACGGCGGCGACGGCGATGGCCAGCACGGGCGTCTGACGCTTGCCGGTGACGGAGAGTCCGCGCGGGTAGTAGCCGGCCCTCGACAGCGAGTACATGTTGCGGCCGGCGGCGAACATGATGCCCTGCAGGCTGGCCAGGAGACCGACCAGCGCGAACGCCGAGAGGACGGTGGCGACCTTGTCGTTGGGGATGATCGCGCGGAACCCGTCGAGCAGCGGTTCGGCGGATGTTCCGGCAGCCGCTCCGCCGAGGACGGCCGGGTTGAGGAACAGCACGATCGCACCGCAGGCGATCAGCGTGACGAGGCCCCAGACGCTGGCGCGAGGAATGTCGCGGGTCGGGTTGTGCGCCTCCTCCGCCGACAGCGGCAGCTCCTCGATGCCGAGGAACAGCCACACGCCGAACGGCAGGGCGAAGAAGATCGGCAGGATTCCGTGGGGGAGGAACGCACTCTGACCAGGATCCGGCGCGACGTCGAACAGGCTCCCGAAGTCGAGCTTGCCCGAGAATGTCGCCATCAGCGCGAACGTCAGCAGCACGGCCAGCGAGATCAGGGCGACGACCAGCGCGAACTTGAACGACACCGACGAACCGAGCGAGTTGAGCCCGATGAAGGCGGCATAGAGAATGATCCACCAGACCCAGGTCGGCAGGCTCGCGCCCGTGAGATCGGACAGGATCGCGTCGGCGTAGCCCGCGGAGAAGTACACGACGGCCGCGGTGGTCAAGACGTACTCGATCGTCTCGGCGAGGCCGGTGATGAACCCGCCCCAGGGGCCCATACTCGCGCGGGCGAACGAGTACGCGCCGCCGGTGTGCGGCATCGCGGCGCTCATCTCACTGATCGAGAAGACCATGCCGAAGAACATGATCACGACGATGCCGACCGCGATCAGGAGTCCGCCCCAGCCGGCCGTCGTGATGCCGGCGTTCCAGCCCGAGAAGTCGCCCGAGATCACGGCGGCGATCCCGATTCCCCAGATGCCCCAGAAGCCGGCGGTCCGGCGGAGTTGGCGTTTCTCGAAGTAGTTCGGGTCGGCTGACGTGTACGTCACGCCGCTGGTGGTGCTGGATCCGGTCGACATTCGGGTCTCCTCTGAGCAGCCTGGTGATGGGATCCCCCAGTGGAGCGTGCCGGCGGCGGCCTCGTGTGAAGGCGGCATGAATGGGTTGTAACAAGCGTGTTAACCGACTCGGCAGACGCTTACGGAGTTCCGGCAACTCAGGATCCGGGCCCGGCCACGCTGATGCCCACCGGGCCTGGCCGGATCCTTCGCCGCGTGCCAAGATCAGCGCATGCAGCAGCGCACAGCCGCGATCATGCGGTTGCAGGTGCCCTGAGCGGCGTGCGGTGCGTGGCGGTGCACTTTTCAGGCATCTAGTCCCGCGGCGAGCGTGGGAGGTGGGCTCGCGCGGGCTTGCGCGCCTGAATTCCTGTTGTGCGCACGCGAACGCTCGCGCACGCGTCCGCGTTGTGGGGCGGTGCGTGGCGGTGCACTTTTCAGGCATCCAGTCCCGCGGCCAGCGTAGGAGGTGGGCTCGCGCGGGCTTGCGCGCCTGCATTCCTGTTCTGCGCACACGACCGCGACCGCGCACCCGCCCATGCGCACGCACCGACTACGACGCAGGCAGGTGCTTCCTGAACGACACCAGCACGAGCGCCAGCGACACGAGCGCGAGCCCGATGACGATGAGCAGGATGAGCGTGACCGGCACGATCGCGGAGAGCGCCGCGATCGCGAGCGGTGCCAGAAATCCGACGTAGGCCACCGCATAGAAGACACCCGTGAGTCCGGCGAGGCCAGCGGATCCTGCGATCCTCTGTACTTCCTGAAGACCGGACACGAGCCCGATGCCCATGCCGAGGCCGATCACGACGTTGGCCGCGAGGCCGATCCAGACCGACTGCAGGGTGATCGCCACGATGACGACGCCGAGCCCTGCGGCGATGAGTCCGACCATCACGGCGAGGCCGCGCGCGCTCGTGCCCGAGTGGATGCGCCGGGCCACGGGTTGCAACGCTGACGAGACGCCGAGGGCGGTGACGGTCGCCGCGGTGGCGAACACTAGACCCCAGGATCCGGTCGCCGCTCGCAGCTGAGTCGGCAGGTAGCCGTAGCCGATCGCCGCCCCCGCGAAGATCCAGGGGCACGAGACGACTACGACCCGCACGAAGCGGCGGTGCGATGCGCTTGGGATCCGCAGCTGCCGCCACCACGGCCCGGCCACCCCGCCGCTCCGGTGTGACTCGGGAGCCCGCAAAACGACCACGACAAACGGGATCGTAACCAGAAGGTGGATGACGAAGGGCAGCACCTCGGGTATTGGCCCCCACTGCGCGATAAGTCCCGCCACGAGTGCGCCCGAGCCGGAGCCGAGGGTGAAGGCCAGCGATGCGCGCCGTGCGCCGGCAGCGCGATCGGCTCCCGGATCGAACGGGGCCTGCGACAGCTCCTTGATCCACGAATTTCCGACCGCCATCGCTACGCCAACGGTCGCTCCTGAGAACAGTCGCCCGACGAGCAGGAACTCCGGGCCGAACGGGCCAAGAGCCAGCAGGCTGCTGCCGACGAGCGCCGCTCCGAGGCCCGCCAGCAACACGGGTTTACGGCCGTGACGATCCGACAGCGAGCCGGCGACCAGCAGCGCGGGTGCCAACCCGAGCACGTACACGCCGAGGAAGGCGTTCACCAGCACCGAGCTGTAGTGCTGCCGGTCTTCGTACATCAGCAGCAGAGGGCTGAACTGGTTGCCGCCCCACGAGCAGACGAACACGGCACCCCAGATCAGGATCCACGGCCCCCGAGCCGCACGCCCGCCCCGCCGCGATCCCGGTGTAGGCCCGGGCCCCGCGCTCGGCACCGCCTGGGTCGCCCCGGTGTCGACGTTCACAGGATGCCCCGCAAGATGTCGACGTGGCGGGCCAGCACTCGGCGATACGCGTCGGCATCACCGGCGTCGATCGCGGCGGCCAGCTCGCGATGGTCGTCGAGCGTCACGGCGAGGTGCTCTGGGCGGACTCGGATCAGCTGGTGTCGGAGTCGCTGAGCGCGGTCGTGCAGGATCCTTGCGAAGTGGCTGGCTATCGGGTTGCGGCTGGCCGCGATCACAGCGGTGTGGAACGCGTCGTCGGCGTCGATAAAGCCGTCGATGTCGCCCCGGATGACGCAGTCTTCCTGAATCGCGAGCTGATCGGCGAGCTCCCGTGCGAGATCGCCCCGGTCGACGCTGATGGCGCGCGCCGCCGCCGCCGCTTCGACGGCCTCGCGCATCTCGACCACGTCGTCGGCCTCGCTCGGCGACATGGGCCGAACGACGGCACCCTTGCGCGACTCGAGCGTCAGCAGTTCGTCGGCGGAGAGTCGCAGGAATGCCTCGTGCACCGGCGTGCGGCTCAGACCGAGCTCCTGGCAGACGGTGGTCTCGCTCAGCGATGCCCCGCCCGTGAGATCGCCGCGCAGGATCCGCGCCTTCGTCACGAGGTAGGCGCGCTCTGCGGCGCTCGCCTCGGTTGATGCTGCAGGGCTGCTCGCGGGGTCGCTCATGCTGCTCACTCTGGGTTGCATGCATCGTTGCATGCAAGACGTAACGGGACGTCGCCGGTCGCGAATCAGGAATGCAGGCGCGGCGGGGAGGTGCAACCCAGGTGGGGCGACGCCGAGGGGACAGGATTCCTGAAGGACGAGCGGCAGAGCCGCGGCAGACCAGGATCCTGCCCTCCGCCGCTCACTCCAGAAGTGCCCGGGCGGTGCTCTCGTCGACGATCAGATCGGTCACGAGGCCGGCCGCGAGAGCGCCCCGGATGCCCGGTACCTTCGAGGTGCCGGCGACCACGCAGACGCGACGCGGCGCCCGCCGGATGGTCGCGAAGTCGGGCCCGGAGGCGCGCTTGTTGAGGGTGATGTCGCTCGACGAGCCGTCCTCGCGGAAGAACACCGTCGCGACGTCGCCGACCACCCCGTCACGGCGGAGGCTCGCGTGGTCGCTCTCTTCGAGGTAGCCGCCCGAGTAGACGTGGCTCGGTACGAGCGCATCTGGGGCGCCGATGCCGAAGACGACCACGTCCATGGAGTCCTGAAAGGCGAGCACGCGCTTGGTGCTCCGCTCGCGCCAGAGCGCCTGCTTCGTGTCGGGGTCGTCGAAGAACGCCGGCACCGGAAACTGCTGGACCTGAGCGCCGAACGCATCGCCGAATCTGCGAAGGATCTCGCTCGCGTAGACGATGCCGGTCGTACGGGTGTTCGCGGCGCCGTTGAGTTGGACGATCATCGAACCGTGGGTGGCCTTCGGCACGAGATAGCGGCTGATCGCGCTGACTGTCGAGCCCCAGGCGAGGCCGATCACCATGTTCGAGTCGACGAACGGGGTGAGAATTCGTGCAGCCGAGAGGGCGACCCGGTCGAGGCGATCGACGTCGGTCGTCTGGTCGGGAATGGGTACGACGTGCGCCACCACGTTGAACCGCCAGTGGAGCTGATCGCTGACGAGAGTCGCCTGGTCGAGGGGCGACTTGATCTGGATGTCGACGAGTCCGGTTTCGCGGGCATAACTCAGGAGTCGGGAGACGGACGAACGGGAAGTGCCCAGCTCGCGGGCGATCGCCTCCATCGTGAGATCTTGCAGGTAGTAGAGGTGGGAGGCGCGCAGGGCGTCCTGCGTCTTATCCGCCTGGTGCGGTGCGTTCGACATGGGTCGGCCCTCTCTATGCACGTATGTGCACAGGGGTTGACCGCCTGCTCACACGAGTCAAGTATGGACGAGTCGGCGATCGATGCACCATTCCGATCGATCGCGATCCGACACCACGACGAGTAGCACCGACGCCACGGCGCCGAAGCTCTCATAGCAGCGAAAGTGACAAGCCAGTGACGAAGTCGAAGAAGACAGACGACATCCGCGCCAACGTGTCCCGGATCAAGGAGCGCCCCACGGCGCAGGTCCTGATCATCGGTGGAGGCATCAACGGAATCGCGACGTTCCGCGACCTGGCGCTGCAGGGCGTCGACGTCGTGCTCGTCGAGCGCAACGACTACGGCTCCGGAGCTTCGGCTGCGTCGAGCCACATGATCCACGGTGGTATCCGCTACCTCGAGAACGGCGAGTTCCGTCTCGTGCGCGAGTCGGTCGAGGAGCGCAACGGCCTCCTGAAGATCGCCCCCCATTACGTCAAGCCGCTTCAGACCACGATGCCGATCTTCTCGACGTTCTCCGGCCTGATGAACGCCCCGCTGCGCATGCTCACGCACAAGCAGCGCTCCACCAAGGAGCGCGGCGCCGTGCTGATCAAGGTCGGCATGACCCTGTACGACTCCTTCTCGCGCGACGGTGGCACTGTTCCCCGTCACAAGTTCCTGACGAAGTCGGCCGCGCTCCGCGACATGCCTGCTCTGAACAAGAACCTCAAGTACACCGGCACCTACTACGATGCGTCGGTCCACGAGCCCGAGCGCCTCGCCCTCGACGTCCTGAAAGACGGAATCGCCGCTGGCAACCGCGGTGCCGCCGGCTCCAAGGCCCGCAGCGCGAACTACCTCGAGGCGGTCGGTGCTCAGGATGGCGGCGTGCTCGTTCGCGACGTCGTCACAGGCGACGAGTTCACGATCACTGCACCCGTGGTCATCAACGCGTCCGGCCCCTGGACCGACCTCACCAACAAGGTCTTCGGCGCCGAGTCGCAGTTCATGGGCGGCACCAAGGGCTCACACATCGTCGTCGACCACCCCGCTCTGCTCAAGGCCACGAACGGTCGCGAGCTGTTCTTCGAGAACAACGACGGCCGCATCGTCCTGATTTACCCGCTCAAGGGCCGCGTCCTGATCGGTACCACCGACCTCGAAGCCGACATGAACGAGCCGGCGATCTGCACCGAGGAGGAGGTCGACTACTTCTTCGACCTCGTCAAGCACGTGTTCCCGACCATCTCGATCACGCGCGACGACATCGTCTACCGCTACTCGGGCGTGCGTCCGCTTCCGAAGCACGACGACCTCGCCGCCGGATTCGTCTCCCGCGACTACCGCATCGTCGAGACCGAGGTCGCGTCGCTTCCCAAGACGAAGGTGCTCTCGCTCGTCGGTGGTAAGTGGACCACCTTCCGTGCCCTCTCCGCGCACCTCTCGACCGAGGCCACCACGCGCCTCGGCGTCGGACGCACGGTCGACACGACCGGCATGGCGATCGGCGGTGGCAAGGGCTTCCCGACGCTGCCCGGCGACCGCGCCCGCTGGATCACCGACCACCAGGGCGGCCTCGACCGCGACCAGGTCGACCGCCTCCTGACGCGCTACGGCACCCGTGCCGAAGACGTCATCGAGACGCTCCTCGACCAGCCGTCCGAGCCGCTCGCCTCCGACAACCAGTTCACGGCTGCCGAGATCGCCTACTTCGCCGAGAACGAAGACGCCGTGCACCTCATCGACGTCGTCCTTCGCCGCACCAACCTCGCCTTCGTCGGCGGTGTCACCATCGAGCTCCTCTCCGAGCTCGCCGGGATCCTCGAGACGTCGCTCGGCTGGTCCGACGATGCTCGCGACGCCGAGATCGAAGACACGCTCGAGATCCTGCGCACCTTCCACGGTGTCGAGGTCGCGTCGCAGCACGTGCCCGCTGGTGCTGGTGCGAACGCAGGTGCTGGTGCTCCGGCCCCCGCTGCCGCACCTGAGTCCGCTGAGAGCCCGGTCACGTCGGCCGCGTCCGGGTCGCCCCAGGCATAGCCCGTAACGCACCACTGCCCCGCTGCTCGAGCTTCCTGCTCGGGCGGCGGGGCTCTTGCGTGGGCGGTTTTCAGGCACGTGGGTGCGCCGCATGCGTGGAGGTGGCGCGGCGCCGTCGCGTGGGGACTGCATGCCTGAGTTGCGCGCGTTGGGCTGGGGGAGCGGGGCGTGCAGGATCCTGCGCGGGATACGTGGGCGACCCCGGCCCCGGCCACATGCACGTTTCAGGTATTCAGGCCTGGCCGTGCGTGGGTGCCGCCTGCTTCCGTGTCGCTGCGCCTCGTTTCCTGTTCTGCGCACCGCACGCCCACGCAGAAGAAGCACGCACGTTTCAGGTATCCAGGCCCGCCCGCGCGTCACCCGCGCCACCATGGTCTTGGCCACGTGCACATTTCAGGCATTCAGGCCCGGCCGTGCGTGGGCACCGCCTGCTTCCGTGTCGCTGCGCCTCGTTTCCTGTTGTGTGCGCTCCACGCGCACACCGCCCGCCCGCCCGCTCGCACCCGCCCGCCCGCTCGCACACCGCCCGCCCGCGCACGCACAACCGCACGCCCCCACCCGCGCGCACAAAAAGGGCCCCCCGCCACCGGCGGAGAGCCCCTTGGGTGCTGGCGCGAACGCTAGTGCGCCGCCACCGGAACGTCGTCGTGCGACGGAGTGCCCGCGGCCGCAATCTGGGCCTGGCGCACGGAGTGCTTCTGCAGCACAGTGCCGCCGATGATCGCGATAATCACGAACACGCCGGTCGAGACCCAGAACGACAGGTGGTAGCCGGAGAGCACGGCGTTGGCCTGGTCGATCTTCGAGGTGCCGTTCGCGTTGAGGTACCGGGTGACCGCCCCAGCGCTGAGCGTGGAGAGCAGCGCCGTGCCGATCGAGCCGCCAATCTGCTGCATCGTGTTGACCGTCGCCGAGGCCACGCCGGCGTCTTCGCGGCCCACGCCGGAGGTCGCTGTGTTCATGGCCGACGAGAAGATGAGGCCCATGCCGAGACCCATGACGATCAGACCGGGCAGCACCGTGCTGGCGTAGCTCGTGTCGAGACCGATGCGGCTGAGGAGAGCCAGGCCCGCAGCGCCCAGCAGACCGCCGACGAAGATGAGCAGACGCGGCCCGACTCGCGGCAGCAGGCGGCTGCCGAAGACGGTGGCGCTGAGCATGATCGAGAGCGGCATCGGCAGGAAGGCGACACCGGTCTTCAGCGACGAGAAGCCGAGGGTCAGCTCGAGGTAGTAGGTCAGGAACAGGAACACGGCGAACATGCCGATTCCGGCCAGGCCGATGACGAGGTACGAGCCGCCGCGGTCGCGGTTCAGGATGACGCGGAGGGGCAGCAGCGGGTGCCTGACACGCGACTGGATCAGAACGAACGCGGCCAGGAGGACGACGCCGCCGGCGAGGCAGATGATCGTGATCGGGTCGCTCCACGAGTTCGTCTCGGCGTTCGAGAAGCCGTAGACGATTCCGACGAGGCCGAGGGTCACGGTGATGACGCCGGGCACGTCGACGTAGTGCTTCTGGTCAGTCGTGCCGCGCTTCTTCAGGAACGCGACGGCGCCCACGAGTGCGACCGCGGCGAAGATGACGTTGACGAAGAGGCAGAACCGCCACGAGGTGTACTCGGTGAGCACACCGCCGAGGAGCAGACCGACTGCCGCCCCAGAACCGGCGATGGCGCCGAAGATGGCGAACGCCTTGGCCCGCTCCTTCGGGTTGGAGAACGTCGTGGTCATGATGCCGAGGGCCGACGGCGCCAGCAGTGCACCGAAAATGCCCTGCAGCGCCCGGGCTGCGACGAGCCAGCCGAACGATTCGGCTGCGCCGCCGAGCACGGAGGCCACGGCGAAGCCGATGAGGCCGATGATGAAGGTCGTCTTACGGCCGAAGATGTCGGAGAGGCGGCCACCGAGGAGCAGGAGACTGCCGAAGGCCAGCGAGTACGCGGTCACGACCCATTGGCGGTTGTCGTTGGTGAACCCGAGGGCGCTCTGCGCGGAGGGCAGGGCGATGTTTACGATGGTGGCGTCGAGCACCACCATGAGCTGGGCGAGCCCGACGACGGTCAGGATCAGCCACTTATGGTCGCGGACGGCGCCACCCGGAGTACGCGTCGTGGCGACGGACCCCGTAGGCGTAGATGTGGTGGTGGTCATGGCTGTCCTGACGATCGAGACGGGAGGAGGTGGGCGTTCGTCATTGGACGCGGTGTGCTGAGGTCAGCCTAAAAAGAGCCACCGACACTGGGGATGCAATCGTGCACCCACTGCAATTATTCCCGCCCGAACGACTATTCGCCAGGAGTCTCGGATGAATTCTTGCGGGCAGGCCTCGAGCGACGCGACGAGGCGAGTTCTGCCAGGTCGACGTCGAGCAGCTCTTTCAGCCGAGCCTCGCGCTGAGCGCCATAGGCGGTATCGGGCACGACGACCGCGTTCACGTGACTCATGATGGCGCCGCCGACGTCGTTCCAGGCGCGGTCGCGAGCCGACATCACGATCTCGGCGATGAGGGCGTCGTCGCGAGAGCGCTCCTCGAGGCGGGCTGCGATGGTCGTGTAGATCGTCTCGCGTGCGGCGAGGGCCGAGTTGTCGTCGGCGCGGTAGTCGAACTGGTGCCGCGAGCGACCCTTCGACTTCAGGGCCTTCGTGCGCGCATCGACCATTCGGGTCGCAAGGTCGCGCTGCTCGGCGGCGAGACGGCGGAGCTCGTCACCCACGGCCTCCGCGGTGTCGTCGCGGTCGAACGACTTCTGCTCGCGAAGCGCCCGAATGATGATCCGGTTGGCGACGCCGATCGTCGCCGCCGACTTCGCGATCAGCAGGCCGTCGCTGACGGCCCCCTCGACCTCTTTGGGGTCGACGGTTTCCGCCGCGAGTGCGGCACGCTTCGACTTGGAAATCACCACCCTTCGAACCTAGTGCCCACCGCCGACGATCGCCGGGTGAAGGGGTGGCACTTGTGGAACGGTGACTGGCAGTCCTCCGTCTTCGCGTGGGATCCTCGGCTCTCTAGCCTGGGGGCATGCCGATCGTTCCCGACACCAAGAACTGGACCTGGGTGCTCGACGAGCCCTGCACCGACTGCGGATTCGATGCCGCGACGGTCGCCTTCGCCGACGTTCCGGGCCTCGTGCGCCGCAATGCTGCAGCGTGGGCCTTGCCGCTCGCCTCACCCGACGTGGCACTCCGACCGGACGACAGCACCTGGTCGCCCCTCGAATACGCGGCTCACGTGCGCGACGTGTTCCGTATCTTCGACGCACGCCTCGCTCTCATGCTGACCCAAGACGGCCCGACCTTCGCGAACTGGGACCAAGACGCGACGGCCGTCGCCGACGACTACGGAGCGCAGGATCCGACGGTGGTCGCGAGCGAACTGGCCGAGGCCGCAGAGGCGGTCGCCCGGTCGTTCGACACGGTGCCCGCCGGATCGCTCGGCCGCACCGGCTTCCGCTCCGACGGCAGTGCATTCACCGTCGAGAGCCTGGCCACCTACTTCGTGCACGACCCGATCCACCACCTGCACGACGTTGTCGGCTGACGGGGCGTTCAGGAGTCGAAGCGGGCCTCACGCTCACCGCTGAGGGCGGCGTCGACGCGCTCCGCCATGTCGGGCGACATCTCAGGAAGGGCGTCGGCCGGGAACCATCGAGCCTCGGTGTTCTCGCCATCGGCAGGAAACGGCTCACCTGACACGTACTCGAAGAGGAACGTGTGGTCGATGTACTGGGCACGGTCGCCGTTGGCATAGACGATTTCGTCGGTCACGCCGAGCCGAGAGAAGCGCACGGGCACCGCCACGACATCGGCCTCTTCTTTGACTTCGCGTGCGGCGGCGACCGCCGGCTGCTCGCCCGGGTCGATGATGCCGGTCACCGGGGTCCAGGCGCCCGTGTCGGCCCGCCGCACCATGAGCACATCGCGAGGCTCTCCTGAATCGCGGACGACGACCGCGGTGACACCCGAGATCCAGAGGGGGACGGTGCCGATCTTCTCGCGGAGGGCAAGGACGAAGTCGGGGATGGCCATTCGTCGAGGCTAGCAATCGCTCCGGGGGAGCCGACCCCGCGAACTGGGGGCCTGAAGCCCCGGAAGGGGGACTGCCCCTGGCCGGCCGAGGCGGGGAACATCGATATGGGCCCGACGGGCGGGCCAGGGGAGTACCACAAGTGACCATCGTCAATCCTGCAGGAGCCGACGCGCTCCGCGAGATCGAGCTGCCGTACACCCGCATCAAAGCGGGCGACGGCCGCGGGACGCCTATGCGCCGATACTCCGTGCTCGACTCCACGCTTCTGATCGCCGCCGCGCAGTCCATCGTGATCGCGGCGCTCCTGCCTCTCGAGGGAACGGCCAAGATCGCTGCGATTCTCGCGGGTGTCGCCTTCACGGTCATCGCCGCGGTCATCAGTCGCCGTCGCAGCATCCACAGCCGAACCGTCCGCGCGGAGCGAGCGGCGATCATCCGCTGGCTTGCCATCTACAGCCCTCTCGATCATCGGAGCAGACTGGCCCTCGCCTGGTCGGAGCCGCAGGAGATCGGCGATCGGCAGTACGAATTCCGTTCTCTCAACGAGGGTGGCCGTACGCTCTCGCTGATCATTGACCTCGACATTCAGGTCGCATCGCTCGCCACTCTCTGATCGGATCCGTCGCCCCTGGCGCCTGTGGAAAATCGTCCCGAGGAAAGTGAGTGCGCGCCTAGAATCGAGGCGTCCCCAGTACCGACGACGGAACGAGACCCGAGCATGACCGGCATCTACGACGACATCACCCAGGCGTTCGGCAACACCCCTCTCGTGCGCATCAACAAGCTGGGCGAAGCGGGCGGCCCCGAGATCCTGGGCAAGCTCGAGTTCTACAACCCCGGCGGCAGCGTCAAGGATCGCCTCGGCGTCGCGATCGTCGACGCGGCCGAAGCCTCCGGCGACCTGAAGCCCGGCGGCACGATCGTCGAGGGGTCGAGCGGCAACACCGGCATCGCGCTCGCTCTCGTCGGGGCCGCGCGCGGTTACCGCGTCGTCGTGACGATGCCCGAGACGATGAGCGTTGAGCGACGAGTGCTCATGCGCGCCTACGGTGCCGAGATCGTGCTGACGCCCGGCGGCGAGGGCATGCGCGGTGCTCACGACCGTGCCGAGCAGATCGTGGCCGAGACTCCGGGCGCCATTCTCGCCCACCAGTTCGAGACCGTTGCCAACGCCGAGATTCACCGCACCACGACCGCACAGGAGATCCTGCGCGACACCGACGGCCGGGTCGACGTCTTCATCGCCGGCGTCGGCACGGGCGGCACCATCACGGGTGTCGGTCAGGTGCTGAAAGACAAGGTGCCGGGCGTCCGCATCGTCGCGGTCGAGCCGGCCGATTCGCCGCTCCTCTCGCAGGGTAAGGCCGGGCCGCACAAGATCGCGGGCATCGGTGCCAACTTCGTTCCCGAGGTGCTCGACACATCCGTCTACGACGAGGTCTTCCCCGTCGAGCTCGACGACGCGCTTCGTGTCGCCCGCGACCTGGCCACCCAGGAGGGCATCCTGAGCGGCATCTCGTCGGGCGCGATCATGCACGCGGCCCTCGAGATCGCCAAGCGCCCCGACATGGCAGGCAAGCGGATCGTCGCCATCGTCTGCGACACCGGCGAGCGGTACCTCTCGACAGTGTTGTTCAGCGACCTCTCGGACTAGCGCGGTGCGTCTGGTCGCGCGGCTGCGCGACGATGTCGCGGCGGTTCGGCGGGGTGATCCCGCCGCCCGCGGCTCGTTCGAGATCGTGCTGCTCTATTCCGGCCTTCATGCGATCTGGGCCTATCGAGTTACGAGCAGGTTGTGGCGCGTCCGACCCTTCGTCGGCGCGCGGTTCGTCGCGCGCCTGCTGTCGCAGCTGACTCGCTCGCTGACCGGCATCGAGATCCACCCCGGCGCCCGGATCGGCGACCGGCTCTTCATCGACCACGGCATGGGCGTCGTGATCGGCGAGACGGCCGTCGTCGGCCACGACGTGCTGCTCTATCACGGCGTGACCCTCGGGGGCCGGGGCACCGGCACCGCCTCGCGACGGCACCCGACGCTGGGTGACCGGGTGATCGTGGGCGCGGGGGCGGCCGTGCTGGGGGCGATCAGCGTCGGCGCCGACGCCCGCGTGGGCGCGGGTGCCGTGGTCACACACGATGTGGCGGCTGGCACCACCGTCGTGGGAGTGCCCGCGCGTCCGCTCTAACGTGGGCGTGCCCGCGCATCCGCTCTAGCCGCACGATCCGGTCGACAAGCGACACTCAGCAAATCGTTATCAGGCTCTCCATAGGTGAGAAAGAGTTCACTGGTCTGATGGCGACGACGACCCCGATCAAGCCGGTCACCGCTCCAACCCGTCCGGCGAGAGACATTTCGAAGCACGACAAGGCCCCCGCGAAGGGCGGACGAGTGCTGCCCCTGGATGGGCTGCGCGCGCTCGCCATCCTCGGCGTCGTTCTCTACCACCTGCACGTTCCCGGCATGAAGGGCGGCTTCGTCGGTGTCAACGTGTTCTTCGTGCTCTCGGGCTACCTGATCACGTCGCTGCTGCTAGAAGAGCACCGTCGGGAGGCCACGATTCGGTTGGGTCGATTCTGGGTGCGCCGGATCCTTCGGCTCTATCCGTCGCTCGTGGCCGTCGTGGTCGTGGCAGCAGCCCTGTGGTTCCTGGTGGGCGATTACGGCTACTCCGACGTCGGCGCCGGAAGCGGTGCGTTGATCGCTCTCACGTACACCGGCAACTTCATGCGCGCGTTCGCCCACGTGTCGCAGGGCGTCTTCGCGCCCGGCTGGAGCCTGGCGATGGAGGAGCAGTTCTATCTGATCTGGCCCCCGATCCTGCTTCTACTGCTCTCGAAGGGGCTGCGTCGCAAGGTGATCGCCTGGATCGGCGCCGCTGCCGTCATCGCCTCCTGCGTCTTCTCGGCTGTTCTCTACGACACGCCCTCGGGGATCGCGACTCCCGACATCTACTTCAGCCCGGTGTCGAACATCGCTCCGCTCATGATGGGCTGCGTTCTCGCCCTCGCCCTGACGCACGAACGGGCACGCACGTTCTTCGCGGGCTGGTTCGGGGCCGTGGCCAGCTGGATCGGATTCGTAGGCGTGGTCACGATCGCGGCGATGATGAACGACGGTCTGCCCGGCGAAGGCTGGCAGCAGACCGCGACGACCTTCGGCGTCACCCTGCCCCTGGTCGGCCTCGCGTCGGCCCTGCTGATCGGCGGAATGGTGTCGCGGCGTTCCCCGCTGTCGATCGCCCTGTCGTGGAAGCCCATGGCCTGGTTCGGCCGGAACGTGTCGTATTCGCTCTACCTCTGGCACATGGTCGTCATCGCCCTGGTCGACCCCTACGTCCACGGCCTCTGGGGCAAGTTCGCCCTGGTCGTGGCGGCCAGCCTTGTCGCCATCGGCAGCCACTTCGCCGTCGAGAAGCCGTTCTTGAAGATCAAGAAGCGCTTCGAGCCCGCGTCGTGGTCGCAGCCGGTCAAGCGCGAGGCCGTTACGGCCGACGCGTAACCGTCGGGGGCTCCGAGCGCTCGCGTTGCATCGGCTCCCCAGGCGCTCGGTAAAGACGCCCAGGGCGTAACCCTGTGGAGAACGCCTCGACAAATCAGACGAGTGTGGAATCGTTGTTTTCGTGACGACAAGCACCGCATTCGACATCAGCGCGAAACGACTCGATTTTCCCGGCCTCCACCACGAGGTGAACGGGTTCCCTCTGGCGTACCTCGATACCGGCGCGACCGCTCAGCGGCCGACGTCGGTGCTCGACGCTGAAAGGCGTTTTCTCGAGACGACCAACGCTGCCGTTCACCGCGGCGCGCACACGCTGGCGGGGCTCGCGACCGAGGCCTACGAAGAGGCTCGTGAGACCGTCGCCCGCTTCGTCGGTGCGGCGTCGTCCGACGAGATCGTCTGGACTTCCAATGCCACCGATGCGCTCAACCTGGTCGCGCACGGGTTCGAGGCGGCGACCGACGGGCGGGGAGGATCCCCCGCGAAGCGTTTCGCCCTCTCACCCGGCGACGAGATCGTGGTGACCGAGGCGGAGCATCACGCCAATCTCGTTCCGTGGCAAGAGCTCGCGGCCCGGACGGGTGCGGTGTTCCGGTACGTGCCCGTGGCCGATGACGGCACGTGGAGTCTCGACGACGCACGCTCCGTGATCGGGGCACGCACCCGGATCCTTGCCTTCGCGCACATCTCGAACGTCACCGGCTACGTCGCCCCGGTCGAAGAGCTCGTCGAGCTGGCCCACGGTGTCGGGGCCCTCGTCGTGCTCGACGCCTGCCAATCCGCGCCGCACCGCCCTCTCGACCTGGCGCGGCTGGGTGTCGACTTCGCAGCGTTCTCCGCCCACAAGATGCTCGGCCCGACCGGCATCGGTGTGCTCTGGGGCCGTAAAGAGCTCCTCGACGCGTTGCCCCCGTTCCGCACCGGAGGGTCGATGATCTCGACCGTGACGATGGAGTCGACGACGTTCCTGCCCGCCCCGCAGCGGTTCGAGGCAGGCACGCAGCCGGTGTCGCAGGCCGTCGCCTTCGCTGAAGCGATTCGCTACCTCGAGGCCGTCGGCCTGGGGGCCATCGAAGCCCACGAGGACCGCCTCGCGGAGCGTCTCGTCTCCGGCCTCACTGCCCTGCCGGGCGTTCGCGTCGTCGGCCCGGCGGCCGGAGTGCCGCGCTCCGGTCTGGCGAGCTTCGACGTCGCCGGGGTGCACGCGCACGATGTCGGCCAGTACCTCGACGCGCAGGGCATCGCCGTGCGTGTGGGGCACCACTGCGCGCAACCGCTCCACCGTCGCCTCGGGCTGACCGCGACGACCCGCGCCTCGACCTACCTCTATACGACCGACGACGAGATCGATCGACTGCTCGCCGGCGTCGCCGAGGTCCGCGGCTACTTCGGGGTGGCCTGATGGCTGACGCACTCGCGGGGCTCTATCAGCAGGTGATCCTCGACCACTCCAAGGCGCGGACGGGCGAAGGCGAACTGCCCGGTGCCGACGCGGAACACTTCGAACGGAACCCGACCTGCGGCGACGAGATCACGGTTCGCGTGGTCATGGAAGCAGGCGCCGACACGATTCGCTCACTCGCCTGGGAGGGCGACGGCTGCAGCATCTCGATGGCCTCCGCCTCGGTGCTGGCGGGGATGGCGCCCGGGCTGACCCTGGCCGAGCTCGCCGAACGAACAGAGGCCTTCCGCGGCATGATGCGCTCGAAAGGCGTGGGCGAGCCCGACGAAGATCTTCTGGGCGACGCGGTCGCCTTCCAGGGGGTGTCGAAGTTCGTCATGCGGGTGAAGTGCGCGATGCTCTCGTGGGTGGCGGCGGAGGCGTGCGCGACGCAGCTCGGGGCGCGGCTGGCGCCGAGCTAGCGGGCGCTGAGTCGCCCGGCGTCGAGCTAGTCGCCGCCGAGCAAAGAGACGCCCAGCGGACTCCGCGACGTGCCGCGGCGCGACGGAGAGTCCGCATGACGTATCGGCGCGCGATGGTTCGCACGTCCGACGCCCCCAGGACGGGGGTGTGTCGCACGTCACAGGAGCATGCACCTGTCGCTTACTCTGAGAATCCGACCCACGTCTCCGTTGGAGTGCAATGGCTCAGATTCAGCACGGGCGGCTCCGCGAGAGCCACCCGGTCGCCTCCGCGTTCCGATTCGTGGGGCTCGCGGTTGCGGTCGCGCTCGTCTCCTCGGCGTGCGTGGCGGCGTATGCCGCCCACGATGTCGTCGCGACCGCCGCTCCTCCGGTGCACATCCCCCACCTTCCGGGCCGCACGGCAGAGCCTCTGCCCAAGGCACCCGCCGGTCAGACGGTCGGCGAGGTGAACATGCTCCTGGTCGGAACCGACACGCGCTCCAAGCAGGGGGCCGAGTACTCCGATTCCGCTAACCAGAGCGCCAGCACCGGCTCCGGCAACAACGACGTCAACATCCTCCTTCACATCTCGAAGAACCACGATTCGATCTCCGTCGTGAGCTTTCCGCGAGACCTCGAGATCCCCATCCCGTCCTGCCCCACGGCGTCGGGCGGATCCTCGTATTCCAGTAGCAAGTCCATGCTCAACACGGCGCTCAGCCGCGGGGGAGACGATCGCAACGGCCTCGCCTGCGCCGTCCTGACCGTCGAACAGCTCACCGGCCTCGACATCCCCTACGCGGCCAGCGTCACATTCGACGGCACCAGCGCCATCTCGTCGGCGATCGGCGGGGTGACCGTCTGCCTGGCGACCCCGATCGTCGACTACAACGTCACGCCGCCCCTCGATCTCAAAGCGGGCGAGCGCACGCTCGTCGGCAGCGAAGCGCTTTCGTTCCTGAGAAGCAGGAAAGGCGTCGGCGACGGAAGCGACCTGGGGCGCATCAGCAACCAGCAGGTGTTCATGTCGTCGCTGGCCCGCGAGCTCACCAGCTCGACGACGCTGACCAACCCGTTCAAGCTCTATTCGATCGCGTCGGCGGCGGCCAAGAACATGCTGCTCTCCGACACATTGAACGTGAAGACCCTCCTCGGCATCGTGCAGGCGGTTCAGAAGGTCGGACTCGACAACATGGTGTTCGTCCAGTACCCGGTGGGTCAGGATCCTGACAATATCAACCGGGTGGTGCCCAACGTCTACGCCGCGGAGCAGCTGAACACGGCGCTTCAGTCCGATCAGCCCATCCGCTTGAGCGGAACCACCGGCGACGCGGCGGAGGTCGACACGAGCCCGTCGGCGACGTCGACGCCGAAAGCGACAGCGACGCCAACTCCCACGGGCGGTGCCGCACCGACTCCCACCGCCACCAAATCCACGCGACCAGGATCCGCCCCTGCCCCCGCGGTCACCCTCCCACCGTCGGTATCCGGTCAGACGGCAGCCCAGAAGACCTGCTCCAAGAAGGGGCAGTACTAGTCGGCTGCGGCCCGCAACTCCACCACCTGGTCGATCAGTGCATCGGCTACCTCGCGCTTCGACCCGCTGGCCTCGGCCTTGATCGACCCGTCGGGTGTCAGCATCAGGATGGCGTTGTCGTCGGTGCCGAATCCCGCCGCCCAGCCCACGGCGTTGACCACGAGCAGATCGGCCTTTTTGCGAGCGGCTTTGGTGCGGCCGAGCTCCAGCAGGGACTCCCGGTCGGGGGCGGTCTCGGCCGCGAACCCCACGATCAGCTGACCGGGCCGTCGGTTCGCCGCGAGCCCCGCCAGGACGTCGGGGTTGCGCACGAGCTGAAGCGTCAGATCGTCGCCGTGGTCGTCTTTCTTAATCTTCGACTCCGAGACGGTGGCCGGGCGGTAGTCGGCCACGGCAGCCGCCATGACGATCAGATCCGAGACCTCCGCGATGCTCTCGACGGCGAGAGCCATCTCGGACGCGGTGGTGACGGCAACCGTGTCGAGGCCGGTGGTATCGACATCAGGATCCAGGTGGGCGGCCACGAGAGTCACCTCGGCGCCGCGATCGGCTGCGGCTCGTGCGAGCGCCACGCCCTGCTTCCCACTCGAGCGGTTGCCCAAGAACCGCACCGGATCGAGGGGCTCCCGAGTGCCCCCGGCGGAGACGACCACTCGCACTCCCTCGAGGTCGCGAGCGCGTGGTTCGTCCTGAGGAGTGGCCGTGCTCTCCTGAAAAGCGGCCAGGGCGGCGGCGACGATGGCTTCGGGCTCGCTCATTCGCCCTTCTCCGGCATCGGCGCCGGTCAGGGCCCCTGACTCCGGCCCGACGAAGGTCACGCCGCGAGAGCGCAGCGTGGCGACGTTGGCGCGCGTCGCCGCGTTCAACCACATCTCGGTATGCATGGCCGGAGCCACGACGAGCGGTGCACGCGATGCCAAGATCGTCGTGCCGAGGAGATCGTCGGCCAGGCCGGCGGCCAGCTTGGCGAGCGTGTTGGCCGTCGCCGGAGCGACGATGACGAGATCGGCCGCCTGCCCGAGCGCCACGTGGCGCACCGCCGCGACATCGTCGTAGAGCGACACCGTCACGGGGTTGCGGCTCAGCGCCTCGAGCGTGGGGAGGCCGACGAAACGGAGCGCGGCCTCGGTCGGAACGATGTGCACGTCGTGCCCGGCCTTCACGAGCAACCGGGCGACGCCGACCGCCTTGTACGCGGCGATGCCGCCGGTGAGCCCTACGACGATGTTCAGGCGGTCGCCCACGATGGTCCTTCCGTTGCTGGCTGGGAGTGCCGGGGGCACTCGCCTCTATCCTGGCCGAGTGTGCACCGTCATCATCGGATTCGACCCGACCGCCGACTGGCCGGTAGTGCTCCTCGGCCTCCGCGACGAGGCCGTCGACCGCCCGTGGGACGCCCCGGGAGCCTGGTGGCCGGAGCTCGGCGACGCCGTCCGCGGCGTGCACGACCGCGAAGCGGGCGGGGCGTGGTTGGCGACGAACGCCGAACCAGCGCGGGCGGCCGTGGTGCTCAACCGACACGAGGTGGTCGCCGAGCCGGCCGACGGCTACATCTCGCGGGGCGCGCTGCCGCTCGACTCGGTGACGGGCTCGCTCGGTGAGCCGTCGGATCCTCGGTTCCGGTCGTACAACCTGGTCGAGCTGACGCCCGAATCGGTGCGGTTCACGCGATGGGACGGCCGCGCCGTGACGTCGACGGAGCTGCCCCCGGGCGTGCACATGATCACGCACGAGGGGCCGGACGTCGCCTCGGTTCCGCGCGAATTGCGCTGGCTGCCGGAGTTCCAGGCGGCGGCGCGACCGACGGGTGTGCTCGATTCAGGATCCTGGCAACCGTGGCTCGGGGTCCTCGCCGACAGCTCCTCCCTCTCGACCAGCGACGACCAGGCGCTTTTCCGCTCCGACGTCATCGACGGTCACCACTACGCCTCCCTCTCCGTCTCGACTCTCGCCCTGCAGCCGGGACGCGTCGACCTGCGCCACGCGCGACTCGATCACCCCGGGCATCTGGAGGGCGGGCTCCACTGGGGCTGAGCCGTCGTCGCGTGGCGTCGCGGCTTCTGTCGCTCTCGCGGCTTGCCAGGAGCGTCACAGATCGTCACGTCGTGGCGGCTGTCGCTCGAAACGCGGACCATCGATACATGCCCACCTCCGCGCGCGGAACCGTCGTCCTCCTTGGTGGAGGCGATCCCGGCGTAGATCTCCACCATCTGGTCGATGTGCTGAAGGTCGCCGAGTTCAGCGTCGAGACGATCGCCGACGTCGCTCTCGACACCCGCGCGTCGTTGCAGCGAGCGCGAGACGTCTTCGCTGATGCCACCCGTGAGCTTCCGCGGATCCTGATCGGCTCCGGCGTCGGGGCCACAGCCGCCGCGTCGCTCGCCGCCGAGCCGTTCGTCACGGTGGAAGCGCTCGTGCTTGCCAACATCGTCACGTCGGCGTCGCGCGGAATCAGCCTTCCCCCGGGAATCGCGCTGACCGAGGCCCGCTCCATCCGTCAGCCCACGCTCGTCTTCCACGGTGATGCCGACCCGGTGACCGACATCGCCGACGCTGCGAACTGGGCGACGCAGCTGCCGCGCGGCGTGGTGCGCGTCGTGCGTGGGGGAGGTCACGGCGTGCTCGGGGGAGACTCGCGGCGATCGGTCGCGGCGTCGATCGTGCTCTTCGCCGAGAGGCAGCGCGCTGGGGAGCCCGTGCTGACCGACGGGTTCGCCTGAGGGTGGGTCGCGGCGTGGTGGTGCTGTGCGCCCGTCAGGAAATGGGTCGCGCACGGGCGTGGGCATGGGGATCTCGCGACCTGGAGCGCCCGCATTCCTGACGGATGCGCACGCGCCGCCCCCTCCGCACGGGCGTTCGCCCGCTACAGCGCCTACCGTGCACCTCGCCCCCACGAAAGGAACACCATGAGCGATCAGCCCGACACCACCGAACCCCTCGGCGGCGTGACCTCCGGCGAAGCCGACTACGTCGCGGTGAACTCGGCCGGAGTCTCCGCCGAACGCCACGTGCCGAAAGGCGATGAGGAAGTCGGCAAAGGCGAGCAGCTCGACGAGGCCGGACACTTCGACCCCGAGCAGCAGGCGGACGGCAGCGACGGTGGCGACGAGCTGGAGCAGGCGCCTCAGGCGCGACCCGCGAGCGACTGATCTGGCGTCACTGCTCAGTTCTGAGGCGCAGAAGTCAGGAAACGAGGTTCGGGAGGTGCGTGCTTTCGCGCCCCCGTGGGATCCTCGGGGCTCGTTACCTGAAAAGTGAACGAGCGCGGCGACTCACGCCAGCTGCTGAGCGGCCGTCTTGCGCGCGATCTTGACGACAGGATCGGCCACGAAGCCGCCCTCTCGCTCGATCTCGAGCAGATCGCGGGCCTGCTCGGCGGTGAGTCCGGCGAAGCAGTCTCCGATCGTGATTCCGTGGGCGGGGCGAGCGCCCACCACGATCTCGTCACCAGCGACCACCGGACCGGCCTTGATCACCCGGAGGTATGCGCCGGGGCGACCTTCGGTCGTGAAGCGCTTGACCCACTGGGGCTCGCGCATGCGGCGTGCGAAGGTGGCGCACGGGGTGCGTGGCATCGTCACCTCGACGACCAGGCTTTCGCCGATGTGCCAGCGCTCGCCGAGCATTGCCCCGGTGACATCCAGGCCCGACGTCCGCAGGTTCTCACCGAAGAGCCCTGGCTCTACGTCGCGACCCAGCAGTGCCCCGAAGTGAGCGGCGTCTTCGTCGGCGAAGGCGTACACGGCCTTGTCGGGACCGCCGTGATGCACCCGGTTGGCCTGAATGTCGCCGTAGACGCCCATCTTCTTGACTGCCACGGGCTCATCAAGAGGCTGCTTGTCGATCGCGGTCACGCCGAGCGACCCCGAATCGGGCTGGAGGCGGGCGACGCGGCAGACGGCAGTGATCGCAGGCATGAGCCCATGGTGCCATCCCGGTCGGCGCACCGCGAGAGCGAGGATAGCTCGAGGCGCAGGGCTCTAGAGCTCGACGACCTCGAATTCGAGAAGATCGGCGCCGGTCGCGACGGGCTTGGGGGCGGTCGGCTGCTCGGAAGCGGCAGAAGGGTCGGGCGCCGCAGCGGACTGCGCGCCCTGGCCGTGAGCCGCCTTCGCGCCGTTGGCTGACCACTCCTGGAAGCTCTCTTCGGAATCCCACGTGGTCACGACGAAGTAACGCTCCTCGCCCTTGACCGGACGCAGAAGCTGAAAGCCCTCGAACCCCTTGGAGCCGTCGACGGAGTGCTTGCGCGCGGCGAAGCGCTTCTCGAGCTCCGCTCCCTGGCCTTCAGGAACGTGGATGGCATTGATCTTGACGACAGACATCAGGTTCTTTCTCTCGGGGCAGCGCTACTCGCACCGCTTCACGAAACTTCGCTGGGGGACGAAGACAGCCTATCCAGGGCGTCTCTGGCGACGCCGGGAGTCTCCACAGGGGCCCCGGGGTCGCGCGAATCAGGAACTCAAGAGCGCAGGATCCCACGGGGCGGGGAAGAACGCCCCTCCCGCGCCCAGATGCCTGATTTGTGAGCGGGGGCCGAAGGTAGGGAGCGCGTCATATGTCGCCTCAATCGCTCGAACCTGAACGCCCGCTTGACCTCGGGTCCACTTGAGATCCTAGGCTTGAAGCGACTCCGAACACCGGACGGAAACATCGAGAGAAAGCGACCATCGTGGCTGAATACACTCTTCCCGACCTTGCCTACGACTACTCGGCCCTCGCGCCGAGCATCTCGGGCCGCATCATGGAGCTGCACCACTCCAAGCACCACCAGACCTACGTCACCGGCGCGAACACCGCGAACGCCGCCCTCGCCGAAGCACGCGAGACCGGCAACCTCGCGAACGTCAACAAGCTTGAGAAAGACCTCGCGTTCAACCTCGGCGGCCACGTCAACCACTCGATCTTCTGGACCAACATGTCGCCCGACGGCGGCGACAAGCCCACCGGCGACCTCGCCACCGCGATCGACGACCAGTTCGGGTCGTTCGACAAGTTCACTGCCCACTTCACCGCGACCGCCCTCGGCGTCCAGGGCTCCGGCTGGTCGGTGCTCGCGTACGACATCCTCGGCCAGAAGCTCAGCATCTTCCAGCTGTTCGACCAGCAGGGCAACGTGCCCTTCGGCCTCGTGCCGCTGCTGATGCTCGACGTGTGGGAGCACGCGTACTACCTCGACTACCAGAACGTCCGCGCCGACTACGTCAAAGCGTTCTGGAACATCGTCTCGTGGGAGAATGTCCAGGCCCGCTACACCGCCGCGACCACCAAAACCGACGGCCTCCTCGTCTTCTAAGACCCGCTGTGCTGTGCGCCCATCGCCCTCGTGGCGGTGGGCGCTTCTTTTTTAGACGCCGGTGACCCGACTTACGGCGCGATAGTGAGGACTTTTGATTGACAGTCGGCAGAAGTCCCGGTTAGATCGACTCGAGACCGTTCAACGAATGAAGGATTTCCATGGCTCCCTCCTCTCTGCGCGTCGCCATCGTCGGCACGGGCATGATCGGCGCGGTCCATCGCCGTGCCGCCCGAGATGCCGGTGCCGAAGTGATCGGAGTTCTCGGATCGAGTGCGGCCCGCTCGGCTGAGTTCGCCGCAGCATGGGGCGTCCCCAGCGGTTACGCCACCTTCGATGAGCTTCTCGCCGACTCACCCGACGTCGTGCAGATCTGCACTCCTAACGGCTCGCACTTCGACTACGCCCTCCAAGCCATCGACGCCGGCGTCAATGTCGTCTGCGAGAAGCCGTTGGCGATGACTGCCGAGGAGGCCGCGGTGCTCGCCGAAGCCGCTACTGCCGCGGGGGTTGTCGCCACCGTTCCGTTTGCCTACCGCTATCACCCCATGGTGCGAGAGCTTCGTGCGCGACGACTCGCAGGTGAGCTGGGCGAAGTGCATCTCGTGCATGGCTCCTACCTCCAAGACTGGCTGCTCGATCCTGAATCGTCGTCGTGGCGGGTGGACGCCGCGGTCGGTGGTCGATCTCGTGCATTTGCCGACATCGGATCGCACTGGTGCGATCTCGCCGAGTTCATCTCGGGCGAGCGGTTCGTGGCGGTGTCGGCGACCACGACGGTCGTCTATGCCGAGCGACCTGTTCCGAGCGGCCCCTCCTTCGGCGCCGAGCGGTCGTCGTCGTCCGAGGTCATGCCGGTGACGACCGAAGACGCGGCCATCGTGACTTTCAAGACAGCCTCCGGAGGAGTAGCCAACACTGTCATCTCGCAGGTCTCTGCCGGTCGGAAGAACCGGCTCTGGGTTGAGGTCGATGGATCGAAGGCCTCCGCGGTCTTCGATCAGGAAAACCCCGAGACGGTGTGGTTGGGGACGGAATCGGGCACCATGCTCCTGCACCGTGCAGAGGGTGTGCCGGATCCTGATCAGGCTCGTCTCAATCGAGTGCCATCGGGTCACCCGCAGGGCTACCCCGACGCGTTCTCCGCGTTCCTGGCCGACACGTACGCGGCTGTTCGGGGCGAGACTCCCGATGGGCTTCCGACATTCGCGGATGGTCTGCGCGCCGCACGCATCATCGATGCCGTCCTCGACAGCGCCGAGTCGTCGTCATGGACGTCGATCGCCGAGGCATCCCCGGTGCTCACCGAAGGCTGAACCCTCGGGCGCAGGCAGCCTGCAGCCGTCGTTGCACCCTGCCGCGTCGTCAGCGGCACCCGCCGATCGTGGCAGCCACACCCAGCCGACCCCGGTCGGCACACCTGAATTGGAGAATGCGTGAAACTCGGAATGCTGACCGCCTGCTTGCCGGACTGGTCTCTCGACAAGATCGCCACGTTTGCTCGAGACACCGGATACGAGCGACTCGAGGTCGCAGTCTGGCCCAAGGTCGGAGGTCGCGAATTCGAGGCGTCTCATCTGCCGGTCGCGACTTTCACTGACGACGATGCGGCTCAGACCCGCGAGATCCTCGATCGCACCGGTCTCGAGATCAGTGCCCTTGCGTACTACGAGAACAATCTGCACCAGGATCTCGACACTCGCGAGGCTGTTCGCACGCACTTGAAGCATTCCGTCGACGCCGCTGCCAAACTCGGCGTGCCCTACGTCGGCACGTTCATCGGCCGCGACAACTCGAAGAGCGTCAAAGAGAACATGGTCGAGGGCTCTCGGGTGCTGCCGGAACTCGTCGACTACGCCGGAGAGCGCGGGGTCAAGCTCATCATCGAGAACTGCGTGATGGAAGGCTGGCACCCCGACGGTTACCCGGGCAACATCGCCTATAGCCCGGAGCTCTGGGACTGGGTGACGGGGCTCGGTTTCGGCCTCAACTGGGATCCTTCGCACCTCACCTGGATCGGGATCGACCCCCTGGAAACGATCCTTCCGTTCGCCGAGCACATCGTTCACGCGCAGGCGAAAGACCTGGAGCTGTTTCCGGATAAGCGCAACCAGTACGGCTTCTTCGGCAAGGTCGATAAGGGCGATAACCCCTGGGAGATGGGCTGGTGGCGCTTCCGGGTGCCCGGTCGCGGAACCGTCGACTGGCCCCACGTGGTCGACCGACTCTACGAGGCAGGCTTCGACGGAACCCTCTCGGTCGAGCACGAAGACCCGCTGTGGGGTGGCTCGGACGCCAAGATCACCGAGGGTCTTCGCATCGCTCAGAAGACCCTGCGCCCTCTCATCGCTCACGAGTGAGACTCGGCCCTCGCGAGGTCTGAGGCGGGTCTTCGATCGAGTATGCCGACTGCCTCGCGTTCGCTCGATGTGAGGCGCCGCTCCGGTGGAGCAAAGTGATCGCTCCTGAGATCGTCTATGCCCAAGCGTCGGCATCTCCATCGCCTGCGGCGTGGTGCGCGGCGAGGTGATGGAGCCCGAGATGCCTGACGCCGAGGGGGCGGCAGACTCGGAATGTGCCGGGCAATGGCCTCGCGAGCGGCTACCGTGACGCGGTGCCAGGCTCGCCGAATGAGTGCGGAGCTCAGCCGCATCGGGACGCGGCCCTCACACGTGATGGCGAGGTCTTTCGAGCGATCCGCTTCGAACGAGTCGGCGTGAAAGGCGTAGCCGTCGATCTCGACACCCAGAACCCCGTCGACGACGAGGTCGATCGAACGGCCGCCCTCCACACCGACCTGCGTCTGCACGTCGTGCCCGTCGGCGACGAAGCGAACCCGGCCGACGCTCTCGAGGAAGCTCTGCGACTCCGCATCCGACCAGGTGACGATGCCACGGGCGTCGGCAGGCAGGGCGCGTGCGACTTCGTGGAGCTCGGCAGGTGTGAAGTGGGGTGACCGGCGTGCCCAATCCCACAGGGCGACCGCCTCTTCGAACTCGGCCTCGACGACGGCTCGCGCTAGGGCGTCTCGCGGGTCAACGGCCCAGGCAGGGCCGCGTGCGACGACCGAGGGGCGGTCGTGAACGACGCGCACTCCTCGTCGCCGATGAAGCCTCGCCGCATTTCGAGCGACGGAGACCACGGGTGGGGGATCGGCCGCCCACATCCAGCCACCGAGCAGCTTGACGGCCGCAGCGCCGGTGAGGCGGCCGCCTACGCTCATTGCGACGAAGCGGGGGTCGTCCGGTTCGAAGGTGGAGTACCAGCCGCGCCTCGGGCGCCGCACGATGCCGTCGCGGACAGCGCAGGTGAGTTCGCGGGGGCGGATGCCATGACGGAGGAGATCTCGGCGGTGAAGGGCGCCGCCGGCTGCTGTGACGAGTTCTTGGATGGAATTCATGCCACCAGCGTGGGGCTGTGTCAATGGGCGCGGAGTCGCCGACGGCGATCTGTGGAGAAGTGGGGCCGGGGTGCGCCCTGTGGAGACGAGGACGTCGGGGTGAAGGGACGCGCACGTCTCAGGAGTTGAGGATGGGGTGGGAGCCGGGGAGTGGGATCCTGCGTTTGGTGGGGCCCATGTTCCTGACGGACGAACCGGTGCGAGCTCGGCGAGCCAGCCAGGTGCTCCGGGTGAGGGGGCAGGCGGAATTGCGGCGGAGGAGCGCGGGCCGCGCGCAGGGATCAGGACTAGGAGCGCGCCCGCTGCGCAGAGTCGCGAAAGGCAGCCACCCGCGAGGCCAGATGCCTGAATTGCGCCCCCGAATCGGAGACGACCCCACCGCACGACCCGCGCGCGAGCCCTAGTCGTGCCCGGGGTGCTCGTGCTGCTGGTGCGTCACCGGTTCGAGCTGGAACGTAGAGTGCTCGATTGGAACGCTGAAGTGGTCGAGCACGCAGGTTTGGAGATCGTCGAGAATGCGCGGCGCATGGCCGTCTTCGAAACAGCCCTGCTCGACCACCACGTGGGCGCTCAGGACGGGTAGCCCGGTCGCGATCTGGGAGGCGTGCAGGTCATGGACGCCCTTCACGTGCGGCAGCTCGAGCATGTGAACGCGCACGGCATCGAGGTCAAGGCCCCGTGGCGTCGACTCCAAGAGAACGCTGGTGGTTTCGCGCAGCAGCGAGATGGTGCGCGGAACAATCAAGACAGCGATGAGCATGCCGGCGACGACGTCGGCTCGCGCCCAGCCGGTGAAGGTGATCACGAGCGCGGCGACGATGACCGCAACGGAACCGAGCGCATCGTTCAGGACTTCCAGGAAGGCGGCGCGGAAGTTGAGGTTGGTGCCACGCTCAGAGCTCAGGACGGCCAGCGAAACGGCGTTTCCGACGAGGCCGATGATTCCGAAGACGAGGAGCGAGGACGAGGGCACCGACGGCGGCTCGAAGAGACGCTGGACTCCCTCGACAAGCGCGTAGATACCGACCGCGAGCAACACGGCTGCCTGCCCGAGAGCGGCGAGAACCTCGGCCCGACGGTAGCCCCAGGTGAGGCTCGCGGTCGCGGGCCGTGCCATCAGCGAGGCGGCGACAAGTGCCGCGGTGAGCCCGGCGGCATCGGTCAGCATGTGGCCGGCGTCGACGAGCAACGCCAGGCTGTCGGTGACGACGGCTCCCACGACCTCGGCGACGAGAATGGTGAGCGTGATTGCCAGCGCGATCGCCAGGCGGATGCGCGACGAGGGGCCAGATCCTGAAGTGTGACCGTGGTCGTGAGCCATCAGATGCTCTCGTGGTGGTGGCGGATCGTGCCTCCGACGGAGTGCTCCGCCTGGTGGATGGCATCTTGCACGAGTTTCGAGGCGTGGTCGTTCGCGAGGCGGTAGAAGACCCTGTTGCCGTCCTGACGAGTGGACACCATGCGGGCCATCCGGAGCTTGGCGAGATGCTGCGAAACCGCGGTCGGTGATTTGGAGACGCGTTCAGCGAGGCTGTTCACCGACTGCTCGCCTCCACCCAGGGCCAGAACGAGTCGTACGCGAGTCGCGTCGGCGAGCATGGAGAAGACTTGGACGGCGAGTTCGACGTAGGGCTCATCGGTGTCGACCGGGTCGACAGGGACAACCTGCGTATCTTCGAGCATGCGTAGATAGTTGCACGCGAAGATGGCAGGCGCAAGGGAACCGGTCGCGAATCAGGAGATGAGGCGCGGCGAGCGCCAGAACACAAGGATCCGACGGGGAGACAGGCCAGATCTCCTGAACGACGCTCGCGGGTCACAAACCCAGCGACGACCAGCGTCTGCGAGCGCCCGCCAGCGCCCGCCGCGCCCACTAACCCTGAGCCGAGTGCACCGCCACGAGCGCCCGCCGCACGTCGCGCGCGGCGAGCTGCCCCGGCGCGCTCGCGGCGCTCACCGAGCCGAACGTCGCCGAGGATCCGAAGACCTCGCCGGCAAGACGGCTCACGACGCCGAGCGGCCCCATCGCCATGGTGATCGCGGGCCGGACGGCCTTCGTCGTCGCGAACTCGGTGGTCGCCTGCATCAGCGTCAGCACGTCGCTCGGCGTCTTCGGCATTACCGCGATCTTCACGACGTCGGCGCCGAGATCCTGCTGGAGTGACAGCCGGGCGAGAATTTGCTCGATCGTCGGGGTGCGCTCGAACTCGTGCGACGACATAACGACCGAGGCGCCGGCCGCGTGGGCGCCGTTCACGATGCGCTCGAGCGAGCCGAGTTCGGTGAACATCTCGACGTCCACGGCTTCCACCAGCCCGGACGCGAGAGACAGGAGGGCCTCGTACGAGCCCGCGTCGATGTCGCGGTGCCCGCCCTCCGGCTTCGAGCGAAAGGTGAAGAGTATGGGCACACCGTGCCGGAGCTCGTCGCGCACGGTCTCGATCGCTCCTTGTACTTCGTCGAGGTCGTCGACGGCGTCGAAGTGGTCGATGCGGAGTTCGACGAGATCGAGGTCGTCGTAGTCGAGTGCGGCGATCTCATCGATCAAGGCCTCGCGGGTCGAGCCGAGGAGGGGCACGATCACCGCCGGCATTCCCGGTCCGAGCACGACGGTGCCGATGTGGGCGGGGCGAATATGGTCGCTCATGCGGAGGCCTCCGCGGGGAGCCCGACAGAGACACGCATGGCCGTCCTGATGTCGTCTTCGCTCGGGAGCGGGGAGTCTTGCCGGAGCCCTGAGAAGAGGCGCACCTGGCCGATCGCCTGTTCGACGAGCATGTCGAGGCCGCTGACCGCGATCGCTCCGGCGGCCTGCCAGGAGGTGGCGGGTGGGCTCGGCCACGGGTCGTAGGCCACGTCGAGCAGAACGGATTCGGCGGAGGCCGGCGCGATCCGGGGCTTGTCGACGTCACCGGGGAGCGTGCTGATGACGAAGTCGAGGGTGCGGACGGCGTCGTCGACGGTGAGTGGCTCGACGGTCAGATCGAGGTCGAGTCTCTCGGCCAGGTCGCGCGCGTCGTCGGCCTTCGAGGTGTCGCGAAGGAGGAGGGTGATGCGACTGGCCCCGAGTTCGGCTGCGGCGGCGAGTGCCGAAAGGGCGGTTGCGCCTCCGCCGAGGATCGTGCACGATTCGTGCCGCGTCGACGTGGCTCGGCCGACAGCGCGTGTGATGCCGTCGACGTCCGTGTTGAAGCCAGCGAGAGTCGCGCGGCCCTGATCGTGTTTCAGGATGACAGTGTTCGCCACGCCAAGGGCCTGAACCAGCGGGGAAGCGTCGTCCAAAAGGGGGATCACCTCACGCTTCAGGGGCATGGTGAGGCTGAGGCCGAGCCAGCTCTCGTCGAGCCCGCCCACGAACGCCTTGAGCTCGCCCGAGGCGACCTCGGCGCGACCGTAGTCCATTTCGAGGCCGAGGCGCGCGAACGCGGTCGACTGCAGAAGGGGGGAGAGGGAATGCTCGATGGGTGACCCGAGCACGGCGAGACGGCGCATTCTGCGATCTTAACGAGGCTCGCGGAGGACCGAGGCCATCTCGTCGAGAGCCGTTCGCGCCTCAGGAACCCAGGGGGCACCCGGAAAGTCGTGGAAGCCGCCGTGGACGACGTGCAGGTCGACATGCCCACCCGCGCGAGCGATTCTCCGTGCGAGTTCCTCCGCGTCGGCGAACAGAACGTCGTGATCGCCCTGCTGAATGTGAACCGGCGGCAGCGAGGCCAGGTCGCCGAGAAGCGGACTGACGAGCGGATCGGTCGGTGCCAGCTCGCCAGCCCACATCCGGCCGGCCTCGGCAAGCCCACGCGGCGCCAGCATGTGGTCGAGGGGCGCTAGGGCATCGACTCCGGGATTCGTCATCGTGGCCTCGACCCAGGGGGAGATCAGCACGATGCTCGCGGGCTGGATGCCGCCTCGGTCTCGGTACTGCTGCGCCTGCGCCAGAGCGAGCCCGCCGCCCGCCGAATCGCCCCCGAGGTGGACGGCCGCGCCGAACTCGGTCGTCGCCTGATCGAAGACTTCCTCGAGAAACGGCAGGGCGTCCGACACGGTGTACTCAGGCGCCAGACCGTAGAGGGGAACGTCGATGCTGACGCCGCTCCGTGCGACGAGCCGCGCCAGGATTCCCCACTGGGCCGCACCGATCGGGAACACGTAGCAGCCGCCGTGCATGTAGATCAGGTGGGTGCCGCTGGGCGAGCGCCGGGGAGTCAGCCGGATGACCCGCCGCCCGGCGACAGTGCGCTGGGTGACGTGCGCCACGCGTTTCACCAGCGGTGTCGGCTCGGCAGCATCGCCGCGCGATTCGATCGCGTGGCGGAGCGTGACGGCGTCGGTCGTTGTGCGCTTTCGCAGAACGAGGAGCCTGCGGGTGGCGGTGAGCAGCGTCGACATGAGCCGAGGGTAGCGGGATGAAGAGCGAGGGGGTGCCGAGCGGCGCGGGCCGGATCCTTTGCCAGCACTAGGTCAAACTGACCTTAAGGGTTAGAGTCAACTCGACCTTAACTCTGGACACCGACCGGCGAGGCATCCTGATGAGCGAACCAGCACCGCACGACGTCGCAGTCGCGTCGCCCGCGCTCGCCGTCTCGACGGTCATCTTCTCGCTCCTGCCCTCCGAGTCGACCGGGCGCATGGCGCTGCACATTCCTCTTGTCCGCCGTATTCGTGAGCCGTACCGAGGCCTGTGGGCGCTGCCGGGAGGGCCTCTCGGTGCCGACGAAGACCTCTCCGACGCCGCCCGACGGCATCTGCTCGACACCACCGCACTCTCGCCGACCTATCTGGAGCAGCTCTACGCGTTCGGGGCACGCGGCCGTTCACTCGCCGAACGCGTCGTGTCGATCGTCTACTGGGCGCTCGTAGCCCGGCAGGCAGAAGATCAGAGCTCGGGATCCGGCACGGCCGACCCCGTGCCACTCGTCCAGGGGGACCCGAACGTCTGCTGGTTCGACGCCGACGACCTGCCGTCCCTGGCCTTCGATCACGGCACCATCGTCGACTACGCCCTCTGGCGGCTCCGCACGAAGATGGAGTACAGCCGCATTGCGGGGGCATTCATCGGCGACACGTTCACGCTCGCCCAGCTGCGCGAGGTGCACGAGGCCGTGCTCGGGCGCGAACTCGACCCCGCCAACTTCCGCCGGATGATCGAGGCGAGCGATGCGGTCGTTCCGACGGGCGAGTTCTTGACCGGCACGAAACACCGGCCTCCGCGTCTCTACCGCTACAACCACGCGTCCGCTCCGAGCGGCGACAACCCCCTGAGCACTCGAGAAAGCCGAACCGCATGACCAGCGTCGACACCACCATCCGTCGCATCACGAACGGCGAGAGCCAGGGCGAAGTGTGCGCCACCGACCTGCGCGAGGCGCCCTGGGCCTTCGACACGGGCGTGCCCTCGTACGGTCCGGGCTCGTCGATGTTCGACCCGATTCCTGCCCGGTCGCCCCTGCAGGGGGAGATCCCCGCGGAATACCGCGAGGCATCGGCTGACGAACTGCACCGTCGGATCCTTGCCGCGAAAGCGATCCTCGGCGACCGCGTCCTGATGCTCGGACACTTCTACCAGCGCGACGAAGTCGTGCAGTACGCCGACTACGTGGGCGACTCGTTCCAGCTCGCGGTCAAGGCGAAGGCGTCGCCCGAGGCCGAGGCGATCGTGTTCTGCGGGGTGCACTTCATGGCCGAGACGGCCGACCTCCTGTCGACGCCGTCGCAGGCCGTGATCCTGCCCAACCTCGCGGCCGGCTGTTCGATGGCCGACATGGCCGACATCGACAGCGTCGAGGCGGCGTGGGAGCAGCTCGAAGGCGTCTACGGCGACCTCACCGCACTCGACGACGAGGGCAAGGTGCCGGTGATCCCCGTCACCTACATGAACTCCGCCGCCGATCTCAAGGGGTTCTGCGGTCGCCACGGCGGCATCGTCTGCACCTCGTCAAATGCCGAGACAGTGCTCGAATGGGCCTTCGCGCGAGGTCAGCGCGTGCTCTTCTTCCCCGACCAGCACCTCGGGCGCAACACCGCGAAGGCGATGGGCGTACCGCTCGAGGCGATGCCGATGTGGAACCCGCGTCGCCCCCTCGGCGGATCGACGCCCGAGCAGCTCGACGACGCCAAGGTGATTCTCTGGAACGGCTTCTGCTCGGTGCACAAGCGCTTTACCGTTGCGCAGATCGATGCGGCACGCGCGGAGCACCCCGGTGTTCAGGTGATCGTCCACCCCGAATGCCCCATGCCAGTCGTCGACGCGGCTGACTCCTACGGTTCGACCGACTTCATCGTCAAGGCGATCGCTGCGGCTCCCGCCGGATCGACGTTTGCCATCGGCACCGAGATCAACCTCGTCCAGAGACTCGCGCAGGAGTATCCGCAGCACACGATCTTCTGCCTCGACTCGGTCGTCTGCCCGTGCTCGACGATGTACCGCATCCACCCCGGCTATATGGCGTGGGCTCTCGAGGCGCTCATCGGCACGGCCGACCGCCCCGCCGAGGTGCTGAACCGCATCACGGTGCCGGCCGGCGTCGCCGAACCGGCCCGGGTCGCTCTCGAGCGGATGCTCCAGGCCAAGCCGAACCACACGGTCTCGGTCTGACATGACGCTCACGAATCAGGAACAACGCGAGGTCGTGGTCGTCGGATCCGGTCTCGCCGGTCTCACCGCGGCCCTCCGCGCCGAGTCGCTCGGGCACAGCGTCACGCTCGTCACAAAGGGGGCTCTCGACGAGAGCAACTCGCGCTGGGCGCAGGGGGGCATAGCCGCCGCTGTCTTCGACGACGACTCGGTCGCCCTGCACGTGACCGACACCCTCGCAGCGGGCGCGGGGCTCTCGATTCGCCGGGCGGTCGAAGTGCTCTGCGCCGACGGGGCGGTTCGCATCGACGACCTCGTCCGCTGGGGAGTCGACTTCGATCGAGACGGGGCGGACTGGTCTCGCGGGCTCGAAGCAGCCCACAGTCGGCCGCGGGTGCTGCACGCCGACGGGGACGCGACCGGTAAGGCCATCGTCCTCGCCCTCATCGAGCGCCTCGGCCACACCACCGTCCGCGTCATCGAGAATGCGTTCGTTCTCGACCTGGTGGTTGCGCGGGTGCAGCCGGCCGGAGCGCGCAGTGCCGCTGGCACGCGCGTCGTCGGCGTCGACCTGCTGGTCGCCGGTTCAGAGCTCAGGATCCGAGGCGACGCCGTGGTGCTCGCGACCGGAGGTGCCGGGCAGCTCTACGAATTCACTACCAATCCGGCCGGAGCCACCGGAGACGGCCTCGCAGCGGCCTGGCGCGCCGGTGCCCGGGTCGACGACCTCGAGTTCTACCAGTTCCACCCCACGGCACTGGCGGTACCCGGAAGCTTCCTGATTTCTGAAGCGGTCCGCGGTGAGGGGGCCGTTTTGCTGGACGCAGGCGGACGCCGATTCATGGCCGGGGTCGACCCCCGCGCCGAACTCGCACCACGCGACATCGTCGCGCGCGGGATAGCCGCACAGATGGCGGCGCAGGCGGGGCTGCCCGTGCATCTCGACGCCACCGCCCTCGGCCGAGCCACCCTGGAGCGCCGGTTCCCGACGATCACCGCCGCCACGCGCGCGGCCGGGCTCGACTGGTCCGTCGACCCGATCCCGGTCACACCTGCAGCTCACTACTTCATGGGCGGAGTGACGACTGACATCGACGGCCGTACGTCCATTCCAGGTCTCTATGCGGTCGGCGAAGTCGCGTCGACCGGCGTCCACGGCGCGAACCGTCTGGCCTCGAACTCACTGCTCGAAGCCGCCGTATTCGGGTGGCGGGCGATCGAGGCGATCGGTGGCGACGATCTCGGCGACGCGAGCACTCTCGAAGGCGCTCGCCCCGAGCCCGTCGCGCGAGACGGGGCGACCGGGGCGAGCCGTGGGATCCTGCGTTCTGATCTGCAGCGGGTGATGTGGGAGCACGTCGGAGTGACCCGGTCGGAGCAGGGGCTGCGTAAGGCCGAGAAGTGGCTGGCGGAGGCGACCGTCGAGGTGCCACAGGACCGCCTCGGCGGCGGAGACAGCGTCGATCGCACGGACCGCACCGACCGCACGGACCGCACCGACCGCTTCGACCTCGTGACTGCCAACCTGCTCGATGTCGCTCGTCTGGTCGTCGCCGGGGCGCTTGCTCGCGAGGAGTCGCGCGGGGCACATTTCAGGATCGACTTTCCGTATCCATCCACCGAGTTCGCCCACCCGCTGTCGTGGGCACGAGAGGTACCGCAGCATGCTCACCGATGACGCGATCGAGCAGGTCGTCCGACTGGCCCTTCGGGAGGACGCCCCCTGGGGCGACGTGACGAGCGAGGCGCTCATCCCCGTCGACGCCACCGCGTCCGCCTCCGTCGTGGCCCGCGAGGCCGGGGTGCTGAGCGGGGTCCGAGTGCTGAGAGAGACCGCGCGGCAGGTCGATCCGTTGATCGAGGTCGAGACCCGTGCTGCCGACGGCGATCGGTTCGAGGCCGGAGACACGGTGGCTGTCGTGCGTGGATCGGCACGATCCATCCTGAGAGCCGAACGCGTCGCGCTCAACCTGCTGCAGCGGCTGTCGGGCATCGCGACTCTGACCTCCGAGTACGTGGCTCTGACCGCGGGCACGTCAGCCCAGATCGTCGACACGCGCAAGACGACTCCGGGGCTCCGCGCGCTCGAACGCGACGCGGTCGTGGCCGGTGGCGGACTAAACCACCGCTTCTCTCTCTCGGACGCGGTGCTCGTGAAAGACAATCACCTGGCCGTGCTCCTGGCCTCCGGATTGACGGTGACCGAGGCTCTTCTGACCATGAAGGCGAAGCTGTCGCATACGACTCACGTGGAGGTCGAGGTCGATCGCCTCGACCAGATCGAAGAGGTCCTTGCCGCCGGAGTGGACACGATCATGCTCGACAACTTCTCGCCCGCCGACCTCGTCGCCGGGGTCGCCGCCGTCGCCGGACGAGCTCTCGTGGAGGCGAGCGGAGGCGTCAATCTCGAGACGGTCGCCGCCATCGCCCGATCCGGGGTCGATCTCATCTCGGTGGGCGCTCTCACGCACAGCGTGCGGGCGCTCGACCTCGGTCTCGACATCTCGATCGACTCCCGCGCGGGTTCGTCGGGCCGAGCACCCGCCGGATTCGCCGCCCTGTGATGGGTCGCTGACCGTGCTCTATCTCGACGCCGCAGCCACGTCGCCTGTTCGTCGCGAGGCGCTGGAGGCGATGTGGCCGTATCTCACGGGTGATTTCGGCAACCCGTCTAGTAGGCACACCGTCGGTGAGTCGGCCGCGCGTGCACTTGAGGGTGCGCGCTCCGCCGTCGCATCCTGGCTCGGATGCCGCCCGGGCGAGGTCGTCTTCACGGCGGGGGGAACAGAGGCCGACAACCTGGCCATCAAGGGCATAGCCCTCGGCAACCCGCGCGGCCGCCACCTGGTGACCACTGAGATCGAGCACGAAGGGGTGCTCGAGTCGGTGTCGTTTCTCGCCCGATTCCTCGATTTCGAGGTCTCGTTCGTGCCGCTAACTCCGACCGGAATTGTCACGCCCGACGCCCTCAGGTCCGTCCTGAGAACTGACACGACGCTCGTCTCGATCGCCCACGCCAACAACGAGATCGGCACCGTCCAAGACATCCCGGCGCTGAGTGCCATCACCAGGGCTGCGGGCATTCCGTTCCACACCGATGCCGTTCAGTCCGCAGGATGGCTCGACACGCGAGTCGACCACCTCGGTGTTCAGGCTCTGACGATCTCGGGCCACAAACTCGGCGCGCCCAAGGGGGGCGGCGCCCTCTTCGTGGCCGGCCGTCTACCGATCGAACCGGTTCTGCACGGCGGTGGACAGGAGCGAGGTCGCCGTTCAGGAACAGAGAATGTCGCAGGATCCGTGGCGCTGGCCGTGGCCGCTCAGCTTGCCGAATCCGAGCGTCTCGCGCGAGAGGACTCGGCGCGCACTGCCCGCGACGCCTTCATCACCGACGTCCTGGCGCGCGTTCCCGATGCTCGGCTCACCGGCCCGGCAGGTGCTTCGCGCCTGCCGGCGAACGCCTCGTTCGTGTTCCCGGGCACGAGTGGCGAATCGGTGCTGCTCGAACTGGAGCGCCGAGGCGTCGTGTCGTCGAGCGGCTCCGCGTGCGCGGCTGGAAGCGACGAGCCGTCACACGTGCTGACGGCGCTGGGCGTGCCGGCGGACGTGGCGCAGACGTCGGTGCGATTCACGTGGGGCGGCGAGGTGACGGCCGCGGCGCTGACCGAGGTGGCCGCGGCGGTCGAGGCGGCGGTGGGTGTGGTGAGCGGGTTGGGCGCGCGGCGCTGAGGGCGCGCGTTTCAGGAGTGTGAGCGCGGGTGGGCCGCGCGTGCGGGGCTGAAGCGCCGCGTCGCGCCTGGTGGCCTGAGTTGGGCTCGTGGGAGGGCCGTGCGAAGCGCTCGCTTGCGAGGCGCGGGTGCGTGTGAGGGTGGTGGCTTGCGCGGGTGCGTGTTTCAGGAGTGTGAGCGCGGGCGGGCCGCGCGTGCGGGGCTGGAGCGCCGCGTCGCGCCTGGTTGCCTGTGTTGCGCGCGTGGGAGGGCCGCGCGGAGCGCTCGCTTGCGAGGCAGGTGCGTGTGAGGGTGGTGGCTTGCGCGGGTGCGCGTTTCAGGAGTGTGAGCGCGGGTGGGTCGCGCGTGCGGGGCTGGAGCGCCGCGTCGCGCTCAGATGCCTGAGTTGCGCGCGCGAGATACCCCGCCGCACGCACAAGGGCGCCACCCCGCACGAAGCAGGATGGCGCCCAGGAGCAGCAAGCAGCAAGCAGCCCAGCTACACAGCCACGGGTTCGCGCTGGTCCACGACCGCAGCGGCGGAGGCAGCCTCTTTCTCGTCCGCACCCACGGGGCGGCGGCGCACGAAGCGCTTGAGCGCGACGAGCACGACCGCGGTCACGACGGTGCCGGAGAGGATCGCGACGGTCCACATGAGCAGGTTGCCGATCGCGAAGAACACGAAGAAGCCACCGTGCGGTGCCTGAGAAGTGACCCCGGCCGCCATCGAGATGGCACCGGTCACGGCACCACCGACCATGCTGGCGGGGATGACGCGCAGCGGGTCGGCCGCAGCGAACGGGATTGCACCCTCCGAGATGAAGGAGGCGCCGAGCAGCCATGCCGCGCCGCCGTTGGTGCGCTCGACCTGCGAGAAGCCCTTGCGGTAGAGCACGGTCGAGGCGAGCGCCATCGCGAGCGGGGGCACCATTCCGGCACCCATCACGGCGGCCATGATCATCCACGGGGCGGGGTTGTCGACCGAGCCGGCCGAGAGACCGGCGACCGCGAACGCGTAGGCCACCTTGTTGACGGGGCCACCGAGGTCGAAGCACATCATGAGGCCGAGGATCACGCCGAGCAGGATCGCGCCGGAGCCGGAGAGGCCGTTGAGGAAGTCGGTCAGAGCCTTCATCAGGGAGGCGATCGGGCCGCCCAAGAACAGAAGCATCAGGCCGGAGGCGAAGATGGACGCGAAGAGCGGGATGATCACGACGGGCATCAGGCCGCGGACGAAGCGGGGCACGTCGAGCTTGCCGATGTAGTAAGCGGCAGCACCGGCGAGCAGACCTCCGACGAGCCCACCGAGGAATCCGGCATTCATGAACACGGCGATCGCACCGGCGACGAAACCGGGTGCGATACCCGGGCGGTCGGCGATCGCGTAGGCGATGTACCCGGCGAGAGCTGCGACCAGGAAGCCCATCGAGGCGCCGCCGATCTGGAATGCGGCGGCACCGAGGTAGTACCACAGACCCTCGGGGGGCAGGTTCGCGAGCGAGTAGTTCTGCAGGGCGTAGACCGCGTTGTTGACGGTGTGGCCGTCGGCGGTGAGCGCGATGCCGAAGCCCGAGAGCAAGAAGCCGAGGGCGATTAGTAGACCTCCGCCGGCGACGAACGGGATCATGTACGAGACGCCGGTGAGCAGCCAAGTCTTGAGCGACGAGCCGAAGCCGCGACGGCCCTGCGCCATGGCGGGACCCGAGGCGACGCTTCCTGTCACACGAGCGGCACGCGGGTCGGTCGAGGCCGCGATGGCCTCCTCGACCATGGCGGTCGGCTCGTCGACTCCGCGCTTGACGGGGCCCTGCACGAGCGGCTTGCCGGCGAAGCGGCCGCGGTCGCGGACGTCCACGTCGACGGCGAAGATGACGGCGTCAGCGGCCTCGATGACCGCAGGATCCAACGGGGTCACCCGTCCGGAACCCTGCGTCTCGATCTGGAGGTCGGCGCCGAGTCGCTTTGCTGCCGCGACGAGTGCGTCGGCGGCCATGTACGTGTGGGCGATTCCGGTGGGGCAGGCGGTGACGCCGACCAATTTCACGCGGTGACCCGAGTCGGATCCTGAATTCTGACCGGCGGAGCCGGCGGCGGGAGCGGTAGTGCCGGTGACTCCGCGAGCGGCGTCAACCTCGCCACCGACCTCGGCATCGACGAGGGCGACCACGTCGGCGGGCGTGGCCGCAGCGCGCAGGGCAGCCGTGAAGTCGTCGCGGATAAGCGCTCGGGCGAGCGTCGAGAGCACGGTCATGTGGTCGGCGTCGGCGCCTTCGGGCACCGCGATCATGAAGACGATGTCGGCGTCGCCGTCCGGAGCGCCGAACGGCACCTTGCGAGCCAGGCGCGACATCGCGAGTGTCGGCTCAGAGACCGACGACGAGCGGGCATGCGGAATGGCGATACCGCCGGGCACTCCGGTGCCGACCGAGGCCTCGCGCTTGATGGCGTCGTCGGCGAGTGACTCGGCCGATCCGGCGCGACCGTCGGCGGCGACACGCGCCGCGAGGGCGCGGATCACGTCGGACGAGGTCTCGCCGAGATTCTCGTCGAGACCGACGAGCTTCGTGTTGATGAGGGTGGACATGGGCTGGAGCTCCTTTGCTGCGGCTGCTGCTGTGGTGCGCTGAGGTGAGATGAAACGGCTAGGGGAGGAGGATCAGGCGCGAGTTGCGGACGCCTGCGAGAGAGACACGACGTCGATCACGTCGGGGAAGGTCTGCGCGAGAGTCGGCACGAGGCTTCCCGGCAGGGAGGCCGCGGCGGCGCCTGAGGCGACGGCCTGGGCGAGCCGGCCCGCGGGGGAGGCCCCCGCCGTCTCGGCGAGCAGGTAGCCCGCGAGAGACGAGTCGCCTGCTCCGACGGTTGACAGAGCCACGATGGTCGGGGCTGCGGCAAACCAGGCGCCGGTGCCGTCGACGAGCACGGCGCCCGCGCTTCCGAGAGTGAGCAGAACAGCGCCGACTCCGCGGGAGAGAAGGATCCGGGCACCCGCGACGGCCGCATCGCGGTCGGTCTCGTAGACGGCCGGGTCGCCTCCGACGATCTCGGCGAGCTCTTCGGCGTTTGGTTTGACGAGGTCGACCCCGACGCCGGACTCGATGAGGGCCCGAAACGGGGTTCCTGAGGAGTCGACGGCGATGCGAGGTGCGTCGGCGCCGAACGCGAGTCGCACCGAATGGACGACCCCCGCGAGGAAGTCGTCGGGCAATCCGGGAGGGAGCGAACCGGCGATAACCAACCATTCGGTGGATGCGGCGTGCTCGACGACCAGGTCGACGAGGGCGACGGCCTGGGTCGAGAGGTCGGGGCCGGGCTCGTTGATCTTGGTGGTCGTGCCATCGGGGTCGGTGATCGTGATGTTCTGGCGAACGTGGCCGTCGATCGGCAGGTTCACCGTTGGAACGCCACGGGCTCGGAGCGCGACCAGCATGGGGTCGTCGAGGGCTCCGGGCAGGATCGCGACGGTGTCGGCGCCCGAAGCAGCCAGGCCGCGCGAGACGTTAACCCCCTTGCCTCCGGGCTCGTCGGTGGTGCGGATCGACCGCTGCACCGCACCGTGTGCGAGAGGCGCAGACAGCTCGATCGTGCGGTCGAGCGAGGGATTGGGTGTGAGCGTGAGGATCATGCGACGAGCACCTCCACGTCGGCGTCGCGAAGGGCTCCGGCCAGGTCGGCCGCGGGCTCCAGGTCGGTGATGACGGTGTCGAGCTCATCGAGCCGGGCGAAGCGGCTGAGTGCCTCGACGCCGTGCTTGGTCGAGTCGACGACGGCGACGGCGCGGCGCGCGGCCCGGATGTACGCCGTCTTGACCGCCCCCTCCAACTCGTCGGGGGTGGAGAGGCCGAATCCGGCGCTGATGCCGTTGGCGCCGACGAACGCGATGTCGGGTCGGAGGGCGGTCAGCTGTTCGACCGTGGCGCTGCCGACGGCGGCGCTCGTCAGGCCGCGGACGCGACCACCGAGCAGACGAAGATCGATGTGCTCGCTGTGCTGGAGCAGTGCGGCGATCGGCACGGCGTTCGTGATGACGGTGAGGAGAACGCCCGGGGTAGCGGGTGTCCAGCCGGTGAGCTCGGCGGCGACGGCAGCGGTGGTCGTGCCAGCGTCGAGGGCGATGGAACCAACGAAGGTCGGGGGCACGAGGTGTGCGGCGAGACGCGCGATCGTCGATTTGGCGGGCGTCTGCTGGTCTTCACGCTCGGCCAGGCTCAGCTCGGTGACGCTGGTGTGACCCGCGGCGACGGCTCCGCCGTGCACCCGCTGGAGTGCTCCGGCCTGCTCGAGGCTGTCGAGATCGCGGCGGATCGTCTCGGTCGTGACGGCGAAGCGCTCGGCCAGATCAGAGGCGACGACGCGGCCCTCGACGCGGAGGAGCTCGGCGATCGAGTCGTGGCGTTCGATTGCATACATGGGGTGACCTCCTCGTCGCCTGGATCTGTCTGTGCTTTCGACAGACCATAGGCCCGTTTCGCAGACAAAGCAAGATGATCGCAGAAAAAGCCACATGCAAGCCGGCGCAGGCAGGCGTGGGAAGGGGCGTTCGTCAGGAAACGAGACGCGCGACAGGCGCCAGCGCGCGGATCTTCCGGGGTGCGCGCCTGGCATCCTGAATCACGATCACGGCACCCGCGCGTAGGCTCCGCCCATGACTCGCACCCGCCCCGACGACCACTTCGTCGGACGCATCGCCGGCGTGGGGACGACCTCCGGCACGCGCATCGTCGTCGGCATGTGGCAGAGCTCGCCACTCGGGCGCTTCGTCGACGTGATGATCGAGACCAAGGCGGGGCGCAGGATCCTGCTGGCCCCTTGTCAGGAAGTCGCGGACTACGTGAGCGCGACTTACACGTTCGACGAGGTCCGCGTGCAGACGGTCACCTGGGCGAAGATCGACGGCGGCCTGCGCGTCGACGGCGAGGGAGAGCTGGCGCTGACGCTCGGCGTGGGGCAGATCTCAGGCCTGGGAATGCTGCTTCGCGCCGTGCCGAGGCCGATGGCGACACGGCCCGGGTGGCTGCGGTTGATCGACCCGGTGGCCCGGATCCTCGTGCCCGGTTCGGCGACGGCAGGCACTGCCGGAAGCGGCCGGCGTGAGTTCTACGGGGTCACTCTGGCGCGCCACATCACGGCGCTCTCGGGGTCGTTCGGGGGCAACGATCTGGGCACGCTCGCGCCCCTCACCCCGGCCGTGCGGTTCGGGTTCGCCTCATCGCCGGCCACCCCCACACTTGTCGACGTCACCACGACGATTCGGCACGGCTAATGCGACGCGGTCACCCCTGCACAGGGGCAGCGGCACGGGTAGCGGGCGCGCGCGAACGCGAGTAGACAAGCCGCATGACAGTGCGGTGGGAAAGCGTCGTCGTGGATTGCCGCGACCCGAGAGCGCAGGCGGCCTGGTGGGGCGAGACGCTCGGCTGGCCGGTCGTCTACGACGAAGAAGACGAGGCGGGAATCGCGCCGCCCTTTGTCGCTGAGCACACGCGCGAGACTCCGCCGATCGAGCGCTGGCCGGAGATGACGTTCGTGCCTGTTCCTGATGGCAAGACCATCAAGAATCGCCTCCACATCGACCTCGCGCCCGGCATCGACGACTCTCAGGAGGCAGAGGTCGCAGCGCTCGTGGCCCGGGGCGCCCGCCTGGCCGACGTCGGGCAGGGCGACGACGTGACCTGGGTCGTACTCGAAGACCCGGAGGGCAACGAGTTCTGCGTGTTGTCGCCGCGGGTGTGAGGCGCGCACTTCTCAGGCGATCAGGCGCGCTCGAACCGTCTTCGTAGGGCGGCGTCGCGCCCGTGCGCCTCGTTTCCTGATGCGCGAACGCAGGATCCCACGGGGCCGCCACGCAGGTCTCCGCGCCTCCGCGCTCACCCCCGCGCACGCATCAGGAACCCAGTCGCGCATCCACCGCGGGCAACGGCCGCGCCCGCACCTCCGCGCTCAGCCTCCTGATAACTGCGCCCCCGGTCGTGGCCCCAACAACGCCGCCGGCCTCGGGCCCACCGTGAAGGCGAATTCCGCGACGCCGTCCACGCCGCCCGTCACGACGTCGCCCGGAAGGAGCGGGCCGACCCCGGCCGGCGTCCCGGTGAAGATCAGGTCGCCCGGTGCCAACTCCCACGCCCGCGAGGCCGCCGCGATCACGTCGGCGACCGGCCAGATCATGTCGGCCAGATCGCCCTCCTGAGCGGTGTGCGCGTTCACGGCGAGCCAGATTCGTCCGCCACCCGGTACCGCGACGTCGACCCGGCTCGCCGGGACGATCTCCGACATCGGCGCCGATGCATCGAAGCCTTTCGCGACGTCCCACGGCCGCCGGGCGTCTTTCGCCTGCTGCTGCAGATCGCGGCGAGTGAGATCCACTCCGACGGCGTACCCGAAAACGTGGTCGAGCGCATCGACCGATCGGATATCGCTTCCGCCATGTTTGAGCGCGACAACCAGCTCCACCTCGAATTCGAGTCGGTCAGTCTGTGTCGGGTAGGGGACCACTGCGTCGGCGGCAACCGCGGCATGCCCGGGCTTGGCGAAGAAGAAGGGAGGTTCGCGTGTCGGGTCGCTACCCATCTCACGGGCGTGGTCGGCATAGTTGCGACCGACGCAGAGGATGTGACGGACTGGCAGAAGGGCGTCGGATCCTGAAATCCGAACGGACGGCTGGGCGGGCGGATCGAAAACGTAGGTCGGCACGAGGGAGCCTTTGCTACGACAGAGTCCTGATCGGCGAACCCGCCACGAACGCCAGCACGTCGTCGACGGCCTCCGAGTAGAACACCTCGTACACCTCGCGGGTGACATAGCCGAGGTGAGGCAGGAGCAAGACGTTCGACAGCTTGCGGAGCGGGTCTTTGAGGGGGAGCGGTTCGATGTCAAACACGTCGAGCGCGGCGCCCTGCAACGTGTCGACCATGAGCGCCATCATCAGGGCCTCGGCGTCGACGATCGGCCCGCGCGACGTGTTGATCAGGAACGCCGTCTCTTTCATCTCGGCGAGCTGGTCGGCCGAGACGAGGCCCCGGGTCTCTTCGGTGAGGGGAACGTGCACCGAGAGGAAGTCGGAATCGGTGAACAACTTCTCGAATGTCACCACGGATGCACCGCCCTCGGAGGCGCGCTCGTCGGTGAGGGTCGGGCTCCAGGCGATGATCGTCATGCGGAAGGCGGTGGCGAGTTCGGCCACCCATCGGGCCTGTTTGCCGAAGCCGAGGAGCCCCAGCGTCTTGCCCTCGAGTCGCGTGCCGATGGTGTGCTGCCATCCGTCGGCGTGCAGCGCGGTGTCTTCGGCGACGATGTTGCGGGCCAGGGCGATCATCATGCCGATGGTGAGTTCGGCGACCTCGCGCCCGGATCCCCCGGTACCCGAGACGACGATGCCCTGTGCCTTCGCCGCTTCGACGTCGATCGCGGCGTTCGCCATTCCCGTGGTCACCAGAAGGCGCAGCTGCGGCAGTTGCTCGAGGGTCTCGCGCGAGAGGGCGGTGCGCTCGCGCATTGCCACCACGACCACGCTGGATCGCAGGCGCTCGATGAGCTCGTCACCCTCGAGATGTTCCGTCACCACGTCGATGTCGTAGTGGTCGCGGACCGCGCTCCAGTCGGCCGACTCGAGAGCAACCCCCTGGTAGTCGTCGAGGATCGTCAGGGTCTCGGGCATGGCTCCACGATATCGGCTGATCCCTCGTGCGGCCGATGCCGATAATTACCTGACTTCAGGATCCGCGGGAACGTTCTGCCCCTTCCGCGCGTTGTCTCCCGCATGACTCCTCGCCTGTCCATCCTCGACCTCGCTCCCATCGCCCCGGGTGAAACCGTGGCGGAGAGCTTTGCCAACAGTGTCGCTCTGGCGCGGGCCGCCGAAGCGAACGGCTACGAGCGCGTCTGGTACGCCGAGCACCACAACATGCCCACGATCGCCTCCAGCGCGACGTCGGTGCTGATCGGCCACGTTGCAGGAAAAACTTCGACGATCCGACTCGGCTCGGGCGGCATCATGCTGCCGAACCATGCGCCTTTGAGCATCGCCGAGCAGTTCGGCACCCTCGCGTCGCTCTACCCGGGCCGCATCGACCTGGGTCTCGGTCGCGCGCCGGGCAGCGATCAGGCCACCATGCGTGCCATGCGGCGCGACCCGATGTCGGCGGAGTCCTTTCCGCAGGACGTCCTCGAACTGCAGGCGTACCTGAGTGGCGAGTCGCGTATTGCCGGAGTCTCAGCGACCCCCGGCGCCGGGACGAACGTGCCGCTGTACATCCTCGGATCCTCGCTTTTCGGAGCGCAGCTGGCCGCCGCCTACGGGCTTCCCTACGCCAACGCCTCCCACTTCGCACCCGACTCGCTGCACGAGGCCGTGGCGTTCTACCGCCGCGAGTTCACGCCGTCGGCCCAGCTGGCCGAGCCCTATGTGATCGCCGGGGTCAACGTCGTCGCGGCCGAGTCGCACGACGAGGCGCAGGCGCAGTTCGACTCGACGCGTCGCACCCGCGTGCGCGGAATGATCTCGCGCGGCGCCGCGTCGCCGGAGTACACCGACGAGCAGATCGAAATCTTCCTGACCACGCCGAACGGTCGGCAGATCGCGAACATGATGAAGTACGCCGCGGTGGGAACGCCCACGGAGGTTGGAGACTACCTGCGCAACTTCGCGGAGGAGGCTCAGGCCGACGAGCTCATCATCGCGCACCAGTCGCCGCAGATCGCCGACCGGCTGGCATCGGTGGAGCTCACTGCGGGAGCGATGCAGGCGGTCTCCGTCTAAGCGGGGCGGTCGCGCGCACATCAGGAAGATGAGCGCGGCGTGGGCGCGGATCCTTGGGTTCGGGGTCCCGCCGCGCTTGGCTGCCTGCGTTGTGAGCGCCCGCGGCGCCGTACCTGGCAGGACGCCGGGCAGGGCAGGCGCGCGCGATTCAGGTATTTGGGCGCAGCGTGAGCGCGGATCCTGAGGTCCGCGGGTCAGACGAGCTTGCATGCCTGAGTTGCGACCGCCCGCAGCCGCCCGCACCCGCTCAGGCCAGCGCCCGAGCCTCCGCACCCCAGCCGAGCTCGAGCCCGATGGCCCGCACCGCTTCGAGAAGGCGCGCGTTGAAGTCCACGCCCAACTGGTTGGGCACAGTCACGAGCACGGTATCCGCGGCAGCGACCGCGGCGTCAGAGGCCAGCGAGGCCACGAGATCCTCGGGCTCGCCGATGTACGAGCGACCGAAGCGAGCGAGAGTGGTCGCGTCGAGGTGTCCGACCTGATCCTGCGCGTCGACCTGGGCGCGCAGCCCGAAGTAGTGGCGCGACTCGTCGTCGATCAGGGGCACGACGCTGCGTGACACCGACACGCGGGGTTCGCGTTGCCAGCCCGCTGCCGCCCAGGCCGTCCGGTACAGGGCGATCTGTTCGGCCTGGAGTTCGTCGAAGGGCACTCCGGTGTCTTCGGTGAGCAGCGTCGAACTCTGCAGGTTCACTCCCTGCGCGGCTGCCCACTCGGCCGTCGCACGGGTGCCCGAGCCCCACCAGATGCGGTCGCGCAAGCCGGGAGACTGCGGCAGGATCGGCAGGTATCCCGTCGACCCGGTCATTGCCGGATTCGCCGGTGCGACTCCGGCGCCGTCGATCGCCTCGAGAAAGTCGGAGAGGTGCTCGCGGGCCATATCGGCGTCGTTCTGAGCGTCACCGGGCGTGTGGCCGAACGATTCGTAGCCGGCGAGAGACGTCTCGGGTGATCCGCGGCTCACGCCGAGCTGCAGACGGCCTCCTGAAATGAGGTCGCTCGTCGCCGCCTCTTCGGCCATGTAGAGCGGGTTCTCGTAGCGCATGTCGATCACGCCGGTGCCGAGTTCGATGCGCGAGGTGCGAGCGGCCATGGCGGCGAGCAACGGGAACGGCGCAGCGAGCTGGCGGGCGAAGTGGTGCACGCGAACGGAGGCGTTGTCGATGCCGATCTCTTCGGCAGCGACGGCGAGCTCGATCGTCTGCGTCAACACATCGGACGCGGTGCGCACTCGCGACCCGGGCACGTCCTGATAGTGCCCGAACGACAGGAATCCGATTCGCTTCATACCGCTGCAACTCGCGCCGGCACAGGAGCATTCCCTATGCGTACGTATCGAAGCGGGTGACGGCGGGCGGATCCTGACGAAAGGGCAGGGGGACCGCAGCCTGCAGAGCCAACGGAGGCGCTCCCGCGGGCCCTCGCCCCGCGCTGCACGGCCCCTGGCTGCGCGCCGCTCAGGAACCCGGGCGCCGCTAGCACCAGCGCCGCAGCCGCTCGGCGGGAGCCCTGCAGTAGTCCTGACGGGCGAGCGGCCGCGGTGGTGGGGCGGCGCCAGGGCCCGCGCGAGCGCCCGGCCGTGCTCGCGCCGTCGTTGGACGGATCCTGTGCGTCTATCAGGAACCCAGCCCCGCCACTCGCCAAGTCGCCTGCTCACTCCTGCGAGCTGGGCCTGCCTGCCTGAAAAGTGCCCCCGGCGCCGCGAACCCGCCGACGGAGCCCCGCCCACGGAGACCCGCCCCTATCGCGCCTCCACCGCCTCGTACGCCTGCCACATCGCCGCGTACCGGCCACCGGCGGCGATGAGCTCATCGTGCGAACCCACCTCCGCGAGGCGTCCGCCCGACAGCACCCCGATGCGATCCGCGGCCCGCGCCGTCTGCAGCCGGTGCGCGATCACGATCGTCGTACGCCCCGACGCCACCCGCTGCATGGCCCGCGTCACGTGCGCCTCCGTGAGCAGATCGAGGTTCGACGTCGCCTCGTCGAGCAGCAGCACCGCCGGGTCGACAAGCTCGGCCCGGGCCAGGGCGATCAACTGCTTGTGGCCCGCCGCCAGCGATCGTCCACGCTCGGTCAGGCGGTGGTCGTAGCCGCCGGGAAGGTCGCGCACGAACTCGTCCGCTCCGACCGCGGTCGCCGCCGCGATCACTTCGTCGCGCGATGCGTCGACCCGGCCGAACGCGATGTTGTCGTGCACCGTTCCACCGAACAGGAACGCCTCCTGCGGCACGTAGCCGAGCTGAGTGCGGAAGGCATGCAGGTCGAGATCGCGCAGATCGTGCCCGTCGATCGTCACGGCCCCCTCGTCAGGGTCATAGAAGCGCGCGAGCAGCTTCATGATCGTCGACTTGCCGGCGCCTGTCTCGCCGACCAACGCGACGGTTTCACCCGCGGCGATGTCGAGCGTGATGCCGTGGATCGCCTCGGGCGGCTTGACCCGGATCGGCCCGGTCGTCATCAGAGAACGAGGATCCGCGGGCCCCCGCCGCTCGACCACCCGCTCCGCCGCCTGCGGGTACGAGAACCGCACCCCGTCCAGCCGGAGCGCTCCAGTGAGGCGGCCCGGCGTCACGGCGGCCTCGCGCTCCGGGGTCAGCGTGTCGAGCGCCATCAGATCGCCGATGCGCGCGACCGACACACGCGTCTGCTGCCAGGCGTCGAAGACCTGCGACAGCTGCTGGATTGGCGAGAAGAACATCGTGATGTAGAGCAGGAACGCGATGAGGTCGCCGGGGGTCAGCCGACCGTCGGCGATCAGTACGGCCCCCACACCGAGCACGATCACGTCGGCGAGGCCCGATAAGAACTGCACGAAGGGGAAGTAGAGGGCGACCAGGCGCTGCGCGGCCATCCTCGACTCCAAGAACCTCCGCCCGAGCGCATGGAAGCGCGTGACCGTGGCGGCCTCGTGCACGAACGCCTGCGACTCACGAATGCCCGACAGGCTCTCCTGGAAGTCGGCATTGACGATGGCGATGCGCTCGCGGGCCACGTCGTAGAGCTTCGTCGACCGCGAACGGAACACCACCGTCGCGGCGGCCAGCGGAACGACGACGCTGAGGGTGACAAGGCCGAGCTCGGCGTCGATCAGCACGAGCGCGACGCCGACGCCGACGAAGGTGACGATCGAGACCAGGGCGGAGAGCAGTCCGTTCTGAATGAGCCCTTCGAACTGATCGACGTCGGTCGTCATCCGCGTCATCACGCGACCGGCCATCTCGCGTTCGTAGAAGTCGAGAGACAGTCGCTGCAGCTGCGCGAAGATGCGCACGCGCAGGCTGAGCATGATGCGCTGCGCGGCGCGACCACTGACCAGCGTCTGGGCCATCCCGTTGGCGAGATCGGCGAGAGTCACGACGAGGAACGCGCCGGCTGCGACGAACAGCACCGTCTCGGATCCTTGCTGAACCCCCGAGTCGATCCCGGTCTTGACCAGGTATGGCCCGATCAGCCCAGCGATCGCGTCGAGAATGACGAAGACGAGCGCCAGCAGCAGCGGCTTGCGGAATTCCCGCAGCAGCGTGCCGAGCGAGAACGACCGATCTTGGAGGGTCTCGCGATCGAGGTCGAGAGCCGGCACGTCGCGGAGCGGGCCGAGGGCCTTGACCTTGGTGAGCAGCTCCGGTGTGGCCTGGCCGAACGTGTTCAAATCGGCGCCTGCTGCCGCCCGAGACGCCGATTTGGGCACGCTCGCGGCCGGGACGCCGGCAGCAGCGGCACCTGCCTCAGCAGCAGCAGCACCTGCCCCGGCACCGGCCGCAACGCCCGCGAGCGCGTCGATCTCATCGTCGTCGTCATCCCCGAGCCCGCTGATCAGGGCCCGGTACAGCGCGCTCGACTCCTGCAGCTCGTCGTGTGTGCCCTCGGCCGCGACCCGCCCGTGCTCGAGCACGACGATCCGGTCGGCCAGGTGCAGCGTCGACTCGCGGTGGGCGATGAGCAGCACCGTCCGCCCGGTGAGCTCGTCGCGCAGCGCGTCGTGGATGGACTGCTCGGTGGTCGCGTCGATCGCGCTGGTCGCGTCGTCGAGAACCAGAATCCGAGGATCCGCCACGACCGCCCTCGCCAACGCGATCCTCTGGCGCTGACCGCCCGAGAGGCTCAGCCCGCGCTCGCCGACGACGGTGTCGAATCCGCGCGGCAACTCGTCGATGAATCCTGCGGCGTGAGCGACCTCCGCCGCATGACGGATCTCGGCGTCGCTCGCCTCCGGCTTCCCGTAGGCGATGTTCGCCCGGATCGTGTCAGAAAACAAAAAGCTCTCTTCGAAGACCATGCCGATCGACGAGCGGAGCGACGCCAGCGAGACGGTGCGGACGTCGTGGCCGTCGACGCTCACGGCGCCGGACTCGGGGTCGTGGAACCGAGCGACGAGCGACGCCACCGTCGACTTGCCGCTGCCACTCGGGCCGACGAGCGCGACGCGTTCGCCGGCACGGAGGTGCAGCGAGAAGTCGTCCAGGGCGGGGCGCCCGGACTGGTACGAGAACGTGACACCGCTGAAGGCGATGTCGCCGGTGACGGGGGTGAGGTCTGTCGGATCCTCGGGGTCGGTGATCGTCGGCTCGCGGTCGAGGAGCTGGAAGATGCGCTCGATGCCCACCTGCGCCTGCTGGCCGATCGCCAGCACGCCGGCGAGCTGCCTCGCGGGTGCCATGAGCGCGGCGATGTACGAGGTGAAGGCGAGAAACGTGCCGATCGTCAGCTGGCCCTGAAGGGCGAGCCAGCCGCCGAGCGCCAGGATCGCGACCTGGGCGAGCGTCGGAATCGCCTCGAGCACCGGCTGGAACCGGGACTGAATGCGCACCGACCGCATCTGCGCCCCGTAGACACCGGTCGCGACGCGCGACATCGTCTCGACCTCGTGCTTCTCGCGACCGAACGCCTTGACGACCCGCACTCCGCTGACCGCCTCGTCGACGATCTGGGCGACTTCGCCCTCGCGCTGCTGGGCGTCCCAGGTGGCGGGGAGCACCTTGGCGCGCATGCGGTAGCCGACGATCACGAGCGCCGGAAGCATCACCAGGCTGATCACGGCCAGCAGCGGCGACAGCGTGAACATCACGACGAGCGAAAGCACCATCAGCATGACGTTGCCGCTCATGATCGGAAGCATCATCAGGAGGCTCTGCACGAGGGCGGCATCTCCGTTGGCGCGGCTGACGAGCTGACCCGTCGACATGCGGTCGAGGGAGGCCTGGTCGAGACGCTGCAGGTGATCGTGCATGTCGTTGCGCAGGTCGTTCTGCACCTCGAGCGCGACCTTGCCACCCCGATAGCGCCGCAGGTACGTGAAGAAGAACGTTGCGAGCGCGAGCGCGAGCATCAGCCCGAGCCACGGGCCGAGCGGCGAGGTCTTCTCGACGATGACGCCGTCGACGATCTCGCGGGCGACGAGTGGCACCAGTACCTGGCAGAGGCTTCCGAGCACGGCGGCTGCCAGCGAGATGACAAGGCTCTTGCGGTGACGGAGGAGGTATCGCCAGAGACGGTGGATCCAGCCCTCCGGGGGTTGGGGGGTTGTGGCGGGCGGGGTCGTCGGGGCGCTTGAGTTGGCCGGGGCGGTTAGGTTCGCTGGGGTGCTCATGCGTTCTCTTTCGTGCGGCGCTCTTCGACGGCCCGATCGACGGCATCGCCCAGCGAGGCCAGGGCGGCGATTAGGGCCTCGGGTGCGTCGGCCCGGTCGGCCAGCAGTTCGAGCTGGCGGGCCATCCGCCCTTCCATCCGCTCGAACACCTCGCGGCCGTCGTCGGTCAGCGCCAGCGAGCTCGCGCGGGCGTCGCCCACCACGGCGTCCCTGCGGATCAGGCCCCGCCGGTGCAACGAGTCGACCGTTGCGCTGATCGCGGGTTTGCCGATCTCGAGGCGCTGCGACAGGCGGGACGCGCGCTCCTCCCCGCCGTCGATCGTGGCGAGCACGCGGTAGTCGGCGAAGCTGAGGTCGTCGCTCGCGCGCTCCACGATGCGGGAGGCCCGGGCCAGAGCGCGGACTGCCCGGACGAGATCGGTGGGCCCGGCTGGGGTAGCGGCTGCGGGGGAGGTGGTGGGAGGCACGCGCTCACTCTACGCCGATGGTTCGAGTGGCGAACTATCTCGGTGTGGGTGGGGTGGGGCGCTGGGCGCTTTTCAGGAGATGGGGCGCGTTGCCGCGGCGGATTAGCGTGGATTTGGCGTAGAGGGGCCTGAATTCCTGTTCTGTGCACGGGTACGGGTGCGGCCGGATGGTGGCTTCGCGACGCTCGCGAATCAGGCAATGGGGCGAGGTACCGCGGCGGATTGGCGTGAATGCGGCCTGGAGGGCCCTGCATTCCTCTTCTGTGCACGGGTACGGGCGGCGCGGGTGGGGCGCATGCGGGTGCGGGTGCGGGTGCGTGTGCGGGTGCGTCACGGGCGCGGCGCGCGTGCGGAGGGCTTGCAGCGCTCGCGAATCAGGCGATGGGGCGCGGTGCCGCGGCGGATCCGCGTGTGCGCGGCGTGGAGGGGGCTGCATTCCTGTTCTGTGCACGGGTACGGGCGGCGCGGGTGGGGCGCATGCGGGTGCGGATGCAGGGTCGGGGCGGGGTGGGTGCGGGTGCGTCACGGGCGCGGCGCGCGTGCGGAGGGCTTGCAGCGCTCGCGAATCAGGCGATGGGGCTCGGTGCCGCGGCGGATCGGCGTGTGCGCGGCGTGGAGGGGCCTGCATTCCTGTTCTGTGCACGGGTACGGGCGGCGCGGGTGGGGCGCATGCGGGTGCGGGTGCGAGTGCGGCGGGGCGGTGGGCTGGCCGCGCTCGCGAATCAGGAGATGGGGCGAGTTACCGCGGCGGATCGGCGTGTGCGCGGCGAGGAGGGGCCCGCATTCCTGTCTTGCGAGCGCAGACGAGCGCCACCACCCACGACACCACCCCTCACGACTCCACCCCTCACGCGACGAGGCGCACCACCGTCTTCACGATCACGACACCCAGCAGCGCGAACCCGGTGAACGCCTCAACACCCGTCAGGATCCGCGCCCGAAGCGTCAGCGACCTCGGCCCGGAGGCGGTCACGGCGAATGCTGTCCGCAGCGACAGCACGAGGTAGTCGCCGAAAGAAGGTGCCCACGTCGGGTCGCTGTAGCGGCCCGGCCCGGTGAAGTCGAAGTCGGCAGTGGCCAGCTGCTCGATCGGGCGATGCCGCCTGGCGGACGGCCCGCCGCGGTCGACCAACCAGAAGACGAGCGCGAAGGCCAGGATCTGCGTGACGCCGACCTGGGCTGCGGCGATCAGGAGACGGACGAGCCCCAAGGATCCCGGCTCACCGAACCCGATCATGACGTCGACGCCGCCTCCGACGTTTGCCGACACCAGCATCGCGGCGACGATCTGGGCCACGATGCCTGACCACCGCACCGGGCGTTCGATCTGCTTCCAGTGCATGATCGCGACCGACAGCGTGCCGACCACGAGCAGCCCGGCGATCGGCAAGCGGTGATACACAGGGAACGTCTCGGGCACGGCCAGGTAGAGGAGCACCGCGACGCCGAGGGCCACCAGGGGTGGAGCCGTCGGCTCCCCAGGGGCTCGGCGTCGATTGGGGCTCACGACGAGTCAGTGTAGGTGGCGGACGGCACTGGGCTCGGGAAGCCGCCCCGCCCGATCGGTGCCCGTCAGGGGGCGGGAACGAACACGAGGCTGCCGTTGTGTCCGCCGAACCCGAAGCTGTTCGAGAGGACGGGCCCCGGCTGCCAGGGTCGAGCCTCGACGGGGATGTCAAGGTCGATCTCGGGATCCTGGTGCTCGAGATTTGCTGTCGGGGGGATGGTCTTCGTGGCGATCGTCAGCGCGACGGCGACCGCTTCGACGGCGCCCGCGGCTCCGAACGAGTGGCCCGTCACGCCTTTGATGCTCGTGACGACGGGTCGGGTGGTGCCGAAGACTCGGCTGACTGCCTCGCTCTCGGCCTTGTCGTTGAGACCGGTCGACGTGCCGTGGGCGTTGATGTGCGCGACCTGCTCGGGCGCGATGCCGGCGTCGTCGAGGGCGAGGCGCATGGTGCGCTCGGCGCCGGTGCCGCCGGGTGCGGGAGCGGTCACGTGATACGCGTCGGCGGTCGATGCGGCACCGTCGATCGTCATGTAGATGCGGGCACCACGCGCGACGGCGTCGTCGTAGGGCTCGAGGACGAGCATGCCGGCCGCCTCCGACGCGGCAAGTCCGTCGCGATCACGGTCGAAGGGGCGCGCGATACCGGTCTTCGAAAGGGCACGCATGTTGGCGAACCCGGCGATGCAGACGGGAGTGAGGCTGGAGTCGGACCCGCCGGCGACGACGAGGTCGGCGGTGCCCTGGGCGATCATCCGCGCCCCGGCCGCGATGCCGTCGGTGCCGGCGGCGCAGGCGGTCGTGATCGTCGTGGCGACACCCCGAAGGCCGTAGCGGATGCTGATGGCACCGGCCGGCGCATTCGGCATGACCATCGGCACGGTATGCGGCGAGACAAGACGCTCGCCTTTCTTGTCGAGGAGCAGAATCTGCTCGGCCAGCGTCTGAACGCCGCCCATGCCGGTGCCCAGAGAGACGGCGGCCCGATCGTGATCGATGGTGTCGATGAGCTCAGCAGTGTCGGTGGTGGACGGATTCGAGGCCTCCGGGTCGACCTTGACGAGGCCGGCATCGCGGAGGGCCTCATCGGCCGCGACGACCGCCATGCGCGTGACGATGTCGGAGTTCTTCGCATTTTTGTGGCTCATCAGACGGCGGGCGTCGAGCTCCGTCTCGTCGACGCGACGCACGGCCAACGGAGCCACCGGTTCGAACAGGCTCTTCCAGAACGCATCGACGCCGATGCCGCCGGGGGTGACGACACCGATTCCGGTAACGGCGACTCTTCGATTCTGGACCGGCTTCATGCGTGTGGCTCTCCTTGACTGGTGACTGCGATCTCGTCGGGTCGCTCACTATTCAACACGGTCGGCCTCCGTCGCCGAGAGCGGAGTCGTCCAAGATTCGGCGCAGGGATTTGTATCGTCGGCGAGTGGTCAGGCGCCCTCGAAGCGCGATGACAGGCCCTGTGGGTGCAAGATGTTTCTATGCACGTGTCACTCTCCGGTCTGCGAACCCGCTGATGGTCGCCTCGTTCGTCAAAGCGGTCGGCGCCATCGTCGTCGGGGCACCCGTCGCGGTGCTGCTGGGGCTGACGGCCCGATCGGTCGCGAAACAGGAAGACGCCGCCGTGCCGGTGGTCGTCGCCTCCGAATCGCCGATCGTGATCACCGTGTTCAGCAACTGGCTCGACAAGCGCAGCCACGAGCACCTTGCGCCGACCTCCTTCAAACCTGGCTACTCGGCCTACGACCTCCGAGTCGAGAACCGCAGCGGCCAGTCCGTCAGGGGAGTGCGCGTGGAGCTCGTCGAGACGGACGGCTCCGTGATCGGAGCCACCAAGATCGGGGAAGTCGCCGCGAAGGGCAGCTCCGTGTTCACCGCGAGCAAGCCCTGGAAGCGCGTCCTCGACGCCGATCGCTCGCAGCCCACCCCGACCCTTCGCGCCGTCGTGACCTGGCGTGGGCCGAGTGGCCGCCTCCGCGCCGCCCTGCCTCTCCCCATGCGTCGCGTGCTCGGCGAAAAGCCCGCCGACATCCGCCGCCGCCACCGCGAGAAGGCGATCATTACCGGGCATGTCATGAGCTGATTTCTGCCTCGCCGGGCTCGGCATAAGGGTTCCAGCGGGCCTACGGCGTTGTTTTATTTCCTCGCCCGGCTGCGCCGCCGCTGACTTCCGCCTCTCCGGGCTCGGCACAGGAGTTCCAGCGGGCCTCAGGCGTTGTTTTGCTGCCGCACCCGGCTCCGCCATTGCCTCCCGTTGAATGGCACCGCAGTTCCAGGGGTCTTAGGGCACTGGGTTACTGCCTAGCCCGGCCGCGCCGCGGACGGCTACTTCCGGCGCAGCGAAGCCAACCAGGTCAAGCTCAGAATGAGGATCACAGCGACCCCGACCAGCCACGGGGCCGCAGCACCGGTCAGCAGATCTATGGCCGCGCCCGCCGCCAAGACGGCGGCCGCGACAATGGCGAGAGCGACCGGGACGATGAACGCCGGACGCCGAGAACGTCTCCGTGAATCTGACACATGCTCATTGTGGCGGGGTCGCAGGGGTGTCGATAGACGGCAGAAGAGAGGACACGCGGCGCGGTCGGGCGGGTGCTAGGGCCGGCTGAGGATTCGAGGTGCGCGGGGTGGGAGGGCGCCGGTTCCTGCGGCGTGGAGGCCCCGCGGGAGCGCAGCGCTGAGGTTCGCACGTCAGGAACCCTGCTCTGAATCGTCCCAAGGGCGGCCAGGTTTCGTGAAGTCGCGAGCACATTTCCTGACTGATAAGCACAAGGCGACACCGACGGGCCAGGCCCCACCCGCACGCGTCAGCGCAGGCGCGCCCCGAGAGACCGGATCAGCTCGACGGCCCTGACCCGCACGACGTCGGCGGGCTCGGGCGCACCGTTGTCGACCCACTCGTGGATCGCCGAGCGCACCGCCCCGCCGCAGGTCGTGAGCAGCACTTCCGCCTCAGCGCGAGAGACCCCGGCACCCGACGCCCCTGCACCCGCACTGCCCATCTCGAGAATGGTCGTGGTCGCCTTCACGAGCCCGTCGATCATTCGCGTCATCTGGATCATGTGCCTCGAGAACAGCTGCGGGTACCTCCGAAGCACCTCGAGGCGCTGATCGTCCAAGGCCTGCCCCTGGATCGACGGTCGGATCAGACCGATCAACAGCATCACGGTCGACTCGATCGGGTCGGCTCCGTCGGTGGCGCGGACGTGCTCGGCGATGTCATCGGGGGTGAGCTCGGCATCGTGGATGCCGAGGATCGCGTCTTCTTTGGTGTCGAAGTAGTTGAAGAACGTGCGCGACGACACGTCGGCCAGGGCGCTGATCTCGTCGACGGTTGCTCGTTCCAGCCCGTTACGGAGCACGAGGTCGACGGCAGCCGTCTCGAGTCGGCGTCGCGTCTCTTCGCGTTTGCGATCGCGCAGGCCCGGTTTCACCGAAATCATGCCCACCATCTTGCCGTGTCTGCATTTTTTCGCAACTGAAAGACTGCAGTCGTGCAGAGGGGCCCGGAACAGCTTCAGGATCCGGGGCCCACCCCGCTCGGAACAGCGTCGGGCGCGGTGCCAGCCCTGCGCGCGGCGGCGCCTACCGGGCAGCCGCTGTCGGCGCGAACGCCGCAGCCGACGCGACGTTCAGCTCGCCGAGCCCGGTGACCGCGTCGTAGCCCTTGCGCGTGACGAGGCTCGTGTCTTTGTCGAGGGTGACGGCGTAGGTGGCGTTCCAGCTGGAGTAGGCGAGGGTCGTGGCCCGGCCGCGCGGGGCGATGTCGCGGAAGGCCGCGGGCGTCGTCTTCGCAACCGAGTACAGCGTCGGGTTGGCGAAGCCGATCTGCACGCCCGTCCGCTGCTGGATGATCGCCATCTGCGCCGCGACGAGGGGAGCTGCCAACGAGGTGCCGCCCGAGACGCCCATGCCGAACGCGCCGGTCGAGAGGGTCCGCTCGTTCGTGATGGAGCGGTAGCCGATCAGGAACCCGGTGAAAGGATCCGCGAGCGCGGCCACGTCGGGCGAGATGCGCTGGCCGTGCGCCACCGACGACGGGACGCTCGACGCCTGGTAGCTCGGCTGGGTGAACGACGCGATCCGGCTCGGGCCGCCGCCGGCTCCACCGGCGAAGAGCGTGCCGGGCAGCTTCTTCATGTAATAGAGGGTGCCGTTCTTCTTGGAGACGACGTTCAGTCGGTTGCCCCAGCCGACGGAGAAGATGCGCGAGCCCGTCTTCGACAGGCCGATGCTGGTGCCGCCCACGGCGGTTACCCAGGGCGAGGAGGCGGGGAAGTCGGGGGCGGTGTAGGTGAGGTTCGCCTTCTCGTCTCCGTCGTCACCCGAGGAGAAGTAGAGGCCGATGCCCTGGCCCGCGGCCTGCAGCTGCAGGTTCACCTCGCCGTTGATGTAGGCGGTCGATCCTGCTCCGGTGGGCTCGCCGACGTTGCCGTAGCTGTTGCTCACGATGGTCGCGAGGCCGCGGTCGAGCACCTTCGACAGTGCGAGGTCGAGACCGCCGGCGCAGTTGAACCCGCCCGCGTAGGCGATGTTCGCCTTCGGTGCCAGCGCATGGACCGCCAGGACGTCGAGCGTCTGCTCGCCCTGCCAGCCGCTCGGCAGCCCGCACGCGGTCTTGTCGCTGAACGACGCCTTCGGAGCCGAGTAGTCGGTGTACTGGCCGGAGGTGAAGGCCGCCTCGCCCGTCTTCTTCGCATAGCTGGCTACGTCGGTCTTGATGGTCGGCGAGGCGTAGGCGTCGATGATCGCGACGGTCTGGCCTGCGCCGTCGGAGGAGCCAGTGCCGTACACCCGACGGATCTGCTTCGGCGAATAGCCGCAGTTCGCAGTGGCGACGCCGGTCTTGCCGTAGGTCTTCGGGAACTTCACGTAGCGCTGCCCGATGTAGGAGGAGCAGGGGGTCGTCACGGTAACCGCTTTGGGCGTCGCGAGGCTCTCGCGGAGCGACGACAGGGTCTCGGTCGGGGCGATCCCGGTGCCGGTTTTGGTGCCGGCGCCCTTTTCGGTGCCGGCGGCGCCCGTGCGGTTGACGCTCGAGGGGCGGGTGCGCAGGCGCCCCTGGTCCAGGCTGAGCCCGGCGATGCCGCTCGCCTCGGTCGCGCTGAGCGTCGGTGTGGTCGAGGGCGCGAGCAGCTTCTCGCCATCCACCCGGTAAGTCGCCAGAGTCGTGTTGAAGGCCTTGTTGATCGCGGTGACCGATCCGCGGAACACGATGTACTGCCGACTCTTCGGCGACCCCGTGATCGTCAGCTTCTTCGCCTTGAGGGCCTTCACCTTCGCATCGAAGACGGTCTGCGTGGGCGCGTAGCTGTCGATCCACTGCTGCGGAGTGACGTACTGACGGTACGAAGGGCTCCGAGGATCCGAGACTGCCGCGGCCAGCGCCTTCGCCCCGGCCCGGTCACGGAGTGCGAGGTAGAGCTGCCCCTCGACGATGGTGGTCTTCGACGCGGTGCCGGCGAGGTTCGCCTTCTTCGCCCAGGTCGGCACGGCCGACGAGAACGGCACGGACGTGGCGGCCGAAGCAGAGCTGGCGAGACCGAGACCGGCGACAGTCGCGACGGCCGCGGTGATGGCGACGGCGGTGCGGAATGCGCGATGACGCGACGAATTGGTGATCACAGACGGGTCCTTCCCCCAGAACAGGCGGAGCGGAGCCCCGAGGTCAATCTAGGGGCAGCCGGGGCGAACCACACGACCCCCGGTCGGGGAGGAGCGCGTGCTCTCCTCCCCGTGGATGAAAAAGGCGCCGCCGGGCGGTGGGGCACGCCGTGCGGCTCTACCGTCGAACCATGCAGACACCCAGCCGCGTTCTCGGACGCACGACGACTCGGATCCTCGTGGTCGTCCGGCAGCTCGTCGCGCCGCTCGCGGGAGCGCTCTTCTTCGTCCTGTGGTTCGTGGCGGAGTACAACCGCCACGGCGACCACCCGTCGCCCGAGCTCTTCGCTCTCCTCGCGGTCGTGATCGCGCTGTCGGTGTGGATGCCGGTCGTCGCGATGGGGCTTGCGGTCGTGGTCGGCGTGCTCCAACTGGTCGGCCTCGTCGCCGCGCCGAATGAGAACACCTGGCCCGCCGAAGCTGCCGTCGCCTTCGCGGTCTTCTTCATCGCCGTGTTCCACCGGGGCCTGACGCGCTCGCTGGCGCTGCCGGCTCTCGCCGTCTGCAGCATTCTGCTCGGAGTCGTGACGGGCGTGCCGACCGATCAGTGATCGCGGGCAAAACGTCTCCAGGCGGTTGTGGTCCTCGGCGCTGCCGGCAGGAGCAGCGGCATGCAGATGCCCCTCGCGAGAGTGCCTAAACGGGCGTTTGCCGGCGTTTTTGGGGACGTTTTGGGCACTCTCGGCGCGGGCGCGGAGCAACGCCAAACGGCGCCCACCCCGAGGGGTGAGCGCCGTTCGTGTGAGGCTGCGTCGAGCTGCTTATGCGGCGAACGACAGTTCGCGCAGCTGCACGTCGTGCGCCTGCACGATCGTGCGGCTGGGCTCGTCGCGCCAGGCGCGGCCGGGAACGACCCAGCCTTCCGCGCCGGTCGCCGACACCTGAGCACCGGGCATGACGTGCATGCCGAGCTCGGTACGGGGAAGACGGACGAGGAACTCGCGGGCGAAGCCGTCGACGACGACGAACTCGATAAGGTTGTCGTGGGTGAGGGAGGGGGCCGTGGTGACGGTCCCGTCGATTCGGATGAGTGTGATGGTGCTGTTCATGATGCGTTCTTTCGATGCTGGGTGGCGACGTGCCCTCGCCTGCCGAGCCGGTGGATCCTGGTGAAGAATCGGGCCCGGGGAGGGTGGTGTCGCACACGCCGAGTGTCGGCGTGCTGGTGACTTCGCGCTTCGACTTCGCAAGAAGACGACTTCATAGGTCGGTGACTTGCTGTGCCTGTCGCGAGGACGGGGTGGATTCGGTGGAATGCGTCTCGGGAGAGGCGGTACGAATCGGTGGGTGCGAGCGAGATAGATAATCTCGACTCAGAACACCGACAGCAACGATACCAGGGGTACACCTGCTAATCAAATCTGGAATGCCACCAAAGCGGGGGGTGTTCGATAGAAGCATGACTGACGAAACAGTTCCCACGATCACCCTGAACAACGGCAACACGATCCCGCAGCTCGGGTTCGGCGTTTACCAGATCGACCCCGCCGAGACGAAAGAGGCCACGCTCAAGGCCCTCGAGGTCGGCTACCGTCACATCGACACGGCCGAGATGTACGGCAACGAGAAAGAGGTCGGTGAGGCAGTCGCCGCGTCGGGCATCGCTCGCGAAGAAATCTTCGTCACCTCCAAGCTGAACAACGGCTTCCACGACCACGACGACGCCCTCAAGGCCTTCGACGGAACTCTGGAGGCGCTCGGCTTCGACTACATCGACCTGTTCCTCATTCACTGGCCCCTGCCCAAGGTGGGCGACTACGTCGAAACCTGGAAGGCGCTCGAAGAGATCTACGCCTCGGGTCGCGCCCGTGCCATTGGTGTCTCGAACTTCCAGGAGCACCACCTGCGCCGCCTCGCGCAGGAGGCCACTGTGACCCCGGCCGTCAACCAGATCGAGGTGCACCCGTTCCTCACGCAGGAGCCCCTGCGAGCCTTCGGTGCCGAGCACGGCATCGCCACCGAGGCCTGGTCGCCCATCGCCCAGGGCAAGGTGCTCGACGACGAGACCATCGTCCGCATCGCCGAGCGCGTGGGTAAGTCGCCCGCGCAGGTGACTCTCCGCTGGCACATCCAGCGCGGCGACATCGTCTTCCCGAAGTCGGTGACCGCCTCGCGCGTCAAGGAGAACTTCGAACTGTTCGACTTCGAGCTGACCGACGGCGACATGACCGACATCTCGATGCGAAACAAAGACGAGCGCACCGGCCCCAACCCGGACGAGTTCAACTACATCCCTAGCTAGTCACTCCATCTAGCTCGAACGCCCCGTCGACTTCGGTCGGCGGGGCGTTCTCGTGTGTGCGGGTCGTGTTCGTGCGGTCCGCACAGAACCAAGGATCCGACGGCTCGCGATCAAGGGAAGTACGAGTACCAGAGCGCCACGACCGCGATCGGCTGCGCTACAAGGCAGACGGCGAGGACGACACGGGGTCGCCACCGTCCGCGGGTCAGAGCGAGGTCGCCGAAGAGCGGCGCCATCGGAAGCAGGAGAAGTCGGATGAGGCTCTGCTGTGGGAGGAACACGGCAAACAGGTACAGGCCGTAGCTTGCTCCGTAGGCGAGCAGGTCGGAGCCGAGCGGTCGAAGAGACCGCCGCGAGATCCACAGCACGAAGAGTGCCGCGAGAACGACCGGCACCGCAAAGCCGACTGCTCCGAGCTTGGAGTGGAAGAACAAGAACCAGGGTGTCAGGGGTAGGAAGTCGACGTAACCGATGTACTTCGACCACCACGCCATTTCTGTCTGAAGGTAGGCGTCGGGTACGCCGGTGACCACCCAGGCTATGACGGGCCAGGAGAGGCCGGCCGCTGCTATCAGGACGCCGACGGTGACGGCTGCACGGAGTTCGTTGCGGGGAAACTTATGACCGGACCGTAGCCGGAGGACGACGTGAATGCCGAGGGCGAGAGCGAGAGCGAGTGCTCCGGGTCGGGTGAACGCCGCGACGAGCGCGAAAGGCAGCATGATCCAGTAGCGCTGTTGGGAGAGAGCTATCAGCGTCGAAAAGGTCAAGAACGCGAACAGGCCCTCGGCGTAGCCCGCCTGCAGCAGAAATCCGAGTGGGCTGAAGGTGAAGAAGGCGACTGTCCGCAGGGCCGGACGGTGACCGATCCGTGGCTCCACGAGCCGATAGAGCGCGTAACTGGCGGCTCCGCCGGCGAGGCAGGAGAGCATGGCCGCCGCGGCGCTGTAGTTGAGTCCCGTGACCGTGGCGACGAGTCCGGCGAGAACGCCGAAGACGGGCAGAAATGCCCAGGAGTTGTCGTCGACCCTTCCCTCGTCGGTGGTGGGCAGAGTCGTCGGGTATCCGACCGAGGCGATCTCGCGATAGTGCGTGCCATCCCAGAGCGTCAGGAAATCCAGGAACGAGCCGTTAGTCGACTCGGGGGAGAACGGCGTGAGCCCGAGATCGGTGCAGGCAAAGAAGACGCCCGCCAGCAAGCCGGAACTCCACAGCCGCGAGACGGCGAAAAGAACCGAAACGGAAACGATCGGGCTGAGCCGCACCAGGGAGGAGCGGCCTATCTGGCGGGTTTGACTAAAGCGTTCACGGGTTAGAGACACGAATTCAAAATATCACTGTCAATCTAAAATACAAAGTATTTGTCCTGTCCTGGGGTAATGCCTGCGTGAGTTGGCCGGGGTCAGTGCAGGTGGGTGGTCGCGAGGATTTGCTCGTCAGGAAAGAGAGCTCGCGGACGCCGTGGGCACTGGGCGGTGGAGCCCGCCCGCGCCTGGAATCCTGATGCGCGAACCTCTTCTCGCCTCGGGCCTTCAGAATGTCGGCGGCAGGGGGAATACTGACCAAACCACCACGTTCGATCCTTGACGCGTTCAGCGCCACGCGTCTCTCTCCCCCTCTTCACCGCGCCCGCCACGATCACTGGAATGCTCTTGACGAACGACACTGTCTCCACGCCGGCCGCCTCGCGCGGCACCTCACCTGGCGCCGCCTCGGCCGGCGCCACAGCGCCTGCCAAAGGCACTGCGCCCGCCGGAGGCGCCTCTTCCGCCCCTGCCGACGACAGCGCCCGCAACCGCCTCGTCATCGGGCTGCTCATCGTCTCGGCCTTCGTGGTCATCCTCAACGAGACGATCATGAGCGTCGCCCTGCCGACCCTGATCATCGACCTGAAGGTCACGGCCGCGACCGCCCAGTGGCTCACGACCGGCTTCCTTCTCACGATGGCCGTCGTCATCCCGGTGACGGGTTTCCTGCTTCAGCGATTCCACACCAGGCAGGTCTTCCTGCTGGCGATGTCCCTGTTCAGCGTCGGCACCCTCATCGCGGCGATCGCGCCCGGGTTCTCCGTGCTGCTGATCGCCCGCGTCGTCCAGGCGAGTGGCACCGCGATCATGCTGCCGCTGCTCATGACCACGGCCATGACCCTGGTTGCGCCCGCAGCTCGCGGTCGCACCATGGGCAACATCTCGATCGTCATCTCGGTTGCGCCGGCCATCGGCCCGACTATCTCCGGCATCATTCTCAGCGCGCTCAGCTGGCGCTTCATGTTCATCATCGTGCTGCCGATCGCGGTCGCCGCATTGATCCTCGGTGCCGTCAAGATGAAGAACGTCACCGTTCCTCGCAAGGTGCCCCTCGACGTCCTCTCGGTGATCCTGTCGGCCTTCGCCTTCGCCGGTCTGCTCTACGGTCTCGCGGGCGTCGGCGAAGCGGCTTCCGGGTCGCCGCAGCCGGTTCCGCCGCTCGTGCCCGTCGTGGTCGGCGTCGTGGCTCTCGCTCTGTTCATCCTTCGTCAGACCCGTCTCGCACGCGTGTCGTCGCCCCTACTCGACCTGCGCACGTTACTGACGCGAAATTTCTCGATTTCCATCGCGATGATCGCCGTCTCGAGCATCGCGCTGTTCGGCACGCTCATCATCCTGCCCATCTACATGCAGTCGGTCCTCGGCCTCACGACGCTCACGACCGGCCTGCTGCTGCTGCCGGGCGGGCTCATCATGGGTGTCCTCTCGCCCTTCGTCGGCCGTTTCTACGATCGATTCGGTCCGTCGACCCTGCTCATCGTCGGCTCGATCCTGGTCAGCGGAGCGCTCTGGACGATGGCGATGTTCCTGCACGCGGGCACTCCGGCGTTCATGATCCCGGTCACGCACGTGATCCTGAGCATCGGGCTGGCCATGACGTTCACGCCGCTGTTCTCGTCGTCGCTCGGCTCGCTCAAGCCCGAGCTCTACTCGCACGGGAGCGCGATCCTGAATACCGTTCAGCAGGTGATGGCGGGCGTCGGCACGGCGCTCTTCGTCACCCTGCTCTCGACAGGAGCCGCCTCCAAGATCGCCGCGGGCGCGAGTGATGTCGATGCCACTGCTGCGGGAGTCCAGATGGCGTTCCTCGCCGGGGCGCTGGTGTCGCTGCTGGCCATCGTCGCGAGCTTCTTCGTGCGCAAGCCGCCGGTGATCGAGGGCGCTCCGACGCCGATGGCGCACTGAGCCCACTTCTCAGGGGCTAGCGTCACCGGTATGGAAGGCACGTTCGACGCGGTGATCCTCGCGGGCGGTCGCGCATCCCGTCTCGGTGGCATCGACAAGACGGCACTCGTCGCCAAAGGCTCGACGTTACTCGAGCGTGCCGTGCAGGCGGCTGCGGGTGCAGAAAGAATCATCGTCGTCAGCGCGCGACCCGGGCAAGTCGTGCCCTCGGCCGTTCTCTCCGCCGGTGAGGAGCCACCCTTTTCCGGCCCTGCGGCCGGCCTCGCCGCCGGGCTCGCTGCGCTGTCGCGTGATCGGCGAGGCTCCTCGTCGCGGTCGTCGACATGGGTGCTGGTCCTGGCCGCGGACGTTCCGAGGGCCGCAGAGGCCGTGGTCGCACTTCGCGAAGGGGTTGTCGACCGGTCCGGGCAAGACGACCCGGAGGGGTACGTTGCGGTCGACGATTCCGGTCGCAGGCAGCCACTGCTCGCGCTGTACCGGGCAGAGAGCCTCCGCGCCGCGGCTCGCGAGCACGAGGCTGCGGGTCAGCTCGCCGGGCTCTCGCTGCGGCGGCTCCTCGGCCCCCTCCGGGTGGTCGAGGTGCCGGTGGCGAGCGCGCTCTGTGCCGACGTGGACTCCCCGGACGACGCGCGGCGACTCGGTGTCAACCCTGTGGAAAACGCCGACGGCGATCTCGGGCGGGCTGATTGACTAGCTCCATGACCGACCACGACGTTCTCACCACCTGGGTCGCGAGGCTCTCCGAGGCCCTCCAGCTCCCCGCCGATTTCGAGCTCGATCTCGATGAGGTCCTCGACCTCGCGCGCGATGCAGCCCATGGCGTCGCGCGGCCTGCCGCCCCGGTCACGACGTTCCTCGTGGGGTATGCGGCCGGGCTGCAGGGCGGGGGTGCGGCCGACGTGACCACCGCGGTCGGAGTCGCCACACGGCTCGCGACCGACGACGCTGGTACCGCCTCGCGATGAGCCAGTCGCTTCCTGGCTGGCTCGCCGCCCGTGCCCTGGCTCACGAGGCCGGTGCCGGTCAGCCGATGTGCGTCGAAACCATCTCCCTGGCTACTGCCGTCGGCCGCACCTTGGCAGACGATCTCTTCGCTCCGACCGACGTTCCCGCACACGACGGCTCGGCCATGGACGGCTGGGCCGTCTCGGGAGACGGGCCGTGGGCGATAGGAGCACCCATCGTGGCGGGCGACGTGCCAGCCGGGGCTCCTTTGGCGCTGGGCGCTGCTCGGCCGGTGACGACGGGAGCACCGGTTCCCGTCGGGGCAACCCGGGTCGTTCGAGCCGAAGACGGAGAGGTCGACAGTGACGGTCGACTCGTGCTCCGCGCCGCGCTCGGGGGCGATGCACCGCGACGTCGCCACATCCGGCCGGCGGGAGAGGAGGTCCGGGCGGGCGAGCTCCTATTCACGGCCGGAACAATCCTGACGCCGCCTCGGGCGGCACTCGCCGCCGCCGCCGGGGTCGACAGCGTCGAGGTGGCGGAGGCGCCCGTGGTCGCCGTGCGAGTGCTGGGCGACGAGATCGTGGGGTCGGGGTCACCTCGGGCGGGGCAGGTGCGCGATGTGTTCACCCACGTGTTCCCGGGGATCCTGCGGTCGGTCGGGGCTGATCCTCGAAGCGCCGAACGCGTTCCCGACGACCTCTCGTCTACGGTCGCGGCACTGGATGTCGAGGCGAAGCTCGTCGTGACGACGGGCGGCACTGCGGCGAGCAGCACAGATCACATCCGTGCCGCCCTCAGCGCACTCGGCGCCGAGCTCGTCATCGATCGCACAGCCATGCGGCCGGGGCACCCGGTTCTGCTGGCGAAGCAGGCCGACCGCCTCTACCTCTGTCTTCCCGGTAACCCCATGGCAGCGATGGTCTGCCTCGTGAGTCTAGGGCTCCCTCTCGTCGCCGGCCTCCTCGGGCGGCCGCTGCCGGCAACCGGTCGAGTCGCAACCGGAGTCGACATCGACAACCACCGCGACGACGACCTCGTTCTCGCCTACGCGATGGGGGAGAGCGGGGCTCTGCCGGCCTCTCAGCAGTCATCCGCGATGCTGCGGGGTCTGACCGAATCCGAGGGGCTGATGATGGCCCCTCCGGGCGGTGCTCGACGTGGAGACATGCTCGACACCGTGCGACTGCCCTGGTGATCCTCTCCTTCGAATGATAGGCCTGCACTTATGAACCGCATCACGTCCCGTGCCCCGGTCACTCGGGTGACCGTCGGCAAGGCCCCGACGCTGACCATCGACACACTTGCCGTCGAAGAGCCGCTCGAGATTCGCGTCGGCGGTACCGCTCTCGCCATCACGATGCGGACTCCCGGCAACGACTTCGATCTCGCCGCCGGGTTCCTGGTCTCCGAGGGGGTCATCGCGCGAGGCGACGAGTTCATGCGGGCCATGTACTGCGCCGGCGCGACCGACGAGGGGCTCAACACCTACAACGTGCTCGACGTGCTCCTGGCTCCGGGAGTTGCGCCACCCGATCCGAGTCTCCAGCGAGCCTTCTACACCACCAGCTCCTGCGGGCTCTGTGGCAAAGCCTCTATCGATGCCGTGCGGACGAGCTCCCAGCATGCGGTCGAACACGACGAACTCGTCGTCGACCCTGCCGTTCTCGCGACGTTCCCCGACGCCCTGAGAGAGGCGCAGGCCGTGTTTGAAAAGACCGGAGGGCTGCACGCGGCCGCCCTCTTCGACGGCGCCACCGGCGAGATGCTCGTGATCCGCGAAGACGTCGGGCGGCACAACGCCGTCGACAAGGTGGTCGGTTGGGCAGTGAAAGAAGACCGCCTGCCGCTCACCGGCACCGTGCTCATGGTGTCGGGTCGGGCCAGCTTCGAGCTGACCCAGAAGGCCTCCATGGCGGGGATCCCCGTGATGGCCGCTGTGTCGGCTCCCTCCTCGCTCGCCATCGACCTGGCGACGGAGCTCGGTGTCACGATCGTCGGGTTTCTGCGGGGGCAGAGCATGGTCGTGTACTCGCGCCCGGATCGGATCCTGGGCGCTGTTCCCTCCGCGTCGACCTCCGAGCCCTCGCCTGACGGGCGGGCCACACTGCAACTCACGAACGAACTGACGATCTCCGAGAAGACTGCGAGCGCGCGATGACCGAAAAGCCTCCCGTCCACGATGTGAATGACGACGACCTCACCGTGGGGCCGCCCCGCGAGTGGGCGGCCGGGGTGCCGGGCGTCTTGCATTCGATGGAGCCCGCGATCAAGCAGCTCGGCCTCGCCCGCACCGTCAAGCTGATGACCTCGCTCAATCAAAAAGACGGCTTCGACTGCATGAGCTGCGCCTGGCCCGACCCGGATCACCGCAAGGTCGCGGAGTTCTGCGAGAACGGCGCCAAGGCGGTCACCTGGGAGGCCAACCCGGTGCTCGTGCCGCGCACGTTCTGGGCCGAGCACCCGATCAGCGACCTCCTCGACAAGAGCGAGTACTGGCTGGGCATGCAGGGGCGCCTCACCGAACCGGTCTACAAGCGAGAGGGCTCTGAGTTCTACGAGCCGGTCACGTGGGAGCGCGCGTTCGAGATCATCGGGTCGAAGCTCAACTCGCTCGCCTCTCCCGACGAAGCGTCTTTCTACACGTCTGGCCGCACCTCCAACGAGGCGGCGTTCATCTATCAGCTCTTCGTGCGTGCTTTCGGCACGAACAACCTGCCCGACTGTTCGAACATGTGTCACGAATCGACCGGTGTGGCGATGTCCGAGACCGTCGGCATCGGCAAGTCGACGATCGCGTACGACGACTTCGAGAACACCGACCTCATCATCGTGATGGGGCAGAACCCGGGCACGAACCACCCGCGGATGCTGACCGCCCTCGAAGACGCCAAGAAGAACGGCGCCAAGATCGTCGCGGTCAACCCTCTGCCCGAGGCCGGCCTGCGTCGATACAAGAACCCCCAGCGTGTTCGCGGCGTCGTCGGGCACGGCACCGAGATCGCCGACCAGTTTCTGCAGATTCGCCTGGGGGGCGACATGGCGTTGCTCCAGGCCGTGTCGAAAAGGGTGCTCGCCGCCGAAGACGCGGCGCCCGGCACCGTGCTCGACCACGCCTTCCTCGAGGAGCACTGCGCTGGGCTCGAAGAGTTCCGCGCGCACGTCGCCGAGATCGACGACGACGAGGTGCTGCTGGCGACAGGCTTGAGCACGGCCGAGATCGACGAACTCGCCGAGCGTTACATCTCGGCCGATCGGGTCATCATCACCTGGGCGATGGGTATCACCCAGCACCGCAAGGCCGTCGACACGATCAAAGAGATCATCAACCTGCTCCTGCTGCGGGGGAACATGGGCAAGTCCGGAGCGGGTGCGTCGCCGATCCGAGGTCACAGCAACGTGCAGGGTGACCGCACGATGGGCATCTGGGAGCAGATGTCCGACACCTTCCTCGACGCTGTGCAGCAGGAGTTCCACTTCGATCCGCCGCGCAAGCACGGGGTTGACGCGCTCAAAGGCATCAAGGCGATGCAGAAGGGCGAGATCAAATTCTGGATGGGCATGGGCGGCAACCTCGTCGCCGCCATCTCCGACACGCAGGCCGCTGAGAAGGCATTCCGCGGCACCGAGATGACCGTGCAGGTCTCGACGAAGCTCAACCGATCGCACGCGGTCGTGGGAGCGGAGGCACTCATCCTGCCCACGATGGGTCGCACGGAGATCGACATTCAGAAGGCCGGTCCGCAGTTCGTCTCGGTCGAAGACACGGTGTGCTCGGTTCACGGCAGCCACGGGCAGGTACCTCCGGTCGCACCGGGCCTCCTCTCCGAGATCGCCATCGTCGCCCGGCTCGCAAAGGCGACGCTCGGAGACAGCGTTCCCGTCGACTGGACGGCAATGGAAGACGACTACGACGTCATCCGCGATCACATCAGCCGGGTCGTCCCGGGGTTCGACGACTACAGCGCGCGGGCCGGAAGCCGCGAGGGCTTCGTTCTGCCGAACGGGCCGCGCGACTCCCGCACCTTCGACACCGCGACAGGCAAGGCCATGATCACGGTCAACGACCTCGAGCACGTCGAACGGCCCGAGGGGCGACTTCTTCTGCAGACCCTGCGCTCTCACGACCAGTACAACACCACGATCTACAGCCTTAACGACCGCTACCGCGGCATCAAAAAGGGCCGCGAGGTGGTCTTCATCAATCCAGACGACCTCGACGAACTCGGTCTCGTCGATGGGCAGTCGGTCGACGTCTTCACCGACTGGACCGACGACGTCGAGCGCGCCCTGCGGGGTTATCGCGTGGTGTCGTATCCGACGGCGAAGGGATGCGCCGCCGCCTACTTCCCTGAGGCGAATGTGCTCGTGCCCCTCGATAGCGCATCGATCGCCAGCAATACGCCCGTGTCGAAGGCCGTGCTGGTGAGAGTCGTGCCGGCTGCGGTTCCGGCGGCGGTGTGAGCGGCGGTAGTTGTTTCGGCGCTGACGGCGCCGGTGTGGTCGGCGGCAGGTGATGGGTGCGGTGTCGGGCCAATACCCTGAGAGCATGAGCACACCGACCGCCGGCACCATGACGGAGGACTACGTCAAGGTCATCTGGAAGGCCCACGAGTGGTCGGGTGAGGGTCTCACGACAAACGAGCTCGCTTCAACTCTGGGTGTCGTCGCGTCGAGTGTCTCGGGCAACCTGAAAAAGCTCGCCCGCGAGGGGTACCTCGAGTACGAGCCGTACGGTCGCGCGACGCTGAGCCCGACCGGCCGTGCGCTGGCCATTCAGGTGGTCCGGCGTCACCGGCTCATCGAGACCTATCTTGTGGAGCACCACGGTTACGGCTGGGACGAAGTGCACGACGAAGCCGAGATCTTGGAGCACGCCGTCTCGGATCGCCTCCTCGCCAAGATCGACGCCGAGCTCGGGTTTCCTGACCACGACCCCCACGGCGATCCGATTCCCCGCGCTGACGGAACAATCACCCACCCGCGCGGTCGGCGCCTGACCGAACTCGGCGACGGATCGTGCGCGGGTGTCGTGCGCGTCAGCGACCACGATCCTGCGCTGCTGCGCTTTCTCGGAGGGCTCGCCATCACGGTCGGGTCGCACGTCCGCCTCGCAGAGCGGCACGCCTTCGCCGGGAGTCTCGGGCTCGAGATCCTCCAGGCGGGCGACCTGACCGTCGTCGCGTCGACCGAGCTCGCGACCGTCGCGGCCGAGGCGATCTGGGTGACGAGCGCGGCCGAGGGGCACGCCCACTAGCAAGCGCTCTCGCGAGGTGGCTTGATCGACGGGTGCGCGGCGGTGGGGGCGCGGTTTGGGCCATCTCGCGAGCGGCGCGGGGTGCGCGGCGCCGAGCCTGGTGGCGTCGGGGCCTGCGGGAGCGCGGTGCTCGGGTGCCCACGAGTCAGGAACCCAGGTCCGTTCCGTTGTCGACGCACCCGGCTCAGGAAAACCAGGGGGACCTCAGCGCGATCGGCTCAGCGCGGCACTCCCGCGGGCCCTGGCGTCTGCCCTCACAGCGCCCTGCCCACCGTGCAGGTATCAGGAAGTCTGCATCCGCTTGGCCGCGCAGCGGGGTGAGCGCTGCCGGGCGCGCCTGCATGCCTGAAATGCGCGCCCGCACCCCGAGCCGCTAGCGCTCCGAACCCGCCAGCTCCCGCTCGCCCGGGCCCGCCGCGATCGACGACTGCCGCCGGAACGGCGCCGTGATCGTCGGCAGGATGTCGCGCCGCTGTAGCCACAGCGCCACGAGCGCGACGGCGATGTGCACGGCGCTCAGCACGTAGCGCCCGGTCTCGCCGGTGACGACGAACTGCAGGGCGAACAGGGCGACCAGCGCGATGGCGGCCCACCGGTGGAACCGCAGCGCGACGATGATCGCGACCCCCATCACGGTCTGCGACGCCGTCAGGACGAACTCCTCGACCTGGCGTCCGTCGAGGGGGAGGTCGGTGCCGCCGCCACCCAGGAGGTGGGCGATGGGGAGCGATCCGACGAGGAGGGTCCACTGGTTGATCTTCGAGGCGATCAGCGTTCCGATGGCGGCGGCACCCTGGCCGCGCAGGGCGAACAGCACGGCGACGATGAACTCCGGCGCCTCGGTGGCCAGCGGTGCGAGCCACTGCACGAGGAAGTAGCTGTCGATGCCGAGCGACGATCCCGACTGCACGAGGGCATCGGCGAAGGGTTCCGCCGACGAGAGGATCACGGCCGCCGCGACGACGAACATCGCCACGAACGTGATCTTGCGAAGGCGCGCGGGCAGGCCCGCGATGTGCGCTGCCGTTCCGACGAACTCCTCGTCGCCGTCATCGTTCGCGGCGTTGCCGGCCCGCCAGAGGTAGGCGGCGAAGACAGCGATCAGGATGATTCCGAACCACAGCGCGATCTGTCCGGTGAGCGGGATCACGAACGCGATGACGGCCACGATCGCGAGCACGCCGACATCGAGACGCGAGGATCCCGGCAGGTTGAGTGCCCGGGGAACCGCGCGGCCGGATGCTCCTCGAGCCGCGGCGGCGCGACGGGCGATGAAGAGCGCGACGAATACGACGAGCGGCCAGCCGAAGCCGAGCAGCAGGCGGTTCGAGCCGGTCATGTTGGCTGCGGCGAACTGCTCGTAAGCCGGATCGGAGCCGGAGCGGAACGCGTAGTACAGGTCGACGGCGTATTCGGGCAGCACGGCGATGAGAGCGAGGATCGCGATGGCGAGCGCCCCCGAGATATCTTTCTGCGCGGCCTCGGCAGCCCAGGCGAGCAAGAACGACGCCGCGACGACGGCGGCCCCGAACACGACGAGATCGACGACGGGGTTCGGCGCGAAACCGGTGATGCGGAACACCACGGCCGGCACGGCGATGGCGAGGCAGAGCAGGATCCGACGCACCAGTGGCGCAGGAAGAGAACGAGTGAGCATGGCGGGCTTTCGGTCGCGGCCGAGCGCTTCCGGGCAGGGAGGAGCTTCGGCCTGAATGGCCGAAGGTCTCGTTCGCCTCGCTCAGCCACCGGGAGCGGCTGTCACGAGGAGGTACGCCGGGCTGGTCGTCGTGACCGCCAGTATGTCGACGCACCGTTGGAGGAACTACTCCCCTTCGATTCGTCCACCCTGGCATGGGGTGTCGCCGTCGCACCAGCTTTTCGGAAGGCCGAAATCGACATCACGCGTCGGCTAATTCGTGACCGCGGGAATACGACCGCGGTCGGCCGAATTGAGCGGGTTGTAGCTGTTTGCCACCAAAGGAGAAAACATGTCCGATTCCTCGATCCTCGTCCTCGTGGGTAGCCTCCGCGCTGCCAGCACCAACCGCCAGCTCGCCGAGGCGGCCGCCCAGGTCGCCCCCGAGGGCGTCACGCTGACGATCCACGAGGGCCTCGGCCACATCCCCTTCTACAACGAAGACATCGACGTAGACGGTGCCGTGCCGGAGGGAGCCGCAAAGCTCCGTGCGGCGATCGGCGCGTCCGACGGGATCCTCGTGGTCACACCCGAGCACAACGGCACCATCCCCGCCAGCCTCAAGAACGCAATCGACTGGGCGTCGCGCCCCTACGGCGAGTCGAACCTCGTGGGCAAGCCCACGGCAGTGATCGGCTCCGCGTTCGGCCAGTTCGGCGGCGTGTGGGCGCAGGACGAGACCCGCAAGGCCTTCGGCATCACCGGCGCCAAGGTGCTCGACGATGTCAAGCTCGCGATCCCCGGCTCGGTCGTCCGCTTCGCCGAGACGCACCCGAAGGACGACGCCGAGGTCGTCGGCCAGCTGAGCGACGTCGTCGAGAAGCTCGTTGCCGCGACCTCCGAGACTGCCGCCGCCTAGAGCTGTGCTTTTAGCGCGGCTGCGGATGGACGTGGCGGACCTCGGACGAGCCTCGGTCGTCCGCCATGTCCATTCGCAGCCGCCCGCCTGCCCGGCCCCGCGCACGATGCATAGCAGGCGTATCGACGCCTCATAGAAAGCCGAAAGCCGCGCCAGCGATCCTCGAAGTCCGCCAACCCGGAGGACTACCCATGACCGCACACGCCGGACCTCTCACCGGAAGCATCGCGACCAGACCGTCGCCCGGTGCCACCGGAGAACGCCGACTCGCCGCCCGAGTGCTCCTCGGCAGCCGCGCCGACCCCGCCTGGGTCAGGCCGAGCCTCTGGGGGCTTCTCGTCGCCACCGGCCTCCTTTACATCGTCGGGCTGTCGGCCAGCGGCACGGCGAACTCGTTCTACGCCGCCGCCGTGCAGGCGGGGAGTCAGAGCTGGAAGGCTCTCTTCTTCGGATCCTTGGATTCGTCGAACTTCATCACCGTCGACAAGCCGCCGGCTTCGCTGTGGGTGATGGGCATCTCGGCGCGGATCTTCGGCTTCAACTCGTGGAGCCTCCTCGTTCCGCAGGCGTTGATGGGCGTGGGCAGCGTCGCACTGGTCTTCGCCATCGTGCGGCGCAGCCTCGCCGCGCTCGGCCCGCGCCTCTCGGCCGCCGGTGCCCTCGTCGGCGGCCTCGCGCTCGCCTGCACCCCGGCCGCCGCGCTGATGTTCCGCTTCGACAACCCCGATGCGCTTCTCGTCCTGCTCATGACGCTGGCCGCCCACTTCGTGGTCCGCGCTCTGCCGAAGGCGAGCTGGAAGTGGCTGGCCGCGGCCGGGCTCGTGCTGGGCTTCGCCTTCTTGACCAAGATGCTGCAGGGCCTTCTCGTGGCCCCGGCCTTCGTGCTCGTCTACCTGCTCGCAGCCAACACCACGATCTGGAAGCGCCTCCTGCACGTGCTCGGCGCTCTCGTAGGAGTCGTCGTCGGCGCTGGCTGGTGGGTCGCGATCGTCGCCATCTGGCCGGCCGACTCCCGCCCCTACATCGGCGGCTCGACCAACAACTCGGTGCTGGAGCTCGCCTTCGGCTACAACGGACTCGGCCGGTTCTTCGGCTCGGGGTCGGGTAACGGCGGCGGTGGCGGTGCCGGAGGGGGAACCGCAGGCGGATCCTTCGGCGGTTCGACCGGCCTCACCCGCCTCTTCTCGAGCGAGATGGGACTCGAGATCTCGTGGCTGCTGCCCGCCGCACTGCTGTTGCTCGTGCTGGGTCTGATCATCGCCGGTCGCCGGTCGCGCCTCGACCCGCTGCGCGCCGGCCTCGTGATGTGGGGCGGCTGGCTGATCGTCACGGCCCTTGTCTTCAGCTTCACCAGCGGCACGATCCACCCCTACTACACAGTCGCTCTGGCACCCGCGATCGCCGGACTCATCGGCATCGGCGGCGCCCTCCTCTGGCGCATGCGCACCACCTGGCTCGGACGCCTCGGCCTAGCAGCCGCCATCGCCGGAACGGGCGCGTGGTCGTTCCACCTCCTCTCCGAGAACGCGACCTGGATGCCCTGGCTCAAGTGGGTCGTGCTGATCGGCTCGGTGCTTGCGGCAATCGGTTTCGTGATCGGTTCGATCGCGGCCTTCCGACGTGTGACCCTCGCGGCCGTGCTCGTCGGCACCCTGTTCGCCTTCGGGGGATCGGGAGCGTATGCCGTGGCGACGGCGTCGGTCGGGCACTCGGGGTCGATTCCGAGCGTGGGATCGTCGTCGAGTTCGTCCGGCATGGGTGGCGGCGGCATGGGCGGTGGCACGGGTGGCGCTGGCGGTGGTGGAACCCCGCCGTCTGGCACTGGCGGGCCCGGCGGCAGCACGATCGGCGAGTCGGGCTCAGAGGGCGAAATGCCCTCCGGTGAGATGCCTTCGGGCGACTCCGCTCCGAGCGGCACCGCGCCGGGCGGATCGGACTCGAGCTCTGCCGGCACATCGGATGACTCGGCGTCGGGCGGATCCTCGTCTTCGTCTTCCGCTGCGGGAATGGGTGGCACGACCTCCTCGACGGCCCTCGATACCCTCCTGAAGAAGAGCACCGCGCGCTGGGCTGCGGCCGTCAACAACGACCAGTCGGCGGCGACGCTCGAACTGTCGAGCGGCACTGCGGTGATGGCGATCGGCGGCTGGAGCGACGACCCGACGCCGACTCTCGCCGAGTTCAAGGCCTACGTGGCCGCGGGCGACATCGGCTACTACGTGTCGAGTGGCTCCGGAGGCGGGATGGGCGGCGGCTCATCGTCGACCTCCTCGGCGATCAAGACCTGGGTGGAGGCAAACTTCACCGCGACAACCGTGGGTGGGAGCACGGTGTACGACCTGTCCGCTGCGAAGTAGTTCACACGGGTGAGCGGCCGCAGGATGCGAGGGCGTCCTGGGGCCGCTCTGTGCGTGCGGTTCGCTTTTCAGGTGATGGGGGCGCGCGCGGGGCAATTTACGCGGGTGTGGGGCCTCGCGGGGCTTGGATACCTGAGTTGCGGGCGAGGTTGGGATGAGCGGCGTTGGGCCGGATCCTGCGCGCGGTCCGCTTTTCAGGCAACGAGGCGCGTGACGGGCAATTTGCGCGGGCATAGGGCTTGGCCGGGTCTGTATACCTGAGTTGCGCGCGGGGGTGGGGTGTGCGGCGCGGTGCAGGATCCTGCGTGCGGTTCGTTTTTCTGGTGACGGGGTGCGCGACGGGTTGTTCGCTCGGGTGCGGGGCCTCGCGTGGCTTGGATGCCTGAGTTGCGGGCGGGGGCGGGGTGTGCGGGGTGGTGCAGGATCCTGCGCGCGTTTCGCTTTTCAGGTGACGAGTCGCGTGACGGGTGATTTGCGCGGGTGAGGGGCTTGGCCGGGTCTGTATACCTGAGTTGCGGGGAGTGTGGGGGTGCGCGGGGTGGTGCAGGATCCTGCGCGCGTTTCGCTTTTCAGGTGATGAGGCGCGCGTGGGGCGATATGCGCGGGTGTGGGACCTCGCCGGGCTTGGATGCCTGAGTTGCGCCCAGAGGAACAGAACCAGGAGTTCCTGGCGTGCTCCAGCCGGCCAAGCGCTCCCGCGGGCCCTGGCGTCGGGTGGCTCTGCGGTGCGATCGCTCCGGCGCCGGTCGTACTTCAGGCGTTCTGTCGCTGCCTGGCGCCACACCCCGCATACTCACGCCCACGCGCGACTGGTCTCCTGTTCTGCGAACGCGAACGCGAACGCGAACGCGAACGCGAACCCCAACGCGAACGCGAACGCGAACGCGAACCCCAACCCGCACGCAACCGCAACCGCGCACGCAACCGCACCACCCACCTACGCCGCCACCACCTGCTCCTCCTCGCGCATGACGACGCGCTCGTTCGCAATGCGCGTGCGGCGACGGCTCAGGAGGTGGGTGAGCAGCGTCAGGCCGAGGCCGACGGCGGCCCAGATGCCGAGGCGGAGGATGTCCCACCCGAAGGCCTGGCCGGGGAAGTACTGCATGGTCTGCGCGGCGTCGAGCCAGGCGGCGCCGTTCCAGAAGCCGTTCATAGCGGCGAAGAACGCGGGCATGAGGTGCACGGCGAAGATTCCGCCCGACGAGGTGAAGTTGAACATCACGAAGAGCATGGTGAGGGCGGCGGTGGTCCAGTGGCGGAGCACCGGGTGCAGGCCGACGCCGATCAGCACGATGGCCAGCGAGTAGAGCCAGCCGGCGAGCCAGGTGCCCCAGACGTGGCCGTCGACCACGTGGTAGACGGGCCCGGCGATGATCAGGGCGATGGCTGCGACGACACCGGAGAGGACGGCGGCGGTCACGAGCGACCAGCGGATGCCGAGACGTGAGGCGAAGGCGGCGACCGCGGCAGCCGTGGCGTACGAGCCGACGCTGAGCCCGACGAGGAGGAAGAAGAGTCCCTGTCCGGTGGAGTCGTTGGCGGACGACGGCACGACGTCGACGACGGTGAACGGCAGCTTCGACTCGTAGGCGATCGGCAGGAACACCTTCTGGGCGACGTTGGCGCTCGTCTCGGACGCGGCCGACGAGACGAGGAGCGACGCACTGGTGGCGGTGGGCTCGTACGCCGCGGTGATCTCGCGGTCGGTGATGAGCTGGCGAGCGACCGCGTCGGAGGCGACGGTGCGCACGCTGAGTTGGCCGTCGGCCCCGTCGCTGAGCGTCTGCGCGAAGACCTTGACCTCGGCGCTGGTGCCCACGACGGCTACGGGGAGCTCGTGCGGCGTCGGCTGGTGGAAGGCGCCGAGGTAGGCGAGCGTCATTCCGAGGCCCAGGAAGAGCGGCACGAGGATCGCGGTGCCGAACGCCTTGAAGACGGCGACCGGCGTGCCCAGGAACATGCGCGGACCAGCGGGCGTCTCGCGGCCCGACGAGGACGACGGCAGCCGGTGGCTGTGGTCGTCACGACGCGGGGACTGGCGGATCGCGACCTCCTGGAGCGAGTGCGTATTCGTAGACATGCTGCCTTTCAAAAGACGAGGGGAGTTATTGTTGCAGTATGCAACACAGAAAGACATTACACCCGATCGTTAAGCTCGACGACGTGACCACGAAACGCGACGACCGAATGCAGGCCGTCTACGCCGAACTGCAGGCCATCTCCCGCCGGGCGGCCGCGCGAAGCCGCCGCACGGCCGAGCCGCTCACCGTCGTGCAGCACACGCTCCTCAACTTCATCGCGGTCACCCCCGACTGCCGCGCCGTCGACATCGCGTCGGCCATGCGCTTGAACCGCTCCACCGTCTCGCGCCAGATCGGCGACCTCCAAGAGCTCGGGCTCGTCGAGGTCGGCGTCCAACCCATCACGAGTCAGGCGCGCGGCCAGCTGCTGCTCCTCTCCGACCGCGGGCGTGAATTGCTGCAGCGGTCGATCCGGGCCAACCACGCCGAGCTTGAGCGGAGGCTCGCCGACTGGAGCGACGACGACATCGACCGTCTCGCCGACGGGCTCGAGCGATTCAACGCCGTCGACGAGTAAGCGCTCGTCGCCAGCGACGGGAAGCCCTGCGTCGAACCGGCCGGCCGTGACCCGGTGACCCCGACGGATCCTTCGCTCGGTGCTCTCCCTGCCGCTCTCGGTACCCTCGGTCGGATGCAGACGCCGTGGACCTTCCGTGTCTCCGGCCTCCTGCGCCTCGCCGCGGCCGGAGTGGCCATCGCCGCGCTCGTCGCCAACTTCGAATACGTCATCGGGTTCTCGACTTTCGCGACCGCGAACTACTTCAGCTACTTCACGCAGCAGAGCAACATGGCGAACGTGGCCGTGCTGGTGGTCTCGGGCATCCTCACCTTCCGGGGCCGGAGCGACCCACCCTGGTTCGCCGCGGTGCACGCCATCGTCACCACCTACGTGATCGTCTCAGGAGTCGTCTTCGCCGTACTCGTCACGCAATCGGCCTCGCACCACTACGCGCTGGCGTTCCCCACCTCGAGCCAGGTGCTCCACTTCTGGATCTCCGCCTACGTGCTCCTCGACTGGATCCTCGCTCCGGGTCGCACGCCCGTCCGCTGGCGCACCCTCGCTCTGGTGCTGATCTTTCCGCTGATCTGGGGTCTTTACACGCTCGAGCGCGGCCGTGAGGTGCGCTGGTACCCGTACTTCTTCCTCGACCCGACGCAGGTGAGCCCCGAGCAGTTCCGGCTCTACAACGCTCTCGTGCTCGCAATCTTCGTCGGCGTGCTGACGGCGCTCATCGGCCTGAGCCATGTTCGGCCCGGGCACCTGGCGAGGCGGCGCCGCGTGCTCGCCTCGGGTGACGACACGAACGCAGGATCCGACGGCTCACCCGAGCGGGCGACCGCACCTCACGAGCTCGGGGTCGGCGACGGGGTGGGCGACGCGTCGTCTGCCACCCGGTCGAGGTAGGGCGCGAGATCGGCCACCGCCGCAGCGACCGCTTCGGCGTCGCTCAGCTTTTCCGCCGCCACCGCAGACTCGCCGCCGATGAGCGCCACCAGGATCGGGTAGCCCGTCGCCGGCTCGAGGTTGACCCACAGGCGGTAGGTCGCGTCGTCGTCGAGGATCGCCCAGACGGTGTCGTCGGTCGACCAGATGCGCTCGTCGAAGCGCAGCCAGAGGACGTCCTGCACGCCCATGCCGAGCCGGTCGATGGCGCTGCGGCGCACCGCCGACTGCTCCGGGACGAAGACGATCCGCTGCTTCTTGAACACGCCCAGCGGGATCGTCGACACGACCCGGTCGGCCGAGAGCGACTCGCCCGTCACCAGACGGAGGCCGACACCCTCGTTGGCGTAGGTGATCTGAGTGACGTTGCTGCCCCGCAGCACGTCGAGATCGGTCAGCAGCCCGGCGACGTAGGCGGCGAATCCCTTCGTGACGAGCTGGGCGTCAACCGGAGCGGCCCCGACGGAGAGCGCGCGAGACGACAGCGCGTCGGCGTCGGCGCCGAAACGCGCGGGGAGCGCCTCGGCGAGAACCCAGGCCAGACGGTCGGCATCGGAGACGCCCGACGCGTCGGGGGCACTCGACAGCTTCGACCGAACACCGGAACCGTCGAGTGCGCCATCGACGCTGACCTCGGCGCTCTGACGGTCGGCCCAGGCGCGGGCCGAAGCGAGAGTGGCGGCGACGGTGGCGGTGGTCGGAAATCGGGTACGCGCGGATCCTTCACGTGCTGTCGTCTCGGCCTCGAACGGCACCGTCACAACGCCGGCGCTCGTGAGCAGACTCTCCAGGTCGGCGGCTCCGTCGCCGAACAGCATCGAGACGCCGGTCTGTACCTCGATTGGCCAGTCGTCGCCCTGGGAGGAGGCGATCCGGCCGCCGACCCGCTGCCGAGCCTCGATCACGACCACGTCGAAACCCTGATCGGCGAGCGTGCGAGCGGCCGTCGCACCGGCGATGCCCGCGCCGATCACGGCGATGCGCTCGCCCGGAGCCGCTACGGCAGCGACCTCGGCGGCCACGGCGACACCCGACAGGCGAGCACCCGTGACGGTGCCGGGCCACGTCGCGGCGACGGCCTCGCCCGCGAAGAACACCTTGTCGTCGAGCGAAGCCCGCAGGGTCTCGCGGTCAGTGGAGGTGGACTCGGTCGTCAGGACGCTGTTCGAGCCGTACGCGTAGGGGTCGTCGCCCCACGAGCTGCGCCGGAATGCGGCCGGCGTCACACCCGAGGCGGTCGTCGCGGTGGGCGTCGGCGTACCGGTCGGCGCCGGACTGCTCGCCGTCGGAGCCGGAGACGGACTCGAGCAGGCCGACAGCGCCAGTACCCCGGCTCCGGTAAGGGATCCGGTCACGAAGACGCGGCGGCTGATCGGCATGGTCGTGCCATTGTCGCAGGATCCGGCCCACGTCACCGGGGAGGGCGTCCCGGTCGGTCTAGAGCGGCGGATCATACAACGGATTTATCGGGTAGAATGGTAAGACTGCCGAGACGACACGCAAAGAGAACAGAGGCACGACTAGATGATTTTCGAAGTAGGGGAGACCGTCGTGTATCCCCACCACGGCGCCGCCACCATCACCGCGGTCAAGACCCGCACCATCAAGGGCGCTGAGAAGAAATACATCACCCTGAACGTCCACGCCAGCGATCTCATGATCGAGCTGCCGGTCGACAACGTCGATCTGGTCGGCGTCCGCGACGTCATCGACGCCAAGGGTGTTGAGGCGGTGTTCGACGTGCTCCGCAGCGATCACGTCGAAGAGCCCGGCAACTGGTCGCGTCGCTTCAAGGCGAACACCGAGAAGATGGGCAGCGGAAGCGTCTACAGCGTGAGCGAGGTCGTCCGCGACCTCTGGCGCCGCGACCAAGACAGCGGCGTGTCCGCCGGCGAGAAGCGCATGCTCCTCAAAGCGCGTCAGGTGCTGATCAGCGAGCTCGCTCTCGCCCAGAAATCCACCGACGAGGAGGCCTCGGCCGTCCTCGACGAGGTGCTCGCGACCGTCACGGTCTAGCGACTCCTCCTCCTTTTCGCAGTCGCTGCAGGCAGGCCTTCGGGTCTGCCTGCGGTGGTTAACGGGTGTGCGTGCGTGCGTGCGGTGTACGTTTCAGGAATGCAGGCGCGGGGGAGCGCGGGCGCGGGGTTCGCGGGGCGGAACGCGCCCGGGTGCCTGATGTGTGAGCGGGGTTGCGCAGGATCCTGGTCTGCCGCGGCATGCGAACGCCACTGGACGCGCTCGCGGGTGCGCGTTTCAGGAATGCAGGCACGGGGGCGTGTGGGCGCGGGGTCCGCGGGGCGGAACGCGCCTGGATGCCTGATGTGTGAGCGGGGTTGCGCAGGATCCCGGTCGGCCGCGGCGAGGACGCGCAACGCGCCGCCCTCGCGGGGCGCGTTTCAGGAATGTAGGCACGCGGAGGCCGCAGGCATGGGGATCGCCGGGCGCAACGCGCTCAGATGCCTGATGCGTGAGCGGTGGCGAGCGGCACTGGGTGATGGATTCAGGAATGCAGGCGCGGGGGAAAGCAGGGATGGGGATCGCGGGGCGGGACGCGCTCAGATGCCTGAAGTGTGAGCGGTGGCGTGCGGCGCTAGGTGATGGATTCAGGAATGCCAGCGCCACGGGAGTGCGGGCGCGGGGTTCGCGGGGCGGAACGCGACCGGATGCCTGATGTGTGAGCGGGGTTGCGCAGGATCCTGGTCTCCCGCAGCGAGGACGTGCAACGCAGCACGCTGGAGGTGCATGAGTCAGGCATGCGAGCGCGACGGGAGCGCAGGCATGGGGATCGCGGGCGGAACGCGCCCGGATGCCTGAAGTGTGAGCGGGGGTGCGCAGGATCCTGGTCTGCCGCGGTGTGCGAACGCCACCGGACGCGATCGCAGGTGCGCTCATCAGGAATCCAGCCGCGCACAAGCGCAGGCCAGCGGGTGCGCGAGCTGGGACGCGCCCAACCGCCTGAGAAGTGACCAGCGCAGCCCCCTTGACGCGCAAGTACAACGTTGTACAAACTGGGCGTTACAACGATGTACTGAAGGAGATCCTATGCCCAACGCCCGCCTCGCCCTCGACCCGTCCTTTGTGGTGGCTCCCGTCTCGCGCCGCACCTTCGGCACCTTCGTCGAACACCTCGGCCGCTGCGTGTACGGCGGCATCCACGACCCGGGGCACCCCACCGCCGACGCCGACGGGTTCCGCGGCGACGTGATCGACTTCGTGCGCGAGCTCGGCATCTCGACCGTGCGCTACCCCGGCGGCAACTTCGTCTCGGGCTACCGCTGGGAAGACGGCATCGGCCCGGTCGCCGACCGCCCAGTGCGCAAAGACCTGGCCTGGCACTCCACCGAGCCGAACCTGGTCGGCGTCGACGAGTTCATGCGCTGGGCCAAGAAGGCCGGCGTCGAGCCCATGATGGCGGTGAACCTCGGCACGCGCGGCGTTCAGGAGGCCATCGATCTGCTCGACTACACGAACGGTGCCGGCGGGTCGTTCCACTCCGACCTGCGCAAGAAGAACGGCTCGGCCGACCCCTACGACATCAAGATGTGGTGCCTCGGCAACGAGATGGACGGCCCGTGGCAGATCGGCCACAAGACCGCCCGCGAGTACGGGCGCCTCGCCTCCGAAACAGCCCGCGCCATGCGCCTCATCGACAACGACCTCACGCTGGTCGCCTGCGGAAGCTCGGGCGCCGACATGCCCACGTTCGGTACCTGGGAGCGCGAGGTGCTCGAAGAGACCTATGACGAGGTCGACCTGATCTCGATGCACGCCTATTACTGGGAGAAAGACGGCGACCTCGCCAGCTTCCTCGCGGCGGGTGTCGAGATGGACCACTTCATCGACGACGTTGTCGCCAGCGTCGACCACGTGCGCGCAGCCCAGAAGAAGACCAAGCGCATCAACATCTCGTTCGACGAGTGGAACGTCTGGTACCTCGACGGCGAAGCATCGAAGAACCCGACCGACTGGCCGGTCGCCCCGGTGCTGCTCGAAGACCAGTACAACGTCGCCGACGCCGTCGTGGTGGGCGGCCTGCTCATCTCGCTGCTGAAGCACTCCGACCGCGTGGCCAGTGCGAGCCTCGCGCAGCTTGTCAACGTGATCGCTCCGATCATGACCGAGACCGGTGGGCGCAGCTGGAAGCAGACCACGTTCCACCCGTTCGCGCAGGCGTCGAGCTTCGCGCGGGGCGACGTGCTGCGCGTCGAAATGCAGTCGCCGGTTCACGAGACGGCGAAGTACGGGGCTGTTCCTGCCTTCGACGCCGTCGCCACCCACGACCCGGAGACCGGCGATGTGAGCGTCTTCGCGATTAACCGATCGCTCACCGAAGAGCTCACGGTCGATGTCGACACCCGGGCCTTCGGTGGAGTGCGTCTCGTCCAGGCAACGACGCTGCACGACGCCGACCCCTACAAGTCCGTCACGGTCGACAGCGCCGACAGCGTCGCTCCGGTGGCGAACGACAAGACGAGCTGGGACGGCTCGGTGCTCAGCGTCGTGCTGCCGCCGCTGAGCTGGAACGTCGTGCGCCTGGCCAAGCAGTAGAAACAGCGCTAGCGCCCGGGCCAGCCGCGCCACCGCGAAAGCCCGCGCCAGCCGCGCCGCCGCCGCGACCGCACCGACGAGGAGGAAGGCCAAGCCCATGCCCGCGACCATGAACGACGTGGCCCGCCTCGCCGGCGTCTCGCTCAAGACCGTGTCGAACTACTTCAACGACTACCCCTCGATGCGCCCCGAGACCCGGGCGCGCATCGGGGCGGCCGTCGACAAGCTCGGCTATCGGGTCAACCTGTCGGCGAGACGACTGCGCACCAGGCGGACGGGCATGATCTCGCTCATCGTTCCCGAGCTCGATCAGGCCTTCTTCGCGGAGCTCGCTCAGGAGGTGATCGCGGTGGCTCGCGAGCACGACCTAACGGTGCTCGTCGAGACGACCGGCGGCGATCGCGATCGTGAACTCCAGGCGATCAGCGGGGAGCGCCGCCAGCTGATCGACGGGGCCATCATCGACCCGCTGGCCATCGGCCCGAGCGACGCGCCGCAACTCGCCGGAGAACCACTCGTGATCATCGGCGAGCGCCAGTTCGAGGGGCTCGCCGATCATGTGCTGATCGCGGATGAGGGGGTGGCGAAGCGCGCCACGGAGCATCTGCTCGAGATCGGCAGGCGCAGGATCCTGGTGCTCGGCCCCGGGGGAGCGGTCGCGACCCACACGTCCGCTCTGCGCCTGCGGGGGTTCCAGGCCGCGATGGCCGAGGCCGGCCTCCCGCTGGTCGACGCGCTCCTGGCGCCGACGGACGCGTGGAGTCGCGACGCGGGAGCCGCCGCGGCGGTGGCAGCACTCGAGGCCGGGGCGAGGGATCCTGCGGTGCGGTTCGACGCCGTTCTCGGCTTCAATGACGCGCTCGCGCTCGGGGCGCAGTGGGCGCTGCTGCAACGCGGTGTCGACGTGCCCGGCGACGTGGCCGTGATCGGCATCGACGACACCCGCGACGCCCGATTCGCCCACCCGACCCTCACGACGATGTCGCCGGGAAGCTCGCAGATCGCGCGGCGTGCGGTCGAGCTGCTGGTGGCGAGGATCAAGGATCCGTCACCCGCGCTCGGATTCGCCTCGATCGTGGCCGACTACGAGCTCGTGGTCCGCCAGTCGACCGGCGTCGCTCGGCCGCCGCGACCTCTACCCTGAAGACCGAACCCTGACGAAAGACGACATTCGATGACGAATTCCCCGCTCTCCGGCGAGCAGACCACCATCACCCACGGCCCGTACAGCGCAACGATCGCCGCGGTCGGAGCGGCACTGCGCGTGCTCACGCACGACGGACGCGACCTGGTCGTGCCGTTCGAGGCGGACGAGATCCGGCCGGTGTTCCGCGGGGCGATCCTGGTGCCGTGGCCGAACCGCGTGGTCGACGGCACCTACACGTTCGATGGCGTCGATTACCAGCTGCCGCTGACCGAGCCGGCCCGCGGGCATGCGCTGCACGGCTTCCTGGCGTGGGCGCGCTACACGGTGATCGACCGGAGCGATTCGTCGGTCACGCTGACCGCCGACGTGGTTCCGAACGACGGCTACCCCTGGCCGCTCACGATCGAGGTCACCTACGCGCTCGGCGACGACGGGCTGACGACGACGGTCGCCGCGACGAACACCGGCTCGTCCGAGGCCCCCTATGGCACGGCGCCGCACCCGTACCTCCGCGCCGGCGAGGGGCACGTCGACGACTGGACGCTCGAGCTGCCCGCGTCGCAGGTCGTCACGGTGACGGAAGAGCGCCTGCTGCCGGTCGCGGTCGAGCCGGTCGACGGCCCCGGGGCCGGTTCGCCGCTGGGCGTCTTCGACTTCCAGGCACCCCGGGTGATCGGCGAGACGTTCATCGACCACGCGTTCACCGGGTTGACGCGAGACGACTCGGGTGTTGCGCGAGTGGTGGTGCGGGCTCCGGGCGAGGGAGGCGTGGGCGTGGGCTCCGGCGCGGGCTCCGGCGTCTCGATGACCTGGGGCACCGAGCTGCCGTGGGTGCAGGTGCACACGGCCGACCGCCCGGAGGCCGCACTCAACCGCGTGGGCCTCGCCGTCGAGCCGATGACGTGCCCGCCCGACGCCTTCTCGACCGGCGACGACGTGGTGCGCCTCGCTCCGGGTGCGACGCACCGGGCCGCCTGGACGATCGCGGCGCTGTAGGGGCTTGCTCGCGGCGCTGACGCGCGCGGTTCAGGATGCGGAGCGGCGGGTGGGCGCGGATCCTTGTGTTTCGGGGTCTTTGGGGACTGTGTTCCTGAGTCGTGCGCACCGACCGGAGCGCTCCCGCGGGCCCTCGTGCCGCAAGTGCCCCGCGCCGTGCCTCCGCGCGTCCCGGCGCCGCGTGTGCCCGCGCCGCGCTGCCGCTCGTCCGGCAGCAATCCAGGCGCGTTCCGGCCTGCCCACGCGCGAGAACGCGCTCATCACGCCCACTTGCCTGAGTTGCGCGCTCGTCGCACGGCCCACACCCGCCGCAACGCCAGACGCCGCCCGGGTCGTGCCCGAGCGGCGTCTGGTGTTCGTGGTGCGGGGTCTAGTCGTCGAAGACGCCGAGGCCCTTCGTGCCGGACTTCACTCCGATGGCCGCCGCAACATCGTCGGGAATGCCCACGGCGACACCCAGCGCCGACTTGATCGCCGCGATCATGCTGGCGATCGGCAGGACCGCGGTGGTCTCGACGTTGTTCCAGCGCGATCCCTTGGCCTTGGCGAGAGCCTGGACCGAGTCGTACCGGGTCACCGTGCGGTTGTCGCCACCACCCCAGCCGACCAGGGTGGACTGGGCTCCCGTGAGGCGCTGGTTGAAGAGGTTGCCGGTGATGACGAGGTTCATGTTGTCGACCGGGATGTTCGTCACGCCGTCCAGGGCGTAGATCTGGAAGAGACCGCCGGATCCGAACACGTTGTTCGAGACCGTGACGTTCTTCGTGATCCAGGTGAGAGTCGGGTCGGGAAGGGGACGTCGGCGATCATGGCCGGTGAGAGCCGTGTTCGCCTGGCGACGCTCGTCTTGAGCGAGCTTCACGCCGAACAGCCGGTTGCCGCCGATGTCGTTGTTATAGATCTGCACGTTGGCCGTGTTGTAGACGATCACACCGATCTTGTTGCCGTTCAACTCGTTGTTCGCGACGATCACGTGGTCCGAGAGCTCGACAAGGATCCCGTCGACCGTGTTGTCGGTGGAACGACTGTTGACGACTGTGGCGTCGTACACCGACTCGTCGAGCCAGATGCCGTTTCCGACGTTGTCGCTCGCGTCGACGTTCGAGATGTCGACGCCGCGCGACCGGGTCACCTTGATTCCGCCGGCCACGGGCTGGGCGTTGAACTCCTGGTCGTTGTTGTCGAGAACCAGGGAGTTCTGAACCTTGAGCCCGTACGCCGAGTTCGCACCGATGCCGAGAAGACCACTGCCGGTCACCGTGAGGTGATCGAGGGTCGTGTTGTCGCTCTCGACGTTGATGCCGATCATCGCGTTGTCTTCGACCGTGAGGTTGCGTGCCGTGATGCCGGTGTTGCTGAGTCGGACAGCGCCGCGCTGGAGGTACGGAGTGCCGTATCGGCGGACTCCGAAGCCCTGCAGCACTGTGTTCGGCGACTGGACGACCAGTGCCTGCTCCTGGTTGCTGATGCGAACCGAGTGGCCGTTCGGGTTGGAGCCTAGGACGATGCGTCCCGAGTTCGCGTCGGGGTAGAAGGTCCCGGCGGTCACGGCTGCGGCGGAACCGACCTGCGTGAGCTCGGTGCCGTCGAGGAAGACCTGGTCGGGTCGCGCCGCGTACGGCTTAGCGGAGTCGACGAACCACGGGTTGTCGGAGATGCCGTCGATCTGCGACGACGGGAAGTAGTTCCACGGCGTCGTCCATCTGGAGCCCGAGGTGTTCCAGTCGGTGACCTGCTTCGAGCCGTCGAGCCAGACGGTCTCGCCGGGGTACGACTGGATGGTCAGCGTCTTCGACCGGGGCACCGTGACGGACTCGTTGTAGACGCCCGCGCGGAGGACGATCGTCGCTCCGTTGCTGGCCTTCGCGACGGCAGCGGCCAGGGTGCGAACGGGGGCGTTCGAGTTGCCGTTGGCCGAGTCGTTGCCGGAGGGCGACACCAGGATGGCGCCGGCTGGAACGGCATAGCGGGTGCTGCCGACGGTCGCCGAACCTCGATCGCCGGAGGTCACCGGGGTGGAGACCGGCGGCGTGACCGGCTGCGCGGGGGTGGCCGGGGGTGTCGTGGGCGACGGGGTCGGCGCTGGCACTGGCACTGGCGCGGGGGTGTTCGCGTTCGTGGTGGGGTTCTGTGTCAGCGACAGGTTGTCGAGGGTGGTGCTGGCCGCGTTGGTGTTGCTGCCGCTGGCGTACTCCCAGAAGGCGAGGCTCCCGGCGCCCGAGATGCGCGACGACGACGAATCCGTCAGAGACAGCTGCCACCCGGGCGCGACGGCTCCTGAGGGGTAAGCGCGGGCCCGGATCGAGACCTTGGCTGAGCCCGTCACCTGGAATTCGGCCGCGATGTCAGCACCAGGGGCGTATGTGCCGGGAAGTGTGAAACGGCCCAGATTGACCTCGACCGTCTTGTTGAGTCGTGAGACAGCGAGAACGGCTGAGCCGGTCTTGCTGATCTCGACCCGGCCGCGATACGTGGAGTCGTCGCTCTGGCGCCGGATCTCAAAGGCGGTGTAGACCGTTGCTGACGCGGTGGGAAGACCGATGGTGGCCCGCACTCCGGTGTCGAGAGAATTCGCCTGCTTGAGAGCGAGTCGAGCGGAAGCACCCGGCTTGAGCCCGGTGATCCGGCCCTCGCCCGAGGCGACCGCTGCGCTGGCGCCGGCGCCGAGACTAGCTGTCCAGGAACCGCCCTTGGCGGCGGAGCCCCAGCCGCTCGAGACGGTTCGCGCGAACGAGTCAGAGACGACGGTGGCGGGGGCCGCGGTCGCGAACTGGGCGGGAAGAGTGGCGGCGAGGAGCACGCCGGCGGAAAGACCGGCGACGGCGGGGAAAGAGAATCGCCGCCGTCTCACAGCGTGGCGAGGCGCAGAGGAAGTCACCCTTGGGTGGTCCTTTCGTCGGAGGAGCGTCAGTGGGTGTCCCCAGAATGGGGGCCACAAGGGAACAATGCGTGTAACCCTATCCGTGCTGAAAGCTTCCTGGAACAGGCAATTTGCCAAAAGCCCCCGACAGAGTGTGGACGCTTTGGAGGACAGACCATACGTTCCCTCGTGTTCGCGACTCGCTTAGAGTTGCGAAATGACTTCTCTCTCCGGCCTTGTGGCGCGCAAACGGGCCACGACCGACGAGAAGCCGGCAATGGCGGAAAGAAGCTCGGGCGAGGCTTCGATGCAGTTGCCGCCCCTGTATTCGAGGGGCATCGCCGCCGTCGCACTCGTCCTCCTGGCGATGCGAATTACCCTGCCGCAGGGTGTCGAAGTCGGCTTCGTTGTCGCGGCCCTTCTCACTCCCCTCTGGCTGCGGACAGTGCGCTACTACCGCTTCATGCCGCTGCTGCTAATTGTCGGAACGCTCGCCGCGGGTGCCGGAATCTGGCTGCAGATCGCGAACAGGGGCGACCACGCGGTGGATAGCGGCATCGCGACGAGCACCACGGTGCTCCTGATCGGTGCCCTGCTGTCGATCGGCCTCGTCCTGTGGGCCCGCACCGTCTTGTCGTTGCCGATGGTGGCGCTCTTCTTCGGAGTGGGGCTCCTGCTCGGAGTGGACCCCTCTGCGGCGCAGTTCGCGACGAACCCCTACAAGTTCGGGTTCGCCATTCCTCTGGCAGTCATCGGTCTCGCGGCGGCGAACCTCTCCCGTCGGTGGTGGGTCGAGCTCCTGGTCGTCCTCGCGCTGACGGGTCTCGCCGCGACGAACGACGCCCGCGCGACGTTCGGCCTCCTGTTGTTGGCGGTCGTTCTCCTCGTCGCGCAACTCCCGTTCTTTCGTGCAGGGCACGGCGGGTCCGCTTTCCTGGTCTCGCTGGGTGTCGTGGTCGTCGGACTCGTGGTCTACAACGTCGGGCAGACCCTCGTGCTGTCCGGAATCCTCGGCGAGGCGACTACGGCCAGATCGTTGGCGCAGTTCAACGCGTCCGGGTCGCTGGTGCTCGGCGGCAGACCCGAGCTAGGCGCGACCCTCGGCTTGATCGGCCACTCGCCCTGGGGCTTCGGGGCCGGTGTCGTTCCCTCTGCATCTGAGGTCCGGGTCGCTCAAGAGGGCATGAGCTCGATCGGCTACGACCCGAACAACGGCTACGTCACCCGATACATGTTCGGCGGGCACATCGAACTCCACTCGGTGTTCGGCGACATCTGGGCTCAGACCGGTGTCGTCGGTCTCCTCTTCATCGCCGTGGCGGCGCTCGCCATGGTGTACGGAATCACCCGGAACATCGCCGACGGCACCGCCGCCGCCGTGCTGCTCTACGTCGTCGCCAAGTCGCTGTTTGACCTGCTGTTCAGCCCGTTCTTCAGCGCCGAACAGCTCTTCGTTCTCGCGATCGGGCTCGTCGCAGTGCCGGTGGCGTCCAGAGGTTTGCCGTTGCCAGGTCGGGGTCAGCGAACGTATTCGAGCACGTCGTCCATGGGGCCCTCGAAGCGGGCCTTGGAGCGGAAGCCTGCACTCTTCAGGGCTGCAGCATCGGAGTCAGCCGACTCGCGGGCGTAGTCGCTCGGACGGACGACCCAGAGGCGCTGCACGTCGCGAAGACGCGGGTTGTCGGCGTGGAGTCGCTCGGAGACGCCGCGAAGGCTGGCGTCCGAGGTCGGCGCGACGATGAGGGTCAGGTCGCGCAGTCCGGCGAAGTCGTTCGGGTAGGCCACGGCGATGTTCCGCGTCGTGCGCTCGACGGTGGCGGCCGTCGTCGTGTCGAGTGGCGCGAAGTACACCCCGTCGCCTGGCTGGGCATGATCGCCGACCCAGCTCGCCGTCGCCGACCAATCGGTTCCGCTCTTGCCGGTCTCTTGGCGTTGCGAGAGGTAGATGGGCAGGGCCAGGATGACGACTAGCGCGAGCGCGGAGATTCGGATCCAGCGCCGGCCGAGAGAGGTGATGCCGATCCCGATGAGGAGGGCTGCCGCCGGCGCGCAGAAGGTGAAGTACCGCGGGTTGTAGAGGGGTGAGACGGCCAGGGAGTAGACGGCGACGATCGCGGTGGGAAGCAGCAGCCAGGTCAGCGCGACGACCACGGCGAGGCGATCGCGTCGCCGAACCAAAGCCACGACGGCGACCACGATGAGTGTCCACCCGACCACTGCGAAGGCGAGCGCCGCGAGCGACCACAGCGACTGACCATCGCTGGACGCCCCCACGCGCGTGGGCGTCTCGCCGAGGAACCACTGATTGACGATCGCGCGGCGGACGAGAGCCGGGGCCGACACCGCGTTGTCGCCGAGCTGTCCGCGCTGGCCGAGAGAGGCCACCACGACGGGGGAGGCGATCGCGACCCCGAGCACCGCGCTGATCAACCACGCGGCGGCACGACGCACGCTGGCCGCCCGGGCGGCGAGGAGGGCTGCCACGGTGACGGCGTGGGCGACGACGAGCAGTGCGACGTAGATATTGAGTGCGCAGCCGGCGGCGACGAGGATCCCGTACCCGGCCCAGGCGCGTGCCTTCCGTTCGCCTCGCAGTGCGACGACCAGGGCGACGGTCGCCCAGACCGCGATGGCGGCGCTGAGCCCGAACGACCGCGCCTCGATGCCCATCCAGGTGATGCGGGGCAGGACGATGGCGACGAAGGCTGCTGTCAAGGCGGCATCCGGACGCCCGAGTCGTCGTGCCAGCGACCACACGCCGACGACGGTGGCCCCCGCGGCAAGGGCGCTCGGCAGCCGCACCGCGAAGGCGCTCCACCCAAATGCCCCGCCCCAGAAGTGGATGATGAAGTAGTAGACGGCATGCACCGCGTCGATGTTGTGGACCAGCTGCCACAGCTCTCCGGTGCTGCGTCTCGCGGCGGAGATCGTGGCTGCCTCGTCGGTCCAGAGCGACACATTCCACGAACCCAGGAGCGCGATCACGGTCGCCACGACGAAGAGCGCGACGGCAATACCGGCGGGAGACAAGCGGAAGCGGCCGGTCGCGGTCGCCGGGTCGGCTCTTCGGGAAGCGACGCGCTGTGATGACGGGGTCAAGGTCCGGCGATAATAGCAGTCGGTCGCCGTAGCGCCCTTCGACCCGAGAGGACCAGGCATGAGCGTCTCCCGTCGCGCCGTCATCACCACAGCCAGCATCGTCGTGGGGGTCGCCCTCGTCGTCGTTCTCCTCGTCGTCGTGCTCACGAATGCCGGCAACGCTCCCGTTGCCGGGCCCACGAACAGCGCGACTGCGACGTATTCCGACGCCCCGACCTCGAGAGCCAGCGCGACACCGGGCGCCGGCTCGGCAACGATCGAGCCGACGGAGATGCCGGCCGCTGGCACTCAGAGCGTCCCAGGGTCGACCCCATCGGCAACGGCAGAGCCCGGTACCTCCTCGGGTCTCGCGCAGGAGCCCGTCGATCTCGGCACACCGGCGAAGCTGACCTCGCTGGTGGGTGTGTCTCTTGACGGTGTTGCATCCGTCTCGGGCAAGGGAGATGGAGTCGGGGAGGTCTCCGGCCCCTCCGTCCGCTTCACCGTCAGCATCGACAACGGCTCGTCGAAGACGCTCGATCTGACATCCACTGTCGTGAACGTCACCTACGGTTCTGACGACACCCCCTCGAACGAGCTCGTATCGCAGCGAAAGGGGTTCCCGAACTCGATCGCCGCTGGCAAGACGGCGACTGCGACGTACACGTTTCCGGTGCCGACCAAGGAGCAGGGTGACGTGCGGATCACCGTCGATTACGGGACGTCCGTTCCGGCCGTGGTGTTCCAGGGTGAGGCCGCCAAATAGGCTCGTCCGAACCTGAACCGGAGCAGTCGGATCCTTGTTTTCCGTTCTGCGAACCGTTCCACCCCTATTTGGGGGTATGTAACCCGAGCGGGGGTCACCTATAGTCGGTTTACTGCTGTGAACCCGAAACTCGCGGCAGTCGTGAACCCGAAACTCACGCAGATCACACGTGGGAAACCCGACCCCACGGCTTACCCGAAGTGTTAGAGGCCTCCATGGAGCAATCCGTGTCGCCGCGCCTGCGCGTTGCCAGCATCGCCGCCGCCGCCGTCATCGTCCTGAGCAGTTTCGCCCTGGCAGCCCCCGCGCACGCGGACACGGCGCCCACGAATCCGGCGGATCCGAAGACTCCGACCACCGTGACCGCGGATTCACTGCCGACGCCGCAGATCAACGGCGTCGTGTGGTCGCAGACCATCGTCGGCAACACCGTCTACGCGGGCGGAAACTTCACGACGGCGCAGCCGGCCGGGTCCGCGTCGGGTGCGAACACGGTCTCTCGCCCGTATCTGCTCTCGTACAACCTGACCACCGGTGTGCTCAACTCGGCCTTCGCTCCCGTGCTCAATGGCCAGGTGCGTGCGGTGACTGCCTCGCCGGACGGCTCCCGCCTCTACGTCGGCGGTGCGTTCACCACCGTCAATGGGGCGAACGCCTACCGGGTCGTCGCACTCGACCCCACGAGCGGCGCAGTTCTGCCGGGCTTTGCGCCGACGATCAACTCGACCGTCAACGCCATCGCGGTGAACGGCTCGTCCGTCTACATCGGCGGCGTCTTCTCGAGCGTCAACAAGGAGACCCACAACAAGGTGGCGGCCGTGACCACCGCGGGCAAGAACATCCCGTTCACGGCTTCGGCCGATGGCGGCGACGTGAACGCCCTCGCCGTGTCGCCGGACGGCCAGAAACTCGTCGTCGGCGGGAGCTTCACCACCCTCAACGGCTCATCGAACCCCGGTTATGGTCTCGGCGCAGTCGACGCGACGGGTGCGCTCCAGCCCTGGGCATCCAACAACGTCGTCAGGAACGCGGGCACGCAGGCGGCGATCACCTCGCTGACCAGCGACGCGACCGGCGTCTACGGCTCCGGCTACACCTTCGGCCCGGGCACCCTCGAGGGCTCGTTCCGTGCCGACTGGGCAACGGGCAACCTGGCCTGGGTCGAGGACTGCCACGGCGACACCTACAGTGTCGCCGTGACCGACAATGCCGAGTACGTCGCGGGCCACCCGCACTACTGCGGCAACATCGGCGGCTTCCCCCAGACCGACCCGCAGTCGAACTGGACGTTCCACCGCGCCATCGCGTTCTCCAAGGACGCGACGCAGACGGTGACCGCTGACCCCTACGGCTACTACAACTGGGCCGGTAACCCCGCCCCGTCGCTGCTCAATTGGTACCCCGAGTTCAACACGGGCACCTTCACCGGCAAGACCCAGGGCCCCTGGAGCGTCGCGGCCAACTCGAAGTACGTCGTCTACGGCGGCGAGTTCACGACCGTCAACGGCGTCCGTCAGCAGGGCCTCGCCCGCTTCGCCGTTCCGTCGGCCGCCCCCAAGAAGATGGGCCCGCAGGCAAGCGGCGCGACATTCGTGCCGAGCGGCATCTCGCTCTCGTCCGGTTCAGTTCGCCTGAGTTGGCCCGCCAACTCCGACCCCGACAACTCGTTGCTGTCGTACGAGCTCTACCGCGATAACAACCAGACCACTCCGATCTACAAGGTCACGGCCGACTCGTCGGTCTGGAACAAGCCTGCGATGGGCTTCACCGACACCGGGCTCACCCCGGGGGCCACGTACAGCTACCGCCTCCGCGCCACCGATCCGGACGGCAACACCGTTCTCGGTGACGGCGTCTCCGTGACGGTCTCGTCAAAGCAGCCCTCGACCTACACGAACACCGTCCTCGCGCAGGGTGCGTCGTCGTTCTGGCGCTTCGACGAGGCCAGCGGCACCACGGTCTTCGACGCCGCCGGCTACAACGACATGACGGCAGGATCCGGAGTGTCTCGCGGCGCAGCGGGAGCAACCGTCGACGGTGACACCGCGTCGACCTTCGATGGCACGGGCAACGGTCTCGCCGCAACCCGGACGGCCGTCGCAGGGCCCCAGACGTTCTCGGTCGAGGCGTGGGTCAAGACCACGTCGACCGACGGCGGCAAGATCGTCGGCTTCGGCAACTCGCCCACCGGCACGTCGTCGTCGTACGACCGCCACCTCTACATGGACCAGTCCGGCAAAGTGAACTTCGGCGTCTACAATGGCAACACGCAGACCCTCACGAGCCCCTCGGCCCTTAATGACGGCGCGTGGCACCAGCTGGTCGGCACGCTCAGTAGCTCGGGAATGCAACTCTTCGTCGACGGCAAGCGCGTCGGCACCCGCAGCGACGTGACGAACGCCCAGGACTACAGCGGCTACTGGAGAGTCGGCGGCGACTCGTCGTGGTCCGGTGCCAACTTCCTCAACGGCTCGATCGACGACGTGTCGGTCTACCCGACGGCTCTGACGCAGACGCAGGCGAACAACCAGTACGTCGCGGCCGGCTACGCCTCGCAGCTCAATTCGGCTCCGAGCGACAACTACGGCAGCCGGGTCTTCACCGACGACCCGTACCTCTACTACCGCCTCGGTGACGCCGCGGGCGCCTCCACGGCAAAGGACTCGAGCCTCTCGGGTGCATCCGGCAGCTATGCAGGCGGCGTGACGCAGGGTACGGAGGGCGCTCTCTCGGGAGTCTCCGACACGGCGGCGACGTTCGACGGCTCGAGCGGTCAGGTCAACAGCTCGCAGTCGTTCAACGACCCCGAGGTGTACACGATCGAATCGTGGTTCAAGACGACCACGACGTCGGGCGGCAAGATCGTCGGCTTCGGCTCCAGCCAGACGGGACAGTCGGGTTCGTACGATCGGCACGTCTACATGCAGGACAACGGTCAGCTCGTCTTCGGCACCTACACGGGTCAGACGAACACGATCACGACCCAGGGCTCCTACAACGACGGCACCTGGCACCAGGTCGTCGCATCGCAGTCGTCGGACGGCCTCAAGCTGTACGTCGACGGCGTGCTCCAGGGCACGAACCCGACCCCGAACGCCCAGGCCTACACGGGGTACTGGAAGATCGGCGGCGACACCACGTGGGGCTCCTCGAGCGCCTACTTCGCCGGATCCATCGACGAGGTGTCCATCTACAGTCGGGCTCTCTCGGCCGCTACGGTGAGCGACCACTACGCACTGGGTGTCGGCACCGTCAACGTCGCGCCGACGTCGTCGTTCACCTCCTCGGTGAAAGACCTCTCGGCCTCGTTCGACGCCTCGGCCTCGGCCGACACCGACGGAACCGTGGCGGGCTACGCCTGGGACTTCGGCGACAACGCCTCGGGCACCGGCAAGACACCTGCGCACACCTACGACAAGGCCGGCACGTACACGGTCACCCTCACGGTGACCGACGACAAGGGAGCGGTCGGAACGTCGACCGGTCAGGTGACGGTGACGGCGCCGCGGGTCAACGCCGCGCCCACGGCCTCGTTCACCTCGACGACCACCGACCTCTCGGCAGCGTTCGACGCGTCGGCGTCCTCCGACTTCGACGGGTCCGTCGCCTCCTCTGCCTGGGACTTCGGTGACGGGCAGACAGGCACGGGGAAGACCGTGACCCACGCCTACACCCAGGCGGGCACCTACTCGGTCAAGCTGACCGTGACCGACAACGAGGGCCTGTCGTCGACGTCGACCTCCTCGGTCACCGTCACGGCTCCGCGCGTCAACGCCCCGCCGACGGCCGCATTCACGGCGACCACGACGAACCTCGGCGTGAGCGTGAGCGGTGCCGCCTCCACCGACTCGGATGGCAGCATCTCGTCGTACGCCTGGGACTTCGGCGACGGATCGTCGGCGACGACCGCGACTGCTAGCCACACGTACATCGCGGCGGGCACCTACACCGTCACCCTGACGGTGAAAGACAACGAGGGCGCCAGCGGAACGACCAGCAAGACCGTCACGGTCGCTCCGCCCGCCAACGTGCCGCCGACCGCTGCGTTCTCCACGAGCTCGAACGCTCTCGTCCTCTCGGCCGATGCCGCGACGTCGAGTGACTCCGACGGCACCGTGGCCTCCTACGCCTGGGACTTCGGCGACACCAAGACCGCCACGGGCAAGACGGTGACGCACACCTACCAGTCGGCCGGCACCTACACGGTGACGCTGACGGTGACCGACAATCAGGGCGCCACCGGCGTCTCGACGAAGACTGTGACTGTGGACAAGGCGCCGAATGTCGCGCCGACAGCCTCGTTCACGTCGTCGGCCTCGGGTCTCGGTCTCAGCGTCGATGGGTCCACGTCGAGCGATCCCGACGGCACGGTCGTCTCGTACGGCTGGAGCTTTGGAGATGGCACGGCGACGTCGACCACCACGACGCCGAATACGAGTCACACGTACACGGCGTCCGGCACGTACGCGGTCAAGCTGACCGTGACGGACGACTCCGGAGCCACTGCCGTGCAGACGCAGAACGTGACGATCACGGCCCCGGCAGTCAACCAGCCGCCGGTCGCGGCCTTCACCTCGACGGTGACCGACCTCAAGGTCGCGCTCGACGGCAGCGGGTCGACCGACGCCGACGGCAGCATCGCTTCGTACGCCTGGAACTTCGGTGACGGCGCGACGGATACCGGGAAGACGACGAGTCACACCTATTCGACGGCCGGTACCTACACGGTCTCGCTCAACGTGACGGACGACAAGGGCGCCACCACCACGAAGACCGCCACGGTCACCGTGACGGCTCCCGCGGCAGTTCCGTTCGCTCTCGATGCCTTCGGCCGCACGGTCAACAACGGCTTCGGCACCGCCGACGTGGGTGGCGCATGGAGCCGGATCGGGTCGGCTTCGGCTCTCTCGGTCTCGGGTGGCGCCGGCAAGGTGTCGCTCAGCGGACCCGGTGCGCAGGCCGGTGCCGAGCTCGCCTCCGTCAAGCAGACCGCCACGGACTACCGACTCCAGTTCAGTCTCGACAAGGCGGCGACCGGCGGCGGAACCTACATCTCGGCCATCGGGCGCAAGATCTCGACGAACAACGAGTACCGGGCGGCAGTGCGACTGCTGAGCAACGGCACGGCGACGGTCGGCCTGAGCGCCTTCCCGAACTCGGCCACGGCAATCGCCCTCACGAAGGACACGCTCGTCCCGGTGACGGTCTCGGCGGGGAGCTCGCTGAGCATGCGGGTGCAGGTCACCGGAACCAGTCCGACCCTGGTCCGCGCCAAAGTGTGGGCCACGGGCACCGCGGAGCCGACCGCCTGGACGGTCAGCGCCACCGACTCGTCGGCGACTCTGCAGACCGCCGGTGACGTCGGGGTCCTCGCCTACGAATCCGGGAGCGCCACGAACGGTGCTCAGGTGGTGAGCTTCCAGCAGCTGAGCGGCTTCAAGCCGTGAGTTCGACCGTCTCCAGTCGCCGTGGCCGGGGGGAGGGCAGCGCGTTCATCGTGCAGCAGTCCTTTCCCCGGCCTCGGCCGACGACGAACCCGTACCTGGTGATGCTCGGGGACGCGGTCTCGGCGCAGCCCGGTGTGACCCTCCGCACCTTCTCCTGGAAGTCGGCCCTGCTGACTCGCAGCGACGTCTTCCACGTGCACTGGCCCGAGATTCTCGTCTCGGGCCAGAGCCCGGTGAAGAAGCTCGTCCGACAGGTGCTCACGGTTGCGCTGGTAGCCAAGCTCGCCGTGACGCGCACGCCCATCGTCCGCACGCTGCACAATCTCGAGCGCCCGTCGGGCATCTCGCGCCGCGAGGTCGCGCTGCTGGCGTTGATCGAGCGGCGGACGACTCTCTGGATCCGCTTGAACGACGAGACCCCGACCCCCTCGGGGCAGGCATCCGAGCTCATCCCGCACGGCCATTACCGCGACTGGTTCGAGCGGTTCGACAAACCGGACGCCCTGCCCGGCCGCATCGGCTTCGTCGGGCTCATCCGCCGCTACAAGGGCGTGGAGCGACTCGTCGAGGTGTTCCGCTCGGTGCCCGGTTCGGCCAGCCTTCACGTGGCCGGCAAGCCCAGCACCGATGAGCTGGCCGACCATCTGCGGGGTCTCGCCGACGACGACACGCGCATCAGCCTCGATCTGCGGTTCCTCAACGAGGCCGATCTGGTCGAGAGCGTGCGCCGCTCCGAGCTCGTCGTCCTGCCCTATCGCGAGATGCACAACTCCGGGGGCGTCCTGACGGCCCTGTCGCTGGACCGCCCCGTGCTCGTGCCGCAGAATTCGGTGACCGAGCGTCTCGCCGCCGAGGTAGGCCCCGGCTGGGTCCACCGCTACGAGGGCGACCTGTCGACGGACGACATCGTCACGGCACTTCAGGATCCGCGCCCGGCCGACGCCCACCCCGATCTCGCCGCGCGGGATTGGCGCGATGCAGGCGAGCGGCACGTCGCGGCGTACCGCCGTGCGGTGGCGGTTCTCCGTTCCGGCCGTCGTTCGGGCGTCGAACAGTGACCAAGACCGACACCCCGGTCCGTTCCGGCGGAATGCGCCAGGTCGGCTCCACCGCGATGATCAAGATCTTCGTGATGGGCCTCTCCGGCGTGCTCGGTATTCTTACGAGCCGGGTCATCCTGCAGTCGTTCGGCACGGAGGCGTACGCCCAGTACGGGCTGCTGTCGAGCTTCCCGACGTTGCTCCCCTTCGCCGACCTGGGAATCGCGGCCGTCGTCATCAACGAGGTGGCCGGCTCGAGGTCGCCTCGAACGGACGACGTGGTCCGGCGGACGATCGTGACCGCGCTCCGGATCCTGATGGTCTCGGGCGGCATCATGATCGTCGTCGCGACCGTCATCACCGTCTTCGGCTGGTGGCCGACCCTGCTCGGCTCGGGCCTGATGCCCGGCGGCAATCTGACGGCCGGCCTCTGTCTCGTGATCTTCGGGATCGCGGTGCCGCTCACGGTCGGTCAGCGGATCCTGGTCGGGTTGAAGAAGACCAACGTGCAGGTGGCGAGCCAGGCGATCGTCGCCCCGTTCATGCTGCTCGTCATCGGCGCCCTCGCCCTGCTGATGATCCCGGCCGGCACGTTTCTATCGGTCGTCTCCTACATCGGCAACGCCCTCCTCTCGGTCCTGTGCCTCTGGATCGCCGCTCGAGCGCTGTCGCCCCAGATCGGGCAGGCGTTCCGTCTGATCTTCCGCGTCCGCGCCTATCGCGGCGTCGCGGTCCTCGGCCTCGCGTGGCCCATGCTCGTGCAGACGCTCGCGCAGCCGATCGCGTTCCAGACCGACCGCATCCTACTGAGCCACGTCGGCACGTCGCAGGATCTCGCCGAGTACAACCTCTCGTCGCAGCTGTTCGGCCTGGTGCTCCAGACCATCGCCGCGGCGGGCGTCGCGCTGTGGCCGATCTATGCGGGCCACCGGGCTGCGGGCCGGATCGCGTCGCCGACGAAGCCGACGTTCTGGTTCTTAGGAGGTGGGCTCGTCGTCGGGGGAGCGCTGGCGCTTCTCTCGCCGTGGCTCGTTCACTTCATCGCGGGCGGCAGAATCCAGCTCTCGCCGATCCTGCTGGTGTCGTTCGTCGCCTACGTCGCCCTGCAGGCCGCGAAGTATCCGATCGGCATGTACATGACCGACAAGGCGGGCCTCAAATTCCAGGTCGTGCCGAGCCTTGCGATGATCCCGCTCAACCTCGGTGTGTCGTGGCTGCTCATCGCGCCGTTCGGCGCTGCCGGGCCCATCATCGGCTCGGCCCTCACCGTGCTGCTGCTGCAGATCATTCCGAACCTCTGGTACGTCTCGAAGGACCTCGCCCGGCGTCGAGCCGAGCAGCGCGCCGCTCCCGTCGACGAGACGTCAGAGGCCGCGACGCGCTAGTTCGGCGTCGACGAGCCGGAGCCCGGCGCGATGCGCCCGCCATCCGACGACGAGAGTCTGCGGCGAGGTGAGGAACTGGCGCCTGCCGCCCTGGAGCAGGATATCCCAGGCGACACGTCGCGAGACCGCCCGCCACGCCCGCAGGTCGGCGTCGGATAGGTGCTTCGTCGCGTAGAGCAGCCGGTTGCGGATGTTGTGGAAGTAGTAGGTGGCGCTCTTGGCTTCGCCCGACTCGACGTGGCCGCCGCCCTTCTGCGTTCCTCCCTCCGCGTGGACGACGGTGACGTCGTCGAGCACGGCGAGGCGCCCGCCCGCGTCGATGACGCGCTGCGACAGGTCGACGTCTTCCCAATAGAGGAAGTAGTCCTCGTCGAAGCCGCCGGCTCGCCGCCAGAGGTCGTCCGAGACCACGAGGCAGGCGCCGCTCAGCCAGGGGCGCAGTCGTGCCTGCGGGTCGGTGCGTCGACGGGACGACCGGATCCTGCCGTCATCGAGGTAGAGGTCGGAGCCCCCGAACCACAGGGACCCGTCGGGGCGCAGGATCCGCGGAGCCGCCATCGTCTCGGGGTCGTCCCGCACCGCAGCGTGCAGCGCCCCGAGTGCGCGCTCGTCGACGACCGCGTCGGGGTTGACGAGCAGATGAAAGCGCGCGCCGAGCTCCGCCGCCCGTGCCACGCCCCGGTTCATCCCTCCGCCGAAGCCGTGGTTGCTCGCGGGTGTCAGGAGGTCCCAGCCCTCCTCCTCGGCGAGTTCGGTCATCACGTCGCGTTCGGCGGACGTCGAGAAGTTGTCGACCACGACGACCCTCACCCCGTCGACCGAGCGACTGAGCGGAGCGAGGTTGACCCGAAGCAGGTCGCTCGAACCGTAGTTGACGACCACGATGGACAGATCCTCGAACGAGCTCATGGCGTTCCTCCGCTGGTGCGGCCGAGACCGCGATAATGGGCAGTGTGACGACCGTTTCCAGCACGCCCTCTTCGAGCACGACCACTCCGACGCTCACGATCGCGGTGCTGACGTTCCGGCGCCCGGACGACCTGGGCGCGATCCTGCCGGCTCTCGTCGAGCAGGCCGCTTCGGTATCGGGGCAGGCGACGGCTCGCGTGCTCGTGGTCGACAACGATCCGGCCGCTTCCGCTCGCGATGCCGTCACGCTGGCTGGGGCCGTTGCCGATCAGCGGGGCGTGCGCATCGACTACGTCTCCGAGACCGAGCCCGGTATCGCCGTCGCTCGCAACCGTGCTCTCGCCGAATCGAGTGAGTTCGACCTGCTGGTGTTCATCGACGACGACGAGCGTCCGTCGGCGACCTGGCTCGCCGATCTCCTCGCGCTTCAGCGAGAGCGCCATGCCGCCGCCGTCGTCGGCCCGGTGGTGTCGGCCTTCGCCCACGAGCCCGATCCGTGGATCACAGCCGGCGAGTTCTTCGTTCGGCGTCGCCTCCCGACCGGGACCGCGGTCGAGGTCGCGGCGACGAACAACCTTCTCCTCAATCTCGCGTTCATCCGGCGCGAAGGTCTCCGGTTCGATGCCGAGCTGGCGGTCCACGGCGGCGAAGACACGCTCTTCACGCGACAGATCGTCGCGCGAGGCGGCCTCATGCTCTGGTGCGCGGAGGCGCTGGTCACCGACGTCGTACCGCCGTCGCGGCTCACTCGGCGCTGGGTGGTACTGCGCGCCTTCTCGAGTGGAAACGGGTGGAGCCTGACGTCGGTGATGTTGGCGCCGGGGGCCCTGGCACGAGGTCGGGTGCGAGCTCGGCTGACGGCGCGCGGGCTCGTCCGGGTTCTCGGTGGAGTGGCGCGGATCCTTCGCGGAGTCCTTCTCCGCTCCGTCGCGCAACGCGCGAGGGGCGTCCGGACCCTCGCTCGCGGGGCTGGCATGCTCGGTGGGGCCTGGGGCTACCGCTACCAGGAGTACAGCCGGGCCGAGTAGCAGGGTCGTTGTCGCTCGGCCACCGGTCTGGTCAGCGAACTGCACCTGATGCCGAGTCGAGTGCCTTCGAACGAGCGCCGGATCGCGCCGAGTTACCACGGCCGTCGAATCGGGCGTCGATGAGCACGATGCCGATCACAGCGGCCCTGACGCCGTCGAGAGCCGCGAGGCCCTCGTGGAGCTGGCGGCGGTTGGTCGCCTGGCTCCGCACCGTGACCAGAGTGCCGTCAGTCAGGTGAGACATCGTGAGGGCGTCCGCGAAGTCGAGCACCGATGCGGCCTTCACGATGACGAAGTCGTAGGTGGTGGTTGCCGTCTGAACGATTTGAGCCATGGTCGTCGAACCGAGCGCGAAGTGCGGGTTGGAATGCCCGCTTCCTGCGACCAGCAGGTCGACGCCGTCCGCCCACGGGCGGGTGGCGTCAGCCAACGAGGCAGACCCTTCGAGGACGTCGGTGAGGCCGAATCCGGCGCCCTCGGCGGTGAGGTGATCGAGCGACGGGGCCCGGAGGTCGGCGTCGATCACGAGCACTCGAAGAGATCGTTCGGCCGTCGCCATGGCGAGGTCCAGGGCGACTTCGGGGCCCTGCTCGCCGTGTGACGCCGCGGTCAGCGTGACCGAGCGGACTGCGCGCCCGTTGCCCGCGAAACGCAGGGTGGCGCCGATGCGGCGGAAGTCTTCGGCCTGGGCGCCCTCCGGGTCGTCGCGAAGCGCGACGCGTCCGCGGGGACCCCGGCGCACGGCGCCGACGACCGGGACTTCCGAGATCGATTCGATGTCGCCGGCCGTGCGGAGTCGGGTATCGAAGAGAAGGCGGCCGATCGAGTAGAGGATGCCGAGCGCGAAACCGATGAGTGCCGCGGTGAGCTGGATGAGGTGGCGGTTGGGGCTCGCGGGGTTCTGCGGCACGAGGGCGGGGGCGACGATGGAGATCGCGATGGGCGACCGTCCTGTCGACGAGGTGGGGGCGAGGTCGGTCGCGACCGTGCGGAGCGAGCGGGCGACGGCGTTGGCGATGTTCGTCGCTTGTTGGGCCGAGCCGTCGGTGACCGAGATGTTGACGAAGACGGTGTTGAGCGGCGTCTGCGCCGTGATCTGCCGAGCGAGGCGGGTCGGTGTCGTGTCGAGGTCGAGCTCGGCGATGACCGGGGTGAGCACGGCCGACGTCGTGGCGAGCCCGGCGTACGACTGCACGACGTTCTGCGCGAATGTAGACCCCTGTGAGAGGTCGCTGCCGTTCGAGTTGGTGCTCGACGCCACGAAGAGGCTCGTCTGGGCCCGGTACGAGTCGGCCAGTGTGGCCGTGTAGCCGATTCCGACGAGGGCGCCGACGATCGTCAGCGCGACGATGACGATCCAGCTCTTGCGGAGTGCTTTCCAGTAGTCGTTCGGGTCCATCGACGCAGATTCCGTTCCTGATCAGGGTGGGCCGACATCAGTGGGCGGAAGATTCGGGCTTCCGGGCCTTCGGCGACCGCGGCGAGTGCGGGCATCAGCACGGACCGCGACGGTTCCGCTCAGCCTACGGGGTGGGAGCTCTCACCAGCGAGCCCGACGCCGGGCCGGACGACACCCCAGTCCGTGGGGTCTGCCCTCAACGCGGCCCTTCGGCGGTGTCGGGGCTCACTGGCGAGGGGGTCCGATGGACGGTTCGGCTCCGGGAAAGTGCGGGCGGAGGTTCGTAGAGGAAGCGAGCGGGTGTCCCCTCGACCCGGCGGTACACGAAAAGCGCGATGACGACGGCCAACCCCGCGATCACGGGCGGCAGGATCGGCGCGAGCGGCAGCAGCGGGCCGAGCAGGGGAGTCTGGTGGATCACGAACGCGATCGCCAGGATGATCGGCGTGTGCGCCAGGTAGATCGGCAGGGTCTGACGACCTATTCGAGCGAGGAACGAGACCGGAGTCAGGAATCTGCTCAGTGCGATCCCGCCGAGCACGCCGGCCAGCGAGTTGACGAAGTAGACCCCCGGCAGATGCGTCAGGCCGAACGCGGCGACAGTGATCGAGATCACCGCCCAGACGGCGAGAGCGCCCACGAGGAGACCGCGCCTCGGGGTGCTGCCGAATCGCAGGATCCCGGCGCGCAGGTAGATGCCCGAGACGAAGAAGAGGTAGTACTTGAAGACCCCCTCCCAGCCGTCGTTGATGCCGCTCCACCCCATCAGGGCCACAAAGGCCGCAATCGCGGCGACGCCGATCTGCAGGCGCACGTCGACTCGTCTGGTTGCCCTGGCGAGGATGAAGAAGAGCGCGAGAGCCCAGATGAACCAGAGCTCGTAGATCGGCATGATGGGCGACAGCACAAGGCCGACGACTGTGTCTCGAACGCCGCAGCACTTGTCTTGCATCACCAGACCGAGCTGGAAGAAGAGGGCGCCGATGGTCTCCCAGATGAGGAACACCCAGACGAACAGGAGCACCTTCGACCGAAGCAGGTCGGACCACGACGCGCGCAGCCACTTGGGGGCGAATAGCCCAGAAAGCGTGAAGAACAGCGGCATGCGCAGCGATGCGAGCGTCTCGTCGATGGTGATCCACCACTGCACGTGAAAACCGGCACCGAGGAGCCAGCTCGTTGAGTGATACAGGGTGACGAGCAGGATCGCGATGCCGCGACCGGTATCGATCCAGGGGACACGATCCGTGGCGGCGCGCGGGCGCGCGGCAGCAAACGACACGATTGCCTTTCGGGTTCGGGCGGACATTCGGGTATCCGACCTTCACAAGAGCGTAGAGGCCCGATCCGGTCCCCGCTAGTCTGAGGCGGGTCGCGTCCCCCGAATGACGCCGCCCTCATTCATCGGCCCGAATCTGGTGACTCATGCCCGCTGCACCCCGAACGACTCCCCGTGAGACGTGGATCGACATCGCCAAGGGCGTGGCGATCATCCTCGTCGCGCTCTTCCACTCGATCATCTTCCCCGCCGAGATCCACCTCGCCGGCCCGTGGGAGACCCCGGCGACCCTCCTCGATACCTTCCGGATGCCGCTCTTCTTCTTCACCGCGGGGATGTTCGCCCAGAAGGCGATCTCGCGCGACTTCTCGACGCTGTTCTGGTCTCGGATCGCCCGGCTCGTCTGGCTGTTCCTGCTCTGGTGCACGATCTGGTTCGCCGCCTTCCAGTTCATCCCCCTCGTCGGCGAGGGCCAGTCCGCTCCGTCGGTCTCGTCGCTGCTGCTGTCGCTGGTCTGGCCGAACGAGAGCACCTGGTTCATCTACGGCCTGGCGATCTACTTCGCCCTGGCCTGGCTGATCAAGCGGCTGCCGCTCGTCGCCCAGCTCGCCATCGCACTCGTGATCGTCGAGCTCTTCGGAACGAAGCTGATCGACTCCCCGAACGGCGCACTCGACAAGATGGGCATGTACTTCCTGTACTTCCTCCTGGCCACGAAGGTGTCGGGGCGAGTTCGAGCGTGGGCTCCACGCGTCACCTGGAAGTTCACCGTCCTGGCTTTCGCCCTCTACGGTCTCACCGCGGTCACGAGTGCCAAGTTCGATTTCCTGACCTTTCCGATCGTGCGAGTCGTCGTCAGCATCCTGGCCATCGCGGCAGGCTGCTCGCTCGCGGTGCTCCTCTCGCGGCTACCGGCCTTCGACTGGCTGCGGCGGCTGGGACAGAACACCCTGCAGGTCTACCTCGTGCACTTCTACCCGATCCTGATCGGGGTTGCTCTGCTGGCGCCGTTCTCGCGGATCCTCAGCCCTCTGGCCCCGATCGTGCCGCTCGTCTTCACCGCGGCGGCGATCCTGGTCTCGCTCGGAGTTCATCGTCTGACCCGGCGTATCACCTGGCTCTGGGGGCTGCCGACGCCGCTGGCACGAGTCGCCGACCGCGTCCGTTCGACGCCGACCGTCGTTCCAGCAGCCCCAACCGCCCAGCCCTAGCCCTCTTCGATGGAGACGCCGGCAACTGCGGTGGCGTCCAGGGAATCGTCACGAAGGATCCGCGGCACCAGACCCGCCCTCTCGAACAGAGCGCACGTGGCGTCGGCCTGCCGAACGCTCGTCTCGACCACGAGGGTTCCGCCCGGTGCGAGCCACCGGGTAGCGCCCTCGGCCACCCGCGCCTGCAGTGCCGTGCCATCGGGTCCGCCGTCGAGGGCGATGGCCGCCTCGTGCAGCCGCGCTTCCTGCGGCATGAACGCGATCTCGCCAGTCGGCACGTACGGGGCATTGGCGACGATCACGTCGAAGCGGCCCGCGTGCTCGGGCGGCACCGCGTCGTAAAGGTCTCCGACGAAGGCTCGGCCCGGGTCGCCGAGGTTGAGCCTCGCGCACTCCACGGCGCGCGGGTCGAGGTCGCTCGCCAGCACGATCGCGTCGGGGCGCGCTCTCTCGAGAGCGGTGGCGAGGGCCGCCGACCCGCAACAGAGCTCGAGGATCCGCGGGGCCGCGATCGATGCCACGGTCTCGAGGGCGGTCTGGAGCAGCAGCACCGTCCGCAGCCGAGGCACGAAGACGCCGTCGGTGACGCGCACGCGGATTCCGGCGAACTCGGCCCAGCCGAGCACGTACTCGATTGGGCGCCCGGCGACGCGCTCGGCGACGAGCAGCCGCAGCTCGGCCTGGTCTGCGGCCGCCTCGACGAGCAGTGCTGCCTCGTCTTCGGCGAAGACGCAGCCCGCCAGACGGAGTTCGTCGACGATGGTCGTCATGGCGACCTCCTTCGTCACGGCAAGACTGCCACTCCCCGGGCCGGTGGCGCGAGGCCCGGTTACGATTCGAGCATGGCTGACGACGACCGGGGCGCTCTCGACGCGAGGGCCTATGGCCGAGCGGCGTCGGGCGACGAGCGCACAGCGGCCCAGCGCGAATGGCTCGAGCGGCGCGCGGCCCGGCGAGAAGCAGCGGAGCGGACGGCTGCTCTGAGCGGGAGTGTCGCGGATCCTTCGGTCTCGGAGGCGCAGGATCCCCCGGGGCCGAGCGAACGCGCCGACGCCCCCTCCGATCTCGACTCGGCGCCTATCGAGGTGTCGCGTCGCCGATTCTCGCGCGGCGTGATCGCGGGCGTCGCGGCCCTCGCGCTGCTCGTCGGTGCGGGTGTCGGGGCGGGTGCCGCGCTGACGTTCGGAAGTGATTCAGCTGCAATCAACGACGACTCGGCCACCGAATCGGGCTCGACGTCCGACCTGCTGCCGGCGACCGGCGATCCGGCCGAGACTTCGCGTCTCGCCGCCGGAGATGCGGCTGTCGGCTACGACAGTCTGCAGACGACGCTGGAGGCCGCCGACGCGCTACTCGCGCGTCGGGCTACCGCGGCCGACAAATACCCGCTGTCATTCGACGCCAACGACGTCTTCGAGACGAAGTCGACTCGTTTGGTCACGGCAGCGGGAACGAGTGCCGACGTCTTCGTGGCCCGCGCCGCACAACCCGACGGAGGGTTCTGCCTCCTCATCTCAGGGAGGGTCCGCTCCGCGCAAGACAGCTCCGCCTCGGCAAGCTGCGCCACCCGGAGCGACTTCGCCCAGGGCGGGCTGACTTACATGATCGATGACTACACGATCTCGTGGTTCGGCGGACAGGTCAGCGTGACAGTCGGCTCGAAGTAGGCGAGTTAGTCGAATTCGGGCCGGGCGAGGATCCGCGCCCACCATGTTCCCGGTGCGACCGCGGGGGCGTCCCTCTCGTCGAGCGCCCGGCGCAGACGACGCACGCGCTCCTCGCGGGGGATCGGCTCGGGAGTGGCCGGCGGCGCGAGAGTCTCACCGCGCTGGAGGGCCTCCAGTCGCGCGCGGGCCTCATCGCGCGTCATCGGGGGAGCCACGGGCGGCCGATCGCCGAGGTAGAACACGCGAAAGGCCTCCAGGAACGCCTCCGTGTCGGCCAGGGAGCGGTTGAGCCCGGTGGCGTTGCGTCCGCTCGGGTCGATGATGAGCACGCGGCCGTCGGGAGTCTCGACAATGCGCTCGGCGTCGGGGCTCCACACGTGGCCGACGATCAGGACGGACGCGCCGTCGACGGTCTGCCGGTCGGTCGGATCCTCGTAGAGTTCGATCCCGAACCGTGCGTCGCTCACCATCTGCGGAGCGTAGCGCGCTCGTGCCCGGCTGCGCTGGGCCGTTCGCCGTTCGCCGTTCGCCGCTCGCGGCTCGCGACTCACGAGATGGCCTGATCGCCGGGCACGGGGCGAGATCGCGGTAGATCGCGCCATCTCGCGGTGGTCGATGGCGGTGGGCGCGGATCCTGCGCTAGTCGATACGGACGAACCTCGGCCCGTCGTAGCCGTCGCGGCTGACCCGTGCGGTGAAGTCGGCGAGCGAGCGCACCCAGTGGGCGCGCTCGCCGTAGAGCGCCTGGTAGACGACGACCGGTTCTTCGGTCTCGGTGTCGCGGGCCACGAGGATCACCTCGTAGTCGTTGCCCTTGAAGTGGCGGTAGCGGCCGGGGTGCACGTCGGTCATCTCACTGAGGGTAGCCGTGTGCCGAGTGCCGCCGAATGCCCTGCGCGGCCGGGTCGAGAGCGCATTCGGCGCCACTCGGCGAGCCAGGCGCTCTGCCAGACGGCGGATTACACGACAGCTGACGGATCCTCCCCTCTAGACTCGGGCGCTGTGGCGAACATCTTCGACGTGGCGACCGAGGCGGGTGTCTCGCACCAGACGGTCTCGCGGGTCGTCAATGGCGATCCGACCGTGCGACCGGCGACGAAAGCCCGCGTCGACGCGGCCGTATCGAAGCTGAACTACCGGCCGAGCGCCGCCGCCCGAGCGCTGGCGAGCCGCAAGACGCGCACGCTCGGGCTCATCTCGACCGGCGGCCCGCTCTTCGGCCCGTCGAGCATCATGCAGGGCTTCGACGGCGCTGCCCGGCAAGCCGGTTACCAGGTGTCGATCGCCAGCCTGCCCACCGACGACGTCACCACGTTCGCGGCCGGGATGCGGAGTGCCGTCGATGCGCTCCTCGGCCAGAACGTCGAGGCGATCGTGCTCATCGCTCCCGACACCGCGGGAATCGACGCCATCCGGGCCGTCGACGTCGGCCGGCCGCTGGTCGCCGCCGACTCGACCGCGAGTGAGGGCCTGGTCTCCGTCTCGCTCGACCAGTACGCCGGAGCCGTTCTCGCCACCCGCCACCTCGTCGAGCTCGGCCACCGTCGCATCGTGCACGTCGGCGGGCTCTCGACCTGGACCGACGCCCGGGAGCGCGAGCGCGGCTGGCGCGATGTCGTCACCGCGGCCGGAGTCGAACCGCTCCCGGTCGTTCGCGGCGACTGGTCGCCCGAGAGTGGCTATCGCATCGGCCTCGATCTCGCCGACCGTGCCGACCGCGGCGAGATCACCGCTGTCTTCTGCGCCAACGACCAGATGGCGCTCGGCATTCTGCACGCTTTCTCGGAGCGCAGGATCCGAGTGCCCGACCAGGTCAGCATTGTCGGCTTCGACGACGTGCCCGAGGCCGCGCACTACATTCCGCCGCTCACCACGGTGCGGCAGGACTTCGCGGCGCTCGGCCGGCAGATCATGTCGACGGTCGAGGCCCTGCTCGTGCCCCAGGGTGCGCCGCCGGTGGTGCAGGCCGCTCCGGCTCCCGCGCCGGCGCTCGTCGTCCGCGAGTCGACCGGCCCCGCTCCGGCCTAGCGTCGTTCCCCCCGTCGCCAGCCCGTCGCGCGCCCGTCGCGAGTGCCGCCAATTGCCGCCGGGCGCGACGCCCGGCCGGCATTTGGCGGCACTCGCGTTTCGGCCTCCCCAAGTGAGCGCTCACATGGCAGAATGGCTGTGCCCCTTTGACGAAGACAAGGATGTCTCCATGACCTCTCCCGCCCCGACCGACTCCGCTCGACTGATCAGCGACGGCCGCGCGACCCTCGGTATCGAGTTCGGCTCGACCCGCATCAAGGCCTGCCTGATCGGCGGCGACTTCGCCACGATCGCCTCGGGCAGCTTCGAATGGGAGAACGAGTTCGTCGACGGTCGCTGGAGCTACTCGATCGAGGCCGTCGGTGCCGGCCTGCAGGCCTCCTACGCCGCCCTCGTCGCCGACGTGCAGGCGAAGTTCGACGTGGTCCCGACGACGTTCGCGGCCATCGGCATCTCGGCCATGATGCACGGCTACATCGCACTCGACGCGGGCGGCGAGCTGCTGGTGCCCTTCCGCACCTGGCGCAACTCGTCGACCGGCCCCGCCGCGGCCGAGCTCAGCGATGCGCTCGGGTTCAACATCCCGTTGCGCTGGTCGATCGCGCACCTGTACCAGGCGGTGCTCGACGACGAGCCCCACGTCTCCGAGATCGCCTCGCTCACCACTCTCGCCGGCTACGTGCACCACCTGCTGACCGGCCGCAACGCGCTCGGCGTCGGCGACGCGTCCGGCATGTTTCCGATCGACCCCGCGACGTCGAGCTACGACGCCTCCATGCGCCAGATCGCCCAGGAGCGTCTCGACGCACACACCTCCGGCCTCGACCTCGCCGCGCTGCTTCCCGAGGTCCTGCCCGCCGGAGCCGACGCCGGCACCCTCACCGACGCGGGCGCCGCCCTGCTCGACCCCACCGGCACGCTTCGGTCGGGCATCCCGTTCTGCCCGCCCGAGGGCGACGCCGGCACCGGCATGGTGGCGACCAATTCGGTCGCAAAGCGCACCGGCAACGTCAGCGTCGGCACGAGCATCTTCGCGATGGTCGTGCTCGACGAGCCGCTCCGGGCCGTGCACGCCGAGCTCGACGTGGTCACGACGCCGGTCGGCGATGCGGTCGCCATGGTCCACTGCAATAACGGTGCCAGCGAGTTGGCGTCGTGGGCGCGGGTGTTCGGGCGATTCAGCGAGGCGTCGGGTGCGGCCACGCCCATGGACGACGTCTATACGACCCTCTTCGCCGAGGCTCTCGAGGGCGACGCCGACGCCGGTGGCCTGCTGTCGTTCAACTACCTCGCCGGTGAGCCCGTGACCGACGTCGAAGACGGCCGACCCCTGTTCGTCCGAACCCCGGGCAGCAGCTTCACTCTCGCCAACCTCATCCGCTCCGAGGTGTTCGGCGCCTTTGCGACGCTCAGCATCGGCATGGAGATCCTCACCGACGAAGACGTGCGGGTCGATCGCCTCCTCGCCCACGGCGGCCTGTTCCGCACCCCCGGTGCCTCCCAGCAGCTGCTGGCCGCGGCCCTCGGCGTGCCGATCACCGTCGAGACCACCGCGAGCGAGGGCGGCGCGTGGGGCATCGCCGTGCTCGCCGCCTACCTCGAGCGCGCGTCCGAGACCACGCTCGCCGAGTTCCTCGACGGCGAGGTCTTCGGCGGCAGCGAGGCCGTGACCGTCGAGCCGACGCCGGCTGACGAGGCGGGCTTCGCCGCCTACCTCGAGCGCTACCGCACCGCGCTTCCGTTGCAGCGAGCAGCAGCGGCCGCCACCCCGACTCGTTCGAACCCGACCACCCCGAAAGAAGGCGCCGCCTCATGACCGAACCCCAAGGATCCTTCTCTCCCGCCGTCGAGCAGGCGATCCAGACGACACGAGAGCAGGTCGCGACGCTGCACTCCGAGCTGACGAAGTACGGCCTCGTCATCTGGACCGGCGGCAACGTCTCCGGCCGGGTGCCGGGCGCCGACCTCTTCGTGATCAAGCCGAGCGGTGTCGACTACGACGACCTAGCCCCCGAGAACCAGATTCTCTGCGATCTCGACGGCAACGTCATCGCAGGAAGCCCCGGCAGCGAGAAGTCGCCGTCGTCCGACACCGCCGCCCACGCCTACGTCTACCGACACATGCCCGAGGTCGGGGGAGTGGTGCACACGCACTCGACCTACGCCACCGCCTGGGCCGCCCGGGGCGAAGAGATCCCCTGCGTGATCACCGCCATGGCCGACGAGTTTGGCGGGCCCATCCCGGTCGGGCCGTTCGCGATCATTGGCGACGAGTCGATCGGCGAGGGCATCGTCGCCACGCTGACCGGCCACCGGTCGCGCGCCGTGCTCATGCAGAACCACGGGGTCTTCACCATCGGCAAAGACGCCCGCGATGCCGTCAAGGCCGCGGTCATGGCCGAAGACGTGGCCCGCACCGTTCATCTCTCCCGCCAGCTCGGTGACCTCATTCCCATCCCGCAGGAGAGCATCGACGCTCTCTTCGATCGCTACCAGAACGTCTACGGCCAAGCGCCTGAAGGAGCCACGAAATGACCCTGAACACCTCTCTCGACCAGTACGAGGTCTGGTTCCTCACCGGGTCGCAGGGCCTCTACGGCGAAGAGACGCTCCGCCAGGTCGCCGACCAGTCGCGCGAGATCGCTGATGCCCTCGGCGCGGCCGCCGGGGTTCCGGTCAAGGTCGTCTGGAAGCCCGTGCTCACCGACTCCGACGCGATCCGCAAGCTCGCCCTCGAGGTCAACGCCCGCGACGAGGTCATCGGCGTCACCGCCTGGATGCACACGTTCAGCCCCGCCAAGATGTGGATCGCCGGCCTCGACGCACTCCGCAAGCCGCTGCTGCACTTCCACACGCAGGCGAACGTCGAGCTGCCGTGGGCCGAGATCGACTTCGACTTCATGAACCTCAACCAGGCCGCGCACGGCGACCGGGAGTTCGGCTACATCCAGTCGCGTCTCGGCGTCGCGCGCAAGACCGTCGTCGGCCACGTCTCGGATCCTCGTGTCGTCGCCCAGATCTCGACCTGGATGCGTGCCGCCGCCGGCTGGGCCGCGACCCGCTCGATGAAGCTCGCCCGCTTCGGCGACAACATGCGCAACGTCGCCGTCACCGAGGGCGACAAGACCGAGGCCGAGCACGTGTTCGGCGTCTCGGTGAACACGTGGGGCGTCAACGAGCTCGCCGCTGCGGTCGACGCCGCCACCGACGCCGACGTCGACGCGCTCGTGCAGGTCTACGTCGACTCGTACGACGTGGTGCCGGCGCTGCTCCCGGGCGGAGAGCGTCACCAGTCCCTCCGCGACGGCGCCGCCATCGAGCTCGGCCTCCGGTCGTTCCTCGAGGCCGGCGACTTCTCGGCCTTCACCACCAACTTCGAAGACCTCGGCTCGCTCAAGCAGCTGCCGGGTCTCGCCGTGCAGCGCCTCATGGCCGAGGGCTACGGTTTCGGCGCCGAGGGCGACTGGAAGACGGCCGTGCTGGTACGCGCCGCCAACGTGATGGGTGCCGGCCTCCCCGGCGGTGCCTCACTGATGGAGGACTACACCTACAACCTCGTGCCCGGCGCCGAGAAGATCCTCGGGGCGCACATGCTCGAGGTCTCGCCGTCGCTCACCTCGTCGAAGCCGTCGCTCGAGATCCACGCCCTCGGCATCGGCGGCAAAGACGACCCGGTGCGCCTGGTCTTCACCGCCGACTCCGGCCCCGCCGTCGTGGTGGCGCTCAGCGACATGCGCGACCGCTTCCGCCTCACCGCGAACGTCGTCGACGTCGTCGCCCCCGACGCCGACCTGCCAAACCTCCCGGTCGGACGCGCCGTCTGGGAGCCCCGCCCCTCGTTCGCGGTCTCGGCCGAGGCCTGGCTCACCGCCGGTGCCGCGCACCACACCGTCATGTCGAACGCCGTCGGGCTTGAAGCCTTCGAAGACTTCGCGCTCATGGCCGGCACCGAGCTGCTGATCATCGACGAGTCGACGACGCTGCGGGAGTTCCGCCGCGAGGTGCAGTGGAACGCGGCGTACTTCCGCCTGGCTCGCGGCCTCTAGCTCGCCTCTGCGCCTGACGCTACCTTTCGGGCGCGGCACCGTCTTTCGGCGGTGTCGTGCCCGTTTTCTGGTGTCGGGCCGATTTGCGGTGTCGGGGCTGCTGCCGGCGCGCGGCGGCCGCGACGCCGACGCCGGGCCCGGCGAGACAGGCCCAGAGCAGCCCGCCCCGAACCCGACCGCAGCCGCAAGCACCTACACTCGGATGGTGCTTCTCGCCCGCGCCTCCCGATCGCCCCTGCTGATCTGGATCGTCTTCGCGGCGGTGCATATCGCCGTGTTCGTCGGCACGCTGCCCTTCACATTCCGGGGCACGGCCGGCGGCGACGTGTCGGTGTATCAGGGCTGGATGCACCACGCGATCTTCACCGGCGACTGGCCTGTCTTCGACCACGACTGGGTGTACCCGGCCGGAGCGCTGGTGCCCATGCTGATCCCGGCTGTGCTTGGATTCGGGCTGTACCAGGTCGTGTGGCTCGTGCTCATGGCGGTCGTCAACGGTGTCGCACTGTGGCTGCTGCTCGACAAGTCGAAGCGGCGCCACGACCTCACTGCTCCATGGTTCTGGGTTGCGACGATCGCGATCCTGGCGCCGGTCGCGCTGATGCGGCTGGAGGGGCTCGTCGGGCCGGCGGTCGTGGTGGCGCTTCTCGTCGTCACAGCTCGGCCTCGGGTGGCAGGCTTTCTGCTGGCCGCGGCCACCTGGATCAAGGTGTGGCCTGCCGCGGTCGTGCTCGCAATGGTCATCGCCTCGTCGAAACGGTGGATCGCTCTCGTCACCGGGATCCTGACCAGTGCGGTCGTCGTCGGTGTGGTCCTCGCCGCGGGAGGAGCCCGCTACCTCACGAGCTTCGTCGGCGAACAGGGCTCGCGCGGCTTGCAGATCGAGGCGCCGTTCGCGGCCCCGTGGCTGTGGATGACGGTTGCCGGCGTTCCCGGCGCGCACATCTATCACGACCACAAGCTGGTCACCGAGGAGGTCACCGGCCCGGGCGACTCCTGGCTCATCTCGAACGGCACGCTCATCATGGTCGTGGTCATGGTGGCCCTGCTCGTCTTGCTCGCGCTTGCCACGCGTCGGCTCTCGGCCTTCGCGAAGCCTCTCGGCCGCGAGCTCGATCTCGTTCTGCTCGGCGCTCTCGGTCTCGCCGCGGCCTTCATCGTCTTCAACAAGGTCGGATCGCCGCAGTACGTCCTGTGGCTCACCCCGATCGTCGCCGTCGGGCTGATGACGAAGCGGTCGGAGTGGCGATTTCCAGGTGCAGTCCTCATCATCGTCTGCGTGCTGACGACGCTCGTCTACCCGGTGCTGTACGACGATCTGCTCGCCGGGGGTGTCGGCACGGCGCTATTACTCACCGTCCGTAACCTGCTGCTGATCGTGATCTTCGTGTGGGCGACGTACCGTCTCGCGCGCGCCGCATTCGTGCCCGTCACCCTGCCGCTGTCGACGCGGCCGTTCGGGTCCGAGGTACGGACCAGGAGCTACTAGACGCTGAGCCTCAGGCGGCGTCAGCCGCCGGATCCTGCTCGTCGTCGACCTGCGAAGCCTTGCCCTGCGAGCCCTGGCCCTGCGAGCCCTGACCCTGCGAAGCCTCACCCTGCCCCGCGACGACCACGCGGACGGCCTCAAGGGCCCGCTCCAGTTCACGTCGCAGGTCGCGCACGCTCTCGAGCCCGACCGACAGCCGGATGGTGCCCGGCGTGATGCCGCGGCCGAGGCGTTCTTCTTCGGTCAGATGCCCATGGATCGTCGACCCGGTGTGGATCGCGAGCGTCCGCACGTCGCCCAGGTGTGTCATCTTGCTGATGAGCTCGAGCGAATCGATGAATGCCTTCGATCCTTCGATGCCGCCCACGAGATCGAACGTGACCACCGCGCCCTGGCCCTGCGGAAGATACCGCTGAGCCCTGGCGTAGTACGGGCTGCCGACGAGACCCGGGTAGTCGACGTTCGTGACGAGATCGTGGTGCTCGAGCCACTGCGCGAGCGCCAGCGAGTTCGCCACGTGGCGGTCCATGCGCAGCGACAGCGTCTCGATGCCCTGCAGCAGCATGAACGCGCTGGTGGCGGGCAGCGTGGGGCCGTAGTCGAGCGCCGTGACGCTGCGGAGGTAGGTCAAGAAAGCCAAGGATCCGAAGCGGTCGACAAACGAGGCGACCCCCCGAGCACTCGGGCTTGCGATCTGCGGAAAGCGCGACGCCTGCGACACCCAGTCGAACGTGCCCGAGTCGACGACGACGCCGCCGAGCACGGCCCCGTGGCCGGACAGCCACTTCGAGGTGGAGTGGATCACGAGGTCGGCGCCGTGTTCGATCGGGCGGTTGAGGTAGGGCGTCGCGACGGTGTTGTCGACGATGAGCGGGAAGCCGCCCTCGTGCGCGATTCGCGCGAGACGCTCCAGGTCGACGACGTCGTTCTTCGGGTTGGGGATCGTCTCGGTGAACAGCGCTTTGGTGGTCGGCCGGATCGCGTTCTGCCAGACCTCGTCGGAAGCGTCGGCGTCGATCAACTCGATCTCGATGCCCTGGCGGGCGAAGCTGTTCGAGAAGAGGGTGCGGGTGCCCTCGTAGAGGCTGGCTGTCGCGAGCACGTGGTCGCCGGAGACGGCAAGGGCGTTGAGCGTGAGGGCGATCGCCGCGGTGCCGCTTGCGGTGAGGAGGGCGCCGGCGCCGCCCTCGAGGTCGGCCAGGCGCCTCGCTACAGCCGCGTTGGTGGGGTTGTCGGTGCGGGCGTAGGCCGCCGCGCGCACCGACCCGTCGAAGCGTCCACGACCGTCGTCGAACGAGTCGAAGACAAACCCGGCCGACTGGTACATCGGGGGGAGCCGAGCGCCGAAGTCGCTGTCGAGTGCGGTGCCCGCGTGGATCTGCCGGGTCTCGAAGTCGAAGGTCGGGCTGGTCATGGGCTACTCGGCTCTCTGGCGTGGGTCGGCGTGCTGGTGGGCTTGTCGCGTCTTGGCAGGCTAGCCGAAGCGCCTCGGGAGCTCACGGGGGGCGTCACACGCGTACACAATCGGCCTCGCGCGGGCCCTGTCTGCAAATTGGAAGGAAAAACCCGCGGCCGGGAGCCTGTTCATGCCGATCGGCGGGGGTCTGCCCTGCGTTTCTCCTTCAAATTCGAAGGAGAGGCGTCAGGCGCCAGCGAACTCGGGGAGCTCGCGGATCCGCCGGTGGAAGTCGCCGAGCGCCTCCTCGAGGAAGAGGTGCACCCCCAGGGTGGCGGCTTCGGGGTCACGGGCGGCGGCACCCTCGACGGCGCGACGGAAGGCGGTGTCGATCGTCTCGGCCGGGAGGAACTCGGAGAACAGCCCGAACATGCGCTCGAGGTGCGGGCGGAGTCGCGCCAGCGTCCGGTCGAGAGGACCGTTGTCTAACGTGTCGAGGAACACCCGGAAGAATCCCTCGAACACGGCGCCGGTGAAGATCGTCTCGCGGTCGATGACCCGGGGGTCGGTGCGGGAGCTGCCGAGTTGCGCGACCCAGGTCTGGAGCCGGCGGATGCTCTCGTCCGAGAGGATGGGCGTGGCGAAGCGGACGGCGAAGAGGTAGAGGGCCGACGCGGTGTCTTGCGTGTCGAGATACCGCCGGAGGTCGAGGGGCGTGACCCGCGTGTAGAGGTTCGGCACCGCCTCGACGAGGCCGACGTGCTTCAGGCGCAAGAGGGCTGTTCGGACGGTCGCGCGCGAGAGGCCGAGCCGGGCCGCGAGCTCCTGGTCGTGCAGGCGCTGGCCGGGTTCGAGCCGGCCCCGCACGATGTCGTCGCGGAGGCGCTCGAAGACGTCATTGGTCAGGAGGCGACGCGGGGACGGCGCGGCGGGGTCAGCGGAGGGTACCGGCATTGCGGTCCTTCTCGTACTCGTCGGCGTCGTCGTACCCGGAGACCCGGGCCATGAAGCTCGTCATCGGCCCGTCGAGGAACACGCGCATGTCTGCCTCGAAGCCCTCGACGTCGTGGTCGCGGCATCGACGGATCAGCCCGACGAAGAAGGCGTGGATCGGGGCGGCGTCCATCGAATCCTTGAAGCGGTTGACCCCGAGTGCGAGCAGGGGATCGTGAGCGCGGATGCTCTCGAGGAGCACCTGGTTGTCGCAGTGCTTCAGTACTGCGGCGACGAAGCGGTCGACCGGGGTCGGGCCGGGCGGGAACTCGGCCGGTACAGCGTGGGCGAGCTCGGCATTGATCGCCTCGACTTCGGGCAGGTGGTCTGCGGGAAATCGGAGAATGCCCCAGTACATTCCACGCGCGACCATGGCTGACCAGACGGCCGCACTCTCGGCGTAAAGGCGCGGTGAAATCACGGCGACCTTCGTGAACCGGTTGGGCGCCATCTCGACCAGGCCGATGTCGGCCAGCTGATCGAGGGCCTCCCGAATGGGTGCGCGGCTGGTGCCGAGCCAAGCGGTCAACTCGTCGTCGCGGAGGCGCTCACCGGGTAGCAGGGTTCCGTCGAGAATGGCGGTGCTGATCGTGACGAGGACCTGCTCGCGCAGCAGAGTCCGCGAGATCTTGTCGTCGGCCATGGCGTCCTTCAATCGAATGCCCTCAAAGCCGACGTCGTCGGGCGTGATGGACGTGGGCGTTGCAGACAGTACACGCGGCGCCGTTCGGCGTGACCTCGGGGCGCCCGGCAGTGCAGACGCGACGGCTTACCGGCTCAAAGAGAAAGGCGGGAGTCTCTTACCCGAATAAAAGAGCTCCCGCCACCGCCGGATCAGTGGCGTCCTCCGATGGTAATCAGATTACCGAACCACTGCAACATACCTGGCTAAAAATTCTGCTTGGTATGTGAGCGCTCACACCTTCTCTGCGACGGTCGCAAGCAGCAGGATCGGCCGGTGATCCGACTTGCCCTGGGGCAGAGAGAGCACGCCGGCGATCTGCATCCCCATCGTCGTGGCGAAGTCGAAGTGGCCGCTGAAGCCCGACCGTGCGTAGGTCGGTTCGTCGGTGATCGAGAGCTCGTACCCGGTCTTCTGGAGATGCTTCCGCAGCCCCTTGCGAAACCAGGGGTAGTTGAAGTCGCCGACCATCACCGTCGGCACGCCGTCGGCGAGCTCCTTGAGCTTCTCGTGAGCCAGGCCGATCTGCTTGCGGCGCAGGCCGTTCGACGCGGTGAGCGGCGCGGCGTGGAAGTCGGCCACCACGATCTCTTCACCGGTGTGCAGATCGCGCAGTCGTGCGGCCAGGAGGCGCTCGTGGGCCGGCGCCATGACGCGGTCGTGCATCGACTTCATCAGGGCGAAGAGACTCGTGCCGAGCAGTTCGAAGCGGCTCTCGCGGTAGTAGAGGGCAAGCCCCAGGCGGTTCGTCTTCGTCGACGCGGCAAGTTTCAGGCCGAGGATCTCGTCGGGGATGTCGGTGCTGTCGCACTCCTGCAGGCAGAGCACATCCATCGAGTGAGCCTCGACGAGTGCTGTCAGCTCACCGATCGCGAGGTGCTCGCGGAGGTTGTAGCTGACGATTCTCAAATCGGGTTCCATTCCGACATTCTCGCCTCTCGCGAGGGGTGTGGCGTTCAGGAACCCGCCGCGTTCACAGGAACGTCATCCGGTGTGACTCACCGTGCCGTGCCCGGACCGGCCATTTCGAGCACGACCCCGCATTTGTCCGCGAAGGCGACCTGCATGAGTTCGTCGGCATCCGAATCCTGCCCGAACGCCGCGGGCAGCTCGATGCCGAGCAGCACGCTGAAGAGCATTCCCTGCGAGAGGAACACCTCGACCTCCGCCGGGGTGAACTTCGCCTCGTCGCGCAGGAAGCGGTAGATGTCGACGAAGCCCCGTCGTGCGGCGGCACCGATCACGGGATCGTTGCCCGACACGAACGCGTGCAGCAGAGTGCGGTGGACCCCGCGCGTTCCGAGGAGGTCGACGTAGCCGCTGCCGAGTCGTGCCTGCATCGGGCGATCGTCGTCGCCGGCGGGGGACTCCAGGATCCGGCGGAACGTCTGCAGCAGCAGCCCGAGGGCGCGGTCGAGCACCTCGAGGAACAGCTTCTCTTTCGTGCCGAACATGCGCACGACGTAGGGCTGGCTGATGCCGGCGGCCTGCGCGACCTGGTCGGTGGTCGTGCCATGGAAGCCGCGATCGCCGAAGAGCCCGGTTGCGACGTCGAGAATCTGCTCGCGGCGATCCGCGGCAGACATGCGCGTCTCGGTCGTGGGGGCTGCCGACGTCGAATTCATACTTGACAGGTTATCAGTCGATTACTTAGTGTCTAGGCATCAGCCGATTAGTAATCATCCGATTACAACCTCCCGGCCCGTAGCTCCCCAGGAGAACATCGTGACCACTCTGCCCGGCACCCGCCGCATTTCCCTTTGGCTCGCGCTCGTCGCCGCCTCCCTGCCGATGTTCATGGCGACCCTCGACAACCTCGTGGTGACCAGCGCCCTGCCCGCCATTCACGAAAAGCTCGGATCCTCGGTCGAGAGCCTGCAGTGGATCACGAACGCCTACACGCTCTCGTTCGCCGCTCTCATGCTCCTGGCCGTCAGCCTCGGCGACCGGTTCGGTCGACGGCACCTCTTCGTCGGGGGCATCGTCGTCTTCACCGTGGCGTCGGCGCTCGCCGCTCTCAGCACCTCCTCCGAAATGCTCATCGCGTGGCGCGCCCTCGAAGGGGCCGGAGCCGCCGCCGTCATGCCGCTCTCGCTCACCCTCCTCGTCGGTTCCGTGTCTGACAAGGCGCGGCCGGTGGCCATCGGCATCTGGAGCGGCGTCTCGGGCCTCGGAGTCGCCCTCGGCCCGTTGATCGGCGGTGCCGTGGTCGAGAGCTGGAGCTGGGAGTCGATCTTCTGGCTGAACGTGCCGATCGGCATCATCGCCGTGCCACTCGCCCTCTACGCGCTGCCGAACACGCTGGGGGAGCGGGTTCGAGCCGACGTCGTGGGTGTGCTGCTCGCGGGTGCCGGGATCCTCGGGGTCGTCTACGGGGTCGTCCGCGGCAACGACGCGGGTTGGTCGAGCACCGAGGTGCTGGCAGCCCTCATCGCTGGCGCCGCATTGCTCATCGCCTTCGTGGTGTGGGAGTCGAGGGTCGAGGCTCCGCTGCTTCCGCTCCGCCTCTTCCGCGACCGTAGCTTCACCTTCGCGAACCTCGTGGCCATGACCTTCAGCTTCGGAGCCTTCGGCGCGGTCTTCATCCTGATCCAGTTCTTGCAGGTGGTGCAGGGCAAGTCGCCGCTCGAGGCCGGAATCGCGACGATGCCCTGGACCCTGGCGCCGATGGTGGTCGCCCCGCTGACCGGGATCATCGCACCGCGCGTCGGCACGCGGCTCTTAATCGTGGTGGGGCTGCTGTTCCTCTCGGCCGGCCTCTTCGAGATCGGCCTCACGATGAACGCCGACGTCGCCTACCTCACTCTCTTGCCCGGATTCGTGCTCGCCGGAATCGGCATGGGCCTCGTCTTCGCGCCGATCTCGACGGCCGTGCTCGTCAACATGGCCCCGGCCGATCACGCCAAGGCCACCGGAACGAACTCGACACTGCGCGAGATCGGCGTGGCGCTCGGCATCGCGGTGCTCACCGCGGTGTTCGTCGGGGCGGGTGGCGAGCTCACCCCGACCGGCTACGTGTCGGCGGCGGTGCCGGCCGTGCTGGTCGGAGCGAGCGTGCTGCTCGGATCGGCGCTGCTGGCGGGGCTGCTGCCATCGGGCATCGTGCGTCGGGAGCAGGCGTCGGTCGAGGTCGGGGTGGCCGCGGATCCTGAGTTGGTCTCTGCCCGCTAGGGCCTACCCACCCCGAACGGACTACCGGGCCTGCCGCGGCGGGTCGGGTAGTTCGTTGGGCGTCTGCGTGGGAGGAGCGCCTCGACCGGACGCGGCAGAATAGTCGGGTGAGTACTGCCGCACAGAACCCCGCCCCCACCGCCTCTGGCTCGTCGCTTCGGGTCGAGCACGTCGAGTGGAACGATCCCCGCGCCGAACGCCTCCGCGCCGACATGGACGCCGAGATGAGCATCCGGTACGCCGGCCGTGACGCCGGGAAAACGCCCGAGCAGGAGGCCGCGCTGCACCGGGCGCTGTCGGTCGATCCGGCCGGCGTCTTCGTCACCGTCCTGATCAGCGACGCCGACGGTGTTCCTGTCGGGCACGCTGCGCTTCGTGATCTTCGCGGCGACTGGGAGATGAAGCGAGTCATCGTCGACTCGTCACGCCGCGGCTCCGGCATCGGCGCGCGCCTCATGGCCGAACTCGAGGCGGCCGCGCGGGCCGGTGGGGCGTCGCGCATCATCCTGCAGACCGGCGACATGCAGCCCGAAGCCGTGCGGCTGTACGAGCGCTCCGGGTACACGCCGATCCCAACCTACGACCCCTACATCACGACGATCCCGTTCAGCATCTGCTTCGAGAAGGTGCTGTAGCTCCGCTCTCTCTTCCCTCTTGCAAATTTGAAGGAGATCCTCGTTCGCAACCCCGCCGGATCCTTGATTCTGTGTCTCTGCGTGCGTGTTTCTCCTTCGAATTTGCAGCCGCAGCCGCAGCAGTAGCAGGGGCTCAGGATCCGCGCCCGGCGTTCGCGCATCAGGAGTTCAGTCGCGGGTGCTCCACACTCTCGCCCCGGCGCGCTCGCCCTTCGCCTGCATGCCTGATGTGTGAGCGGCGTTCGCGCGTCAGGAGTCTGGGCGCGTGCGCCACGTACTTCCGCGTGAGCGTGCGGGCTCGCGCCTGCATGCCTGATGTGCGAGCGGCGTTCGCGCGACAGGAGCCTGGGCGCGTGCGCCTCGTACTTCCACGTGAGCGTGCGGGCTCCTCGCCTGCATGCCTGATGTGTGCGCGGCGTTCGCGTGTCAGGAGTGTGGGCGCGTGCGCCTCGTACTTCCGCGTGAGCGTGCGGGCTCCTCGCCTGCATGCCTGAAAACCGGGCAGGCCACGAGGATCCGCGCCCGGCGTTCGCGCATCAGGAGTTCAGTCGCGGGTGCTATACACTCTCGCCCCGGCGCGCTCGCCCCGCGCCTGCATGCCTGATGTGTGCGCGGCGTTCGCGTGTCAGGAGTCTGGGCGCGTGCGCCGCGTATTTCTGCGTGAGCGCGCTCGCCCTGCGCTTGCATGCCTGAAGGATGAGCGGCGTCCGCGTGTCAGGAGTCTGGGCGCGTGCGCCGCGTATTTCTGCGTGAGCGTGCCGGCTTCTCGCCTGCATGCCTGAAAACCGGGCAGGCCACGAGGATCCGCGCCCGGCGTTCGCGTATCAGGAGTTGAGTCGCGGGTGCTCCACACTCTCGCCCCGGCGCGCTCGCCCTGCGCCTGCATGCCTGAGGTGTGCGCGGCGTTCGCGCGTCAGGAGTGTGAGCGCGTGCGCCACCTACTTCCGCGTGAGCGCGCTCGCGCTGCGCCTGCATGCCTGAACTGTGAGCGGCGTCCGCGAGTCAGGAGTGTGGGCGCGTGCGCCACGTACTTCCGCGTGAGCGTGCGGGCCCGCGCCTGCATGCCTGAAAACGGGCAGGCCACGAGGATCCGCGCCCGACGTTCGCGCATCAGGAGTGTGGGCGCGCATCCCACGCAGTGCCGCACCGCCACGCACGCCCGCGCCTGCATGCCTGAAAACCGCACACGCACCCGCACCCGCACCCGCACCCGCACGCACCCACACGCACACCCCTACCCCAGCGCCGGCAACGCCTCCCGCGCCAACCACGCGTCGAACAGCCCTGCGAGCGGCTCGCCCGCCGTAGCCGACGCCAGCGCCACGAAGTCGCTCGTGGTCGCGGTGCCGTGGCGGTGCGTGTCTGTCCAGGCTCGCAGGATCGCGAAGAAACGAGAGTCGCCGACGACCCCGCGCAGAGCGGCGAGCGTCAGGGCACCGCGCTTGTAGACGCGGTCGTCGAACATGAGCGCGGGGCCGGGGTCGCCCACCACGATGTCCTGGGGCAGGCGCGACAGGCGCGCGTGAGTGGAGGCCGCGAGCGACGCCGCCGTCGCGCGCCCCGACTCCTCCGACCAGAGCCACTCGGCGTAGCAGGCGAATCCCTCATTGAGCCAGATCTCGCCCCAGGAGGCGACACCGACACTGTTGCCGAACCACTGGTGGGCGAGCTCGTGCGCGATGAGGCGGTCGGAGCCGGAGCGGCCGTCGGCGTGGTTCGCGCCGAAGATGGCGAGGCCCTGGGCTTCGAGCGGGATCTCGAGTTCGTCGTCGGTGACCACGACCGTGTAGGAGGGGAACGGATACGGCCCGAAGCGCGATGCGAAGAGCGTCATCATGTCGCCTACGGGGCCGAAGTCGTGGCCGATCCGCGAGCGGAGGGCGGGCGGCCCGGCGAGCACGCCGGGAACTCCGCCCCACGTGACCGGCACGAGCTCGTAGCGACCGATCTGCACGGTCGCGAGGTAGGTGGAGGTGGGTTCGTCTTGCCGGTACTCCCACGTGGTCTTGCCGGAGCGCGTCGTGCGCCCCTGCAGTTCGCCGTTGCAGACGGCGATGTACGACTGCTCGGTGGCGATCCGGATCCTGAAGCTGGCTTTGTCGGCGGGGTCGTCGTTGCAGGGGAACCAGGTGGGCGCGCCGCTCGGCTGCGACGCCACGATGACGCCGTCGGTGAGCTCCTCCCAGCCGACGGTGCCCCAGGTGCTCGAGCGGGGCGCGGGGGCTCCGGCGTAGTCGACGGTGACCACGAACTCTTCCCCCGCGGCAATAGGCGAGGCGGGCATGACGGCGAGCTTCGCGGTGGTCTGCGAGTGGCGAGCCCGCGAGCCGTCGATCTTGACCTTGGAGGCGCGCAGGCGCACGAAGTCGAAGGTGACGCGACGCAGGTCGGCCAGGGCCACGGCGCGAATGGTGGCTGTTGCCTCGAGCCGGTTCGTAGCGACCCTGTACGACAGGTCGAGGTCGTACGAGATCGTGCGATACCCCGGGTTTCCGCTGTCAGGAAGGTAGGTGTGCGAAAGGCTCACTGGGTGACGGCGTGGTAGTCGGCGAAGCGGACCTCGCGCCACGGGCCGATCGGGTTGCCCGACCAGCGGCTGCCCACGGGCACGCCCTCGCCGCGCATCACGAGGGAGGCCGGGCCGACGGTGGCGTCGGCTCCGATGCGGGCGGCGGGGAGCACGACGCTGTGCGGCCCGAGGGTCGCTCCGGCGTCGAGGGTGACGGTGTCCATGCTCATGATTCGATCATGAAAGAGGTGCGTCTGCACAACGCAGCCGCGATTCACGGTGCTTCCGTCGCCGAGGCGCACGAGGTCGGCCTCGGGAAGCCAGTAGCTGTCGGTCCAGACGCCCTTGCCGATCGAGGCTCCGAGAGATCGCAGCCACCAGACGAGAGCGGGTGTGCCCGCGGCGGGCTGGGCGAACCAGGGGGCGGCGCACAGCTCGACGAACACGTCGGCCACCTCGCTCCGCCACACGAAACTCGACCAGAGCGGCTTCTCCGAGACGTGGATGCGGCCAACGAGAGCCCATTTCGCCGCGGTCGCGATCAGAGCGGCGCCGGCCCCGGTCGCGAGCATGACGGCACCCGAGAGCGCGACCGTCCAGCCGACCCCGAGGGCGTTGACCAGGCCGAGCAGCGCGAAGAGGAGGGCCAGGCCGACGAGGCAGGTGACGATCACGGGAACCACACGCCCGAGCTCCCACAGCACGCGCGCGGCCCGGATGCGAGCGGGCGGCCGGAACGTGCGCGCCTCGTCGACGACGGCGACGGTGCGGCGGAGGCGGACAGCGGGCGAGCCGAGCCACGACGACCCGGCCTTCGACTTGCGGGGCGCCGCCGAGAGCACGGCGACCAGGCCGTCTTTCGGCACCTTGTGGCCCGGGCCGGTCATGCCCGAGTTGCCGAGGAACGCGCGCTCGCCGATCTCGGCGCGGGCGACCCGCAGGTAGCCGCCGCCGAGTTCGTACGAGGCGACGAGGGTGTCGTCGGCCAAGAAGGCCCCGTCGCGGATCGTCGTCATCGCGGGCAGCAGCAGCACGGTCGAGGCTTCGACGTCGCGGCCGACCCGGGCACCGAGCAGGCGCAGCCAGACGGGCGTGAACAGGCTCGAATAGAGCGGGAAGAGGAACGTGCGGGCGAGGTCGAGCAGCCGCTCGGTGCTCCAGACCTGCCAGCCGACGCGCGAGCGCACCGGGAACGACCCCTCCGAGATGCCGAGACCGAGCAGCCGCACGAGCCCGACGACGAGCACCGCGGCCGTGAAGCCGGCGAGCAGCGTGGCTGGCACGAGCCAGGCGAGAGCGCGCCAGAAGGCATCGGAGAGAGACGAGGATCCGGCGACACCGACTGCCAGCACAGCCCCGCCGGCCGCGAGCGACGCCACCGGCAATAGCGACAGCACGAGTGATGACAGCCCGTACGCGGCGAACCAGCGCTTGGGCGCGGACGGCCGGTCGGCGGGCCACCAGGCCCGGTTCTTGCCGACCCGGGCTGCGGGGGAGCCGGCCCACTCCTGGCCGGAGGGCACGCGGCCGAAGACGGCGGAACCGGGCGCGACCGAGGCGTTCTTGCCGATGCGCGTGCCGGGCAGCAGGGTGGAGCGCATTCCGACGGTCGACCCGGCGCCGATCCTGATGGCGCCGATCCGCACGACGTCGCCGTCGATCCAGTAGCCCGAGAGGTCGACCTCGGGTTCGATGGAGGCGCCCCGGCCGACCCGCAACAGGCCGGTGACGGGTGGCAGGGCGTGCAGGTCGACGTCGGGCGCGATCCTCGCGCCGAGGGCTCTCGCGTAGTAGCTGATCCATGGCGCTCCGGCGAGGCCGACGGCGCCGATCTGATGCGCGACCTGCTCGGCCAGCCGTAGCCGCAGGTGTACGCCGCCGCCGCGCGGGTGATCGCCCGCCTGCACTCCGCGCAGCAGCAGACGCGCCGCGACGACCGAGATCGCCATGCGGCCGAGCGGGGTGACGAACACGAGCAGCAGCACCGCGACGACGATCCAGCTCACGCTCGGAAGCCAGGCGAATCCGGCGGGATCGGCCGAGCGCAGCACGGTCGATGCGGTCAGCGCATACGTGAGCCAGCGGATGCCGCTCAGAATGTGCAGCGGAAGGCCGAGCACCGTCTGCACCCACTGCATGCGCAGGGGCGTCGGCGCGGGCCGGTGGTAGTCGTCGTTCGCGGCCGCGCTCCCGCCGCGCTGAGCGAGCTCGTCGGCCATCGCACCGAACCGAGGCAGCGCGTAGATCTCGGCGACGGTGAACTCCGGATCGCGCTCGCGAATGCGGGCGACGAGCTGCGCGGCAGCCAAGGATCCGCCCCCGAGGTCGAAGAAGTTCCCGTCACGGTCGGTCACGGCGAGCCCCAGCACGGCCTGCCAGTCGGCGGCCAGCAGCTGCTCGTCGGGCGTCAACCCCGCGCTCGACCCGTCGGCGGCTCCGGCCGCGCCCGTGGCCGTCGTGCCCGTCGCCGGCAGCGGCCACGGCAGCGCGTCGCGGTCGATCTTGCCCGACGTCTTGGTCGGGAGGTCACCCTCGACCAGGGCGAGCAACGGCACGAGGGCCGCGGGCAGCTCGTCGCGCAGGCGGTCGAGAGCTGCCGTGCGGTCGAACCCCGTGGGATCCTGAACCGCGAGATACCCGACGAGGATCCGATTACCGGCGTCGGTGGTGCGCACGGCCGCGGCCGCTCCGCCCACACCCGAAAGGGCAAGGAGTGCGGCTTCGATCTCGCCGAGCTCGATGCGGCGACCGCCGACCTTGACCTGATCGTCGGCGCGGCCCTGGAACACCAGACCCGCTCGCTCGAAGCGGACGAGGTCGCCGGAGCGGTAGGCGCGCTCCCAGTCGAGCGCCTCGTGCCGGGCGTACTTCTCGGCGTCTTTCGCCGGGTCGAGGTAACGAGCGAGCCCGACTCCGCCGATGATCAACTCGCCGACCTCGCCCTCCGCGACGGGCCTGCCGTCGGTGTCGACGACCGCGGCATCCCAGCCATCCAGGGGCAGGCCGATGCGCACGACCTCACCCGGCAGCACGAGCGAGCCGGTCGTGACGACGGTGGCCTCGGTCGGGCCGTAGGTGTTCCAGACCTCGCGACCGTCGCCGGCGACCCGGTCCACGATGTCGGGCGGCAACGCCTCGCCGCCGAAGATCAGCAGCCGCACGCTCTCGAGCGCCTCGGCGGGCCAGAGCCCGGCGAGCGTCGGCACGGTCGAGACGACGGTGATTCCGTGCAGCACGAGCCAGGGCCCGAGGTCGGCGCCGGTGCGGACCAGCGAGCGCGGCGCGGGCACGAGGCAGGCGCCGCTCCGCCAGGCCAGCCACATCTCTTCGCAGGAGGCGTCGAAGGCGACGCTCAATCCGGCGAGCACACGGTCGCCCGGTCCGAGCGGGTCGACGCCGTCGCCCGCGAGGAACATGCGGGCCTCGGCGTCCGCGAACGCGGCGGCCGACCGGTGGCTCGCGGCGACGCCTTTGGGGGTTCCGGTCGAGCCCGAGGTGAAGATGATCCAGGCGTCGTCGTCGGGCGTCGGTGCCTGCGCGGCCAGCGCCGGATCGGTCACGTCGGCCGTGCTGCGGTGCGGGGCGTCCTGCGCGAAGATCGCCGCGGGGCGAGCTCGTCCCGGTGTCTCCGTGCCCTGACCGGTCGGTTCGAACCGGCCCCCGGCGCCGATCACTCCGACCACGCCGGCCTCGCCGAAGACGAGAGTCGCGCGTTCCTCGGGGTCGTCGGCGTCGACCGGCACGTAGGCGGCACCGGCCGTCAGCACCGCGAGGATCGCGATGTACAGAAAGCGGTCGCCCGACGGCATGCGCACGCCGACCCGGTCGCCTCGCACGACTCCGGCCGCCGTCAGCACGCCGGCCGCGGCCCGCACCTGGGCCGCGAGCTCGCGGTAGCTCAGAGCGCCGCGGTCGTCTTCGAGCGCCGACGCCTCGGGAAAAGCGGCGACGGTCTGCCGCAGCACGGCGATCAGGGTGCGGGTCGGTGGGGTGCGCGCGGTGCCCAGCAGAAGACCCGGGCCGCCTTCGAAGGTGTTCATCGGTGTCGCACCCTAGTGGTCGCGGGTGTCTCGCTCGTGAACCAGACCGCGCCCACCAACCCGTGCGGCAACACGAGGTCGACCACACGGGGGTCGACCGAGAACGACGCCATCGACTGTGTGAGACCGTCTCCGGACGCCTTGAGCTGCGCCTCCTTCCGCACCCAGACGCGCAGCAGATCGTCGGGGGTGCCGCTCGTCGTCTCACCCGGCGCAAGGACGTCGGCTCGGATCGCGTCGAGGCGCCCCGGATCCTGCGGTTCTTCGACATCGACGCCGACCGGCTCGTCGGCGATAGCGATCAGCGCCCACCGACCCGATCGCGACAGGTTGAAGTAGGGGCCGCCGTCGACGAACGGTTTGCCGTGGTCCTGCTCGAGGCAGACGACGCAGGGCGCGCGCAGGATCCGAACGCTCGCCGGGTTGCACCCTCTCGCCTCGCCGAGAAGCTCTCGCAGAGCGATGTGCGCCGCGATGTACCGCCGTCGGTCGCGCTCGTCGCGGAATCGCCCCGCTCGTTCTCGTTCTGCCGCGTCGAGCGGGGTCGGCGCACCCTCCGGTGGCGCGCTCGCGGCGTCGAGGTCGATCACGTACACGTCCGCCATGGCTCGACGCTACCCAGTCGCCGCAGCCGCCCACCCGCGGCGCGCCACCCACGCGCCGTTCACCCGCAGGGGGCATCCTGGTCGGCATGCCACTGATCGACAACGGCGTGTACGTCGCCGGGAAACGTACCCACACCCCCGCGAGCCTCGAAGAGACCTACCGGCTTATGCACGAGGGCGGCGGCATGGGCTGGATTGGTCTCTATCGGCCGAGTCCGCAGGAGATCCGCTCGGTTGCGGCCGAGTTCGACCTGCACCCGCTGGCCGTCGAGGATGCCCTGCTCGGCCATCAGCGCGCGAAGCTCGAGCGGTACGACGACATCCTCTTCGCCGTGCTCCGCCCCGCCCGCTACATCGACAGCGAAGAGACCGTCGAGTTCGGCGAGCTGCACATCTTCCTCGGCCCGGAGTTCGTGGTCACGATCCGTCACGCCGAGTCGCCCGACCTGATGAAGGTGCGCCACCGCATGGAGGCGTCGCCCGATCTGCTGGCCCTCGGCCCCGAAGCGGTGCTCTACGCGATCCTCGACCAGGTGGTCGACGAGTACGAGCCCGTCATCGCAGGCCTCGAGAACGACATAGACGAGATCGAGAACGACCTCTTCAACGAAGAGAGCACCGGCCTCTCGGAGCGCATCTACAACCTGTCGCGCGAGGTCATCAACTTTCAGCGCGCCGTCGTTCCGCTCGTGAAGATGCTCGACGGGCTGCAGCGCGGCAGCGAGAAGTACGGCGTCGACGTCGAGCTGCAGCGCTCGCTCCGCGACGTGCAAGACCACACGCTGCTCATCGTCGAGCGGGTCTCGTCGTTCCGGGCGATCCTCGACAACGCGCTGACCGTGCACGCGACCATCGTCACGCGTCGGCAGACCGATCAGAGCATCCAGCAGAACGAGGAGGTCAAGAAGATCTCGTCGTGGGCGGCCATCCTGTTCACGCCGACGCTGATCGCCTCGATCTACGGCATGAACTTCACGCACATGCCTGAGCTGAGCTGGCGCTTCGGCTACCCGTTCGCGCTGCTGCTGATGGTCGCCGCCGGGTTCGGCCTCTTCTGGGTGTTCCGGTCGCGGCGCTGGCTCTGAGGCTGGGCCCGGGCGGTCTCGTCCGAATTTGAAGGAGAAACCGCGGCCTGCTGACGAGAACATGCGGATCGGCGGCCCTCGCCGGCAGGTTTCTCCTTCAAATTCGGCAGCAGGGTCGCGCCGTGCCACCTGCCGCAACAGCAGATCGCAGACACTCACCCGCCTAGAGTGGTCGGATGCCCACACGCCGCGACGCCGCCCTCCGCCTCGACATCCCCCTCGAGATGGCGACGCGCCACGGCATCCCGGCTCGCCTCAGCGAGACCGAGCTCGCAGCCATCGAGCAGGATCCGCCGGCGTGGCTCGTGCAGTCCCGCGCCAACCGCACGGGTAAGAAGCCCGTCTGGGCCCACCTCGAGTGCGTCGTCTGCGGCTTCTCCGAAGACGTGCGCCCCAAGAAGTGGTGGCCGGAGTGGACGTACCTCTCGTGCGACTTCCACGGGGCCGACGAGGTTCCGGAGCCGGCCGAGGGGTATTCGCGCACCGAGGTCGACGACATCGGCAGCCGCTTCGTCGCGCTGGTCGACTGGACGCTGTAGCGACGCAGCCGCGCCCCAGCCGACGCCGACTAGGCGCTACTCGCCGTCGGCGGCTTTCGCCTCAACGGTGTCGGACTTCTTCTCCGACTTCTTCTGCGCATCGTCTTCGGCGGCCTTGTGGGCGACGATGAGCTCGCGCTCTTTCGACAGCGAGTCGATCGTCGCCGGGTCGAGGAAGTCGATGAACGGGTTCGTCTGGCCGGTCTTCGCCTCGACGATGTTCGCGTAGGTTGCTGCCGCGCTGCGCAGTTCGGCGGCGGCTCGGCCGGCCTTCTTGCGCGGGACGGGCTTGAGGCCGACGATCTGCGCGTGCTTCTCGAGGGCCTTGGTCAGATCTTTCAGGGCTGTGTCGATCTTCTTGGTCACGAGCACATTGTGGCCTACGAAGGTGAACACGCAACTCCGGGCTGTCGGCGGCACCTGTTGTGCTTCCGACAGCCCGCAACCCCTAGAAGGCGGCCACTCCGTCGCGGTCGATGAACGTGCCGCTCGGCGCGCCGGCACCCCGGGTGGCGAGCTCGACGATGGCGTCGGTGCCCTCGGTGACGGTCTGGTGCCCCGAGTTGCCGTTGAGATCGGTCGCCGTATAGCCGGGGTCGGCTGCGTTCACCGCGATTCCGGGCAGCGCCTTGGCGTACTGCACCGTCAGCATCGTGACGGCCGACTTCGAGGCCGTGTAGAGCGGCGCGACGACGGTCGATTCGATGCGGTCGGGGTCGTGCACCGACGCGAAGGATCCGAGACCGCTGGTCACGTTCACGATGGTCGGCGCCGCGGAGGCCGTCAGCAGCGGGAGGAAAGCGTGCGTCAGCCGCACGATCCCGACGACGTTCGTTCCGAAGACGAGAGCGGCGTCGTCGCCGGCGATGTCGGCAGCGTCTTTCTGCGGGCCGGTGATGCCGGCGTTGTTGATGAGTACGTCGAGACCGCCGACGGCCTTCACCGTCTCGACGGCCGCATCGACCGAGGCGTCGGAGGTGACGTCAAGCTGCACGAAGTGCGCGCCGAGAGCATCGGCGGCGGCCTGTCCGCGGGCGGTGTCGCGGGCGCCGATCCAGACGGTGTGGCCGGCCTCGATGAGGCGGCGGGCGGTCTCGTAGCCGAGACCCTTGTTGGCTCCTGAGATGAGTGTCGTTGTCATGGTTCGAGTCTGCGCCCCGCACCGAGCGTCGCCCAGGCTCCGGTCAGGGGACGGACCGGCGGTACCACCCTGTCGGAGCCGGGCGGGGAGACAATGGTGACCATGTCGGATCCTCACGGCGATCTCGCCGGCCTGCTCAAGTCGTGGCGCGATCGACTCTCACCGGCCGACGTCGGGCTGCCGGCGGGCCCCAACCGCCGGGCCGCCGGTCTGCGCCGCGAGGAGCTCGCGGCCCTCGCCGGGCTGAGCGTCGACTACGTCGTGCGGCTGGAGCAGGGGCGGTCTCGCAATCCGTCCGATCAGGTCGTCGCATCGATCGCCCGTGTCCTGCAGCTGACCAGCGAGGAGCGCGATCACCTCTTCGTCGTCGCCGGTCTGCTGCCGCCGTCGCGGGGCGAGTTGCCGCGACACATCCCGCCCGGGGTGCAGCGCCTCGTCGCCCGCCTCGGAGCCACCCCCGTGGCGGTCTTCACCGCGTCGTGGGAGCTACTCACCTGGAGTCCGCTCTGGGCGGCCCTGCTCGGTAACCCCTCCACCCTGGCGGCGGGCGAGCGCAACCTGCTGCGCGCGTCGTTCGGCGGCACTCTCCTGGCCGGGCCGGAGGGACATCCCGTGCGGTCGGCGAGCGGCGACCCCGAGCATCTGCAACGCTCGCTGGTGGCCGACCTGCGCGGGGTGCACGGGCGGTACCCGAACGACCAGTCGGTGCGACGACTGGTCGACGACCTGCTCGCCTCGAGCCCCCGCTTCGCCGCGATGTGGGCGACCGCCGCCGTCTCCGAGCACCAGTCGGAGCGCAAGACGATCCTGCACCCGCTCGTCGGCGACATCGAGCTCGACTGCGACGTGTTCAGCGCCGCCGGGTCAGACCTCCGGATCGTGGCGTACACGGCCGCGGTGGGGTCGTCCGCGGCCGACAAGCTCGACTTCCTGCGGGTGTCGGCGGTGGCAGCGGTGTCGGCGCTCGAGGCGCAGCCCTCTGCATCGGCCGGGTCGGGGTCGGTGTAGCGGATCCTGCGCCCTCGTCGCGGCTTCGCTTCGCTGGAGTCAGGCGGGGAGGTTCGCCTCGACCAGAGCAACGAACTCGTCGGCCGCGGGGCTCTCTTGCGGGCGAACACGGGCGACGACACGGCCGCCGGGGGCGACGAGGTACTTCTCGAAGTTCCAGGCCACGTCGCCGGCCTCGCCCGTCGCGTCTGCGACCTGCGTCAGCTCGCCGTAGACCGGGTGCTGATCGGCGCCGTTGACGTCGACCTTCGCGAAGACCGGAAAATCGACGCCGTACGTCGCGACGCAGAACTCCTGGATCTCGGCGTTCGTGCCGGGCTCCTGGCCATTGAACTGGTTGCTCGGAAACCCGACCACCTGCAGGCCGCGCTCGCGATACTTCTCCTGGAGCTGCTGGAGGTCTCCGTATTGCGGGGTCAGCCCGCAGCGGCTGGCGACGTTGACGACCAGCAGCAGTTTGTCGTCGTAGGCGCCGAGCGTCGTGGTGTCGCCGGTCGCGGTGTCGACGGGGATGTCGTAGAGGCTCATACGTCCAGCCTACGACCGACACCTGTCGCGCCCACCGCGTGCCTTAGCGCCGAGATCGCACTTGTCGTCGGGTGTCCCCGACCACAAGTGCGATCTCGATACTCAGCCCGGAGGCGTCAGCGGTTAGGCGTCGCGGCGCTTCACCAGGATCACGGCGAGGATGCCCGTGAGAATCACCCAGCCGACCATCACCACGAACCCGAAGAACTGATCGAGGGTGACGATCCCGTCGACGACCTTCGCCTCGCCGGCGCTGTAGCCGAACATGAGTCCGCCCGCATTCGACGGCAGGAACGACGCGATGTTCGCCGCCCACTTCGCATTCGTCAGGCCGGTGAAGATCTGGAGCACGATCGGCATGACGAACAGGAGTCCGATGCCCGCCGCGATACCGCCGGCGCTCGCCCGGATGATCGCCCCGAGGAACAGCGAGATCAGCCCTGCGAGAGCCAAGAACCCGGCCCCGCCGACGAGGGCGAGCCAGAAGCTGCCGTCAGACCAATCGATCGAGATGTTGCTCTCCGAGTCGAGCAGGGGAGTGGCGACGAGTGTCGCGATGACGAGCGACACGAGGCCGACGACGAAGGTCACGACGCCGAACACGATCGCCTTGCCGAAGAGCGCACCGAGGCGACGCGGGTCGGCGGCGAAAGTCGACTTGATCATGCCGGTGCCGTATTCGCCGGTGATCATGAGCGCGCCGAGCACGGCAGCGATGAGCACAGTGAAGTTGATTCCGAGAGTGACCGCGACCGTGGCGTTGGCCATGCCGGATCCTGCCGCCGTCGACGTCGTCGAGCCGTCACCCGGCCCGCCGCCGCTTCCCACACCGACCGACGCCACTAGCGCGGCGAAGCCGATGTTCAGCACCAGGATCAGCAGGTAGCACCAGAAGGTGGAGCGCAGCGAGCGGAGCTTGATCCACTCGGAGCGGAGGATCCCGCCGAACGTCAATCGAGACAGCGTCGAGTGCGTCGACGAGCGGCTGGGTGCAGGAGCGGTAGCGGTGCTCATCGCACGACCTCCGGGTTCTTGGTGGCGGTCGAGGGGGCGGCCGCGGTGTCGCGGTACTCCACCTCGTCGGCGGTGAGCGCCATGTAGGCGTCTTCGAGGGAGCCGGCGAGCGGCGTGAGTTCGTGCAGCACGAGGCCCTGCGAGGCGGCGATCTCGCCGATGCGCGACGACGGGAGGCCGTGCACCTCGAGGAGGTCTGCGGCGGTTCCCGTCACGGTGACCCCTGCCGTGTTGAGGAGGGGAGTGAGTTCGGCGACCTGGGGCGTGCGGACGCGGACGCCGTCGCCCTTGGCACGGGCGAGCACCTTGTCGACCGACTCGTCGGCGATGACGCGGCCGCGACCGAGCACGATGATGTGGTCGGCGGTCTGAGCCATCTCGCTCATGAGGTGCGACGACAGGAACACCGTGCGACCCTCGCGAGCGAGGTGCTTGGCGAGGTTACGCACCCAGACGACGCCCTCGGGGTCGAGACCGTTGACCGGTTCGTCGAGGATCAGCGTCGCCGGATCGCCGAGCAGGGCTGCCGCGATGCCGAGGCGCTGCCCCATGCCGAGCGAGAACCCGCCGACACGCTTCTTGGCGACCGACTCGAGGCCGGTCAGCGCGATGACCTCGTCGACGCGCTTCTTGCCGATGCCGTGGGTGGCACCCATTGCGAGAAGGTGGTCGAAGGCGCTGCGCCCGCGGTGGACGGCCTTCGCGTCGAGCAGGACGCCGACCTCGCGAAGAGGGGCGCGGTGCTCCGAGTAGTGCTTGCCGTTGACGGTCACGTCTCCTTCGGAGGCGCGGTCGAGGCCGACGATCAGGCGCATCGTGGTCGACTTGCCGGCGCCGTTCGGCCCGAGGAACCCGGTGACCATACCGGGCTTCACGTCGAACGACACGTGGTCGAGTGCGACCCGGTCGCCGTAGCGCTTGGTGAGATTCTGTGCGTGAATCATGCTGTTTGCTCCATGGCTCTGACGCTATTGGCGATCGGTCGCGGCCACATCGTCCTGCGGTACCACGGCCTGTGGCACTGTGCGCCCGAAGCGTGAGGCACCCCCGGGCGGCCAAAGAACCCCCGGCTGCCAGCCCTCAAATGGCCAGACGGGGGTGCGTCAGCGGCGTTGCGACGCGGCGCGGCGGCTCGCGGGCGCGGCGCCAAGGGGGAGGAAGTGCGAGCTAGCTGGCCTGGGTGGGGATCTCGTCGGTGCCGGGCTCGGACTCGAGCTCGAGGAAATCCTCGTACGACGGGCCCTGATCCGCCGACGGCCTCACGGGCGGGACCTCTTCTGCCGCCTGCGGAGAAGGCCTGCGGCGCTTGCCGAGATGCTCGACGTGCACCGGCGGCACGCGCGGATCACTCGAGTAGCTACTGGTCATGCCAGCACCGCCGGTCGCGCACTCCGATCGGACCCCCGCTGGCTCCTGTAGAGCTCCATGCCAATGAATATGGCAGACGGTTCGGTCTACATCAAGGGGGTACGGGCGGGGTTGACGCGCGCGGTTGCGGACGGCTAGAAGACCTCGCTTCGTCAGTCGCGGCCGCGGAAGAACGCGCCGGCCGCAGCAGCCAGCGACACGAGATCCTCGACCCCCGCGAGTTCGCGGGCTGAGTGCATCGACAGCAGGGGCACACCGACGTCGATGGTGCGGATGCCGAGGCGCGTCGCGGTCAGCGGTCCGATCGTCGAGCCGCAGGGAACGGCGTTGTTCGACACGAACGGCTGGAACGGCACCCCGGCGCGCTCGCACGCGGCGGCGAACTCGGCGCTGCCCGGGCCGTCGGTGGCATACCGCTGCTTGGCGTTGATCTTGAGCAGCGGGCCGCCGTTCGCCACGGGTCGGTTGCCGGCGTCGTGGCGCTCCGGATAGTTCGGGTGCACGGCATGGCCGGCGTCCGACGAGAGACACCAGGATCCGGCGAGAGCGCGAATCCGGTCGGCCTCATCGGCGCCGAGTCCCGCCGATACCCGAGCCACCACGTTCGCGAGGAACGGCCCGCTGGCACCCGAGGTGCTCTCCGAGCCGACCTCCTCGTGGTCGAACGCCGCGAAGACGGCGATCGAATCGGAGTCGGCGAGGGCGTCGGCGTCGCGCAGCAGCGCGGTGAGCCCGGCGTGGACGCTGGTCAGGTTGTCCATGCGGCCCGCGGCGAGGAGCTCGCCGCCGAATCCGAGGCGGGCGGGAGCCGCGGTGTCGGCGACGAGCACGTCGTGCCCGCGAACGTCGGAGGCCGAGATGCCGGCGAGAGCTGCGAGTTCGGCGAGGATGTCGGATCCTCGTCCCGTGCCACCGGCCACGCCGACGATCGGGTGCAGGTGCCGCTGGGGGTCGAGGGTCAGTGCGTCGTTCACTCCGCGGTCAAGGTGGATCGCGAGTTGGGGGATCCTGAGCACCGGACCGGAACGCACGAGGTGTACCGAGCCGTCACGGGTGACGAGACGACCCGCGAACTCGAGATCGCGGTCGAGCCAGGAGTTGTACAGAGGCCCGCCGTAGACCTCGACGCCCGCCTGCAACCAGCCGTGGCTGCCCGTGTCGGGGTTCGGCTTGAGCTTGAACGAGGGGGAGTCGGTGTGCGCGCCGACGATGCGGAACGGGGTGGTCGGTGTTGCGCCGGCCGGCTGGATCCACGCGATGACGGCGCCGTCGCGCACGACGAAGCGGCGGCCAGGGCTTGCCGACCAGGCGTCGCGCTCATCGAGCCTGTCGAAGCCGGCCTCGGTTAGGCGCCGGGCGGCCTCAGCTGCAGCGTGGTACGACGACGGCGAGGCCTGGATGAACGAGGCGAAGTCGGCGACGTGGGCATCGAGGGCGTGGGTGTCGTGCGAGGTGTTGCCGTGATTGGAGGTGTCGGGCGCGGTAGTCACGCCGTCAAGACTGCCTCAGATGCGCCCCTCCGCCGAATTTGAAGGAGAAACACCCTCGGCTGAACGCAGTCATGCCGATCGGCAGGGGTCGCCGGGCGATTTCTCCTTCAAATTTGCACGCACGCAGCACGCAGCACGCACGCACGCACGGGCTACGCGGCGCCCTGCAGTTCGACGTAGGTGCGGATCAGGTCGCACACCTCGTCGACGGGCAGCAGTGACGAACTGTGATCCTGGCCGATCAGCTCGAAGAAGCTGGCGGTCGCCATGCGCTTGGCGGCCTCGCGCGATTGTCGGAAACGGTCGGGGTCGTCGGTGCCGGCCAGCAGCAGGGTCGGCACGGTGATCGCCGCAGCCCCGTCGAGGCCGAGCGGCTCGGCGGCCTCGATGCCGTCGAAGTACGCGCGCAACGCCACGGGGTCGTTCTGCCGAAAGGCGAGAGCTGTCGAAGCGTCGATCACCTGGCCTCGGTGGGCGCCCCACGCGTCGACGAAGGCGTCCATGCCCCCGGTGTCGAGCGCCTCGCGCCAGGTCGGAAAGAAGGTCAGCGCGATTTTGTCGGTCATCGCCTCGAACGATCCGCCGATCGTCGTGAGGGTACGGAGGCGCTCAGGGTTCGCGGCGGCGATCCGGAGGCCGATGCGGGCACCGATCGAATAGCCGACGAAGTGCACCGGGCCGAGGCCGGTGGCGTCGAGTACCGCGAACACGTCGGCGATAAATGCCTCCGGCTGGTACGACGCCGCGTCGTGCGGCTTGCCACTGCGCCCGTGGCCGCGGAGGTCGACGGCGATGACCGTGAAATCACGTTCGAGGTCGCGGAGGTAGCCGAGGCCGCGCCAGGTTCCCTTTGACAGGCCCGAGCCGTGCACGAGGAGCAGCGGGTCGCCGGATCCTGACACTTCGTAGGCGATTCCGGTGCCGTCGGTCGGGTTTCGGGTGGTCGCACGCATCAGACCATTCTGGCGTGCGGCGGAGCGCTGTAGCGACCGCGGTGCCAGCATGGCGGGATGACTTTTGGATACTCGTCCGACCAGATCCGCGCCGCTGAGAAACCTCTGCTCGACCGCGGCGAGCCGCTGATGGCGCGCGCCGCCGCCGGCCTTGCGGCCGAGATCGAACGGGTGCTCGCCACGCGAGGAACGACACCGGGCGTGGTGCTGGTGATCGCAGGATCCGGCGACAACGGCGGAGACGCGCTCTACGCCGGGGCCGCGCTCGCCGAAGCGGGGCACGACGTGCGGATTCTCACCACCGGCTCGCGCGTCCACGACGCGGGGCTCGCCGCCGCGGTTGCTGCGGGCGCGTCGGCTTCCGCGCGCGACGCCTCGGTCGATTCGGACGCCTTCGCGGCCGTGCTGAGCGGCGTGGATGTGGTGGTGGACGGGATCCTTGGGATCGGCGCAGCCCCGGATCCTTCGCTTCGTGGTCGCGCCCGCGACGTCGTCGAGGCCGTTCGCCCGCGGGTGCTGATGCGGATGGCCGGTGCGCCCGTGGTGGTGGCGGTCGACGTGCCCTCGGGAGTGGGGCCGGACGACGGCAGCGTGCCCCATCGGCTGGTGCTGCCGGCCCTCGTGACCGTGACGTTCGGCGCCGTCAAGGCCGGGCTGCTGCTGCCGCCGGCTTCCGGTCTCGCTGGTCGGGTGCATCTCGTCGAGATCGGGCTCGACCTGTCTGGCGTGGAGCCCGCTGTCGTGGCGTAGCCGCCCAACACCACAAGGCCGCCCAACACCACAAGGCGGCCCTACACCACAAATCGGGCATGACACCGCCCATCGACGGTGACATGCCCGAAATGTGGTGCCAGGCGCTCCGGCCCTAGGGCTTCACGACACTCAGCGGCTGCGTGATCGACTCCAGGCCCCTGCGCTCGGCGTCGACGCCGAAGATCGCGGCGACAACGGCTCCGACGATCATGATGCCCGCGCCGAGGAAGTAGCCGATGGTCAGCGGGCCGCGGTCGGTGCCTTCGCCCACGAGCGCGCCGTAGACGACGGGTGCGATAGCCCCGAAGATCTGCGCGATCGCGAAGAAGTATGAGATGGCCTGGCTGCGGATCTCGAGCGGGAAGATCTCCGACACGGTGAGGTAGGCACTCGACGCACCGGCCGAGGCGAAGAAGAACGCGACACACCAGAAAATCGTCTGCGTGGTGGCGGTCAGCAGGTCGGCACTGAACAGCGCGGCCGAGACCGCGAGCACGGCACCCGAGACGAAGTAGGTGCTGAAGATCATCTTGCGGCGGCCGATCGTGTCGAACAGCGGCCCGAGCACGAGCGGCCCAACCAGGTTGCCGATGGCGAAGGGGAAGAAGTACAGCTGAGCGTTGCTGTCGCTCAGACCGTAGAAGTTCGTGAGCACGAGCGCGTACGTGAAGAAGATCGCGTTATAGAGGAACGACTGCGTGATCATCATCGTGGCACCCACGAGGGTCCGCTTCGGGTACACCTTGAACAGCACGTGCATGATCGTCGTGAACGGGATGCTGTCGGTCGACTTGACCTCCATGGCGAGCTTGTCGTCGACCGGCTCGAGGTGGCCGCCCTCGCGCGTCACCCGTGCCTCGATGTCGTCGACGGTGGCCTCGGCCTCTTTCTCGTAGCCGTGGGTCATCAGCCACCGCGGGCTTTCCGGGATGTTGCGGCGCAGGAAGATGATCAGGATCCCGAGCACCGGCCCGATGAAGAACGCCAGCCGCCAACCGACATTGACGTCGAAGATCGCGCGGTTCAGGAAGAAGTAGTTGGTGGCCGCACCGAGGGCAGCGCCGCCCCAGTAGGTGCCGTTGATGGCGATGTCGACCCGGCCGCGGTACTTCGCGGGGATCAGTTCGTCGATGGCCGAGTTGATCGCGGCGTACTCGCCGCCGATGCCGAGACCCGCGACGAACCGCATCGCGAACAGGAACCAGACGGCGGGGGAGAGGCCGGCGAGACCGGAGCCGACGAGGTAGATCACGAGCGTGAGGATGAAGAGCTTCTTGCGGCCGAGCTTGTCGGAGCGGCGGCCGAAGACGATGGCGCCGACCACTTGGCCGAGGAGGTAGGTGGTGCCGAGGGCGCCGATCTGCCCGGACGTCATGTTGAACTCGTCGGAGAACCCGTTCGAGGCGACGATCTGGATCTCGAGCCCGTCGAGCACCCATGAGATACCGAGGCCCACGATGATCGACCAGTGGAATCGTGTCCAGGGCAGGCGGTCCATCCGGGCCGGAACGAGGCTCCTCACCGGCCCTCCGGTGTTCGTCGCAGTCGACATCCGTCTCTCCCTCTCGCGGTGGGCGCACCGCCGATGGGTGGTGCAACTCGAGGTGACGATAGTCGCGGGGCAAGCTGCTGTCCGGAAAATCCTGCGGGGTGTGCAAAAGCCTTTGGAGCGACGAAAACCCTCGCGGGCGGCCGTCGAGGTGGTCGTAGGACCACCTCGCAGGCCTTCCCGCGAGGGTTTAGGCGCGGTTGACGAGCTCAGCCCGCCAGGGCTCAGTCGGCGAGGATCGTGTAGAGCGCGCGACGCAGCTCGTCGATCTTCTCCTTGCCGGCGGTGCGCTGCTCCGGCGTGGCATCGAAGGCGAACTGCTTGATGACTCCGGCGAGCTTGACGGCAGAACCGATGAACTCGTCGTGGTGGGCGTCGGTCTCGGTCGCGTCGCCCCAGGCCTTGGCGATCTCGTCGCCGTGCTGGCCGACATAGACATGGCCCTCGTCGGTGAGCTCGTAGACCGACTGGCGGCCCTCGCCCGAGACCGTGATGAGGCCCTCGTCGACGAGCTGCTGCAGAGTCGGGTAGACCGAGCCGGGGCTCGGGCGCCACGCGCCGTCGGTGCGCTCGCCGATGGCCTTCATGAGGCCGTAGCCGTTGGCCGGAGCGTCGGCGAGCAGCGACAGGATCGCGAGACGCACGTCGCCCTTGCGGGCCCGACCGCGGCCACCGCGACCGGGGCCGCCGAAGCCGAAACCGGGGCCGCCGGGGCCGAAACCGAAGCCGGGGCCCATGCCCATCGCGCCGCCGCCGAAGCCGCGACCACGGCCGCGGAAGGGCCCGAAATCGCTGCGGCCGGTGGGGCGGTCGTCGTGGTGGCGGCGCTGGGGGCCGTCGTGGCTGTCGTTGTGATTGCTGTGGTTTTCGTAGTGGGTACCCATGGGGTACTCCTTTCGTGAGGAGTAAAAAAGTGGGGGGCGGGGCGAATGATCGGGCCGCTCGCGCCGGTTCGTTCCGGCGATAGCTCAAAGATATATCGCGATAGTTCGTTAAGTCAACACCACGGGTGAGAAAAGCCAGGATCCGACGGCTCGCCGCACCGCCCTGCCAGACTGGGCCGATGGCTCACCGCAATTCCACCGACGTCACCGTGTCTCGCGTCGAGGCGACGCTGAACGGCGGCGACGAGGTCTACGTCCGGGTGTCGACGATCGGCGACTCCGGCACCAGGCCCTTCGTGCTCGTGCCGGGAATCGGCGTCGCCAGCAACTACTTCGAACGCCTCGCCCCGAACCTGAACCAGTTCGGCCCCGTGCACGCGCTCGACCTGCCCGGCTTCGCCGGTGTGCCGCACCCCGACAGCGCCCTCACCATCCGCCAGTACGCCGACCTGGTCGGTCGCGTCATCGACGAGATGCAGCTCGACGACCCGGTCGTCGTCGGCCACTCGATGGGAACGCAGGTCGTCACCGACCTCGTCGCCCGCCGGCCCGATCTCTCGACCGTCGTGCTAATCGGCCCCGTCATCAACCCGAACGAGCGACGCCTCCTGACGCAGGCGATCCGGTTCGTGCAGGCGGCCTTGCACGAGCCCGGCCGAGTGAAAGCGCTGGCTTTCTCTGCCTACCTCTTCTGCGGGGTGAAGTGGTTCTCGCGGATCCTGCCCAAGATGATGACCTTCCCGCTCGAACGAGCCCTGCCTCACGTCAAGGCCGACACCCTCGTGATTCGCGGCGAGTTCGACGCCGTCGCCCCGAGCGACTGGGTCAAGCGGGTCGGCGAGCTGCTGCCGTCGTCGCGGCTCTGGGAGATCCCGGGGGCGGCGCACTCGGTGATGCACGCCAACGCCGAGGAGGTCGCTCGGCTCTGCGTCGAGCACGCTCAGCAGCCGATCGAATACGACGAGGGCGGCACCCTGCGCGTGTTCGACCACAAGGCCGCCGGAATCCAGCGGCCGTCGATCGACGAATCCCCGGCGACGTTCGTGAAAGGGGTGCGCGGGCGGATTCTCGAGGCCCTCGGGATGCTCAAGCGCGACGATGCGCTGATCGCCGAGGGTAAGACGGAGCACGCCGAGGCGACGCACGAGGCGCACGAGCGCGCCGAAGAATAAGGCATCGGGTGTCGTGGCACGGGGCGAGTCGCGGCCGGGGCGAGTTGCGGCTCGGGGCGCGACTAGCGGTAGTTGCCGGGCCAGTCGAACGCCGGCGTGGGGCGGGCCGTCGTGCCGGCGGGAGCCACCACGAGATCGATGCTGTCGAGATTGTGCAGCACGATCGACGCCGGGTTGCCGGCGCGACGCTGACCGTCGACGAAGACCGTGAGCACCTCGCCGATGTCGCCGCCCCGGGCGCCGACGTGCCGCGCGTCGAGCCGCACATTCCACTCGGTGAAGAACTGCCCGAGCGTGAAGTCGCGCCGGTCGGGCGACTCGACGTGAATGATGCCGGAGGTGTCGTGCGTGTGCAGGGCCGTCGCGTAACGGTTGTCTTCGTCGAGTCCGATCTGCCCGGGCACCGTCGCGGCGACCCCGTCGATCGTGATCGACAGGTGCGTGTGGATGTGCTGCTGGAGCTTCACGCCGTAGACGTTTGGCAGGTCGGCGGCTGCCGCGCGCTCGCGCCGCTCGCTGACCGGGGGAGCGGGCCAGGGCGGCTGGGTCGATTCGCCGTGAGCGAGGCTCGTCGACGTTGCTCGGTCGTGCGCGACGCCGATGCCGGCGATCAGGCCGACGACCGCGAGGGCGGCGACCAGAGCAAGAGGGGAGCTGAGGATCCGAGGGCGGGTCGCCATGGAGTCACTCCCCGGCCATGATCAGAGGTGCGAGCAACCCGACGATCCAGACGCCCAGGAGCGCCCCGGACAGGAGGAACACGACGACCGTGCGCTTCCGCGCGGGATTGCCCGGCGCCGAGCCCCACATCGAGCTGCGCTGGACGACCACGTGGGCTTCGCGGACGATGCGCTCGACGCTCTCGTCGGAGCGATCGAGCGCGCCGTCGTGCGCGAGGGCGACGATGCGCTCCGCCTCGGGCAGCGTCATGCGCGTCACGCTACGGCGGGGGTGACCAGGCATGAGCCCAGCGTGCCACGTCGGGCTGTGACGCGCTCGGCCGTGCGTCTCGGTACGGCCCCGGGGTGCCGCAGTCGACGCGGCAGCCCGTCTGGCCGCGGTTAGTTCGGGAGCACGCCGAACGCGCGAGCGAGACGATCGATCTTCTGTGCCCGGCCGAGACGCGGCAGGTCGCTCCCGTCGCGAATCTCTCGGCCCCGGCTCTCGAAGTCGGCGAGGAAGTCGCGCGCCCACGCCGTGTCTGACGACGTCGGGCTGATGACCTCGTTGATCACCGGCAGCTGATCGACGTCGAGACAGAGCTTGCCGGTCAGGCCGAGAGCCACAGCGATCGACGACTGCTCGCGGAGCACGGGGTGGCTCGATCCGACCGTGGGGCCGTCGATCGGGCCGGGCAGCTCGCCGATGCGTGACGCGACGACCAGCCGGGAGCGCGGGTAGGCCATCGCCATGTCGTCCGCACTGGTGCCGGTGTCGCGGCGGTAGTCGCCCGAGCCGAACGCCAGGCGGAACGCACCGCGCGCGCTCGCGATCGACGGAGAGAGCTCGATACCGACCGCCGACTCGACCAGGGCCAGCACCCGCTTCACGCCGTGCAGGCGGTCAAAGGTCTCGGTGACGTGCTCGGCGGCCTCGGTCTTCGCGAGCATGACCCCGAGAAGCCCGGGGAGGCCGACCAGGGCGTCGACGTCGTCCGACCAGAAATCACTGGAGCGGTCGTTGATGCGCACCCACGCCTCGCCGCCGCCTTCGAGCCAGGCGACCACGTCGTCGCGGGCCGCGGGCTTGCGCTTCGGGTCGACGGCGTCTTCGATGTCGAGCACGATCTGATCGGCTCGCGACTTCGCTGCCGAGTCGAAGCGCTCCGGCTTGGTGCCCGGAACGAGCAGCCACGATCGGGCGATCTCGGCATCGGGTCGCTGGCGGGCCGGCGCGGGGCTGGCGGAAGTCTCGTTCATGGCACCTCGTGATGTTCGTCGTCGATACGTCGATAACACGCTACCGGGCTGTGGCAGAGGCTCGCCTGGACGCGCCGGTTCGGTCGGGAGCGGCGGGGGAGCCGCTTCGAGAGCTCCACTCGGGGTACTGTCCGCGTGACTACCGATCACGAGGAGCAATCATGACGGATCCGAACACGCCCGCCCCGAAGGGTGAGCACGACGGCGACGAGCCCGTGACAGCACAGTCCGAAGCCGTTCCGAACCACCAGACCGAGACCGGCCAGACCACCGAGCACGACGCGCCGCGGGAGCCCGCGGTGGCACCGGAAGACCGCGTGCCCGCGACCGAGCCTGAGGTGCACGAGACAGCAGCTCCGGAAACAGCGCAGGATCCGGCAGCCGCCGCTGACTCCGCCGCCGCCACGCCCGCGGAGCCCGCTGGTGCCGAACCCGCCGCCGAGCACTCCGCAGTCGCTGCGCAGTCCGAGCCAGCCGAGCCCGCCGTCGCACCCGAAGACCGCCCGGTACCGCCGCTGAGCGAGCCGACCAGCCAGGTGTCGACGGGTGCCCCCGCGACGGGAGTCCTTCACGACGACAGTGCTCTGCGTGCAGCGGAGGCCGCTCGCTCGGACGAGCCGTCGGATCCTTCGCCTTCTGCCCCGGTTGCACCGGGCTCCGCTCCGGCCCCCGAGTCGGACGACCTCGGCGACACGCGCCTGACCGCCGCCGGTGCCGGCGCGGGTGCCGCAGCGACCAGCTCGACCGCCGCGTGGACCCCGCCCCCGGCCCCGGCCTCGCCGAGCGAGTACGCGGCGCCGACATCGGTCATCACGCCGACTCCGTACGCGCCTCCCACGCAGGCCATGCCCGCGCAGACGAGCACGACGCCCATCTCGAACCTCGGCACCTCGCCCGCCGAGAGCCTCGGATTCACCGACGGCATCGCCGGCGACAACGGATTCACGCCCGAGGAGATCGCGCAGCGTCGGCAGTTCCGCGACGAGTTGGCGTTCCAGCAGAAGCAGGAATTCGGTGGCATTAACTTCGGCGCCGGCTTCTTCGGCTGGCTCGCCGCCGTGGGCCTAGCCGGTCTGCTCTATGTCATCGTCGGTGGCATCGCCGGCGTCTCGGGCTTCGCGCAGCCCTCTCTGCTGACGGGGGAGCAGGCGACGGTCAAGTCGTTCGGCTCCGAGCTCAGCGCGCAGACGCTGCAGATCACCGCGCTGGTGATCGTGCTGGTCGTGCTGTTCCTGTCGTACTTCGTCGGCGGGTTCGTGGCCGGGCGGATGGCACGGTTCTCCGGGGTCAAGCAGGGTCTCGCCGTCTGGCTGTGGGGCGTCTTCATGACGGTCATCGCCGCGGTCGTGCTGATCGTCGTCGCCAGCCAGAGCACCACGGTCTCGACGCTGCAAGACCAGATGGATCCCGTCACCCTGCAGACCTTCACCTCGGTCGAGGCCCTCATCGCCGAAGGGCTGATCGTCGTCCTGTCGATCGGCGGTGCCCTGCTCGGTGGTCTCGCGGGCATGAGATTCCACAAGAAGGTCGATCGCTTCGCCGTCGAAGAGGCCTAGCTAGACCTGACGCTGCCGCCCCCGCCCGCGCCGAGAGTGCACAAATCGCCCTCTGCGTGGTCGGTAGGCGGCAGTTTCTGCAGTCTCGGCGCGAGCGTCAGCTGAAGTAGACCACGTCGGCCGGCGCCTCGAGCCCGGCCAGCAGGTGCACGCACACCTGCCACACGTCGTCGAACAGCACCTCACGCACGATGTGCTCGTCGTACCAGTCAGCGAGGTCGTCTCTCGTGACGCCGTCGGCCAGCGGCTCGAATGCCGACTCGGCGTCGTCGTGGGCGGTGAGGCGGCGCCCCAGCTCGGTGCCGGTTGCCCGGTCGACGAACCGGAGTTCACGAACCGAAGGATCCGACGGCGCACCGACCGGGCCCGTCACGTCGACGATCGGGTACCGCGCGCTTGGCGTCGGGCCCGCTGCCCTGGTGCCGACGTGCGCCGACACCACGTGCCCAGTCGCGTCGCCGGCTCCGACCGTGCTCGGTTCGCTCCGGTCGAGGCCGCTCGACGCATCGCGGACGGCTCGCTCGGCCGTCGCGCGAACCCGATCGCGGTGAGCGTGGCAGACCGAGGCGACGTCGCGCATCCACGTCTCGAGGCGTGCGATCTCGGCGGTGGTGAACGTATCGGCTGGCCACGACGTCGCCGAGAAGATGCCGATCTCAGGCAGGGTCTCCCATTCGAGCACCAGGCGCGAGAACGTGCCGAGTCTCGGCATCAGCACGAGTCGGCTGGTGGGGGCGCCGGTGGCGAAGTGCAGGTCGGGTTCACTCAGCAGGTCGTCGACGTCGACGGCGGCCCCGAATGCGGCTGCGGGCAGCTCGACCGCGACGGTGAGGTCGCGCCACCGGGACGCTGAGCCCCCCGGAGACGCTGGGCCCCCCGGAGGCACTGGACTCTCGGGCGACGCACTCACTTCTTGAGCACGAGGGGCAGCACGAACACGGCGAACAGGAAGAAGGCGGCAGCGAGGCCGAAGACGATCCAGGTGCTGCGCGGCAGGGTGGTCTGGCCCGCTTCTTCGCGCCGAACGAGACGGCGGTGGCGGGAGACTCCCTGCACGACGAGCAGCAGTACGAGGGCTGCCCCGAGCACGGACACGATCAGGATGGTCACGCTCTCCACTATCGCAGGTGAGACCGGGTGGTCGCTCTCGACGTCGAGCGAGTTCGCCGGTCTGGCTATACGTGTTGCGCAACGGGCTCCCTCTTGCCGGAGGGATTCGCTACTGTATACGAGCGAGCCGGCTGGTTACCGGTCGCCCGTGTCGATGACGACAAGTTCCCGTTCTTCTCCTGATCCGAGTTGCGGGTGGCTTGGCGTTCCTCTCGACACCCGCATGCCCCCGGCTTCGGCCGGGGGCATGTCGCGTGTCGGCCTGTTTGCACTGTGTGCAATTTCGGCAGGAGGACCGTCCTGCTGACACGGATACTGCTAACGTGAGAGTGTCTCGCGTAGTCGGATCAGGTATGCGAGCCAGACGAGCGGGTCACTTGCTGGGGGTGAGCCGCTTTGTCATGTCGGCCTCCTCGTGCCGGGCCGCCGTGATCGCTGCCAGGCGGTGTCGATCGTCAATGCCACGAGGGCACCCACCGCGTAGCCCAGCAGGTCGGTCGCGACGAACGTGCCGCCGAGCACCCACCGAGACAGGGGCGCCACTCGCGCTACGGCGTCGGGCAGGCCGGTGAGCTGCAGCACCTCGACGACTGCCGATACGACGAACGCGAAAACTGCGAGGCCGACGCCGGGTGATCGCGGCAGCAGCAGTGCCGCCAACACGAAGAGGAGGGCGGTGTAACAGGCCGACCCGAGCAGATCCCCGGGCAACCCCGGCACGATCAGCTTCGCGAAAACCCCGACAATCACGACGAGGATCCCTGCCGCCACCACCACCAGCCGCGATCGAGATGTCATACCCCTATCGTCCCGTCCCGCCGCGCCGGTTCGCGTCGTGCGCCGGGTTGATAGATGACCGCCGTCAGTATCGATCGGCAATCGCTGCGATCGGCACCACGGCAGGTTTGCCCGCGGGATTGAAGACGATACCGGCCTGACCGTCCTCCCGCGCAGACCGGGCGATGTTTGCAAAACCGGTCGGTTGAGCGTCGAGGTCGGGCGCCCAAGCCCAGACCTCCGCGGGGGATGTGAACGCTGGGTGGTACATGCTGCCGTCAGGCCCCTTCAGGGCCGGGACCATGATGCTCTCGACCTCTCCCTTGTCATCTCTGCGTGCGGAGAGACCGACGAAGACCACCGGGGCGGCTTCAGCGCGGTCGATGATCTCTTCGACCGGGCTACCCGCCACAATGGCTGTCTTCAAGATCTCGTTGACGCCGGCCTCATCGGTGAGTCCGCGGCGGATCTCGTCGGCATATGCGATGAAGACCGTATCGGGCGAGCCTGGATCGATTGCGATCCCGTCGTACGTGGTCGCAGCCATCTGGAGTGTGGCCGATGCGGGCTGACCGAGCGAGAGCGGAGGGGTGGTTGCTCCTCCGTTCTGCCGGTACACCGCCAAGCGGTCGTTATCCGTGAACGCCACGAGGAGCCGCTTGCCCGCGTTGTCGACCTGCGTTCCGATGGCGAGGGTGTCGCCTTTCGCGAACGGGGCTGCCTTATCGGCGATCTCCGACCCCGAGGCGTCGAGGAGTAGATCGCCAGTGGCGCACTGACGCAACACGGCGTACATGGTCTGTGCATTTTGGCTGGAACTCCATGGTTGGAGCGCGTCTTGCACCAAGCGGTTGACGACCAAGGTGCTTCCCCCGGAAGTCACGCTCGGCTGCGTGCTGTCCGCCGCCCCCGCGTCGTTCAGTGTTACGTCGTCCTTCTTGCTTTTCCTCGAAAAGATCCCCATATTTTGACGCTACCAGCGGGTGTTCACTCTGACGCTCGACGTGCGTCTGTTTCGTGTGCCTGACCTGTGGCCCTTGACTGGGCGAACGCAGCGGCGTGGCTAAGTGCTCATTCCACGGCTGGTCGTCCGTGCCGAAACGCCGGTCACTGACGTTGCTGGGTAGGAGGGCTCCAGGCGGCGATCAGAGCAATCGCGGACGCGAAGGCGTCGAGGTGCGGTCGATTGAGAAACGCGTGGTGCGTGCCCGGAAGTACGTGGTGCTCGACGTCGACTCCGGTGCTGCTGAGTTCGCGAGCAAAGAGGTCGCCTGATGCGCGCATGTTGTCGTGTTCCGCGTTGATCGCAAGGGTTGGCGGAAAGCCGGTCAGGTCATGGCCACCCGCGAAAGCCAGTCGGTTCGCCAGCGCATCCCTCGAGCCGGCGTAGTTGCGGTTCATGAGGTCCAACGCCCACGGCGCATGTGTGATCCGGCGGTGCCCCTGAGATCGCGCCCGGTCATCTTGTGGGCGCTGATGGGTGGCGTGGAAGAAACCGTAGGCGAAGACGGCGCCTGCCGGACGAAACCCCTCATCGAGGGCCTGGAGGGTTGCAGCCGCCGCGAGGCAGGCGCCCGCACTAGCTCCACCGAGGATCACCCCCGACGGCGACGCAGAAGCCACTGCGCGGTAGGCGGTGACGACATCGTTGAGAGCGTCGGGGAATCGGCCGCGTGCCCGCCCAGCACCCGAACTCGCCCACGTCATCCCGGGAGGCGGCGAGAGGCGGTACCCCGTGGTGGCGACAGTCAGCCCGTGTCTCGCGAGCGAGTCCGCGACGTCGTGGGCCTCCGGTTGCGCGGGGCCTCCTCGAAAGAATCCGCCGCCGTGCAGCCAGAGCAAGGTGGGTCCATCTTTAGCGTCGCCGTCCGACGGCGCGTACCAGCGGAGCGAGGTGGCGTCAGGTCGCTTGGTCACACCAGACCGTGATGCATGGGGGCAGCGCCGCGCGTCCATCTAGAGGGTGAACCGTAAGGCGGTTCACGTAGGCATCCGGGCGGGGCTCTTGCTCGCGCCGACCCCGTCTAGAAGTTCAGACCCGTGTTCGCTCCGCGACCGCGCGCGACATCTGCGGACTCCTCCGTCTTGGCCGATTCATCCCCGGCGCGGCGCCCACGCCCGGGGTCTGCTGCGAGCTCGATCTGCGTCTGCCGGCGTCGGCGCATGCCGAGGAGGAGAACCGCGACGATGGCTGCGGCGAGGATCACGAGGACAGCCAGAACGATGAGTGCAGAGAGCATTCTCTGACAGTAGAACCGACCCGGTAGTTGCGAAAGATCATGAGTGTCCGTTTGTCAGAAATTCACCCACGTCGCCACAAACTAGCTCAGAGAGCGTGGGCGACGGCCGGTCGCCACATTGCCATCGGCCGACCCGTGGGGAGCCCTCGAATGGTGCCGAACTCGACAAAGCCGAACCGGCGGTAGAGAGCACGGTTCCTCTCCGTCGATGACTCGAGGTACGCGCCCTCTCTGGCCGCATCGACGAGCCCGAGTCGGTGCGCGAGGAGAAGAGAGCCCACCCCGAGGCCTCGCGCCTCGGGGGAGACACCGATCTCGGCGAGGTACCAGTGCGGCAGTACCGGCCTCGGGCGCTGGAGTACTGCTCGGTATCGAAGAGCGGAGAAAGCCCCTCGGAGTCCCAACGCGTCGAGATAGGCCGGAATCTGCCCGAGAAACGGTCGCGAACGCTCCCGCCCCCGGCGGGGTTCCTCCCAGACCGCGGTTCCGAGGATCGATCCGTTCTCATCCACCGCGACGTCGACCGTTCGTGCCGCCAGGGGCCCCGATCGGAGCATTGCCCAGAACAGCTTCTCGAGGCGACCCCGCCGGTCACTGCCAGCAGAGACAAACGTGGCCATCACCGGATCCTTCGCGAATGCGTCGGCCAGCGGCTTCGTGGCGCCGCGCTCGCCGTTTCGAGCGGGACGAATGATGATGGACCGTGCCCTAGAGAGTTGAGTCATGCCTCGACTGTAAGACCCCATATTGGCCAAGTGGCCAAATGCCCCCAGCTCTGAGTGACCCCTCGGCATTTACCGGGCGAAAGCTCAGTTGGCCAACTGGCCACTACCTCGTATTCTCGATATATGACTGCTCCTCGCGAACACCGCCCGAGGAGCGAACGCCGCCAGCAGCTAATCGATGCCGCCGTGCTGGTCATGGCTGAGGAGGGTGTCGCAGCGGTCACTACGCGATCCGTCACGGGGCGCGCTGGTCTTCCTCATGGCTCGTTCGACTACTGCTTCGAGTCAAAGGCCGATCTGTTTTCGGCGATCCTTTCCCAAGAGATTCGCGTCACCATGACTGCGGCTTTCGATCCGCCAGCTGCAGCCGTGTCGGTCACCGAGCGAATCAGAGTCGGCCTCCAAGCACGTCTCGACCTCGTCACCGGCCGCCCCGACCATGCCCTCGCGTTGGCTGAGCTCTCCGCTTTCTCCTATCGCGACCCAGCCTTGAGCCACCTGATGCGATGGGAACAGGCGGAGTACTTACGCGAGGTGGCCCGCAATGTCGACGAATGGACGGCCGCGGCGAACATACGGTGGTCGGCTCCGACAGTGCAGGTTGCATCGCTGTTGATCGCCGTGGCTGACGGCATCGGTACCGCATGGCTCGCCGATCGCAACGACCAGGCGGCTCGCGACGCCGTCACCCTCGGGGCTAGGGCAATCGCCTCTCTTGTTGATACTGCTGAGCAGTAAGGCAGTGCCTGGAGCAGGGGGCTTCGGTTTCGTCTACTCAAGGCCGAAGTGGTGCAAGTAGTCACTTGGGCTGCCAGCCCCACCGAAAAAGATGACCTGGCTGAGTGCGCCGATGTCTCTCTGAAGGGCCCCGGCCGCCCTGAGCCCGTCGGACCTTGTTTGAGCGTTGCCGAACGGCGAGCCAGCGCGCTCCGTCAAGGCGCGCCATCGAATGATGGCCCTGGCTGTTCTCTCCCGACCGCCGGCTGACGCTGTTGTGATGCTCCGTGCGCGGCCACCGGTGTACTGCTCAACCGATGTTCCACGAGAATCAGCGGCCACGACGAGCGAGTCGCTCAGGTTGGGGAACAGGTCGACGCCTTCTCCGGCACCGCACCAGACGTGGGTCTCGTCTCCCAGTTCGTCCTGGACTCGAGCCGCGAGGTCGAAAGCCTCTGCGCGATGGTGGTCGTGTATCTCGGGGGAGGAAAAGTGGAATCCCGATCCGGCGATGGCGTCGAAGACGTCGTTCCAGACTTCGAGGTCACGGCGAAGGCCCGCGCTGAGCCCCAGCTCCCCTGCGTCGGCTAGCCCGATTTTGTCGTTTGAGAGGCGAAACCACAGGGGCGAGTCTTCGACCGAGTACTCCGCCATTACGAGAATGACCTGGCTCACCATGGATCGACATTAGCGTCGCTGGCCCTTATCCAGGGCTGAGGCGGATTCTCCACGGTTGGCGGGTGCAACCCGTCAGGCCGGGGCGCGGCGAAGACGTCGACCCAGCACGATAGCCCGTGCTGTGGCGAGGATGACGACGAAGGATCCGACGACCCCTACGACGAGGGCGGCAGTCGCCCCGATCGCCGGACCGGTCGTGCACGAGCTCTCGCCCTCACCCGGGGCGGCGTCGAGGCACGAGCCTCCCTGTAAGACGAACGCGAAGAAGACCGTGACGAGAGCGGCGAGGACTGCCGCGCTGATCCACCCGACGACCCTGGACATTCCCTCGGAAGTGTTCATGCCCGATCGTAGCTCTGGAGGGGAGTGAACGAGAGGAAGAGTGCGGTGCCCCGGATCCTGGGTTAGTTGCTGATTTGTTCCTGTGAAGCGCGACGAACGTGGCCGAGCGCCGCATCGATGAGGTTGCCGGCAGCTGTGGGGTCGACCCGGACGATGGCCATCGCGGCGAAGACGAGGCCGGTGCAAGTGGTGGCCAGAGTCTTCTGCTCGGCGGCGTCGAGATCGGCACGACGGGCGGCGACCCCGGTCGTGATCGCCGAGCGGAGACTGTCGCAGTAGGCAGCCACGACGGTTTGCAGGGCCTCCTCGCGCCCGAGGGGAGAGCCGGTCGCGTTGAGCAGCAGGCAGCCGTTGGCAGCGAGGGCTGTGTGCCCCTCCGTCATCGCGGCGCGGAGGCCGAGGAGGTAGGTCTCGAGAGCTCCAGTCTCGACGACCTCGGCGCGCAGAGGGGCGAGGCGGGGTCGGATGACCTCGTCGAGATAGCTCTCGACTGCCGCGTCGAACAGGCCGCGCTTGCTGCCGAACGAGTGATAGATGCTCGACCGGTTGAGGCCGGTGGCGCGCTCGAGGTCGGGCAGCGCGGTGTCTTCGTAGCCGTGATCCCAGAAGACCTGGCGCGCCGAACGAGCGACCTCGGCTTCGGTGAAGGTTCGAGTGCGACCCATGCTCTGCTCCTCGGGGTTGATCTGGACTGACCGTTTCAGTATATAGTGAAACGGTCAGTTCAAATCAGGAGGCTCTCGTGCTCGTCGTATCCATCGTGTTCGCGGCCCTGGCCGCTGCCCTGCACGTCTACATCTTCTGGATGGAGTCGCTCGCGTGGCGAGGTCCCCGAGCTCGCGCGACCTTCGGCCCGGCCACAGAGGCCGAGGTTGAAACGACGGCACCGCTCGCCTTCAATCAGGGCTTCTACAACCTGTTCCTCGCCGCGACCACCGTGATCGGCATCGTGTTCGCCCTCGCATCGTCGTCGGCGATCGGCGAGGCGCTGATCCTGGTCGGCACCGGCTCGATGCTCGCGGCAGCGCTCGTCCTGTTCGTCTCGACACCCGGCAAGCGCCGGGCTGCCGTCACTCAGGGCGCGTTCCCGCTGATCGCCGTCGTCACGACCTTGATTGCCCTGAACGTCTAGAAGCCCGACCCACCGTCCCATGAACACCCCACAGAAAGTCGAGAACGCCATGCGCGCAGTCATGCACCCCACATTCGGAGAGCCCTCCGAGATCCTCACGGTCGAAGAGGTCCCGACGCCTCAGCCCGGCCCCGGAGAGGTGCGCGTCCGCACCCTCCTGTCGCCGATTCACAACCACGACCTCTGGACGATCCGCGGCACCTACGGCTTCAAGCCCGAGCTCCCGGCCCGCACCGGCACCGAGGCCGTCGGCGTGATCGACGCCCTCGGCGAGGGCGTCACCGGCGTCGAGATCGGTCAGCGCGTCGCGACCGGCGGCACCTTCGGCGTGTGGGCCGAGTACTTCGTCGCCAAGGCGGCAGCGCTCCTGCCCGTCTCGGACGACATGTCCGACGAGGTCGCCGCACAGCTCGTCTCCATGCCCTTCAGTGCGATCAGCCTGCTCGAGTCGCTCGACCTCGCCGAGGATGACTGGCTCGTGCAGAACGCCGCCAACGGCGCAGTCGGCCGCCTCGTCGCCCAGCTCGGGGCTGCCCGCGGCATCAACGTGATCGGCCTCGTCCGCCGTGCCGAGGGCGTCGACGAGCTGAAGGCCCAGGGTATCGGCAACGTCGTGGCAACGGATTCGGCCGACTGGCGCGACCGCGTGAAGGCGATCGTCGGCGACGCCCGGATCCTTGCCGGTGTCGACTCGGTCGGTGGCCCCGCGAGTGGCGAGGTGCTGTCGCTGCTCAGCGAGAACGGCACCCTCGTCGTGTTCGGCGCAATGCAGTCGCCCGTCATGCAGATTTCGTCGGGCGACGTGATCTTCAAGCAGGCGACGGTCAAGGGCTTCTGGGGCAGCACAGTCAGCACGAGCATGCCGGCCGCCCAGCGCGGTGCGCTTCTCGCAGAGCTGGTGCGCAGGATCCAGGACTCCACGATCACCCTCCCCGTCGAGGCCACCTACTCGTTCGAAGAGGCCCGCCAGGCCGCCGCCGCGAACTTCACTCCCGGTCGCGCTGGCAAGATCCTGCTGCGTCCGTAGTCTGCTGCGCCCCTGAGTAAAGGCGCCACGAAAGCCGAACGGCCCGGGTCGATGAGACCCGGGCCGTTTCGCTTTTGTGTGATGTCAGTCGTCGGAGACGGTAATCGTCACGTCGATGTTGCCGCGGGTGGCGTTCGAGTACGGGCACACCTGGTGGGCTGCGTCGGCGAGAGCCTGTGCCTCGTCGTGCGGGAGCTCGGGAATGACGACCTCGAGGGTGACGGAGAGGACGAAGCCGCCCTCGCCGTTCGGGTGCACGCTGACCTGGCTGCCGACGGAGGTGTCGGAGATCGCGACCTTGCGCATGCGGGCGACACTCTGCAGAGCGGAGTGGAAGCAGGCAGCGTAGCCGGCGGCGAAGAGCTCTTCGGGGTTGGCAGCACCACCGGCGCCGCCCATCTCTTTGGGGATCGCGAGATCGAGGTCGACGGTGCCGCTGACCGTGGCGACGTGGCCGTTGCGGCCGGCGCCGGTCGAGAGTGCTTCGGCGGTGTAGATGCTGTCCATCAGGAGAGCCTTTCTGTGGGTGGTCGTGTTGCTCGAGTGGGTCGAACTCCGTTGTCCTCCACCCACCAGCGTGCCACGCGCACCACGGCACAGCGCACGGGTAGTTCGAAGCTAGAGGGAGACGAGACAACTCGAATGCCCGTCGTCGCCGCGATCAAGACAGGAGGAATGCTCGTGAATCATCCCTTTGGCTGATAGCCGAGCGCACCTTGCGGGTCTATCGTTCCGCAGCGGGGGATCTATTCCACCAGGGCGAGCATGACCGGCGACTCTGCAATACGGGATGCTGATGATCACTCTCCCGACGACAAGCCCACCGCCTCGATGACGAGGCGGCGGGCTTGTTCTGTTCCTGGGCGGCACCGACCGTGTTTCAGTCACCCGACCGTGTTTATTCGCGGTCCGGTGACGCTTTCGCGGTCGGTTCGGTGAGTCGCGAAGGGTTACCGAGGGCGGTCGAAGCGCGCACCCTCGGGCTTCGACGCGGTGGCGAGGTAGACGATGAGCAGAATCGGTCCGATCAGCGGGATGAGACCGAGGAAGAAGTACGGCCCGGGGTAGTTCGCATCGTGGAGGCGCCGCCAGGTGAGGGCGAGATACGGCAGGAGGAGCCCGAGACTGAGCACGACGAAAATGATCTGGAAGAGAACCTTGACGGCCGTGAAACCGGGGGGAGCCATCACGTTCTCGGCCATCGCCTGGTTGCCGAGCGAATTGGCGTTGATGACGCCGAAGATGATTCCGAGAATGCCGAAGATCGCGTACAGCACCACGACGACGAGCGAGTAGGCCAGAAAGAACCACCAGTATTCGCCCCGGCTGGCCCGCCCCGAGAAATCGGTGTACTTCGAGAACGGCCGCTTGACGGCGGCGAGAAGGCCGATTCCGTACCAGGGAGCCCAGAGCGGCGGCTCCTCGCCCGGCTTCGACGGCTGCGGCTGCGGCTGCTGACCTTGCCGTTCGGGCTTCCGGGAGCCGCGAGGCGGCAGGTGCGACGACATGGTGTTCCCCTCGAACGTGTCTGTCTTTCGGGCCCCTGGCGACGGTGTCGGCGCCCAGAGGTCAATCGGAGCCTAGCGATAAACCAAATGTCGGAGGCCCGGAGTACTCCTGGAGCATGACCGATGCGACCGATCCTCTCGCGAACCTCCACCTCGTGCCCCTGGCCGGCAGCGAGCGACCGCCTGCCCCGGGCGTGCGTCCGGCGGCACGGTCTGCGCGCACCGCCGACGAGATCGTCTGGGCAACACTCGTGCTGCGCCGTCGCAACGACGTTCCCGGTGCGCTGCTCAGCGGCGATCCGGTCGACGCCGCCACGTTCGCTGCCGAGCACGGCGCCGATCCGGCCGACGTCGACCTCGTCGTGGTGACGCTCCAGCCTCTCGGCGTGACCATCCTCGCGGCCGACGCAGCGAGCCGACGCGTACGCGTCTCAGGGCCGTCACGTGTGCTCCAAGCGGTCTTCGGCACTTCGCTCGAGATCGTCACGAGCGAGTCGCCCCAGCTCGGCGGCGATCCGGCCGGCGTGGCGGCACCGCGGGTCGAACACCGCCAGCGGTTCGGCTCGCTCAGCATTCCGGCCGCCCTCGACGGGATCGTCACAGCGGTGCTGGGGCTCGACGACAGGCCACAGGCACGGGCGCAATTCCGGTTCGAGCCCGCGGCTGCTGCCGGATCCTCGTTCACGCCCCTTGAGCTCGGCGATCTCTACGGTTTTCCCGAACAGACCGAAGGATCCCGCCAGACCATCGCCATCATCGAGCTCGGGGGCGGGTTCGCGCAGGCCGACCTCGACGCCTACTTTGCAGAGCTCGGCATCGAGGGGCCGAAGGTGACCGCGGTCGGAGTCGATGGCGCGACCAACGTGCCCGGCGGCGACCCGTCCGGCGCCGACGGCGAAGTGCTGCTCGACATCGAAGTCGCAGGGGCTCTCGCTCCGAAAGCCGACATCGTCGTCTACTTCGCGCCCAACACCGACGACGGCTTCGTCGACGCGGTGGCGACGGCCGCACACGCGACGCCGACTCCGACGGCCATGAGCATCAGCTGGGGCCAGAGCGAAGACCAGTGGACGGCGCAAGCGCGCGCAGCCTTCGACGACGCCCTCGTCGATGCGGCGGCACTCGGCGTGACCGTGACGGCCGCGGCAGGCGACAACGGCTCGAGCGACGGGGCGACCGATGGCGCCGACCACGTCGACTTCCCCGCCGCGAGCCCACACGTGCTGGCATGCGGCGGCACCAGCCTTCGCGCGAGCGGTTCGGCGATCGCGAGTGAGACCGTGTGGAACAACGGTGCTGGCCGCGGGGCCACCGGGGGCGGAGTCAGCCGAACGTTCGAGCGACCCGCCTGGCAGTCGGCGATCGTCGCGCCCGGGGGAGGGCGGGGCGTGCCCGACGTCGCCGGCAATGCCGACCCGGCGACCGGGTACGAGGTGCTGGTCGACGGCGTCCGCTCGGTGATCGGCGGTACCAGTGCCGTCGCTCCGCTCTACGCTGCGCTCGCGGCCCGACTCGCCGAGTCTCTCGGTGCGCCGCTCGGGCTCGTCCAGCCGAAGCTCTACGCGGCAGCCACGGCGTTCCGCGACATCACTGAGGGCGACAACGGCTCGTTCAGCGCCACACCGGGTTGGGACGCCTGCACCGGGCTCGGGTCGCCGAACGGACGGGCACTCCTGCAGGCGCTCAGCGGGGGCCCCGGAGAGCGCGGGCACTCCACCCAGGCGACGAATAGCATCGACGAATGACCGCCGCGAAGTCGACTCTGCTCATCCTCGGTGCATCGGGCGACCTCGCCGCCCGGCTCCTCATGCCCGGTCTGGGGGAGCTGCTCACCCACGAGCCGTCACGCCGAGTGCAGCTGATCGGGTCGGGTGTCGAAGACCTGACCGACGCCGAGTGGAAGAAGCGCGTGGGCGACTCGTTCGCGAGCTCAGGTTCTTCCGGCCCCTCCGTCGAAGCGGCCCTCGCGGCGACGACCTACATTCAGGCCGACGTGACGAGCGCCGACGGCTTGAAAACGCTTCTTGCCGCCTGCGACCACACCCCCGCGGTCTATTTCGCCCTCCCGCCGGCCATCACCGAGAAGGCCTGCCATCAGCTGGCCTCCCTCGAGCTGCCTAAGGGTCTCTCTCTGGCGCTCGAGAAGCCGTTCGGCACTGATGAGAAGAGCGCGATCGCGCTCAACGCCCTGTTGCTCACCCTCGTGCCCGAAGAGCGCATTCACCGCGTCGACCACTTCCTCGGTCGGGCCACCGTGCTCAACCTCCTCGGACTCCGGTTCGCCAACCGCCTCATCGAGCCGATGTTGACCAACCGCGATGTCGAGAGCATCGAGATCGTGTACGACGAGCAGCTCGCTCTTGAAAATCGCGCCCGCTATTACGACCACGCTGGCGCTCTGGTCGACATGATCCAGAGCCACCTCCTGCAGGTCATGGCCGTGTTGGTCATGGAGGCACCGGCGACTCTCGGTGCCGCCGACCTCCGCGATCAGAAGCAGCTCGCGCTCCGAGCCACCCACCTCTGGCACGACGACCCGACCACGAGCCGCCGCGCCCGCTACTCGGCCGGCACCATCGACGGTCGCAAGCTCCCCGCCTACAAAAACGAGGAGGGCGTCGACCCGTCGCTCGAGACCGAGACCCTCGCCGAGGTCGTCGTCGAGGTGCGCACCATGCGCTGGGCCGGCGTGCCGATCCGCCTCCGCTCCGGCAAGGCCCTGGCGTCGCATCGGCGCGAGATCCTGATCACGTTCAAGGCACCCGCCCACGTGCCGCCGGAGTTCCACACGCTCAAAACGGCCGACCGGCTCCGCATCTGCATCGCCCCCGACGTTATGAGCCTCGAGCTCAACGTGAACGGACCGGGCGACCCGTACGTCATCGACCGCGCCAGCCTCGAGGTCGACTTCAACCCCGGCGACCTGCCGGCCTACGGCGAAGTGCTCCAGGGGATCCTCGACGGCGATGCCTCGCTGTCGGTGCGGGGCGATGCGGCGGTCGAGGGCTGGCGGATCGTGGAGCCCGTGCTCGCGGCATGGCGCGACGGCTCGGTGCCTCTCGACGAGTACCGCGCCGGCAGCGACGGGCCGAAAGCGTGGCGCGCCTGACGGGTCGCCCCGAGCCCCTCTGCAAACGAGCTCCTTTGCAAATTTGAAGGAGATTTTCGCCGCGAGGCCCTCCGATCCGCCTCAGTTTTCGGTTTCAGCCCCGCTTCTCCTTCAAATTCGAAGGAGCGCCGCCGCCGTTGCTTGGGCGACGAAGCAAGCATCACAATGGTCAGATGGTCTTCGACAGCACCCCCTCCGCGCACCAATCCGCCCCGCTTCCGATTGCCCTCGTCACTGGCGCGTCGCGGGGGATCGGCCGCGCGATCGCCTTCGACCTGGGTCGAACGCACCACGTGATCGTGCAGGGGCGTGATCCCAGGGTGCTCGAGGAGTTGGCGGCGGAGCTGCCGTCCGCCTCCGTCTGGGCAGCCGCCCTCGACGGCGACGAACCGCTCGACGGGTTTCTCGCCGCCGGGCCGACCGGTTCGCTCGAGTCGCTCGACGTGCTGGTTCACTCGGCCGGCGTCATCGGCGGTTCGACGGTCGAGCTCACGCCGCGCGACGAGTGGCGTCGCATCCTCGAGGTCAACGTGGTCGCCGTCGCCGAGATCACGCGCCTCGCTCTTCCCGCCCTCCGTGCTGCGCAGGGAACGGTGATCGTCATCAACTCCGGGGCCGGATTCCGGTCATCGGCGGCCGGCAGCCTCTACGCCGCGAGCAAGTTCGCCGTCCGGGCCTTCGCCGACGGGCTTCGTGAGGAGGAGCGATCGAACGGTGTCCGTGTCAGTTCGGTGCATCCTGGGGCGGTCGACACCGATATGCAGCGCGAGATGCAGCAGTCCAAGGGCAACTCCTACGACGCAGAGAGCTACCTCGCTGTCAGCGACATCGCCGACGCGGTCCGTCTCGTGGTCGACCTGCCGCAGCGGGCCGTGGCCGAGACGGTCTCTGTCCGTCCGCTAGGACGAGGTTGACGCGTGGCGGAGACGTCGATGCCGAGCACGACCCCGACCCCCGTGCCAGCGCCGACCCCGGTGCCCGTGCCGTCGAGCTTCCTCCTCCTGCACGGCTACGAGAACCACCGCCCGCCGAGCCACTGGCAACGCTGGCTGTCGCTCGAGCTGACCGCGCGGGGCCACGACGTCCGCTACCCACAGCTCCCTGACCCCGATGCCCCCGACTTCGAGCGCTGGCGAGACGTCGCCCTCGCCAACCTCGCGACCCTCACCGAGGGCACGATCACGGTCATCACGCACAGCGCGTCGACGATGCTCTGGCTGCGCGAGCAGACATCCGGGACGGCCCCGCAAGTCGACCGGGTCGCCCTGGTGTCACCGGTGTCGGCGGACTTCTTGGAATCAGTACCCGAGCTCGCTGCCTTCGTCTGGCGCCCACCTGAAGGCGAGCACGAGGATCCTTCGGCTCGTCAGAGCGTCGGAGCCCCCGACGCGATCATCGTGGCGGGCGACGACGATCCGTACCGCCCCGAGGCGCTCGGCGCGGTTGCCGATGGGCTCGACGCACGGCAGATCGTGCTCGCGGGTGCGGGCCACGTCGTGCCCGCGACCGGTTTCGGGCCCTGGCCGGAGATGCTGGCCTGGTGCCTCGGAGAGCCTGCCTTCGACTGAACCGTCGCCGACGAGGGGGTGCCGGGCCGAGAGTGCCCGAATCGGGCCCTGGCCCGATGCGAGGCGTCCATTCGAGCACGCTCGGCCCGGCACGCCCGCGTCAAATCGGCAGAACCGAAGGATCCGGCCGCCCCGCCGCTCAGCTCACGTGCACGTCGGGCCGTCGGCCCCGATCGGACTCGGCCCGCCGCAACACCTCGCGCGTGACCGGTGCGACTTCGCCCACCCCGGTGATGAGGTAGCGCACCAGGTTGCGGAGCGGCGGAGCCTCGGTCCATTCGAAGTAGATGTCGGGTACGACGCCGGTGACGTCGCGAATTTCGAGCAGGATCGTGGCGATCGTGTTCGGCACGTTGCCGCTCCGCACCTTGAGTACCCGGTAGCCGTGGAGGCTGTGCCCGTGCACCTCGAGGTCTTCCTCGAAGTTGGAGGAGTCGTCGGGGTAGACCTCGAGGAAGATGATGGGCGACCGCATCGGGATGCCGCTGGCCCTCCGCTCATCGGCGAGTTTGGTCTTGTATTCGAGGCGACTTCCGTCGTCGGGTTCGTTGGCGACGATCCGGACGGCCCCGTATTCGTCGGCGTCTTCTTGCACGAACGACAGGGCGGCGTCGTCGAGCGACACGCTCGTGGCCCGCAGCTGGAACGAACGGCGCACCCGCGACAGCACGGATACGAGCAGCACGCCCACGATGAAGAGGGCGGCGATGCGCACACCCTCGGGCCGTTCGATCACGTTGAGCACGGTCGTATAGGCGAAGACGGCCACGACCACGCCGAACCCGATGGCACGTTTGCGCTGCTTCTTGTGGCGAGCAGAGAGGAACACCGCCACGGAAGCAGAGGTGATGAGCACGAGCACGCCGGTCGCGTAGGCGCCGCCCTGCGCGTCGACGTTCGCCTCGAAGACGATCGTGATGAGGAACGCGATCGCCGTGAACACGAGCACGAGGGGCCGCACGGCGGCTGCCCACTGCGGTGCCATGCCGTAGCGAGGGAGGTAGCGCGGCACGAGGTTGAGGAGGCCGGCCAGCGCCGAGGCCCCGGCGAACCACAGGATCGTGATCGTCGAGATGTCGTAGACCGTGCCGAAGCCGTTGCCGAGGTAGTCGTGGGCCAGGTAGGCGAGTGCGCGCCCGTTGGCGTCGCCTCCCGCCTGGAACTCTTTCTGCGGGATCAACAGCGTCGTGACGATGCTCGACGTGATGAGGAACGTGCTCATGATGATCGCCGCGGTCGTCAGGAGCCTCTTGGCACCCTTGATGCGGCCGAGGGGCCTCTCGGGGGTGTCGCCCGGCGCGCCCGAGATCTGCGGCATGACGGCGACGCCGGTCTCGAAACCGGAGAGGCCGAGCGCGAGCTTCGGGAACACGAGCAGCGAGATGCCGATGATCGCCAGGGGATTGGCGTGCTGCGTGGTCAGCGCCTGCCACCAGTTGTCGACCACCTGTGGGTTCTCGCCGATGTGCACGAACGAGACGATCACCACGACCGCGTTCAAGAGCAGGTAGATGGCGACGAGCACGACCGCGATGCCGATGGCCTCTTTGAAGCCGCGCAGGAACACCGCCGCCAGCAGCACGATCAAGAACAGCGTCAGCGGCACCTCCGCGCCGTGGAACCACTGCGGCGCGTAGGGGTTCTCGACCGCGTGGGCGGTGGCATCGGCGGCCGAGAGCGTCACGGTGATCATGAAGTCGGTCGCCGCGAAGCCGAGGAGGACGAGCACGAACAGCTTGCCGCCCCACCAGGGCAGAAGTCGCTCGAGCATGGCGATCGACCCGGACCCCTTGAAGCTCTCGCGGGCGACCCGTCGATAGACGGGCAATGCGCCGAGCAGCGTCAGGAGCACCAGCACGATCGTCGCGAAGGGCGAGAGGAGACCCGCTGCGACGGCGGCGATGGCCGGTTGATAGCCGAGTGTCGAGAAGTAGTCGACGCCGGTCAGGCACATGACCCGCCACCACGAGTGCGTCTTCTCCGGCTTCTCGGCGTGCGGGCCCGGGTGGCTGCCGGACTGCTGCGTCAGCCCGTCGAGCAGCCACGCTCGAAAGGAGTGTCGGGGAGCGTTTTTCAGAGCGTCGGGCTCGAGCGCGGAGCTCTGCCCGGTGCTGTCGGTGGTGGTCACGGATCAGGTCTACTCGACGTTGGTGGATTCGGGTGGTGACACGACCGGGGAAGCCTCGGCCCAGACCCCCGACGACCCGCGTCGATGGCTGTCGAGCAGGTGCGTGTCGACGATGCCGACGGCCTCCATCAGGGCGAACATCGTCGTCGGCCCGACGAAGCGAAACCCCTTCTTCTTCAACGCCTTCGACAGAGCCACCGACTCGGGTGAGGTCGTCGGCACCTCGGAGAACGTCGACGGCCTTGGAGTCTCGCTCGGGCTGAATGACCAGATGAACGCGCCGAGACCGCCCTCGTCTCGGAGGGCGAGGGTGGCCCGGGCGTTGTCGATGGTGGCGTCGATCTTCAGCCGGTTGCGCACGATGCCGGCATCGGCCATCAACCGGGCACGATCGTCGTCGTCGAACGTCGCGACGACCTCGGGGTCGAAGCCGCGAAAGGCGAGACGGAACGCGGGGCGCTTCTTGAGGATCGTCGCCCACGACAGCCCCGACTGGAAGGCCTCGAGGCTCAACCGCTCGAAGAGACCCTGCTCGTCGCGGATCGGCATGCCCCACTCGGTGTCGTAGTACGACTGCAGCAGCCCGTCGGTCGCTGCCCAGCGCGGCCGAGATAGCCCGTCGGCGCCCAGAATCACATCGGTCATGGCGCGAGTTTAGGGTCGACCACCGACGCCGCCCGATTTGCGCGGCCCTGCACTGCACGGTCTACTTGAGCCATGCGCGAATCGCCGCCCTCGGAGCTGTCTGCTCCGGTGGCGAACCCGGTCGCACCGCGTAACCTCAACCCGGTGGCGTCGAGGGTCGATCTGCACCAGCACCTCATGCCCCCGACGTTCGTCGAAGCGCTCCGGGCGCGTCAGACCCTGCCCCGACTCGTCGACGACTGGACCCTCCTCACCGAGGGCGAGTCGCCGTACTCGATCAATCCGTCCTCCCACGACGTCGAGAATCGAAGGATCCGCGAGCTCGCCGAAGGAAAAGGCGACGTGCTCGTGTCCTTGCCCGGCAACCTCCGCATCGAAGAGCTCCCGCACGACGACGCTCGCGACCTCATCGCCATCTGGCATCGGTCGGCCATCGCTCTCGGCGATCCGTTTCGCGTGTGGGCGGCGACCCCGCTCCTCCAATTCGACCTCGCCGGGCTCGAAGCGGTTCTCGCCGAGCCGCGGGTCGTGGGCCTGCAGATTCCGGCGACCAGTCTCGGATCCTCGTCTGACCTCGCTCGGCTCGAGCCGGCCTTGCGGCTCGTGGAGGCGGCCGGGAAACCCGTCCTCGTGCACCCGCGGCACGTCGTGGCCGCGCCCGTGCAGGGCGTTCCCGCCGCGTCGACCGCCCCTCGGGCCGAGCAGCTCAAGACGGCGTGGCAGGTCTGGTCGGACGGCGGTCACGAGCAGCACCCCGCACTGCGGATCGGCTTCATCGCTCTCGCCGGGCTGGCGCCCCTCGCGCAGGCGGCGGCAGCGACGCGTGGAGGCCGACCACCTAAGGCCGACCCCAACGTCTTCTACGAGACGAGCGCCTACGACGAGCGCGCGATCGACGCGATGGCCCGCATCGTCGGGGTGACGCCGCTCGTGCACGGGTCGGATCGGCCGTTCCGTCAGCCGCGCGATCCCGAGCTCGGACGTCGGTTCAACCACGCCGTCTTTTCGCGCAATCCGCGGGCGTTCCTGACCGGGCAGCCTGGCTGACGGGCGGTACTGCTGGCGGGCGGTTTTGCTTGCGGGCAGTCCGGGTGGCAGGCGGTACTGCTTGCGGGAGCCCCTCAGCGGGTCTCGAAGTCGGACGCTCCCGTGGGATCCTGCTCGTCGATTTCGACGCTGTCGACCCGCGCGCTCGATGGTCCGCCGTCGCGGAGCCAGGTCAGCAGCTTCTCGACGTCGTGGGGCTCGCCTTCGACCTCCACCTCGACCCGGCCGTCGGGGAGGTTGCGGACGAACCCTGCGACGCCGATGCGATCGGCTTCTCCTTCGGTCGAGAAGCGGAATCCCACGCCCTGGACAACGCCCGAGACGAGAGCGCGGCGACGAATGACATCGATCATTTCTCGACGGTAACCGACAGCCCGGCCGTTTGCCCGGCGGGCCGTCCGACATCCGGCGAGTCGAATGACAGAGGGTCCGGTTAGGGTGGGTGTGTTGGCGGTTGCCCCGCCAGCGCCCTGTGAGTGCTCATCGAGCACCTAGACAATCCGGGGCTGTGATGAGGCGGCTCCACCTTCACCCGAAGGAGTCGACTCATGTCTGACACCGCATCCATCCGCCTTCCCCGCACCGGCTCGATCGGCATTCGGCCCGCAAAGGCCAAGGCCCGTCGCGCCGAGCGTGCGGCTCGAACCGTTCGCGAACCTCGCTCACCCCGGGCAGCCTTCGTCGCCGGCACCTACGTGGTCGTCGACGCCGAGTACGCGGCACGCCCCGCCGGCACTTTCACCGGCGTGGCAAGCGACGCGCGAGCCGACGGCACGTTCGTGTCGGTCGACCAGGCTTTCGCGGGTCGTGTCGCCGGGTCGTACGTCGGCTAGCTGAGGCTTCGCCGGCAGCGCTTTCTGCTCGCTTGCGTCGCCCTCTCTTCGCGAGATGGCCGAACCTACCGCGGACCCACCGTCGCGGCCGGAGTTCGGGCCATCTCGCGAGACTGCGTGGGCGCGGCAGTCTCGACGTGCGTCAAATTTGATGCGGCGCGAAACGTCTCTGCGGGGGGGCCAACCTGCGCACGCGACCCCCACGGGCGGCGACCTCGCGTGAATCGCACAATCTCACAGCGCCGCGGCGCGCGAGGTTGGCCGATCCTCGTCGCCTCGCCCGCCCCTAGGGGTGGAGGTAAGCCAGGCCGCAGCCGAAGCACCCCCGGTTGGCCAAAGAACCCCCGGCTGCCAGGCCCGAACTGGCCATCCGGGGGTGCGTCACCAGCAGACGGGTCCGGGCCAGGCCGGGCCGGCTAGGCCAGGCCCGAACCGGGCTGGGCGGGCCCAACAGGCGGCCCGGACAACCCGAGCGATCAGCCCCGGCGCGACCGGCGTCGGTTGTGAACCACGAGAGCCGCACCGCCGAGCAGCAACAGCGCCCCGATGCCGAGGGGAACAGCCGCGTTGCTTCCGGTCTCAGCGAGCTCGGGCGCAGCAACCCCAGGATCCGCCCCAGCCCCGACCACAACCGGCGCCGCAGTGGCGGTCGGTGTGGGCGACGGCTGGGCGGTCGCGGGCGGCGTCGGTTCGATTGGCGGTGCGAGCGGATCCTCGATGGCTCCGCTCTGGGTCGGCGAAGTGAAGTCGCGTGTGATGGAGGCGTCGCCGTCGATCACGATGACGTACGGCTGGCCTGGGAGCAGGTCGGCCGTGAACGAACCGGTGTCGTCGGTGGTCGTGGTGGCCGTCGGCTCGTCGTCGCCCTCGCGAGTGATCTCGATCGGCGTGTTCGCGAGCGGTTCGCCGTCGTCGGACACGATCGTTCCGGTTGCCTCGACCGTGGGAATGGTGAACGCGAAGTCGAGGCGCGGCGTATCGGCGTCGAGCGTGTCGAGCGTGATCGGCTGGGCGGCGGCCGCACCCGGCGGCGTCTCGACCGAGACGGTGTAGCCGCTGGTCGATACGAGACCCGGAACGCTCCAGGATCCGTCGCCCCCGCTCGTCGTCGTCGCGACGATCGTGCCCGCGGCGTCGCGAATGGTCAGCGGTGCGTCGCCGTACGCAGCGCCGTTGACAGTGACCGTGCCGGAGGCCGCGAAGGTCTTCGTTGCAAACCAGGTTTGGTAGACGGGGAACCCGCTGCGCTGCTGGTAGCTGATCGTCAGCGTTTTGAGGGGCACGTTCGGGCTGAACCAGGCCGAGGCGCCCTCGGTGTCGGTTGCCGTCGCGTTGCCGATGAGCACGCCGGTCGCGGGGTTCCAGAACGGAACGTCGTTGAGGTTCGCGGAGTCGCACGACGGCCCCTGAGCGCGGTGGCAGTAGTTGTAGGTGCTCTGGAAACCGAGCCCGCTGAGGGGAACGGCGGCACCGGTCGCGTCGGTCGCCGTGACCGTCGCCTGGTCGGCATCGATGTCGCCGAGCACGAAGGACCAACCCGAGGCGGGCGTCGGCGTAGCGAAGGTGTAGGTCGTCACTGCGGGGGAGGTGGCGTTGTCGGCGCTCGGGCGCTGGTTGAGGTACGTCTCGCCTCGGCTGGATCCGTAGACGGTGCCGGGAGGTGTGGACGGCGCCTGCCAGGTGGAAGCACCCGAGACGGTCGTGGCCTGCCGAGACGTCGACGTGAAGGTGGTGTCGGGGAATCCGCCCGCAAGCGCCATCGTGCCCGTGTACGCGCGGGTCGAACCGGCGACGGTGAAAGTGCCCCAGGTGTTTGCTTCGGCGGCTGAGGCAGGAGCGGCCCCGACGAGAGCGAGTGTGAGAGCTGTCGCTGTCGCCGTCGCGAAGGCGAGTATCCGCCCCGTTGATCTGCCAGGTGTCGCTGTGATCATCGTATTTGCCTCACCGTTGAACCAGATTTATCGAGGCTAAATCACATCGGCCACTCGTGTTACGTGTTTTTCGCAGGGCAGACAAAGACGCCCGGTGCCAATAGGCTCCGGGCGTCGTCGAAATGGGTCGCTGTTGGGCGAGCCTCAGCGCTTCTTGACGTTCGAGACGGCGTCTTCGGAGTGCGACTTGCTCGAAGCCTTCTCCTTCTTGTCGAGACGCTTCTCTTTGAGGGAGCGAACGGCCGTCTTGGCCGTGCCTTTTTTCGCAGATTTCTCGGCCATGGTGGTGCCTCCTGTCGAAGCCGTGGCGGCTCCGTGGGCACCGAGGCTACGCGGTTTCCGGTCCGACCCCGGTCGGCGCAGGCCAATTGGCAGGTTGGGGCCGACCGTGTCGCAGTCGCATCGCCGGGGGCTCAGGCGTGATGCCCCGAGCGATGCGGCTTCGACGGCCACCAGAACGCATCCCGCAGGAGGAACACCAGCGCCGGCACGAGCACCGTGCGCACCACGAGGGTGTCGAGCAGCACGCCGATGCAGACGATCACGCCGATCTGGGTGAGCGCGACGACGGGTAGGACGCCCAGCACGGCGAAGACTGCCGCCAGCAGAATGCCCGCGCTCGTGATCACCGCACCGGTCGAGGCGAGAGCCCGAATCATTCCCTCCCTCGTGCCATGCAGGCCGGCCTCTTCTCGCGCTCTGGTCGTGAGGAAGATGTTGTAGTCGACGCCGAGAGCCACCAGGAAGAGGAAGGCGAAGAGGGTCACGTTCGAGTCGAGAGCATCGAAACCGAACACGTGCGTGAACAGGAACATCGAGGCGCCGAGGCTCGCGAAGAACGTAGCCAACACGCTGGCGATGAGGATCACCGGCGCGACGAGCGAGCGGAGCAGGATCAGGAGCACCACGAAGACGATGGCCAGAATGATCGGAATCACGAGGTCTTGATCGTGCTTGGCCGCGTTGTTCGTGTCGAGCGCGGTCGCGTCGCTGCCGCCGACGAGGCTCCTCGCTACCTGCCCACCGGCATCGGCGTAGGCCGTGCGGAGGGCCTCGACGCTGCGGAAGGCGGCGTCGCTCTCGGGTTCGGAGCTCAACGAGACGCTGATGCGAGTGAGACCGTCGTGTGCCTCGCCGAGCGTGGCTGATTCGACCCCGCGAGTGCCTTGGGCGATTGTCTCGGCCCGATCGGCCACGGCAGTCGGCGCGAGCACGGTCGTGCTGCTCGTGAGCCCCGCCGAGAACGACCGGTCGATCACGGTCTGCGCAGTGACGCTGTCGGGCTTCCCCAAAAGCTGCGCGGTCTGCGACAGTCCCACCGCATAGCCCGAGAGGCCGAGGCTGAGGACGCCGAGGCCCACAACCGCAGACACGGTCACGACGAGCGGGCGGCGCGACACCCGCCGCCCGAGGCCGGCCCAGAAGCCGTGGGTCTCTCGAGTTGTCAGGCCGCTAGCGCCAGCGCTAACGCGGGCACTGGAGCCCTCGGCCGCGCCCGTCGTGCCTGCGCGGTCGTCGGCGTGCTCACCGGCACGCGGTACGAACGGCCAGAAGAGCCCGCGACCGCAGACCACGAGAGCGGCGGGTAGCGCGATGAGCGCAAAGAGGATCGCGACGACGACGCCGACCGCACAGGCAAAGCCCAAGGCCCGGTTGTTCGAGAGAGACGCGAGCAGCAGCGTGATCAAGCTGAGGGCGACGGTCCCGCCGGATGCCGCGATCGCGGGCCCGGCGCTCGTGTACGCGGTCCGCATCGCGCGGAAGCGGTCGGGCGTGCGCGTGAGCTCTTCGCGGTAGCGGGCCACGAGGAGGAGGGCGTAGTTGGTGCCCGCTCCGAAGACGAGCACCGACAGGATTCCCGAGATCGACGCGTCCACAGTAAGGCCGAGGGGCTCGGCAAGGGCCCGCACGACGACGCCGGCGAGCCCGTCGGCGGCACCCACGACGGCGAGCGGGATGATCCACAGCACGGGGCTTCGGTACGTCACTATGAGGAGAACGGCGACCACGATCACGGTGACGAGTAGGAGGCGGAAGTCGGCTCCCGCGAAGCTGTTCGCGATGTCGTCTTGGAAGCCCACAGGCCCGGTCAGCTGCGTCGTCAGGCCGTTCGGCAGCCCGCGGGCAGCAGTGTCTCGCAGCTCGGTTGCGGCCGCCGAGACGTCTTTTTCGACTGTCGCGCTCGAGAGGGGTATCGCGACGAGAGCGGCCGTCCCGTCGTCGCTGAATTGAGGCCGAACCGCGTCGGGCACGGTCGAGCCACTCGCGAGAGCTGTTGCGCTGTCGGCAATGGCGGCCCGCTCTTGGGCGGTCAGGGTGGCCGCGCCATGCGAGTAGACCAGGATGCCCACGGTGGTGTCGGCCGACGGGAAGCCTTTCAGCAACTCTGCGACCTGGGCCGATTCGGCGGAGTCGGGGAGCCCGGAGGCGGGGAAGGAGTCGCTGGTCGGCTTCGGCAGGAAGGCGAACAGCAGCGCGACGGCGACGGCGGTCAGCGCGAGGACCAGCCACGAGGATCGGCGCGAACGGAAGGCGGAGGAGAGGCGACGGATGATTGTTCCTTAGATAAATGAAGTCTTAGTTACTAAGAGTTATAGTCCAATCGGCTAGATTGTGCAACGACGACGAAGAGAGGCGGTGGCGGTGCAGGGCCCACGCGATCACAGCAGCACAGACCAGGGCAGCACAGACGAGGGCAGCACCGACCAGGGCAGCAGCCCGGCCGAGCGCGCGATGCGCCGCGAGATGGTGTCGCGGCTCCAGGCGCTCACGGCCGACTCCCGCACAGTCGCGACGAACTTCTCCTCCGAGCACGGCCTCTCGTCGAATGACTTCGACGCTCTCCTCTTCGTCATGCAGCAGGAGCAGTCGGGTACGCCCGCCACCCCGGGGCGGATTGCCGACAACCTCGGCCTCACCTCCGGGGCCGCGACCGGTGTCATCGATCGGCTCGCCAAGCGGGGGCACGTCGAGCGTCGACGGGACGCGGAGGATCGACGCATCGTCCGGGTCCATTTCGCGCAGGCCGCTCGCGAGGTCGCCTCCGAGTTCTTCGCACCGCTGGGCGTGCTGACCGACGACGTCATGTCGCACTACTCGGCCGACGAATTGGCCCTGGTGAGTCGCTTCCTCGGCGAGATGTCGGCGGCGATGCGCACGCATGCCGGGCGCGACGCCTGACCCGCCCCCGACCCCTCGCGTACCCTCGAAGCATGAGCTCCTCGCGGTACGTCTCGGCCCTCGACCTCTTCTCCGTGGGGATCGGCCCGTCGTCGTCGCACACGGTCGGTCCGATGCGGGCCGCGAGCCGCTTTGTCGCCGAACTCCTCGGATCCTTCGCTTCGAACGGTCAGTCACCCGAGCAGATCGCGCGCGTCGAGGTCGTCCTCTACGGGTCGCTCGCCGCCACGGGCCTCGGCCACGGCACCCTCGACGCGGTCCTCGCGGGCCTGCAGGGGCTCGAGCCGGAGACGTGCGACCCCGACGACGTACGGGGGTTGCGAGACAGGATCGAGAGCACAGGATCCCTCACCCTCGCCAGCCAGATCACCGTTCCTTTCGGTCGCGACGACCTCCGCCTCGCGCCCCTGACCCGCTTGCCCGAGCACCCGAATGCCCTCTCGTTCGAGGCGCGCGATGCGGCCGGTGCGAGCCTCGGGCGCGACGTGTACTTCTCGGTCGGCGGTGGATTCGTGGTCCGCAAAGGAGAAGCGGATCGCGCCCTGCCCACTCGCGAGGCGCCGCTCGGCTTCGCCACGGCAGCCGAGCTGCTGGAGGTCTGTGATCGCGCCGGCCTCGCGATCGCGGATGTCGCCTGGCAGAACGAGGTCGCGCTCCACGGGGTCGACGCCCTCGAGGCGGGCCTCGAGGAGCGCTGGTCGGCAATGGAGGAGTGCATCGATGCCGGACTCACGACAACGGGAGTCATGCCCGGCTGGATGCAGGTGCCGCGTCGTGCTCATGACGTCGCCGCGCATCTCACGGCCGAGGAGGCCGGGGGAGCGGCTGTTCCGGACGCGCCGCACCGCTGGCTCCAGGCGTTTGCGCTCGCGGTCAACGAAGAGAACGCCGGGGGAGGCCGGGTCGTCACGGCGCCGACGAACGGCGCGGCCGGCATCATCCCGGCGGTCGGCAAGTACGCGCTGACCTTCCTCGGCATCTCGCGAGAGTCGATCGTGCGCGACTACCTGCTGACCGCGGCCGTCGTCGGATCCTTGTACAAGCGCAACGCGTCGATCTCTGGCGCGGAGGCCGGATGCCAGGGCGAGGTCGGAACAGCCGCGTCGATGGCGGCCGCCGGGTTGTGCGCGGTGCTCGGCGGAACAGTGCGCCAAATCGAGAACGCGGCCGAGATCGCGATGGAGCACCACCTCGGCCTGACCTGCGACCCGGTCGGCGGCTTCGTGCAGGTGCCCTGCATCGAACGCAACGCCATCGCGTCGGGGACCGCCGTGTCGGCCGCCCGCCTGGCGCTGCTCGGTGACGGCTCGCACTTCATCAGTCTCGACACCGTGATCGAGACGATGCGGCAGACCGGGCGCGACATGTCGGCCAACTACAAGGAGACGAGCGCCGCGGGCCTCGCGGTCAACGTCATCGAGTGCTGACCCGGCCCCGCCAACTGGTCGCCCGCGCCCCTGTGCAAATTTGAAGGAAAAACGCGCGCTCAGCCCGAAAATGAGGCGGATCCGGGGCCCTCAGCCCAGAAATCTCCTTCAAATTTGCAGGGCAAGCACCGCCTGGATCAGCGCGCCAGCAACCGGCCGACCGCAGCAGACGTGAACGCCGGATCCTGCGCCACCGCCTCGCCGTCGAGCGTCATCACCGGCGCAATCTGCCGTCCCGACGATGCCAGCCACAGCGCCGACGCCGCCCGCAGCTCGTCGACCGTAATCGAGCGGTACTCCGTCGCTGCTCCTCGCCCCTCGGCATCCGCGAAGAACGCCGCCTGCGTCGTCCCCTCCAACACCCCGAGCGACGACGGCGTCGTCACGTAGACGCCATCGATGAGCGCGATGACCGTCGAGTTCGGGCCCTCGAGCACGATGCCGTCGGTCGAGACAAAGATGACGTCGTCGGCTCCGCGCCGGCCCGCCTCGCGAAGGGCGGCCTTGTTCACGGCGTACGAGAGGGTCTTCGCGCCCTGCAGCAGCCACGGCGACGTGGTCGCGACGTCGCTCCGGTAGCCGCGGTCGAGCGTCACCACCGAGATCCCGCCCTCGCGTTCGTGGTCGTAGGGGCCCGACGAGAACAGGTGGACCCACCCGGTCGCCGTGTCGTCCCCGCCCTCGATACCACGCGTGTAGATCAGTTTGACGAGGAGCTCCTCGCCGGCATCATCGGGCCCGGCCAGCTCGATGCTCTGAAGCACGGCCGAGCGCCAGACGTCCAGCGGCGGCTCCGGCAGGTCGAGCATCGCCGCCGACTTCGCGAGTCGCTCGAGATGCGGTTCAAGGGCCTGCGGGCGTCCGCCGACCACTCCGATGCTCTCGAACACGCCGTCTCCGCGCGTCACCCCGAAGTCGAGCACCGACACCTGGGGAGCATCAGGATCCGCCGCCCGCACTTCGATATCACCCGACGAATCGGTGCGGAGCATCAGCAGAATTGGCTTCACTGTCATACCCCGACGGTACCGTTCTGGCATGGCCACTGCGCGACGACCGACGAAGAAGACCACCGGCGACGAGGTCGAGGCGCCTCGCGTCGACGATCCCGACCTGGATGCCGAATCACTGGTCTCCGGGTCGGCCGAAGACCTGGGGTCGCGCGAATCACACGACGGCGTCCGATTCGACGGCGGCGACCTCACCGACTACGACCTCGAGGGCTCGAGCTTCAGGGAGTGCGTCTTCGACGGCGTGAGCCTCGGGGGAGCGCGGCTCCGGGGAGGCCGGTTCGTCGAGTCGCGCTTCGTCGACTCGTTCGCGCCCGAGCTCAGGGCCGCTCGCACGACCTGGCGGGCCGTTCGACTCGATCGGCCGCGGTGGGGGTCCGCCGAGCTGTTCGACTCCGAGATCGAGTCGCTGCGCCTCTCGGGCGGCAAGATCGACTACCTGAATCTGCGCTCGTCGACGCTCACCGACGTGGTCATCGAGGGCTGCTCGATCGGTGAACTCGACCTGGGCGGGGCCGTCGCGACCCGGGTGTCGCTTGTCGACTGCCGCCTGGGCTCGCTCGATGTCACGGGCGCCCGTTTGGCATCCGTCGACCTCCGCGGTGCGACCTTCGACCGGGTCGACGGGCTCGAGGGGCTGTCGGGGGCCGTGATCGACGAGTTCCAGCTCGGCCTGCTCGCACCGCTGTTGGCCGCGCGGATCGGGCTGATCGTCCGCTGAGAGGCACGTTCCTGCGGCGGAGGTGGCGGATCCTTGGTCTTCCGGGCTTTTTGGCCGTGCGCGGGCGGCGAAATGTCGACGGACGTAATGCGTAAGACGGCCGAAACAATCCGGTGCTAACTTGAGAATTAAGCAACGCGCTCCGGGGTCAGTGAGATTCTGAACCGGCGGTATAGTCCGCGACCCGCCTGTGAACCGCGATCATCACGATCGCGGCGAGCAGTCGGCTGAACTGGTGTGATTCCAGTACCGACGGTGAAAGTCCGGATGGGAGGCAGCGCGTGCCCGTGCACACCTTTATTTCCTGGTGCGCGGGTGGCGGCCATCGGTCGACCGTTCCCCGGAGTGCTCTGTCATCACCATCGACATCACTGACCGGAGGCCCCACGTGTTCACGGGAATCATCGAAGAGCTGGGCGAGATCGTCCAGGTCGACGCCGGAGACGACTCCGTCCGCCTGACCGTCCGAGGGCCGCTCGCCGTCGACGGCGTCCACCACGGCGACTCGATCGCCGTCAGCGGCGTGTGCCTCACCGTGGTCGCCTCGACCGACGAGACCTTCACGGCCGACGTGATGCGGCAGACCCTCGTCATGAGCACGATCGGAGACCTGACCGCAGGATCCCGCGTCAACCTCGAGCGGGCAGCGCGCGTCGGCGATCGACTCGGCGGCCACATCGTGCAGGGTCACGTCGACGGCACCTCCGAGCTCCTCGAGATCCACCCGGGCGACGCCTGGCGCCGACTGCGCTTCAGCCTGTCGGAAGAGCTCGCCCCGCTTCTTGTCGACATGGGCTCGGTCACCCTCGAGGGCGTGAGCCTGACCGTGAGTGACATCTCGGAGCCCGGAGCCGCGGATGGGTGGTTCGAGGTGTCGTTGATTCCCGAGACCCTCGCCGCGACGACGCTGGGGCAGAAGTCCATCGGCGATCGGGTCAATGTCGAGACCGACGTGCTGGCGCGTCACGTGCGTCGCATGCTGCGGATCGACGAGATCCAGACGGTGGGGACGGCTCTGTGACCGTGACCACCTCGCTCGACACCATCGACACCGCGCTGGAGCAGCTGCGCCTGGGGCGCCCGGTGATCGTCGCCGACGACGAGTCGCGCGAGAACGAGGGCGACATCATCCTCTCGGCCGAGCTCGCCTCGAAGGAGTGGCTGGCCTGGCTGGTCCGCTACTCATCGGGATTCGTGTGTGCGCCGATGACGGCCGAGATCGCCGACCGGCTCGACCTGCCGCCGATGGTCGCCCACAACGAAGACGTTCGGGGCACGGCCTACACGATCAGCGTCGACGCGGCGTCGGGCGTGACGACCGGCATCTCGGCGCACGACCGAGCCCGGACCCTGCGGGTGTTAGCCGACCCCGAGTCGGTCCGATCCGACCTGCACCGGCCCGGCCACATCCTGCCGCTCCGCGCGGTCGCGGGCGGCGTCCGGGTGCGCAACGGACACACCGAGGCGGCTGTCGACCTCATGATCGCCGCGGGGCTTCAGCCGGTCGGCGTGATCAGCGAGATCGTCGCCGACGACGGCGAGATGATGCGGTTGCCGGCCCTGCGCGAGTTTGGTGCTCGTGAGGGCGTGCCGGTCATCACGATCGCCCAGCTCGTCGACTGGCTCGACGCACCAGCCCAGACCACCACGTCCGACAGCACGTCAGAATTTGAAGGAGAAACCGCATGAGCGGCGAGGGAGCACCCACCACCAGCGACATCGACGGCACGGGAGTCCGTGTCACGGTCGTCTCAGGCACCTGGCACACGGTCATCGCCGAAGGCCTTCTCGCCGGAGCGCTCCGGTCGCTCGAGGCCATGAACGCCACGGTCTCGGTCGTGCGGGTGCCCGGCAGCTTCGAGCTTCCGGTCGTGGCGAAGGCCGCACTCGAGAACGGTGCCGACGCGGTCGTCGCCCTCGGGGTCATCATCCGCGGCGGTACGCCCCACTTCGAATACGTCTCGGACGCCGCGACCTCTGGACTCACCCGAGTGGCGATCGACACGGGCAAGCCCGTCGGCTTCGGGCTGCTCACCCTCGACGACGAGCAGCAGGGAATCGACCGGGCCGGCTACCCCGACTCGAAAGAAGACAAGGGGGCAGAGGCCGCGTCGGCCGCGGTCGAGACGGTGCTGACGCTGCGTCAGCTTGCGGCGGCGTCGGTCAGCGTCGCCTGACCACTGTTCCACGGGCACGGACCCGCGTAGCCGGCACAGACCCGCGCAACCGGCACAGACCCGCACCACCGGCACAGACCCGCACCACCGGCCTAAACACCTGCCCTAGCCGGGCTGTTTATGCCGATCGTGCGGGTCTGTGCCGTTTAGGCCGGTGCACGCCCATCATGTGGGTGTAGATCGCACCCTCACGAGACGCCGGGCGCTCCGCTCGCCTACGCGAACACCTCACCGAAGAAGGTCTGCATCGCGGCCCACGACCGGCGATTGGCGGTGGCCTGGAAGGCGGCGCCGTGCTCGGGCGCGTCGGCATCCGGAACGGCGAACGCGTGAAGGGCGCCGGAGTAGGTGACGACCTGCCAGTCGTCGGATCCTGCGCTCTTCATCTCGTCTTCGAACGCGACCACGTCGCTCGGCGGAACAACCGGGTCGTCAGCGCCCGTCAGCACGAGCACCGGCGCGCTGACCGAGCCGGGCTCGGCAGGCGCGCCCGTCTTCAGGCCGCCGTGGAACGAGACCACGCCCGCGACATCCGCTCCGGCGCGCACCGCCTCGAGCGAGGCCGAGCCGCCGAAGCAGTAGCCCATGATCGCGATTCGCTCCGGGTCGACGCCCGGGGTCGCGCGGAGCACGTCGAGGTTTGCGAGGACGCGCTCGCGAAAGAGGTCGGTGTCGCCATAGAACTTGCCGGCGAGGGCAGCCGCTTCGTCGCCGTTGGCCGGACGATCGTCGGCACCGTAGATGTCGCCCGCGAGAGCGACGTAGCCGAGGCGGGCGAGCATCTCGGCGCGCACCTTCACGTGGTCGACGAGGCCGAACCAGTCGTGGATCACGAGCACGCCGGGGCGGAGGTCGTCGCCTTCGGGGCGGGCAACGTAGCCCTCGATGTCGGTGTCACCGGCGGTGTTCGTCACGCTTTCGGTGACGACGCCGGAGGTGTCGGGGACGCTGTCGAGCACGTCGCGGAGGGCAGGGGTCAGGGAGTCTCGGTCGAGGGTCACGAGGGGAGGCTACTCCCTGGCGGACCGGTGCTGTCAGTCGGTCACGGGCAGGGGATTACCGGCGATGAGCCGGGTCACGGCCTGGTGAATGACGGCTGCGCGGCGGTCGTCGTTGCGAAGGTGGAGGTTCGTCGTGCCGGGCGTCACGAACCACGAGAGAACGAGTCCGAAGACGAGGGTCAGCACCTCGTCGGGCCGCCAGTCCGGGCTGATGAGGCCCTCGTTCTGAGCGTCGAGCACGCTCTTTCGGCGGGCGTCGAGCTCTTCGTGGTCGATGACTCCGGGAGCGGCAAACGTCACGCCCTCGATCTGACCCCAGAGCAGAAGGCGCGCGTCGTCACGATGACCCGCGAAGTGCAGGTAGAGGCGCGAAGCCCACCCGGGCAGATCGCGAGCGTCCATCGGCACGGCTGCGACCCATCGGTCGAGCGAGTCGGCCAGAGCCGCGTCGAACAGGTCGCGCTTCGTCTTGAAGTGCGCGTACAGCCGCTCTTTGCTGGCCTCGGCCTGTCGGGCGATGGTGTCGATTCGCGCCCCGGCGAGCCCTCGCTCTGCGAATTCCGCGTGAGCGGCGAGAAGGAGTCGTTCGCGGGGTGGTGTGTCGCGGCGTGCCATTTTTCGAGTGTATTACCCGGGAGGCATCTGATTGACAGGTTTCCGAGAAGAATGGTTCGGTCGAGCGGCGGGGGCAGGATCCTGCGGTTCGTCTGCCAGGGGCAGCGTGCGGGGCGCACCTCCGGGTTCAGCGTGCCGGGCGCGCCATCGGGCTCAGCTTGCCGGCCGCGCCATCGGGCTCAGCTTGCCGGCCGCGCCATCGGCGCATGCACGATGTCATCCTCGAGAAAGTCGGCGCCGTCGCGCACGAACCCGAAGCGGCCGTACCAGCCCTCCAGGCGTGCCTGCGCATCGAGCCGCATCGCTCGCCCGCCGCTGGCATCGACCGCCTGCTGCATCAGCACGCCCGCGTGCCCCTGCCCGCGCGCGGCGACTGCGGTGGCGACGCGTCCGATACGCCGGACGGAGTCGCCGTCGTCGAGAAGGCGCAGCGTCGCCGTCACCTCGCCGTCGACCTCGGCCCAGAATTGGACGGTGCCTTCTTCGAGGTCGCGCCCGTCGAGTTCCGGGTAGGCGCACTCCTGCTCGACCACGAAGACGTCGACCCGCAGCCGAAGGATCCGATACAGCACGACCGGATCGAGCTCAGCGGTGGGTGCGCGGTGATACGTGACGGTCATCCTCCGAGCGTACCGATCGCCCCTGCGCCCCGCTTTCGCCGCTGGGATTCGAGACTCCAGTAGGTGTGGGTCGCTGGCGAGCGAACCCGCATCTACTGGACTCTCGCTGACGGGCGACGATCAGGCGTGCTCGGGGCGCACGGTCAGCGTCTGGATGCGCGGGGTTCCCTCGGGAGTAAGGCGGATCTCGACGCGAAGGGCGCCCCGGTCGCCGACGATTCGCCAGCGGAGGTGCGATGGGGCCTGGGATGATTCACCCGCGTCGGCGTCGACCGTGAGGCGGTCGGGCAGCGAGGCCGGCTCGAGCTCTCCGACCGCGGCGATCGCTTCGGCCCAGACGCGCCGCCGATGGGTGAAGGGGATGTCGAGCTCGACGTTGGGTGAGACGAGGGCCGGATCGAATAGGGAGCCCCCGCGCACAGCGGCATCGACGGCAGCCTGCGCGACACGGGTCTCGGGCCACACCTCGGCCGCGGGCACGGCGCCCACCTCGCTGAGGAGGGCGTGCAGAGTCGCCGCCGCGGGCACCGACACCTGCGCGTAGGTGGCGTTCTCGAAGGCCACAATACCTATGCCGGATCCGGCGTGCCAGCGCATGTGCGCCGAGAAGCCCGGATACCCGCCCGAGTGCGACACGACCGGCCCGAGCCCGGGCACCTCCTCGACGAACAGCCCGAACCCGTAGCCGGCGGGGCTGCCGGTGGAGGCCGACACCGACGGTACGAATCGCTGGAACTGCTGCATCTCGCGTCGCGACGATCTCGAAAGGATGTCGTCGTGGTCTGCCGAGCTGACAGATCGTGCGGCGTCGTCGGCACCGGCATCGCGAGCCGCACCGTCGAAGGCCGACGCCAGCCAGCGCGCCCACCGCGCAAGATCGGTCACCGTGCTGAAGAGGCCGCCGATCGATGAGAAGCCGCCCGGCCCGGAGAACGGCAGCGGTTGCCAATCGTCGTCGAGCCGCCGGTGGCCGATCGCGAGCCGGGAGTCGTCGTCCGGTCGAACGAAACCGGTCGATGTGAGGCCGAGGGGTCGGAGGATCGTGTCGGTGACGACATCGCGGTAGGGGCGCCCGGCGACGACGCTGATGATGCGGCCGAGAAGCGCATAGCCGAGATTGGAGTACGCGAAGGTCGTGCCGGGAACGCTGTCGAACCGGAGGCCCGTGCCGAGGAGCGCGTCGAGTTCGTCGTCGGTGATCGACTCCTGCCGGTCGCCCCAGGGGTCGTCGGTCGGGAAGCCCGCCGACATCGTCAGCAGCATCCGGATCGTCGGCACGGGGGAGTCGGCGGTCGGCAGACGAACCGCCTCGAACGCCGGGATGTAGCGCGTGATCGGGTTGTCGAGGCCCAGCTGCCCGGCGTCGCGAAGGGCGAGGACGACGGTCGCCGTAAAGCTCTTCGTGCACGAGGCGATTCGGTAGATCGTGTCGGCGGTGGGCGAGGATCCGGCCACGGCCCCGGTCGACCCGGTGTGCACCAGGCCGCCCGGCGTGAAGACCCCGTACGACGCGCTCGGGGCCCGCGTCTCGGTGGACCGCTGCTCGAACAGCCGGTCGACGCCGCGGAGTGCTTCGTCGAATGGGGTCACTTCAGCCCTGCCTTGGTTCGCATGTCGGCGTAGGCCGCGAGGGCCTGAGCTCGGCTGGCCTTGAGGTCGACCATCGGCTCGGGGTAGTCGTCGGTGCCGTATTCGGGCACCCAGTGGCGGATGTACTCGCCATGCTTGTCGAACTTGTCGGCCTGCAACACGGGGTTGAACACGCGGAAGTACGGCGCAGCATCGGCACCGGAGCCGGCGACCCACTGCCAGTTGCCGGGGTTGCTGGCCTCGTCGGCGTCGACCAAGCAATCCCAGAACCACTGCTCGCCGACCCGCCAGTCGATCAGCAGGTTCTTGATCAAGAAGCTCGCGGTCACCATGCGCACGCGGTTGTGCATGACTCCCGACGACCACAGCTCGCGCATACCGGCGTCGACCAGGGGGATGCCCGTTTTGCCCTGCTGCCACGCCTCGACCTCGCCGGGCTCGGGTGTCGCCCACTCGAACGCATCGAACTCGGGCCGGTAATTCGAGGTCGCGAGGTCGGGGTTCGCAAAGAGCACGGTGTAGTTGAACTCACGCCAGACGACCTCGCGGAGGAACCCGGCGGCCTGCGCACGCTGGGGGGCCGAGAGGTCGCCCCGCACCCGATGCCACACCTGGAACGGGCTGATCTCACCGAATCGCAGATACGGCGAAAGATGGCTGGTGGTGTCGTCGGCGGGGAAGTCGCGATCGTTGTACTGCGCGAGATCGTCGCCGATGAAGCGCTCGAGAGTGGCATGCGCCTCGTGCTCTCCGGGCACCCAGCGGTCACGCAGCCCGGACGCCCAGTCGGGCTTCGTGGGGAGAAGACCCCAGGATCCGAGGTCGTCACTCTTCGGCTCCGGCTTCAGGCCGTCGAGCTGCTTCGGCGCCGGGTAGGGGTGCCGCGGCTCCGGTTGCTCCAGGCACGCACGGTAGAAGGGAGTGAAGACCTTGAACGGTGTGCCCGAACCCGTCTGGATCGTCCATGGTTCGAACATCAGGCTGCCCTGGAAGCTGTGGGCTTCGATGTCTTGCTCGTGAAGACCGCTCTTGATCGCGGTGTCGATCTCGCGAGCGGCTTTGCCGTACCGACGGTTCCAGTAGACCGCGCCGGCTCCGATCTCGTCGACCAGATCGGGGATGACACTGACGGCATCACCCGTGCGCAACGTCAGTGCCGCGCCGCGTTTCTCCAGGTCGTCGCCGAGGGCGGTGAGGCTCTGATGCAGCCACCATCTCGAAGCGGCGCCGAGGGGACGAAGCCCGCGCGAGTCGTCTTCGAGCACGTAGACGACGACGATCGGCTCGCCGCGCTCGACTGCCTTGTGCAGTGCGGGGTTGTCGCCGATTCGTAGGTCGTCGCGCAACCAGACCAGGGTGGGGGAACCCATTCAGCGACCCACCGTCGTCGTCGCGGCCGTGCCGGGATCGGAGGGCTCGTCGAGCACATCGGCCGCGTCGCCGGGGAGGCAGACCCGGTCTTCGTCGGGAGTCTCGGCGATCTTCGGCCCCTGGCGGAGCTTCGTGCAGAGCGCCTGAAGCTGCATCAGTTCGTCGTGGTCGAGGGTGCCCCCGACGCGTCGCGAAATAGCGTCGGCATGCCGCACTGCCGTCGAGCGGAACACGTCGGCGCCGATAGTCGTCAGGGCCACGATGATGCCGCGACCGTCACCCGGATCGCTCTGCTTCTCGACGATGCCCTTGGCCGCTAGACGGTCGACCAGTCGACTGATGCTCGGCTGAGTAAGAAGCAGGTGCTGCGTGAGGTCTTTGATTCGCGCCCTGCGATCGGTTTGGTTCGACAGGTTGAAGAGCACGTCGTATTCGTTGAACGAGATCTCGCCGGTCGGAAAGCAGGCGGTCAGTTCGCGCATGATCGTGACCTGGGCTCGGAACAGGGCCTCCCAGGCGCCGACAGCGAGGGCTTTGTCTCCCTTAGCGGGCGCAGTGCCTTTGGCGGGCGCAGTGCCCGTGGCGGGCGCAGCGCCCTTCGCGGGCGCAGTCCCCTTTGCGGGCGTGCTGCCGTCCGCGGGCACCGTGTCTGTCGGGGACGCCGTTGTCATGTACTGCTCCTTGCTGGCGAGAGCCACCAGTCTAGGGAGGAGTCGCTGACAGCGACCGGATCTTTCCACAGGCCTTAGGCGACCCCGGTTAACGGACTGAGGGTCGGTCTCAGAGGCTTGAGACCGACCCTCTCCCTTGCACCAAGAGTGTCCTGCAATCACATTCCACTGGAGCCGCCACAGCAAACGACTTCAGTGACATCAATCTATAACGGCTTGGTAACGGGGTCTAGTTACCGAATCGTTATTTTTTTGGGAATGGGCTTACAGGAGTGTTGCCGGGAGATGAACCGGGGTACGCACGGTGGGTCGATCGGGGGACGCCCGGATCCTGCGCTCGGCCCCCTCTGCAAATTCGAAGGAGATTCCGGCGCAGACCGGCCCCGATCGGTATGATTTCGGCGGCGGCCGCGGGTTTTTCCTTCAAATTTGCAGACAGCCGAAGGCCGCTCGGATGCCGGTCGCTCTGGCGGACGGCCGAGGCTTGCATGAGGCCCGCCAGCGCGACCGGCATCCGACCAAGAGGGTTCAGAAGACGTCAGGGCTGGGAGTCGACGCCTGACGAATCGACACGTCGGCGTGACGGTCGAAGCGGTAGCCGACGCCGCGGACGGTGCGCACGATGTCTTCGAACGCCCCGAGCTTGGAGCGCAGGCGGCGCACGTGCACGTCGATGGTGCGCTCGTTCGGCACCTCGTCGTCGGCGGCCGACCACAGGCTCGAGATGAGCTCGGCGCGGTCGATGGTGCGGCCCTCCCGCAGCACGAGGTACTGCAGCAGCTCAAACTCCTTGTAGGTCAGGGGAGCGGCGTCACCGTCGAGAAGAAGGCGCTTGCGCGAGATGTCGACGACCACGCCGCCTCGTGCGCCGGGCTCCTCGTCGATCTCGGTTCCACGGTGCTTCGCGAGTGCTGCGGGGTCGTGCAGGGCGAGACGGACGACGTCGACGTCGCGCCCGCCAGCGCCCTCGGGGGCCAGGGCGACGGCCGCGTGGGTTTCGGCGCTGGGCGCGAGCTGCTGGGTCAGGGCCTTCAGCTGCGAGACGATCTCGCCGAGGCTGGTGCCGGCCTCGAGGGCCTTGAGCTCGTCGATGCCGACGTAGAGCACGAAGCCGCGGGCCTCGGTCCCGTCCGGGACGGCCCGAAGGCGAGGAGCCGAAGCCGGAGCCGAGGCCGATGCCGAACCCGAGGCCGGGGCCGGTGCTGGGGCCGCGGGTGCCGCTTCCGGAACAGCGCTGAGGTGGCGGGTGGGGGTGGTGTCGAGTGCGAGAGACATGGTGGGGGCGTCCTTGGACTGGAGAAGGATCCGTTCGTCCGCTGATGCAGCCCCGTGAAGTGCAGGGACGTGCGGAGAAGGAACGTGATGCCTTCGTGTGTGTGCCGCGAGGCGTCCACGTCGAGCGGAATGAGGCTCAAGATCGTGGAGCGGGAGGGGATGCGCCGCCGGGTGGGCGGGTGTGCATCCGGAGTCAACCTCGCGAGCGGATGTGCTCGCATTGAGGGTGCGGGTCGTGAGGCAGCTGTATCAGGCCTACGAACCCACGGAGACTCGGCGGGTCGACTGTCTTGTGAGACTTACAGGCGATTAAGCGTGCATTCGACAACACATAACTGCGGTCGGCATCATCATGCCGAGGTGCGCCAGGTGACCTCGGGAGGTCTGCGACTTCGAGAAGGCGCCTGCCTCTCGGGTGATCGGGGCGTACGCGTGTGCAGTCATAGGGCGATTGTTTCGCAGTGCGACGGCGCGTGTCAACCGCGCCGCGCTGCGAAGGGGCCATGGATCCGGGTGAACCGCCGCTCAGGCGAGGCCGTAGAGCCGATCGCCCGCGTCGCCGAGCCCCGGCACGATGTATCCGTTCTCATTCAGCTTTTCGTCGACCGCGCCGAGCACGATCGTCACTTCGCGGCCGTGCATGGCCTTCTCGACGGCGGCCAGGCCTTCCGGCGACGCCAGGATGCACACGGCGGTCACGTCGACGGCCCCGCGGTCGAGCAGGAAGTCGATGGCCGCGATGAGGGATCCGCCGGTGGCGAGCATCGGGTCGAGCACGAAGCACTGGCGGTTCGACAGATCGTCGGGCAGACGCTCGGCGTAGGTGGCCGGCTGCAGGGTCTCCTCGTCACGCACCATGCCGAGGAACCCGACCTCCGCCGACGGGATCAGCTTCATCATGCCCTCGAGCATGCCGAGCCCGGCGCGCAGGATCGGCACGATGAGCGGACGCGGCTTCGAAATGGCCAGCCCCTTGGCGGGGCCGACCGGGGTGGTGATGTCGATCGTCTCGGTGCGGACGTTCCGTGTGGCCTCGTAGGCCAGCAGGGTGACGAGCTCTTCGGTGAGGGCTCGGAAAGTCGGCGACTTGGTTTCCCGGTCGCGCAGCACGGTCAGTTTGTGGGTGATGAGGGGGTGGTCTGCCACGTGCACTCGCATAGGCTCGAGGCTAGCGGAGTCGACGAGCGGAGGTGTCCATGACCGCTCTTCCCGAGCAGTTCGACGCCTGGATGGCCGGAGCCCTCGACGAAGCCGCTCTCTGTGCCGAGTCAGGCGACGTGCCGGTGGGCGCGATCGTCGTCGATGCCGAGGGGCAAGTCATCGGTCGCGGTCACAACGAGCGAGAAAAACTGCAGGATCCGACGGCCCACGCCGAGGTCATCGCCCTTCGTGCCGCCTCAGCCGTCACCGGCGACTGGCACCTCACCGGGTGCACCCTCGTGGTGACCCTGGAGCCGTGCCCGATGTGCGCCGGGGCGATCCTTGCCGCGCGCGTGCCGCGCGTGGTCTTCGGGGCGTGGGACGACAAGGCCGGTGCCGCGGGCAGCCTCTACGACGTGCTCCGAGACCGGCGGCTGCCGTTCCGCTCCGAGGTCTACGCGGGTGCGCGCGAGCACGAATGCGCCGCTCTACTGCTCGACTTCTTCGCGACCCGTCGCTGACCTGCTCCGAGACACCGCTTTTCGGTCGCAACACCGTCGATGCGCGGTGTTCGCCCCGAAAGGTGGTGTTGCCCGCGACCCGACGAGCTCAGTCGGCGGCGCGGATGACGATCGCGTCGGTCGGCGGAGCGACGGCGTTGGGCTCGGCCCACACGTCGGGCTCGATGTAGATGACGCGGGCCACCGGGACGGCGGCGCGGATCCTGGTCTCGATCGCATTGATCGCTGCCGCCACATCAGAGAGCAGCATTCGCCCGCCGAGGGCGACCTTCACGCCGACGAGCAGCTCGTCCGGTCCGAGGTAGAGGGTCTTCATGTGGATGATCGTCTCGACCTCGGGGCCGGTCGTGATTGCCGAACGGATCGATGCGACGTCGGTCGCCGACGCTCCCTCGCCGACGAGCAGGCTCTTCGTCTCGATGCCGAGGATGATCGCCACGAGGATGAGCAGCGCGCCGATGAGCACGGTGCCGAGGGCGTCGAACAGGCTGTTGCCGGTCGCCGCCGTCAGGCTGACGCCGAGCGCAGCGAAGATGAGACCGGTGAGGGCTGCGGTGTCTTCGAGAAGGAGAACCGGAAGCTCGGGAGCCTTGGCCCGACGGATGAACTGGAACCAGCCCTGGTTGCCCTTGTGCGGGCGGGCCTCACGAAGGGCTGTGCGCAGCGAGAAGCTCTCGAGGAGGATCGCGATGCCGAGCACGACCAGCGGCAGCCACACGTTCTCGAGCTCGTGCGGGTGCTGCAGCTTCTCGATGCCTTCGTAGAGCGAGAAGACACCGCCGACCGAGAACAGGATGATCGACACGACGAAGGCGTAGACGTAGCGCTCGCGGCCGTAGCCGAAGGGGTGCTCCTCGTCGGCGGCGCGCTTCGAGCGGCGTCCGCCCAGCAGGAGGAGGAGCTGGTTGGCGGAGTCGGCGATCGAGTGGATGCCCTCGGCGAGCATCGAGGCCGATCCGGAGAAGGCCCAGGCGATCAGCTTGACGACGGCGATGCCGAGGTTGGCGCCGAGCGCGGCGAAGATCGCCTTCGTGCCGTGGCCGCCACCGTGGCCGGCCCCGGATTCGGTGGTCGCGGATCCTGATTCGCTCGCCATGGCTGTCTCGTTCCTTGTGCGCCCCGGGCCGCTGTCGCCCCTGTCGGTCTCGCCAATCCTAGGATGGGTCGCATGACGACGACCCTCCCCGCCACAGCGATTCTCGGAGCCGGTTCGATGGGCGGCGCGATCCTCGCCGGGCTCGTGCGGCCGGAGGTGACCGTCGAGGGCGGGCTCCGCGTCACCAACCGCACGGAGGCGAAGGCGGCGCCGCTTCGACACGGGGGAGTGCTGTCGCTCGCGACCGAGACCGATCCGTCGGCCAACGCGTCGGCGGTGACCGGGGCGAAGCTCGTTCTCATCGGCGTGAAGCCCTACATGGTGCTCGACCTGCTGCGCGAGATGGCGCCGGTGCTCGAGCGGGGCACGATCGTCGTGAGCCTCGCCGCCGGCATCACGATCGCCGCGATGGAGGCCGTCCTGCCCGACCACGTCGTCGTGCTCCGCTCGATGCCCAACACTCCCGCGGTCGTCGGAATGGGCGTGACCGGCCTCGCGGGCGGCAGCCGGTCGAGCGACGCCGACGTCGCGCTCGCTCGAAGCCTCTTCGCCTGTGTCGGCGAGGTCGTCACCATCCCCGAAGACAAGATCGACGCCCTGTCGACGATCTCGGGATCAGGGCCGGCCTACGTCTTCTACCTCATCGAAGAACTGACCCGCGCAGCTGTCGACCTCGGCTTCACCGACCATCAGGCATCGGTGATGGTGCAGGGCACCTTCCGTGGGGCGTCCGAGTTGCTCGCTCACGACGTCACGCCGCCCGAGGAGCTCCGCCGCCGCGTCACCAGCCCGAACGGCACGACCGAGAAGGCCGTCGAGGTACTCCAGTCGGCGGGCCTGAAAGACCTCTTCGACCGGGCGACGGCGGCGGCGCTTGCCCGCGCGAAAGAGATCGCGGCCGAATAACCGCGCGACCGCCACCTGACATCAAGTCGGCGAATCAGTGGGGCGAAGGATCCGCGGAGCCCCGCTCACCTTAACTCTCGAGCGCGCTGAACCGCTCGAGATCGGACTCGGTGCCGCTGACGATGATGAGGTCGTGATCGCCGACCACCGTGTCGGGGCGCGCCTCCATGAAGGCACCGCCGGGGCCCTTGACCCCGATGATGGTCACGCCGAACTTCGGCAGCACCTTGCACGAACCCAGGGTCTGCCCGCGCACCGATTTCGGCGGGTACATCTTGACGATCGCGAACTCGTCGTCGAACTCGATGTAGTCGAGCATGCGGCCCGAGACGAGGTGCGCGACGCGCTCGCCGGCCTCCGCCTCCGGGTAGATGACGTGGGTGGCCCCGATGCGGGTCAGGATCTTGCCGTGTGAGGTCGAGATGGCCTTCGCCCAGATCTGCGGGATACCGAGATCGACGAGGTTCGCCGTGATCAGCACGCTCGCTTCGATCGACGAGCCGACGCCCACCACCGCGATCGAGAAGTCGGTCGCACCGATCTGACGCAGGGCGTCGATGTCGCGGGCGTCCGCCTGCACCGCGTGCGTGACCCGGTCAGCCCACTTCTGCACGAGCGAGATGCTCGTGTCGACGACCAGCACGTCGCGATCCTGGCGCTCCAACTGGCCCGCGGTCGCGGCGCCGAAGCGTCCGAGTCCGATCACGAGGACGGGTGCGTCGTGCGAGATCCGCTCAACCAACGATGGGCCTTTCTTCGGGGCGGGTGAAGAGCTGTCGACGCTGACTGTTGGCCAGGGCGACGGCGAGCGTCACTGTACCAACGCGTCCCATCCACATCGTGACCGCGAGCACGTACTTGGCGGCGTCCGGCAGGTTGTCGGTGAGACCGACCGAGAGTCCGCAGGTCGCGAACGCCGAGATCACCTCGAAGAGCACTTCGGAGAGGCTCGCCTTGGTGATCTGCAGGATCACGACGGTCGCGACGGCGACGATGGTGGCACCCCAGAGCGCCACGCTGACGGAGAGCCGGAGGACGTCGGAGGGGATCCTGCGCCCGAAGACCTCGATGCTCCGGTTGCCGCGAGCCTCGGCGACTGCGGCGAGGAACAGCACGGCGAGCGTCGTCACCTTGAGTCCGCCGGCCGTCGAGGCGGAGCCGCCGCCGATGAACATGAGCATGTCGGTGACGATCAGGCTCGAGTCGTGCAGGTCGGAGATGTCAATGGTCGAGAACCCGCCCGACCTCGTCATCGTGCTCAAGAACAGCGATTGGAAGATCGTCGTGCCGGCGTCTTTGCTTCCGAACGTCAGCGGGTTGTCGAACTCGAGCACGATGTAGACGATCGTGCCGAGCACGAGCAGGATCAGCGTGGTGACGAGCGTCAGCTTGACGTGCAGCGACCAGCGCCTCGGATGCAGCGGGTTGCGGGTGATCGCGTAGATGACAGGAAACCCGATGCTGCCGAGGAAGACGGCCACCATGAGCAGCCCGAGAAAGTAGAAGTCGTCTTGGAAAGCCGACAGGCCTGCCTCGTTTGGCACGAATCCGGTGTTTGTGAACGCCATCGCCGCGTAGTAGAAGCTGTCGAGTACCGCCGTACCGACCGGGATCCCGTCGACCAGCATGCGCGGAATGAGCAGCAGGCCGATCACGAACTCGATCGCGAGAGCGCTGATGGCGACCGTGGTGAGCAGCCCGCCGACTTCGCCGAGCCGAACCGCCTGCCCCTCGGGCACCGGGCCCGCGTGACCGCGGAGGGGATTCGAGTCGCTCGCCGCGAGAAGCTTCGAGCGGAGCCCGAGTCGACGCGAGACGACGAGGCCGAGGATCGAGGCCACCGTCAGCACGCCGATCGCACCGATCTGCACGCCGACGAAGATCACGACGTGCCCAAAGGGCGACCAGTGCGTCGCCATGTCGACCGTGGCCAGTCCGGTGACGCAGATGACCGACACCGCGGTGAAGAGCGAGTCGGCGATCGGCGTCACCTCACCCGACGTCGAGGTGATCGGCAGCATGAAGATCGCCGTGAACAACAGGATGAGCGTGGTGAAGATGAGGATCGCGAACCGAGCGGGCGACTTTCGGCTGACGTCGTCGACGCCCTCGCGGAACGCCTCCCAGGGGGTGCGCGACGGGCGGAGAGCCTTGGCCGAACCTCGCGAGAACGCGCCTCCGGCGGGCTGCGTCGACTCCGGATTCGTCGACGGCGGTGCTGTCGCCACCTGGCCTCCCACCCCGCCGAATTCACCCGAAAACCGTCATGGTACTCCCGGCCCGGCATCGATAGCCTGAGCAGCATGGCCGACATCTTCGCTGTGATCGCCGACCCGACTCGTCGTGAGCTGCTCCGCGTTCTCCGAGGGGAGCCACTGGCGGCAGACCCTCTTCGTGAGCTTTCTCTGCGAGGCGACCCGAAGGATCCTGCGCTCCGCCCCCTCCCCGGCGCCGCGGGGCAACCCGGCCCCGCGACCGAACCCGGCCCCGCTGTCGAGCACAGCGTCGGCGAGCTCGTCGTCGCGCTCGGCCTCAGCCAGCCCACCGTGTCGAAGCATTTGCGCGTGCTCCGCCTCGCCGGCCTCGTGCACGTGCGCGAAGACGGTCAGCACCGCTACTACAGCCTCGACAGCAGGCCGCTCGAACGGGTCGACGCCTGGCTCGCGCCGTTCCTGCCCGAGGTCGACTTCGCCGCGGTCGTGCCGTTGCGCTCGGGCGTGGTCGGCGTGCCGGCGCCCCTCCGTCGGGCTGCCCAGAACCTCCCGGATGTGGGTGACGTAGGTGCGACCCTGGGGCGCGCTGTCGCCGGGGCGCGGAGCCGGATCCTCGACCCCGCCAAGAAGCGTCTCGGGCACCGCGAATAGGGGTGGAGCTGCGGCTGGACAGCGAGTCACATGCGCCTCTAAGGTAGCCACGGGGCACACGAGAAACACTCAGGCGGCCCCGAGTCGCCGATCGCTCCCGCCGGGAGCGAGCCTCTCCGGGGCAGTCGGCCCGAAACCTTAGGCAGGAACATGTCGGACGACCTGACGGACGTGCGTTTTCTCACGGTGGCCGAAGTGGCCGACATGATGCGCGTGTCGAAAATGACCGTCTATCGGATGGTCCATTCCGGCGAGCTGCCCGCCATTCGCTTCGGTCGCTCGTTCCGAGTGCCCGAGACGGCTGTCGCTGCCGTGCTTCGCGGTGGCATTCGCGACGTCGGCTGATCGGCTGTCTGCTCGCTCCGACGGCTCGGTTCGTTTTTCGCTGGCCTGACGAGTAGACTGACGCGAAGTATTTTTCCGCGGTTCTTGCAAATGGGGCCCGGTACTGCACGGTCTTTGAATCCCAAAGGTCCCGTTTCAAGAAATCTGTGAGGTCCCCTATGGGTTCTGTTATCAAGAAACGCCGCAAGCGCATGGCGAAGAAGAAGCACCGCAAACTGCTTCGTAAGACTCGTCACCAGCGTCGCAACAAGAAGTAGAGCGCTGAGCACGTCTTAGAGCTTCGCTATTCGGTCGTCACCCTCGGGTGGCGGCCGTTTTGCGTGCCGGGCTCGGGTGCGTGCCCTCTCCGCCCCGTGGTCGCATCGGCCACGAGCCCCTTGCCGAGTGCCGCCTAATGCCGCCGGTGCCGGGCTCGAGCGTGCAGTTGGCGGCACTCGGTGATCCGGGCACGGCGCTCGGGCTCTGGCTCGGGCTCGGCACTCGGGGCACGTGCCGGGCTCGGCACTCGGTGCTCGGGGCACGTGCCGGGCTCGGCGGTACGCTGGGGGAGTGCCCGTTCCCCACGTCACTCTGCTCACGAAGCCCGGCTGTCATCTCTGCGATGACGCCCGGCAGGCCCTCGAGGCCGTTCTCGACGAGGTCGAGTTCCGTGGGGCCCGCGACTACGACGAACTGTCGATCCTCGACGATCCGTCATTGGCCGAGGAGTACGCCGAAGAAATTCCGGTCGTGCTGATCGACGGCCGCGTCCACACCATCTGGCGGGTCGACCGCGAGCGGCTCCGTACCGCTCTTCGTGCCGCCGCACCCTCGTCTTCGTCTCCGGCGAACGGAAAGGCCGATTCATGAGTGTCAAGCACATCGTCATCTGGAGCATCGCCGCAACCGACGAGACGGAGAAGGCCGAAGCGATCGCGCGCATCACCTCGGCGCTCACCGGTCTCGTCGGTCGCATCGGGTCGATCCGGTCGCTGACCGTCGGGCTCAACGGCGCCTATCCCGACAAGAACGGCGACCTCGCCGTCGTCGCCGATTTCGACGACTTCGAGGGGCTCGACGAGTACCAGAACCACCCCGACCACCTCGAGGTCGCCGCGCTCGTGCGCTCCCTCGTGTCGGGTCGGGCCGCGATCGACTACGAGTACTGAGCGGCGCCGGCCGCTGAGGCCGCCAGCCCCGTTCCGAGATCGCACTTGGCGTCGGGTGCAGGCGACCTCCTCTGCGATCTCGGCGCCGGTTCAACTCGGCGCGACCCGCGAGCGAGGTGGCCTGAACTACCGGCCGCGGGCCGTATTCGCGGAGATCCGGCCATCTCGCGGCCCTGCGCCGCCGCGCGCGCCGCGGCACGCCAACCGAGAGCACGCAAAACGCCCTCCGCGCCGAAGCGGAAGGGCATTTCGTGCACTCTCGGCGAGCGAGCCGCCAGCGAACGAGCCGCCAGCGAACGAGCCGCCAGCGAGCGAGCCGCCAGCGAGCGAGCCGCCAGCGAACGAGCCGCCAGCGAACGAGCAGCGAGCGACCTACGGCTCGAGCCGCGTCGGCCCGCGGAACAGGAACGTCGTCTCTCGCAGGTTCGGCAGGTGCAGCATCAGCATGAGCACGCGCGCGAGGCCCATGCCGAAGCCACCGTGCGAGGGCACGCCATAGCGGAAGAAGTCGAGGTAGCCCGACAGCTCTTCGGGCTCGAGGCCCTTGGAGCGTGCCTGCTCTTCGAGCACGTCGATGCGGTGCTCGCGCTGGGCTCCCGTCGAGATCTCGGTGCCGTTGAAGATGAGGTCGTAGCTGTTGGTGAGCGACGCATCGCCCTCGTGCCGCATGTGATAGAACGGCCGGATGCTCGAGGCGTAGTCGGTGAGGAAGACGAACTCGTGCCCGTACGTCTCTTTCACGTAGGCCGCGATCTGACGTTCGCCCTCGGGGTCCATGTCGTCGTCGGCGCGGGGCACCTCGTAGCCGCGGGAGGCCACGATTTCTTTGGCCTCGGCCAGCGGGATGCGCGGGAACGGCACGGTCGGCACGACCAGGTCGATGTCGAACAGCTCTTTGATCGCGGCGCCGTGCTTGTCGGCGACAGCCTGGAAGCCAGCCACCATGAGCTCTTCGTGCAGCTTTATGACGTCTTCGTGCGACTCGATCCAGCTGACCTCGGTGTCGATGGAGGTGAACTCGGTCGCGTGGCGGCTGGTGAACGACGGGTCGGCGCGGAACGCGGGCCCGACCTCGAAGATTTTGCCGAAACCGGCCGACTGCGCCATCTGCTTGAAGAACTGGGGGCTCTGCGAGAGGAACGCGCTGCCCTCGAAGTACTCGACGCGGAACAGCTCGGCCTTCGACTCGCTCGCCGAGGCCATGAGCTTCGGGGTCTGCACCTCGACGAAGTCGTGCTCGACCCAGTAGGTGCGGAGCGCGTGGAGGAAGGTTGTCTGGATCTTGAAGATCAGGGCGTTCTTCGGCACGCGAAGGTCGAGAAAGCGCCAGTCCATGCGCTTGTCGATGCCCGAGTCGTCGGCGATCGGGGTCTCGGGGATCGCGAGGGCGGCCACATCGAGACCGTCGAGCTTGACCTCGACCCCGCCGAGCTTGACGCGCTCGTCGTGCTTCAGCTCGCCCGTGGCCGTGAGGAAGGTGCCCTGCGAGAGCGAGGAGATGGTCTCCGAGACGGCGGTGGCGATGGCCGCGCCCTCGTCGTCGAACGAGCGGGGCGACACCAGCTGAACGGCGCCGGACTCATCGCGGAGGACGACGAACTGCACCTTCTTCTGATCGCGGACCGTCTCGACCCATCCGGACACCGACACGGGCCCGTCGGAGGAGGCAGCAAGGTCTTTGATAAGGGTGCGTTCAGTCACGAGCCCTGAGTTTACGGTAGGGCTGACTCTCTCGACGCCGAGCAAGGTCCTCCCTGTGGAAAACCCTGGTGGGAGGTGTGACGAGTCACGCAATCTACACTGGATGCCGTGCCCGCGAACCAGATCCACCTCGTCCGTCATGGCGAGGTGTTCAACCCCGACGGCGTCCTCTACGGGCGTATCGAGGGGTTCGGGCTCTCCGAGCTCGGTCATCGAATGGCCGAGACCAGTGCCGAGGCGCTGAAGGCGGAGGGCGCCCCGGTCGCGGCGATCATCGCCAGCCCCCTGCAGCGCACGCAAGAGTCAGCGGCACCGTGGGCTCGGCTCTTCGACCGTGAGATCCAGACCGACGAGCGCCTCATCGAGCCGACGAACAAATTCGAGGGGCGGTCGGGCGGCTTCACGAAGGCCCTCACACGTCCGAGCGAGTGGCCCTGGATCGCGAATCCGCTCAAGCCCAGCTGGGGCGAGGCCTATGTGAGCATCGCCGCTCGCATGCTGGCGGCCGTCGACACGGCCTGGCGCTGTGTCGACTCCGGCGACGTCGTTCTCGTCAGCCACCAGCTGCCCATCTGGATGGTCCACCGAAGCCTTGCCGGCCAGAGACTCTTCCACGACCCTCGCCATCGCCGGTGCACCTTGTCGAGCATCACGACGCTCGAGCACCGCGACGACGCGTTCGTCGAGGTGGGCTACCGCGAGCCGGCCGCCGCCCTGCAGACTTCCGCCCTCGATTCTGGAGCCGTGTGATTCCGAAACGCCCCTCGACCCTCGTCCGTCTCTCCGTGGTGGCTGCTGCTCTCGCCCTGGGCCTGACCGGCTGCTCCTCGAGCAACCTGCTCTCGCAGTACCAGAGCGGGTCGAACAAGAACTACATCTCGGGCGACGGCACGATCACCGAGATCGAGCCCGCCGACCGCAAGCAGCCCGTCGAGTTCACTGCCACGACCGACGAAGACGCCTCGATCTCGCGCTCGACCTACGAGGGCAAGGTGGTCGTGCTCAACTTCTGGTACGCGTCGTGCCCGCCGTGCCGGGTCGAGGCCCCCGACCTCGAGTCGCTCAGCAAGAAGTACGCCGATCGGGGCGTGCAGTTCATCGGCGTCAACGTGCGCGACGAGAAAGACACCGCTCGCGCCTTCGCCCGATCCTTCAAGATGACCTACCCGTCCGTCGTCGACTCGGGCAACGCCACGGTGCAGCTCGCGCTGGCCGGAGCCCGGGGCAGCGCCAACGCCACTCCCACGACGATCGTCCTCGACAAGAAGGGGCGTGTCGCGTCGAGCATCCTCGGCGAGGCCGACAAGGGCGTCTTGAACACCCTGATCAGCGACACGCTCGCAGAGAAGAACTAGGTGTATCAGGGCAACCCCTTCTTCGAGGCGGTCACGAGCGGCCAGCTGCTGGTGGCGCTTCCCGTGGCCGTACTCGCGGGCATCATCTCGTTCGTGTCGCCGTGCGTGCTCCCGCTCGTGCCTGGTTACCTCGGCTACATCGGGGGTCTGCAGAGCGGAGCGCAGGATCCCACGGGTCGCCGAAAAGACCGTGGCCGTCTCGTGCTCGGGGTCGTCCTCTTCGTGCTGGGTTTTACGCTGGTGTTCGTGGCGTTCAATACCGCGGCGGGTGTGCTCGGATTCTGGTTTCTCGAGTGGCGAAACGTGATCACCCGGATCCTCGGTGTCGTCGTGATCCTCATGGGGCTCGTCTTCATCGGCAATTTCCCGTTCTTCCAGCGCACCGCGAAGCTCCAGATCAGCCCGAAGGTGGGCCTGGCGGGCGCGCCGTTGCTCGGTGTCGTCTTCGGCCTCGGCTGGAGCCCCTGCCTCGGCCCGACGCTCACGGCCATCACGGCCCTGTCGCTCAATTCCGGGTCGGCCGGGCAAGGGTTCCTGCTGGGGCTCTTCTACTGCCTGGGCCTCGGGCTCCCGTTCCTTTTCGTCGCGCTCGGCCTCGGCTGGATGACGCGCACGATCGCATTCGTCAAAAGGCACGTTCGTGCCGTCAACCTTGTGGGAGGCACCCTTCTCGTGGTCATCGGAGTTCTCATGGTCGCCGGGGTCTGGAGTGACCTCATGTCGCGCCTCGGGGTGGTGATCTCCAGCTATGGCACGGTCGTCTAATTCGAACGGGCCGGTCGAGCCCACGGAGCCTCAGGTCGACGGCATCTCCGACCGCACCGACGAGCGGGCCGACCCGCTCCGGCCGAGCGACCACATCGACTCCGTCGAGCAGGTCGACTCCGACTCCGGCATCACGCAGCCGAAGCTCGGGTTCGTCGGCTACCTCCGCTTCTTCTGGCGACAGCTCACGAGCATGCGCACGGCGCTGCTCCTGCTCATGCTGCTCGCCCTGGCGGCCGTGCCGGGTTCGCTGGTGCCGCAGACATCGTCCGACCCCAACGGCGTCGTTCAGTACAAGACCGACCATCCGCAGCTGTACCCGATCCTCGACAAGCTCGGGCTGTTCTCGACGTTCACGACGCCGTGGTTCTCGGCCGTTTACCTGCTGCTGTTCATCTCGCTCGTCGGCTGCATCATCCCGCGCGTGAAGCACCACCTCGAGGCGCTCCGCTCCGCGCCTCCGAAGACTCCGGCGCGGTTGTCGCGCCTGGCAGGATTCCAGACGCACCAGGCTCCGACTGTCACCGGCGACGCGGCACCCGTCTCAGCCGAGATCGCCGTCGCCACGGCCCGCCAGCACCTTCGCCGCGCCGGCTACCGCACCCGCGTCTACGGCGACTCGGTCAGCGCCGAGCGCGGTTACCTGCGTGAGACCGGAAACCTGGTCTTCCACACGGCTTTGCTCGGAGTGCTCGTCACGGTCGGTATCGGCGGCGGCTTCGGCTACACCGGTCAACGTGTGGTCGTTGAGGGGCAGACGTTCTCGAACGTGCTGGGCTCGTACGACTCGTTCAACCCGGGCCGCTTCTTCTCCGACTCCCAGCTCAAGCCGTTCAACATCGCGATCGACAAGTTCACCGTCAAGTACGAAGACAAGATCATCGACGCCATCGGTACGCCTACCGACTACACGACCTACGTCACGACCTCGCAGCCCGGCCAGGCGAGCAAGAAGACGACGATCAAGGTGAATGACCCCCTCTCTATCGGCGGATCGAACGTCTACCTGCTCGGCAACGGCTATGCGGTCGACGTGACGGTGCGCGATGGCGAGGGCAATATCGCCCTGAAAGACACGATCCCGTTCCTTCCGCAGGATTCCAACCTGACCTCGCTCGGTGTCATCAAAGTGCCGGACGCCAAACCGACTCAGCTCGGAATGATCGGGTTCTTCTACCCGAGCGCCACCAAGCTCTCGAGTGGGGCACTGGCCTCGAACTACCCGGACGACATCAACCCCAAGCTCACGCTCAGCGTCTATGCGGGCGACCTCGGCCTTGACGACGGGGTTCCGCGCTCGGTCTACGAACTCGACACGGTCGGGCTCAAGCCGATTGCCGCGACGGGCAGCAATGCAGTCGAGAAACCGCTCACCCTCGAGCCCGGCCAGACGGTCAAGCTCCCGAACGGCCTCGGCTCGGTGCAGTTCAACGACGTCAAGCGGTTCGTGTCTCTCGACATCCACCACGACCCCACGCAGATCTACGTGCTCGTCTTCGCGATACTCATCGTCCTCGGCCTGCTGACCGGGCTGTTCGTGCCGCGTCGGCGCGTCTGGGTCAAGGCCGTGCAGGGTGACGACGGGCTCCGAATCGAATACGCGGGTCTCGCCCGCGGAGAAGACCCGACTCTCGAGAGAGCAGTCGACGATCTCGCCAAGAAACATCTGGCCGCACTCACCCCGAAGACGGCCTCGGATCGACGTAAGGTGTCATCGTGACGTCAGCAGAATTCTCGACCCTGTGCCTCTACGCGGCCTACTCGGCGATCGCGATCTACGTGATCGCGTTCATCGCGTTCGCGCTCGACCTCGCCAAGCGCTCGGGCGACGCGCAGATCGCCGCGACGGCGGCACTCAAGGCACAGTCGCGTCAGTCGGCACTGGCCGGCGCTAGCGCGAGCGCAGGATCCACCGGCAGCGCCGGGGGCACCCTCCTCCTCGAGCGCACCGATGTCACCGAGCCCGGCGAGACGGCGCGCCGCTCGTCAAAGTTCGAGCGCATCGGCATCTCGATGATGGTGCTCGGGCTCGCCGTTCACATCGCCTCCGTGGTCTTCCGCGGTCTCGCCGCGGGTCGTGTGCCGTGGGCCAACATGTTCGAGTTCGGCCTCACCGGCACCGCTCTCATCGTCGGTGTCTTCCTGCTGGTCAACCTCTTCGTCGACCTTCGCTACCTGGGCGCCTACGTGATGGGCCTCAACCTGATCCTGCTGGGCGTCGCGGTCGTCAACTTCTACGTGACGGTCAGCCCGCTCGTGCCGGCCCTGCAGTCGTACTGGCTCGTCATCCACGTGTTCGTCGCATGTCTCGGCACGGCGTTCTTCGCCATCGCCGGTGGGCTCTCTGCGGCGCAGATCATCCAGGAGCGTCGCGAGGCCTCGAAGAACGCCGGCATCAAGCTGTTCGACACCCTCCCCGGGGCCGAGCGCCTCGAAGACCTGGCCTACCGCATCGCCCTCGTCGGCTTCGTGCTCTGGACCTTCACCCTCATCGCCGGCGCTGTCTGGGCCGAGAAGGCGTGGGGTCGCTACTGGGGCTGGGACACGAAAGAGGTCTGGACCTTCATCATCTGGGTCATCTATGCCGGCTACATCCACGCCCGGGCCACTCGTGGCTGGCGCGGCGCCCGGTCGTCGTGGCTGTCGCTGGTCGGCTTCGCCGCGGTGATGTTCAACTTCTCGATCGTGAACCTGTTCTTCAAGGGTCTGCACGCCTACAGCGGCCTGTAAGCCACTCCCGCACGATCGGCACACCCGTACGATCGGCACAGACCCGCACAGTCGGCAGAAACACCGCTCCTAGGGCAGGTGTTTAGGCCGACTGAGCGGGTTTAGTGCGTTTCGAGCACCTCATAAGCCGCCCGCACCCGGTCGAGCCACCACGCTCGGCGCTCGACCGGAGCGGCGGAGGCCCGCAGCAGGTCGATGTCAACGTTGACCCGTCGCACGTCGATGCCGCCGCTCTCCGGCAGCAGCGGCTCGCGCGAGACGTCGGCGGTGAGCATGGCCGCCGTGCCGAGCCCGCAGTCGTGGTCGAGGGTCGGCACGGCAGCAGCGAGGTGGGCCCCCATCGACAGCCCGACCGACGTGTCGATCGCACTCGAGACGACGACGGGCAACCCGGCCTCCTCGACGATGTGCGACGCTGCGGTCACCCCGCCCAGCGGTTGAGCCTTGATCACGAGCAGGTCGGCGGCGCCGGCGCGAGCGACCGCGAGCGGGTCGGCAGCTTTGCGCACGCTCTCGTCGGCGGCGACCGGGACGCCCGTTTCCGCGGCACGCACGGCGGCCAACTCGGCGATGGTTCGGCACGGCTGCTCCACGTACTCCAGGTCGAACGGCGCGAGCGCCTCCAAGGCGCGGAGCGTCTCGTCGACCGTCCAGTGCATGTTGGCGTCGACGCGCACGCGCCCACCGGGCCCGACGAACTCGCGCGCTGCTGCGACCCGTGCGACGTCGTCGGCGAGGGTCTGGCCGGGTTCGGCCACCTTGACCTTGACGGTGCGGCAGCCGGGGTAGCGGGCGAGGATCGAGGGCACCAGGTCGGCCGCTACGGCGGGGAGAGTGGCGTTGACCGGGATCCTCGTCCGCAGCGGTTCAGGCAGGTGGCCCCAGCCGAAGTCGACGGTCGCGGCGAGCCACGACGAGGCCTCGTTGGCGTCGTACTCGACGAACGGGCTGAACTCGGTCCAGCCGTTCGGGCCCTCGACGAGAAGCGCCTCGCGCACGTCGACCCCGCGAAAGCGATTGCGGAGCGGCAGGGCGACCACGAACGCGTCGCGGGTGAGGTCGCCGAGCGGGGGCAGCGGCGAAGGGGAGGGGAGCATGCCCCGAGTCTTCCACTCGGCCCCGGTCGATAGGCTGGCGGCATGAGCGACACCGTCTCCGACCTGTTCGATCCGACCGAGTGGCGAGAGGCGCCGGGAGCGGGTGAGCTCACCGACATCACGTACCACCACGACGTGAATGGCCAGGTCGCACGCATCGCGTTCGACCGCCCCGAGGTGCGCAACGCCTTCCGGCCGCACACGGTCGACGAGCTCTACCGCGCTCTCGACGACGCGCGCATGAACCCGAAGATCGGCGTCGTGCTGCTCACGGGCAACGGCCCCAGCGCGAAAGACGGCGGCTGGGCATTCTGCTCGGGCGGAGACCAAAGGATCCGGGGGCGAGACGGTTACAAATACGAAGGTGACGAGGCCCTCAAACCCGACCCCGCCCGCAACGGCCGCCTGCACATCCTCGAGGTGCAGCGGCTCATGCGCACCATGCCGAAGGTCGTCATCGCCGTCGTTCCCGGCTGGGCCGCGGGCGGTGGCCACTCGCTGCACGCCGTCGCCGACCTGACCATCGCCAGCCGCGAGCATGGCCGGTTCAAGCAGACCGACGCCGACGTCGGCTCGTTCGACGGCGGCTACGGCAGCGCCTACTACGCCCGGCAGATCGGCCAGAAGCTGGCCCGCGAGGTGTTCTTCCTGGCCCAGGAGTACTCCGCCCAGCGTGCCTACGAGATGGGCGCCGTCAACGCCGTCGTCGATCACAAAGACCTCGAAGTCGAGGCTCTCCGCTGGGCCCGGATCATCATGGGCAAGTCGCCGACCGCGATCCGCATGCTGAAGTTCTCGTTCAACGCCGTCGACGACGGCATGGTCGGCCAGCAGGTGTTCGCCGGCGAGGCGACGCGGTTGGCCTACGGCACCGACGAGGCGGTCGAAGGGCGCGACGCGTTCCTCGAGAAGCGCTCGCCCGACTGGTCGCCCTACCCCTGGCAGTTCTGACGTGAGCGCGGTTGCGCTGTGACGCACGAGCTTCGGGCGATCGACGCGCGCTCACCACAGGCAGTGATGGTCGCGCTGCGTGCCGCACTGTCGGGCGGACCGGCGATCAACCCCCGCATTGACGACTCGGTGCCGGTCGACCTTCCGGTGGAGGTCGAGAAGCGCGTCGCGGTCGTCATCGAGACGAGCGGCTCCACCGGGCAGGCGAAGCGTGTCGCCCTGTCGGCCGGTGCCCTGCTCTCCGGCGCCGCGGCGGCCGATGCTGCCCTGAGCGGCCCGGGGCAGTGGGTCCTGGCTCTGCCGGGGCACTACGTCGCGGGGCTCAACGTGCTGGTCCGGTCGATCGCTGCCAACACCGAGCCGGCGCTCCTGCCGGTGGGGCACTTCGATCCGCAGGCGTTCCTCGACGCGGCGGCGAGTCTCACTCACGCGTTCCGGTACACGTCGCTGGTGCCCGCTCAGCTCGGCCGTGTGCTCGATCTCGCCGAGGTCGATCGGGCGGGCCAGCGGATCGTCGGCCGCTTCGACGCGGTCCTCGTCGGTGGTCAGGCCACGCCCGCGGCGCTGCTTTCTCGTGCCGAGAAGGCCGGTGTGCGGGTCGTGCGCACCTACGGGTCGAGCGAGACCAGTGGCGGTTGTGTCTACGACGGCGTTCCGGTCGGCCAGACACTGGCCGCGGTGGTCGACGGCCAGCTCGAGCTCTCGGGGCCGACCCTCGCCGAGTACTACCTGCGCGATCCCGCTCGCACCGAGGCCGCCTTCGTCGAGCGCGAGGGGCGGCGGTGGTATCGCACCGGAGACGCAGGATCCGTCGGCCCCGACGGCAGGGTCACTGTGATCGGCCGACTCGACGACGTGATCATCTCGGGCGGTGAGAAGGTCTCGCTCGGCGTGGTCGAGCGCGCCGTCCGCGAGTTGCCGGGGTTCGCCGACGCAGTCGTGGTCAGGGCGCCGTCGGAGCGCTGGGGTGAGGTGCCCGTCGTGGTCGCGGTCGCGCCGCCGATCGACCTCGCTGCTCTTCGTGCAGCCGTGACCTCGGTCGTGGGCCGATCGGCTGCACCCGACCGTCTCGTCGTCGTCGACTCCATTCCGCTGCTGCCGAGCGGCAAACCCGACCGTGGACAGCTGGCGCGCTTGGCATGAGATAGGTGACATAATGCATACCCACTGGGCTGATCGAGCGCGAGGGGGATGGCATGCACCAGAGAGCGATGCGGCACGACATCACCGGCCTCCGCGCGCTCGCCATCGTCCCGGTCGTCGCCTTCCACGCCGGCGTGCCCGGGTTCACCGGCGGCTTCGTCGGAGTCGACGTCTTCTTCGTCATCTCGGGCTTTCTCATCACGGGGCAGCTCCTCCGCGAGCTCGAGACGACCGGCCGCCTCCACCTCGGCCGCTTCTGGGCCAAGCGCCTCCGTCGCCTCGTGCCCGCGGCCGCGCTGATGATCGTCTTGACCCTGCCCCTGGCACTGCTCTTTCTCCCGCCGGTCGACTGGCTGTCGATCGGCAAGCAGGCGGGTGCGGCTCTGCTCTTCGTGTCGAACTTCTTCTTCGCCCGTCAGCCAGACGACTACTTCACCCACGACCTGATGGTGCCGCAGCCCTACCTCCACACCTGGTCGCTGAGCGTCGAAGAGCAGTTCTACCTCGTGTGGCCCGTGCTGCTCGTCGCCGTGGTGAGCGTGGCCGTGCGGGCCGGATGCGGGCCACGAGTGGCTCTCGCGGCGGTGTTCGGGGTCGTCGGGGCCGGATCCTTGGCCCTGTCGGCTTTTGCGACGCCCTCCCACCCGCAAGCGGCCTTCTATCTGCTGCCCACCCGCGCCTGGGAGTTCGCACTCGCGGGCCTGCTCGCGCTCGTTCCCGTCGGCCTGATCGGGTCGGGCGTGGTTCGCGCGGTCTGCGGCGGCGCCGGGGTGCTCGGCCTCGTGGCGATCGTTGTCGGGCTGCCGTCTGATACTCCCTACCCGGGTGTGGCCGCGATGCTTCCCGTCGTGGCTACGCTGCTGGTGATCGTCGGCGGTCTCGGTCCGCCCTCGGGCTCGACCACGCTGCCCACGCGGGTGCTCGAGGCGCGACCGCTCCGTTTTCTCGGCACGGTGTCGTACTCCTGGTATCTCTGGCATTGGCCGCTCATGGTTCTCCTACCCGTGGCCCTTCGTTCCGAATCGCCCTGGATTCCCATCGCCGCGGGCCTTCTCGCTCTTGTCGTCGGCGCATCGGCCTATGCCTTCTTCGAGAACCCGGTCCGGTTCGCTCCGCCTCTCGCCCGCTCGGCACGGGTCTCGTTCGTAGCAGCCGGCGCCTTCGTGCTGGTGGCCGGCGTCTTCTCGGGCGCCACCTGGTTTCAAGGGCGATCGGCCGCTGAGGCGGCAGAGCAACTCGCCGCGACTTCGTCGGACGAGCTGCCGTCCGACGCGTGCCTCTCGACAGAGAAATCGGCGTCGGGGGTTCCTCTCTGCATCCTGGGCGATGTGACGAGCTCGACCGTGGTGGTCGTCGTCGGCGACTCCCACGCCGGCCATTTCGAGGCGGCTCTCGGCGAGGCGGCCCGGCGCGAGAAGATCCGCCTCGTCTACCGCTGGCGGAGCGCCTGTCCGGCGATCGACGTGACGACGGTCATGACGACCGGCAAGGCGCCCGCGGGGTGTCAGAAGTTCCGCGACGAGACGGCGCGTGTGGTCGCCGACCTGCACCCCACGGCGGTGGTGATCTCGCAGGCCGAGGCCTACCTCGGGCGGATTCGCTCGACGGAGGGCGCCGTGCTCTCCGACTCCGCGCAGAAGAAGGTCTGGGTAGACGCCTACGAGAAGTGGATCGACCAGACGTCGAGGTCGACCGGCGAGATCGCGGCGATCCGTGACAATCCCCGACTTCACTACGACCCCGGTGCGTGCCTGGCGGCGCCGGGCGGCACGGCGCGCTCCTGCGCCTCGCCCCGCGGCGAGGCACTCGACCAGATCGCACCCCTGCAGGCGCTCTCGGCGCGAGTTCAGGCGCAGCGCGGCGTCGCGCCGATCTTCACCACGACCGACCGCCTCTGCGACTACGACGCGTGCAAGGTCGAGGTCGATGGCGTCAAGGTCTACCGCGACTACAACCACCTCGCGCCGCAGTACGCCGCGACGCTCGGGCCCGCGCTCGGCCTCTTTCTGCGCGAGGCGGTCGACCGGGCCGAGGCTCGGGCGGCGTCGGGCGGCTGACCCGTGTCGGGCCGCCCCAGAGCCTGAATTCAGTGGCACCCGTAACGTCTGCGGCGCTTGCCTGCTACCCCGCGACGGTAAACTTCCGGCGTGTCCCAGTCGAAGTCGAAGAGCAAGTCCACGCGCAAACCCGCCGGTCGTCCGGGCGGCCGACCGGGCCGCGTTCCGGCGCGGAAGGCGACGGCAAGCGATTGGATCGCGGGAGCCCGCCCCCGCACCCTCACGCTCGCCATTGCGCCGGTCGCTCTCGGAAGTGCGGCCGCCAACCAGGCGAATGCGTTCGATTGGCCGCTCGCCGTCCTCTGCCTCGTGGTCGCGCTGTTCCTGCAGATCGGCGTCAACTACGCCAACGACTACTCCGACGGCATCCGCGGCACCGACAAGTACCGAGTGGGCCCAGCCCGTCTCACCGGGGGTGGGGTTGCCAATCCCAAGCGTGTCCGCAACGTCGCGTTCGTCTCGTTCGGCGTCGCCGCTCTCGCGGGCATCGCCATCGTGGTCGTCACCCAGTTCTGGTGGCTGCTCCTCGTGGGCGCCGTCTGTGTGATCGCCGCGTGGTTCTACACCGGGGGCAAGCGCCCCTACGGCTACAACGCAATGGGCGAGATCTTCGTCTTCGTCTTCTTCGGCCTGGTCGCGACTCTCGGCACCGAGTTCGTGCAACAACACCGTGTCGCCGAGCTTGGGTGGGTCATGGCGGTGATGATCGGCCTCTTCTCGTGCGCCGTGCTGATGATCAACAACATTCGCGACATCCCCCAAGACGCCCAGGCCGGTAAGCGCACGCTAGCCGTACTCCTGGGTGCGCGCGGCGCGCGGATCGTCTACGCGCTCTTCCTGCTGCTGCCTTACGTGCTGCTGACCTACTTCGTCGCACTCTACGTCGGTGGCGGCTACGTCTACTTCACATTGATCCTGACGCTTCCGGCGCTCATCATCGGCGTGACAGCGAAGACACCGAAAGAGATGATCCTCGCTCTGAAGCTGTCGTCGTTCTCAGCGCTGGCCTTCTCACTCGCGCTCGCGGCCGTGATCTTCTTCTTGCAGCTCGGCTGACCCGGAGCTCGACGCCGCTGCGCTAACCGTTCGACGCATTACTTACTGAATTTTCGGTAAGCGATGCGTGAAACGGTTAGCAAAGCCACACGGCAGAACCCGCGGCCGCTAGTCCTCTTCGGACGGCGCAGCGCGACGAGCGGGCTTGCGGTCGAGCCCGGCGTCTTCGGCGTCGGCGTCGTCATCGCGGGCGGGAGCCTCACGGCGCTTGGCGAGGTTCTCGGCGACGCCCGCGCGCAGCCGGCCGAAGAAGATGTACGAGATCAACAGCGCGAGCACTGCGGCGACGCCGGCGGCGACGTAGACGGTGAACACCGGCACGAGGCTCAGAACGGCGAAGAGGACCGCGAACAGCCCGATGCGGGCACCCGTGTAGAGAAGAGCAGCTTTCACGTGGGGCAGTCTAGGTCAGGCGATTCGGCGCCCCCTTCGAGCGACTCTCTCAGGTGCCCCGCCTAGGCTCACGGCATGGTCAAAGGGCTGATCGTTCTTCTGGTGGCTGCGGTCGCCTTCATCGTCTATGCCCTGGTCGATTGCGCTTTCACCGAGCGGCACCGTGTGCGTTCGCTGACCAAACCGATCTGGGCACTCCTCATCGTGGTTCTGCCGGTGATCGGCGCCGTCCTGTGGCTGTTGCTCGGCAAGGCGGGCCGCGCCGACAGCCCGCGCCTGATCGCCCCCGACGACGACCCCGACTTTCTCGGTCGGGCTGCGGCACCGGTGAGCGACCGTGAGCGGGAGTCGCTCGACGAACGTATCCGCAAGCTCGAAGAGGAGCTGGCCGAGCGCGATGACGACGGCCCGGGCAAGCCCACGCGCTGACCGTCCCTCCACCACCGGGTGGCACACTGAAGACGTGCCCACCCTCCCTGCTCCGAGCGGCAGCCCCGCGACCGATTTCGCCGTCCTCCTTCTGGCTGAGCTCGAATCCGCTGGCGTCCGCGATGTCGTGCTCAGCCCCGGATCCCGCTCTCAGTCCCTCGCTCTCGCGGCCGCAGAATTCGAGGCGGCGGGGCGTCTCCGCCTGCACGTGCGCATCGACGAACGGTCGGCCGGTTTTCTCGCGCTGGGTCTCGCCATCGAGAGTGGAATCCCCACGGCCGTGGTGACGACGTCCGGCACCGCGGTGGCGAACCTGCATCCGGCCGTCCTCGAAGCTCACCACTCGGGCGTCCCCCTCCTGCTGCTGACGGCCGATCGCCCCACCGAGATGCGCGGAATCGGCTCGAACCAGACAACCCACCAGCCGGCCCTGTTCGGCGAGGCGCTGCGGTTGCTCCGTGACGTCGAGGCCCCGTCCGACACCGGTGTCGACGCCGTCGCCGTCCGCCAGCTGGTGAGCGAGTCGATGTCGGCGGCCCTCGGGCGCTCGAGTTTGCCCGCTCACCCTGCAGCCCCCGGCCCCGTCCAGCTCAACATCGCCTTCCGCGAGCCGCTCTCCGCCCCGGTCACGACGCTTCCCGAGGCGCGAGAGCAGAGCCGGGCAAGCGACCAGACCCAGAAACACGGCCAGAACGCAGGATCCGCGCCCACCCTCCCCGCATCCCACACGCCCTTCGCGCTCGAGGTCGATGCAGACCCGGCCACCGTCGTGGTGGCCGGACACGCGGCCGGGCCCGTTGCCGAAGAGACCGCCCGCCTGCTCGGCGCCCCGCTCGTCGCCGAGGTCTCGAGCGGTGCACGATTCGGCCCGAACCTCGTTCCCGCCTACCGCCTGCTGCTCGATGACGTGGGCTTCGGCGGCGCCGTCCGGCGCGTGGTCGTCTTCGGGCATCCGACGCTGACGCGACAGATCCCGGCGCTGCTGAAGCGCGAGGGCGTCGAGGTGATCGTGGTGCGCGGCGGGGTGCCGGAGGCGTACGACCCGAGCAGGAGCGCGACGGTGATCGACGCCGTCGAGGTCACGAGCGGCGCGCACGACCCGGACGACCGTGCCCATCGCGGGTGGGTCGGATCCTGGGTTCACACCGGCCGGGCCCAGCTCGACGACGACGAGACCGCCCCCGACCTCGAGGCGGCTGTCGCCGACGACAGCGCCTCGCGGGCGGAGTTCCTTCGGGGTGAGGTGGAGGCGATCCGGCGGCCGGTCACGCGGCGTGCACTCGTCGAGGCGCTGTGGCGGCTCACCTGGCCGCACGACCGGCTCGTCCTCGGGGCGTCGCGACTGATCCGCGAGGCCGACCTGCACGTTGCCGGCAAGAGGATCGCCGTCCACGCGAACCGCGGCCTCGCAGGGATCGACGGCACCATCGCGACAGCCACCGGCATCGGTCTCGCGGCGCAGGCCGGCGGCACGAGTGGAGCTCCCGCGCAGGAGTGGGCCGATGGCGCGGGCGGGATCACGCGAGTGCTCGTCGGAGACCTGACGCTGCTGCACGATGCGGGGTCGCTCCTGTTCGGTGTCGGCGAGGCGAAGCCGAGGATCCAGGTGATCGTCGGCAACGACTCCGGCGGCACCATCTTCGACGGGCTCGAGGTCGCCGGCGTTGCCCCGGAAGCTCTCATGACCAGGGTGCAGCTGACGCCTCAGGTCGCCTCGTTCGACAAACTCGCCGAGGCCTACGGCTGGGAGTACGTGCGGGCATCCACCCGCGGCGAGCTGGAGCAGGCGCTGGCCGGGTCGCGCGGACCGGTGCTGATCGAGGTACCGCTCGCTCGGTGACGCTCATCGGATCCTGGTCTCTTCGTCGGTGGGGTTCGGCTCGCGTCGGGGCGCGGGCGGGTGCCGGGCATAGAGTCGCCGCATGGCAAAGACATGGAAGACCGAGCCGGCCGAGTCTCTTCGAGTGGGCGCCGACGTGCGCCTCGCCGATATCGATCCGGGCTCGACCCCGGGATTCGACGGCGACAAGAAGTACGGAGTGCAGGCTCTCGAATCAGGGGCCGAGCAGCTGTCCGAGCTCCAGGAGAAGCTGTTCGCGGACTCGCGCGCGGGCGGTCGGAAGAGCGTGCTGCTCGTACTGCAGGCAATGGATACCGCCGGCAAGGGCGGGATCGTCCGCCACGTTGTCGGAGCGGTCGACCCGCAGGGCGTCGCGCACCACGCCTTCAAGCGTCCGACCGAGGAGGAACTCGCGCACGACTTCCTCTGGCGCGTGCGCAACCAGCTTCCCGATGCCGGAATGATCGGCGTCTTCGACCGCTCGCACTACGAAGACGTGCTCATCGGGCGGGTTCGATCGCTCGTCGCCCCGGAGGTCATCGAGAGCCGCTACGACGAGATCAATGTGTTCGAGGCGGAAGTGGCGGCGTCCGGGACGACGATCGTGAAGGTCATGCTGCACATCTCATCCGACGAGCAGAAGGCACGACTGGGGGAGCGGCTCGAGCGCCCCGACAAGTTCTGGAAGTACAACCCGGGCGACGTCGATGAGCGGCTCGTCTGGAACGACTATCAGGAGGCGTACGAGATCGCCCTGCGGAAGACGTCGACCGAGGTGGCGCCCTGGTTCGTCGTACCGGCCGATAAGAAGTGGTTCGCTCGGGTCGCCGTTCAGCGGTTGCTGATCGGGGCTCTCCGCGGGCTCGACCTCGGGTGGCCGGCCGCCGACTTCGATATCGAGACCGAGAAGGTGCGGCTCGCGACAAGCTGAGGACGTGCTGCGTCGTCGACGACGTGTGACCGCTCCACAGTGGCGGACCGAACGACCACTAACCGAGGGCGTCGGCGATCGGCATGAACTTCATCGTCGTCTCGGCGACCTCGCGGCCGGCCTCCGACTCGGCGACGATGCCCGCACCGGCGAAGGCGCGAATCGTCGCCGTCTCGCCAGCGGGGGCGCGGACCACCTGGGCGCACCGCAGCGCGATCGCCCACTCGCCGTCGCCGTCGGCGCCGACCCACCCGACGGGGCCGGCGTAGCGGCCGCGGTCGAAGGGCTCGAGAGCGGCGATCAGGCGCAGAGCATCGGCCGTCGGCGTACCGGCCACGGCGGCGGTCGGGTGCAGCGCGTCGATCAGGTCGAGGCTGCTCGAGTCGCCCGTCAACTGGCCGGTTACGTCGCTCGCCAGGTGCCAGAGGTTAGGCAGCTTGAGGGTGAACGGCGATTCTCCGGTCAGGATCCGAGACGCGTACCCGTCGAGCGACATCAGCAGACTGCGGAGCGCGAACGCGTGCTCGTCGAGGTCTTTCTGCGAGGTCGCGAGGGCGAGGGCTGCGGCGGCGTCGGAGGCGGCGTCCGTTCCGCGGCCGGCGCTTCCGGCGAGAACTCGGGCGCTGAGCTCGCCCTTCTCGGAGCGGATGAGGGTCTCGGGGCTCGAGCCAATGAGGCCGTCGACGGCGAACGTGTAGGTGTCGGGGTAGGCGAAGGCCAGATCGCGGGCGATGCGACGCAGGTCGGCGCCCTCGGGTAGCTCGGCGTCGAGCGGTCGCGCGAGAACGACCTTGCTCACCTCGCCGCGCCCGATCGCCTCGACCGCCCTCTCGACGGACGCGGCGTATTCGTCGGCCGAGAACGACGGCTCGTCGAGCTGCAGGTGCACCTCGTCGCCGAGCGAGAAGCGCTCGCCGAAGTCGGCGCCGTCGACCCGGGTCAGCCAGTCGACGCCGTCGCGCCGCCCGAGGATGATCTTCGGCACGATGAGCACGCTCACCGCCTCCGAGTCGTCGGAGAAGGCGAAGGATCCGAACCCCACGAGGCCCGATCCCGCCAGTGCTACCTCGTCGTCGACACTCGCCTCGGCGGCGAGCCGCCTCCACGCCTCGGCCGCATCGCGCATCCGTTCCGGCCCGGAGAACTCGAGCCGGACGGCCTCGCCGATTCCGGCGATCCCGTCGCCCCGCCGGATGAACAGCAGGGGGTCGTGGGGGTCGATGTGGGCCAGGAAAGGGGCGATGTCGTCGATGCGGGTTGTCGACACGTGGAGCTTCACTCCCTCATCGTAACGACGCTCCCTAGGGCCGCTCGCGGAGTTCCGTCCGGTCGACCTGGGCGTTCGTCGTGCATCGGCCGTACGCCACCTGCACTCGGCCCGGGTGCAGGCCCTGCCGGTAAGATCGCAGCCGTGACCAAGGCCGATATGAACAAGCAACCGCAGCAGGTTGCCTCCATGTTCGATGGGGTGGCTGCGCATTACGACGTGACCAACGACATCCTCTCCGCGGGCAACGCCGTGCTCTGGCGTATTGCCACCGTAAAGGCGATCGGTGCGGGTGCGGGCGAGAAGGTGCTCGACATCGCCGCCGGCACCGGCACGAGCTCTGCCGCGATCGCCAAATCCGGGGCCGAGGTCGTCGCTCTCGACTTCTCCGCGGGCATGGTCGAGGTCGGGCGCAAGCGTCAGCCGCACCTCGAGTTCATTGTCGGCGACGCTGAAGAGCTCCCCTTCGCCGACGAGACTTTCGATGCCGTGACGATCTCGTTCGGCCTTCGCAACGTCAACCGCCCCAAGACGGCGCTGGCCGAGATGTACCGTGTGCTCAAGCCGGGTGGCCGCCTAGTCATCTGCGAGTTCTCGACTCCGCCCCTCGCCGGCCTCCGCTTCGGCTACCAGGCGTACCTGCGGCACGTCCTGCCCGGCATCGCCAAAGTCACCTCCAGCAACTCGCCGGCCTACAGCTACCTCGCCGAGTCCATCGAGAAGTGGCCCGAGCAGCAGGTGCTGAGCCAGTGGCTTCGCGGCGCCGGCTTCACCCGCGTGGCGTACCGCAACCTCACGGCCGGCATCGTTGCCCTGCATCGCGGCCGCAAGCCTGCCTCCTCGACCCGTCGCCCGTCGTCGGCTCCCCACGCCTGATCGACCGAAGGTGAACCCGTGAAACCCAGTGCACCGGCGGCCCGCCGCACCGCCGGCTTGAGCTCGTCGTTGGGCCTCGCCGAAAAACTCTTCTCCTCCGCGTCGGAGCGCCGTTTCGTCGCGGCGATCGACGCCGGTCTCGAGCGAGTCGAAGAGGGCCTCCTCGTCGAGATGGCCTTCGGTGACGATCTCGCCGACGTGACCAGCCGGTACCTTCTCGCTGCCGGCGGCAAACGTATTCGCCCCACGCTCGCCCTTCTCATCTCGCAGCTCGGCGACGGCGCCACCGACTCGGTCGTGTCGGCCGCGCAGGCCGTCGAGATCACCCACCTCGCGTCGCTGTACCACGACGACGTCATGGACGAGGCGACAATGCGCCGCGGAGTTCCGAGCGCTCAGTCTCGCTGGGGCAACAACGTGGCGATCCTCACCGGAGACCTGCTGTTCGCTCGTGCGTCGACCATCGTCGCCGACCTCGGCGAAGAGGCCATACGGCTTCAGGCCCAGACCTTCGAGCGCCTCTGTCTCGGTCAGCTCCACGAGACGATCGGCCCTCGCGTCGACGACGATCCCGTGGCCCATTACCTCGACGTGCTCTCTGACAAGACCGGTTCGCTCATCTCGATGGCCGCAAAGGTTGGCGTCCTGTTCTCGAATGCTCCCCGCGAGTACCTCGGTCCGGTCTCCGACTTCGGCGAGAAGATCGGTGTCGCCTTCCAGCTCATCGACGACGTCATCGACCTGTCGCCGCAGGCGGAGACGACCGGCAAGCGCGCCGGCACAGACCTGCTCGCGGGCGTCGAGACACTGCCGCTCATGTACCTCCGCGTCGAGGCGCAGACCGACATCGACTCGTCGGCACTCCTCAGCGAAATCGAGGCGAACGTCAAGGCCACCACGGCCGGGGGCGCGGTCAGCGAAGCCGATCTCGCCGACACGGTCCGCCAGCTTCGCGAGCACGACGTCACCCGTCGCACGCACGACGAGGCGAAGCGCTGGGCTGACGAGGCGGTCGCCGCACTCGCTCCGCTGCCGGAGGGGCCCGTCAAAAAGGCCCTGACCCGGTTCGCCCAGCGCGTCGTGGAGCGGACCGCCTGAGCCGAGCCGTCGGATCCTCGGCTCCGAACGATCAGCGCCAGCGCTCACGCGCTTCAGCACGCACACCTTTTCACCACCATCGAAGGACTCAATTCGTGACGACCCTCCGTCTTGCCATCGTCGGAGCCGGCCCCGCCGGTATCTACGCCGCTGACATAATCCTGAAGGCCGAACGGCAGTTCGACGTGCAGATCGACCTGTTCGAGCAGCTGCCGGCCCCCTACGGTCTGGTGCGCTACGGCGTCGCCCCCGATCACCCGCGCATCAAGGGCATCATCAACGCGCTGCGCGACGTGCTGGACCGCGGCGACATCCGCATCTTCGGCAACGTGCGCTATGGCGTCGACATCAGCCTCGACGACCTCAAGAAGCACTACAACGCGGTGATCTTCTCCACTGGTGCGATTGCCGACGCCGACCTCGACATCCCCGGCATCGAGCTCGAGGGCAGCTACGGCGCCGCCGACTTCGTCTCGTGGTTCGACGGCCACCCCGACGTGCCGCGCACCTGGCCCCTCGACGCGCACTCGATCGGCGTCGTCGGCGTCGGCAACGTGGCCCTCGACGTCTCGCGCATGCTGGCGAAGCATGCCGACGACCTGCTGCCGACCGAGATCCCCGAGAACGTCTACGACGTACTCAAGGCGTCTCCCGTCACCGACGTGCACATCTTCGGGCGCCGCGGCCCCGCGCAGGTGAAGTTCTCACCGCTCGAGCTCCGTGAGCTCGGTGAGCTGCGCGACGTCGACATGATCGTCTACGACGAAGACTTCGACTACGACGAGGCGTCTAAGACGGCGATCAAGACCAACAAGCAGGTCTTCGTGATCGACAAGGTGCTGAACCAGTGGCGCCAGCGCGAGACCGGCAGCGCCTCGCGTCGCCTGCACCTGCACTTCTACGCCAAGCCCGTGCGGGTCGAGGGCGCCGACGGCCGCGTGACCGGCTTCACCTACGAGCGCACCCGCCCCGACGGCGCCGGTGGCGTCGAGGGCACCGGAGAGATGCGCACCATTCCCATGCAGGCGATCTACCGTGCCGTCGGCTACTTCGGCTCACCACTCGACGGCATCCCGTTCGACGAGAAGCGCGGTGTGATCCCGAACCACGAGGGCCAGGTGCTCGACGACAACGACCAGCTCGTGCCCGGCGTCTACGCGACCGGCTGGATCAAGCGCGGCCCCATCGGGCTCATCGGCCACACGAAGAGCGATGCGATGGAGACCGTGGGCCACGTTCTCACCGACCAGGCGTCGTGGTGGACCCCGGCCGAGCCGTCGCTCGAGTCCGTCAACGAGCTGCTCGACTCCCGCGGGGTGAAGTACACCGACCTCGACGGCTGGCACCGTCTCGACGAGCACGAGATGGCGCTGGGCGAACCCCAGGGCCGTGCGCGCGTCAAGGTCGTGCCCCGCGACGACATGATCCAGGTGTCGCGCGGCGAGTAGCCGTCGTGACGGGGCCCGGACGATGACAGCGCAGGATCCGAACGCTCGCCCCGCGGTCATGCCCACCGCACCTCGACCGACGTCCCGGCTCGTGGGCATCGACGCCGCTCGCGGCATCGCGCTCTTCGGCATGTTCGCCGCGCACCTCGTCTTCGTCGAGGAGCCCGTCGACTGGACAGAACCCACGACCTGGTGGTCGATCGTCGCCGGTCGGTCGTCGGTGCTGTTCGCCACGCTCGCCGGAGTCTCCCTGGCCCTCGTGACCGGCCGGAGCCATCGCTTCACGGGTGCTGCGCTGTCGACGGCCCGGAAGCGGGTCGCGGTCCGCGGGATCCTGATCTTCGTGCTCGGGATCCTGCTGATGCTTCTCGAGACTCCGGTCGCGGTGATCCTCTCCACGTACGGGCTGCTCTTCGTCGTGCTGTTGCCGGCGCTCTCGTGGCCGCGTCGGGCGCTGCTGCTCGTCGCTGCCGGCCTGGCGCTGGTGGCGATGCCGATCTCGTTCGCTTCGCTTACTCCGCTCTATGCGACGGGGCCGATTCGGCAGCAGATCCTGCTGTACTACCCGCTCGCGACCTTCGCCGCCTACCTGCTCGTCGGCCTCGCCGTCGGGCGCTCCGATCTCTCGTCACTTCGCGTGCTCGGGCGACTGCTCGGCCTCGGCTTCGCCATGGCGCTGATCGCCTACAGCGTGGGCGAGGCCGTGCTGCCCGGCGGTCGGCTGTACGAATCCGGCGGCGAGCTGCGCCTTCGTGACTTCGTGTTCGCCTCCGAGCCGCACTCGTCCACCCTCGTCGACATGGTGGGATCCGCCGGTGTGGCTCTCGCCGTGATCGGAATCTGCGGGCTGCTCGCCCGGCTCCGGCTCGCATCGCCGGGGATGCTCCCGTTCCGGTTGCTAGCGCGTGTCGGCGCAATGCCGCTCACGATCTACTCGGTCCACCTCGTGGTGATCGCGTTCCTCTTTCACAGCGGTTTTCTCGACACGCTCACACGCACCGGAGACACCGTGGTCTGGGTGGGCTTTGTCGGCGGCAGCGCCCTCGTTGCCACGCTGTGGGGCGGTCGCACGGGCCCGTTCGAGCGCGCCATCGGGGGCGTGGCTAAGCGCGTCGCGCCTGCTCCGCGTGAGGTGGCGGCCCGACAGTGGGCGCCTCCGGCGGGGCCGCCGCTGGTGTGAGCGGGGCCTAGTTCGCCTCGAGTGCCGCAGGGGAGCTCGGCTGGGCCGGATCCTGGGGTTCGGCTTCTCGGTTGCTCCCCGCGGACGCGCTCAGCGGAAGTTGACGAACTGCAGCGAGACGTCGAGGTCGGCGCCCTTGAGTAGAGCCATCGTCGCCTGAAGGTCGTCGCGGCTCTTGGAGGAGACGCGCAACTCGTCGCCCTGGATCTGGCTCTTGACGCCCTTAGGAGCCTCGTCGCGAATGAGCTTGTTGATCTTTTTCGCGGCCTCCTGGTCGATGCCGTCTTTCATGGAGACCTCGATGCGGTACTCCTTGCCGCTCGCATAGGGGTCGCCGGCGTTGATGCTCTTGAGCGAGATGCCGCGCTTGATCAGCTTCGACTCGTAGACCTCGAGGACGGCTTTGGCGCGCTCCTCGGTGTTGGCCTTGATGAGCACCTTCTCGCCGCTCGTCTCGATCGAGGCGCCGACGTTCTTGAAGTCGTAGCGCTGCTCGACCTCTTTGCGGGCCTGATTGAGGGCGTTGTCGGCCTCCATCGAGTCGACCTTGCTGACCACGTCGAAAGTACTGTCTGCCATGCGTGCCAGCCTAGCGAACCTCCGGTCGGTGGCGGGGAGGAGGAGGAGACCGCGGGCAACGAGGATCCCAGTGGTCGAGACCACCCCGAACGCCATGTATTGTAGGTGCGCGCCTTCGGTTGCCCGAGTGGCACGAGAAGCGCATCTGGCAAGTTACCCAAGCGGCCAAAGGGATCTGACTGTAAATCAGCCGGCGTAGCCTTCGGGGGTTCGAATCCCTCACTTGCCACGATCAGAACGACCACACCCCGCGAGCCCCCGTGCCGCGGGGTGTCGTCTTGTGGAGGACGCCATGACCAACGCCACCAGCCCGACCAACGCCGATCTGCTGCAGACGGCCCGGTCGATCGCACGGGAGGCCGGAGCGCTCGCCGCCCGGCGCCGTGCCGAGGGCGTCGAGGTGGCGGCCAGCAAGTCGAGCGCCGTCGACATCGTCACCCACGCCGATCGCGAGGTCGAGGCGCTCATCAGGCGGCGTCTGGCGGCGGAGCGTCCGGGCGACGGTTTTCTCGGCGAAGAGAGCGGCGCCGAGCCGTCGACCACCGGCCTCACCTGGATCGTCGACCCGATCGACGGCACCGTCAATTTTCTCTACGGCATTCCGATGTACGCGGTGAGCATCGCTGTGGTGTCGGGGGAGCCGGATCCTCGGCACTGGACCGCCCTGGCGGCGTGCGTCGTCAACCCGGTGCTCGACGAGGAGTACAGCGCCACCCGTGGCGGCGGTGCGGCGCTGAACGGCGTCCCTTTGCAGGTCACGGGCCCGACCGATCTGTCGCAGTCGCTCGTCGGCACGGGCTTCTCGTACGATCCCGTCCGGCGCGTCGAGCAGGCGACTCGCCTCGTTCCTCTGCTCGGGCGTGTGCGTGACATCCGACGCATCGGGGCGGCGTCGCTCGATCTCTGCGCGGTCGCCGTCGGGCGGCTCGACGCCTACATCGAACGCGGACTCCAGCCCTGGGATCACGCTGCCGGAATCCTCATCGCCGAGGAGGCCGGTGCCTCGGTGCTGACCCCGGCCGGAGCTCCCGCGAGCCGCGAGCTCACGGTCGTGTCGGCTCCGGGCATTCGGGCCGAGTTGGCGAGCGCTCTGGCCGACTGCGGTTTCTAGGGCGTGAGAGTCGAGCGGACGACCCCCAAGGATCCGTACCTCACTCGTGCACGCGCCAGCAGCCCCTCGGCGTGCCCAACCTGACAAATCACAGAATGTGAATATCAGCGCCTCGCCAAACCGTCGATCTCTCTGTATGGTGGTGAAGTCGTCGTCGAAGTGAGTGTGTCCGTTCCCGCTCAATCCGGTCGATTTGATTTTACCTTGCCGGAGTCGACGTCACCGAACACCCGAAAACTACGCCGCCAATCGCTGCGCCAACTTCGATGGTTTTTCCCCCCGAAATCCGTCTGAGTGAGTCAGCGAGCGATAAAGGCACCGATCGAGTACGAGGAGAATCCACGCTGTGACGTCTCAGGGCCACGAAGCCAGTTCCTCGGCGACGCGACCCGTGACGGTCGACAACGAGGGTGGTGCTCTCACTCGACGCGAGCTGCGTGCCCGCGAGCGTGCCACCGGCTCGATGCCGGCCGTGACGCCTCTTCGCTCCGGCGCGGCCTCCGTCGAGTCTTCCGACGTCGTCACGGCGAGTGCACCTGCCGCTGCCGCAGCACCCGGCTCGCGCCGTGCGCTCCGAGAGGCACGTGAAGGGGCATCGTTCGTGCGGCCCTCGGCCGCCCAGCCTGTTCAGGCTCCGCTCGCAGAGGCACCCGTTCTCACGGTGTCGCCCGCCGCGGCCGATGAGGTGCCTGTCGTCCCCACCGTGATGCCGACGGCCCCCCAGCCCTCCGCTGCCACCCGCACGGCCCCCCGGGCTGCAGAGCCCCGTCTCGCGGCCCCACGCGCCTCCGTTCGTGCGACCGCTCGGGCTCGTCGTGCGGCAGCCGTGGCCGCGCCTGTCGTGGCACCCCGTCGCTCGCCGGCGCAGCTCCGAGGCCAGCGCACACGTCGCTTCGGAGTGCTCGGCGCGATGGTCTTCGTCGGCGCGACGATCGTCGCGACCTCGGTGCCGGCCAACGCCTACTTCGTTGATACCCCCGAGAACGTCGCACTCAAGCTGACCGCGGCCGCGCAGTCGGGAACAACCGTCGGCGGAGTCGCTGCGACCGGCGGCCAGCAGTACGTCGCATCAGGAGCCGTCTCCGACGCTTCCGTCGGCCGCGACGGGTACTCGGTGACCAACCTCAACACGACCGTCTCGTCGGCGAACGCGGGTGCGTTCACCAACGACTCCACGGCTGCAGTCCAGTGGCCGTTCGCGACCGGAGTGCCGATCTCGAGTGGCTTCGGCGCCCGTCAGGTCGCGAACTGCGGTTTCTGCTCCACGTTCCACCAGGGCCTCGACTTCATCCCCGGTGCCGGAACCCCTATTCAGATCGTCGCCGACGGCGTTGTGTCGAAGGTCGAGCAGGGCGGCGGCGCCCTTGGCTACAACGTGTGGATCGAGCACACGATCAACGGCCAGCAGGTCACGAGCGTGTACGCGCACATGGTCGCCGGGTCGATCAAGGTGACCCAGGGCGAGACGGTCAAGGTCGGCCAGCAGGTCGGAAACGTGGGCTCGACCGGCAACAGCACCGGGGCCCACCTCCACTTCGAGATCCACCTCAACGGCGTTCCCGTCGACCCGTACCCGTGGCTCATGGCCAACGCCGGCGCCGCCTGAGCCGCTCTTGCCGGTGTGCCTGCGATGCACTACCTACGTCTTACGGACAAAGCCACCTGCCGCGGCAGGTGGCTTTGTCCGTAAGACGTCTCGCGGACCAACGCTGGCGACGCCGGCCCGCGTCGACTACGACACGCGCAACCACACCGTCGCGTCGGCCGGCAGCGCTGCGCCCTCGAGCTCGACGGTCGCGAGGAGCTCGTCGGCGACGGGGAGCTCGACCGGCACAGAGCCGGTGTTCGCGATCACGGTGATCTGCCCGTTGCGGAACGCGACCACGTCGGGGCCGTAACCGGGCAGCCACTCGACCGTGCCGGATCCTAAAGCGAATTCGTGACGCAGGGCCAGGGCCAGACGGTAGAACTCGAGAGTGGAGCCGGTGTCGCCCTCCTGAGCGTCTCGCGCGTAGGGCGCCCACTCCTCGGGCTGCGGCAGCCACGACTCGCCGGTGGTGTTGAACCCGAAGGCGGGCGATGCGGCCTCCCAGGGCAGCGGCACACGGCAGCCGTCGCGACCGTAGCGCTCGCCCGCCGTGCGGAACCACGTAGGATCTTGGCGGGCTTCGTCGGGCAGGTCGATCGCCTCGGGCAGCCCGAGCTCTTCGCCCTGGTAGATGTAGGCCGAGCCGGGGAGGGCGAGCATCACGGCAGTGGCCGCGCGAGCCCGTGCCAGGCCGACCGCGGTGTCGGGCAGGCCCGAACTCTTCGGCCCGATGCCCGCACCCTGGGCGTTGTCGGCGGTGAGCGCGAGCCGGGAGGCGTGGCGCACGACGTCGTGGTTCGAGAGCACCCAGGTGCTGGGGGCGTCGACGCTGTCGAACACCTCGAGCGACGAGTCGATGACGCCCTTGATCGACGGTGCCGACCAGCCGCTCTCGAGGTACGAGAAGTTGAACGCCTGGTGCATCTCGTCGGGGCGAACCCAGTTGCTGAGCTTCGAGAGCGGCTCCACCCATGCCTCGGCCACAAGGATCCGGTCGCCCGGGTAGGTCTCGAGAAGGGCGCGCCACGAGCGGTAGATGTCGTGCACGCCGTCTTGAGCCCAATACGGAGGCGTCTGGTCTTCGGCGAGGCCGCCGCCCATGCTGCCGGCGTCTTTCGGGGGCGTGTAGTCGGGCAGCCCGTCTTTCTTGATGAGACCGTGGGCGACATCGATGCGGAACCCGTCGACACCGCGGTCGAGCCAGAACCGGAGCACGTCGAGGAACTGGTCGCGGACTTCGGGGTTCTCCCAGTCGAAGTCGGGCTGCGACGAGTCGAAGAGGTGGAGGTACCACTGGCCGGGCGTGCCGTCTTTTTCGGTGACGCGGCTCCACGCGGCGCCGCCGAAGACCGACTGCCAGTTGTTCGGGGGAAGCTCGCCGTTCTCGCCCTGCCCGTCGCGGAACAGATAGCGGGCGCGCTCGGGGGAGCCGGGTGCTGCCACCAGCGCGCGCTGGAACCAGTCGTGCGCGTCGGAGGAGTGGTTGGGGACGAGGTCGACGATCACTCGCAGGCCGAGCTCGGTAGCCCGGCGCCGGAGCGCGTCGAAGTCGTCGAGCGTGCCGAAGAGAGGGTCGACGTCGCAGTAGTCGGCGACGTCGTAACCGGCGTCTTTCTGCGGGGAGGTGAAGAACGGCGAGAGCCACACGGCGTCGACGCCGAGGTCGGCCAACGCCGAGAGGCGCGAGGTGATGCCGGGGAGGTCGCCGATGCCGTCGCCGTTGCTGTCGGCGAAGGAGCGCGGATAGACCTGGTAGATCACGGCCGTGCGCCACCACTCGGCCCCATCAAGTCGGGGGCCGTCGGTCTGGATGGTCTCGTCGAGAGGCATGACAGCCACGATACGACAGGTGCGTCGCTCTCAGCCGCACGAGTCCACAGGGGAGTACCGGGTCCGTTATGGTGGTGCGAACCGACCGGATTGGCTACCTCCTGGACTCCTTGCCCGACCTCTTCCCGCCCGACGCGACTCCCTTCCCGCTCGCGCTCGGAACAAACGTGTTCGGCTGGACGGTGGGTGCACCGACCGCCCTCGAGATCCTCGACGTCTATGCCGACGCCGGCGGACGGGTGCTCGATACGGCCGACGTCTATTCGGCCTGGCTCCCGGGCAACACGGGCGGCGAGTCGGAGGCGATCATCGGCCGGTGGCTCGCGCGCCCCGGAAACCGCGATCGCGTCATCGTCAGCACGAAGGTTGGTCAGCACCCCGACGCCCCGGGTCTCACTCGCACCAGCATCCGCAAGGCCGTCGAGGCTTCGCTGACTCGGCTGCGCACAGACCGGATCGATCTCTATTTCGCGCACTACGACGATGACGAGACTCCGCTCGACGAGACGGTCGCCGCCTTCAGCGAGCTGGTCGACGAGGGCAAGATCCGCTACCCGGCCGTGTCGAACTACACCGGCGCGAGGCTTCGACAGGCGCTCGCGATTGCCGACCGTGACGGCCTCCACCCCTTCGCGGCGGTCCAGCCGGCCTGGAACCTCGTTCGTCGCAACGAGTACGAGTCCGACATGTCGCCGCTCGTCGACCACTTCGGGCTCGCCGTCCTGCCCCATTCGACGCTCGCGAGCGGGTTCCTCACGGGCAAGTACCGCAGCCGCGACAACATCGGCGACTCGCCCCGGGGCAGTCGAGCGATGGGTCACCTCACGCCCGGTAACTTGCGCACCCTCGACGTCGTCACCGATATCGCATCGAGGCACGGGGTGACGCCGGCCGCCGTGGCGATCCGCTGGGTGGTCCAGCAGCAGAACGTCGTCGGCGCCCTCGCCAGCGCTCGCTCGGTGATCCAACTCGAGAACCTCCTCGGGGTGGCCCAGCTGACCCTCGACGACGCCGAGATGACCGAGCTGACGACCATCTCGCAGCACGCCGACGACTGAGAACGGCTTTGTCGGCTGCTTCGTCGAGGAGTAGCTCGACGCTGCGTATGCCTCGATCCGGGATCACCGGGATCCTCGGCTCTCGGAATTCCCGAGGCGAACGGGTGTTGCGTTAGAGAACATCCGATCAGAAGGAGTCACATGACCGACGCACCCCGCACCACTCTCGGGTCGAGCGACCTCAGCGTCTTCCCACTCAATCTCGGCGGCAACGTCTTCGGCTGGACGGCCGACGAGGCGACGTCGTTCGAGATCCTCGACGCCTACGTCGCCGCCGGTGGCAACTTCATCGACACGGCCGACGTCTACTCGGCCTGGAAGCCGGGCAACTCGGGGGGCGAATCCGAGGTCATCATCGGCAAGTGGATGAAGGCGCGTGGCAACCGCGACGACATCGTCGTGGCCACCAAGGTGGGCATGCTCACCGGCCTCGAGGGCACCTCGCGCGAGATCGTCCGTCGCGCCGTCGACGACTCGCTCGAGCGCTTGGGCACCGACTACATCGACCTCTACTACGCCCACCGCGACTTCACCGACCGTCCCGTCGAAGAGGCCGTCGAGGCCCTCTCCGAGCAGGTCGAGCTCGGCAAGGTCCGCGCGATCGGCGCATCGAACTTCTCGGGTCAGCGCCTCGAGCAGGCTCTTCGTTTCTCGGAGTCGGAGAACCTGCCGAAGTACGCGGCGATCCAGAACCAGTACAGCCTCGTCGAACGCGACAAAGTCGAAGGATCCGACGGCGGCCCGACGGTCGCGGGCGTCGCGGCAGCGGAGAACGTCTCCGTGCTGCCCTATTCGTCGCTGGCCAGCGGGTTTCTCACCGGCAAGTACCGCGACGGAGTCGACGTCGACAGCCCCCGCGCCGGAGGCGCCAGCGCCTACCTCGACGAGCGGGGTCGGCGTGTGCTCGCCGAGCTCGACCGCATCTCGGAGTCGACCGGCGCATCGGTCGCCACCGTCTCGCTGGCCTGGCTGATCGCGCAGCCTTCGGTTGCCGGCCCGATCGCATCGGCGCGCACCGTGGAGCAGCTGCCCGACCTCATCGCGGCAACGACGCTCGACCTCTCGGCCGACGATGTGGCCGCGCTCTCGGCCGCGTCGGCCTAGGTCGCACCGAGTTCTGCCGAGATCGCAGTAGTGGTCGACTTCACCCGACCACTCCTGCGATCTCGGCGGCGCGTCACGTGTCACGGGGCGGCTCGAACTCCTGCTATTCTCGTGTGGTGCCATTCGCGGGCCGGTAACGGGGTCGAATCAGAGTGGTCACGCCCCCTTAGCTCATTGGTAGAGCACTTCCTTGGTAAGGAAGAGGTAGTGGGTCCGATTCCCACAGGGGGCTCCACCGAACGCGAGTCCGGTGACGGCCCTCAGGTCGGCAGTGCGGCGGGGTAGCTCAGGTGGTTAGAGCACACGGCTCATAATCGTGGTGTCGCGGGTTCGAGTCCCGCCCTCGCTACAAGCAACAAAGGTCTTGCCCCCTCGGGCGAGGCCTTTTTTGCATGTTGGGGGTCAAGGTCGTGAGACCTCGAAATCGACGCCTCGAGTGCCCGCAGAGTCGTCGAATTTGAGGTCTCGGCTCGGCTCGGCGGGCCGAAAGCCTGGCGCGGTCGTACCATGACGCATGGCCGTCATCCGCTCGATCGAGACCGCGGTGCCCGCCGCAACAGTGCACCAGCCCGACTTGCGCGACCTCCTGCGAGAGCAACCCGGCTATGGGCGACTCGGTAAGCGCCTCGTCACCGCCGCCTTCGATGCGTCGGCCATCGACACGCGGCACTCCGTTCTCGCCGAGTTCGATCAACGAAAGTCGGCGTCGGATCCTTCGGTTGCCGCCGACCCGGGTCTCTTCGACATCGCCTCGGGCATCGTCGCGAACCCTGGAACGGCAGCCCGCAACGACGCCTACACCCTCTACTCGAAGCCGTTGCTCGTAGAGGCGGCACGGAAGGCGATCGCCGCGGTGCCCGACCTCGCGGTCTCCGAGATCACGCACGTCGTGACGGTCTCGTGCACCGGCTTCTACGCGCCGGGGCCCGATTACGTGCTCGTCCGCGAGCTCGGCCTTTCTCCGTCGGTGCAGCGCTTCCACCTGGGGTTCATGGGCTGCTACGCCGCGTTCCCCGCTCTCAAAATGGCCGCTCAGTTTTGCGACCTCGACCCCGACGCCGTCGTCCTCGTGGTTTCGGTCGAGCTGTGCTCCCTCCACCTGCACGTCGACGACGACCCCGACGCCATCGTCGCGGCGTCGGTCTTTGGCGACGGGGCTGCCGCAGCGGTCGTCGTCGGGTCGGCGCACGCCGGGCCTGACGAGTCACCGCGCCTCGATCTCGACGCGTTCGAGACCACGATCATCGCCGACGGCGCCGCCGACATGGCCTGGACGATCGGCGACCACGGTTTCGACATGGTGCTCTCGAGCTACGTGCCGCGCATCGTGGAGCAGAACATCGGCGCGGCGGTCGCGTCTCTTCTGGCGAGGTCGCCGGGGCTCGAGGTGGCCGACGTGCCCTTCTGGGCGATTCACCCCGGTGGGCGCAGCATTCTCGACCGTGTCGAGACCGCGCTTGCCCTCGACGGGCCGCAGGTCGCCGCCTCGCGGAAGGTGCTGCGCGAACACGGCAACATGTCGAGCGCGACCGTGCTGTTCGTGTTGCGCGAGTTGCTGGTGGGCGCCGAAGCGCCGGTGACACGCGAGCTCGTGGCGGTCGGGGCCGAGGCCGGAGCGCGAGCGGCTGAATCGGGCGATCGGGGCAGTGAATCCGGCAGCTGGACCCGTCGCGTCTGCGCCATGGCGTTCGGGCCGGGTCTCACCGTCGAGACGGCTCTGCTGACCCTGCGGGGCGGCGAGTGAGCTCCTCTCCCTCCCTTCGCGCCCGCGAGACGAGTGCGCTCGAGCTCATGGACGATCCCGACTGCGACGTCGTCGCCCTTGACCGCACCTATCGGCACTTCGCCCTCGTCAACTGTGTCGTGTCCGGCTGGCGACGCATCTACGAGCGCAGGATCCGACCGCTCGCCACCGCGAGCCCCTCACCCCTCACCGTCCTCGACATCGGTTCGGGTGGCGGCGACGTCGCTCGGGCTCTCGCGGCGTGGTCGCGTCGCGACGGCCACCCGATCTCGGTGACGGCCATCGACCCGGATCCTCGTGCCCACGCCTTCGCGCTGTCCCTGCCGCCTGACGACGGCGTCCGGTACGAGCGCACGGCGAGTCGTGCCCTCGTCGAGGAGGGTCGCGTATTCGATGTCGTCGTCTCGAACCATGTGCTGCACCACCTCGCCGGCGACGAGCTGACCGCGCTCCTCGACGACAGCCGAGTCCTGGCCCGTCGGCTGGCGATCCACAACGACATCGCGAGGAGCCGCACCGCCTATGCCGCCTACTCCGCGGTTACCCGGGTGGGCTTTGCCGGATCGTTCATCCGTCCGGACGGCCTGCTCTCCATCCGCCGCAGCTACACGCCCGCCGAGTTGCGGTCGCGCGTCAGCGGCGGTTGGCGTGTGGAGCGACTCCAGCCCGCTCGACTGTTGCTCACGCTGAGCCCGGGAGACGCCGATGCGTGACGTCGTGGTCGTCGGGGGAGGCCCGGTCGGGGTGTTCCTGGCCGCTCTGCTGGCCGAGGCCGGTCTCGACGTCGCCGTGTGGGAGAAGCGCACGCGGCCCGCACCGCTCTCCCGCGCCATCGGGATCCACCCGCCGTCGATGGAGGCGTTCGGCCGGATCGGGGTGGCCGACGCCATCGCCGCGAAGGCCGTGCACATCCACCGCGGGATCGCTCGGAGTGGCGGTCGCACCCTCGGCACGGTGTCGTTCGACGCCGTCCACGCCGAGTTCGACTACATCGCCTCCCTGCCGCAGCACGAGACCGAGGCGATCGTCGCAGATCGCCTGGCCGAGCTCGCCCCGAACTGCCTGCAGCGGGGTATGGAGCTCGTGGCCATCGACGACGTCGACCCGCATCACGTGCGGCTCCACGCGCGCCACGAGGGCCGTGATGTCTTCGAGGTGGCCCGATTCGTCGTCGGGGCCGACGGAGCCCGAAGCGCCGTTCGAAAGCTCCTCGGCATTCCCGCGGCTCTCCGGGCGTATTCCGACGCGTTCGTCATGGGCGACTTCCGTGACGACACCGGCGAGGGTGACGACGCGGTCATCCACCTCGAGCGCGACGGGGTCGTCGAGTCGTTCCCCCTTCCCGGCGGACGACGACGGTTCGTCGCCCATACCGGAAAACCTCTCGACCGGCCCTCGGCAGGCGACGTGGCCGCGCTCATCAGCGATCGGGTCGGCACGCGAGTCGACCCGGCGACGAACTCGATGCTGAGCGCATTCGTCACTCGCCGTCGACTCGCCGAGCGCCTCGTGCGGGGCAGGGTCGTCTTGATCGGCGACGCCGCCCACGAGATCAGCCCCATCGGCGGGCAGGGCATGAACCTCGGGTGGCTCGACGCCGCCGAGCTCGCACCGCTCCTCGTGAGCGGAGCCCGCCGCGAACTCGTCGACACCTCGTTGTTCGAGGCGCTGGAGGCGTTCGAGCAGAACCGGCTCCGCAGCGCACGTCGTGCAGCGAGGCAGGCCGAGGTGAACATGGCCATGGGCCGACCGTCAGCGGGAGTGCGGCGCACCGCCCGCGACGTCGGCCTCGGGATCCTGCTGGGCAGCCCCGCGAACCGGGTCTTGGCACGCACCTACGCGATGGCCTGGGCCTGAATCGCCCTCGAGTCACCGACGCGAGTCAGGCTGTCCCGCGACTCAAGCTGTCCCGCGACTCAGGCCGTGAGGCGACCGCCGCTCAGCACGAGCGAGACCGCGACGACGAGCGACATGACGATCACGAGCTGAAAGAGCAGACGGTCGGGCGGGATCGTCAGCACGCGCCGGATTCCGATCGCCGCGATCGCCAGCGAAATCACGAGGCCGAAGACGGCCGGGAGGGTGACACCCCGGTCGTTGTCGCCCGCGACCGGGCCGATCACAACCAGGACGGACGCGACCACGAGCACCGCGAACGCCACGACGCCCGAAACCCGAGCTCCGAGCCGGTGCGGGAGGCCGCGGACGTCGGTCTCGGCATCGTCGGCGAGGTCGGGCAGCACGTTGGTGAAATGGATGGCGACGCCGAAGAGAGCTCCGACCGCGGTCGCCCACCCCGCGGCGGGCACCCCCTCCTGACCGGAGAGCGTGACGACATCGGGGAGGATCCCGAAGGCGATGACGAACGGCACGACGGAGAAGGGGGTGCGTTTGAGGCCGGCGTTGTAAGCCCAGCCGGAGGCGATCAGCACGAGATGGCAGAGAGCTGCGGCGGGCCCGAGGGCGATCGAGACGGCAAGGGCGGCGACCAGGGTGACGATCGCGGCGCGGCGCACCATCGGCACGCTGATGCGGCCCTGCGCGACCGGCTTGTCGTGCCGTCCGGTCGCCCGGTCGCGACCGGAGTCGATCCAGTCGTTCGAGAAACCGATCGAGAGCTGCCCGAGCAGGACCGCCACGGCGAGGACGAGGATCCGGGCGGTCGGGTAACCAAGAGAGGCCGCCAGCAGCGCCGACAGCACTGTCACGGCCGCGGTCGGCCCCGGGTGCGAGGAGAGCGCGAGATCCCTCGCCCTGGAAAGCATGGGGATAACACTAGGAGGCCCCATCGTCTCGGAGGGGACGCCCTGCCGCACGGGGCGGATCCGGTCCGAACCAGGGTGCGCCCCGCCGGGGTAAACGGCGGTGCGCACCCTGTCGCATCCGGACGGTGTCGCAGCCCTAGTGGCTCGAGGTCGAGCCCACGGTGGATCAGCACCGAGGGAAACGCTGCGGCACCCTCTGAAACGGGTGCTTGCGTCGAGTTACCATCCCAGACGTGACGTCACTGTACGCCTGACCCGCCGCGGAAACCAGGGGTCCGACGATCGAATCCTCGTGCTTCGCTGGCGTCCATCTAGGCCGCCTAGAATTGTCGTCGTGTCTGTGAACCCCGATCTCCAAGGGCGGAGTTTTCCGCCGGTGGCTCCGTACCTCGTCGGTCGCGAGAAGGTGCGAGAGTTCGCCCGCGCCACCGCCTCGACGAGCCGCCTCTCTCTCGACCCCGAGGCTGCTCGCGCGGCCGGCTACGGCGACGTCGTTGCTCCGCCGACCTTCGCCGTGGTCGTGCAGGAGCACACCCTGCAGCAGCTGCTCAGCGCGCCCGATGCCGGCATCGACTTCTCGCGGGTCGTGCACGGCGACCAGCGTTTCAGCTACACGAGGCCGATCGTCGCCGGCGACGAGCTGACGGCGACGCTGACGGTCGCGAGCGTCAAGTCGCTCGGGGGCCACTCGATGGTCACCGCCGAATCGGTCATGCTCGATGCGGCGGGCGAGCACGTCGTCACCGCCATCTCCACCCTCGTCGTCCGGGGCGACGAGTGAGCGCCGCGCTCGAGGTGGGCCAGGTCGTCGCCGAACGCACCTACACGCTCACCCGCGACTCGCTCGTCCGGTACGCCGGTGCATCAGGCGACTTCAACCCCATCCACTACCGCGACGACTTCGCCCAGTCGGTCGGGTTGCCCGGGGTCATCGCCCACGGCATGCTCACGATGGCCACCGCCATTCAGCCGGTCGTTGACTGGCTCGAGGGCGACAGCGGCCCCGGTGCGGGTGCCTGGGTGAGCGACTACCAGGTCCGCTTCACCCGCCCCGTCGCCGTCGACGCCGAGACGGGTGCCGAGCTCGTCGTGTCAGCGAAGATCGGCCAGCTCGACGCCGAGGCGAAGAGCGCTCGCGTCGACCTGACCGTGACGTTCGCGGGGCAGACCGTCCTCGGCAAGGCGCAGGTGCGCGTGGCCTGGGCGTGACCGCATTCGCCGAGCTCACCACGATGCAGGTCGGGGGAAGCCCCGACCGCCTCATCGTGGCGACCACCCACGACGAGCTGCTGGCGGCTGCCCGCGAGGCGTTCTCCTCTCTCGAGCCCTGGTTCGTGCTCGGTGGCGGCTCGAACCTCGTCGTCTCTGACGAGGGCTTCCCCGGAACGGTCATCCAGGTTGCCACCCGCGGCGTCGAGGTCGTCTCCGAGACCTCCGACACCGTCACGATCCGGGTCGCGGCAGGCGAGCCATGGGACTCCCTGGTCGAGCAGACCGTCTCGAACGGCTGGGCGGGCTTTGAAGCGCTGAGCGGAGTGCCCGGCTCGACCGGAGCCGCCCCGGTGCAGAACATCGGCGCCTACGGCCAAGAGATATCCGAGACGGTCGTCAGCGTCGACTTCCTCGACGCCGACAGCCTCGAATTCGTCAGGATCCCACGCGCCAACCTCGGTCTCGACTACCGCAAGAGTGTCTTCAAGGCGTCCGGGCCGGATCCTCGTGCCGGTGTCGTCACCTCGGTCGAGTTCCAGCTGTCGCGGGGCGGCGGGCTCTCCGAGCCGATCGCCTTCCCGCAGCTCGCCCAGGCCCTCGGAGTCGAGCTGGGGGAGCGGGTTCCGCTCGCCGACGTCCGGGCGCGAGTGCTCGAACTGCGGGCCTCGAAGGGGATGGTCCTCGACCCGACGGATCGTGACACGGCGTCGAGCGGATCCTTCTTCACGAATCCGATCGTGTCGCGCCGCGCCCTCGAAGCGATCCCGGCCGTCGCACCGCGCTGGGAGACCGTGCCGGAGGCACGCGACGTCGCTGTGCCCCTCGGTGAGCAGCCCGCGCCTCCGCCGCCGATCGTCGAGGGCGGTATCAAGCTCAGCGCGGCCTGGCTGATCGAGCACGCGGGAGTGCCTCGCGGGTTCCGTCTGCCGGGCTCCGGTGCGGCGATCTCGTCGAAGCACACCCTGGCGATCACGAATCTCGGAGGCGCGACCGCTGCCGAGGTGGGTGAGCTGGCCCGGTACGTGCAGAGTCGGGTCTCGGCTGAGTTCGGGGTCGAATTGCAGCCGGAGCCGATCCTGCTGGGTGTGTCTCTGTAGGTCGGCCGCGGCTGAACCGGTCCGGGCAGGCCATCCCCCCGGGGCGGCTCACCCGCTCGGGGCTAGGCGAACAGTCGCTGGAGCCGCCGCACGCCCTCGAGGAGGTCGTCGTCTCCGAGCGCGTACGACAGTCGCAGATAGCCGCTCGGACCGAATGCCTCACCGGGCACCGTCGCCACCTCGGCCTGGTCGAGGATCAGGTCGGCGAGCTCGAGCGAGGTCGTCGGGGTGACACCGCCCCAGGTGCGGCCGAGGAGACCCGACACGTCGGGGTAGACGTAGAAGGCCCCCTCGGGAGTGGGCGTCACGACGCCGTCGATCTTGTTGAGCTCGGCGACGATCGTCTTGCGGCGCACGTCGAACGCCTGACGCATGGTCTCGACGGACTCCTGCGAACCGGTCAGCGCCGCGAGGGCGGCACGCTGCGAGATGTTCGACACGTTCGACGACAGGTGCGACTGCAGGTTGGACGCCGCCTTGGTGACGTCGGCGGGAGCGATCATCCAGCCCACGCGCCAGCCGGTCATGGCGTAGGTCTTGGCAACCCCGTTCACGAGGATCGTGGTGTCGGCCAGTTCGGGGACGGCCTCGGTGATCGAGACGGCCTTGACCCCGTCGTAGACGAGGTTCTGGTAGATCTCGTCGGTGATGACCCAGATGCCGTGCTCGAGCGCCCACTCGCCGATGGCTCGGGTCTGCTCGCGCGAGTAGACGGCGCCCGTCGGGTTAGAGGGAGAGACGAAGAGCAGCGCCTTGGTGCGGTCGGTGCGGGCGGCCTCGAGCTGCTCGACGGTGACCAGGTAGCCCTGCTCGGCACCCGCGAACACCTCGACCGGCACACCGCCGGCGAGCTTGATCGCCTCGGGGTAGGTGGTCCAGTACGGGGCGGGGAGAAGCACCTCGTCGCCGTCGTCGACGATCGCGGCGAACGACTGGTAGACGGCCTGCTTGCCGCCGTTCGTGACGATGACCTGCGACGCCGTGACGTGGGTGCCGCTGTCGCGCAGCGTCTTCTCGGCGATCGCCTGACGGAGCTCGGGAAGACCCGCCGCGGGCGTGTATCGGTGGTTCTTGGGATCGCGCGCCGCCACGACGGCCGCCTCGACGATGTGCTCGGGCGTGGCGAAGTTCGGCTCGCCGGCCGCGTAGCTGATGACGTGCTTGCCCTCGGCCTGAAGGCCCTTCGCCTTGGCATCGACCTTGAGAGTGGCCGATTCGGCGATCGCGGCGATGCGCGCAGAGAGACGGGGGAGGCGGGCGCTCTGGTCGGTGCTGTTCACGGCGTCCAGCCTACCGGGCGGCCCTTCGTCCATCGAGGGGGATACGCGCTGCCACGAGACCGCGAGGCGGCTCAACTTTACTTGCCCAGGGTGGGTCGCCTACACTTGTCTGCGGTGGTGGAATCCACCAAGCTCTTTCGTGCCCACGGCAAGCAGGTCCCGCAGCAATCAGGTGGAGTTCTGTTTCAGGGGGTCGAAGGAGCGCCATCGGGTTCCGTTATCCAAAGGGCGGTGGCTCAATTGGTAGAGCAGCGGTCTCCAAAACCGCAGGTTGCAGGTTCAAGTCCTGTCCGCCCTGCAGCCCTACTCGTGCAGACGCACGGGTCGGACGAACGATCCGGGTCGTGACAACCCGGGCGATGCTTGAAAGGCAAGTACGACACGTGGCGAGAAAAGACGTAGACGTCCCCGATGAGGACGTAGTCGCGATCGCGAAGGCAGACAGCTCCGTGAGCCGGGGCCGTTTCGCGCGCATCGTGCTGTTCCTCCGCCAGGTCATCAGCGAGCTCAAGAAGGTCGTCACCCCGACCCGCAAAGAGCTGGTCAACTTCACCCTGGTCGTTCTGGCCTTCGTCGTCATCATGATGGCGCTCGTGTTCGGCCTCGACACGCTGTTCGGCTTCGTCGTCCAGTACGTGTTCGGCAACGGAGTCAATCCCACTTAGCCGGCTCGGGTGGCAGTGCGTCTGTGCACACCGCCCTCAGCGACATCCTCGCCAACCGACCTCATTTCACGATCCGGGCGTCTGTGCAATCCGAAGACAGCCCGCACCATTCCAACGGAAGAAGAACCCTTGCCGAAGAACGAGCGCGACGACATCGACCTCGCCACCGCTGCTGAGCAGTCCTCCGAGGTCGAAGAGACCCAGGAGGGCTCGACCCAGACGGCTGACGAAGCGAGCGTCGACTCGGCCGAGCACGAGGCACTCTCGATCGACGACGAGTCCGGTTCGTCCGACGTGACCGAGCTCGACGAGCTGCTCGACACCCTCGACGAGGCGAAAGACGAGCAGGCAGACGCCATCGTCGAAGACGCCCTCCACATCGATTCACTCGACGAGGCCGAGGCCGCCGTTGAGGCGACCGACGACGAGGCCGAGCTCGACGCAGAAGAGCTTCAGGCCGAGGGCGACGCCGCGGGCACGTTCAACGCCGTGACCGAGTCCGAGCAGACCGTGCAAGACGCCGACGTCGAGGCCGCTTTCGGCGCCGACGAGAGCGACGTCGTTACCGAAGAGGTCGAAGACGAGGCCGAGGTCGACCCGTACGAGGCCTTCCGATACGACCTGCGCGGCAAGCCGGGCAAGTGGTACGTCATCCACTCCTACGCCGGCTTCGAGCGTCGCGTGAAGCAGAACATCGAGAACCGCATGGTCTCGCTGACGATGGAAGACTTCATCTACCAGATCGAAGTTCCCATGGAAGACGTCGTCGAGATCAAGAACGGTCAGCGCAAGCTTGTCACCCGCGTTCGCATTCCCGGCTACGTGCTCGTCCGCATGGATCTGAACGAAGACTCCTGGTCGGTCGTCCGCCACACGCCGGGCGTCACCGGCTTCGTGGGCAACGCCCACAACCCCACCCCCCTTCGTTTCGAAGAGGCCTTCAACATGCTGAAGAGCCTCGTCCAGGTGCAGGAGGCAGCTCCGGCCGCCAAGGGCTCCGGCAAGGCCGGCAAGGCGGCTCAGCGCGTCATCCCCGCCGAGGTCGACTTCGAGATCGGCGAGACGATCACGATCAAAGAGGGCTCGTTCGCGGGCCTCCCCGGAACGATCAACGAGATCAAGCCCGAATCGGGTAAGCTCACGGTGCTTGTTTCGCTCTTCGAGCGCGAGACGCCGGTCGAGCTCAGCTTCGACCAGGTGACCAAGCTCTAGAGCCGGTCACTCCCCAGATTTCTCAGCCACAGGATCCTGCACTCGCAGTTCCGGGAGAGCCCGATGCAACCGCACCGAGTTCGACACCCACAAGAAGGAAAAGAACATGGCACCGAAAAAGAAGGTCACAGGTCTGATCAAGCTTCAGATCAACGCCGGCGCCGCGAACCCCGCCCCGCCCATCGGCCCGGCTCTGGGTCAGCACGGCGTGAACATCATGGAGTTCTGCAAGGCGTACAACGCTCAGACCGAGTCGCAGCGCGGCAACGTCGTCCCCGTCGAGATCACCGTGTACGAAGACCGTTCGTTCACGTTCATCCTCAAGACGCCGCCGGCCGCCGAGCTCATCAAAAAGGCCGCTGGCCTCGCCAAGGGTTCCGCTACGCCGCACACCGTCAAGGTGGGCAAGCTCACGATGGAGCAGGTCCGCGAGATCGCGACGACCAAGCAGTCCGACCTCAATGCCAACGACATCGACGCCGCGGCGAAGATCATCGCCGGCACCGCCCGCTCCATGGGCATCACCGTCGACGCGTAAGCGTTCGACCACCCCCAAGACATTCAGTGGGAGAGCCCGCCAGGCTCGTTACCACGCTCTCGAAATCAGGAGATTTCACAATGGCTCAGAAGTCCAAGGCGTACCGCGCCGCTGCCGAGAAGATCGAGGCAGGCAAGTTCTATTCCACGACCGAGGCTGTCGCCGTCGCTCGCGAGACCGGCTCGAAGAAGTTCGACTCGACCGTCGAGGTCGCCCTCAAGCTCGGTGTCGACCCGCGCAAGGCCGACCAGATGGTCCGTGGCACCGTCATCCTCCCGCACGGCACGGGCAAGACCGCCCGCGTCATCGTCTTCGCAACCGGTGCTGCTGCTGAGGCCGCTATCGCCGCCGGCGCCGACGAGGTCGGTGGCGATGAGCTCATCGCCAAGGTCGCCGAGGGCTACACGGCTTTCGACTCCGCGGTTTCCACCCCGGAGCTCATGGGCAAGGTCGGTCGTCTCGGTAAGGTCCTCGGGCCCCGCGGCCTTATGCCGAACCCCAAGACCGGCACCGTCACCCCGAACGTCGCTCAGGCCGTGAACGACATCAAGGGCGGAAAGATCGAGTTCCGTGTCGACAAGCACTCCAACGTGCACTTCGTCATCGGCAAGGCCGGCTTCACCGAGGAGCAGCTCAACGCCAACCTCGACACCGCCCTCGACGAGGTCGTTCGTCTCAAGCCGTCCTCCTCGAAGGGCCGCTACATCACCAAGGGCACCGTCTCGACCACCTTCGGTCCTGGCATCCCCCTCGACATCAACGCCTTCTAAGCGCTGAATCTCAGAAGGGCCCTCGCCGTATGGCGGGGGCCCTTCGTCGTGCTCGGTGTGCGCCGAATAGTGAGCTCCATCCCGTCATCCGCGAGAGTGCCCATCTCGGGCTCTGGCTGCCTGCTGGGCCACGACCTGCACACGTTCGGCGCGAGCGGGTTGGTGTTGCGCGTCGATCAGGAATGTGGGCGCGGGTGGGCGCTGGATCCTTGTGTCTCTGGTTTTGCGCGGACTGGATGCCTGATTCGCGAGCGCAGGATCCGCGCCCGGCGGTTGGTCCGGGGCCATCGGGATAGCGCGTGCTTCAGGAATATGAGCGTGGGTGGGCGCCGGATCCTTGTGTTCTCGTCGTCGCGGGGCTGGGTGCCTGAATCGCGAACACAGGATCCGCAGGTCCGTCCCCGGGCCACCCGCGAGAGTGCCCATCTCGGGCTCCGGCTGCTTGCCTGGCCCCAATCTGAACACGTTCGGTGCGAGCGGGTTGGTGTCGCGCGTCGATCAGGAATGTGAGTGCGGGTGGGCGCTGGATCCTTGTGTTTTCGGTTTCACGGGGCTGAATGCCTGTTTCGCGAACGCAGGATCCGCAGCTCCGCACCCGGCCCACCCGCGAGAGTGCCCATTCCGGACTCCGGCTGCCTGCCGGGCCTTAACCTGGACACGTTTGGCGCGAGCGGGTTGGTGTCGCGCGCGTATCAGGAACGTGAGCGTGGGCAGGCGCTGGATCCTTGTGTCTCTGGTTTTGCGCGGACTGAATGCCTGATTTTCGAACGCTGGATCCGCGCCCGGCGGTTGGTCCGGCGGTACCAGCAAGCGCGTGCTTCAGGAATGTGAGCGCGGGTGGGCCCCGGATCCTTACGTTGTGGTTGTAGCGGCGCTGGATGCCTGAATCGCGAACGCAGGATCCGCAGCTCCGTGCCCGGCCCAGCCGCGAGAATGCCCATTCCGGGCTCCGGCTGCCTGCCGGGCCCAAATATGGACACGTTCGGCGAGAGTGGGTTGGTGTCGCGCGTTGATCAGGAATGTGGGCGCGGGTGGGCGCCGGATCCTTGTGTGTCCCGTCTCACGCGGACTGGATGCCTGATTCGCGAACGGTGGATCCGGGCCCGGCGGTTGGGCCGCGGCTATGGGGGTAGAGCGTGCTTCAGGAATGAGAGCGCGGGCGGCCGCCGGATCCTCGTGTTGTCGGCATCGCGGGGCTGGGTGCCTGATGCGCGAACGCAGGATCCGCAGCTCCGTGCCTGGGCCACCCGCGAGAGTGCCCATCTCGGGCTCCGGCTGCCTGCCGGGCCCCGCTTTGCGCACGCTCGCGGCCGACGACGCCACAGGCCTCAGAGCTCGCCCTCGCGCAACCGCTCAGTCGTCCTGCACCTTGAGCACGAGCTTGCCGCGCGTGTGGCCGCACTCGAGCAGGCGGTGGGCGTCGGCGACTTCCTCCAGGTCGTAGACGTCGTCGACGTAGACCGAGACGTCACCCGAGTCGAGGAGCCGGGCGATGATCGCGAGGCAGGTCGCATCGGGGGCCATCGAGTAGTCGGTGAAGCGCACTCCGGCGGCCGTTGCGCGACCGGCAAGGGCATCGCGCTTCGCTGTCGCACCGACGGGAACGTGCACGAGCAGGCCACCGGGCCGGACCACTCCAACCGTGCGGGCCGCGATCCCGTCGTCGTCGACCAGGTTAATCGCGACATCGACGAGGGACACGTGATCTTCGAAGTCGCCGGTCGTGTAGTCGATCGTCTGGGCGGCGCCGAGTTCGGTGAGCCAGGCGGTGTTGCGGGCGGAACTCGTCGTCACGACGTGGGCGCCGAAGTACGCCGCGAACTGCACGGCGAAGTGTCCGACCCCGCCGGCCGCGGCGTGGATGAGAATGCGCTGCCCCTCGTGGGCTTTGGCCACGTCGACCACGAGTCCCCAGGCCGTCAGGGCCGCAAGCGGCACGGCAGACGCCTCGGTGTGCGAGAGCGACTTGGGTTTGCGAGCCACTTGGAGCGACGGCACGCTGACGTACTCGGCGTAGGTTCCGGCCGACCGTGGCACGGAGGCGACGCCGTAGACCTCCACGCCCGGTTGGAGTGCATGCCCGAGGTAGGGGCTCTCGACGACGACGCCACTGAAGTCGCAGCCGAGCACGGCGGGGAGTTCGGGGGAGCCGCAGTGTCCGGCCAACCCCCGCCGGGCCTCGGCGTCGAACGGATTCACCCCCGCCGCGATGACACGGACGAGCACCTCGGATCCTTGTCGCCCGGGTACCGGAATTTCCCTCGGAACGAGGACGTCCGGGCCCCCGTTCTCGGTGATCACCACCGCGCGCATCGTGCTCGTCACCACGGCCTCTTCCGTTGTCGTCGTCGTCATCGATGGCCTTTCTCGTCGGGGTCGTGCGGCGTCCCTGATGAGGCACCCCCTGTTCCCTCAGTAAAGAGGCACGATGATTCCGCCGTGTTTCGAGAGTGTCACTGATGCGGAAACTATCGATACGCTCAAATGATGAAGGCTCTTTTCATCGTGCTGCGGCTCGCGGCCGCTCTCGCCGTCGTCGTCGCGGTGGTGGCTCAGCTGATCTCGTCGATGGCGGCACCCGATTTCTTCTTCTTCAACTTCTTCGGCTACTTCACGATCCAGAGCAACCTGCTGATCGCGGTGACATTCGTTCTCGGAGCCGGCTTCGTCGCGCGAGGCGGGACGCAGCCGCACTGGCTCGTCGTCTCTCGTGGGGCTACCGCGACGTATCTCGCGACCACCGGCGTCGTCTACAACCTCTTGCTCGCGAATGGCCCGGTCAGCGACTACAACGTGCCGTGGTCGAACGACATCCTGCACAAGTGGATCCCGCTGTTCGCGGTTCTCGAGTGGATCCTTTTCGGCGATCGCACCCGCATCGCCTGGGGGCGCCTCGGTCTGTTTCTCGTCTACCCGGTGATCTGGCTGGTCGCGACGCTCCTGCGAGGTCAGGGCTTCGTGCCCTACCCGTTCTTGAACGTCGAAGAACTGGGCTGGGGTGTGGTGCTGCTCTACTGCCTGGGCATCGCCGCGTTTATCGCCGGCATGTCGGCGCTGGTGATCTGGCTGAGTCGATTCAGAGTCATCGAGCCCACGGGGGCGGATACGACGCGTCTCGATCGGGCCGGCGTAGCTCGCTGACGACCTGATCGGCGAGCGAGACGAGGCCGTGGATCTGGTCGTCGTCACGTTCGACCCACTGACACTCGGGCGGCCCCGGCACCGGTACGAAGTCGACGTGGCGCTCCCAGACGACGAGCGTTCGCTCGGCGCCCAGCACGTACTGCTGCCACCACACCTGGCGGAGGTACGAGCGAGGGATCCTTCGCCAGGTCTTGCCGGTGGTCTTGATCTCGGCCAGGACGATCTCACCGGACGACCGTTCGCCGACACCGTCGGGAGTCGCGAGGTGGAGCGTCTCACCGCGCGCGTGGAAGAGCTTGCTCGACGGTTCGATGCCGTGGTTTCGAGAGACCCAGCGGGCGATGACGGGTTCGCGCGCTCGGCCGTGATCGGTGAAGGCGTTGCCTGAAAAGCTGTTGCCGTAGAGCTTGTCGAGCACGACGGCCCGCACGGCGGCGGCACTCGAGAGCCTCGCGACGTCGGTGGCGGTGATGCCGCGGGAGCGGGCGCGGAGCCAGCCGACGCGATCCGACGAGTCGGCGAGGATGCGGGCGGAGTGGTGGCGGGTGGGATCCTCGTCGTCCCAAAGGGAGAGGGGAGTCTGCACGAACGTCACCCCACTATTCTCCCTCGAATTCGAAGGAGAAACGGCCGACGCGCGACGAAGGCATCAGGATCCGACGCGGTCACCCGGGCAGATCTCCTTCGAATTCGAAGGGCGTGGGCGGCGTGATCAGTTGGCAGCCGCGAGCGTGTCGAGTGCCTCGGGGGAGAGCGCGTAGTGGATCGCGAGCATGCTCGCCCCCAGGATCGCCGCGCTGTCGGCGGCGCGCGACTGCACGATGGTGAGGTGCTCGGTGGCCAGCGGCATCGAGCGCGAGTAGACGACCTCGCGGACCCCGGCCAGCAGGTGCTCGCCGGCGTCGGCCATCGAGCCGCCCAGCGCGATCACGGACGGGTTGATGAGGCTCACGCAGGTGGTGAGCACCTCGCCGATGTCGCGCCCGGCTTGCCGCACTGCTCGCACCGCGTCGAGGTCGCCGCTGCGGACGAGGTCGAGCACGTCGGATCCTGATGCCGTGTCGTGGCCGTCCCGCCGCATCGCCGCAGCGATCGCCGGGCCGGAGGCTATGGCTTCGAGGCATCCCTCATTGCCGCAGCGGCAGAAGATGCCCGCGCCGCGGGCGACGGGGATGTGACCGATGTCTCCGGCGATGCCCTGGGCACCCCGCTGCAGCTGACCTGCCGAGATGATGCCGGAGCCGATGCCGGTGGCGACCTTGAGGAAGAAGAGGTGGTCGACGTCGGGCCAGGAATGAGTCCGCTCGCCGAGCGCCATAATGTTGACGTCGTTGTCGACATAGACGGGAAGGGGCGACCGACCCGGGCTCTCGGTGTGGCGTTTGACCCAGCCGGGAACGTCGAAGGCATCCCACCCCGGCATGATCGGCGGATTGACCGGTCGGCCGGTGCTGAACTCGACGGGGCCGGGCAGCCCGATGCCCGCGGCGATGAGATCGGCCCGGGTCTTGCCGAGTTGTTCGAGGAGGGCGTCGGTGTGCTCGACCATCCAGCCGAGCACCGCCTCCGGGCCGAGGCTGATCTCGAGGTGCTCGGTGTGGCTGGCGAGCTCGGCACCCATCAGGTCGGTGATGGCGACGTGGGCGTGGCTCGCACCCAGGTCGGCGGCGAGGACGACGCGGGCGCTCGGCAGGAGTGCAACGCGCGACGGGGGACGCCCGCCGGTCGAGATCGCATCGGCGACGGGGCCGACGAGGCCGAGACTGGTGAGGGCGTCGAGGCGCAGGCCGATGGTGGAGCGGGCCAGACCGGTGATGGCAGCGAGCTCGGCACGGGTGCGCGGGCGACCGTCGCGGAGGAGCTGGAAGAGGTCGCCTGCCCCGGTCGAACCGAGGACGGACGTCCGCGCGGCGTCTGACATAACAGGAGTAAACCACAGGTTTCGAGCGGCCACGAGCAAAGATGTCGAATGGAAGACACCTTTTGCTTGACGCTCGACAAAAGTGACCCTAGTGTGAGTTCCGGTCGAGGGAACGCCGGTTCAACCGGGCCCTCGAGATCAACTCCGCAGCGACAGATGCGGCGGAATTCGCCTCAAACCAGGCGAACACGTTTCGACGAGGAGACTCTTACGGTGACCAACGCACCCCTTTCGGTCCAGCTCTACACCGTCCGCTCGGCCATCGCCGACGACCTACCCGGCACCCTGGCCCGCGTCGCCGAGATCGGCTATACGCAGGTCGAGCCCTACTCGTTCGTCGAACGCGTCGACGAGTACGCCGAGCACCTTCCGGCCAACGGCCTGACCGCGCCGAGCGCCCACGTCAAGCTGATCGGCAGCGACCCCGAGCCGATCTTCGCCGCAGCCAAGCGGCTCGGAGTGACGACGATCATCGACCCGCACATCGACGAGACCCGCTGGATCACCCGCGAAGACGTCGAGGGCATCGCGAAGGAGCTCGGCGAGATCGCCGACAAGGCGGCCGCGCACGATCTCCGGGTCGGCTACCACAACCATGCGTTCGAGCTCGAGAACAAGATCGACGGCGTTCCGGCGCTCGAGGTCTTCGCCGCGGCCCTGCCCGCGAACGTCGTGCTCGAGGTCGACACCTACTGGGTCGAGGTCGGCGGCGTCGACGCGGCCGAGCTGCTCGCTCGACTGGGCGACAAGGTGCAGTTCCTCCACATCAAAGACGGCCCGAAGAACTTCGACGACAAGAAGCAGGTCGCTGTCGGCCGGGGCGAGATGCCCGTCCGCGACATCCTGCGCGCGGCTCGTCAGGCCCTGCCCGTCGTCGAGCTCGACGACCACGAGGGCGACATCTTCACCGCCCTCGCCGACAGCCTCGACTACCTCGAAGGGGTCCGCGCATGAGCGACGCTACGACCACAACGCAGAAGCCGGTCGCCTCTGAGGGCAAGACCGGCCCCGTGGGCGTCGGCGTGATCGGCGCCGGCGTCATCAGCGACCAGTACCTCGAGAACCTCACGAGGTTCCCCGACCTCAAGGTGCTCTTCATCGCCGACCTCGACGAGCCCCGCGCGGCCGCCCAGGCCGCTAAGTGGGGCGTCGAGGGCTCCGGCTCCGTCGACGACCTGCTCGCCCACGATGACGTCGAGATCGTCGTCAACCTCACCATCCCCAAGGCCCACGTCGAGGTGGCCCTGCGGGCCGTCGAGGCGGGCAAGCACGTTTGGGGTGAGAAGCCCTACGCACTCGACCGCGAGAGCGGAGCGCAGCTGATCAAGGCGGCGAAAGACCGCGGCGTGCGTGTCGCCGTCGCCCCCGACACGTTCCTCGGATCCGGAATCCAAACCGGTCTGCGCGTCGTCAAGCGCGGCGACATCGGCACGCCGCTCACCGGCCTCACCCTCTTCCAGGTCGCCGGCCCCGAGTCGTGGCACCCGAGCCCCGAGTTCCTCTTCGCCATCGGCGGCGGCCCGATGTTCGACGTGGGCCCCTACTACCTGACGACGCTGGTGCAGGTGTTCGGCCCCGTGGCTAAGGTCACCGCCACGGCGTCCAAGGCACGCGAGACCCGCGTGATCGGCTCGGGCCCCAAGGCCGGAACCGAGTTCCCGGTCGAGGTGCCGACGCACGTGTCGGCCTTGATCCAGTTCGAGTCGGGCGCCAGCGCCCAGAGCATCTTCTCGTTCGACTCGAAGTTGCCTCGCGCCGGCTTCGTCGAGATCGCAGGATCCGAGGGCACGGCCGTGTTCCCTGACCCGAACAACTTCGAGGGTGAGACGGTCGTCTACACCGGCGCCGACGAGCCCACGGTGGTCCCCTCCGAGGGGTCGACCTTCACCCGCGGTACCGGGGTGGCCGAGCTCGCCCAGGCGATCCGCGAGGGTCGCCGAGAGCGCGTTCCCGGAGAGCTCGCCTTCCACGTTCTCGACATCATGGTCTCGCTCGCCGAGTCCGCCGAGAAGGGGGAGAGCGTCGTCGTCGAGTCGACGCTCGAGCCCACCGACGAGCTCCCGGCCGACTGGGATCCCTCTGTCGCGACCCTGACCTGATCCTTTCGGGCCGACCCGCCTCGAGCGGGTCGGCCCGAGATTCTCTCGACCCCCTTACGGCACTACCGAAATACCGTCCCAGCTGCACGACACCACCGGAACGACAGGAACCATCCCACACAGCTCCAAGCTCCATCCCTCCCTCAACGAAGAGACACCAGGAGAAAAAATGCGCACCACAACGAAGTGGCTGGCGGCAGTTGCCGTCGGCGCCATGACTATCGGAGGCATGACGGCGTGCTCGTCGTCCTCCGGCGGCGATGCCAACTCGACTAAGACGCTGACCTACTGGGCCAGCAACCAGGCTCCGACGATCCAGGGCGATCAGAAGGTCCTCAAGGCCGAGCTGGCGAAGTTCACCGACGAGACCGGCATCAAGGTCAACATCGAGGTCATCCCGTGGACCAACCTCTACAACAAGATCCTCACCGCGGTCTCGTCGGGTGACGGGCCAGACGTGCTGTCGATCGGCAACACCTGGGCGACCTCGCTCCAGTCGAGCGGCGCGTTCGTGCCGTTCGAGGGCGATGCGCTGAAGGCCATCGGCGGCAAAGACAAGTTCGTCGCGTCGAGCTACGCCACCGGTGGTGCCGAGGGCAAGGCGCCCACGTCGGTGCCGCTCTACGGGTTGTCGTACTCGATGTACTACAACACGAAGATGTTCAAGGCCGCCGGCATCGACACACCGCCCGCGACCTGGGACGAGTTCGTGGCCGACGCCAAGAAGCTCACCAAAGACACCGACGGCGACGGGCAGATCGACCAGTGGGGTGTGACGATGGCCGGCTCGAGCGTCTCGAACAACGCGCACCAGGCGTTCGTCCGGGGTCTGCAGAACGGCGGAGCGCTCTACGACGCCGACGGCAAGCCGACGTTCGCCTCCGACGGCGAGGTCAAGGGCATCAAGCAATGGGTCGATCTGATCGGCGCCGACAAGGTGGTCAACCCCTCCGACGCCGAGAGCGTGAACGGCTCCGACATGGCCGCCACCTTCGCCGACGGCAAGGCCGCCATGTTCTTCGACCAGGCGCCGGGGGCTTCGCTTGCAGCGCGGAACTTCACGGACTACGCCGCGGCGCCGGTCCCGATGGAGACCGCGGATGCAACCGGGCTGCTGGGTACCCAGAGCCACGTCGCCGGCATCAACCTGTCGATCTTCAAGAACACGGGCAACCTGTCCGGGTCCGAGAAGCTCGTCAAGTTCATGACCAGCGTTCCCGCGCAGCAGTCGCTCAACAAGTCGTTCGCGTCCATCCCCGTCGTCACCGACGCCTATGACGACCCGGCGTTCAAGACCGACGCGATCAAGCTCAAGCAGGAGATCCTCAAGGATCACGCCCAGCCCATGCCGCTGCAGGTCAGCGAGGGCCAGATGGAGACGCTCGTCGGAACGGCCATTAAGAACCTGCTCGCGCAGGCCGCGCAGGGCAAGGACGTCAGCGAATCCGACGTCAAGTCGGCTCTCGAAGACGCCAACAGCCAGATGACGGCCAGCCAGTGATCTCGATCCGACTGACAGACAAGCATTAGAAGGGAACCGTCATGACCCTCAACGTCCTGCCTCCCGCGTCGACCGAGAGTGGTCTGCCGGAAGAGCCGCAGCGGAGCGTATCCGCTCCGCTGCGGCCCGCCCGCAAGAAGAAGCGCCCCTCGCTCCTGCCCTACGGGCTCATCGCTCCGGCCGCATTGGCCGAGCTCCTCATCCACCTCTTGCCGATGGTGCTGGGCATCTGGATCGCGTTCATCACGCTCAACCAGCTCAGCATCGCCAACTGGGTCGATGCCCCGTTCGTCGGTTTCCAGAACTTCGTCAACGGGCTCAACCCGAATTCCTCGATCGGGGCCGAGTTCTACTCGGCTCTGGGGCGCACCATCGGGTTCACCATCATCGTGCTGGCGATCGCGTGGAGCATGGGAATGCTCGGCGCGGTACTTCTTACCACCTCGTTCCGAGGCCGCGGGATCCTGCGCACGCTGTTTCTCGTGCCCTACGCCCTGCCCTCGTACGTCGGCACCATCGCCTGGGCCTTCATGTTCAACCGCTCCGACGGCGCGATCAACCACTTCCTGGTCGATCAGCTCCACCTGTTCGGCGGCGACCGGCCGTTCTGGCTGCTCGGCGGCAACTCCTTCTGGGCGATCGTCATCGTGACCGCCTGGCAGATGTGGCCGTTCGCCTTCCTGATGCTTCTGGCAGCACTCCAGAACATCCCCGGCGACGTCTACGAGGCGGCCGCTCTCGACGGTGCGAGCCTTTGGAAGCAGTTCACCCGCATCACGCTTCCGATGATCAAGCCGGCCAACGCCGTCCTGATGCTCATCATGGGCCTCTGGATCTTCAACCAGTTCAACGTGCCCTTCGTGCTGTTCGGCGCTGCGTCGCCCAAGGAGGCGACTCTCATCTCGCCCCTCATCTACCAGCAGTCGTTCTCGAACTGGAACTTCGGTCTCGGCGGTGCAATGAGCGTGCTGCTGCTGATCGTGCTCCTGATCGCCTCCGCTTTCTACATCCGTATGGTGCTTCCGAAGCCGAAGCCCGGAGAAGAGGACTAAGCCATGATCGTCACTCCCGGATTCAAGGTCTTCCGATTCTTCGGACTCGCCTTCCTCTCCATCGTCGTCCTGGTGCCGCTCTACGTGGTGGTCACGACGTCGCTCAAGCCCCTCGCCGACGTGCAGGGCGCCTTCACCTGGATCCCCTCGAACTTCACCATCAAGCCGTACTTCGACATCTGGGAGACGGTCCCGCTGGCGCAGTACTTCAAGAACAGCCTGATCGTGACCTGCTCGGCGACGATTCTCAGCGTGATCATGGCCGTTCTCGCGGCCTACGCTCTGGCTCGCCTACGGTTCAAGGGCCAGCGACCGTTCAGTCTGGTGGTGCTGTCGACGCAGATGTTCCCCGGCATCCTCTTCCTGCTGCCGCTGTTCCTGATCTTCGTGCAGATCCGCAACGCCTCCGGTCTTCAGCTGACGGGCTCGTATGCGGGCCTCATCATCACGTACATGACGTTCTCACTCCCGTTCTCGATCTGGATGCTGACCGGCTATTTCGCCAGCATCCCGAAGGAGCTCGAGGAGGCGTCGATGATCGATGGCACCGGCCGAATGGGTGCGCTCTTCCGCGTCATCATCCCGGTCGCGAAGCCCGGCATCATCGCGGTCGCGGTCTACGCGTTCATCACGGCGTGGGGAGAGGTGCTCTTCGCCTCGGTGCTCACGTCGAACGACACCCGTACCCTGGCGATCGGCCTGCAGGCCTATTCGTCCCAGCAAGACGTCTACTGGAACCAGCTCATGGCCGCTTCGGTCGTCGTCTCGCTGCCCGTCCTGATCGGCTTCATGTTCGTGCAGAAGCACCTGATCACCGGCCTCTCCTCGGGTGCCGTCAAGTAGCACCCGGAGCGCCTGGCCGACGAGCACCGAACCGAAGGATCCCGCACAGCGTCGATCGACCCGGCCCAGAAGGGCAGAGTGAGACCATGCCACGCACACTCCTCCCGGGTCAGGTCTGCCAGATCCTGATCGTGGATGCCGTCACCGGTGAGGCCGAGGTCGTCTTCGAGAGCGGCGAGGTGCTCGTCGAGGCTCCCAACTGGAGCCACGACGGGCGGTGGCTCGTCGTCAACGGCGACGGGCTCCTCTGGCGGCTCCGGGTCGACGGGGGCGCGGCACACAACGGGGGCGAGGCCGGCGACGGTGTGCTCGAGCCGGTCGAGATGGCCGGTGTGCCCGAGATCAACAACGACCACTGCATTGCGCCCGACGGATCGTCGATCGTGGTCAGCGCCAAAGACGGCCATCTCTACGAGGTGCCGTTCGACGGTGGCTCGGGCCGCCGGATCACCCGTGAGCACCCGGACGGCCGCGGCTACAAGAACTACCTGCACGGCGTCTCACCCGACGGCTCGACGCTCACCGTGATCGTCGGCGCGCGCCCGACGACGACGTCGCCGACGACGGACTGGCGCACCAACGTCGCCCTGGTGGCGGTGGCCGACGGAGCGACGACGTTCGTCACCGACGACGCCCACCCCGACGACGGCGCCGAGTTCTCGCCCGACGGCGCGTGGGTCTGGTTCAACACCGAACGGTTCACGACCGAGGCGGGGCACGCGCAGCTCGCGCGGATTCGGCCGGACGGATCGGACGTGTCGCGGATCCTCGTCTCTGACACGGTCGACTGGTTTCCGCACCCGTCGCCCGACCAGTCGCGGCTGGTCTACGTCGCCTACGGCGCCGGCACGCTCGGCCACCCGGAGAACCGTGACGTCGTGCTGCGCGTGATGGAACTCGACCGGGGCGAACCGCTGCCCGAGACGGCACGTGATCTGCTGCCGCTCTTCGGCGGCCAGGGCACGATCAACGTGGCCGGATGGGCGCCCGATTCGCGGCGGTTCGCTGCTGCCGCGTACCCCCTCGCTACGCGTCCCTGACCTGGCCGCCCTTGAGATAGAGCCGACGCTCGGCGCGACGGGCCACTGACGAGTCGTGGGTGACCATGATGAAGGTCAACCCCCGGTCGCGCCAGACGCCCTCGAGGAGCTCCATGATCTCGTCGCGGGTGGTCTCGTCTAGCGATCCGGTCGGCTCGTCGGCGAGGAGCACCTGCGGCTCTTTGACCAGCGCGCGAGCGATCGCCACGCGCTGCTGCTGGCCGCCCGAGAGCTCGGCCGGGAGGTGGTCGCCGCGCTCGCCGAGTCCGACGGATTCGAGGGCCGCCGCCGACTTCGCCTTCTGCTCGTCGCGCGACATCGACGACCTCGCGAAGGCGGTCTCGACGTTCTCGAGCGCCGTCAGTGTCGGAATCAGGTTAAAGCTCTGAAAGACAAAGCCGATCTCCTTAGCGCGGACGTCGGCGAGCTTCGACTCCACGAGGCCCGACACCTTCTTGTCGCCCAGCAGCACTTCGCCCGAGGTGGGCTTGTCGAGGGCTCCGAGCATCTGCAGCAGCGTCGACTTACCGCCGCCGGTGGGGCCCTGGATCGCGACCATCTGACCGGTCGGGATCTCGAGGGTGACCTTGTTCAAGGCCGTGATGGTGCGCTTCTTCTGCACGTACGTCTTGGTGACGTCTTTCAGCGTGTACATGGGGTTCCGTTCGGTTGAAGAGAGATCAGGATCCGCGGCCTACGCCACACTGCGAAGCGCCTCGGCCGGTCGCAGGCGCGATGCCCGCCACCCGCCGATCGCGCCGGCGAGGAGTCCGCCGATCACCGCGAGGGCGACCGCCACGACGATGATCGTCACGGCGATCGGGGCATGCAGGCTGACCTCGGTGGCCGTCGTCGCAACCTGGGCGCCGAAGGATCCCGCGCCGCCCGTGGTTCCGCCTTCGGTTCCCGTGCCGGTGCCGCCCGCGGCGCCGCCCGGGGGAGTGCCGCCGCCCATGCCGCCGGCGGTAGTAGATGCCGCACCGCCCGAGAGCGTCGGGGCGATGATGTTGATGATCACGACGCCGAGGATTCCGACGACGACGCCGACCACTCCGCCGATGAGGCCCTGCACGAGCGACTCGCCGGCCACCTGGCGCACGATGCGCCCGTTCGACCAGCCGATCGCCTTCAGAGTGCCGAACTCGCGGGTGCGGCGGGTGACGCCCGAGACGGTGAAGAGGATCGCGATCAAGAAGGCCGCGGCCAGCACGATGATCGAGAGCCAGGTGCCGAGGCTCGAGACGAGGCTCGACGCGGTCGAGAGCGAGCCGGAGACGCTCGAGGCCAGGTCGGACTCGGTCGAGACGGTGGCCTTGGGCAGCGCCTTCTCGAGTGCCGTCTTGACGGCGGAGACGTCGGTTGACGACTCGGCGCTCACGTAGATGGTGCTGATCTTGCCGTCGAGGTCGGCGACCTTCTGGGCGGTGTCGAGCGGCATGTACATGTCGGAGCCGGTGGTCGACGACGACGACGTCGAGGTGACGATGCCGACGACCTTGAAGGTCGTGTCGCCGATCTTCTTGGAGTCACCGACGGCGAGGCTCTCGGTCTTCGCGTAGGCGCTGTCGACGACGAGCACGTTCTTGCCGGCGTCGGAGGCGGCGAATGTCCGGCCCTTGGTCAGCTCGACGCTCGTGAGGGGGCCGACCGCGTCGGCGGTCACACTGACGCCCGAGACGGTGGTCTGGTCGAACGAGAACGAGCCTCCGCCGAAACCTCCGCCAGTGCCGCCACCGGGAGCACCCGTGGCCGTGCCCGTGGGCTCCTGCTGTGCGGCGCCCGTGCCTGATCCTTGGGTTCCGGTCGTGCCCGAATCTTGTTGCGTGGTGGTCCCCGAGAAGTCGTTGAGCTGCAGAGACAGCGTGGCGGCGGCGTTCTTGACGCCGGTCGTCTTCTCGACGGTGGTGAGGGCGGTGTCGGCGAAGGTCGCCGTGCCGCGGGCGGCAGTCAGACTCGACTGCGAGAGCGACGTGCTGTTGCCCGAGGTCGTGCCCCCGCCCGAGCCGAAGTTGAAGGTGGGGCGCCCGCCGGTCGACGACGGGGTCTGGGTCTGGCTGATCGTGATGTCGGTGCCGACGCCGTAGACAGATTCGAGAACGGTCGACTGCGCGGCCTTCACACCGCCCGCCACCGAGTTGACGATGATCACGAGCGCGATGGCAAGTGCCATGCCGGTCGCGATGATGGCCGTCTGCTTACGCCGGTTGCTCAGCTCCCGGAACAGATAGGTCAAGAACATGGGTCTCCTCTGGAGTGGTGCGGGGTCGTGGTGATCGTGCGAAGGGGGCGCACTCGCTCGCTGTGCGAACGTCAGAACCGTAGGGAGACGCGTTATGCCCGGACTATCGCGGGCCTATCAATCCCTGATGAGGCAGGTCGATTGCCCGTGTGGGAATTCCAGGGCTGGCTCATCAGGTCATCACAGACGGCTCATAGAAAACCCCAGATACTTGAAAACGTGACCACTTCAGCCCCCATCACCGCACCTGCCGCTCCGCGCCTGACTCGCGCCGACGGCTCGCCCCTCCGCGTGCTCGTCGTCGACGATGAGAACAGCCTCACCGACCTGCTCTCCATGGCCCTCCGCTACGAGGGCTGGGAGGTCAAGGCCGCACCCGACGGGCAGACCGCCCTGAACCTCGCTCGCGAGTTCAAGCCCGACGCGATCGTGCTCGACGTCATGCTCCCCGACATCGACGGCCTTCAGGTGCTGGGCCGCCTCCGCAACGGTGGAGACGACACCCCGATCCTGTTCCTCACCGCGAAAGACGCCGTCGAGGATCGCGTCACGGGCCTGACCGCCGGCGGCGACGACTACGTCACGAAGCCGTTCAGCCTCGAAGAGGTCGTCGCCCGCCTCCGCGGCCTCATTCGCCGCTCCGCCGCCATGGTGTCGGAGGGTGGCGACTCGCGCATCGTCGTCGGCGACCTCGTGCTCGACGAAGAGAGCTACGAGGTGTCGCGCGCCGGTCGCGAGATCGAGCTCACCGCCACCGAGTTCGAGCTGCTCCGCTTTCTCATGCGCAACCCCCGCCGCGTGCTCTCGAAGGCGCAGATTCTCGACCGCGTCTGGAGCTACGACTTCGGCGGCAAATCCAGCGTCGTCGAGATCTACATCTCGTACCTGCGCAAGAAGATCGACGCCGGCGAAGAAGCCATGATCCACACCGTCCGCGGCGTGGGTTACGTGATCAAGCCCCTCTCGTGAGCTCGTTCCACCCCGCCAGTGCCGTCCGCGGGTGGGCTCGCTCGTGGCGCGGCCCGCTGACGCTGCGGCGTCGGCTGGTGCTGAGTATTGTCGCGATCTCGGCGTTGCTGGCGATTGTGATCGGTGTGCTCTCCGTGCTCGTGTTGCAGAAGGTTCTGGAGTCGCAGCTCGACGCGAATGTGAAGTCGAGCCTCTCGCGGGCGCTTGTGCAGTCCGCTCCGACACAGCCCAGCGAAGGCTTTGGCTCGGAGGCGGGCCGCGGTCAGATCGTCGGGACCATCGCGATCGTCTCGCTCAAGGGGCAACTGCTGGACTCGCAGCAAGTTACTGAAGATGGGACGCCGGGTTCCGTAGGGGAGTCGGCTACAACCGCGCTGACCAACTTGGCCGTGAGTGACACGCCTCGGACAATGGATCTGGGCGGGTCGTACGGGCGCTACCGCGTTGAGGCCACGAACGTGCCGCTCACGAACAGGACGACCAACGAGACGGTGGTCGTGCATGTTGCTGTTGCGCTGCCTATGGACAGCGTCACCGGCCCCGTCTCCAAGCTGATCGCCGGAATCGCCATCATCGCCGCCGTCGGTATCGCCGTCGCCGTGTTCTTCGCGCTCGTCACCGTCCGCTACGCCCTTGCACCCCTCGAGCGCATCGCCAACACGGCGTCGCGCGTCTCTGAGATGCCGCTCGACCGAGGCGAGGTCGCCCTCGACGACCGCGTTCCCGACGAAGACACCGACACCCGCACCGAGGTCGGCCGCGTCGGCGCCGCCATGAACCGCATGCTCGGTCACGTCTCGCATGCGCTCACGGCCCGGCAGGAGTCCGAGAATAAGGTGCGGCAGTTCGTCGCCGATGCCTCGCACGAGCTCCGCACTCCGTTGGCTTCGGTCCGCGGGTATGCCGAGCTGACCCGCCGCATGGGCAAAGACCTGCCCGAAGACGTCGTCTACGCGATGAGTCGTATCGAATCGGAGTCGGTCCGTATGACGTCGCTGGTCGAAGAGCTGCTGCTGCTCGCCCGACTCGACGAGGGCACCGACCTGGTGAAAAAGGAGGCCGACCTCACCCGGATCGTCCTCGACGCCGTCCACGACACACACGTCTCGTCGACCGGCCACACCTTTGACGTCTCGGTCGACGAGAAGCCGATCACCCTCCTCGGCGATCCGATGCGCCTGCACCAGGTGGTCGCGAACCTTCTGACGAACGCCCGCACCCACACGCCGGAGGGAACCGAGATCTGGGTGAACCTGGAGCGCGACGACGGGACGCACGAGGCGGTCATCACGGTGACCGACAACGGACCGGGCATCGACCCCGCCGTCATGCCGGTGCTGTTCGAGCGGTTCGCGAGGGCCGACAGCTCGCGTTCGCGCAAGGCCGGCTCGACCGGGCTCGGGCTCGCGATTGTTCAAGCCGTCGTTCAGTCGCACGGCGGCACGGTCACGGCGTCCAACGCCGACCCCGGAGCCGTCTTCACCGTGCGCCTGCCCCTGGAGCGCGCCCCTCAGGGCGCTCCCGCCCCGCTTCCCGCGCCGACCTCCGCTCCCGCTGTCTCGTAGCTGCTCGTCCCTTGTCAGTTCGGCGAGACTCCGCAAATGGCCCATCCCGCTCACGGTGATGGGCCATTTTTGGAGTCTCACCGCCTCACCCCGCCGGGGCGCAGGATCCTGCGGGGTGCGTCGAGCGCGAGACTCCAGTAGGTGCGGGTGCGGCAGGCCTGCACCCACGACTACTGGAGTCTCGGCGCCCGGGCGGCCCGGGCGGCCCGGGCGGCCCGGGAGGGCGCCGGGGTGCAGGTGAGCGGGTGGCGTGAGCACGAGTTGCAGGATCCTGAACGGGCACCTATGCTTGTCGAAGCCCAAGACCGCTGGTTGTCGGTGCCCGCTGCAAAGCAGGCGTCGGCCGAAGGTTCTCTTACAAGAGACGTCCCGCGCAGGTGTGTGAAGCTTTCAAGCTCCGTGCGTCTGCGCGGAGCTTTTTTTGTGCGATAACCGGGATTCGTAAGAGTCCACAGGGGCTGCCAGCATTCACACGTTAGGAGCGACATGGCGAACAAGGAAGCTTCGGTCGCCGAGCTCACGGAACTCTTCCGTAGCTCGACCGCCGTCCTGCTCACCGAGTACCGCGGCCTCTCCGTTGCTCAGCTCAAAACGCTGCGCACCGGTATCCGTGAGGACGCCACCTACGCCGTCGTGAAGAACACGCTCACCAAGATTGCGGCGAACGCTGCGGGGATCTCGTTGTTCGACGACGAACTCGCCGGCCCGTCGGCTATCGCTTTCGTTCACGGAGACCCTGTCGCCGTGGCCAAGAGCATGCGTGAATTCGCGAAGGCGAACCCCGAGCTGATCGTGAAGGGCGGTTACTTCGACGGTAACGCTCTGACCGCAGCCGAGGTCAACCAGCTCGCCGACCTCGAGTCGCGGGAGGTGCTGCTGGGCAAACTGGCTGGCGCCTTCAAGGCTTCGCTGTTCGGTGCGGCGTACCTGTTCCAGGCCCCGCTCTCCAAGACCGTTCGCACGGTCGAGGCGCTGCGTGCCAAGCAGGACACCGCTGCGTAAGCAGCTCGGTACTCGTTACAAGCACCACCACCCCACTTTTTAGAAACGCAATAAGGAGAAAACAATGGCAAAGCTCAGCCAGGACGAACTGATCGAGGCTTTCAAGGAGCTCACGCTCATCGAGCTCAGCGACTTCGTCAAGAAGTTCGAAGAGGTCTTCGAGGTCACCGCTGCTGCCCCCGTCGCCGCTGCCGGTGCCGCTGGCCCCGCCGCCCCCGCTGAAGAGGTCGAGGAGAAGGACTCCTTCGACGTCGTCCTCGAGGCCGCTGGCGACAAGAAGATCCAGGTCATCAAGGAGGTCCGTGCGCTCACGAGCCTCGGACTCGGCGAGGCCAAGGCTGTCGTCGACGGTGCCCCCAGCACCGTCCTCGAGGGTGCCAACAAGGAGACCGCCGAGAAGGCCAAGGCTGCTCTCGAGGCCGCTGGCGCCACGATCACCCTCAAGTAACTCAGCTTCACCAGCACCATCGGGAAAGCCCCGGGCCGAGAGGTCCGGGGCTTTCTCGCGTCCTGCTGTCGACCGCGGGCTCTAGCCGTCGGCCAGCCCCAGCTGCACCGCGAGGGCGATCGCCTCGCGTCGGTTCGTCGCCCCGAGCTTGCGGTAGATGCTGCGCACGTGGCTCTTGACGGTGTTGACCGAGATGAACAGCTCGTTGCCGATCTGGTTCAGGGTCGCTCCGGTCGCCAGGTGGCGCACGATCACGAGTTCGCGCTCGCTGAGCGGGTCGGCCAGCACGACGGTCTCGGCGGGGGTCGTGCCCTGCAGACGTTCGAGCAGGGCTGCCACGCGAGCGGGTTGCTCACGGTCTGCGGCGCGCGTGAGCAGGCTGTCGAGCACCTCGTGGGGAAGCGGGCGATACGCCCAGGTCGTTCCGTTCGTCGCTGACATCAGCAGCGAGCGGTCGAAGGCGATGTTCGAGGCGACGCGATTGCCGAGGTCGTCCTGTGCGGCGGCGACGATGGCGAAGATCTGCGCTCGTACGCGGTCGGAGTGGAGGTCGCCGAGGGCGATGCAGTCGGCGAGGGTGTCGAGGGCCGCCTGCGGATCGCCCAGGAGGAACGAGGCGAGCGCCCCCACCCGTGCCGGGCATGTCACGTGGTGCTGCCCCGGCTCGAGATCTGCCATCGCCTGCCGTGCTTCGACGACTTCGCCGAGCGTGCGGAGCACTTCGGAGCGAAGGATCCGAGACGCCGAGTCGAGCACCTGATCCCCCGTGAAGGAGGCGAGAAGCCGCGTCACCCGGCCGAGCAGATCGAGCGCCTCGATCTCGCTGCCGGCCGCGTGGCGCGCGAGCGCCTCGGCGAACGCCGCGTGGGCTTCCCACTCGGTTCCGCGACTGGCGACGCGGACATCACGGAGCTGCGTCTCGAGGTCGTGGGGAACAGCGTCGCGCTCGATCAGCAGGTGGAACCGCGTGATCTGGGCGAGCGCGCCGAACCCGCTGCGGAGCAGCTCGGTGCCGTCGGCCTGCTGTGCGGCGAGTTCGATCTGCCTCTCGGCGCGGGCGAAGTCGCCGAACTGGAAGGCGACGTAGGCGAGTGCCGAGTGGCATTCGACGCGTTCGGCGGTCGGGAGGTGCTCGCTCGCCAGCCCCTCGGCGAGCGACAGGGCGAAAAGGGCTTCGTCGTAGGCGCCGAGGTGCACGCGCACGAGACCGAGTTGCAACGAGAACGAGGCGCTCAGGTCGATCCGTCGGCTGATCTCGAGCGAGGTGTCCTGCTCGATCATCGCCCGCGCGGTCTCGAGGTGCGTGCGGGCGGCATTCACGTCGCCGAGGGTGCGGAGCGTCGCTGCGAAGTGGACGAGGTAGCCCGCCCGCACGTCGATGGGACTCTCCGGGTCGGCCTTGATGTTCTTGTCGACGGCGCGGAACCAGGGGAGCGCGGCACTTCGGCTCGTCGACCCGATAGACCGGTGGCTGACCGCGAGCGCGAGCAGGATCCGGGCGCGACCGCGCCATTCGGATTCGGGCACGCTGCGCACGGCCTCGCGAAGCCTCGCCCCCTGGATCGGCGCGATCTGCGGCCACATCCTCTCGACGGTGTCGAGCATGGTGCGATTGTCGAGCTGGAGTGCCGTCGAGGTTTCGGGTTCGACGGTCGTGTCGTTTCGGGAATTCACGGGATTACCTCTGCCACATCGGGTAGTTCCCCGCTCGGGACGGGGAATGCGGCGGTCGGGAGGAGAGCGGAAGGTCGATCGTCGGGCGGACCGGGTGTCGGGAGGTCTTCCGTGAGTCCCCCCTGGCTTCCGTGCCCCTACCTGATCAACATCATAAACTGAGATTTCTTTTTCAACCGGGGAATTCGCAAGTCCACCCCAACTGGGGTCAGCCCTCTGCCGCCGCCTCGCCTCGTTCGACAGGCCTACAGTGACGGAATGAGCAAGGGCACGCCGTGAGCAAGATGGATTCAGTCGCTTCGGGCGGGGGCATGCGGGGCGCTCGTGGGGGCGGCGGTCGGCCGGGCGGGCCCGGCCGGGTATCCGGAGCCGATGCCAAGGCGCAGCGGGCCGCGAATGCCGAGGCCCCTCGGATCCCGGATCTCTTCGGGCGGATCCGGAGCCTGTTCTCGCCGTACCGTCGGGCGATCGTCGTCACCGTCGTTCTCGTGCTGATCTCGGCGGGCATCAGCGTGATCCCGCCACTGCTGACCCAGCAGGCGTTCGACCGCGGGCTCTTCCCGGCGGGCGGGCCCGACATCGCCGTGCTGACCAGGCTCGTCGGCGCGATGGTGGGGCTGTGGGTGCTGTCCGCCGGCATCGGAGTGTGGCAGACCTATCTCACGGCGACCGTCGGAAACAAGGTCATGGGAGCCCTCCGCATCCGCCTCTTCGGGCACCTGCAGCGAATGGAGCTCGCGTTCTTCACCCGGACGAAGACGGGGGTGATCCAGTCGCGGCTGCAGAACGACGTCGGCGGTGTGGCCAACGTGCTGAGCAACACGATCTCGAGCGTGCTCGGCAACACCGTCACGGTCATCGCGGCGTTCGTCGCCATGCTGCTGCTCTCGTGGCAGATGACCGTGGTCGCGGTCATCCTGCTTCCCCTTCTCGTCATCGCCCAGCGCCGGGTCGGTCAGGTGCGGGCGCGAATCGCGACGCAGACGCAGGAGTCGCTGTCGGATATGACCGCCATCACGCAGGAGACCCTCAGCGTCTCGGGGATCCTTCTCGCCAAGAGCTTCAACCAGCAGCGCACCGAGGTGGAGCGGTACTCGGCCGAGAACCGCACCCAGATCGGTCTGCAGGTTCGGCAGACGATGAGCGGGCAGGGCTTCTTCGCCGTGGTGAGCATCTTCCTCACGATCATCCCGGCAGTCATCTACGTGGTCGCCGCGTATCTGATCCAGGGCGGCGTCGACGTGACGGCGGGCACGATCGTGGCGTTCACGACCGTGCAGTCGCGGCTGACGTTCCCGCTCATGGCCCTGCTCCGGGTCGCCCTCGACATCCAGACCTCGGGGGCGCTCTTCGCGCGCATCTTCGAGTACCTCGACCTGACCCCCGCCATTCGCGAGCCGGCCGAGGCCAAGCGGGTCGACGAGGCGGGCCTCGGGCGAGTGGCGTTCGACGACGTCTCGTTCTCGTACCCCGACGCCGAGCCGGGGCAGAAGACGCTCGACGGTCTCACCTTCGACATCGAGCCGGGGCAGTTCGCGGCCTTCGTCGGGCCGTCCGGGGCGGGCAAGACCACGATCTCGTATCTGATCCCGCGGTTCTACGAAGCGTCGGGCGGGGCGGTCCGTTTTGCCGGGTCGGACGTCCGCGATCTCGACCAGGAGTCACTCGTCGGCAACATCGGCATCGTGAGCCAGGAGACCTACCTGTTCCATGCCACGATCGCCGAGAACCTGCGGTACGCGCGGCCCGAGGCCTCCGACGAGCAGCTGATCGAGGCGGCGCGCCAGGCCAACATCCACGAGACGATCGCCTCGTTCCCCGACGGGTACGACACGGTGGTGGGGGAGCGGGGGTATCGGCTCTCCGGTGGCGAGAAGCAGCGGATCGCCATCGCCCGGGTCCTCCTCAAGGATCCGGCGGTCCTCGTGCTCGATGAGGCCACGTCGGCGCTCGACTCCGTCTCGGAGCGCATCGTCCAGACCGCGCTCGACACGGCGACTCGGGGGCGGACGACGATTGCGATCGCCCACCGCCTCTCGACCGTGCGCAGCGCCGACGTGATCTTCGTCGTGCGGGCGGGTCGGATCGTCGAGCGGGGAACCCACGACGAGCTCGTCGCAGTCGGCGGCCTCTACTCCGAACTGTACGAGCAGCAGAGCAGCGCCATCGCCTGATCGATCGCTCGTGCCGCTCGGAGCGTGCCCGCCCGACCGGCGTCATGCTCCGGTGACGCGGAGGTGCGATCTATAGACTCGATGAGTGAAGTACGCGGAAACCGTCATCGACCTCATCGGCAACACACCTCTCGTCAAGTTGAACCGGGTCACGGAGGGAATCGCCGCGACCGTTCTGGTCAAGGTGGAATACCTCAACCCGGGCGGCTCGTCGAAGGATCGCATTGCGACCCGCATCCTCGATGCCGCAGAGCGCGACGGGCACCTCAAACCCGGTGGCACGATCGTCGAGCCGACGAGCGGCAACACGGGTGTCGGGCTCGCTCTCGTCGCCCAGCAGCGCGGCTATCGCTGCATCTTCGTGCTGCCCGACAAGGTGGGCGAAGACAAGCGCAACGTTTTGACTGCCTATGGCGCCGAGATCGTCGTGACTCCGACGGCGGTCGCCCCCGACAGCCCCGAGTCGTATTACAGCGTCTCCGACCGCCTCGTACGCGAGACGCCCGGTGCGTTCAAGCCGAACCAGTACGAGAACCAGAACGGCCCTCTAAGCCACTACGAGACAACCGGCCCCGAGATCTGGCGCGACACCGACGGAGCCCTCACCCACTTCGTCGCCGGTGTCGGCACCGGAGGCACCATCAGCGGCACCGGCCGATACCTCAAGGAGGTGTCGGAGGGTCGCGTCACGATCGTCGGCGCCGACCCGGAGGGCAGCGTCTACTCGGGCGGCACCGGCCGCCCCTATCTCGTCGAGGGCGTCGGCGAAGACTTCTGGCCGGGTGCCTACGACGGGTCGGTCGTCGACCGGATCATCGCCGTCTCCGACGCCCAGTCGTTCGACATGACTCGCCGCCTCGCCCGCGAGGAGGGGCTGCTCGTCGGCGGATCGAGCGGCATGGCGGTCGTCGCTGCGCTGGAGGCCGCGCGCGACCTCGGCCCGGACGACACCGTGGTGGTGCTGCTGCCCGACAGCGGGCGCGGCTACCTGGGCAAGATCTTCAACGACCGATGGATGCGCTCGTACGGCTTCAGCGACGAAGGAGCCGAGAAGACCGTCGGCGACCTGATCGCGTCGAAGAGCGGCGCCCTGCCCGACCTGGTGCACGCCCACCCCTCCGACACCGTCCGCGATGTCGTGCAGATCATGGCCAAGTACGGCGTCTCGCAGATGCCCGTCCTCTCAGCCGAGCCCCCTGTCGTCATCGGCGAGGTCGTCGGAGCCGTCGACGAGCGGGCGCTCCTCGAGCAGGTGTTCTCCGGCGCCGCGCAGATGACGGATCCCGTGGCGAAGTTCATTGGCGCGCCCCTCGCCCTCGTCGGACTCAACGAGCCCGTGACGACGGCGCGCCGCGCCCTGGAGAAGAACGACGCCCTCCTGGTCACCTCCGACGGCAAGCCCGCCGCCGTCGTGACCCGCCACGACCTGCTCGCCTACCTGTCGGAATGACCGAGAAAGCTCCCATGACCCACGACGAATCAGCCCACGCCTTCGAGACCCGCGCGATTCACGCCGGGCAGGAGTTCGACCCGACCACCGGCGCGATCATCCCGCCGATCTACCAGACTTCGACGTTCGTCCAAGACGGCATCGGTGGCTTTCGAGGGGGCTACGAGTACGGGAGGTCGGCGAACCCGACCCGCGACTCGCTTCAGACGCTCCTCGCGAGTCTGGAACAGGGATCCTCGGCTTTCAGCTTCGCTTCCGGTCTCGCGGCCGAAGACGCCCTGCTGAGGTCGGTGCTCACGCCGGGCTCGCGCGTGCTGATGGGGAACGACGTGTATGGCGGTACCCACCGTCTCGTCAATCGAGTCTGGGCCCCGTGGGGCGTCACTCTCGAGACGGTCGACATGAGCGACCTCGACGCGGTGCGCGCCGCCGCCCGACCGGGCGAGACAACAGTGCTCTGGGTCGAGACCCCGTCGAACCCGCTGATGAAGATCACCGACATAGCCGGCCTCTCCGAGATCGGCCGGGCAGCTGGCGCGCTTGTCGTCGTCGACAACACGTTCGCGTCTCCGTACGTCCAGCAGCCGATCACGCTCGGCGCCGACGCGGTGGTGCATTCCACGACGAAGTACCTCGGCGGCCACTCCGACACCCTCGGCGGCGCCGTGGTCGTGAACGATGACGAGCTCGCCTCGAAGGTCGGGTTCATGCAGTTCGGCGCGGGCGCCATCTCGGCGCCCATGGAGGCGTGGCTCACCGTTCGAGGCATCAAGACCCTTGGCGTCCGCGTCGACCGCCACTCCGACAACGCACAACTCATCGCCGACGCTCTGGTCTCGCACCCGGCCGTCGAGACCGTCTACTACCCGGGTCTCGAGTCGCACCCCGGGCACGCTCTCGCAGCGCGCCAGATGAAGCGGTTCGGCGGCATGCTGTCGGTCGGGCTCGCAGGAGGGCCTGCCGCGGCCAAGACGTTCGCCGAGTCGACGGAGCTCTTCCAGCTCGCCGAATCTCTCGGAGGCGTGGAGTCGCTCATCGGCTACCCCTCCGAGATGACGCACGCGTCGGTCAAGGGCACCGAGCTCGAGGTGCCGGAGAACGTGATCCGGCTCTCGGTCGGCATCGAGTCGGGCAACGACCTCCTGGCCGACGTGCTGCAGGCGCTCGACCGTATCTGACCCACCGCCGTCCGGCCCGAGGCCCCGGTTCTTTCCCTTCGCACAGAGCGAAGCGGAAGGATCCCGGGGCCTTCGTCGTTCCCGCCCCCACTCCCGACATATCAAGTATTGATTCACGCGCAGCCTCAAAGTACTATTGACATCTAGAATGTCAGCACCCTGGAGGCTGTTCCATGACCGTCATCACCCGCTCAGAGAGCCGACCCGCCCCCGGGCAGAACCTGGGTTGGGCCATCGGCGAGGCGACCAGTGGCGACGGGCTTCCGAGGTCGTCCGAATCGGTCCTGAAAAGGGGTGTCGACGTCGTCGGCGCGGCAATCGGGCTCGTCGTCCTCTTCCCGTTCCTGTTGCTCGTGGCCCTCGCCATCCGCATTTCAACCCCGGGAGCAGCGCTTTACCGTCAAGAACGCGTCGGTCTCGACGGGCGTCCGTTCTCCATCGTCAAGTTCCGCACCATGTACACCGACGCCGACGAGCGACTGGCCGCTCTCAAAGCCCAGGGCTCGTTCGCCGGCCCGCTCTTCAAGCTCGAAAACGACCCGCGCGTCACCCGCGTCGGCCGGTTTCTCCGCAAATTCTCGATTGACGAGCTGCCGCAGCTCTGGAACGTCCTGCTGGGTGACATGAGCCTCGTCGGCCCGCGCCCCGCTCTGCGATGTGAGGTCGACGCGTATTGCCCGCGAGCGCTCCGCCGTCTCGAGGCCGTTCCCGGGATGACGGGCGCATGGCAGGTCGGAGGGCGAAGCGATCTCACCTGGGAGCAGAGTCTCGATCTCGACGTCGGCTACGTCGATGGCTGGTCGCACCGGGTCGACGCCAAGATTCTGCTCGCCACGTTTCGAGCCGTGGTCCGACCCGTCGGCGCCTACTAGCCCCCCCCAGCGTTCTTCGATCCGTTCCGGGGTGCCGAGACCGCGCACCCCGATTGTTGGCACTCAACCCGAAAGCACCCGATGGCACCCGACCCCACCCCTTTCGACCGTCTCGTCTCTGCGGCCTCGTCGCCCGACGCCCCGCAGGGAGAAGACGGTCAGCCCTCCCGCAGTGCGGTACGGACGGCGGCTCGTCGTCGACGTCGAGCGCGCCGTCGACTGCTCGTGGCAGCCCTCGTCGTCGTGGCCCTGATCGGCGGATCCGTGGGCGGCGGGCTCTTCTTCGTCCATCAGATCGTCGGCAAGAACATCACGGCCCTCGCCGACGACCAGGTCTTCCCCGACGAGGCGGGGAGGCCACCCGCCTCCTCGACGGGCGAGCGCAACATCCTGCTCCTCGGCTCCGATTCCCGCCAGAAGGGCACCGAACACGACCTCGAGAAGCCCGGCTCGCAACGCGCCGACACGATGATGCTGGTGCACGTGGCCGCCGACCGCAAAACGGTCACGGTGATGTCGATCATGCGCGACCTCTACGTGCCCGTGCCCGGGCATGGCGAGGCGAAGATCAACGCGGCCCTCGCCTGGGGCGGAACCCCGCTCGCCGTGCAGACCATCGAGGGGCTCCTCGGGGCCCGAATCGACCATGTCGCCATCATCGACTTCGATGGGCTCGCGGCGATGACGACCGCGCTCGGTGGCGTCTGGGTCGACAACCCGCAGCAGTTCACGGCGAAACACGGCACCGACAGGTTCTTCGCCGCCGGGCCGATCAAGCTGCAGGGGGAGCGCGCGCTGACCTTCGCTCGCGAGCGCTACGCCTTCGCCACCGGCGACTTCCAGCGGGTCGCGAATCAGCAACTTCTGCTGAAAGGAATGCTGAGCAGGGTTCTCAGCCGAGACGTGCTCGGCGACCCCTCCAGCTTCGTCGACTTCGCGAGCGAGGCTTCGAAAAACCTCAGCGTCGACGCCCGGTTCACTCTGCGCGAGATGGCTTCGCTCGCCTACAGCCTCCGCGGCATCGACCTCGGCGACATCGACTTCTTCACCATGCCGACCGCGGGCACGGGCACGATCGGCACACAATCGGTGGTGAAGCTCGATGAGGGGCAGACTGCGGCGCTCCGAAAGGCTCTGGCCGACGACACCACGGCCCAGTTCGCGGCCGCGCTCACCGAGAAGAACGGCTAGAGCTCGCTAGTCCCACCACGCGGGGATCACCAGCATGATGTTGTCGAGCAGTACCTTGCGGCTGGTGCGCCTGCCCGTCAACCAGTTCTCGATCAGACCGACGAGGCCGTGTGCGATAAAGCCCGCCGCGAGCGAGGGCGACAGCCCCTCGGGAATCCTTCCCGAGATGCGTTGCTCGAAATGCAACATCGACGACGTCTCGAAGTGGCGAGCCAGCACGCGGTGCGTCGACGCATCAAGGGGATCGGGCAGGGCCAAGCGGTAGATGTCGCGGTAGCGGACCACATGGTCGATGACGCGATCCATGCCCTTTCGCGTGATCTCGGGGGGCTGGTGCGTGCCCGCGGTCCGCAAAGCGAGGTCGGCTTCGCGGATGGCATCGAGTTCAGGCGTCAAGACGTCGGTCAGCAGCGCCCCGGGTGAGGTCGCGTGGCTGTAGAAAGTGGCACGGTTGATGCCGGCCGCACGAGTGACGTCGGCGACGGTGATAGTCGAGACCGGTGCCACTGACGCCAACTCGATGATCGCGGCGTGCAATGACTTCGTCGTCTGCACAATTCGGGCGTCGACCATGGTTCCTCCCCATCCGGTGGTGTGCCCCGAGCCTAGACGTCGTGGGCCCCCTTCCGTCGCACGTCTCCGACCGCGACTTCGGCTAGGCGACACCTGCCGATCAGGGCTAGGGTGAAACGGTGTCGGCCGACGAGTCGACACCGATCACCCCTCGTCTCTGCGCGGCCTCGGCCCCGGGCCCGGTCTTCCGTTCTGCCCGGCACTGCCCTCTTCCGCGTCACCACACTCAATTCCGTCAAAGGAGCTCCGTGACCATCGTCGTGCACCCGGGCGACTCGCTCACCCGGCGACAGCGTCTCGTCTACATCGTCGTCCTCGGCGCCCTCACGGCGCTCGGCCCTGCCACCATCGACCTGTATCTACCGGCGTTCCCCGAACTGCAGGCCGACTTCGGAGTCAGCAAGGCGGTCGTCCAACTGACCTTGACCGCGACGACCATCGGCTTCGGTCTGGGGCAGCTCCTCGTCGGTCCGTGGAGCGACAAGGTCGGTCGCCGTGTGCCGCTCATCGTGGCGAGTTCCGTCCACGTGCTGGCGAGCGTCGGCGCCGCCACGGCGGTCAACGTCGAGGTGCTCGGGCTCTTTCGCGTGCTCCAGGGTATGGGCGCCGCCGCCGGGGGTGTCGTCGCGATGGCACTCGTGCGCGACCTCTTCGGCGGTCGCCCCCTGGTCAAGATGTTGTCGCGTCTCGCTCTCGTGAACGGGCTCGCTCCGATCCTCGCTCCCGTCATCGGATCCCAGCTCCTGCGCGCGACGAGCTGGCGGGGCATCTTCGTCGTCCTCGCTGCCTACGGCGTCTTCGTCGTGCTCAGTGCTATCTTCTTCATCGTCGAAACGCTGCCCAAGGAGCGTCGTCACGAGGCCGGCCACACGACCCTCCGCCAGCGATACCGCGTGTTGTTCCGCGACCGCATCTTCGTGGGAGTGGCACTGATCGGGGCGATGGTCTTTTCGGGCCTCTTCTCGTACCTCTCGTCGTCGTCGTTCCTGTTCCAAGATCTCTACGGCATGAACGCTCAGCAGTACGGGCTCCTCTTCGCGGTGAACTCGCTCGGCGTCGTGCTGGGCGTACAGATCAGCGCCCGTCTGGCTCAGCGGATCGGGCCTCAGTGGATCCTTGCCGGGTCGACCAGCGTGATGTTCCTGTGCGCCGTCGCGATCGTGTCGCTCGACCAGCTCGACCTCGGCATCGTCGGCCTGCTGGTGCCGCTGTGGCTGTTCATCTGCTCGTGCGGATTCTCGTTCCCGCAGGTGCAGGTGCTCGCCCTGGCGAATCACGGCAAAGAGGCGGGCACGGCGGCGTCGCTGCTCGGCGCACTCAACTTCGGCCTTGCCGGTCTCATCTCGCCGATCGTCGGGCTCATCGGCATCACGACTGCGGCCCCGATGGGAGCCGTGATGGTGTGCACGACGTCGGTCGCGATCCTCAGCCTCTGGTTCTTGGTCAGGCCCCGCACCGTGCCGGCGCTCGGGCACTGAATTCACTGAGAGTTAAGGATCCGACGGATCGGTACCGTAGGCGCATGACACCGGATCCCCACCCACCCGGGCAGGGCGAGCAGCGACTCGCCCTCCGCGTTCAGCGTCGCTGGCCCCTGGCGAGTGCCCTCGGAGGCGTCGGTCTCGCGCTCCTCCTGGGCTGGCTGATCATGACGCGGGGTGGCGCGACCTCCCTCGACGCCGAGTGGATGGAAGAACTCGTCGAGCATCGCTCGCCGCTCTGGGAGGTGCCGGCCCTCGTGATGGACTTCCTCGGCGGCGGATGGTTCGGCACGTTCGTCGTGCCTCTCGCGGTCCTCGCGGTGCTCCTGATCACTCGCCGACGCTGGGGAGCGGTGTACTTCCTCGCTGCGACGCTGCTCAGTGCCGGTCTCGTGCAGGTGCTCAAGCACACGTTCGCTCGAGCCCGGCCGCTTGAGATCCTCGTGCAGAGTGACTTCGGATCCTTTCCATCGGGCCATGTCGCGAACGCCGCGACGATGGCCGTGACGCTCGGCGTCATCATCCGCCTGCGAGGCGTGTGGATTGCCGGCGCCGTGTACGTCGTCGCCATGCTGCTCAGCCGCACCTATCTCGGTGCGCACTGGCTGACCGACACCCTGGGCGGGTTTCTGGTCGGAGCGGGCATCGCGGTGATCCTTTGGGCGCCCTTCGCGCACAGGCTCCTCCGCGAGCGACAGCGCCGCCGAGAGCAGTCGTCCGACACGGCGGCTTTGGCCGAATCACGCGCCTGAACGGTTCGGTGATTCGGCAGAGTTTCGTGGCGTCAGCGACCGGCTGACCACCTCCGGGTGAAACATACCCGGTGGTCGGATACCACCCGAACTGGGCTGTTCGTGGGATCCTGGTCTCCCCTAAAGTGGCAAGACGACGCAGTTCCTCCTCAGGGGTGAAGAGCACAGCGAAACCGACGTTCTAGGGGGAACGACTTGAGTACAACCACGCCCACGAGCGGCCGTCCACCGCGCGGTGGTCGAGACCGGGCGCGTGCCGACCTGGACGGCAACCCGATTCCGCGAAGTGCGCGCCTCGACTCTCACGTCGTCGAAGTGTTCGCTCAGCCTCACGAGTCTCTCGGCCGAACGGCACTCCTGTCGGGGGCTTTCAGCCTGGCCCCCGTCTTCGCCGCGGTGCTGCTGCTGACGCTGACATCGTCCTTCTGGCCTGTCATCGTGCTCGGCGAGATCATCGTGGCCTGCCTCTTCTTCGCTGTGTACATCCGATTTCGGCTCGTCCACTCGGCGATCACCCCCGATCGCTTCCTGAAACGGCGCATGCTCCTCTCGCCCGTGTCGGTCGATCTCGACCGAGTCGACCGAGTGCTGATCAACCGCGTGTACCGGACGTCGTCGACAGAAGCCCTCCTGCAACTGCTCGCCATCGACAACCGCGGGCACCGCCTGTTCGGCCTGAGCGCGCTGTTTTGGTCGGACGACGACATCCGTCGAGTGGCCGATCACCTCGGGATTCCGACGACGGTCGACAACGCGCCGCTGTCGCGCACCGAGTACTACGCCGCTTTTCCGATGGCCCGGGGATGGTACGCGCGGCGTCCGGCACGGGCCGTGATGGTGCTCGCGGCGACGGCTCTGGTGGCGGTCGGCGCTCTGGTGGTCAACGGGTGGGTGCACCCCGCCTGACGGGTGTTGCCGGGGCGCCGAGTGCCGCCTTCTGCTGGTTTCCGGGGGCCGCGGCCGACATTTGGCGGCACTCGCGGGCCCGCCACGACGGGGTCTACTCAGTCGTCGGGGTGGGACAGCGCTTGCTCGCGGAGGCGGTCGATGTCGCGGCGGTCGCGCTTCGTGGGGCGGCCGGTTCCGCGGTCGCGGATCGGAACGAACGCGCGCTCTTCGCGCGGCGGTGGCGGGGGAGTGAGGTCGGTCAGTGCGGTGGCCGCGACGGGGGCGCCGACGCGCTTGAGCAGGAGCGTGCGAACCACGACGATCCGGTCGAACCCCTCGATGCGCGTGCGGATCTCGTCGCCGGGGCGTATGGCCTGAGCGGCTTTCACGCGTTCGCCGTTGACTCGCACGTGCCCGGCACGGCAGGCGGCGGTGGCGGCCGATCGCGTTTTGAACACGCGCACGGCCCACAGCCACACGTCGACTCGTGCGCTGCTGATCTCGGCCATGCTCCCACCCTACGTCCCGCCGAATCCTCAATTTCGATGCTCCCCGCTTTCCCCGACCCGTCATTTCTGAGGTCTCACCCCTGCAGTGAGCCGCTGGGAGCGGGAGCGACCCAGCGGAACTAGCAATGCCCCTGCCCGGCTTCGAAGAAACCGGACAGGGGCAAAGCATTTCGCGGGAGCGAAGCGACCGCGGGGAGCGGAGCGACCCAGAGAAACTAGCGAGACCCCCGGCCGATTTCGTCAGAAATCGGACAGGGGTCTCGTTGAGCGGAGAATGGGGGATTCGAACCCCCGAGGGCGTAAACCCAACACGCTTTCCAAGCGTGCGCCATAGGCCACTAGGCGAATTCTCCAGTGATCGTCGCCCGGAGGCGGCGTTCGACCTTGAGAACTCTACCGGGTTCGCGGCGTGGTGACGAACCGGGTGGGCTGGATCCTTGTCGGTGTCGGTATCGCAGGCCGCTCCGAGCATCCGGCCCTAGGGTTGGTCGCGTGTCGACACGCATCTACATCACGTCAGCAGAGGGCCACACCGGCAAGTCGACTGTGGCGCTCGGGGTGCTCGACACCCTGAGTCACGAGTTGGGCCGGGTGGGGGTGTTCCGGCCGGTCGCCAGGTCGACGTCGGAGCCCGACTATGTGCTTGAGTTGCTGCTCGCTCACGACAGCGTCGATCTGCCGTATGACGAGTGCATCGGCGTCACCTACGACGATGTCCACGCGGATCCGGATGCGGCGCTGGCGACGATCGTGGGGCGTTTTGCAGCCATCGAGCGGCAGTGTGACGCCGTGGTGATCGTCGGTTCCGACTACACCGATGTCGGCAGCCCGACCGAACTGTCGTTCAATGCCCGTATCGCTGCCAACCTCGGGGCGCCCGTGCTGTTGGTGCTCGGCGGGCGCACGGCCGATGGTGACCGGTCTCGCACGGGGGCCGATATGCGTCAGGTCGCCGAGCTGACGACCATCGAGCTCCGCAACGAGCACGCGAGTCTGCTGGCCGTCGTTGCGAACCGCGTCGAGCCCGACTTGATGGCGGAGGTCGTTGCCGGCATCCGCGGGGCCCTCGAGGCCGGCCCCGAGGGCACCGTGCCGGTCTGGGCGCTGCCCGAAGACCGCGTGCTGGTCTCGCCGACCCTTCGCGCCGTGATGTCGGCGACGCGGGCTCGGCTGATCCGTGGTGACGACGCTCTGCTCGACCGCGAGGCCGTCGGCGTCGTGGTCGCCGCCATGTCGATGGAGAACGTGTTGCCCCGCCTCACGGAGGGCGCTGTCGTCGTGGTTCCCGGCGATCGCTCCGACGTGCTCGTCGCGACCGTTCTCGCGCACGCGTCCGACACGTTCCCGTCGCTGGCCGGCATCGTCTTGAACGGCGGGTTCGACCTCGCGCCGCAGGTGGTCCGCCTCATCGGCGGCCTGAACAGCCCGCTCCCCATTCTCTGGTCGGAGCTCGGCACCTACGACACGGCCCTGCGCATCACGCAGACGCGCGGTCGCCTGGCGGCCGAGTCGCCGCGCAAGTACGACCTCGCCCTGTCGCTGTTCGAGACCAACGTCGACGGCGCCGAGCTGCTCCGGCTGCTGCAGGTCAGCCCCTCCGAGGTCGTCACACCGCTCATGTTCGAGTACCAGTTGCTCGAACGCGCTCGCGGCAACAAGAAGCACATCGTGCTGCCAGAGGGCGACGACGACCGCATTCTGCGCGCTGCCTCGTCGCTGCTCCAGCGCGGGGTCGCCGATCTCACCCTGCTCGGCAACGAGTCGAGCGTGCGCTCCCGTGGCGCTGAGCTCGGCCTCGACCTCGACGACGCCACCGTGCTCGATCCGAACGATCACGACCTGCAGACGAAGTTCGCCACTGAGTACGCCGCCCTCCGCGCGCACAAGGGCGTGACGATCGATATGGCGATGGACACCGTCACCGACGTCTCGTACTTCGGCACGATGATGGTGACGATGGGGCTCGCCGACGGAATGGTCTCGGGCGCGAAGCACACCACGGCGCACACGATCCGTCCGTCGTTCGAGGTCATCAAGACCCGCCCGGGTGTGAAGGTCGTCTCGAGCGTGTTCCTGATGGCGCTCGCCGATCGCGTGCTGGTCTACGGTGACTGCGCCGTGATCCCCGACCCGACGGCGGAGCAGCTCGCCGACATCGCTATCTCGTCGGCCGAGACGGCAGCGCAGTTCGGAATCGAGCCGCGCATCGCAATGCTCAGCTACTCGACCGGAACCTCAGGATCCGGCGCCGACGTCGAAAAGGTCCGCGCCGCCACGGCGCTGGTGCGCGAACGCCGACCCGACCTCCTGGTCGAGGGCCCGATCCAGTACGACGCCGCCGCCGACCCCGGCGTCGCGGCCACCAAGATGCCCGACTCGCAGGTGGCAGGCCGGGCGACCGTGTTCATCTTCCCCGACCTCAACACGGGCAACAACACGTACAAGGCCGTCCAGCGGAGTGCTGGCGCGGTCGCTATCGGGCCGATCCTGCAGGGGCTGAACAAGCCGATCAACGACCTGTCGCGCGGCGCCCTGGTGAGCGACATCGTGAACACGGTCGCCATCACCGCGATCCAGGCCGGTACCCAGTAGCAGTCGGGTCTGTCTCGGATCCTCGTTTTCTCTTCTTAGGAGCACCACTGTGAGCGCAGTCCTCGTCGTCAACTCCGGTTCGTCGTCGTTCAAGTACCAGCTGATCGAGCTCGAGGGGGAGCGGACTCTCGCCTCCGGCCTCGTCGAACGGATCGGCGAGGTGACCGGCGTCACGAAGCACAAGAACGCGAAGACCGGCGACGAGACGTCGAACGACTCGATCGCGATCCCCGATCACGCCGCGGGGTTCGCGGCGATGCTGAAAGCCTTCGAGCAGCACGGGCCCTCGTTCGACGAGCACCCGCTGATCGCGGTCGGGCATCGGGTCGTGCACGGCGGCTCGGAGTTCGATCGCGCCACCGTCGTCACCCCCGACGTCGAGAAGGCCATCGAGCGGCTCTCCGCTCTCGCGCCGTTGCACAACCCGGCGAACCTGCAGGGGATCCGCGCGGCTCGCGAGGCCTTCCCCGACTCGCCGCAGGTCGCCGTGTTCGACACGGCGTTCCACCAAACGCTCGCCCCCGCCGCCTACACGTATGCGATCGACGCGGCGCTCGCCGAGAAGCACTCGATCCGCCGCTACGGGTTCCACGGCACATCGCACAAGTTCGTCTCGCAGGCCGCCGCAGACTTTCTCGGCAAGCCGCTCGCCGAGCTGAAGATGATCGTGCTGCACATCGGCAACGGCGCCTCCGCGACCGCAATCGACGGCGGACGCAGCATCGAGACGTCGATGGGTCTCACGCCCCTCGAGGGCCTCGTGATGGGCACGCGCTCCGGCGACGTCGACCCGGCTGTCGTGTTCCACCTGCACCGCGAAGAACGGCTCTCGTTCGAAGAGCTCGAAACGATGCTCAACAAGAAGAGCGGACTGCTCGGCCTCACCGGCAACGGCGACATGCGCGACGTCCAAGACGCGGCTTCGCGGGGCGACGAGGTCGCCGAGGGGGCCCTCGCCGTCTACCGGCACAGGATCCGGCACTACGTCGGCGCGTACATCGCGCAACTGGGCGGTCTCGACGCGATCGTCTTCACCGCCGGCGTCGGCGAGAACAACGCGCTGCTGCGGCGCCGAACCCTGCTCGGCCTCGACTTTCTCGGCATCACGATCGACGACGACCGCAACGAGCTCGGATCCCGCGACGCCCGCTACATCTCGGCGGAGGGGGCGCCGGTTGCCGTGCTGGTCGTGCCGACCGACGAGGAGCTCGAGATCGCGCGGCAGGCGGCTGCTTTGGTCTGAGTCTGTTGGGCGCGACAGCGGTCGCGGCCCGGGCTGTATTTGTTGGGCGCGACAGCGGTCGCGGCACCGGACCTCCGACAAGCTCCGGTCGTTCGATGCTGCGACCGCTGTCGCGCCGCCATGGCGTAGGGAGGGGCGCCGGCATGCGGGCAGACCCTGTACGGACTGGGGGACGTGCCGCGGCGCGGAGGTTAGTCCGGAGGGGGTGTGGATCGGAGGCGGCGCGAATTTGATAGCGATCGGGTTCGGCGCCCGGGCGGTTGGGGCGATCTGTGGGGTGCCGGATCCTGATTGCTCTCAAATTTGCGCCGCGACCGGCATCACGATCGGCACCGCGACCCACGCCGCGACCAATAAGTTCAGTACTTGATGGTGCTCAGGGCATCGCCGATCGGGATCTCACCGGCGGTGACCTCGAACTGCGTCTTGACCGCGGTGCCCTCGATCAGCGACGTGGCGATGACGTCGGCCACATCGGCGCGCGAGATCTCGCCGCTGTCGAGCCGCGATCCCACGGCGATCGTGCCCGTCGCGGGGTCGTCGGTGAGGGTGCCGGGGCGGACGATGGTCCAGTCGAGCCCGTCGCGAGCGCGAACGTTGGCATCGGCCTCGCTCTTCGCGCGCAGGTAGACCTGGAACACGTCGTCGTCGGCCGCGGGAAGCTCAGCACGCTTCGCGTCGAAGTCGTCGGTGTGCATGGCTGACACGAGCACGTAGCGCGAGACCCCCGCCGCCTCAGCGGCATCGGCCAGCAGGATCGCGCCATCTCGGTCGATGGTGAGCTTGCGCTCCGCCCCGCTGCTACCGCCGCCACCGGCAGCGAAAACGACGGCGTCGGCCCCGTCGAGGTGACCCGCGAGGGTGGCGACATCGGTTCTCTCAAGGTCGAGCACGAGTGCGCGCGCCCCGACTTTCTCGAGATCAGCGACGTGATCGGTGTTGCGGACAATGCCGACCGGGTCGTGACCCGCTGTCGACAGCTGACGTTCAAGGAGCTGGGCGATCTTGCCGTGACCACCGGCGATGACGATTCTCATGGGTCTATCCAACCCGGGTGTCCTGCACGCGCGGTGGAAACCGCTAAAGTGGATGTCGGCTCCCCACGTGGCGCCATCCAGGCCAACTCCCCCAGGGCAGAAATGCAGCAAGGGTAACCGGGCTCTGGCGGGTGCGTGGGGAGTCTTTTGTTTTCTCGCTTCGCTCGAAGACCGCAGCGCACCGGCCAGTGGTGCTTTTAGGCAGCGGCTTCGCCGCGCCGGCGGGTGCGTGGGGAGTCTTTCTTTTTGCGCGCTGGTGCGCGGGGCAGGCTGCAGGGGGTCTGCAAATTCGAAGGAGAAACGTCGGGGGTAGGCCGCCCGATCGGCATAAGTGCGCTCGGCTGGGGCGGTTTTTCCTTCAAATTCGGGCGGGGGGACGGCGCGACACTCGTTCTGGGGGTACGAGCGAACCAGATTGGTTGGTTCGGCGTCCAGTGATCTGCTTATGATTGCCACACCAAAACGGCCTAGCTCCTCACCAGAGTGAAGCCACCTCCCTCACCAGGAGGTCCTCGCAGGGAAAGGACGCGACCGTGACGTCGCACACCAGGATCAGGATCACCGCGGCACGCGGCAACTCACCCTTGTCGTCTTTTGCCTTGCGCACTCCGTCTCGCTGCCCCCGTGCGGCGCGAGGCGGCTCCGCGGGATGCGCGCCTCACCACCGCGCATCCCGCATCTCTCCGTCGACCCACTCGGCCTGACGGCACCACCCGCACACCGCCGACCCTCACCAGGTCGGCACTCGCACCACCTGCACCACCGCCGACCCTCACCAGGTCGACAGCCGCAGCACCAGCACCAGCACCACCCGCATCGCCTCACCAGCACCGCGGCAGCTCGACCCTCCCGACCCACCACCGGGGGGTTTCCGGATCAGTGACAGGCCCGACCTGTCAGGAAGAAGCACCCCATGCACCGCCAGAGGTCTACCCGAACCCTCCTCCGAGGCCACCTTCTTCTCCGCGCCGGTGTCGCCACCGTCGTGGGCGCACTCATCGCCGCGTCGGCCGTGGTCCCCGCGCAGGCGGCCACGACTGACGTGACCGAGGCGGAGGGTGCGCTCCTCTCCGGTTCGGGGATCGTCGACCTCGACAACATCGCGGCACTGCGCGGGGCGTACTCCGCGACTCCGACCGCCGGGGGAGTCGTGGCCAACCCCCTCGACGTGACGGCTGCCAACGCGGTCAACGTCGATCTCGGCAACGGCGTGCGCCTGCTCGGCACCAACGGGCTCCTGACGCTCGGCGTCACGGGGCAGTACGCGAGCACGACGCCGACGTCGGCGACCGCCGCTTCGGGCCTGATCGGCTCCGACGGCTCCATCGGGGTCGGGCCGGGCACCGCCGGGGGCGTCTCGACGCTGAACCTCACTCCGCTGCTCAGCCGGGTGGGCGCAGCATCGGCTGTGGCCTCCGCCGCCCAGCTCGACATCGGCGCTCTCGCCTCCCGCATCCAGGCTCAGCGCGGAACCACCGTGCAGCCCACCACCGACTACGGCATCGCGAGCGCGAAGTTCGCCGTCACGAGCCCGGCTGTCGCCGGCCTGAACACGTCACTGCAGACGTCGGTCAACGGCATCGGCAGCAGCATCAACAACCTCGCGTCGAACCAGTCCGCGCTGAACGGCGTTGTCTCGGGAACGACGGGCGACCTCACGACGGCTCTAGGCACTCTCATTCCGGGCGTGGTGAGCGTCAACAACACGAATCTGACCGCGACGATCACCGGCCTGAACCTCGGAGCGGTGACCGCGCCGGTTCTCGCCCGGAGCTACACCTCCGGTGCCGTGACGATCACCCCCTCGACCGGTCAGATCGTCATCGACCTCAACACCCTCCAGGCTCTGAACGGCCAAGCCCCCAACACTGAGTTGCTCTCGACGCCTGCTCTGCGGAGCGTCATATCGGCGGCCATCCAGGACATCCTCGTCACCCAGGTTCCCGCGGCTCTCAACACCGCGGTCGTCGCGGCGATCGGAACCGCGACCGTCAACGCCACGCTCACCGCCAACGTCGCTGTCGCCGGACTCAATGTCACTCGCCTCAAGGTCGGCATCACGACGACCCTCGGGAACCTGCTCACGACCACCGGTCGCACTCCGGCGACGGTCACCGCGACCGGTCAGGCTCTGGGCCTCGGCGGCATCGCGCTCTCGTCCGCAGTCCTCACCCCTGCACTCCAGTCGGTTGTCGACGGCACCCTCGTTCCCCTGCTCGGCGGAGTGTTCCAGCCGACGGTCGCCGGCATCCCCGATACCCTCGCGGCCGTCACCCGGCCCGTGAGCACCACCCTCGGTGGGCTGCCCGGGATCTTGAACCAGCTGGTCTCGATCACGGTCAACGCGCAAGACGCCTCCGGGTTCCAGGACGGGCGCGGCACCGACGCGGGCTCGCGATCGGTTCACGCGCTGCGCCTGAGCGTGCTACCCGCGGTGAACGCGGCCACCGTCGATCTGGCGACGTCGACAGTGAAGGCCACCGTCACCGCGCCGGTCACGATCACGGCGCCGACGGCGGGCCAGCAGTTCACCGTCGCCACGTCGACCGCAACCCGTTCGATCACCGTCACGGGAACCGGCGAACCCGGTGCCGACATTGCCGTTGACCTGGGTCAAGGCCGCACCGGCACCGCGACGGTCGCCGCCGACGGCACCTGGAGCTCCACGATCCCGGCCGTGGGGGTGGGCTCTGTCACCGCCAGTGTCACGCAGACGTTCGGCGGCGCCACCACCGGCCCGGTGACCCGCGCCTTCACCGTCGTCGCGCAACAGCCGCTGACCATCACGGCTCCCACCGCGGGTCGCGCCTTCACCGTCGTCTCGCCGACTGCGAAGACGCCCGTCACCGTCTCCGGTACCGCTACACCGGGCGCTTCGATCGCCCTCAGCCTCGGCGCCCCGTCGGGCATCACGGGAACAGCGACCGCAGGATCCGACGGCACCTGGACCACGGATCTCACGGGCGTGCCCGTCGGCACGTACACGGTCAGTGCGACCCAGACATCGGGCGGTGTCACCTCGGCCCCCGTCACCCGGCCCTTCTCGGTCGTGGCCGGTGCAGCCCTCACCGTGACCGCGCCCGCCGACGGCACGCAGATCGTCGTGCCCGGCGCCGACTCCACGGCGACCGTCACGGTCGTCGGAACCGCCCAGCCGAACGCGACGGTCGACGCCTCGCTCGGCGGCAGTCTCACCGGCACCACGACGGCTGCGGCCGACGGAAGCTACAGCATCCCGGTCTCGGGCGTCGGCGTCGGACCGCACACCGTCAGCGTCACGCAGACCGTCGGCGGCGGGACCTCCGCTGCCGTCACCCGCGACATCACCGTCGTCGCGTCGTCGCCGCTCGTGATCCAGTCGCCCGCCGCGGGCGCCGAGTTCCGCGTGGCCGGGCCGACCGCCACGACGCCGGTGACCGTCTCGGGCACCGCCCAGGCCGGCGCGACCGTCGCCGTTCAGCTCGCCCCGGGCATCTCCACCTCGGTGACCGCGGGCGTGACCGGCACCTGGTCGGCTCCGTTCAGCAACGTCGGGGTCGGTGACTACACGGCCAGCGTCACCCAGACCGTTGCCGGCACGACCTCTCCCGCTCAGACCCGCGGGTTCCGAGTCATCGCTGGTGACCCGGTCGTCATCGAGGCGCCGGCCGCCGGTACGACGTCCGTCGTCGCGGCACCCACCTCTACTCGCCCCGTCACCGTCTCCGGCACCGCCGAGCCGCGTGCCGAGGTCACCGTCGTCCTCGACGACACCCACCAGGCGACCGTGACCGCCAGCCCGACCGGAGCCTGGACCACGACCTTCACCGCCATCCCCGTCGGCGACTACCAGATCAGCGCTGCGCAGACCGTGAATGGCTCGACCTCGACCCCGGTCGTCCGGCCTTACTCGATCGTCGCCGCTGCGCCGGTCACGATCACGAGCCCCGACCCCGCGGTCGACGTCGTCGTGGCTCAGGACGGCCAGACCACCGCAGTGACGGTGGCCGGAACGGCCCAGCCGAACGCCGGCATCGCAGTCAGCCTCGGTGGCGGACTCACCGCCACGACAATCGCTGACGGCACCGGAGCCTGGAGCGTTCCGGTCACCGGAGTCGGCACCGGCGACTACGTCATCGCCGTTACCGAGACCGTCGGCGGCACCACCTCCCCGGCCGTCACTCAGCCCCTGACCGTCCGCGCGGGTGACCCCGTCGTGATCACCGCTCCTGCTCCTGGCACCGAGGTCACGGTGTTCGGAGCGAACGGAACCACCACGGCGGTCATCACCGGTACGGCTCAGGCCGGAGCGCGGGTGACAGCCGACCTGGCTCCGGGATTCACCGGAACCACCACGGCGTCGGCCGGCGGATCCTGGACTGTCCGGATCGCCGATGTGCCGGTGGGCGACTACCGCCTCAGCGCGACCCAGACGATCAACGGCACCAGCTCGACCACTGCGGCGCGTGACTTCTCGGTCGTCGTCGGTGGCGCCATCGTCATCGAGACGCCGGCCACCGGAACGGCATTCGCCGTGGCCGACCCCGACTCGGTGCGAGCCACCACGACCATCGCCGGTCGTGCTGACGGCGGCGCCGCGGTCGAGGTGACCCTCACGCGAGGCAACGACGCACCGATCATCCGCGACACCGTCGCCAGCGGGGCCGGCGCCTGGACGGTCTCGTTCGCCGACTTGCCCGTCGGTGACTACTCGGTCGAAGCGACGCAGACCGTGGGCGGCGCGACGGACTCCGCCACGGCGACGACGTTCTTCGTGGTCGCGGGCGAGCCGATCGCGATCACCGCACCCGTGGCGGGCACCGCTTACCGGGTGGCCGACGACGCTTCGGTGCTGCCGGTGACCATCCGCGGAACCGCTCAGCCGAACGCGACGGTCGACGTGCTCGTCGACGGTCGCACGCTGACCACGACCGCCTCCGCGGGCGGCACCTGGTCGGTTCGCGCCGACGGCACGGCCGACGGCACCGGAGCGGGCCTCGCCACCGGAACCTACCCCGTCTCGGCGACCCAGACGGTCGGCGGAACGACCTCGGCCACCCCGGCGACGACTTCCTTCTCGATCGTCGCGGGGGCGCCCTTCGACATCTCGACTCCGATCGCCGGAACCGAGCTGCAGGTGGCCGACGCCGACGCCACCCTCACCGTTCCTGTGACCGGCACCGGCGAACCCGGCGCCAGCGTCGCGGTCACCTATAACGGCGTCACCAAGACCGTCACGGCCGACCCCGTGACCGGTAACTGGTCGACCTCGTTTTCGGGAGTCGGGGTCGGTACCCCGACCTTCCGCGCCATCGAGACCGTCGGCACCACGTCCACGCCGGCCAAAACCCGCACCATCACGGTGACGGCCGCCGCGGCGGTCCGCGTCACCTCACCCGCTGCCGGCGACGTCATCACCGTCGCGGGCCCGGGCTCCACCGTCGACGTCACCGTCACCGGTCGTGCCGAGCCGAATGCTCCCGTGAACGTGAACCTCGGCGGCGGCCTCACCGCAGCGGTGACCGCCGACGGCAATGGCGTCTGGACCGCTCCCTTCGCAGACCTGCCGGTCGGCGGCTACACCGCCTCCGTGACCCAGACGGTCAACGGCACGGTGTCGACACCCATCACCTCCTCCTTCTCGGTGGAGGCGGGCGACCCGGTCGTCATCACCAGCCCGGTCGACGGCGGTCGGATCACGGTGGCCGATGCCGACGCCACCGCAACCGTGCGCGTGGTCGGCACCGCCGAGCCCAACGCCGACATCAGCATCGACATCGACGGCCGCACGGCCGCGACGACGGCCGACGCCAACGGCGACTGGGCGGCACCCGTGACCGGTGTCGACGTCGGGACGCACACCATCGCGGTGACGCAGACCGTCGACGGCACGACCTCCGACCCGACCACCTCGACGGTGACCGTCGCGGCGGGCGCACCCCTCGTGATCGCGGCACCCCGGGCCGGCAGCACCATCACCGTCGCCGATGCCGCCTCGCGGGTCGACGTGCCGGTCTCGGGCACGGCACAGCCGCGCGCCACCGTCCGCATTCGCCTCGACGCGGGTGACCCCGTCGACGTGACCGCCGACGCCGACGGCAACTGGGCGACGACGTTCGCCCGCGTCGCCGTCTCCGCCGACGCCTACACGCTGCACGCGACCCAGACGGTCGGCGGCACGACGTCGGCCGAACTCGACCGCAGCTTCCGGGTCGTTGCCGGCGCCGAGGTCACGATCGCCACGCCGACGGCCGGACAGACCTACACGGTCGCCCGCGACGACTCGACGACCGATCTCGTGGTGCGCGGAACGGCCCAGCCACGAGCGACCGTCACGGCCGAGATCGCCGGCGGAACCGCGGCGACGACTACCGCGACCGTGGGCGGCACCTACGAGCTGACGCTCGAGGACGTCCCCACCGGCACTCCGACGATCGAGGTCCGCCAGACCATCGGCGGCACCACGTCGACCGATCCCGCGACGGTCCGCATCGTCGTGGCACCGGCTGCGCCCGTCACCATCACCGACCCCGCGACCGGCACGACCCTCCTGGTCGGCACCACCGGCGAAACGGTCGACGTGCCGTTCAGCGGCACCGGCCAGCCCGGCGCCGACCTCACGGTGTCGCTCGGCGGCGGTCTCACCGCCACCACGACGGTCGACGGCGACGGCAACTGGACGACCATCGTCCGCGACGTGACTGTCGGCGACAAGACCGCCACCGTCACGCAGACGATCGACGGAGTCGACTCGACCCCGGCGACCCGCGACCTGACCGTCGCCGTCGCGGATGGCGTGACCATCTCGGATCCTGCCGTCGGAGCCTCGTTCCCCGTCGCGACAGCCACCGGGCTGGTGGATGTGCCGGCCGCCGGCACCGCGCAGCCGAACACCACGGTGCGCGTCACGCTCGACGACGGCACCGCGGTGACCGTGACGTCGAACGACGACGGCCGCTGGAACCACACGTTCCTGGACGTCGCCGTCGGTGACCACACCGTCAGCGCCCTGCAGATCCTCGACAACGGCGCCACCCCGGCAGTCGTCCGGGCCTTCGAGGTGGCCGTCGCTCCGGCCGCGACCATCTCGACGCCCCGCCCCGGCCAGCAGTTCGCTGTGGCTGCGGGTGACACCGCGACGGTTCCCGTCTCGGGCACCGGGCTGCCGGGCGCATCGATCCTGGTGACGCTCGACGGAGGTCGCGCGAGGACCGTCACGGTCGACGGCTCCGGATCCTGGTCGACGACCTACGCCGGCGTCGCAGTCGGCACGGGACAGGTGGTCGAGGCCACGCAGACCGTCGGCGGAACAGCGCAGGATCCGATCGATGTCACCTTCGACGTCGTGGTCAGCGCCGCTCCGGCGGCTCCCGTGGCGATCACCAGCCCCGCAGCGGGCGCCGTGATCCCCGACACGACCGGTGACGGCACGGTCGACGTGCCCCTCACCGGAACCGGCGAGCCGGGTTCGACCATCGACGTCGACCTCGGCGGCGGGTCCACCGCCACGACGACCGTCGGCACCGGCGGCGACTGGGCGGTCACCGTCTCGGACGTGCCGGTCGGACCGATCACCGTCGTCGTCACGCAGACGACCGACGGCGTCGTCACGGGCTCCGACAGCCTCGCGATCGTCGGCGAGACCGTCGCGCCGGCCGTCATCACGGCCCCGGATTCGGGGGCTTCGTTCCCCGTGTCGACCGCTGACTCGACCGCCGACATCACCGTGCGGGGTACCGGCGAGCCGGGAGCCCGGGTGACCGTGTCGCTCGGCGCCGGCCTCACCGGCACCGACACCGTCTCTGCGGGCGGCACTTGGTCCGTCATCGTGGCCGACGTCCCCGTGGGTCAGTTCACCGTCACGGTGAGCGAGACCGTCGACGGAGCCACCCTGCCCGATGTGACTCAGCCGCTCGAGGTGGTGGTCGGCGACGCCGTCGCGATCACGACACCGCGCGACGGATCGACCGTCGTCACTCCGGTGGGCAGCACGACGTCGAGCCTGCCGGTCTCCGGGACGGCCGACCCGGGAGCCCTCGTCAGCGTCACGCTCGACGGCGGCACACCGAAGACGGTCAACGCCGACTCCGACGGCGACTGGTCGGTGACCTTCACCGGCGTCGACAACGGCGACCACACGATCGCCGCAAGCGAAACGCTGGCCGACGGAGCCACGACACCGGTCACGAGCATCATCACGACGCGGGCCGCGGCCGCCGCAGCGATCACCTCGCCGCAGCGCAACCAGCAGTACGAGGTCACCGCCGGAACCACTCCCACGATCGTCGTGACCGGAACCGGTGAGCCCGGTGCCACCGTCTCGGTTGCGGTGACGGGTTCGCCAGCCACGACCGTCAGGGTGACCGCGCAGGGCACCTGGTCGGCACGGTTCGCGAACGTCTCGGTCGGAGATCACGTCGCCTCGGCGACGCAGACCTTCGGGGGAGTCGCCGGCGATCCCACGCGGGTGCCGTTCTCGGTCGTCGAAACCACGACCCCGGTCGTCGGACCGACGATCACCAGCCCGACCACGGGTCAGATCGTCCGCGACGACGACGGTGACGGCTACTTCGACGTCACCGTCCGCGGAACCGGCGACCCCGGCTCGACCATCGAGGTCGACCTCGGCTCCGGGATCACCCGCACGGTCACGGTCGGCACCGACGGAACCTGGGCGACGACGGTCACCGCAGTTCCCGACGGCCCGCAGACGATCGTGGTCACGCAGACGACCGGCGGCGACGTCACCGGCTCGGCGAGCGTCTCGATCGAAGGATCCCAGGCAGCGCCGATCACCATCAGCGCACCGACTGCGGGTCAGCGCATCAACGCCCCGGCGACCGGACCGGCGACGATCACCGTCACCGGTCGGGCCGAACCCGGCGCCGCCATCCGACTGCGACTCGACAACGGGACGGTCGTCACGACCACCGCCGCCGGCGACGGATCCTGGAGCATCCCGCTCGAGGGGGTCGGCGTAGGCAGTCACAGCGTCTCGGCCACCGAAACCGTCGGGGCCTCGACATCGGCTCCCGTCAGCGTCGCCTTCACGGTGGTCAGCGCGGCTCCGGCAGGCACGATCACGGTTCTCGCCCCGGCGCCTGACGAGCTGATCGTCGACCGCGGCGGCAACGGCTCCGAGCCGGTCACCGTCTCGGGCACCGCGACCGCGGGCGCCCTGGTGACCGTGGTCCTCGACGACGGCGTCACCCTGACGACGACTGCGAGCGACGCGGGAGAGTGGAGCGTCCTGTACCCGGGAGTCTCAACCGGTTCGCACTCGTTCGTGGCATCGCAGACCGCTAACGGACTCACGACGAACGCCCCGAGCCAGGACTTCTTGGTGCGGGCGACCGATCCGATCGTGATCTCGCAGCCGGCACCGGGCTCGACGTTCCTGGCGACCACAGACGGAACGGCCACCATCCGCGTGGCCGGGACGTCGGATCCTGGAGCTCTCGTGACGGTGTCCGTCGACAACGGCCGCAACTTCACGACCACGGCCGATGACAACGGCGCCTGGACGCTGGACATCCCGGGGGTCGCTCCCGGCCAGCACACCGTGACCGCGACGGAGACCGTGCTCGGCTCCACCTCCGACCCGGTGTCGACCGTGTTCGGCGTGATGAGCCCGCCGTCGACCGGTGGTGGCCAGCCCGGTACCGGTGGCGGCGAGCCGGGCACCGGAGGCGGCGACCCCGGCACCGGTGGCGGCGACCCCGGCACCGGAGGCGGCCAGCCGGGAAAGGGTGGCGGTCAGCCGGGCACGGGTGGCGGCACAGGCGGCGGTACCGGTACCGGTAACGGCGGCACGGGCTCCGGCTCTGGTGGCACCGGAACGGGCTCCGGCTCGGGAACGGGCTCCAACCAGGATCCGGCTCTCTCGCCAGCAGGCACCGGCGTAACCGGCACCCCCGGGTCGCTGGTCGACGGCGCCCTCGCTTTCACAGGCTCGACCGTCCTCCCATGGGCGGCCGTGGGCGCAGGCATCCTCGCGCTCGGTCTCGGGATGTTGGGTGCATCCCGCGCACTGAGCAAATTCAGGTCGAGGAGACGCTAGCGCCGTGAGGAGCGGCCTTCCCCCTTCGGGTGGGGGAGGGCCGCTCCGTTCGTGTTCCCGGGGCTCCGAGTGTCGGTGGCGACGGCTAGTCTTTCTCCGTGGTCACCGCTCTATATCGCCGCTACCGGCCCGAGACTTTTGCCGAACTCATCGGTCAGACTCAGGTGACCGATCCGCTCCGCACAGCGTTGCGCACCAACCGCGTCAACCACGCCTATCTCTTCAGCGGCCCCCGGGGCTGCGGTAAGACGACGTCGGCGCGGATCCTTGCTCGCTGTCTCAACTGCGCTGAGGGCCCCACCGACACGCCCTGTGGCGTCTGCCCCAGCTGTGTCGAGCTCGCTCGCGACGGCAGCGGCTCGCTCGACGTCATCGAGATCGACGCCGCGAGCCACGGTGGTGTCGAAGACAGCCGCGACCTTCGCGACCGGGCGATCTTCGCGCCGGCTCGCGACCGCTACAAGATCTTCATCCTCGACGAGGCCCACATGGTCACGAACCAGGGCTTCAACGCCCTGCTCAAGATCATTGAAGAGCCGCCCGAGCACGTGAAGTTCATCTTCGCGACCACCGAGCCCGAAAAGGTCATCGGCACGATCCGGTCGCGTACCCACCACTACCCGTTCCGGCTGGTTCCGCCCGCGCAGATGCTCGACTACATCGGGTCGCTCTCCGAGACCGAGGGTGTCGTGGCCGCACCCGGCGTGCTGCCGCTCGTCGTCCGCGCCGGTGGCGGGTCTGTGCGCGACACGCTCTCGCTGCTCGACCAGCTCATGGCCGGGTCCGAGGCCGGGTCGATCGAATACGAGCGGGCCGTCGCGCTGCTCGGCTACACGCACGCATCACTCCTCGACGGCGTGATCGATGCTCTCGGTGCCCGCGACGGTGCCGCGACCTTCGCCGCCATCGATCGAGTCGTCCAGACCGGTCAAGATCCGCGCCGGTTCGTCGAAGACCTCCTCGAGCGCCTGCGCGACCTCATCGTCGTCGGCGCCACCAACGAGGGCGCCTCCGCCGTGCTGCGCGGCATCACCGCCGACGAGCTCGATCACCTCGGCCGCCAGGCCCACTCGTTCGGCCAGGCCGAGCTCTCTCGCTCGGCCGACGTGGTCAACCGGGCACTCACCGACATGACCGGCGCGACCTCGCCGCGACTGCACCTCGAGCTCATGGTGGCGCGCATCCTCGTGCCCGAGAGCGACGAGTCCGGCCGCGGTGCCCTCGCGCGGGTCGAGCGGCTCGAGCGTCGGGTCGGGGTGTCTGATTCTTCCGCTCCTGCCGGGGCTTCTGCTGGTGGCGCGCCTGCTAGTGCTGCCCCTGCTTCTTCGGCTCCTGCTGCTCGTGCCGCCTCTGCGGCTGCCGGTTCGTCCTCTCCCGGTGCAACCGCATCGTCGTCGGCGCCTGCTTCGGCAGCACCGACTTCGTCGACGCCTGCCTCGTCGGCACCTGACTCGTCGTCTCCTACTTCGTCCTCTCCAGCGGCCGCCGCCGACGCTTGGGCCCAGGTCGCGCCGGCTGCTGCGCCTGCCGCCTCTAGTGTCTCTGCGTCTTCCGACGTGCCTGCCGCCTCTTCTTCTTCTGCTGCCGTGCCTGCCGCTGCCGCTGCCGATTCGTCGCCCGCATCGGCGTCGTCGTCTCCGTCGTCCGCCGCTCAGCCGGATCCCGCCGAACCGTCGCTGCCTGGCTCGTCGCACTCCGCAGCCTGGGCGCAGACGCCCGAGGTCGAGAACGCGGTCGAGAAGCCCGGCGCCGGTGTCGCCGGGGGCACCGTCAGCTTGCAGCAGCTCCGCGACAGCTGGCCCGAGATCCTCGAGATCGTCGAGCGCGACAAGCTGTCCGCCTGGATGGTCGTCATGACCGCCACCGTTCGCGACTTCACCGGCGACGTTCTGACACTGCTGTTCCCGAGTCACAACGACGTCGAGCTGTTCAAGCGACCCGTCGGTGCCGGCGAAGGAGTCAGCGAATTCCTCCGACGTGCCATCCAGCAGGTCCTCGGCATTCGTGTCAAGTACATCGCCCGCGTCGACGAGGCGGGCGGCACCTCGCAATCGACGACACCGGCCCAGCCGTCAGCCCCGGTGGCTACGCCGGCGCCCGTCGAGTCGGCCCGCGCCAGCGACTCGCCCGCATCGGCTCCGGCACCGGCTACCGCCCCGTCGGCTTCCGGCGCCTCGGCGTCGGCTCCCTCGGCATCGGCTCAGGCTCCGGCCCAGTCCGCACCACGGGCATCGGCACCGGCGCCCAGCCCCTCGACGTCCGTGTCGGCACCGCCCAGCGCGTCCGCACCCACCACGGGCTGGGATGTCGCTGCCATCCCGCAGTCCGCTCCACCCGAGCCTGACGAGCCCATCGGCGACATCCCCGAGCCCGACCTTCCAGAAACGATCACGGAGGAGCCGGCCGGAGGAGTGCCCCCGTTAGGCGCGACACCGCCGATCGAGGGCGGGGCAAGCCAGTCGCAGCCCGACGCGGCGGGGCGGCAGCCGGATCCTTCGGTTTCGACTCCGGCCACGGCACCGCGAAGCGCCGGACGCACCATTCCTCAGACCTCGCGCTACGGCGAGGCGGTCGTGCGGGAGATCCTTGGGGCGCAGTTCATCCAGGAAGAGACGATTGCGCCGCGCGTGAGCCCGCTGTCCGCACCACCGAACGAGAGCAACTGACGTGTACGAAGGCATCGTCCAAGACCTGATCGACGAGTTCGGGCGCCTTCCCGGTATCGGGCCGAAGTCGGCTCAGCGCATCGCCTTCCACATCCTGCAGACCGAAACTTTCGACACGACGCGACTCGCCGAACTGCTGGTCGACGTCAAGACGAAGGTGCGGTTCTGCGAGATCTGCGGCAACGTGACCGAAGAAGAGCGGTGCTCGATCTGCCGCGATCCTCGTCGGTCACCCGCGACCATCTGCGTCGTCGAAGAGGCGAAAGACGTGCAGGCGATCGAGCGCACCCGTGAGTTCCGCGGCCTGTACCACGTGCTCGGCGGCGCGATCAGCCCCATCGACGGCATCGGGCCCGACGACCTGCGTATCCGCCAGCTCGTGCAGCGCCTCGCCGACGACACCGTCACCGAGGTCATCATCGCGACCGACCCCAACCTCGAGGGCGAGGCCACAGCCACCTACCTGTCGCGGATGCTCTCGCCGTTCGGGCTGCGCGTCACCCGGCTCGCCTCGGGGCTGCCCGTCGGCGGCGACCTCGAATACGCCGACGAGGTCACGCTCGGGCGTGCGTTCGAGGGGCGGCGGGTCGTCAGCGACTAGCGACGCGCTTGCTCGGGGCTCGGGGCTCGGGGCGAGGCACGCTGCAACCTGACGCGAATCGGCCAAACCGACGCGGCGCGCTGCGTCTGGATGGCCGATCCGCGTCGGTTTGCCTAGCGTCAACGGTCACATCCAGTTATCCACAACTTGCTTGCAGGCCCTCCACGCGCATGCTCACTCCGACATCGTTGATGTATGACATTTTCGTCTTTCGTCTCCCGCCTTATTCGAACGTCTAACCTCCTGCGGGCCGGTCACGACGACCATTCGCTCCGACGCGCGGCCGATCGGGGCGAGCTCACGCGGATCGTGCCGGGGGTTTTTCTTCCCTCGAGCACCTGGTCCGGCCTCGACCTCAGAGTCCAGCATCTGCTCCGAGCCGAGGCCATCCGGCCAAGCGTGAGCGACAGCAGCGCCTTCTCACATCTCACGGCCGCGGCCTTTCATGGTTGGGCGTCACTCCAGCCGTGGCCCGATAGGCCGGCGGTGACCGATCCCGTCGTAGCTCGATCTCGCAAAGGGGCGACGCGGTTGGTGCACGCGTCTCCTTTGGCATCGAGCGACACGGAATGGCGCTACGGCTACCGCGTGACGGAGCCCGGTCGAACGGCGCTCGACTTGGCCACGAACCTTCCGTTTGCAGAAGCCGTCGTCTCACTCGACAGCGCTCTCCGCGATCCTCAGGAGCACGGTCCTGTGGTTCCCGGCAGCGATGAAGCCGATAAAACCGTTCTGACTCTCGATCAGCTCGATGAGGCATCTCGTCGACGAGGCGCGATTCGAGCCCACCGCCGATTCGGAACTGTTCGATCGTTCGTGGATGGGCGGTCGGGGTCGCCAGGAGAATCGCTGAGTCGAGTGGTTCTCAACGAGCGTGGATGGCCGCCACCTGTGCTGCAGCAGCCTTTCGTCGATAGGTGGGGCCTGATCGGGTACGCCGATTTTTGGTGGCCGCAATTCGGCGTGATCGGCGAATTCGACGGCTATGTCAAGTACTCACAGGGGAACTACCTCAAAGGGGCGGCCCCTGCCGACGCTGTCGTTGCTGAAAAGCGGCGAGAAGATCGACTTCGGGCGCTCCCCGAGGTTCGTACCGTCGTGCGCTGGATGTGGAGTGACGTCACCCGTGCTGAACGCCTCGATGGGTTGCTCGCGGCCGCAGGCGTGCGGAATTCAAGGTGATGTGACGCGTTTCGGCCAAACCGACGCGGCGAGCCAGGCCAGATTGGCCGAAGCGCGTCAGGTTGCACGCGCGGGGCGGACCGGGTGCATCGCCCACAGCGCCGTAACGCCGACGAAACGTCCCATACAATTTCAAGGCCAGTACCCCCGACCCCCAGGAGCCCTTCCGTGAGCTTGATCGTGCAGAAATTCGGCGGATCGTCCGTTGCCGACGCCGAGAGCATCAAGCGGGTCGCGAAGCGCATCGTCGAGACGCGCAAGGCGGGCAACGAGGTCGTCGTCGCGGTGAGCGCAATGGGCGACACCACCGACGAGCTGCTCGATCTGGCCAACGAGGTCACCCCGATCCCGGCCGGTCGCGAGCTCGACATGCTCCTGACCGCGGGGGAGCGCATCAGCATGGCCCTGCTTGCCATGGCGATCCGCGGTTTGGGTGTCGAGGCCCGCTCCTACACGGGCAGCCAGGCCGGAATGATCACCGACGCCCAGCACGGCAAGGCCCGCATCGTCGACGTCACTCCCGGCCGCATCCGCGAAGCGCTCGACCAGGGTGCGATCGCCATCGTCGCCGGCTTCCAGGGCTTCAACCGGACGACGGGCGACATCACGACTCTCGGCCGAGGCGGATCCGACACCACGGCCGTCGCGCTCGCGGCAGCCCTCGACGCCGACGTCTGCGAGATCTACACCGACGTCGACGGAATCTTCACCGCCGACCCCCGCGTCGTGCCGAAGGCCCGCAAACTCGACCGGATCACCAGCGAAGAGATGCTCGAGCTGGCCGCTGCCGGGTCGAAGGTCCTCTACATCCGCGCGGTCGAGTACGCCCGGCGCCACGGCGTCACCCTGCACGTCCGCTCGTCGTTCAACAACAACGAGGGCACACTAGTCGTCAACCCGAAAGAGGGAGAGAACGTGGAAGAGCCGATCATCGCCGGCGTGGCCGGAGACCTCAGCGAGGGCAAGATCACGGTCGTCGGCGTGCCCGACAAGCCCGGCAAGGCGGCCGAGATCTTCCGCACCGTCGCCAAGACGGGCGCGAACATCGACATGATCGTGCAGAACGTCTCCGCTGCGGCGACGAGCCTCACCGACATCTCGTTCACCCTGCCGAAGTCAGACGGAACGACCGTCATGCAGGCTCTCGAATCCGAGCGCGAGGCGATCCAGTTCCAGAGCCTCCTGTACGACGACCAGATCGGCAAGCTCGCCCTGGTCGGGGCCGGCATGCGCACCAACGCCGGGGTCAGCGCAAAGCTCTTCACCGCTCTTTACGAGTCGGGCATCAACATCGAGATGATCTCGACCAGCGAGATCCGCATCTCGGTCGTCACGCGGGCTGACACCCTCAACGACGCCCTGCGAGTCGTCCACGCCGCTTTCGGCCTCGACAGCGACGAGATCGCAGTCGTGCACGGCGGCACCGGCCGCTGACGCGCCGGGAAGAAACAAGGATCCCACGGGGTTCAGCGAGCAGACACCTCGCTACACGACACCCAACGACACCCCGCTCTACGACACGAAAGAGACGAACCCATGGCTGAAGGACTCCGCGTAGGCGTTGTCGGCGCAACCGGCCAAGTGGGCGCCGTGATGCGCCGCCTGCTCGAGGAGCGCGAGTTCCCGATCGCCGAGATCCGTTTCTTCGCGACGTCGCGCTCGGCCGGCACGACGTTGCCGTTCCGCGGCGAAGAGGTCGTCGTCGAAGACATCGAGTCAGCCGATCCCACGGGCCTCGACATCGCTCTGTTCTCGGCCGGGGCGACGGGGTCGAAGAAGCACGGGCCGCGGTTCGCCGACGCCGGAGCGCTCGTGATCGACAATTCGAGCGCGTGGCGCATGGATCCTGATGTTCCCCTGGTCGTGAGCGAGGTCAATCCGCACGCGATCGACGAGGCCGTCAAGGGCATCGTCGCCAACCCGAACTGCACGACCATGGCGGCCATGCCGGTGCTCAAGGTGCTCGACGCCGAAGCGGGCCTCGAACGCCTGACAGTCAGCACCTATCAGGCGGTCTCCGGGTCGGGGCTCGCCGGAGCCGAAGAGTTGCTGTCACAGGTGACCGCGGCTGTCGCGCAAGACACGATCGGCCTCGTGCAAGACGGTTCGGCAGTGAACTTCCCCGAGCCGGTCAAGTACGTCGCACCGATCGCGTTCGACGTGATCCCGTTCGCCGGCAACCTCGTCGACGACGGTCTGAACGAGACCGACGAAGAGAAGAAGCTTCGCAACGAGAGCCGCAAGATCCTCGAGCTTCCCGACCTACGCGTCAGCGGCACCTGCGTGCGCGTTCCGGTTTTCACCGGCCACTCGCTGTCGATCAACGTCGAGTTCGCTCGCGACATCACGCCCGAGCGGGCCACCGAGATTCTCTCGTCCGCGTCGGGTGTCGTTCTCACCGATGTGCCGACGCCGCTCCAGGCTGCGGGGCAAGATCCGAGTTTCGTCGGGCGCATCCGCCACGACGAGGGGGCGCCGGGCAACCGCGGCCTGGCCCTGTTCATCTCGAACGACAACCTGCGCAAGGGCGCTGCCTTGAACGCCGTGCAGATCGCCGAGATCGTGGCTGAGAGGCGTGCGAGCGCGACGGCTTAGAATCGGCATCGTGACTGTTGCAACGGAGCCCATCGACGTCGCCCTCATCGGCGGCGGAATCATGTCTGCGACCCTGGGGGCGCTGCTGAAGCAGCTCCAGCCCGACTGGTCGATCGAGATCTACGAGGCGCTGAACGACGTCGCGCAGGAGAGCAGCAACCCGTGGAACAACGCGGGCACCGGCCACTCCGCTCTGTGCGAGCTGAACTACACCCCTCAGAAGGCCGACGGCTCGATCGAGATCTCGAGTGCCGTCAAGGTCAACGAGCAGTTTCAGGTCTCGCGCCAGTTCTGGTCGTTCCTGATCGGCGAGGGTGCGCTGCCCGAGCCGGATCACTTCATCAACGAGACGCCGCACATGAGCTTCGTCTGGGGCGCAGCCAACGTCGAGTACCTCCGCAAACGGCACGAGGCTCTCGACGGACACCCGCTCTTCACGGGCATGGAGTTCAGCGACGACCCCGAGACGATCGCCAAGTGGGCGCCGTCGCTGATTCCCGGCCGCGCCGCGGGGCAGCCGATCGCCGCGACGCACATTCTCGCGGGCACCGACGTCGACTTCGGCTCACTTACGCGTGAGCTGCTCGACTACCTCACGAGCAACGGCGCCGGGCTGTCGCTCGGGCACCGGGTCACGAACCTGACCAAGAATCGCGACAGCACCTGGACCATCGCCCTCAACCGCGGTGCGACCAACGAGCCCATTGAGGTTCGTGCGCGGTTCGTGTTCGTGGGTGCCGGTGGCGGCGCTCTCGGGCTTCTGCAGAAGTCGGGCATCCGCGAGATTCGAGGGTTCGGCGGTTTTCCGGTGTCGGGCGAGTTCCTTCGTACCGACAACCCCGAGGTCGTGGCGACCCACCAGGCAAAGGTGTACGGCAAGGCGTCGGTCGGCGCCCCGCCCATGTCGGTGCCCCACCTCGATACACGCGTCGTCGACGGCGAGGCGAGCCTCATGTTCGGGCCCTACGCGGGCTTCAGCCCGAAGTTCCTTAAGAGCGGCTCGTATCTTGACCTGTTCAAGTCGATCCGTCTGCACAACCTCTACCCGATGATCCGGGTCGGCCTTGCGAACTTCGACCTCATCAAGTACCTCGTGAGCCAGCTCGCCGCCTCCAAGCGAACCAAGTTCGAGGCCCTTCTCGAGTTCATGCCGAACGCCGACCCGAAAGACTGGTACCGCATCACCGCCGGTCAGCGCGTCCAGGTCATCAAGAAAGACGCCAAAAAGGGCGGGGTATTGCAGTTCGGAACCGAGGTCGTCGCGGCGGCCGACGGCTCGATCGCGGGCCTCCTCGGTGCGTCGCCGGGTGCCTCTACCGCCGTCCCGATCATGCTCGACGTGCTCGAGCGCTGCTTCCCGGCGAAGAAAGACGAGTGGGCTCCTAAGCTCAAGCGCATGATCCCGACGGTCGGCGAGCTGCTTGCAGTCGACGAGCAGAAGGCGGCGGCGACCATGCAGGCCACGGCGGAAACCCTCAGGATCCACGCCTAAGCCCGATCACCCCCGACGCCGGGGTCCCTTCGGCGTAGGCGAAAGCCTCGGACTCCGGCCTGTCTGGCGAGGTTGGGTCGCGCGCGTGCGGCCAGGTTGGGTCGTGCGCGCCGGGCCAGGTTGGGTCGCGCGCGCCGGGGGCCACTCCCTCGTAGAGACGTTTTGCGCGCGGTCAAATTCGACGCGAATCAAAATGCAGGCACGCTTCGAAATCCGTCAAATTTGACGCCGCGCAAAACGCCGTCAGCAAGGTGCCGCCTCCCGGAGCGAGATTTTGGCCCAGATGTCGAGCGACTGTGCCTCTGACGGGCCCGTGCGGGCACCCCTGGACCGCGTTCGGGGCACAAATCCCGGGGAGGCGACGGTCACTTTCGCCTCTGTCCCCTGAAACCGGGGTACACAGAGAGGCGCCGGGTTTGCCATACTTCGAGTAGCCCCCGGCACCCCTCGGCGGCTGCGATGCCTTGAGAGAAGGAGGATGCGTGCTGCTCGGCCTCCCGACCCACCTCGCTCCTCAAAGCTCGGCACGGGCCATCGCACGAGCCTGTCACGCGATCGCGACGGTCCTTCTCGTAGCTGCCACGGTCCTGCTCATCACGCTCCAATTCGCGCGTCCGGCCCTGATCCTCTGGCCCGCTCTCATTGCGCTGGTGCCGATGCTCCTGCTGCTCGTTCTGGTCGAGCGGGTCCGGTCGACCCTCACGACCGTGGCGTACCTCATCGTCGGGGGTGCCTCGGTCTACGTCTATGCCATCACCGTCCTCTCGCAGATCGCCAGCGTCGACTCCTCCGACGCGTTCACGGTCTCGCTCCCCAAGCTCGCGCTCATTCTGGTCGGAGGATCAGGACTCTTCGCTCGCCGCGGCCCGCTCTGGGCCACGGTCGGTCTCGTGCTCGGGGAGGTGGCGACGCAGGTCGCGTCGTTCCAGACGGGGTCTGCTCACCGGGTCGATGTGGCGGCGCTGCTGTGCTTCCTCTTGATCGTTGCCACGATGGGCGGATCCTTGGTCGCTCGCGAACGGGCCTCGCGCCTTCAGCCGAACCTCCACCGGGCCGCCCGCGAAGAGCAGGTGTCGGTCATGCGGTTCGAGATCGAGCAGCAGGCCTCCGCGCTTGTTCACGACACCGTCCTCAGCCATCTCGCGGCGCTGTCGCTGAGCGAGCCCGGGCGACTCGACCCTGAGCTTCGCGGGGCGATGGAGCGCGACCTGCAGGTGCTCATCGGGCAGGAGTGGCTGGAGCAGGCTGACTCCCGAGACAGCACGTTCGACGAGTGGGAGACCTCACCGCTGGGGGCGGCCGTCGTCCGTGCCGAAGACCAGGGCCTCGACGTGACGGTGACGGGCGACGTCGCCGCTCTGACGAGGCTCACCGCCGAGCGGGCGAAGGCGCTCGCCCTGGCCGTGACCCAGTGTTTCGCGAATGTACTCCGGCACTCCGGCACGACCGAGGCGGAGCTGGTGATTCTCGGCGCCGGCCCCGACGTGTCGATCATGGTGATCGATAACGGCGTGGGCTTCACCGAGAGCGAGACCCCGCGAGACCGTCTCGGCGTGCGCAACTCCGTCAGGGCCCGCATCGAGCGCGTCGGCGGCACCGTGCAGATCTGGTCGTCACCCGGCAGCGGTACCTCGGTCATGATCGGACTGCCGGCCGACGCGCAGCAGGCCGACGCGCAGCAGGCCGACACGCAGCCGGCCGACACGCAGCAGACCGACGCGGAAGACGCCGCGTGAGCGCCCGAGAAGACACCGCCCAGCAGATCGATCCGCTCGGCGCTCTGAAGCTGCGACCCATTCCGCTCGGTCTCGCGTTCTTCGCCGGCGCCCTCGCCCTGTGGCGAACGCTGTTCCTGAGTGATGCGAACGTCGACCACGCTCTCACCGTGCTCGCACTCGTGTTCCTCGCCGGGGCGATCGTCATCGTCGCAGTCGGCTCGAGCAGCATGCGCGCCCCGTTGCGGCGGTCGCACTTCATCGCGCTCGTCGTTCTCGCCATCGGTGCGATGGTCGCCGAAGCGCTCGCGTCAGCGGGTTCTGACGGGTTGATCCGCGACGACTGGGGACCGACGGCCGTCGGGCTCCTGCTGCTTTCGTGCGCACCCTATCGACCGGCGCGCGACCTCGTCGTGGCGACCAGTGTCGGATCCTTGGTCGCTGCCGTTGTCGTCGCATTCGAGGTGCCGTACTTCGAGACTCCCGCGCCCCTGCTGGCCTACCTCGCCATCGGGGTCACACCGCTCTCGGCGCTGGGAGTGGGGGCGGCCGCCTACTCGTCGTCGTTCGTGTTCCAGGTGCGAGCGTGGATGGCCCGTGCCACCACGCTGAACGACGAGGATGCCTCGTCGCTCCGCCCCGGGATCGCCCGCTCGGTGCAGCAGGATCGCGTGACCGGACTGAACCGCGACGTCGTGCCGTTCTTCTCGCAGCTCGTCGAGAGCGGAGAGATCACCGCCGACGACAGCCGTCGCGCGGGCGAGGTCGCCACTGTGATTCGGCGTCGCATCGTCGACGACGCCGACCGCTCCTGGCTCGAGCAGGCCATGCTCGACGGCAGCCCGCGGGGCGAGGTGGGCACAGTGCTCGACCGGTCGCAGCTGGCAGTCCACATGACCGGCGATCAGCGCACGGCGATCCGTGCCATCGTGAGTGCGCTCGCCGTCGACGCCACCACCCGCACCTCCAGTCTGAGCGTCGTGCTTCACGACGACGACCCGGTTGTCCGGGCACTTCTCCGCATCGAGAGCACTTCGCCCGACGTTGCCATCCGGCAGCGCTACGCCCCCTATTTCGCCGTCCTCCGCATCCTTTTCGCCGACCTCCACGTCGACGTGAACGGATCCCTCCTGACACTAAGGTTTTCTTATGCCCAGCACTGATTCGAACGGTAGCAACACTCTCCGGTCGGCTTCGGCGCGGCCCGTCCCGGTCGCTTCCTGGAACTCCCTCACGCCCGATGCGCCGTCTCAGCGTCGCGTCCGTCTGGCGATCCTCGACGACCACGAAGTCCTCCTCGACAGTCTGTCGAGCTGGATCAACGTGAACGCGTACGACTTCGACCTCGTGCTCACCGCTCACACTTGGCTGCAGCTCGTGCACAGCGACAACTTCCCGACCGACCTGGTGTTCCTCGACTTCCAGCTCAAAGAGCCGGTGTCGATCGAGGCGCGCGTCCGCACCTGCCGCGCCGCCGGTGCCAAGGTCGTCGTGCTCTCGAGCCTCGACACGCGGGAGTCGCGCGAGCGGGCCCTTGACGCCGGCGCCTCGGCCTTCCTCTCGAAGGCCCTGCCCATGCGCGAGGTGATGGATGCCGCTCGCCAGGTGATGGGTGTGGCCCGCGACAGTGCTCCTCAGCGTGACTGGCGCCCGCTGCCCGTCGGTGCGGCCAACCAGAGCCGCCCCAAGCTCAGCGCGGGCGAGGCCGAGGCCTTCCGCCTCTACGTCTCAGGCTTCTCGACCAACGAGGTCGCGCAGCAGATGAACGTGCAGTACGAGACCGCCAAGACGTACCTGCGTCGCGTGCGCGAGAAGTACGCGAAGGCGAACCGTCCGGCCTCGAAGAAGGCCGAGCTGATCCGCCGCGCGGCCGAAGACGGCTACCTGCAGTAGGGCGCTGTAACCTCTCGGGGTGGCGAAACTCTACTTCCGGTACGGCGCGATGAACTCCGGCAAGAGCACGTCGCTGCTCCAGGCCGCCTACAACTACGAAGAGCGCCACCAGCGGGTGCTCCTCGCGAAGCCCGACACCGACACCAAGGGCGACGACCAGATCGTCTCCCGGCTCGGCGTAACCCGCACGACCGACTTCCTGGTGCGCCCGGGCGACGACCTCGCCGAGACGTTCGCGGCCGCCCGTCGGGCCGTGGTCGCCGAGACCGACACCGAAGGATCCAGCCGCGACGTCGCCTGCCTCCTCGTCGACGAGGCTCAGTTCCTCTCTGCGCCCCAGGTCGATGCTCTGCTGCGGATCGCCGTCCGCGACGACATTCCCGTACTGGCCTACGGCATCCGCACCGACTTCCGCACGCACGCATTCGAGGGGGCTGCGCGATTGTTCGAGGTGGCCCACTCGCTCGAAGAGCTCAAGACGATCTGCCGGTGCGGCCGCAAGGCGATCTTCAACGCGCGTCTGTTCGACGGCCGCTACGTGTTCGACGGCGAGCAGGTCGCGATCGACGGCGAGAAGGTCACCTACGAGGCGCTGTGCGGGGCCTGCTACCTCGACGAGTCGGGCGGCGCGCTGGCCTAGGTGGCACCGGTCTAGCTGACCTGGATCTCGGCGTGCCCGGCGGAGTCCACGATCGTCACGTGCGCCGTCGTCGCAGTTCCACCCGCGACGACTACTCGGCAGCTGAACGACACGCTCACGGCAAGAGCCTCGGAGGCGGGGCACGCCACCCGGGCCGGTTCTGACTTCAGGGCCGAAGCGTAGGCGGCGGCGATCGACGACTGGGCCTGCGCCCGCGAGTAGACGAGTGCTCCGTCGGGCTGTGGGATTCCGATCACGGGCGCCCGGTCAGGGGCCGAGGATCCGGCAGCTCCCGCGGGGCTCACCGCTACGGGCCCGTAACCGCCGGCCACGGCCAGCGCCGTCTCCGTCGTCTGGCCGAGCAGGGACACCACACAGAGCACGAGCCCCGCGACGGCGCGCGCACGTCCGATCGGCACGAGCCCTCGGGCCTCCCACCCGTTCGCGCGGACGATGCCGACGATGCTGCAGATGAGGCCGACGACGGTCCAGAGCGACCAGACGGTGTAGAGCCGGCCGGTCACGACCGTGGCGCCGACCACGCCGATCAGGATGAGGGTGCTAAGGATTCCGAGCGCGAACCCGTTTCGCGCAGGGCGGTTGGTCGCCCGCACGAGCGGCACTCGCCGCTGCTGACGGGCGAAGGGCACCCCGGTGCCGTATACGGCGTGATCGGGCTGCTGCGGGGCGTTGGCGATCCAGGCTGCGGGCGTCGACCAGCGGGCAGTCGCCGGCGAGGCAGAGCCGTGGTGGGCGTTCTCGTGCGCCAGAGGATTCACCGGCACGTAAGTGGACTGCGTGCGATCACTCGCCGGTGGGCAGGGGGTAGCGGTCGGGGAGGTCGCTGTCACGCCGGATGCAGGTTCCCCTCCGACCGGACGTGCCTCGCGGAGGCTGCGCCGGGTCGGGAGAGCGGCTTCGCTGCAGTCGACGAACGCCTCGGAGGGGAGGCTTTCGAGCGTCTCGGTCGTCCAGTTCTCGCCACTCCACCAGCGGTACGGCGCCCGGCCCGAGGGGTCGGCGTACCAGCCCGAAACGGGCGCCCTGGTGGTGGTGTCGGTCACGCGATTCTCCCCTGATAAGTCGCGATCACAGCCTAGGCAGGGCGTCACAGTCGGGGGAGCCCCCAAGCGGGTCACGCGGCTACTTCGTGACGGTCAGGGTGCCGGCCGAGGCCTTGCTCGACGCCGTCGAGGTCGACCCAATGAAGCTCGTCGTGATCGCGTACTTCTTCGCCGTGGTGAACTTGGGCAGCGACAGCGTCACGCGACCCTTCTTCGCGCTCGTCAGGGAGTAGCGCTTGACGACCTTGCCGTTGGCCGACACGGTCACGGTTCCCGTCGGTGCTGTAACACCCGGGGCGCTGACGGCGACGGCCACCTGGGGCGTGCCACTGCGGGCGATCTTCGTGTGCGACAGCGAGGAGCTCGTCGTCGACTTCGCTTTCGTCACTGCGACCTTGACGGTCGACGATGTCGACGCCGCGAAGGCCTCCGACGTCGGCGCATACGTTGCCTTGAGCGCGTACGAGCCGGCAGCGAGTGTCTTCGGCAGTGTGTACGCGACGGCGCCATTCTTCGGAACAGCGCCCTTTGAGACGGTGGTTCCGCCGCGCTTGAGGGTCAGCGTGCCGTTAGGAATGCCCCCCTCGCGATCCGAGACCCTCGCGGTCGCGGTGATACGGGTCGACGAGCCGTAGGTCTGCGTGGCTCGGTTGACCTTCAGGGTCGTGGTGGTCGCCGCGGTGGCGGGCTTCTTGGCCGAGAAGGTCGGGGCCGTCCCAAGACGGACCGACACGACCGCCCCGGACGACGGGTTGAGCGAGGTGACCTTGAGCGAGAAGCCGCTGCCGTAGTCGGTGAAGCTCTCGCCCTTGTCGAGGTGGGTGTCGCGGCGCGTGGGGTCGTTCTTCGAGTCGAGCCCAGCGGCGAGCACGACGGTGGCGGGGTAGGTGCGCGAGTCGTTCGAGTTGGGGAGGGTGCGCAGGATCCTGACGCTGCCGCTCGTGGCGCTACTTCCGAGCGCGCACAGCGTGAACCCGCCCGTGATCGACTCGCAGTTCTGTCGGTAGCCCGCGAACTCGGCATTCGACGCGTCGGCTCCGGACTTGATGCGGTACTCCACGTAGTAGACGGCCTTGCTGACCGGGTCGACGATGCGGAGCGAGCGGCCCGAGGCGCTACCGGAGAGCGGCTTGATGGTGAAGCTCCTGGTGCCGACCGCGCTGTCGTCGGTCACATCGCTGATGTAGCCGGCGAGGGAGCGCTGCAGGCTCGAAAGCCCGGGCCTGGCACCGTTCAAGGAGTAGCCCATGATGTCGGCGTAGTCGCCGTACTCGCGGACGGGGCACTGGACGCTCGTGGTCGTATTCGCGGGTACGAGGGAGAAGTCGTCGTCGGTTCCGTCGAAGACCTTGGCGCTGCGGCAGAAACCGGCGTTGGCGTGCTGGAAACCGAGGTTGTGGCCGAACTCGTGCAGCAGGATCGGGACGGCCAACGACTGCTCCGTGCCGTAACCGCTGAAGATCAGACCGCCGTTGCCGCCCAGGGTGCCGAAGGCCACGGTGCCGCAGGCCTCGCGGCTGAGCACGAGGAGGTGGCGGTGCGTGTTGATCCAGGAGAAGTTCGCGAACGAGCCGCCGAACGCCTTGGCTGAGACGCCGTTGAGGGTGGTGTTGGCGTCACAGGTCTTCTGGGCGAGCGAGTCGTTCTCGATTCCGGCGAGCTGGATGTCGACGGTGTGCGACGACTGCTCCCACCAGTAGTCGTGGAGCGACGAGACGGCGGCCTTGATCGAGGCGTCGTCGAGCTTGAGGCTTGACGAGTCGTCGGCCGTTGTGGCGGTTGCGGCAGCGCGGCTGACGTAAATCTTCTCGACACTGACCGTGGACGCTGCCTGAGCTGACTGGGACTGGGCCGACTCGGACTGCGCTGACTCGGACTGCGTGGATTCCGACTGCGTGGTCGCGCCGGTGCTTCGTCGGGAGGAGGGGGTGGAGGCGGTGGGCGGCACGGCGATTATGTCGCCGGAGAGGTCGGCCGTGGTCGGAGCGGCGGCGGCCGTCTGTGGCTGGGGGACCTCAGCGGCGGTGGCCGCGGTGGGTCCGGTTGTTAGCACGCTCGCGAGTATCGCGGCGGCGGTCAGGGTGGTCAGGGCAGCGCGAAGCGCTGCCGGCCGGGGTTTCATCACTGGGGATCCTCGTGGTCATCGGGGTCTTTCCCCACAACGATCAAAACAGAGAACGCTCGTTCTCACGAGTCCCCGTAGTGGGCACGTGCTGCTGCTTCTCGTGTCGTGGCTCCGAATTTGAAGGAGATCCGGCGCTTCGCAACCCAAAACATCAGGATCCGACGGGGTCGCCCCCACGTTTCTCCTTCGAATTCGGCAGCGCACCGGGCCAGAGAACTCAAAGCAAAAGTGGCCAGCCCCGAAGGGGCTAGCCATTTCGCGCCGCCCGAAGGGCGGGCCCATAAGCACAACGAAAAATGGCCACTCCCGAAGGGAGTAGCCATTTTGCGCCGCCCGAAGGGCGGGCCAGAGAGCACAAAGCAAAAGTGGCCAGCCCCGTAGGGGCTAGCCACTTTTGATCGTCGGGGTAGCGGGATTCGAACCCACGACCTCCTCGTCCCGAACGAGGCGCGCTACCAAGCTGCGCCACACCCCGAGGTGTGATGCCGCCACCAGGGGCCTAAACCCGCGGTTGCGACTCCACTACATTAGCCCATGTTCGAGGCGGTCAGTGTCACGAGCACGGCCTCGGGGCGGCAGGCGAACCGGAACGGCGCGTAGATCGAAGTGCCGAGCCCGGCCGAGACTTCGAGGTGCGCGCTCTTGAAGGCGTGCGTCCACGTGCTGAGGCCGGAGACCTGCTTGCGGGGGATGTCGCAGTTGGTGACGAGGGCGCCGTAGCCGGGTACGCAAACTTGGCCCCCGTGGGTGTGTCCGCCGAAGATGAGCTGTGCGCCATTGGTGACGAACGAGTTCAGCACCTGCTGGTAGGGGGCATGGGTGAGCGCGATGCTGACCGATTCGGGGCCGTCTTCGTCTTGCCAGCCGACGTTCTCGCGAAGCTCGTCGAGTGCTCCGGGGATCTTGTCGAGGCGAGCCCACTGCCGGTGGGCGTCGTTGACCCCGAAGAGTTCGAGGCGGGATCCTCGGATTTCGAGCGCGCGCGCGGTGTTGTTGAGGTCGAGCCAGCCGAGCGACTCGAAGAACGAGGTGAGCCGGGCATTGTCGAGATCGTCGGGGGCGCGGTGTGCCTTGCTCGGGCCGCTGAAGTAGGTGAAGGGGCTCTTAAACCGGGGCGCGACGTAGTCGTTCGAGCCGTGGACGAAGACACCCGGGATGCCGCGGAACGGCTCGAGGGTGTATTCGATGGCGTCGTACGCGTCGTCGTGCCCCAGGTTGTCTCCGGTGTTCACGACGAGGTCGGGCTCGAGCACGGCGAGAGAGCGGATCCACTCCTGTTTCGCCGTCTGCCACGGAGCCAGATGGATGTCGGAGAGGTGGAGGATCGTGAGCGGCCGGGATCCTGCGGGAAGGATCGCCAGGTGCTCGCGACGCACGGTGAAGCGGTTGCGTTCAACGAGCGCACCGTAGGCGAAGGCGCCGGCCGAGGCGACCGCCGCCGCCGTCGACGCGGCCAGGGCTACGTCGGCGGCGCGGCGGGACGTCACGAGCAGTCCCCGGGGTCGCGACCGTCTTTGCCGCCATTCACGGTCAGGGTGATGGTCGTGTCTTTGGACGCGGAGGTTCCGTCACCCGGGTCGGATGAGATGACGTCGCACTTCTGGTCGTCGTCGCCCCGCGCGTACTTCACCGAGACGTTGGTGAAGCCGGCGTCTTCGAGGTCGTTCGTGGCGTCTTCGTAGCTCTTGCCCGAGACCGCGGGCACCTCGGCCGACTTCGAGCCGTCGCTGGTGTACACCGTCACCGACGAGCCATCCGGGACGAGGCTGCCAGCGGCGGGGTTGGTCGCAGACACCTGGCCGGCGGGTAGATCGGACTCTTGCGACCCACCGTCGACATAGGTGAGGCCCACCCCGCTCAGGAGGTTCTTCGCCGAGTCGACGTCGGAGCCCGTCATAGTGGGCACGTTGACGCCGGTGCCCTGGACGAGATTGCCCGTGGGCGTCGGGAAGGCCGTGCCGGAGTAGACCGTGTTGTTGACCGCCTCGATCTCGCGGAAGAGGTTGGTTCGGCTCAGCGAGTAGAGCTGGCCGGAGGGTCCGGCATACTGCCTGAGGCTGTTGTGGTTTCCCGAAGTGTCGCCCATCCAGGTAACCGTGGTGAGTGCGGTGGTCGAGCCGTTGAGCCAGATCTGGTCGGCATCGTTGGTGGTACCCGTCTTGCCGAAGGTCGGCTGGGAGTCGGGCAGGGCGCCGCTCGCGGTTCCGCCGGCCTGGAAGACACCCTGGAGCGCCTGAATCGCGGTCGCGGCTACATCGGGGTCGATGGCCTGCTTGCAGCTCTTGGGCTGCCCCGCGATGGTCTTGCCGTTCGGAGCCCGCACCTTGTCGACGACGATGGACTCGCAGAAGACGCCCTTGTTAGCGATTCCGGCGTAGGCCGTCGCCATGGTCAGAGGCGCGATCTCGTTCGTGCCGAGGAACGACGAGAAGTTGTCTTGCAACGGCGTCCCGTCAGCACGGTGAACGCCGAGGCTCTGCGCCACGTTCTTGATGTCAGCGAGGTCGAGCTGCTGGGCCATGTCGGCGTACGCGACGTTGACCGAGGCCGCGGTCGCCCGGGCAACCGTCATGTAGCCGGAGATGTACCCCTCGTCGTTTTTCGGCGTGTAGCCAGCGGGGGAATCGCCCGTCACCGTTGATTGCTGCGCCCCGTCGATGGTCATCGTCGGGAACGGGCGCGGGGTGGCGTTGACGAGCTCGTTGAGGCCGTGACCCTTGTCAAGCCAGTCGATGAGGGTGAACGGCTTGTAGGTCGAACCGACCTGGAACCCCTTCGACGCGCCGTATTTCTCGTCGACCGAGTAGTTGAGATAGGTGGTGGGCCCGGTTGTCGACGCCTTGTTGTCAGTCGTCAGGTTTTTGTTCTGCGTCATCACGATGACGCGGCCCGTGCCCGGCTCGACCGAGTCGACCACACCGCCGAGCGGGAACCGGGTCTCGGTCGCCGGGGCGTACTGGTCGATCTTGCCCTTGGCGTTCGCCGTGAGGTCGAGGTTGATGGTGGTGAACACCTTGTAGCCACCGGTCTTCCAGGCGGCTTCGCGCTTTTCTTCGGTGGAGCCGAGGAAGGCGTACGACTTGATCATGTCGGGAGAAGTCACGTAGTCGCAGAACTGCTGGGCCCCGCCGGCCGTGACAGCCGCACAGCCCTGGACAGCCGGGGTGAGGTGGACGGAGGTGCCGACCTTCTTCGCGAGGCCAGCTTTGAGCACGGCGTCCGAGATGTAGCCCTGAGCGTTCATGGCCTTCAAGATCACGTTGCGGCGAGCGACGTTGTTCTTGTAGTTCTTCGGCGTCGACAGGTCGCGACTCTCGGGGTACTGCACGATCGCGATGAGGCTCGCGGCTTCGGTCGGCGAGAGGTCTTTCGCGCTCTTGTCGTAGTAGTGCTGAGCCGCTGCCTGCACACCGTAGGTGGCGTCGCCGAAGTAGGCGATGTTGAGGTAAGCCAGGAGGATCTGGTCTTTGGTGTATTTCTTCTCGAGGCCGATGGCGAACTTCATCTCTTGCAGCTTGCGCGAGACGGTCACCTCCTTGGCATCCTTGATAGCAGCGGCCTGCTTCTTCGGGTCTTTGATGTCTTGCGCCTCCGCGAGACGGATGTTGCGAACGAGCTGCATTGTCAGCGTCGAGCCACCGCCGCTGTCGCCGAGACCGCCCGCAACCGAGCCGACGCCGGCGCGCACGATGCTGGTCAGGTCGACGCCGCCGTGCTGGTAGAAACGACGGTCTTCACCGGCGACGACCGCGTGCTTGAGGTTGATCGAGACCTGATCCCAGGTGAGGTTGACCCGGTTCTGGGAGTAGACGGTCGCGAACGGCACCTGGTGGCCGTTCGACTTGCCATACAGCGTGTTGCGCTGCTGGAGCTGCCCGATCGAAATGAATTCGGGGAGGCCTTCGAAGATACCGATCGACGATGATGCGGTCACACTCGAGACGGCGAGAGCCGGGGTCACACCGATCGTGACGAGGAGACCGGCGAGGGCGCTGAATCCGACGAAGCCGAACAGGGCGCCGACCACGGAGGTAGGCCTCTTTTTTTGGGCAGACATAAGATCAGGGTAAGTGATTCATAACCGCAACTGACTGAACGGACGCCCAATATGGTCCTCTGGGAGTACTTCACCGCTCCGCTGATCGTGCACAACACGACAGCCATCCTCAACAACTTCGGCTCGGAGGGCTGGGAGCTCGTCCAGGTGCTCCAGACGCCCGAGGGCGGCCTTGTCGCCTACCTCAAGCGCCCGGTGCAGCAGGTATGACGTCGATCGACGCGCGCCTCGCCGAACTCGGCATCGAGCTCCCCGAGGTAGCGACCCCGGCCGGCTCCTACGTGCCCGCCCTCCTGGTGGGCTCGATGGTCTACACGTCCGGTCAGCTGCCGTTCGTCGAGGGCGCACTGCCCGCCACCGGCAAGGTGGGCGCGGCTGAAGGCCTTGTGTCAGCGGACGACGCCCACGCCTACGCGCGACAGGCGGCACTGAATGCTCTGGCGGCAGTGAAGTCGGTGCTCGGAGACCTCGACCGGGTCAAGCAGGTGGTGAAGGTGACCGGGTTCGTCGCGTCGGATCCTTCGTTCTCGGGTCAGCCCGGTGTGATCAACGGCGCCTCGAACGTGCTCGGCGAAATCTTCGGCGAGGCGGGCGTGCATGCGCGCAGCGCCGTGGGTGTTGCGGTATTGCCGCTCGACTCACCCGTCGAGGTGGAGATCATCCTCGAGATTGACTAGTTCTTTTTAGCGCGCCGAAGGGATGTGCGTCAGAGGCGCCCAGCTCCAGCGAGCTCTCGCCAGGCGCGTCGCGGGTCGCAGTGCCGGACGACCGAGGCTTGTCCGAGGTCCGGCACCGCGACCCGCGGAGCGCCAATAGGGTCGGCGCGTCGCGGGTCGCTGTGCCGGACGACCGAGGCTTGTCCGAGGTCCGGCACCGCGACCCGCGGAGTACCAATCAAATACGAATCGCGTTCATCACGCTGGTGTCGGCGAGAGTCGTCGTATCGCCGATCTCGCGCCCCTCGGCCACATCGCGAAGTAGCCGACGCATGATCTTGCCGGAGCGCGTCTTCGGCAACTCCTGCACGATCATGACCGTCTTGGGCTTCGCGATCGATCCGATCTCGTGAGCAACGTGACCCCGGAGGGCCGACGCCGCCTCCTCCGGCGACATCGAGCCCGCCTGTGAGGTGCGGAGGATCACGAACGCGACCACCGCCTGCCCGGTCGTCTCGTCGGACGCCCCCACGACAGCGGCCTCGGCCACCAGCGGGTGCGATACGAGTGCGGATTCGATCTCGGCGGTCGAGAGTCGGTGGCCGGAGACGTTCATGACGTCGTCGACGCGGCCGAGCAGCCAGATGTCGCCGTCTTCGTCTTTGCGCGCCCCGTCGCCGGCGAAGTAGACAGTCGGGCCGAACTTCGACCAGTAGGTCTCGACGTACCGGTCGGGGTCGCCCCAGATGCCGCGGAGCATCGACGGCCAGGGCTCGGTGATGACCAGCAGCCCGCCCTCGCCGTGGCCGACGGGCACACCGGCGTCGTCGACGACGTCGATCGCCACACCGGGGAGGGGAACCTGGGCGGCGCCCGGCTTCAGGGTCGTGAGCCCGGGCAGCGCCGAGATCATGATCGAGCCGGTCTCGGTCTGCCACCAGGTGTCGACGACGGGCGTCTTTCCGCCTCCGATCACGTCGCGGTACCAGACCCAGGCCTCCGGGTTGATCGGCTCGCCCACGCTGCCGAGCAGTCGGAGCGATGACAGGTCACGTGTCGCCGGGATCTGCCGCCCGGCCTTCATGAAGCCGCGGATGGCCGTCGGGGCCGCGTAGAAGAGCGTGACGCCGTACTTCTCGATGATGTCCCACCAGCGCCCGGGCTCGGGGGAGTCGGGGGTGCCCTCGTAGAGCACCTGCGTCGCCCCGTTGGCGAGCGGGCCGTAGACGACGTAGGTGTGCCCCGTGATCCAGCCGACGTCGGCCGTCGACCAGTAGACGTCGGTCTCGGGGTGCAGATCGAAGACGTTCTTGTGCGAGTAGGCGGCGCCGGTCAGGTAGCCGCCCGAGGTGTGGAGAATCCCCTTCGGTTTGCCCGTCGTGCCGCTCGTGTAGAGGATGAAGAGGGGATGCTCCGCCTCGAACGCCTGGGGCTCGTGCTCGTCACCGGCCTCGGCCAGGAGGTCATGCCACCACGCGTCGCGGGAGTCGTTCCAGTCGATGTCGTTGCCGCCGCGCTTCACGACGACGACCTTCTCGACGCTGCTCGAGCCGTGCAGGGTCTCGTCGAGTGCCTCATCGACCGCGGGTTTGAGGGCCGAGACGGCACCCCGACGCCATCCACCGTCGGCCGTGATGACCACCTTCGCTTGCGCGTCGTCGACACGGGCACGAATGCTCTCGGCGCTGAAACCGCCGAAGACGACGGAGTGCACGGCGCCGATCCGCGCGACGGCGAGCATCGCGACGACGGCCTCGGGAATGAGCGGCAGGTAGATGATCACGCGGTCGCCGGCCACGACGCCGAGCGCCAGCAGCATGTTGGCGGCCTTCTTCACATCCGCGGTGAGCTCGGCATACGTCAACGTGCGGGTATCGCCGGGCTCACCCTCCCAGTGGATGGCGACTCGATCGCCGTTGCCGGCCTCGACATGACGATCGAGGCAGTTGTAGGCCACGTTGAGTGTGCCGTCGTCGAACCACTTCGCAAAGGGCGGGTTGGTCCAGTCAAGGATCCTGGTGAACGGTTTCGACCACGACACCGACTCGCGAGCCTGCTCGGCCCAGAATTCGAGTCGATCCTGCTTCGCCCGGGCCACCAGGTCTTCCGTCGCGACCGCCGATCGGGCGAACTCGGCAGAGGGGGAGAACCGCCTGGTCTCGGTGAGGAGATGGTCGATGTTGTCCGGCATGGATCCTTCTTTCGCGACGGTGCGAGGTATCGACACACGACACGTGTGGCTCCCGGGAACGATACTCCGGGTCGGGATTCGGATCGACGCGAAATCGCCGATGCCAGCCGGTTGCGCCGCGCGCGTTTTGGGGTACACTCGTTCTTGTCGGACTTGTTCCGGCAGGTACCGCCCACGATTCCCCCCAATCGCGCGGTACCGTGGCGGCACCCGTTCCCCCCAACTGGTGCCGCCCCTCTCGTTTAACCCGCCGGTCGGTTTTCGCCGCCCGCGGGTGACGGTCACAGCGATGGTCAGCGGTTCGCTTCTTACTGGACGAACCGCCAAGAAGCTCAGCTGCCCCGGTCTCCACAAGCGCGCTGGCGCGCGGAATTCTCCACCCCCGCGGCCGACGTGCGCTCAAGCCGCAGCGGCGATTTACCGTCGACCATGAATTCACCTCAGCACCGGTCGCCTACCGGGTCAGCAGCCGTGTCGTTCCTTCCCGAGCACGACCGACCGCCCGGTCACTCACCCGTCCGATTCGTGCCGTCACCCCTCGGCTCGTCGACCGCCGACCGGGGGACGACTGATCAGATCGGGGTACGAAACGGGGTACGCCGAACCGTACCCCGCCAGTTCGGCCCGCTCCGCCCGCTGATCGCCGATCCGAGCGTCACCGACCTCTTCGTGAACGCGACCGGCGAGGTCGTCGTCGACCGGGGCGCCGGTCATGAGCTCTTCGACGATCTCGTTCTCGGAGAACCGGCCGCCCGGGCGCTCGCGACCGCTCTCATCGGCGCGGGCGGCCGACACGTCGACGAAGCGAACCCCTGCGCCGACGTGCGACTGGCCGACGGGATCCGGGTGCACGCGGTGCTCCCTCCCATCTCGACCGGTGGTGCCCTGCTGTCGATACGCGTGCCCGCACTCGAGCCGCTCTCGCTGGACGACCTCGAGACTTCCGGCGCCTTCGCGACCGTGCCCCGCTCTCTGCTCGTCGACCTCATCCATCGCCGAGTCAACCTGCTCATCACCGGTGCTGCAGGCTCGGGCAAGACGACACTCCTCTCGGCGCTCCTCGCCGAAGCCTCACCCACCGATCGCATCATCACGCTCGAAGACGTCGCCGAACTCCGCATCGATCACCCCCACGTGGTGTCGCTCGAGACTCGGCAGGCCAACCTCGAGGGCGCCGGAGAGATCGGTCTGGCCCGGCTGGTACGCGAAGCCCTACGGATGAACCCGGGTCGGCTGATCGTGGGGGAGTGCCGCGGGCCCGAGATCAGAGAGCTGCTGACAGCGCTCAACACGGGGCACGACGGAGGCGCCGGCACCCTGCACGCCAACGGACTCGATGCTGTTCCGGCACGACTCGAAGCCGTGGGTGCTCTCGCCGAGCTCTCGCCCGCGGCGGTCGCCCGCCAGGCGGTGTCGGCGTTCGGCGCGGTCGTCCACCTGAGCGTCGGCCCACTCGGGCGTCGGGTCTCCGGCGTCGCGCGCCTGACCCTCGACGACGACGGACGCCTCACCACGGAGGCGTACCGGTGAGTCGTCGCGCACATGGTCCCGGTTCATCGACATCGGTGACGTCGGCCGCGCGATCGCTTGAGAGGCTTGCGGTACTGCTCGAGGCGGGGATCGCGCCGGCCGCCGCGTGGAGGCATCTGGCCGAGTCGACTCTCGAACCGGACGAGCGCAGGATCCTGGCGCTCACCGCCGACTCCCTCCGCCGCGGGCTCGTCGGCTCGGCGGCGATCTCCTCCGCGTGGTCCGACGCGCGCGCCCCGGTGGTCGCCCGCGCCCAGTGGCTGCAGGCCGCGGCAGCGTGGGAGGTCGCGGAAGCCTCCGGCGCCCCGCTCGCGCACTGCCTGCGGTCGAGCGCCGAGTCGGCGCGGGTGCTCGTGCAAGCCCGTCGAGACGCCCGAGTCGCTGCCAGCGGGCCGGTGGCGACGGCACGGATCGTGCTCGCTCTGCCGGCGTTCGGGATCCTCGTCGCTTTAGGGCTCGGAATCGATACGGTGCGGGTGCTCGCCTTCACTCCGATCGGCTGGGTTTGCGTGGGCGTGGCCGGTGCCCTCGTGCTGGCGGCCCGGGCGTGGAACCGGCGGCTTCTCGCCGCGGCGGCGCCGCCCGATGGGATTCCCGGGCTCGACCTCGAGCTGATCGCGCTGGCGATGCAGGGTGGCGGCGCCTGGGGAGAGGCCCGGGCCCGGGTGAGCGCGGCGCTCGAGCGGCACTGCGCGGGGCTCACGATCCCCACCGCTGCGGCCGAGATCGATGCGCTGGTCACCCTGTCGGAGAACGCGGGGGTGCCGGCGGGAGGGCTGCTCCGGTCGGCCGCCGACGAGCTGAGGCGCGACTCTCGCGCAAGGGCCGAAGAGGCCAGCGAGCGGCTGGGCGTTCGACTCATGCTGCCGCTCGGCGTGTGCATCTTGCCGGCGTTCCTCCTGGTCGGGGTCGTGCCGCTGATGGTGGCGCTCCTCGCCTCCACCGGGCCGATCGGGTGACGGGTTCTCCACCTCGTCGACCGGAGCAGCCGGATCCTGCCCCCGCCTCGATCAGGCTGGAGTCACCGACGAAAGGACATCCGTGCTCATCCCCTCTCTTCCTTCTTCTGTTGCCCTCCACTTCTCGCGCGGTCGAGCTGCCCTACGGCGGATGGACCTCGCCGACGACACGGGTGCCGCGACCGCCGAGTATGCGGTCGTGATCATGGCCCCCCGTTTTCGGTTTCCCCGTCTGCAGGTGTGAACAGGCGTGCATCGAACCGTCCGGCAATGTGGACGTGGTCGGGACGGGACGCGGCGTAAGGCCCGGCCATCTGCACCTCAATGCCCAGAATTTCGATCACTTCGCGGCGCTGCTCACGATCCATGCCCCGGAGCCTTCCCTTGGCCCTCTCGGCAAGCTGCACGATGTCGGTAAGGCTCTGGGCCTTCGCGGTCTCCGAGGCCAGGAGAAGGGCGTAGGCGGCTTTGCGCTCGCGGAGGTCGGCCAGCTCCTTGCTCAGGCCCGAGACTGCCTGGCGCAGCGGTTCCGGGTCGTCGGCCAGCAGAATTTCGCGAGATGCTCGGCCCAAAGCTCGCTCCCACTTCTCGATCTGCCGGTCGATCCCTGACACGGCGTCGGCGGTCCCCGACACAGTCGCATCTGCGGGCACTTCGAGCCATTGACGGGCAAGGGATTCGAGGCGATTTGGATCACCGAGGAGTTGCTCGACCTGAGCCCACACGCGAGCGTCGAGGTCCTGCACCTGCACCTGGACACAGGAGCATTTGTCCTTGCCCTTGAGGTGCTTCCGCCCAGAACAGCGATACACGTCGTAGTCCTTCCCAGCAGTGCTGACGCCGTAGTAGACCTCGCCACACTCACCCTTGAGGCGAGTCGCCAGCATCTGCTTCACCTCTGGTCGAGACTGGCCCCGCGTACTGCGGCGAGCGAACTCCCGGATCAGGGCCAGATGCTGTCGTCGGGTAAGCGGAGGGTCAACCAGCTGGAGTTCGATGGGATCGCCGTAAAGAGGTTTGCCGTGCCGGTCGAGTTTCGTGTGGTGGCTCCGCTTGTACATCGACCCGGATTCAACCGCGCCCCAGATGGTCTTCCCCGTGTAGAGCACGTCGTTCGCGAAGGTGCGACGGAGGACTTGCGGATCCCAATGTGCCCCGCCTGCGCGTCCCCGTTCGAGATTCTCCTGGGCCGACCGAGTAAGCATCCCAGCGTCGTTGAGGCGGTCGGCCACTTGCCCCGCAGTGAGGTGCTTCCGGACCAACAGGTCGTAGACGAGGCCGATGACGTGCCGCTCACGTTCGTCAGGTACGGGTCGGGCGTTCCGGCCCACATCTTGGAGTCGCCAGCCGAAGGGAGGCTTTCCGCCGGGCCAGTCTCCGTTGGTGGCTTTCGCCCGCTGCCCGCCGACAGTGCGGCTGACAATCACGTCGCGTTCCATCTCCGCGAATCCAGCCAGCATCGTTCGCATGAGCCGTCCCTGTGGGGTCGACATGTCGATCTGCTCTTTGACTATGAGCAGTGGAATACCCAGCGCCTGCAGACGGTCGGTCTCCGCGATGGCGTGCCCGGCATTGCGGGCGAACCGGTCGAGCTTCGCCACGACAACTGCGCCGACGGTGCCCGCCTGCGCGTCGGCCAACATGCGCCGCCAGGCCGGGCGCTCGTCGGAGGTGCCCGACAGGCCCTCGTCGGCGTACACCTCGGCCACAACCCAGCCGGGGTGCCCGGCGATTGCCGCCTCGCAGACGAGACGCTGTTCCGCCAAGGAGGTGTTGTCGACCTGATCGGACGTTGACACGCGCAGGTAAATAGCGGCTCGGACCGTCTCCGCACTGGTCTTCATGATCGGCGCTCCTTGGAGTTGCGAGCCTGCCACGCGTCCACCGCGGGGCGGGTCGAGTTGAACGCGCTACTCGCGCGGAACAAGGCGACGACGCTGGCAAACCCGAGGTGGCCGCGGACGTGCCGCGCCGTGTTGATTGCCATGTCTTCTGTGGCGTCGGCCCACCCGGCGGCTTCGTCGATATGCCCCGCCCGGAGTGCCATACGGCATCGTCGGGCGAGGTCTTGGCATGCCTGCGCCATCTCAGTGGCGCGGGCGGACGGGTTCAAACTTGAGGCGGTCATAGAGGGTTCCAATCTCTGCTGGTGGTGAGTGGTTCAGCTCGGTGTGTTCACCTGTTGGCGTTCCCAGGCGATACGAGCCTGGGTGGCGGTCGTCGCGGCCTCGACGGCTTGCACCGCGGCCTTGCGGACCTCGTCGAGGGGGATGCTGCTTTCCGTGCCGATGGAGCGGGAGAGGTCAGGGTGGTCGGTGCCGACTAGGCGACCAATTGCCAGAACGACAGAATTGCCGCGAGTGACGGGCCGTAGCTCCGTGATTCGGTAGGTCTCGATCACGTCCACCATCTCGATCGGTGCGTGCCGGTCAGCACGGGTCCCGTAGCCAACGGTTTTGGTAATCAAACCGTCGAGACCAGCGACCTCAGCTTTCGCGGCCTCTGCCCATTCGTCGGCGCGATCAGCCCAGGCCGCGGCCTCGGTCGTCCGGCCCGCTTTAAGGTCGCGAAGTGCGTTGACCGCGGCTTCCACGGCGCGCTGTCTGGCATGCTCTGCGCGATCTGCGGGGGTGCTGTCGGTGGTGTCCATCGAGGGTTCCAATCTCATGTGATATATCAATTCAATCACTTGCGATCGGTTTCGCATAAGTACCCGGGCCGGTCACCGGTCACCCCGGCGGAACAACGCCGCGGGGCCTCCGGAAGACCGGCGGGACCATTAGTCGCCCGGCCCACACCCCGCCGGACTCCGGCCAAAAGTCGACGTAGGCAGCGCAGTGCGCCAAGACGGGGCAGTCCCAACAACGGTCGGCGGCGATTGCTTGTGCTCGCGGGTCGCTGGAGGTCCAGCCGCCCTCGGGGTCTTCGACGCATGGCACGGCGAGGGTCGAGGTTTCGACGGCTGCCAGGAGGGCGCCGTGGGCCTCGCGTCGCCCCTCCCGCGCCTCCCGCTGGGCCTCCGTCAACCTGTCGACGCCCGGCTGGTGTTCTCGGCGCTTCGTCACTCGAAGGTCTCCGGAGCGCCCTCTGGGGCTTTAGGCGGGGCCCAGCGTTCCGAGATTCCGCCGAGGAACCACAATTGGAAGATCATCGTGGCGCGCTCATAGCGCTCCGGACGCCACCCCGGCAGGGTCGCTATCCACCGCCGAAGGTCAATGTTGACGTTCCACTTGTTGAGCCGGTGGGCGTCCTTCGCCAGGCCGATAGCTGCCATCGTCAAGGCAATGGGATCTTTACCGAGCCCGTGTATCACCACGGTTGTACGGGGAGCCCGGGCGGGATCAGTTGTCGCGACGTAATCGCCCTTCTGGTTCAGGCCGATGAATGCGAACGGGCCGGTCTCGGGCCTGCCCTCGGTCCACAACTGCTTGACGGTCCCGACCCAGCAGACGGTCTCGGTCTCAGTAATAGTGATGGCGAAGGAGGCGCGAAAGCCCTCCACCCGGTGATGGCGGCCCCACGGTTCTGAACCGCGAAACTGCTTGGGGTCCCGGGGTGCCCCGGCGGAACCGGCAGTGCTGCTGTTCGTCATGTTGTCTTCCTCAGGTTTGTTGTCGTTCTCAGTCATCGGTTCCGCCCGCCGTTCGTCTCGCGTCGAACCTGCGGGTCAAACTTCTTGCGGGCCATCCGATGGTGAGGACGGCAGAGACCCCCGAGCCACACATCGCGCTCGCAGCAGGCCACGAAACAGGTCTTCGCTTCTTGCGCCGCGGGCGGGAACTCCGAAATTTCCTCGTAGTTACGGGTGAGCCAGTCGGGTGTGGGTTTGCTGGCGGTCATGAGAGCCCTCCTTGGGCCGAGTCGTGGGAAAGTTCGATTTCTCGTTGAAGGTGAGTGCCTCGCGCGCGAGAGGTGTCTGGAACACCGGCCACCTGCTGCCGAGGCTGCCTTCGAGGGCGCTCCGAGCAGACCGGGTGACGTGGTGACGTGGGTGACGTGTCTCTCGGGGACCCGGGTCGGTCGGGGGTTCTCCGGACCTCTCCCGGGCTCCTACCCCCTTCTTTCAAAATTGGATGGACGTCCCGAACCCCCGTTTGGAACGTCACCCGCGTCACCCGCGTCACCTCCCGCGTCGTTCCGGGCCTCTCGGGGTGACGCGGGGTGACGTTGTGGGTGACGCGGGGTGACGTGCCCCTCCCCAGGAACGTCGCCCCGGGGCCGGTCACGACTCGCTCCCGTCGAGCGGCACGGTGAACGACGAGCCGGGCCGGTAGAACTCCAGCTCGCGCTTGGCTCGGGTTCGGACCGTGCGCACTTGGTAGCCGAGGGCGTGAAGAGGTTCGGTGTTCTTCTGGAGCAGGGCCGTGAACGCCGATTGTGACTGTGGCCACCAGGACCGACGGTCCTCTATCGACGCCCGATCGCTGTGAGCGCGGGCCTGCTGCCACGCCTCGGTGGAGGCGAGGCGGAGCGGCAGGGTCTCGCCCGCCAGCCAGTCGGTCACGGCGGACACGAAGGGGTCGGAGACTGCAGCCTCGACCATGACGTTCTGCACAGACTCCGCAAACAGGTCGGCGGTCGCGGGGTTGTAGGCGTGCAGCACGTCCTGAAAGTCGGCCATTCGCACACGGTCGGCGTCCCGGGCGCGGCTCGTAGGCAGATTGCCGAGCACCCCGACCAAAGCATCCATGAGGCCTCCGAGGATGGCCGCATGAGCGGCGTCGAACTCCTCCCGTATTTGCGCCTCGGTGCGTCTGGCGCGGCTCTCGATTCGATCGCAGGCGATCGGGATTAGCCGTTCGAGCGCGTCGGCTCGCAGGTTCGGCTGGGCGACCGCGGTAAGTGCCCCGGTTCGGCGGAACGAGACTGTGGCCTGGTCGAAGTCGCTGTACAACTCGCGCTTCACGACTTCCTCGCCGGTCACCATGCGGCAGAGTCGGTCGGAGACTTCGTCGGACGCCTTGGTGATGTTGTCCCAGCCGACGAGGTAGCGCCCTGCGGCCATCGCTTGCTCGTCGCCCTCGTTGCGGCCGAATGAACTTCCGAGTTCCGCCCTCGGGTCGAGGACGGAGAGTACGAGTCGGGCGCGCGTGGTCTTGGCCGACCCGGGCTGTCCGGTGAAGGCGAGAAGCGGCCTCGGGATGGTGGGGAAGCAGGCTGCGATGAGCCAACCTGCGACGAGCCTCCAGCGGCTGTCCTGTGCGGTCCAGCCAAGGAATTCGCGCAGTTGCCCGAGGTGACCGTCGGCCGTGGGGGCGGGTAGGGGCTTACTGGTGCGCGTGATGCGAAAGAGGATGCCCGCCGGGGGCCGGTTTTGGACCGTCCAGCCGAATGCGGTGATGACTACGCATCGGGCCGTTCCGGGTTCCGCAAGGTCAAGGACGAGCGTCCCGGGGCGCTCTGCGATACGGAGTTCGAGAGAGTGGACTGTCGGCTCAACCTGTGCTTTGGCGTAGATCGTCTGAAGCGCAAGTTCGACTGCCGCGCCGCCTGCAGGCTCGCCCTGGTCGAACATGGTCGCAATGACGTGTGACCGGAGACGACCGCCGCCGTTCGGGTTCATCATGATCGGCCGTGCGGCCCCGTCTCGATCCACGGCGAAGGGTTCCCCGTCTGGGGTCGTGTAGATGTCGAACCGTTCCTGGACCATCTTGATGATCCGGACGGACTGCGACTCCTTCTGCTCCTTGGCGGGCTTGGCAGGCTTCTCGTCGGGGTGGCGCGCCTTGTCGCCGCCCCAGATGGAATCGGCGGTCTTGCCCCGTTCAAGAGCGTGTAGGGGTTGGGGCAGTCGGTCGTTGACTTCCGTGACCGCTTGGTCGTACGCGCCGCGGTCGTCTCGGTGCTTTCGGGCGAGGTGCCCAGCGACTCGCGCCAGCCAGTCGTTGCGCCCGCCTTCCGCGGGCGGGTCGTCGAGAAGCTCCGCAAGGGTGAGGTTGCGCTGGGGTGTGCTGATCCCCGGGACCGTTGCGCGCTTCTCGCCCTGGCGGGTAGTGACAACCTCGACGAGAGCAGGCGACGCCTCGGGTATTTTGGCGAATGGCGGGAGCGTGCCGCCCGCCGTTCTCTCGTAGGTCTTGCCACGGACTACCGAGCCGGGGCCGACAATGTAGCCGCCCTCGGAGCGAATGTCGACGTGATCAGCGACCTGACTGGCGTTGGTCTGTACTGCCGGGCCACGCCAGATCAGGTGCCGTCCACCGGTCGGCGTGGTCACCTCGACGGGCGGGCCGATTGGTAGTCCGTGCGTCCGTTTCGACCAGTTCGCCTCGCCTGGCACGGGGTTTCCGTGCTTGTCGCGCACGTCGATGTCGACCACGATGAGCCCGTGGCCGGTTGCCACGCCCACGTTGGCGTTGGGGTACCGGTCAGCCCACGCCCGAACTTGAGCCTCGTCGGTCGTGGCTTCTTTGAGACCTGCCGAACCCTTGATCGGTACTTTCGTGCCTGGGGCGAGGGGGAAGACGTGATAACCGCCGTCGAGCAGGGGCAGGGCGCGGCGCAGGAAGGGAGCGAGCGATGCCCCTCCGTCTTGCATCTGCTCCGGAAGAAGGCGCGTCATCGGCGTGCCGACGGGGCGTCGTCTGCCGAGAACAGCAACGCCAACAGGCGTTCGAATTGGTCGTCTGGGATTGCGTTGTCAGTTGAGCCAGCGAAAGGCATGGTGGTCCCTCAGAGACCACTCGCTGTTTCTCTCTCGGCGCGGGCTGACAACCCCTGCGCTTACAGTCACGTTCGCAAGACGAGTGCTTTTGTAGGCTCTGGTGTCTGCCGGACCACTGACTTTGTGTTGCGTCGCCCGCCACCTCCGTTTCAGATGGCTCAGGGTCGTACCCAGGCTGTGGCCGGTTCTCAGACGTGACGTAGAACCGTTGTGATGTTGTTCCACCAGGAAACCACGCCAGGGACTACTCGCACAAGTTCGTCATGCGACGCCCTGGACAACGCTCGACCCCCGACACCAGAGCGGTAGACGGGGGTCGAACTCAACATTCACAACATGAGCCGGGAGACCCACTCCCAGGGAATCACGGCGTGATTCCGCGGCACAATTCCCGATACACCTCAGCCCCCGATCCGAAGACCAGGGGCTGAGGGTGGATTGGAACCCTTGCACCACGCCAGTGGGCAAGTTCCAGCCAAGCATGCGTGACTCTGCCGCACAATTGCCGCCGTCAGTCAGGCTCCGGGTCAGAGCGCTTCATCAATGCTCGGATGTCGCCCTCATGCTGCAACATCCACGCCACCGCCGAGTTGAGAGTCCCGAAAGTTCGAAGCCATGGGCGCTTCCCCGCCGCATCCCTGCAGTGGGCGTAAGCATCGAGCACCCAAACGCCGTTATCCGAGCGGGCCAGGACCCAGCCGAGAGGTGGGGCGGGTTTCTGCTCGATCAGCCAAAAGCCGAAGCTGCCGTGCGCGTACGGGTGCGATTGCGCCGGTCGCCTCAGGATCCTGTCAACGGTTTCACCACTGTTCTGCACACCCATGTGGACACATTGGCCGGAACCACCGACAGTGCCTTCGCCCTGCCTCGACTCGCTCGGGCTAGGAGCGGATGAGTTGGGAGAGCGAGACGGCCAGCGCGACAACTGTCGCGGCTATCGCGGCGACTCTGGGTAAGCGTTCGAGACTTTTCGATCTAGCCCCTGGGACCACGCGCTGGACAGCAATGTCGAGAAGGCTATTGGTAACGCTGGCCCTTCCTGGTCGGCCATCTGTAACGAAAGAGAATTCGGCCGAAGCACCTCTCGCGATCTTCTGCGGCAGGATCTGAAAGCCCCGCGCAGTCGGCAGGGCCGAAAGCTTGCCCGTCACTTGGAAGGAACCTTCAAGCACGTCCGCGGCGAAGTCAAAACTGACCGGCATTCCTCCGTCGAAAGACGCGGAGCCAATGTCTGCGCGACTCCGGGACTCTACGGTCCCGATCGTCAGGAACGGTTCTGCAACCGCCACATCCCTGTAAAGAACCTTGAATGAATCTGAACGGATGGCGACGAGTCGGCCTGACTTTCCGAAGTAGGCCAAGGATCGCTTGGGTGTCTGCCGCCTAAAGATCACCACGGCAACCACAACGCCGACCGCGGTGACGCTGGCCCCAACTATTGCCCAGAAAATTCCCCAGTCCATGTTGAGACTCTATCGACAACGGACAACCGGACAGGGCACGGCGGCCCTCCGTGGGGCTTCTCGCCCTCGCAGATTGCGCGAGACCCCAGCGAGCGCCGACGCGATCCCTGCAAATAGCCTCGGGCCGTTTGTGCGAGCCTTCTCGTATGAGTCTTGGTCAGATAATCGCTCTAGTTTTGGGAAGCACGGCAGTTGCCGCCGTTCTGAGCGCGGTGATCACAGGTTTATTCAATATGTTGAATGGCAACAAGGTGGAGCGGAATCGCCTCGCCATCTTGGACCAACAGCGATTGACAGAAAATAGCAATCTCCTCTCGAAGCTTGCGGCCACAGCACACGGCAGACCTGCTGATGGGCGGGATGGGGCGGGAACAACTGAGCAGATCGTGGCTGTCGAAATGATCACTGCTCTCGGCAGTGCTTACGAGCCGCTCCGCAGAGCGGCTTATTCGATGCTGACCAACATCCCGATCGATCTAAGCGTCGACTCAACAAACGCCGAAGGGCTCCAGCGAATAAGGGGCGCTGCTAGTCATGGAGCGAAATCTCTAGAGGCCCTTCCGGACTTCGATCCGGAGGGCGTCTAGCAAGTCACATGCGAGCGAGGATGTCGGCTTTCTTCGCGTCGAACTCCTGAGGAGTCAGGATGCCGGAATCGCGCAGACCAGCTAGCTTCTGCAGCTGATCTGCAAGGTCGGGCGCAGCCGCTACCGTCTGAGGCTGGTGTGCCGTGCGGACGGCATCGGTCAAAGCGTCGGCCAATTCTTGGAACTCGGCCTGCTGCTTCTTTGTAAAGATCACCGAGTTCTCGTCGGCCGCAGCGCCGGTTACGCGTGACCCCAACTGGTTATTCCGTTGCGAGACCTCGCCCTGAACACTGAACTGTAAGTAGCCGTTAACCAGTGCACTAGCAGGCTTGAACTGCACCGCCCCGATGGAGCGAATCGGCAAACTCTTGGTCGAGCGTCCCTGTCCGATCCTGCCGAAGAATCCTTCGCGAGTGATGGCGACGGTCTCGCCGTCGAATGTGATCTGGCCGTTGTGGCCCTTTACTGAATAATCCATGAGCACCATTCAACATTGACGGTCCGGCAAGGGGAAGGTCCCCCGTCGAGGATCGCGGCTCAATATCAGCGCTCGGTCCCTCGAAGGAGTTCATCCATCCGCTCTTCCAAAATCGGCGCTGCATGCGCCAGAAGGCCAGCCGCTCGGACAACCGTGTCTAGAGGCGCAGACGAACTCGACACCGTCATAGCGCCAAAATCGACCTTGGCGCTGGCATCCTCCTCATCTTCGACCAGCCGTATCGACGCGTGAGGCACATGGAAATCGTCCTGGATTGTGTCTCTAATTCGCGCAACGTCTTGAAACACGTTGTTCGAAGACTCACCCTGGACACTAACTGAGCGGGACAGGCCGCGAAGCTCGACTGACTGGACGACGAACGACTCCAGCATGGGTTTGAGAGTGTCCCAGCGGCCCGAACCCTCGGAGTCACGGCCCTTCAAACGACGTTGGTCTGCAGTCACGAAGAGCGTCCATTCGCCTGCGTGGGCAGCGAGGCGCTGAGCTCGGATATGCCAGCCTTCTGCATTGACAACTGGCTCATCCGATGAACTTGAACTTCGGGACGGTGCGTCAACGGCCTGAATAGTGAAGGTTCGGGAAACGCCCTCGATGTTGACGGGCACTTCGACAGGAGGTGTGGGCGCGGCAACTTCAACTTCTGCCTCGGGAACTCTGGCAACGACCTGCGATCGCGCAGCCTTCCATGATCGTGCATTAGCTGCCACCAGCGGTGTGAGGTCTAGCCCGACGAGGCCGTCTGCAATTTCTTCGAGTCGTTTGAGGTCCATCAGGGCCCCAACGGCTGCCCAATACCGCTCGTCGGTGGTTATGCGTTCGTCCTGCAGTAGGAACGGCAATAGAACGCGAAGCTCACTATTCGACAGACCGCGCGTCTCTTCCAGCGCTGGTAGCTCGACAAGGTTGCCGCTAAGACCTAAGCGAATAAGACGGACCGCATCATGGAGACGAGAAGCGGCGGGAGCGAGGAAGAGGGAATCGATGGTGCTCTGGAACTCGTCGAGACTTTCTTGCGACTCGTCAGAGTTGTTACCTGAAAGTACGAGAGCTTGAGAATCCGACTCGGTCAACACTCCCTTGCCGCCGCGAAGCAAGCTGCTGCTCACAAGCTCCAATAGCGGGCTTGATGTGCGACCCGAGGAGGTCTGGCGGCTACTGGTGTTGAGACGCTTCTGGACTCCGAGGTCGGCGAATGCGCCGATTTCAGTAACGAATGCCCTTGGCGAGCTGCTGAACACGTCGCGAGCTTCCTCCACGACCGCCGGAGTCTCCTCCTTTCGAAGGCCCAGTAAGACGGGTTCGAGACCCGCCAAGGCGTCCGGCTCGTCGCCCAGAACCATCTCCGTGAGGGATGTCCGGAGATAAACCCGACGCTCCTTCTTCTTGCCCTGTTCTCGCCATCGGATGACCATGTCAGGAACGTAGGAATGGTTGAAGTACTCAGTGAAGACAATTTCAGAGTCTCGGTCCAAGTCCGAGAGCTGGTCTGCCACAGCAGTTTTGACGCCTGTGATGACGTCCTCCGGCCTGTTGGCAGACATCGCTGAATTTATGGCCGAAACCGTGTCGCGAATATCGCTCATTCTCCACCCCTACGTCCGAGAACTCCGTGGACTTTGTCTAGTTCCGCCTGAGTCAAATTCAGTTCGTGCTGTCGCGTATTCACGACGAGAACCCAAAGCCGCGCGGCAACACGAGTTAGGGTCTCTTCGTCGAGCGTGTGGTCTGTAAACCAACGGGGAAATTTTTCGACGGCTTCCTTGAGACGTTCGCGAGTTGCGAGCTTGATCCATGCGGTCTGCTCGAACGGATGCGTCGTCACCCACATAAAGTTGTATTTCGGGTCGCCCAGACCCTTGGCCTGAGCCTTCACGGTTGCGCTGTACGCGTGAGCGAGGAACTCCCAGAATTCAGCGGGCTGGCCACCACCGACACTGTCATACGTCTTTACCTCCACGTACAGAGGCTCCTTAGAAGCAAGAAACTTGCCCATCAGGTCGTAGGTCTTGATTCCATCGAGAAGATCAAGAGTGCAAACCGTCGTGTAGTTATAAGCATCGAACGACAACTCGATATGGGTGGTGCTTTCGAGCCAGCGCTTGGTTTTAAAAACACCAACGCGCCCTTTCTCGTGCGCGCCTTCGCGTAGTGACGACAACAGCTTCCCCTCAAGTGTTCAGTTTCCGTAGCGTAGCAACGCTGCCGTCCTGGAGCGCCGCCCCACGCTCGGCTCTTAGGCCTCGGCTCAGGGCGAAGTTTCGGGCGGGAATTTCGGTCCCCCGGGAAATCGAGCCGTTAGAAGGGCGTGATGTCCACTCGTCTTAGTGAAATCCACATGAGCTCGTCGCTCTCTGCTTGTGCGACCCCCACCACAACAACGCCCTGTTTGCTAAGTCGAACGTCCGTAACAAGACCTTGCTTTGTTTCGTCGTAATTGGCGGTCGCATAATCGCCACCAAACTCTTCCCGTAACCACTCAAGCCGGGCCTCCTTGTTGTTTCGGCCCGAAAGCAATCGAAGAGCCGCCACCCAACTCGCCTGACGGTCCCTGTCGCGTTTCGAAACCTCTTGTATGAATCGCTTTGCGGCTTCATGACTAGAGGACGACGTAGCCGCGGGGACCGGCTCGGACTTCGAGCGGGAGCCCAGCGTCCGGACGATTTCCAGCACTTCGTCGACCTTCTCGTCGAGACCACGAGGTGGCGTCGTCATCCCGCTCGTATCTTCCTCACGCGCCTTGATAACGGCCGCGTCTAAATCTGGCCACTCACGGTCGAACGTCGCCCTAAGTACAGACTCACCCAACGGGCGATCACATTCAGAATTGATTGTCGTCAATAAGGCCATCATGTCGTCTTTATCCGACAGGTCCGTCAGCTGGAGGTTTTTCATCGGTCCTGCGTAGTCCGATTTAGACAGGCCGACAAGGACGGGGCACAGCCGCCTATCACCGAGACGGGTGATGAGAGCGCCACTTTCAAAATTCAGCCATGGCTCGTTCTGATTCTCGGCCGTTATGAATACGAGGCCCACCTTGGCCGTCTTTAGCGCTTCATCGATGGTGGAGAACCAAGGGTCTCCCTTATCCGTGTTCGAAGATAGGAACGGGTCGGAGCACTCTTGAATGACCATCGGCAGCCACGTCGAGAACTCGGTTGCAATCGCTTTACTGGTGTTTTTCGACCAGCTAAGAAATACCTTCACGCGGCGAGCTTAGAGCGCCACAACCGGACGCATCACACCGATATTGTTGAGTCGTGCCAACATTTTCTGATCGCATGGGCTTCACAACGCCTCGCACTCTGGTGCAGCGGACCGAACTCGACAAGACGACTCGAATTGATCTTTGGAATGCGATCAGCATTGTCAGGGAGAATTACGCCGAACGTTATGGCGAAACCGCCGAGATTCTCCTTCACACCCGACTCTGGCTCTTTCATTTTCACCTCCCTCACGATGAACAGCCGTCCACTTATAGAGTCTGGGACCACATTAAGTCGCGGGTTCTCGATGGCACTTTCATTGAGGCTATGAACATGCTCGAAGATTTTCTCTTCTACCTCGAACCCGACGAGGATAGTTACCAGTCTTCGGAGCTCTTCGAATGGGTCCGCGACGCCGTCAACGCGCGTCTGGAATCGAATATGGTCGGCTACCGCGTTATGGACGCGCAGTTCGTTCCTTTCGACAGCGAGGTCGAGGTTGGGGCAGTCGCTGAAGCTCTTGAGGGAACAGCTCCAGCCGTGGCGCGGGAGCATCTGAAGACTGCGTTGGGATTGCTCTCCGACCGCGACAACCCGGACTACCGAAACTCGGTCAAAGAATCGATCACAGCCGTCGAGTCACTTGCGCGCAGCATCGCCGGGGGTAAGACGTTGGGAGAAGCTCTTCCAAAGCTATCCATTCAGGGAATCGAGACTCATGGGGCACTCGTGAATGCCTGGAAGGGTTTCTACGGATACACGTCCGACGCTGGTGGAGTTCGTCACGGCAAGGACACCATCGCCAAGGTCGACCAGGCCTTCGCCAAATACGTGCTTGTCATCTGCTCCGCGTTTGTCACTTGGCTGACCGAGGAAGCGCGCATCGCCGGCAAGTTGTGAGCTTGGGTACGCGGGAGCGCCGGAACTTGGAAGTATTCCGGCGCTCGAAAGACGATTAGGAGTTACCCGCCACCGGCCCACTTGAGGCCAGACGCGGACCGTCTGGGGAGCCGTCGTTGAACTCGCGGGTGGTCTGCGCCTCATGCTCGGCCTTGCGGCGATCGAAGTCGGCTTGCGCCAGTTCGAGTTCGCCCTCTTGCCGTTGCAGGCTCATGGCCTGCGCCATCTGCATCATCGAACCCATGATCGACTTGGCCTCGTCAATCGGCGTCGTGTCCGGGCCATCTACCCTTGCCAGGTTCACGTAAGACCGCACCAGGGCGTCGAGGCCTTGCGCCGCCGCCTGGAACCCACGCGGATTCAACTCTCGGACCAAGCGCAGGCGGGCCTCCTCAATGTCCGCGAGCATCCGTGCGCCTAGAGCGCGGCGACGACTTTTTGCATCCACGGAAGATACCTCCGCCGCCCGCGCAGTGGACGTCCGGTCGAACCCCAAGTTCTCGGACGCCGCCACACGGCTGACCGTGGTCGGGGACACACCTACTACTCGGGCAATCTCGTTGCGCCCGCGTTCCTGCCGAACGAGGTCGACAATGTTCTGTCGCTTGGCGGCATCCAGAGGCATCAGCGGTCACCAAAGACACGGGAAGCGTCCACATGCTTGCGGGCGCTCTCGAACTGCGCGTCGAAGGCCAGGCCGGACTGCACTGTCTCGTGGTCGTCCCGCGACGCGCTGTACAGCGCCGTCAGAGTGTTGACGCTGGGGTTGGGGAAAGGCTCGGTGGTCTCCGCGATCACCCCACGCCAGGCGGAGTTGTACGTGGCCGACTTGTCGAGCTCTGCGGCGGCGACGGCGGACGGGTTGCCGAGATCGGCCAGGCGCGACATGGCCAGGTCGGTAACTTCTGCCACCACTGCCGCGGGGTCGTCGTTACCTTTGTCGATCAGGTACGTCGGGTAGCGGTCCATGATGGCCGCGATCCGCAGGGGCGTGGCGTTCTCGACTAGCTGGCCGATGCCCCGCCCTGAGCGGAGCAGCGCCTCGACCTTCGCCCACTCATTGCCGACCGTAGCCACGGTGTCAGCGTTGGTGGGGACGAGCCCAGCCAGCGCTTCCTGGCGTTTCGCCTCGGCCTCGTCCGACCCCTGGCCCGACTCCGCGGGGCTCACCTTCTGGAGTTCCTTTCGGGCCGCAGTGAGGCGGCGGGCCCGCTCCTGCTGGAGGGCCTGAGGCGTCAGGTCGGCGTTGTTGTATTCGACCGCGGCGCGTTCGGCGGTCTTGAAGCGGCGGAATGCATCTGCGAGAGAGGTCATTTTGGTTCCTATCGTGGTTGCCCTGTTGGGCGGTGGCCTCGCCAGCGGAAGCCGACGAGGAAGTCGGTCTAGGCGGCGAGCCGGAAGTCGAACGCGGGAAAGCCCAAGACGGGGCGGGATGGCGGGTGTCGCGTTCGCGGGCGTGCTCGTATCGATCGTGCGCTCGGGCCAGGTGCAGGCCATGCTGACCGACCTCGTGCAGAAAGCGCTGACGGTCGCGTGAGCGCGACGATCGAATTCGCGCTCGTGGCGCCGGCCGTCGCAGTGATGATCGGCGTCGCCGTGGCGGCGGTCGGCGCCGCGGGAGAGTCGATGAGGCTCGCCGATGCGGCGGGCGCCGCGGCCCGCGCAGCCGGTCGTGGTGACGACCCGGGTGCCCTCGCCCAACGGCTCGTGCCCGGGTCACGGGTCGAGGTCGCGGGCGACGATCCCGTCTGCGTTCGGCTCGGCCGCACCGTCGCGCTCGGCTGGTTGACGAGTGGCCTCGACCTCTCGGCGCGAAGCTGCGCTCCCGGTGGCGGGCTCTAGCGCCGTGCCGCTCGCGAAGGTCGCGGCGCGCCCGGTTCGTTCCGCTTATATGCAGTGCTCGTTCTCGGGGTGGGCCGACGCGCGCGGCAGCGTCTCGGTCGTGCTCGCGGGGGCGATCGCCGCGGCGACCCTCCTCGTGCAGGGGGTGGTGGCCTCAGGCGCTTTGCTCGTGGCGCGACACGCCCTCGCGGCGACCGCCGACTCGGCCGCCCTCGCGGCTGCCGACGCTGCCGTGGGCCTTCGCGCTGGGCCGCCGTGCGACGCCGCTTCGGCGCTCGCGGAGGCTCAGGCGGCCGGGCTCGATGCCTGTCGGGTGGAGGGCGACACGGTCACCGTCCGCGTGTCGCGCGGGGTGGGGCTGGTGCCTCTCGCCGCGGTCGCGACGGCCGGTCAGCCACCCGGTTCTCTCGGCGCGCCCACGGTCGGCTCCAAGAAATGAGGAGCAAGACCCCGGCAGTAGGTGTGTATGGTGTGGCTGTCGGATGCGGCGACTCGCTCGATCTCTCGGATCGGCAGGCGACGAGGCCGTCGCGCATCGCGAACGACGTGGGCCCAACCAGGCCGACACCGCGTCTCCAAGCCGTCTGCACCGTTTGCAGGCAGTCCTTCTGTTCCACCATTCAAGGAGTCCCGTGCCAGGCACGAAGAAACTGGTAATCGTCGAGTCGCCCGCGAAGGCCAAGACGATCGGTCAGTATTTGGGCAGCGACTACGAAGTGCTGGCCTCCGTCGGCCACATCCGCGACCTCGTCGAGCCCAAGAACCTCCCCGCCGACAAGAAGAAGGGCTCGCTCGGCAAGTTCTCCGTCGACGTCGAGAACGGCTTCGAGCCCTACTACGTGGTCTCCGACGCGAAGAAGAAGACGGTCGCCGACCTCAAACGCGCGCTCAAGGGCGCCGACGAGCTCTACCTCGCCACTGATGAGGACCGCGAGGGCGAGGCCATCGCGTGGCACCTGTTGCAAGAGCTAAAGCCCAAGGTCCCCGTCAAGCGCATGGTCTTCCACGAGATCACCAAAGACGCGATCCAGAAGGCCCAGGAGAACACCCGTGAGCTCGACACGGCTCTCGTCGACGCCCAGGAGACGCGCCGCATTCTCGACCGTCTCTACGGCTACGAGGTCTCGCCCGTTCTCTGGCGCAAGGTCGGGCCGGGTCTTTCCGCCGGTCGTGTGCAGTCGGCCGCTACCCGTCTCGTCGTCGACCGCGAGCGCGAACGCCTCGCGTTCGTCTCGGCCAGCTACTGGGATCTCTCCGGCATCTTCAGCCCCACCGAAGAGCGCTCGCCGTTCCCGGCCCGCCTGGTGCGGGTCGACGGCAGCCGGATCGCCAGCGGCCGCGACTACGACGACCGCGGAAACCTCAAGGGCGACGCGGTCGCCCTTGACGCTGACGCAGCCCAGGCGCTCGCCGCAGCCCTCTACGCTCCCGGCGTCGACGTGGTCGTCCGGTCGGTTGAGGCGAAGCCGTACACGCGTCGCCCCGCCGCCCCGTTCACGACTTCGACCCTGCAGCAGGAGGCCGCCCGTAAGCTCCGCTTCTCGGCCCGCCAAACCATGAGCGTGGCGCAGTCTCTCTACGAGAACGGCTACATCACCTACATGCGAACCGACTCGCCGTCGCTCTCGCAGCAGGCGATCACTGCGGCACGCAACCAGGCCTCCTCTCTCTACGGGGCCGACACGATCCCCGAGAAGCCGCGCCTCTACACAGGCAAGAGCAAGAACGCGCAGGAGGCCCACGAGGCCATCCGCCCCTCGGGAGACACCTTTAAGACGCCGCAGCAGCTCGAGGGCACCCTCCGCGGCAACGACTGGAAGCTCTACGACCTGATCTGGAAGCGCACCGTCGCCTCGCAGATGGCCGACGCGAAGGGCTCCACCGCCTCCGTGGTGGTCGCCGCGACGACCGAGGCGCCCGTCACCGGCATCGCCAGCTCCGGCCCGAAGGGCACGATCGCCGAGTTCGTCGCGACCGGCACCGTCATCACGTTCCGCGGCTTCCTCGCGGCCTACGAGGAGGGGCGAGACGAAGACCGTCACTCCACTGACGCCTCGAAAGACGACGCCAAGCTCCCCGTGCTCAAAGAGGGCCAGAAGCTCTCGATCGACGACGTCGAAGCCAAGGGTCACGACACATCGGCACCCCCGCGCTACACCGAGGCGAGCCTTGTCAAGACGCTCGAAGAGCTCGGTATCGGGCGCCCCTCGACCTACGCGGCCATCATGTCGACCATCGTCGACCGTGGTTACGTGACTCCCCGGGGCACCGCACTCGTTCCGAACTGGATCGCCTTCTCCGTGGTCAGGTTACTCGAGGAGTACTTCGGCGACCTCGTCGAGTACGACTTCACCGCGGGCATGGAAGACGACCTCGACCTCATCGCCGGCGGAGAGGCCGACCGCGTCGACTGGCTCAACGGGTTCTACTTCGGCAACGAGTCGCACCGCGGCCTCCGCAAGGTGATCGACAACCTCGGCGAGATCGACGCGCGTGAGATCAACTCGATCGCTCTCGGCGAAGGGTTGACGTTGCGCATCGGTCGCTACGGGCCCTACCTCGAGACTCCGAGCGACGACCCCGAGACCCCGCGTCGCGTCAACGTGCCCGAAGACCTCGCTCCCGACGAGCTGACACCGCAGCGTGCCCGCGAGCTCATCGACGCTCCCGTCGTCGGCGACCGGGTGCTCGGCCTCAACCCCGAGACGGGCAAAGAGGTGCTGGCGAAAGACGGCCGCTTCGGCCCCTACGTGACCGAGCGCACCCCCGAGGTGCCCGAGGCGGAGCCCGCCGTCGACGCGGCCACCGGCGAGGTGCTCGAGAGCGCACCCGAGACCGACACTTCCGCGACCGCCGCTGCCACCGAGACGGCTGCTGCCGCCGGTGCGACCACGGCGAAGGCCCCGGCCAAGAAGGCGCCCGCCAAGAAGACGCCGAAGAAGGCCGCCCTGCCGAAGGAGCGGACCGCCTCGCTGTTCAAGTCGATGGACGTCGACTCGATCGACCTCGCAACCGCCCTGCGCCTGCTCGACCTGCCTCGCACCGTGGGTCTCGACCCGGAGTCAGGCGACGAGATCCAGGCCCAGAACGGCCGCTACGGCCCCTACCTCAAGAAGGGCACCGACACCCGGTCGCTCACGAGCGAAGACCAGATCTTCGACATCGACCTCGCGGGTGCGCTCGAGCTCTACGCGCAGCCGAAATACGGAGCGAAGCGTGCCTCCAGCGCCCTGAAGGAGTTCGAGGCACCCGACCCGGTGAGCGGCAAGGCGATCAAGATCAAAGACGGTCGCTTCGGTGCCTACGTCACGGACGGTGAGACCAATGCGACGATCCCGCGCGGCGAGACCGTCGAAGAGGTCGACTTCGATCGCGCCGTTCAGCTGATCGCCGACAAGCGCGCCAAGGGGCCCGCGGTCAAGAAGGCCCCGGCGAAGAAGGCACCCGCCAAGAAGCCCGCGGCGAAGAAGCCCGCAGCCAAGAAGCCGGCCGCGAAGACGACGGCTGCCAAAACGACGGCCGCGAAGACGACCGCTGCCAAGACGACGGCCGCGAAGACGACGGCTGCTAAAACCGCCGCGGCGAAAAAGCCGGCGGCGGCGAAGACCACCGAGTCTGAGTAGTGGCGGGTCTCTTCATCACGCTGGAGGGGGGCGACGGGGTCGGCAAATCGACCCAGGCCGCCCTCCTCGAGGCGTCTCTCACCGAGGCCGGGCACACCGTCGTCCGCACCCGCGAACCCGGCGGCACCGACCTCGGCGGTGAGATCCGCTCGATGGTGCTCCACCGCCGCGGCCACATCGCGCCGCGCGCCGAAGCCCTCCTCTACGCCGCCGATCGCGCTCACCACGTGGCCACCGTCGTCCGGCCGGCCCTCGAGCGCGGCGAGGTCGTGCTCCAAGACCGGTACCTCGACTCCTCCGTCGCCTACCAGGGGGCCGGCCGCGTGCTCGGAGCCGAGGAGGTCCGTGACCTGTCGCTGTGGGCCGTCGAGGGGCTCCTGCCCGACCTCACCGTGCTGCTCGACCTCGACGAGACCGCGAGCAGGTCGCGCCTCGACTCGTCGCGCACCGAATACGACCGGCTCGAGGCGGAGGCCGCCGACTTCCACGCGCGAGTCCGCCACGCCTTCCTCGACCTCGCCGCGGCCGAACCCGACCGCTTCCTCGTGCTCGACGCCTCCCGCGACCGCGCCGACATCGCCCGCGCCATCGGCGACCGGGTCAGAGAGCTTCTCGGCTGACATGGGCGTCTGGAGCAACCTCACCGGCCAAAACGAGGCCATCCGCACGCTGCAGGCCGCAGCCAGCCACGATCCGGGCAACCGGGCCATGGCGCACTCCTGGCTGATCACGGGCCCCCCAGGATCCGGCCGCTCCAACCTCGCCTACGCGTTCGCGGCGGCGCTTCTCTCCCGAGGCCCCGACGAAGAAGACGCGACTCTGCGGCAGGTGCAGGCTCGCTCGCACCCCGACCTGGCCGTGCTCGCCACCGAGCTCGTCATCATCACCATCGACCAGGTGCGCGAACTCGTCAAAGCGTCGTACTACTCGCCGAGCGTCGGCCGCTACCGCGTAGTCGTCGTCGAAGACGCCGACCGCATGAGCGAGCATTCGTCGAACGTGCTGCTCAAAGCCCTCGAAGAGCCACCCGTGTCGACCGTGTGGATCCTCTGCGCCCCGAGCGAGGCCGACCTGCTGCCGACCATCCGGTCACGGGTCCGGAGCCTCGGACTGCGCGTGCCGTCCATCGACGACGTGGCGGCGCTGCTTCGCGACCGAGACGGCGTCGACCCCGAGACGGCGGTCGTGGCCGCTCGGGAGGCCCAGAGCCACATCGGGATGGCGCGGCGTCTGGCCACGGATCCTGAAGCGCGTGCCCGTCGCCGCCAGACCCTCGAGACAGCCCTCTCGATCCGGTCGACCTCCGACGCCGTGATCGCCGCGGCGACCCTTCTCGCGGTTGCCGGCGAAGACGCGAAGTCGTTCACGGCCGAACACGACGAAGAAGAACGCAAAGCGGCACTCCGATCGCTCGGCGTCGCCGAGGGCGGCACAGTGCCGCCAGCACTGCGCGCACAGCTGCGGGCGATGGAAGACGACCAGAAGCGTCGCGCAAAACGGGGGCTGCACGACGGGCTCGACCGGATCCTCGTCGATTTGCTCTCGCTCTACCGCGACGTGCTGCTTCTGCAACTCGGAGCCGCGGGGGAGCCGATCAACGACAGCATCCGCCCGGCCCTCGAAAGCGCCGCCGGAGCCTCGACCCCGGCGACCACCCTCAAGGTGCTCGATGCGATCAGTACGGCCCGCACCCGGGTCGACCGCAACGTGTCGCCGGCCCTCGTGCTCGAGGCCATGCTGATCGCTGTCAGCCGCCACGCTGTCCGGTAAGCAAAGATAGGCACATGCCCGAAGCACAACCCGGACTCCGCGAACGCAAACGACTCGCGACACGTCGAGCCATCCAGGTCGCAGTGCTGCGACTCGTCCGCGACAACGGCTACGACGCCGTCACCGTCGACATGATCGGTCGGGAGGCCGACGTGTCGCCGCGCACCTTCTTCAACTACTTCCCCTCGAAAGAAGAAGCGGTCGTCGGCGACCCGCCGCACATCCCCGACGGCCCCGAGATCGACCACTTCGTCGCCGGGGGAGGGCGCGACCGCCTGCTGGCCGACCTCGTCGACCTCGTCGAGCGCGCCATGGAGGTGCTCGTCACCGACCGCGAGCTCGTGCACTGGCGCCGAGCCGTGCTCCGCGACCACCCCGAGCTCTTCGCACGGCGCAGTGCCGGGTTGCACGAATTCGAAGCGCAGCTGCTCGACCTCCTCGAACGCCGCTTTGCCGTCGACGACCCGAGCCTCGCCGCCGACCCTGCGGCGCTCCGGGCAGAAGCGGGCCTCGCCTCCCTCGTCGTCATGGCGACCCTCCGCCACGCCTGGACCGCCTGGATCGACCCCGCAGTCACCCCGGCGCGCGACGACAACCCCGAAAAGAGCCTCCGCGCGCAACTCGACGCGAGCTTCCAGGCCCTCGGCACCCTGTGGTCACGGCAGAGCCCCGCGATCGGGTAATGTATCTGACTGTGCGTTCGGGCTAACCCCCGAAACCACGCCGCCTTAGCTCAGTCGGTAGAGCGTCTCACTCGTAATGAGAAGGTCGTCGGTTCGATTCCGACAGGCGGCTCACCTCCCTGTGCCGTGTTCGCAGCCCCTTCGGGGCGCTTCCCGATGTCGGTGTTTCGTGCTTGTCTGGCGGCTCTCGCCGCTGCGGCATCGCTTCGCTCGCCGCGGAGACGCGGGAGGCGGGGATGCGCTGGGCCCCGCCAGAGACGCGGGCCCTCAGCATGCGAAAACCGGGCTTGGCGGCTCGAAGGCGGCCCATTTGCCCGAATTCGTAGGGTGAAGGCCCGGGCGCCGCAGCCGGATTGCGAGCAAGGATCCGGCACAAACCCTCGCAGTCGGCCACGGCGACGGGCCTAGGACCGCCGCGGACGCCGAACCCGAGGGTCTAGCGCGCCCGGTCGCCTAGAGGCGAGTGGCCGCCGCGAAGATGGCCCACGCGATGGCGCTGACCGCCAGCCAGAGAATGAAGAAGAGTGCCCCGATACCCAGCGACACGAGGCCAATCGAGCTGAGAAGGAGCTGGGCCGCGACGTTGTCGGTGCTCGCAAGCCCGGCGATGACCAGCAGCGCGCCACCTCCGACCAAGCCGAGAAGGGCGAAGACCATGAGCACGGTCGAGTACGGGTTGCGCCGGTGTTCCATGCCTAGAGCCTAAATCGATTGACGCTCAAATTAGCTTTCACCGCGCGGGCCTGCGGCGAGCCGGGCGCGTGCCTCTCGGCACGCGACGTACCCCGCAATAGCGCCGTTGGTCCCCCAAAACACCGACTGTTCACCATCGGGACGGGCCGTCGTCATCAGTTGATCCCCATCGGATCCTTATCGAACTGCCAGGTTTAGGCGTCCCCGGGAGGACGCCCCGGCAGCGGAGCGAATGAGCCCGGGACGACCCACCGCCGTCCCGGCCTCGCCGGCGGCACCGCACCTCGAAGGACACCGTGTCAACCGATTCCCCCCGCCTCCTGAGCGTCGTGCGCGACCCCGCTGACCTCCGGTTCCGGCTCGCCGCCCATGCCGGCGGTGTCACCGTGCTCGCGATCATGTCGCTCGTCGGCCTGTTCCTCGCCTTCCGCGCCGCGCAGGCGATCGGCGTCGCGAAGTTCAGCTTCTTCACCGAGCAGGCCTGGGAGCCCGACGCCGGCAAGTTCGGCATCGCCGCCGTGCTGGTCGGCACGATCCTCATCGCGCTGGTCGCGATCTTCTTCGCCGTGCCGCTCGCTCTCGGCACGGCGCTCTACATCACCGAGTACGCGCCCATCCGCGTCCGGGGCTTCTTGATCGGCCTTGTCGACCTGATGGCCGCGATCCCGAGCGTCGTCTACGGCCTCTGGGGCTTCTTCTTCTTGCAGGGTCAGATCACGCCCGTGTCGAAGTGGATCTCGCAGTACTTCGGCTGGATCCCCCTCTTCCGGGTCGACGGAACAGACCTCAAGGATCCGCTGGCGAGCCCCACCGTCTACACGTCGTCGACGTTCATCGCGGGCATCGTCGTCGCTCTGATGATCACGCCGATCATCACCTCGATCATGCGCGAGGTCTTCTTGCAGGCGCCGCTGGGGGAGCGGGAGGGGGCGCTCGCTCTCGGCTCGACGAAGTGGGGAATGATCCGCTCGGTCGTGCTGCCGTTCGGCCGGGGCGGCATCATCGGCGGCACCATGCTGGGGCTCGGCCGCGCGCTCGGCGAGACCATCGCCGTCTACATGATCATCTCGCCGATCTTCGTGATCCAGCCGCACATTCTGCAGGCCGGCGCGAGCTCGGTGTCGTCGTTGATCGCGCTGCGCTATGGCGAGGCGACCCCGTTCGGCACCTCGGCCCTCATGGCTGCCGGGCTCACGCTCTTCTTGATGACGCTGTGCATCAACTTCGCCGCGTCGGCGGTCGTCGCCCGATCGCGATCGGGGGCGAGCAGCTGATGACCGACCTCCTCGAAGCACCGACCCAGCCGGAGACCGAGCTGCCCTCTCGGGAGTCGCGCCGTGACGAGCGCGCCCGGCCGGAGGTGCGCCGTACCATCGGCGTCCGCATCAGCGACGTGCTCGCAATGGCGGGTGCGGCCGTCGCCTCGCTCAGCGTCACGATCGTGCTGTTCTCCTGGATCGCCCCGCTCACCGGCGGCATCGCCTTCGTCGTGGTCGGCTACGTGCTGTTCCTCGGCTTCTACGCGTTGCTCGTCGCGATCGATGAGAGTGCCGCCGTGGTTCGCGACCGGTTGATCGCGGCCGTCGTGCACAGCCTCGCGTTCCTCGTCATAGCGACTCTCGTCTTCGTCGTCGTATTCAGCTTCGTGCGGGGTGCGAAGGCGATTCCCCATCTCAACTTCTTCACCCAGGACATGGCGCTGACGGGGCCGCTCGATCCGCTGACACAGGGTGGTGTGCTGCACGCCGTCGCCGGATCCTTGATTCAGATCACCATCGCGCTGATCATCACGATCCCGCTCGGTGTGACGACGGCGCTCTTCCTCGGCGAGATTCCCGGGCCGTTCTCGCGGTTCGTGCGCACCATCGTCGAGGCTATGACGGCGCTGCCGTCGATCGTGGCCGGCCTGTTCATCTACGCGAGCGTGATCCTCTTCCTGGGCGTCGACAAGTCGGGCTTCGCCGCCTCGCTCGCCATCAGCGTCATGATGCTGCCGATCATGATCCGCTCGGCCGACGTCGTGCTGCGTCTCGTGCCCGCGACGCTCAAAGAGGCGTCGCTGGGGCTCGGCGCGGGGCAGTGGCAGACCGTCTGGCGGGTGGTGATTCCGACCTCGCGCTCGGGGCTGATCACGGCGATCATCCTCGCGACGGCGCGCGGAATCGGCGAGACCTCGCCCGTCCTGCTCACCTCGGGCTTCACTGCGGGCCTCAATCTCGACCCGCTCCACGGTCCGATGCTCTCTCTGCCGCTGGCGATCTTCGAGTTCGTCAAGTCGCCCGAGCCGACCATGATCGCCCGTGGCTTCGGCACGGCCATCGTGCTGATGCTTCTCGTGCTGGTGCTCTTCGTCATCGCCCGTCTGATCGGCGGCGAGACGGTTGCGCGTCGCGAGAGCCGCCGCGACTTCCTGCTCAGGATCCGGGCCGCAACCGCACGGCTCCCCGTCTCAGCCCGTATCCGCCCCCGCAGCACCCGCCCCTCGAAGGACACCACCCGTGATCTCTCCTAAGCGCTCCGTCGCCGCCCTCCTGATCGGCGTCGTCGCCGCGGCCGCGCTGCTCGCGATGACCCCGTCGGCCGCCCAGGCCGATACCTACAAGGCCATCTCGGGCGCCGGCTCGTCATGGAGCTCGAACGCGATCGCGCAGTGGGCGGTGAACGTGCAGCAGTACGGCCTGAAGGTGAACTACGCCAGCACGGGCTCGTCGGACGGCCGCAACCAGTTCAAGAACGGCACCGTCGACTACGCCGTGTCGGAGATCCCCTACGGCATCAAAGACGGTGGCGTCGTCGACTCGGCACCGACGGTCGGCTACGCCTACATGCCGATCGTCGCGGGCGGCACGGCGTTCATGTACAACCTCACGTCGGGCGGCAAGCAGGTGACGAACCTGCGGCTGTCGGGTGACGTCGTCACCAAGATCTTCACCGGCAAGATCACGAGCTGGAACGACAAGGCCATCAAGAAAGACAACCCGGGCCTCGACCTGCCGAAGCGGAACATCGTGCCGGTGGTGCGCTCCGACGGCTCCGGCTCGACGGCGCAGTTCTCCACCTGGATGAGCCAGGAGCACCCCTCCGATTGGAACAGCTACTGTGCCGCGGCCGGGCGGCCCACCCCGTGCGGTGTGACGTCTAACTACCCGACGATCCCCGGCAAGGGCTTCATCGCTCAGCCGAACTCACAGGGTGTCTCGGGCTACGTCGCCCAGAAGGCGAACGTCGGCACGATCACCTACGTCGAGTACTCGTACGCCCTCAAGACCGGCTTCCCGGTCGCCAAGATCTTGAACAAGTCGGGCTACTACGTCGAGCCGACCGCCTCCAACGTCGCCGTCGGGCTGCTCGGAGCGAAGATCAACCAGGACAAGGGTTCGGCGCAGTACCTCACGCAGATCCTGACCGGTGTCTACAACAACCCGGACCACCGGGCCTATCCGCTGTCGTCGTACTCGTACATGATCATTCCCACCGAGATCTCGTCGTCGCGCAGCTTCACGAAAGACAAGGGCAAGAGCCTCAGCACCTTCGCGAACTACTTCCTCTGCGAGGGGCAGCAGCAGGCCGAGGTGCTCGGCTACTCGCCGCTGCCGATCAACCTCGTGAAGACGGGTCTCAGCCAGGTCAAGCGGATTCCCGGCACGGTCTCGAAGGCGATCGACGTCAAGAACTGCAACAACCCGACCTTCTCCAAAGACGGCACGAACACCCTGGCCAACAACGCCCCGCAGCCCTCGGCCTGCGACAAGATCGGCGTCACGCAGTGCACGGTCGGCACGGGCGGGGCTAAGGCGGTCTCGACGCCGACCAGCGCAAACGCCTCCAGCGGCGGATCGGGTACGACCAAGTCGACGGCAGGGAAGGCAGGATCCGGCTCGTCGTCGGCGGGATCCTCGTCGTCTGGCTCGTCATCGGGCTCCGGGTCGTCGGGCGCAGGATCCGACGGCACGGCCTCGGGATCGGGGTCCGCCAGCGCCTCCTCCGCCGGAGCGGCTGGCCAGGGCACCCTCGTCTCGTGCGACGCCGACTCGGGAGTCTGCTCGAACGTGGTCGCCCTCCCAGTCGAGAGTGACGCCGGAACGGGCTTCGGGTCGAAACAGTGGTTGATGATCGGCTCGGTGGCGGCGCTCCTGGCACTCGTGTTCGTGCCCGCGGCCATCGGCATCGCCGTGGCGAAGAAGCGAGGCCGTCGATGAGAAACCGCACCCTCGTCCGCGTCGGCAACGGCGTCATGGCCTTCGGCGTCGTCGTCGTGACGGCCTCCGCTGCCCTCTTCGTCTCGTCGATCCCCGCCGCCGCGACCGCCGTGCCGGTGGGCTCCGACTCGGCGAAGACGGTCAGCTGGGTCGAGGCCCAGACCGCGCTCGGGCAGACCGACAACACCACCGAGGCGGGCGGCAACCCCGACCTCGACTCGTTCAAAGACCTCTCGTTCACCGTCAGCCAGACGGCCAACCTCCTCGACCAGGCCGTCACGGTGACCTGGAAGGGCGGCCACGAGACCTCGCAGGGCGAGTACGCGAACGACTACGTGCAGCTGATGCAGTGCTGGGGCCACGAGGCCTCCGGACCCTCGCCCGAGCAGTGCGAGTGGGGCGCGCCCTCGACGGCGCTGAGCAGCCTGCTCGGCGTGAACACCGCCAAGCGCGACCTCGTTCGGGGCGACGACCCCGCCATGGACCCGGTGCTGAGGGGCGATGCCGCGGATCCTGATTATCTGCTCGACCCGCCGCTCGAGAACCCGAACCTCAAGGCCTACCGGGTGCCGTTCCGGAGCGTCGACGGCACGCTCGCGAAGTCGACGGGCGATCTCTCGAAGATCTACGACGCGTCGACGACGAACGAGGTGACCGCCGCCCGCACCGCTGCGAACGGCTCGGGCCAGGTGCAGTTCGAGACCCAGTCAAGCCTCGACGCGCCCCAGCTCGGCTGCGGGGCCGACCAGAAGACCGCGACCGGAACAGCGCCGCGGGCGTGCTGGCTCGTGATCGTGCCCCGCGGCACGCACAACCTCGACGGCAGCCCTCAGACCGAGACGGCGTCCGGCCGCATCTCGGGCTCGCCCCTGTCGACGACCGCATGGAAGAACCGCGTCGTCGTGAAGCTGGCATTCCAGCCGGTCTCGCAGGCCTGCCCGATCGGCAACCCGGAGCAGCGACTCGTCGGCTCGGAGCCCGTGCTCGAAGCGCTCACCTCTTGGCAGCCGGCGCTATGCCGCCTCGGCACCACCTACGGCTACTCGCAGATCGGCGACGCCGAGTCGCGCCGGCAGATCGTGAGTTCAATCACGGGGGCCTCCCGGCTGGGCGTCGTCGACGGCCCGCTCGATCCGGCCACAACGACGGGAACGACCATCCGCTACGCGCCGGTGGCGCAGAGCTCGATCGTCGTCGCGTTCGATATCGACTATCGGCTCTATCCGGACGCCCCGGCCGCCGACCGCAACGGGCTCCAGGCCACCGATCTGACTTTGAACGCTCGGCTCGTGGCCAAGCTGCTGACGCAGTCGTATCCGATCGACGTCCCGGGTCTCGGCAAGGGTGACGCCACGCTGGAGGCGAATCCGGCGAGCATCATCCAGGATCCCGAATTCGTGCAGCTGAACCCCGCGTTCACGAAGTCGACGAGCGCTAACTCGCCGGCCGGCCTCATGGTCGCGCTCGGGTCGTCGGACGCCTCCTCTGCGGTGTGGAGCTGGCTGCGCGCCGACCCCGACGCGAAGGCCTTCCTCTCGGGCTCGGCCGACCCGTGGGGCATGAAGATGAACCCCTCGTATTCGAAGCTGAACCTGGCGACCGACGCGACCCTCGACTCGTTTCCGAAGACCGACCTCACCATCGCGAAGGGCGGCGACCCGGACGAGACCGGCTACGGCACGCTCGACATGCGTCCGTACATGAACGACATGCACGAGGGGGCCTATCGCACCCTGCGCGCCGACCCCAACGAGAAGGATTCCTGGAACCCGTTCGGTCAGCCGAAGGGCTACACCTCGACCGGTCCGCAGGTGCCCGGTCACCGGTTCCTGCTCTCGATCACCGACTCGGCGTCGGCGGAGCGCTACGGGCTGTCGACAGCGAAGCTCGTGAACGCGAACGGCGAGGCTCTGGCGCCGACAAGCGACTCGGTTACGGCTGCCGTGGCTGCGATGAAGACCACGAGCGTGCCCGGTGTGGTCGCGACCGATGCCGTAGCGAAGACGCCGGGGGCCTACCCGCTGACGATGCTCAGCTATGCCGCGGTCAATGTCTGTGCCGCATCGACAGCCGAGCTGAGCGACTACGCGAAGTTCATTCGCTACGGGGTGGGCGCGGGCCAGGTGTCAGGAGACGACCGTGGGCAGCTGCCGCGGGGCTACGTGCCGCTGAGTGCGACGCTGACCGCCCAGGCGGTCGCCACGGCGAAGGCGATCTCGACTCCGGCTACCGTGACCGCGGAGTGCCCGAAGCCCGCCACGCCGCCGACCGCCGCGCCGGCCGCGCCAACCACGAGCGAGAGCTCGCAGCCGGCAGCAACCGTCGACGAGACCCCCCAGGGCACCGCCGATCTCGGCGACTCGTCCGCGGCAGTCGCCGATGAGAGCTCGACCGATACCGGGGGAACCGCTGTCGCGGTGGCTCAGGATCCGGATGCGGCCGGGCCGTCGGGGACGACTCCCGACACCCTGCTCGGGCGTGGGCGCCTCGGGCTCGTCGGGGCTCTCGGGTTCGGCGTGCCGGCCCTGATCGCCGGGCCGTTGCTCGCGCGCTGGGGCAGACGGCTCGCTCTGCTCGGCGGCTAATGAGAACTCCTCGAGAGTTGTCGGCAACTGCTCGCTGACCGTATGGCAACTGTTAACACAAAAACTCCTCACATCACCCTCCACATCTCCTAGCTTCATGATCGACCCGAACACGAGCGCTATGAGGCACTCGGGCGGGCCCACCACGAAAGGACCACCCACCATGAAGGTCACCACCTTCTGCAAGGCCGGAGTCGCCCTCGGCGCCGCCGCCCTGCTCGTCGGCGGCATCGCCGTCCCCGCCATGGCGGACCCCACTCCCGTCGGCTCGTTCGGCACCCTCGTCGGCCTCGGGTCCGACACCACGCAGGACGTCGTGAACGGCCTCGCCACCTCGATCGGCTCCGGCAAGATCGCCTCCTACGACGCCAACCAGGGCGCCGCTCAGATCATCACGCGCAAGGGCGCGACCGCCATCCCGCGCGTCTCCGGCTCCGGTGCCGGCCGCGACGAGCTGCTGGTCGCCATCGGCGCCCTCGGCTCGAAGTCGGGCATCGCCCTCTCCGACGGCACGAGCGCCACGATCACCACCCCGGACGTCGCCGGCAAGATCGACTTCGCCCGCTCCTCCGGCGGCCCCGGCGCCTCCGACCAGAACGCCTCGGGCGTCGTCACCTACGTGCCTTTCGCGCGGGACGCCGTCGACGTCGCGTACTCGAACCCCGTGCTCGCCAAAGTCCCCCTCTTCGTCGGCAGCAACGCGGATGCCGTCAACGCTCCCTCGCTGTACCGCATCTACGCGGGTGACGTGCGCTTCGCGTACATGAACGCCGACGGAAGCTACAACTCCGTGGGCAAGACGGCGGACGCTGCTCCGACCGGAACCACCGCCTACAAGCTCCAGCCCCTTCTGCCCAAGTTCGGCTCGGGCACGCGCTCATACTTCGCCGGTCAGGTCGGCATCACCGACGCGAGCGGCTACGTCGCCACGCACGACTGGATCAAAGACACGTCGGCCGGCGCGCCGATCGAAGAGCACAACGGCAAGGCCATCGCCGACGAGACCAGCGGAAACACGATCGCCATCGCGCCGTTCTCGATCAGCCAGTGGGTCGCCCAGGCCAACAAGGTCTCGGGCGTCACCGACCGCCGCAGCGGCGTCACCCTCGCTGCGCTGAGCAAGACGGCCACCGGCCAGGTCGCTCCCGTCACCGGCAGCGGCACCGACTACGCGACCAACGCCGCCTACGGCGCCATGGTCCGCGACGTCTACAACATCGTGCCGTCGAAGCTGGCCGACGACGCCACGAGCGACATCTCGAAGACCTTCATCGGCAAGTCGTCGCTCGTCTGCACGCAGACGGCCGTCATCACCAAGTACGGCTTCCTCCCGGAGCCCGGCACCAGCGCCGCCACCACCTGCGGGTACGACGGCCTCCGCGCGTTCACCGCTTCGGCCAGCTCGACCACGCTCAGCGTTCCCGCCACGGGCACGCAGGGCAGCACCGTCTCGGCCACCGCCACGGTCACCTCGAACGGTGACCAGGGCGGCACGGTCAACTTCGTGATCGCCGGCAAGGTCGCCAAGACCGCCGCGATCAAGGCCGGTGCCACCAGCGTCACCGCAGCGGTTCCGCTCACGGCCGCGGGCAAGCAGGACGTCACCGCCGTGTTCGTGCCCGCTCTCGCCGGTATCGGCGCCTCCACGAGCGCGCCGGCCTCCGTCGACGCCGCTGCCGGGGCCACCGCCTCCTCCGTGACGTTCTCGGCTCCCGCCGAGACCGCCGGCAAGTCGACGACGGTCACCGCGACTGTCAAGGGCGTGGACGCCCAGGGCGGAACCGTCAAGCTGCTGAGCTCCGGCAAGACCGTCCTCGCGACCGCGAAGGTTGCCGCCGGATCGACCAAGGCGTCGCTGAAGTTCGTGCCGCTCAAGGCGAGCTACTCGCTGTCCGCCTCCTACACCCCGGCCACGACCGCGGTGAAGGCGTCGACCAGCGCGGCGAAGACCGTGAAGGTCGCCAAGGGTGCAGCAACGATCACGACCAACAAGGTCGCGACCACGCACTCGACCAAGGGCGCCGCGCTCACCGTCAAGGTGGCCGTCTCGAAGTCGACGGCGACCGGCACCATCACGGTCAAGGAGGGCACCAAGACCCTCGTGGCGAAGAAGGCGCTGAAGAGCGGCAAGCTCTCGGTCACGTTGCCGAAGCTCAAGGTCGGCACCCACAAGCTGACCGTGAAGTACAGCGGCAGCTCGATCTGGAAGACCGCCGCCAAGTCGGTCTCCGTGAAGATCGTCAAGTAGCACCCCTGCGGGCCGGTCGCCTCGTGCGACCGGCCCGCTTCCCCGTTCCTCCTCCCGACTGGCACACCACATGACCACCAGCGTCCGCCCCTCGAGCGGCCCGAGCGCCCTCCTGCGGCGTCTCCGTCGGCCGACCCGCCCCGTCTCCCGGGCAGCCCGCTCGGCCGCCTCGTCCGCGGGCTGGTCGGATCTCGACACCACGAGCCCCGCCGCCCAGTCGTTCCCCGCGCTGTCGACACCCGACCGCCTCCGCTTCTCGGGCTCGGCCGTCATCGTCGTCGGCCTGCTCGCGGTCGGCTTCGTCGCCCAGTTCGCCGGCGTCTCGCAGATCAGCGCCGTCCGCGACCAGCAGCTGTCGGTCTCGGATTTTCGTTACCAGCTCGCGAACGCCACCGCCCCGGTCGGCCAGACCGGCACCGACGGGCACCTGCTCGCCCTCGGCACCCCGGTGGCGATCCTCGAGATCCCGTCGATCGGTCTGAACCAGGTCGTGCTCGAGGGCACCTCCTCGTCGGTTACCGAGGGCGGGCCGGGTCACCGCCGCGACACACCGCTGCCAGGCCAGCAGGGCGCCAGCGTGCTCTACGGCCGCCAGGCCTCGAACGGTGCGCCCTTCGCCCACCTCGCCTCGCTCAAGGCCGGCGACGTCATCGTCGCGACGACCGGACAAGGATCCGCGAAGTACTCCGTGATCGGTGTTCGCCACGAGGGGGATCCCGTGCCGAAGGCGATGGCGTCGGGCGGCGGCCGACTGACCCTGGTCAGCGCCGAGGGGATGCCGTTCTTCCCCGATGGGATCGTCCGCGTCGATGCGACTCTCACGTCAGCCGCTCAGCCAACACCCCAGACCGTGCTCGACTACGCCGCGCTCGGCCAGGAGGAACTCCCGATGGTCGGCGACGGCGAAGCCTGGCCGTTCCTGCTGCTCGGGCTGATCCTCCTCTTCGGCCTGATCACGCTCTTCGCACTGAGCACACGCTTCTGGGGACGACGGCAGACCTGGGTCGTCGCCGTTCCGGTGCTCCTCGCCGTCGGGCTCGTCGCCGCCCGACAGACCATGATCCTGCTTCCCAACCTGATGTGATTCGAGAACTCCCATGACTACTGCACCCGTTCCCGCACCGGTGTCCGGCACGGCCCCGCTCGACGCGCCCTCCGGTCCGTCCGCCGGTATGCCGACCGGCCTCTCCACCACCGCCGAGTTCGGCGCCTGGTTCGACGAACCCGCCGTCGACACGGCCGCCCTGCCCACCCTCGCCACCCTCGACGCTCGCGCGATCTCCGCCTGGTTCGGCGACCGCAAGGTGCTCGACCGGGTGTCGCTGACCATGCAGCCGGGGGAGGTGACGGCGCTGATCGGACCCTCGGGGTGCGGTAAGAGCACGTTCCTCCGGATCCTCAATCGCATGCACGAACTGGTGCCGAGCGCCTCACTCGCCGGCGAGGTGCTGCTCGACGGCGTCGACGTGTACGACGCGAGCCGCCGCATCACCGACGCCCGTCGTCAGATCGGAATGGTCTTTCAGAAGCCCAACCCGTTCCCGGCGATGAGCATCCAAGACAACGTGCTCTCCGGTCTGGCGCTGACCGGCGTCAAGCTCGACAAGTCGGCGAAGGCGGATCTCGTCGAGGAGACCCTCCTCAAGGCCGGCCTCTGGACCGAGGTAAAGGACCGCCTGCGCCAGCCGGGCGGCGGCCTCTCGGGCGGCCAGCAGCAGCGGCTCTGCATCGCGCGCTCGCTCGCCGTGCGCCCGCGAGTGCTGCTGATGGACGAGCCGTGCTCCGCACTCGACCCGACGTCGACGCGCCGCATCGAGCAGACGATCACCGAGCTCGCGACCGACGTGACCATCGTCATCGTGACCCACAACATGCAGCAGGCCCAGCGTGTCTCGAAGCGCTGCGCCTTCTTCCTCGCCGAGGCGGGCACCCCCGGTGCCATCGTCGAACACGGGCTCACCGAGGCCATGTTCGACCGCCCCCAGGATCCCCGGACTTCCGACTACGTCAACGGCCGCTTCGGCTGACGGGTCGTCCGGGCGAGGGAGCACCGGTGCTGGTGCGCCCTCCGGGTCCCGTCTCGCGCGAGCAGTTTCGGGACGGCGAGACGGGACCCCACCAACCGCGCCGAGCGCGGCAGCTCGGCGCGGCTGTTCGGCGTGGGGCTCGGTGAATTGAGGGCGGGATCGTGACAGTCTTGACGGCGTGAACAGCTCGCGCGTCATCGTCGTCGGATCAGCGAATCAGGACTACCTCGTCCGCACCCCGAGGTCACCCCGTCCCGGTGAGACGACCATCGCGACGAGCCTCGCCAAGCAGCCCGGCGGCAAGGGCGCGAACCAAGCCGTCGCCGCCGCGCGGTTGGGGGCAGACGTCCACTTCGTCGGCGCAGTCGGTCGGGATGACGACGGCGCGCGGATCCTCCGCTCCCTTCAGACCGACGGCGTCTCGATCGACGACGTCTCGATCATCGACAGCCAGCCGACCGGCCTGGCCGTGATCATGGTCGACGACGCCGGCGAGAACTCGATCACGGTCGTCTCGGGGGCCAACAGCACCGTGACGGCCGACCGCGCCTCGCGGGCCGTGCGGCGCCTGGCACAGCCCGGGGCGATCCTCTCGCTCCAGGGAGAGCTCTCCGTCGCGGTGCTCGAGGCCAGCGTGCGGGCCGCCGCCGACACGGGGCTCCGCGTTCTGATCAACCTCGCGCCCTTCACATCGATCGCGAGCGACGTGGTCGCGCTCGCCGACCCTCTCGTGCTCAACGAGGGCGAGGCCGCCGAGATGACGGGGCTTCCCGTCGCCGACCGGGCGGGGGCCGACGCGGCTCTCGAGGCCCTTCGGTCGCGGGCACGATCGGTCGTCATCACGCTCGGGCCCGAGGGAGCGATCTGGGCGACATCCGACGCGACCGGGCACGCACCCGCGGAGGCGACCGGCGAGGTCGTCGACACGACCGGGGCAGGCGACGCCTTCACCGGCGCGATGGCCTCGGCGATCGCCCGTGGCAGCTCGCTCGCCGACGCGGTGAGCCTCGGCACCCGTGCTGGCAGCTTCGCAATCCACGGCCTTGGGGCGCAATCCTCGTACGCGAGGGCCGCGGACCTCGGCATCTGACAGGATCGACCCATGTCACGTATTCGCTGGGGAATCCTCGGTCCGGGCGGTATCGCGTCCACCTTCGTCGCCGACCTCGTCGGTGCTCGCGAACAGGGCGTCGACCTCGACGTGACCGCGGTCGGCTCGCGCACGCTGGCCACCGCACAGAAGTTCGCCGACGAGTTCGGCATCGCCCACGCGCACGGCAGCTACGAAGCTCTGGTGGCTGACGACACCGTCGATGCGATCTACATCGCCACCCCGCACGCCTTCCATCGAGACCAGGCCCTGCTCGCCATCGCCGCCGGCAAGCACGTGCTGATCGAGAAGCCGATCACGTTGAACGCCGACGAGGCACGCGAGGTCTACGCCGCGGCAGAGCAGGCCGGCGTGATCGCGCTGGAGGCGATGTGGACGCGATTCCTGCCGCAGAATCGGGAGCTCCGTCGGATCCTGCGCTCGGGAGCCATCGGCGACCTCCGTCTCTTCACCGGCACGCACGCGCAGAAGCTGCCGAGCGACCCCGACCACCGTCTCAACGACCCGGCGCTCGGTGGCGGGGCTCTGCTCGACCTCGGGGTCTACCCCGTCGCGTTCGCGCTCGACGTGCTGGGAGCGCCGACCTCGGTCAGCGCCAGCGGAGTGCTGAGCGACCGCGGCGTCGACCGATCGTCAGGCGTCGTGCTGTCGCACGACGGAGGAGCGACGTCGCTGATCTACAGCGCCCTCGACGTCGCGCTCGTCAACAGCGCCCGGATCGACGGCACCGACGGCCGTATCGAGATCGACGACACGTTCTTCGCCCCGTCGGGGTTCAGCGTCTACGCCGCCGACGGGTCGCTGGTGACGCGGTACGACGCCGACGACGACGGGCTGCGCGGAATGCAGTTCCAGGCGTTCGAGCTCGCGCGCCTCGTCGACGAAGGCTGGGGCGACGACGCCGCCCTCACGCCGGCCGCGTCGATCGCCGTCATGGAGACGATGGACGAGGTGCGGCGCCAGCTCGGCGTCGTGTATCCCGGCGGCCGGTAGGGGCCAGCCTCGCTCGGGGGCTGGCGTTCTCGCTGACGTTTCGTAGGATGGCCTGGATGACTTCCGACGACGAGGCCACCTCGGCCGGCCCGCTTTCCCGCGCCACCGCCTTCATTCGCTCCCACCCCCGCGGCTCCGCGATCACGGGAGGGGCCCTGGCGCTGGTGCTGTTCGGCGGCTCCGCGCTCGCCGCCGGTGCGGCGACGGCCCCGACGGCGCCCTCGACGCAGGCGGGTGCGGTCGCCGACTCCACGCCGTCGCCGTCCGCTTCGTCGTCGAAGAAGGCCACCCCCAAGGCCACCTCGACCCCGAAAGCGACCGCGTCGGCCGAGCGTGCCAAACCGTCGCCCGTCGCCTCGCCCGTGCCGCTACGCACCTGCTCTGTCGCCTCCGCGGCCGCCGACGGCCGCCTCGGCACCTTCGAGGGCACGGTCGTGAACGCAGCGACCGGCGCGACCCTCTTCGACCGCAACGGCCAGACCCCGGCGCGCACCGGAAGCGTGATGAAGACGCTCACGACGGCAACCGCGCTCTCGGTGCTCGGCCCCGACTACCGCTTCACGACCAAGGTCGTCGGCAAAGACGGCGACATCACGCTCGTCGGCGGCGGCGACGCCACTCTCTCGGCCACGCCGGCCGGTTCCGAGAGCGTCTACAGCGGAGCGCCGAAGCTCAGCGACCTCGCCACGCAGGTCAAATCACGCCTCGGCACGAAGGCGCTCAAGTCGATCCAGCTCGACGACAGCTTCTGGAACGACGCCGACCGCTACGACGCCAGCTGGCCCCTCACCGAGCGCACCATCGGCTACCAGCCCGAGGTCGTCGCGCTCATGGTCGACGGCGATCGTGCCAACCCCGCCCTGGCGACGAGCCCGCGCAGCACCGACCCCGTTGGCCGTGCCGGTGAGGCCTTCCGCGCGGCCCTCGCCGCGGCCGGGGTGAAGGGCGCCTCGACAGCCCCGCTCACCCGAGGCGTCGCGACCAGCAAGACCGTGCTCGGGCAGGTGCAGTCGCAGCCGGTGTCGACCCTCGTCGGGCAGATGATCCCCAACAGCGACAACACGCTGGCTGAGATGTTCGCGCGCGTCTCGTCGAAGGTCTCAGGATCCGACGGCTCGGCCGCATCCCTGACGAGCGTCTACCAGGCGGCCCTGAAGAAGTCGTACAGCCTCGACTCGTCGAAGATCAAGATCGTCGACGGCTCGGGCGAGAGCGCCAACAACGGCGTTCCGACAGCTTTCGAGGCGAACCTGATGATCAAGGTGCTGAACCGCGAAGGATCCCTCGGGGTGCTGTACGACGCCCTGCCCGTCTCGGGTCAGAGCGGCACCCTGGCGACACGGTTCACCGGCGCGAACGCCGTCGCCCGCGGGGCCGTCCACGCCAAGACCGGCTGGATCGACAGCGCCTACACGCTCGCCGGAACCATCGACGCTAAAGACGGCACCAAGCTGGCGTTCGCGTTCTACGCCATCGGCAACGTCACCGGCACAGCCCGCGAGGCGCTCGACACGCTGACCACCGCCGCTTACTCGTGCGGCGCCAACCTGACCAACTCGTGACCCGCGCGCTCCTCATCGTCGACGTACAGAACGACTTCACGGAGGGCGGAGCACTCGGCGTCGACGGGGGAGCGGCCGTCGCGCGGGGGATCACGGCGTTGGTAAGGGGTGGTGCCGGGGGTGCTGCCGGGGGTGCTGGTGCTGGCGGTGCTGGCCGTGCCTCGGGTGTGTCTGGCGCTTCTGCCTCGGGTGTGTCTGGCGCTTCTGCCTCGGGTACGTCTGCCGCTTACGACCTCGTGGTGGCGTCGCGGGACTGGCACGATGCGGGGAACGACAACGGTGGGCATTTTGCGGGGGGCGCGGATCCTGATTTCGTTACTACCTGGCCTGTGCACTGCGTGGCCGGCACAGTCGGCGCGGACTACCACCCGAGCCTCGACACGGCTCTGATCGATGTGCACGTTCGCAAGGGCATGGGCGAGCCCGCGTACTCGCTGTTCGAGGGCGTGACCGACGACGGCTCGCGCGTGGCGTCGGTGCTGGCCCGAGCCGGCGTCGACTCGGTCGACGTGGTCGGCATCGCGACCGACTACTGCGTGCGGGCCTCGGCGCTCGACGCGGTGGCGCTGCTCGGGGCGGGCGTGGGTGGCTTGCGTGGTTCGCGTGGTGCTGGTGCTGGTGCTGGTGGTGTTGGTGCTGGGCGGGTGCGCGTCCTTGGCGACCTCGTCGCGGGCGTCGATGCCCGCTCGAGCGCCGCGGCTCTCGACGAGATGCGTGCTGCGGGCATCGAGGTCGTGTAGTCGCGCTGCGCCGGTCTCGCTTCTGCCCGCGCCGAGATCGCACTTCGCGTCGGGTGTGGGCGCCGTCAAGTGCGATTTCGGCGTTGCAGGCTGCCCGGGCCCGCCCGCGCGCCGCGAGATGGCCCTACCTACGCCGAGCGTGGCTGAATCCCGTCGGTTAGGCCATCTCGTTGAGGCTCGTTGCCTGCGCCGAGATCGCACTTCGCGTCGGGTGCGGGCGACCTCAACTGCGATCTCGGCGTCGTGGGTCGCCCGGGCCCGCCCGCGCGCCGCGAGATGGCCCTATCTACGCCGAGCATGGCTCAGTCTCGTGGATCAGGCCATCTCGCGGGGGGAGCGAGCGCCGTTCGCGCATGCACCCTGGGCGGTGGCCCGCACCATCGGCCTAAACCCGCAAGAGCGGCGTACACCCGCCGGCTAGGGCGGCTGCTTACGCCGACCTTGCGGGCGTGAGCCGGCCGTGCGGGTGTGAGCCGATCGGGCGGGTGTGAGCCGACCGCGCGGGTGTGAGCCGGCTGGGCGGGTGTGAGCCGATCCTGCGGATGTGAACCGACCGTGCGGGTGCAGCCGAAGCCAGCACGCAGACGCGAACTACACGAGCAGCTGGTGCTTGGCGAGATCGCGGTAGAGCGGCGTGGACTGAACCAGCTCGGAGTGCGTGCCGACACCAACGACGGAACCCTCGGCGAGCACGACGATCTGGTCGGAGTCGACCACCGTCGAGAGGCGGTGGGCGATGATGATCAGCGTGCGGTTCTCGGCGACGGCGTCGATCGCCTCGCGGAGACGCTGCTCGTTGATGCCGTCGAGAGACGAGGTCGACTCGTCGAGCAGAAGGATTGGCGGTGCCGCGAGAAGGGTGCGAGCTATGGCGAGGCGCTGCTTCTCGCCACCGGACAGCATCACGCCGTCTTCGCCGACCTGAGCGTCGAGGCCGTGCTCGCCGCGCTCGAGAACGGCGGTGAGGTTGACGGCCTCGAGCACGCGGCGGCAGTCGTCGTCGGTGGCGCCGGGAGCGCCGAGCACGAGGTTGTCTCGGATGGTGCCGGCGAGCACGGGAGCGTCTTGCTCGACGTAGCCGATCTGAGCCCGGAGCTCGAAGCGGTCGAGAGCCCGGATGTCGACGCCGCCGAGTCGGATCACGCCGGCTGTCGGGTCGTAGAAGCGTTCGATGAGCGCGAGGATGGTCGACTTGCCGGCACCGGACGGCCCGACGAGCGCGGTGCGCTTGCCCTGGGGTGCGGTGAACGAGACGCCGCGGAGCACTGTCAGGTCGGAGTCGACTCCTGATGACGGCGCGGCCTTGGGGGTGACAGGGGCGAGGAGCTCCTCCTCGCTGGGAGGAGCGGTCGGGTAGCTGAACTCGACGCCCTCGAAGGTCAGCGAGTGGTCGGCCTCGGCCACGGTCCCGATAGTCGCAGCCGCTCGGGCCAGAGTCTCGTCATTCGCGGTCTCACCGGGGAGATCGATGATCTCTTGGATGCGGCCGAGAGCACCAAGCGCGGAGTTGACGCTTGTGACGGCGCCGAACGCCTGGCCGAGAGGCATGATCATGAGGAACAGGAACAGAATGAACGACACGAGGTCGGCGATCGTGTCGGCACCGGTCGCGACGCGGTAGCCGCCCACGCCGAGGACGACCAGGAACGACACCTGCATGGCGATGCTGGCGATCGGTACGACGACGGCGGAGGCGCTCGCCACCTCGAGACCGCGGTCGTAGGCGCCGCGGGCATCGACGTCGATGGCATCGATTTCGCGTTCCGTGGCCCCGGAAGCGCGGACGGTGCGAATAGACGAGATAGCCCGCTCGACGGCGGCGGTCAGGTCGCCGACCTTGCGCTGGGCCCGCTGGCTGGCAACGCGGATGCGACGCGACAGCGTCACGACGACCACGACCGAGATGGCCACGATCAGCACCGTCAGGGCCAACAGCACGGGATCGATGATGGCCATGCCGATGATGGCGCCGATGAAGGTGAGCGAGCCGCCGACCGCATCGACGAGCCCCTGCGTGAGGACGGCCCGGAGCAGGGTGGTGTCGGAGCCGACGCGCGACACGAGGTCGCCCGTCCGTCGCGCGTCGAATTCGCTGATCGGAAGGTTGAGCATCCGTGCGACGAGTCGACGGCGGCTCGAGAGGACGACCGCCTCGCCGGTTCGTTGCAGGAGGTAGTGCTGGAACCCGTTGACCAGTCCCGAGACGACCACCAGGGCGACCAGAGCGAAGACCAACGGCCCCAGAGGCTTGTTGGCCTGGACGAAGCCGATCACCTGCTGAACGAGCAGCGGCTGCGCCAGCGATGCGGCCGCACCGAGAACACTGAGCCCGACGATCACGAAGAGCACCGGTTTGTTCTCGAAGAGGTAGGGCAGCAGCTGGCTGAACTTCGCTCTCGGCCCCTCGGGGATGGGCCGCCCGTTGCGGTCGAGACGCGGCGGGCGAGGTCGACGCGCGCGCTTCTTCGTGCCGGACGCCGAACCCGCAGCAGACGAAGACGCCGAGTCTGCAGAGGGCACCGACGCGGTCGGAGAAGCGGTGGGGCGCGAGTCGGTGTCGGAGCTCATTCTGTCCTTCTAATGGGTGCTCCGTCGATTTTAGCCTCGGCGTCCGACACCGCCCACGAATCCCTCGGGTCTGCGGATAACAGCCAGACGGCTAGCTCAGGTTGTCGCCATACTCGACGTCGCGCGTCTCTTTGCTGAGCACCAGCGCGACGAGCGTGATGAGCGCCATCGCCGACAGGTAGACGCCGACGAGCCAGGTGCTTCCCTCGGCTGCTTTCCAGAGCGCCACGGCGATGAAGGGGGCGACTGCGGCGCCCAGGATGCTCGCAAAGTTGTAGCTGATGGCGGATCCTGTGTATCTGACGTTCGCGGGGAACAGCTCCGGCAGCACCGCACCCATGGGCCCGAAGGTGAGCCCCATCAGGATGAACCCGACGATCAGCAGACCCTGCGCACCGGCGAACCCGGCCCCGAAGAGCGGGGTGAACAAGAAGCCGAAGACGAGGATCCCGCTGGTCACCGCGAGCAGGAGGCGTCGCCGACCGAAGCGCTCGGCCAGCGGCCCCGACACGAGCGTGAAGATGCCGAAGAACGCGACCCCGACGATGAGCATGAGCAGGAACTTCTCGCGGGTGTAGCCGAGCCCGGCCACGGGGGCGTCGGCCGGGGTCGTGCCGTAGGTGAGCGTGAAAGTCGTCATCAGGTAGAAGAGCGTGTAGGTCGCCAGCATGATGAAGGTGCCGAGGATCAGCTGACGCCAGCTGGTGCGGAACACGCGGCCGAGGGGGAGCTTCGACACGTTTCCGGTCTCGATGACCTTGGTGAAGGCGGGGGTCTCGACGAGCTTGAATCGGGCGTAGAGGCCGACCGCGACGAGCAAGGCCGAGCCGAGGAACGGGATTCGCCAGCCCCAGCTCGCGAACGCCTCGGCCGACATCGACACGTTGAGCACCAGGAACAGCCCGTTGGCGATCATGAAGCCGATGGGTGCGCCGAGCTGCGGGAACGTGCCGTAGATGGCGCGCTTGCCCCTGGGGGCGTTCTCCGTCGCGAGCAACGCCGCCCCGCTCCACTCGCCGCCGAGGCCGAAGCCCTGGGCGAAGCGCAGGATGACGAGGAACGTCGGAGCCAGAATCGACCATCCGGTGGTTGTGCCGGCGGGGATGAGTCCGATCAAGAAGGTCGCGATGCCCATCGTGAGCAGCGATGCGATGAGGGTGTTCTTCCGACCGATGCGGTCGCCGAAGTGGCCGAAGACGATCGAGCCGACCGGTCGGGCGACGAAGGCGACGCCGAAGACCGCGAACGACTGGAGCAGAGCGATCGTCGGGTCGGAGTTCGCGAAGAAGAGGGTGGGGAACACCAGCACTGCCGCGGTCGCGTAGACGTAGAAGTCGTAGAACTCGATCGAGGTGCCGATGAGGCTCGCGACGATGACGCGGGAGCGCGAGTTCACCGGCGCGGCGTTGGAGCCGGTCGCGGTGGGCTTGCCGGGTGTTGCGGGCGTGGTGGTGCGGGCTGACATGCGAGTGTCTCCGTCGCTGACGTGCAGGGTGCGAGCCCGAGAGATCGCACCGCGAGAGGCGGCGGAGAGGCGCTTCGAGAGGCGGCGCGGGGTGAGGCGGGGCTCCCGAGCATCGTCGCCACCGGGGAAGTGATCGGCCGTTTGTAACAGCCGAGTGGCAGATTACTACGACACGCCCGGCCCGTCGAACCGCGCGGCACGGTTTCGATAACTCAGGCGGTACCGAGCGACCCCGGAAGCTGGTGTCCCATCCGGTCGCGCTTGGTGTCGAGGTACGACTCGTTGAATGTGCCGACGCCGACGACGAGGGGCACCATCTCACTGACCTCGATGTCGTGCTGCGTGAGCTGCAGACGCTTGTCGGGGTTGTTCGACAGCAGCCGCACCGACGTGATGCCGAGGTCGCGCAGGATGTCGGCGGCCGCGACGTACTCGCGGGCGTCGGCGGGGAGTCCGAGCGCGAGGTTCGCGTCGAGCGTGTCGAGGCCCTCCTCCTGCAGCTTGTAGGCGCGCAGCTTGTTGATGAGGCCGATGCCTCGGCCCTCGTGGCCCCGGAGGTAGATCACCACGCCGCCGTGGTCGCGAATGGTGTCGAGGGCGGCGTCAAGCTGGGGCCCGCACTCGCATTTGAGCGAACCGAACGCTTCACCGGTGAGGCACTCCGAGTGCACGCGCACGATCGCCCCGTCACCGGGACGCCCCGACACGATGGCGATGTGGTCGGCTCCGGTGTCGAGGTCGCGGTAGGCGCGCATGCGGAACGTGCCGTGCGTCGTCGGAACTGTGGTCTCGACTTCGAATGAGACGTGCGGTCGAACCGCGGGGGTGTCGGTCATGAAGAGCTCCCGCTCCGGGTGCGGGCGAGGATCGCGAGATCGTCGCCGAGGGGTGTGACGTGCGTCACGGTGAGACGGTGCTGCCCGTCGATCGTGTCGACGCCGAGGTCGCCGAGGGCGAGCCCGGGGCCGCCGATCAGCGTCGGCGCCAGGTAGACGAGGATGTCGTCGGCGAGACCCCGACGGATGAATTCGGAGGCGACTGTCGGCCCGCCCTCGACGAACACGGTGCGGATCTCGCGGGCGTAGAGGTCGGACAGCACCGCGTCGAGGTCGCGTGTGCCGGTGACGATCGCTTCGCGAGTGTGCTTCAGGATCCGACTGGTCGCCGGAAGGGACCGTTCGCCAACCACCACCGGCACGGGCTGGCTCGCAAGCAACTCGCCGCCGTCGCCCCGGGCGGTCAGGCTCGGGTCGTCGCTGAGGACCGTGCCTGTTCCGACGAGGATGGCGTCGTGCTCCGCACGCTGCTCGTGCACGTGCTGGCGAGCGGCCGCGCCCGTGATCCACTGGCTCGTGCCGTCGGCGGCCGCGGCGCGGCCGTCGAGGCTCGACGCCCATTTCACAGTGACGAACGGTCGGCCGAGTCGCACGGCGGTCAGCCATCGGCGCATCCACTCCGAGACCTCGTCGACCAGGACGCCCTCCTCGACCGGGACGCCGGCGTCTCTGAGACGCTCCTTGCCTCCGCCCGAGTGAGCACCGGGATCCTCGACGGCGAAGACGACCCGACTAATTCCCGATTCGATGAGGGCTTCGCTGCACGGGCCCGTCCGCCCCCAGTGGTTGCACGGCTCGAGCGTGACGACGGCGGTCAGGCCGCGGGCGTCGCCCCCGGGGAGCTTCGCGAGTGCGTCGACCTCGGCATGCGGTGTGCCGGCCCCGCGGTGCCAGCCCTCGGCGACGGTCGCTCCGGCGTCGTCGAGCAGGACGCAGCCGACTCGAGCGTGCGGGCCGGTGACCGGACCGTGGGCGGCGAGGCTGAGTGCGTGCCGCATCGCAGTCGCGAGTCGGTCGGGGGAGAGGGGCACTGATCGGTCTTTCGAGTAGGGGGTTGCTGTTCGACCTTAGCCAACGCCCTCCGCCGTGCTGTATTCCGGGCAGGGTCGCAGGAGAGCAGTGGTGGCGCGGCAGGCAGGGTCAGAGCGGAGAGCCGACTCAGGGCCGAGCGACGCTCTCGGCCGGCCAGCCGGGCTTCTCGGTGGCGTCGTCGGTAGCCGAGAGAATGCCCTTCCAGCACTCCGGGTGACGCCCGGCGCGGTCGGGCTGGAGCCCGGGGCCCGTACCGGTGTACCTGAAGCCGGAACGGCGGGCGACTCCGGCCGAGCCGGTGTTGCCGACGTAGCCCTCCCACCGGATGTCAGGAAGGCCCTCGTCGAAGGCCCAGTCGCTGACCAGGCGCAGTGCCTCCGTCATCAGGCCGCGCCCCCGTGCCTCGGCGGCGGACCAGAAACCGACGTCGCGGTGCAGCAGACGGATGCTGATCATTCCGACGAGCAGGCTCGACCCGGGCTCGCGGAGCCCCCAGGTGTACTCGCGGCCGGTCGTCCAGCCGCGCTCGACCACCTGCGAGACGAAGAACTGGGCGTCGCGGAACGTGTACGGCACCGGCACCGTCGTGTATTCCTGGAGCTGTTCGTCTTGGCAGGCGTTGAAGATGGCGCCGACATCGGCCGTCCGCGGCACTTCGAGCCGCAGCCGCTTCGATTCGAGCACGAACGGCAGCATGGTGTCGTCAGCCGAGCTGTCGACCGGAAGGGCGCCGACGGACGAAGCCGATCTTGTCGTACACCTTCGCCAGAGTCGCCTCGGCGATTTCGGCCGCACGGTCGGCGTTGTGGGCGAGGACCCGGTCGAGCTCGGCGGGGTCGTCGAGCAGCTCGAGGGTGCGCTCGCGGACCGGGGTGAACTTCTCGACGACGGCCTCGGCCACGTCGCCCTTGAGATCGCCGTAGCCGCGCCCGGCATACGACTCTTCGAGCGCGGGGATCGCGGTGCCGGTGAAGGCCGACAGGATGGCGAGGAGGTTGGAGACCCCGGGCTTGGCACCTCGGTCGAAGCGGATTTCGCGTTCGGTGTCGGTGACCGCACTCTTGATCTTCTTCGCGGTCTTCTTCGGCTCGTCGAGCATCCAGACGATGCCGGCGTCGCTCGCCGCCGACTTGCTCATCTTCGACTCCGGGTTCTGGAGGTCGTAGATGCGCGCGGTGTCTTTGAGGATGTAAGGCTCGGGCACGACGAACGTCTCGCCGAACCTCGAGTTGAAGCGCCCGGCCAGGGTGCGCGTGAGCTCGACGTGCTGCTTCTGGTCGTCGCCGACCGGAACGAGCTCGGTGCCGTAGAGCAGGATGTCTGCGGCCATCAGCACCGGGTAGGTGAAGAGCCCTACCGAGGCGGAGTCGGCGCCCTGCTTCGCCGACTTGTCTTTGAACTGGGTCATCCGGCTCGCCTCGCCGAAGCCCGTGAGCGTGTTGAGGACCCAGGCGAGCTCGGCATGGGCCGGCACGTGCGACTGGATGAAGAGAATGGACCTCGACGGGTCGATGCCACCGGCGATGTACTGCGCGGCAGTGCGGCGCGTGGTCGCCCGGAGCACCTCGGGGTCTTGCGGCACGGTGATGGCGTGCATGTCGACGACGCAGAAGAGGGCGTCGTATGTGTCTTGCAGCGCGACCCACTGCTGGAGGGCGCCGATGTAGTTGCCGGCGTGGAGGGAGTCGCCAGACGGCTGCATGCCGGAGAAGAGACGGGGGAGTGACATTGCGTTCCTCGGAGGAAGAGAGGGGAAGGAAAGGGGGAAGAGTTCTACAACGAGTAGTCGACGACGACAGGGGTGTGGTCGGACCATCGCTTGTCGTACGACTCGGCACGGTCGACGGCGTAGGCGGTGACCTTGTCGGCCAGAGCCGGAGTCGCCATCTGGTAGTCGATGCGCCAACCGGAATCGTTGTCAAAGGCCTGACCGCGCCACGACCACCAGGTGTATGGCCCGTCGACCTCGCCAGCGGCCCGCCGACCAACATCGACCCAGCCGAGACCCGGGCCGGTCGTGCCGTCGACACCCTCGACGCTCGTGCCCGCCTCGCCGAAGAACCGGTCGAAGTAGGCACGCTCGCGGGGCAGGAACCCGGCGCGCTTGACGTTGCCCTTCCAGTTTTTGATGTCGAGGGGAGTGTGCCCGACGTTGAGATCGCCCGTGACCACGGCCAGCTCGTTGTGCTCCTGGAGTTCGGGAAGTCGCTTCGACATGGCGTCGAGGAACTTCCACTTCTCGTCTTGCTTGGGAGTGTCGACCTCGCCGGAGTGCACGTAGGTGCTGACGACGGTGACGATTGTGCCGTCGACGTCGTAGTCGGCCTCCAGCCAGCGGCCGGCGCTGTCGAAGTCGGTCGGGCCGAGGTCGACGCGGTGGATCTCGGCCTTCTTGCGGCTGGCGATCGCGACACCCGCGCGACCCTTTGCGGACGCGGGGTCGTGGAGCACGTTCCACTCGGGGCCGAGGAGGCCCTCGATGTCGTCGGTGGACGCCCGCACCTCCTGAATCGTGAGGATGTCGACGTCACGGCTCTCGACCCACTCGCCCATGCCCTTGCGGTAGGCGGCGCGGATGCCGTTGACGTTGACAGTGGCGAGACGGAGACGTGAACCCATGCCGAAAAGACTACTGGCGCCCGCCGACATGAGTGTCGAGGGCGCCAGAGGGGAAGAGCGGAGTGGTCAGGCTGCGTCGTGGTCGGTCGTGAGGAACTCGACCAGCGAGTCGGCGGTGGTCTCGGCGTCGTCGCCCGAGACGGTGAGGACGACCTCGTCGCCCGTGTTCACACCGAGGCCGAGCAGGCCGAGGATGCTCGCCGCGTTGACCGACTTGTCGCCCTTCGCGATGGTGACCTGGTGGCCGGAGGCCGTGACCGTCTGGACGAACAGCGACGCGGGTCGGGCGTGCAGGCCGGACGACGAGGCGACGGTGACGGTACGGGTGGCTTCGGACATGACTCCTCCAAGGGAAGTGGCTAGATGGTGATGGTGGTCGCCGATCAGGCGCGGCCAGGCCAGAAGACCTCGGTGCCGGCCCCCTCGACCTCGCGGACGAGATCGAGGTTGACGCTCGGGTCAGTGATGATCGTATCGATCGCGGCGATGGGTGCGACGCGACCGAACTCCTCTCGGCCGAACTTGGTGTGATCTGCCAGGAGAACGCTGCGGCGGGCCGACTTGATGAGGGCCGACTTCACGGCCGCCTCCGAGATGTTGTGGGTGGTGAGGCCCCGTTCTGGCGTGATTCCGCCGACGCTGAGGAACGCGGTGTCGACCGAGACCATGCCGACGAGCTGGTGCGTCCAGGTGCCGACACCGGCGAGCGAGTCGCGGCGGATGCTGCCGCCGAGTAGGTGGAGGTCGATGCCCGGGCGGTTGGCGACGGCCATGGCCACCGGCAGCGAATGCGTCACGACCGTCAGGCCGCGGTCGGACGGCAGCATCTGGGCGAGCAGGATCGTCGAGGTGCCGGCGTCGATGATGATCGAGCCGTTCTCCGGGATCTCGTCGACGGCTGCCTGCGCGATGACCATCTTCTCGGCCGTGTTGATTCCGCCTCGGTCGCCGACGCCCGGGTGAAAGGTGATGCGTTCCACGGGGATCGCCCCGCCGTGCGCCCGACGGACCAACCCTCGCCGCTCCAGGCTGGTGAGGTCGCGACGGATGGTCTCGGGAGTGACCTCGAGCAATTCGGCGAGGTCTCGGACATCGACCCGACCGTGCTGCCGAGCCTCTTCGACGATGCGGAGGTGGCGTTCTGGAGCGTACATCGGTCCTCATCGGTGAGAAATGGGCATCTTCGGGGTCGCAAACTCGGATCCGGAACCCAACCAAGCGCAAACAAATGTCTGTTGATGCATTTTTAGCCCTGATTTTGTTTGTTTGTCAATTCACTTCGAGGTATGGTCGTCCTTGCGCCTCGTGCGCGTTAGTCATGCGACGACAGTCGCTCCCAGACAGCTCAGCCCAGATGAAGGAGTCTCGGATGCCCGAACTGACCGGTGTAGGCGTAGGTCGCGGTACCGCGTCCGGTCCCGTCCTCCGTATGGCCGAACCCCTCGGCGAACCCGACCAGACCCCTCTCCAGGGCGACGCGGCCGACGCCAAGGCCCGAGTCGGCGAAGCGCTCGCGTTCGTCGCCGCGGATCTCGGCACGCGAGGCGCGGCAGCTGGCGGAGACGCGCAGGCCGTTCTCGAGGCGCAGGCCCTCATGGCTCAGGATCCCTCGATCCTCGATGACGTCCACGCACAGATCGACTCCGGCACGAACCCCGAGCGAGCGGTCTTCACGGCCTTCAAGTCGTTCCAAGACATCTTGAGCGGCATGGGCGGCTACATGGGCGAGCGCGCCGCCGACCTCGGCGACGTGGCCCAGCGGATCATTGCGCACCTCCGCGGCGTCAACGCTCCGGGCGTGCCCGAGTCGGCGACCCCCTTCATCCTCGTCGCCCGTGACCTCGCACCGGCCGACACGGCCCTTCTCGACCTCGACAAGGTGCTCGCTCTCATCACACGCGACGGCGGTCCCACGTCTCACACCGCGATCCTCGCCCGGTCCAAGGGCATCACGGCGATCGTCGGAGTCACCGAGGCCGAGAAGCTCAGCGACGGCGACGTCGTCATCGTCGACTCCGCTGCCGGAGTCGTCGTGACCGACCCCACCGCCGAGCAGATCGCCGACGCCGAGCAGAAGCGGGCCGAGCGTCTCGCTGCCGCCTCCGCGCCTCTCACGCCAGGCGCCCTCGCCGATGGCACGAAGGTTCCCCTCCTCGCCAACCTCGGCTCTCCGAAAGACGCCGCCGCGGCTGTCGCCCTCGGCGCCGAAGGTGTCGGGCTGTTCCGCACCGAGTTCCTGTTCCTCGACGCGCCCTACGCCCCCGACGTCGCCTCGCAGAAGGCGTCGTACGTCGCCCTGCTGAAGGAGTTCCCCGGCAAGAAGGTCGTCGTCCGTGCCCTCGACGCCGGTGCCGACAAGCCTCTGCCGTTCCTCACCGACACGGGCGAAGAGAATCCGGCCCTCGGTCGCCGCGGCCTCCGTGCCCTCCGCGCCCACGAGCAGATCCTCCGCGACCAGCTCACGGCGCTCGCCGAAGCAGACGCCGAGACCGACGCCGACCTCTGGGTCATGGCGCCGATGGTCGCCGACGTCGAAGAGACCGAGTACTTCGTCGACCTGGCTCGCGAGCTCGGCATCAAGACCGCCGGAGTCATGGCCGAGGTCCCGTCGCTCGCACTGATGGCCGACCAGGTGCTCGGCGTCGCCGACTTCGTCTCGATCGGCACCAACGACCTCACCCAGTACACGATGGCCGCGGACCGCATGCTCGGCACCGTTGCCTCCTACCAGGATCCCTGGCACCCGGCAGTTCTGCGCCTCGTCGCCCAGCTCGGCGAGGCCGGGGCTCGGGCATCGAAGGGCGTGGGCATCTGCGGTGAAGCGGCCAGCGATCCGCTCCTCGCGGTCGTGCTCGTCGGCCTCGGCGCCACCACCCTTTCCATGACGCCCGCGGCCCTGGCCGATGTGCGCGCGGAGCTCTCGACTCACACCCTCGACGAGGCGAAGGCGATGGCTCAGGCCGCCGTCGCCGCTCCGTCGGCTGCAGCGGCTCGTGCCGCGGCGGCGTCCTCCGTCTCCACCTCGTAATCAGCAACCCTGCCCTCCCGCATCACAACCCCCCCCACCACACGACAGAAAGATCCGACAATGACAACGACGTCTCCTGACGCCCGAGTGAAGGAAAGCGAAGGCGCCCGCGTTCGCATCCAGCGCTTTGGTGCCTTCCTCTCCGGCATGGTGATGCCCAACATCGCGATCTTCATCGCGTGGGGCTTCATCACCGCCTTCTTCATCGAGACCGGCTGGACTCCGGTCGGCATCCTCGGCGGCTTCGGCACCACCGACGGGGTGGCCAACATCGGCCTCGTCTCGCCGATCCTCACCTACCTGATCCCCCTCGCGATCGCCTTCCAGGGTGGCCGTATGGTCTATGACACCCGCGGCGCCGTCGTCGGATCCATCATGGCCATGGGTGTCATCGTCGGTGCGAACGGCACCATCATGATCCTCGGTGCGATGGTCTGTGGGCCCCTCGGCGCATTCCTCATCAAGCGCCTCGACCGCATCTGGGACGGCAAGATCAAGCCCGGCTTCGAGATGCTGGTCAACAACTACGCTGCCGGTATCCTCGGCTTCGCGCTCGCCCTCATCGGCTTCTTCTGGCTCGCGCCGCTCTTCAAGCTGATCGCCACCGGCCTCGGCAACGCGGTCGAGACCCTCATCAACGCCGGTCTGCTGCCGCTCGCGAGCATCATCATCGAGCCCGCCAAGATCCTGTTCCTCAACAACGCGATCAACCACGGCGTTCTCGACCAGCTCGGCGCCCAGCAGGTCCAAGACTCGGGCAAGTCGATCCTGTTCCTGCTCGAGGCCAACCCCGGCCCCGGCCTTGGAATCCTCCTCGCGTTCACCTTCTTCGGAATCGGTGCGGCTCGTGCCTCGGCTCCCGGCGCGATCATCATCCAGTTCTTCGGTGGAATCCACGAGATCTACTTCCCGTTCGTGCTGCAGAAGCCTCAGCTGCTGCTCGCCGTCATCCTCGGTGGCGCCACCGGCGTCGGCACGAACGTCGCGTTCAACTCGGGTCTCGTCGCACCGGCCTCGCCCGGCTCGATCATCGCCGTCCTGGCCAACACGTCGCGTGACAGCTACGTCGGTGTGATCCTCTCGGTCGTCCTCTCGGCAGCCGTCTCGGGTGTCGTCGCCTCGCTGCTCCTCATCGCCAGCCGCAAGAGCGACCTGGCTCGTGAGGGCGCCGGCGACATGACCGAGGCGCTCGCCAAGATGCAGGCCTCCAAGGGCCGCGACGCCAACGCCGCGACCACCGCGCTGTTCGGCAACAACGCCCCCGCGACCGAAGAAGAGGCCGAGTCCTCCTTCGGCGGCGTCGGCACCGCTGGCGGAACGACGACGACGGCGACGCGCATCGACAACATCGTGTTCGCTTGCGACGCCGGAATGGGCTCCAGCGCCATGGGTGCGAGCGTGCTCCGCAACAAGATCAAGAAGGCCGGCATCGAAGGGGTCACCGTCGTCAACAAGTCGATCGCCAACCTCACCGGTGACGAGCAGCTCATCATCACGCACCAGGATCTGACCGCCCGTGCCAAGCAGAAGAACCCCACTGCCCAGCACATCTCGGTCGACAACTTCATGAACTCGCCGAAGTACGACGAGGTCGTCAACGAGATCTCGCACCAGAACTGATCCGCGGCCGGGTCGGATCCCTCAAGGATCCGACCCGGCTCACGATTCACACCAAGGACGGCGCCCTTTCGAGGGCGCCGTCCGTCGAACGAAAGTAGCATCAGAGTTATGACCGATTCCGTCCTGCAGAAGAGCCAGATCAAAGCCGAAGGCACCGCCACCACCAAGTTGGAGGCGATGCGAGAGGCCAGCGAGATCCTTCTGGAGGCGGGCTCGGTCACCGCCGACTACCTGCCCGCCATGATCGAGCGCGAGAAGAGCGTCTCGACCTACATGGGCAACTTCCTCGCAATCCCGCACGGCACCAACGAGGCGAAAGACGCGATCCTCAAGTCGGCCCTCTCGTTCGTCCGCTACACGACCCCGATCGACTGGGACGGCAACCCCGTCCACTTCGTCGTCGGAATCGCCGGCATCGAGAACGAGCACCTCGACATCCTCTCCAAGATCGCGATCATCTTCTCCGACGACGACCAGGTGCAGGCGCTTCGCGACGCCGCCGGCGTCGACGAGATCTTCACGCAGCTCGAAGAGGTCAACGAGTGAGCGACAGCACCGACTCGACTCCCGGCACCGCCGTCCACTTCGGCGCCGGTAACATCGGCCGCGGCTTCGTCGGCCTGCTGCTGCACGAGGCCGGCTACGAGGTCGTCTTCTCTGATGTCAACGCCGAGCTGATCGACGAGCTCGCAGCCGCCGACTCCTACGTGGTGCACGAGGTCGGAACGGGTGCCCGCGACCACGAGGTCACGCGCTTCCGCGCGCTCAACTCGTCGGCCGATCCCGCGGCGGTCGTCCAGGCCGTCGCCACCGCCGACATCGTCACCTGCGCCGTGGGCCCGAACGTGCTGCGTTTCATTGCGCCAGCGATCGCCGAGGGCCTCGCAGCGCGCGACGCCGCATTGCCGAAACTCGCCGTTCTCGCCTGCGAGAATGCGATCAACGCGACCGACCGTCTCGAGGAGTTCATCGTCGCCGCCCTGCCGGGCGGAGCCTCGGATCCTTCGCTCGCCAAAGCGATCTTCGCCAACACGGCCGTCGACCGCATCGTGCCGGCGCAGGCCCCGGGCCAGGGCCTCGACGTCACCGTCGAGACCTACTTCGAGTGGGCCATCGACCGCACGCCGTTCGAGGGCGCCGAGCCCGAGATTCCCGGAGTCCACTGGGTCGACGGCCTCGAAGCCTCGATCGAGCGGAAGCTCTTCACGGTCAACACCGGCCACGCGACGACGGCGTACTTCGGTTTTGCCGCCGGTGCCGAGAAGATCTCGGACGCCATCGCGCTGCCCGAGGTCCGAACGGCTGTCGAGGCAGTCCTCGCTGAGACGAGCGCGCTGCTCATCGCCAAGCACGAGCTCGACCCGGCCGAGCACGCGAAGTACGTCGCGGCGATTCTCACTCGCTTCGAGAACGCGAGCCTGCCCGACACGGTTACCCGTGTTGGTCGCCAGCCGCTCCGCAAGCTGTCGCGAGACGAGCGGTTTGTATCGCCCGGTGCGGCCATCGCCGAGTCAGGCACCGAGCCGACGGCGCTGCTCGACGCCATGGGCGCGGCGTTGAAGTTCGACGTCGCCGACGACGAGCAGAGCGTCGAGCTGCAGGCGATGCTGGCCGACACCTCGCTCGACGACGAGACCGTCGCGACGACGATCACGGGCCTCGATGCCGGGCACCCGCTCGTCGCCCCGTTCGCCGCACGAGTAGCTGCCGCGCGCGCCTAGCCCGCACCTCGAACCGACCTGAATCGGCCACCCCGACACGAAGACCGTGTCGGGGTGGCCGATTCGCGTCTGGCCGCTGCGGCGGCTGACGAGTTCGCACCGCCCAGGATCCGACCCGGCTGGGCCGGTCGCGCACGTCCGGGAGTTCACTGGGCGGGTGGGCATACCGATTCGCCACCCTCTGATCGACGAGGTCACTCCGCACGTCGTGCGGATCGACTCTCGGGCGGTCGTGGTGCGCCTCAGTCCGCCGCTCGCCGAGCTGCTGGCTCGGCCGGCTCTCGGTGGGAGGCGCTTCGTGCTCGTCACTCCCGACACGTCGCGGCTCACGATCGGGCTCCGGGCTGCGCTGGTCGCCGCCGGGGGCGTCTGGGCGGTGACGATGCCGACCGGATTTCGCGACGGGATCACCCGTGTCGAACGTGCGTCGATCGACGACGCCGTCGAACCACCCGTGGCTCCGCCTGGACAGGAGGCCGACGGTAGTCAGCCCGCCGCATCGCGGGAGCAGGCTGTCGCCGAGACGACGCAGCTCAGCATCGACGTGGCGCTGCTGCACGCGGAGGCGCACGACACCGTGCTCGGCGGGGCGCTCGAGGCCCTGGCCGACGCTGTTTCGGGGACGAAACCGCTCGTGTGGGGCCGGACCGAGCCGCTCGATCACGTCTGGGATCGCTGGGTGCTCACGCAAGACGCACGGCATCGTGCTCCGGTGCCGTCTCGGATCCTCGTCGAGGGAGACCGTCTCTCCGCCGCCGTCACCGCCCGTGTCTCCGACGACGGGATCGAGGAGACCATCGCGCTGACCGTGGAGGTGCCGGGCGGAATCGAGGGGCTCGACCATGCGATCGACCGGCTCCGGGCCGCGCTGGCCGAGCTCAGCAGGCGTTCGACGCCGACCTTCGCGCTCGTGCTCGCCCGCATCGGCGAACTGGATCGATGCCTGCGACCCGTCGAGTATCCGCCGCCGAACCCGGTCGCGCTTCTGATCGGTGCACCCTCGGTGGCACGCCTCGATCTCGACAGCCGGGACTTCGCCGGCGAGCAAGACGTGGTCGTCGTGGGCAGGCCCGCAGAGCCCGCCTACCTTTTGACGCTGGGGAGCGCGGCCAGCTCGGGGTGGGAGAGGCTGAACGACGCACTCAACTCGGTCGGCGGTGAGCCGATTGACCGGCGCGGCAGACGGGATCCTCATGCCCCGTGAGATCACAATTTTGAGCCCGGTCGACTTCGGCCTCACCGCTGTCGCGACGGCGTCGGAGGGGTTCGGCGCAGCGGTCGAGGTGCGCGAGATCGATGCGGGGACGGCGCTTCAGGTCATGGCCGGCGACGGGGCCGTGCTTCTGACCGTGTATCGACCGCTCCTGCTGAAGAGTGCGGGCGAGGTCGCTCGACTTCTGCCCGACGCACCCGACGTGGCGCTGCCGATCTGGTGGAGTGATGCGTTCTCGCCTCTCGGCAGCTCTGGTGAGGCGGGAGTGTCGATTGCCCTGCGGCTCGCTCTCGCGCTCGACGCGGTGTGTGTGGTCGCTGACTAGTGGGTGTGCGAGCCGATTGGACCCTCGCGATCGGCGCCGACCTGCACGATGGGCGCCGACGCAGTCAGCGAGATGGCACAAACAACGCCCGATCAGAGTGATCGGGCGTCGTTAGGGCCATCTCGCGAGCAAAGCGGCGAGCTGCCGGAGGAAGCGCTGGGCCTACGCGTGGCCCCGCAGAACAGCAGCCTTGACCTCGGCGATCGCCTGAGTCACCTGGATGCCACGCGGGCACGCCTCGGTGCAGTTGAACGTGGTGCGGCAACGCCACACGCCCTCTTTGTCGTTGAGGATATCGAGGCGGACCTCGGAGGCCTCGTCGCGGGAGTCGAAGATGAAGCGGTGCGCATTGACGATGGCCGCCGGGCCGAAGTACTGGCCGTCGGTCCAGAAGACGGGGCACGACGAGGTGCACGCGGCGCAGAGGATGCACTTTGTGGTGTCGTCGAAGCGGGCGCGCTGCTCTGCCGACTGAAGTCGCTCTTTATCGGGCTTCGACGAGGACTGCAGGAAGGGCTGCACTTCGCGGTAGGAGGCGAAGAAGGGCTCCATGTCGACGACGAGGTCTTTCTCGAGGGGCAGACCCTTGATCGCCTCGACGTAGACCGGCTTCGAGATGTCGAGGTCTTTCATGAGCGTCTTGCAAGCAAGACGATTGCGGCCGTTGATCCGCATGGCGTCAGAGCCACAGACGCCGTGGGCGCACGAGCGGCGGAACGTCAGCGAGCCGTCTTGCTCCCACTTGATCTGGTGCAGCGCGTCGAGCACGCGGTCGGTGGGGAGCATCTCGACCGAGAACTCCTGCCAGCGGGGCTCGGTGTCGGTGTCGGGATCGAAGCGGCGGATCATCATCGTCGCGGTGAACTTCTGGATCGCGTCGGCTGCGGCCGGACGCTCTTCGAGGACGGTGCTCATGTCAGTACTTCCGTTCCATCGGCTGGTAGTTCGTGATGACGACCGGCTTCGTGTCGAGTTTGATGTGGTCGCCGGCGTCAGCGGAGTGCGCGTCGCCCGTGAGGTAGGCCATCGTGTGCACGAGCCACTTCTCGTCGTCGCGCTTCGGGAAGTCTTCGCGGAAGTGACCGCCGCGGCTCTCCTGGCGGGACAGCGCCGAGTAGACGACGACCTCGGCGAGGTCGAGCAGGAAGCCGAGCTCGATCGCCTCGAGCAGGTCGGTGTTGAAACGCTTGCCCTTGTCTTGCACCGAGATGTTCAAGAACCGCTCGCGCAGCTCCTCGATCTTCTCGGTCACGGCGGTCAGCGTCTCTTCGGTGCGGAACACCTGGGCGTTGTCGTCCATCGAGTCTTGAAGCTCTTTGCGGAGTGTTGCGATCCGCTCAGTGCCGGTCGCTCCGCGCACCTGATCGATGAGGCCCTTCACGAAGTCGGCTGCGTCGTCGGGGAGCGGCACGAAGTCGGCGGTCTTGACGTACTCGACGGCGTTGTCACCGGCGCGCTTGCCGAAGACGTTGATGTCGAGCAGCGAGTTGGTGCCGAGGCGGTTGGAGCCGTGCACGCTGACGCAGGCGCACTCGCCGGCGGCGTACAGGCCGGGCACGACCGTGGTGTTGTCGGCGAGCACCTCGGCTTTGACGTTGGTGGGGATGCCACCCATCGCGTAGTGAGCCGTCGGGAGCACTGGAACGGGCTCGGTGTACGGCTCGACGCCGAGGTAGGTGCGCGCGAACTCGGTGATGTCGGGCAGCTTGGCATCGATCACCTCGGGAGAGAGGTGGGTGATGTCGAGGTACAAATAGTCTTTGTTGGGGCCGGCGCCGCGACCCTCGCGGATCTCCGTGCGCATGCACCTGGCGATGATGTCGCGGGGCGCCAGGTCTTTGATCGTGGGGGCGTAGCGCTCCATGAAGCGTTCGCCCTCGCTGTTGCGGAGGATGGCGCCCTCGCCGCGGGCCGCCTCTGAGAGGAGGATGCCGAGGCCCGCGAGGCCGGTGGGGTGGAACTGGAAGAACTCCATGTCTTCGAGCGGGAGGCCCTTGCGCCAGATGATGCCGACGCCGTCGCCGGTGAGCGTGTGCGCGTTCGAGGTCGTCTTGTAGATCTTGCCGAAGCCGCCCGTCGCGAAGATGACGGCCTTGCCCTGGAACACGTGCAGCTCGCCGGTCGAGAGCTCGTAGGCGACGACGCCCGCGGGGCGCTTCTCACCGTCGACCTCGGTCATGATCAGGTCGAGCACGTAGAACTCGTTGAAGAAGTTGATGCCCAGCTTGACACAGTTCTGGAAGAGCGTCTGCAGGATCATGTGGCCGGTGCGGTCGGCCGCGTAGCAGGCGCGACGCACGGGTGCCTTGCCGTGCTCGGACGTGTGGCCACCGAAGCGGCGCTGGTCGATCTTGCCCTCGGGGGTGCGGTTGAACGGCAGCCCCATGTTCTCGAGCTCGAGCACAGCGGTGATCGCCTCTTTGGCGAGGATCTCGGCGGCGTCTTGGTCGACGAGGTAGTCGCCGCCCTTGACGGTGTCGAAGGTGTGCCACTCCCAGTTGTCGTCTTCGACGTTGGCGAGAGCCGCGGCCATGCCGCCCTGAGCCGCGCCGGTGTGCGAGCGGGTCGGGTACAGCTTCGAGATCACGGCGGTCGACGCACCGGCACCGGCCTGGATGGCGGCGCGCATTCCGGCACCACCGGCACCGACGATGACGATGTCGTGCTGGTGGTAGTGGATGCCGTCGACGGTGCGTGTCGGGGCGGTGGAGGAGTCGGGGATGTCTGACACGAGAGCCTTACGAGAGTGGGATTACTGGGCCGGGCAGAATGACGGGAGGTCGCTCGGAAGTGCGCCGGCGGGGCAGGGGCTGAAGGTCCACACGACGAGCGTGCCGAGGACCAGCAGGACGACGCTGGAGATGAGGAGGGCCAACACGATGATCTTGCGGAGGCGCTGGTTGCCCACGTAGTCGTTCACGATCGTGCGGATGCCGTTCGAGCCGTGGATCAGGGCGAGCCACAGCAAGAGGGTGTCCCAGACCTTCCAGAACGGGTTGGCCCACTTTCCGGCGACGAAGCCGAAGTCGATGGCCTTGACGCCGCCCTCGCCCGCGATCAGGTTGGTGAAGAGGTGGGCGAAGATCAGCACGACGAGCAACACGCCGCTGCCGCGCATGTACAGCCAGCCCCACTTCTCGAAGTTGGTGCTGCGCTTCGATACCCGCGCCGAGCGAGGAGCTTCGATGGTCTCGATGGTCATCAGTGCATCACTCCGAGAAGACGTTCATGAGCTGGCGGGGAACGAAGCCGATGAGGAGGATGATCCACAGCGCGATCACGATCCAGAACATCAACCTCTGGTGCTTCGTGCCGTTGCCCCAGAAGTCGATGAGGATGATGCGCAGCCCGTTGAGGGCGTGGAAGCCGATCGCGGCGACGAGAGCCGTCTCGCCGAGCCCCATGATGGGCGTCTTGTAGGTGCCGATCACGGCGTTGTAGGCCGCGGGGCTGACCCGTACGAGAGCGGTGTCGAGAATGTGCACCAGGAGGAAGAAGTAGATCGACACACCGGTGATGCGGTGGAGCACCCACGACCACATGCCTTCACGACCGCGGTAGAGCGTTCCCTGCACCCGGCCAGGTCGGGGTGCAGGGATCTTCGGTGCGGGGGATCCGGTAAGGACCCCTGTCTGCTCGGCCATGAGCAACCCTCCAACTGGTCGGGGTGTGTCCGTAAGAAACTATTCCATCCTAGGCATCAGCCGAGAGCGGCCCGGACGGGGCCCTTCCACTTATCTCGATACCGAGAGAATGCCGGGACGCCGGGCGGCCGGCCTTCCTACACCGGTGACGAAGGTCGAGCGTGCCGTCTCGTAGTGCTCGATGAGCTCGTCGCCGAGGGCCGTCCAGGTGCGCGCGACGACGGCGCGACGGCCGGCCTCGCCGAGACGGGCCCGCTGCTCGGGCGACTCGACGAGAGACAGCACGGCGCGGCGGAGCGAGTGCTCGTGCCGTGGGTCGAAGAGGTAGCCGTCGACGCCGTGGCGCACCAGGTCGAGCGGCCCTCCGGCGGCGGGGGCGACGACCGGCAGACCCGAAGCGTGCGCCTCCTGCAGCGTCTGGCCGAAGGTCTCGGTCGTGCCCGTGTGCACGAAGACGTCGAACGCCGCGTACGCCGTAGCGAGCTCCTCTCCGCGGAGGGCGCCCGTGAACATCGGGTCGAGCGGCGCGAGCTTGCGAGCGAGGGCACCCCGGCTCGGACCGTCACCGACGACGACCAGCCGGATGTCTCGGATCCTGCGCAGCGCCGTGAGCCGCTCGAGCTCCTTCTCGGGTGCCAGACGTCCCACGTAGCCGACGACGACCCGGTCGTCGCCGCCGAACGACGAGCGCAGGATCCGAGTGCTCGCGTCGAGACGCCGGTTCGGGTGGTAGAGGGCCGAGTCGACCCCTCGCCCCCACGTGGCGAGCGATTCGACGCCGATCCGCTCGAGGTCGCGGCGCGACGCCTGCGACGGCACGAGCGTGAGGGTCGCCCCCTGGTGCACGCGGCGGATCAGCTTCCAGACGAGAGCGGTTCCGGCGGCGCCGAAGCCGTTGCGGCCGGCGTACTTGGCCATATCGGTCTGGAAGATGGCCACGCTCGGCACACCGAGGCGGGCTGCCGCGGTGATCGCCTGGGCGCCGAGCACGAGGGGCGACGCGGCGTGCACGACGTCGGGATCGAAGCCGGCGAGGAGGGCGCTCAGCTGGGGGCCGGGGATGCCGACCGGAAACTGGCGGTAGCCCACCGCCGGCATGCGGTGCACGGGAAAACCGGCGAAGCGATCGGGCCCGCGCCCGGCCGGGGCGATCACCATCGCCTCGTGGCCGCGGTCACGCAGGTGCTCCAGCACCCGGCACACGCTCGTGGTGACCCCGTTCAAGGTCGGCAGGAAGCTCTCGGTGACGATGGCTACGCGCAATCTGTTCCCCTCGGTTGCTGCTTGGAGGCTAGAAGCCCGGCGTGACGGGGGAGTGGCGGTGCTGTGAACGGCGGGTAGCGCAAGAGGGGCCGGGTCAGGGGGCTTCTCGCGGATCCTCGGCGGCTCGCCGATAGGGTGTGGCCATGACAGCACTCGACCGCTTCTACAGCATCATCCCGGCCGGCGGGATCGGCTCGCGCCTCTGGCCGCTCAGCCGGGCCGACGCCCCCAAGTTCTTGCACGACCTCACCGGCAGCGGATCGACGCTGCTCCGGGGCACATGGGATCGCTTGGCGCCGCTCAACGGCGATCAGCGGATCATGGTGGTCACCGGTCGCTCGCACCGGGCCGCCGTCGAAGCGCAGCTGCCCGACCTCCACGATCACAACGTGGTGCTCGAGTCGGAGCCCAAAGACTCGACCGCGGCGATCGGTCTCGCCGCCGCCATTCTGGTGAAGCGCGAGCCCGATGTGATCATCGGCTCGTTCGCGGCCGACCACGTCATCGCCGACCAGCGCGGTTTCGTCCGTGCCGTGAAGGAGGCCATCGCGGCCGCCGACGCGGGCTACATCGCCACCATCGGCATCACGCCCACCGAGCCCGCGGTCGGATTCGGGTACATCCACCGGGGCGAACCCCTCGAGATCGAGGGGGCGCCGCACGCCGCCGCCGTCACCTCGTTCGTCGAGAAGCCCGAGTTCGAGACCGCCGAGGCCTACCTCGCCGACGGCAACTACCTCTGGAACGGCGGCATGTTCATCTCGCGCGCCGACCGCCTCCTCGAACAGCTCGGCGAGACGCGCCCCGAGCTGCTCGCCGGGCTGCTCGAACTGGCCGACGCCTGGGACACCCCGGCCAGGGGCGCCGTGGTCGACCAGATCTGGCCGAACCTCGAGAAGATCGCCATCGACTACACGGTCGCCGAGCCCGCTGCCGCGCAGGGGCGCCTCGCGGTGATCCCGGGCGACTTCGACTGGGACGACGTGGGCGACTTCGCCTCGATCGCCAAGCTGCACTCGAAGGGGCGCGCCTCCGATCTCGCGATCCTTGGCGAGAACGCGCGCGTGCTCGCCGACTCGTCGTCGGGCATCGTCGTCAGCCAGGGCGACCGTCTCATCTCACTGATCGGCGTCACCGACATCGTCGTGGTCGACACCCCGGATGCCCTGCTTGTCACGACGAGCGCCAACGCGCAGAGGGTGAAAAGCGTCGTCGACGCGCTCAAGCTCTCGGGGCGCAACGACGTCCTCTGAGCTGCCCGGCCGAAGCGAGCGGCACCGGGAATCGCTAGCACATCGCAGATATCGGCGCTGTTTCGCGTTGGTCGCGAGTCGGTAACGCTTGAGTCAACCGGGTCGACCGTGGTCAATACACCGCGTCACTTTGGGTAACCTGCCAGACATAGTGCTCAGCACCCGATGCTGGGCCGATTCTTGAGAATGACTGTCTGGGAGGACACTTTGACAATCTCAGCGCGGAAGGCCGTACTCACCGGCCTCGCCATCGTGGGCTCGACGGCGATCCTCGCCGGCTGCGGCTCCGCACCCGAAGCAACCGGAACTGCCAGCAGTGGCGCGAAGTCGAGCTACCTGCCGTGCATGGTCTCCGACTCGGGCGGGTTCAACGACAAGTCGTTCAACCAGCTCGGCCTCGAGGGTCTCCAGGAGGCGGCGAAGACGCTCGGCTCCGACGAGAAGCACGTCGAGTCGGCCGACGAGACCGTGTTCAACTCGAACATCACCAGCCTCGTCAACTCGAAGTGCAACCTGATCATCACCGTCGGATTCCTTCTCGCCGACGCGACGAAGACGGCCGCTGCGGCGAACCCGAACGTGGACTTCGCCACCATCGACGACTCGTCGAACACGGGCAAGAACGTCCAGGCGATCACGTTCAACACCTCCGAGGCCGCGTTCCTCGGTGGCTATGCGGCTGCTGCCTACTCGAAGAGCGGCGTCGTCGGCACCATGGGCGGTCTCCAGATCCCGACCGTCACCATCTTCATGGACGGCTTCGCCGACGGTGTGAAGTACTACAACGAGCAGAAGAACAAGAACGTCAAGGTCGTCGGCTGGAACGTCGACAGCCAGAAGGGCGTCTTCACCGGTGGCTTCGAGGCCGGAACCTCCGCCAAGCAGGCCGCTCAGAACCTCCTCGACCAGGACGCCGACGTCATCATGCCCGTCGGTGGCCCGATCTACCAGAGCGCCGCACAGGCCGTGAAAGACGCTGACAACGGTACCGTCCTGATCGGTGTCGACTCCGACACCTACGAGACCGACCCCGCCAACAAGTCGCTGTTCCTCACCAGCGTGGAGAAGGGCATCAAGCCCGCCACCAACGACGTCGTCACCGCGGCCGCGGAGGGCAAGTTCTCGAACAAGGCCTACGTCGGAACCCTCGCGAACGACGGTGTCGGACTGGCGCCGTTCCACGACTACGCAGACAAGGTCCCCTCGACCCTGCAGGGCGAGCTCGACAAGATCAAGGCCGGCATCATCGACGGTTCGATCCCCGTCGAGTCGAAGGCCACCGAGAAGTAGCACCTCAGGAGGGCCCGGAGCGACTATCGTCACTTCGGGCCCTCCGCTCTGCTCCGCCCCCTGCCCCCGATCCAGGGAGAACCACCATGAAGCTCGAACTCCAGGGCATCACCAAGCGCTTCGGCGCCCTCACCGCGAACGATCACATCAGCCTCACTGTCGAGGCGGGTGAGATCCACGCTCTCCTCGGTGAGAACGGCGCCGGTAAATCCACCCTCATGAACGTGCTCTACGGCCTCTACCAGGCTGAAGAGGGCGACATTTTGCTCGACGACGTCGTCCAGCACTTCGACGGCCCCGGCGACGCCATGGCGGCCGGTATCGGCATGGTGCACCAGCACTTCATGCTCGTGCCCGTCTTCACCGTCGCCGAGAACGTCATGCTCGGCCACGAGGAGACCACCTTCGGCGGCCGCCTCGACCTGCCGGGCGCCCGCGCGAAGGTGCGCGAGATCTCACGGCGCTTCGGCTTCGACATCGACCCCGACGCCCTGGTCGAAGAACTGCCCGTCGGCGTGCAGCAGCGTGTCGAGATCATCAAGGCGCTCTCGCGCGACGCCAAGGTGCTCGTGTTCGACGAGCCCACCGCCGTGCTCACCCCGCAAGAGACCGATGAGCTGATGGTCATCATGCGGCAGCTCCGCGACGCGGGCACCGGCATCGTGTTCATCACGCACAAGCTGCGCGAGGTGCGCGAGGTCGCCGACCGCATCACCGTCATCCGCCTCGGCAAGGTCGTCGGCGAAGCCTCGCCCACCGCGTCGAACGCGGAGCTGGCCTCGCTGATGGTCGGTCGGTCGGTCGAGCTGACCGTGCAGAAGAACCCGCCGCAGATCGGCGACACAGCGCTCGTGGTCGACGACCTCCGGGTAATCGACGCGATCGGCCAGGTCGTCGTCGACGGTGTCTCGTTCGAGGTCAAGCGCGGCGAGGTGCTCGCCATCGCGGGTGTGCAGGGCAACGGGCAGACCGAGCTGACGGAGGCCCTCCTCGGACTCCAGGAGCGCGTCGAGGGGTCGGTCACTCTCGACGGCAAGCAGATCCAGGGCCTGAGCGTGCGCAAGGTGCTCGACGCCGGTGTCGGCTTCGTGCCCGAGGACCGCACCGAAGACGGTCTCGTCGGTCAGTTCACCATCGCCGAGAACCTCATGCTCGACCGCACCTACTCCGGCCCGTTCGTCAAACGGGGCTGGCTCAAAATGGTCGACCTCGCTGCGTTCGCGACCGAGAAGGTGCGCGAGTTCGACATCCGCAGCCAGGGCATCGCGACCCCGGTCGGCCGACTCTCCGGCGGAAACCAGCAGAAGGTCGTGCTCGCCCGCGAGCTCTCGCGCGACCTGCGCCTGTTCGTGGCGGCCCAGCCGACGCGAGGCATCGACGTCGGCTCGATCGAATTCGTGCACAAGCGCATCGTCGAGACCCGCGACTCGGGCGTGCCCGTCATCGTCGTGTCCACCGAGCTCGACGAGGTCGTCGCGCTCGCCGACCGCATCGCCGTCATGTACCGCGGCACGATCATCGGCATCGTCCCCGCCGACACCCCGCGCGACGTGCTCGGGCTCATGATGGCCGGCGAGACGCCGCCCGAGCTCGTCCCGCCCACGACCCACGAAACGGAGCCGGTCGCATGACCGAGACGACACCCACCCCGCCCGGGGAGACCGGGCTGGTCGAAGCCGCACCCGCCGCTGCCGGAAACCCGGCGCCGAACCGCGACGAGCCTGACGACCGCACCGCCAGGATCCTTCGCGACATCGTCTCGTCGAACGCGATGATCTCGGTGCTGGCCGTCGTGCTCGCCCTGGTGATCTCCGGGATCCTGATCGCCGCCACCGACCCCAACGTGCAAGAGACGGCGGGCTACCTCTTCGCCCGCCCGAGCGACTTCTTCGGAGCCGCGTGGAAGTCGATCTCGGTCGCGTACGTGTCGATCTTCCAGGGGTCGATCATCGACTTCAGCGCCTACGGGTTCGCGGCGGGTATCCGCCCGTTCACCGAGACGCTGAACTACGCGATGCCACTGATCGTCGCCGGTCTCGGTGTCGCGCTCTCGTTCCGTGCCGGGCTCTTCAACATCGGCGGCCAGGGGCAGATCCTCGCCGGTGCCGCCGCGGCAGGCTGGGTCGGCTTCTCGTTCGACCTGCCGATCGGCATCCACCTGCCGCTGGCGATTCTCGCCGGTATCGCCGGGGGCGCGTTCTGGGGCTTCATCGTCGGGTTCTTGAAGGCCCGCACGGGTGCCCACGAGGTGATCCTCACGATCATGCTCAACTACATCGCTCTCTACCTGCTGTCGTTCATGCTACGCACCCCGGGCCTCCTCCAGATTCCCGGCTCGGCCAACCCGCAGTCGCCCGCGACGCTGCCGTCGGCGATCCTGCCGAAGATCCTCGGCCCGAATTACAACCTCAACCTCGGCTTCATCCTGGTGATTGCCGCGACGATCTTCTGCTCCTGGCTGCTGAACCGCTCGAGCCTCGGCTTCCGCTTCCGCGCGGTCGGCGAGAACCCGCACGCGGCGCGCACCTCGGGCATCAACGTCAAGAACGTCTACATCTACGCGATGGTGCTCTCGGGCGCCCTCGTCGGCATCGCCGGCGCCACCCAGGTACTGGGCACGCTGACCACCGGTTTCTCGTCGGGAATCGACGCCGGCATCGGCTTCGACGCGATCACCGTCGCCCTCCTCGGACGCTCGCGCCCGTGGGGTGTTTTCGGTGCAGGCATCCTGTTCGGTGCCCTGAAGGCCGGTGGCTATGCCATGCAGGCGGCCAACGGCGTTCCGATCGACATCGTGCTCGTCGTCCAGTCGCTGATCGTGCTGTTCGTTGCTGCGCCCCCGCTGGTGCGAACGATCTTCAGGATCCGGCAGCCCGGCACCGGCACACCGCCCCGCGCCCGTAAGACCTCGTCCTCCAAGACCGCCGTGGTGACCAAATGAGCACTCTCGCCCCCGACACCGCCATCCCCGCCGGAGATATCCCCGGCCTGGCCGTCGCCCGTACCCGCTCGTGGAAGGCCCCGATCGCGCTCGGCATCTTCGTCGTCGTGGCGCTCCTGCTCTTCGTCGTCGGCCACCGCGACGGCGACTCGACGTTCCGCCTCTCGACGTCGACCGACTTCGTCAAGCTCCCCAACGCGGTGCTTCCGTCGTTCGGAGCGGGCATCGTCGTCACGATCGTGCTGGCCCTCATCGCCCTGATCGCGGCCTACCGCGTCTCGCGGTACCAGCGGGTGCCGCTCTGGCTCATCGCGGTCTTCGGCGTGCTGTTCTTCGTCGCTTTCCTCGCCTGGGCCGGCGCCGGTCAGTCGATCCTCGTGCCGGGCCTCCTGGTCGGCTCGCTGGGCCTCTCGACCCCGCTGATCTTCGGCGCCCTCGGTGGCGTCGTGTCGGAGCGGGTCGGCGTCGTCAACGTCGCCATCGAGGGCCAGCTGCTCGGCGGTGCGTTCGTCTCGGCCGTCGTCGCCAGCATCACGGGATCGCTCTGGGTCGGTCTGATCAGCGCCATGATCGCCGGTGCCCTCGTCTCGATGGTGCTCGCGGTGTTCAGCATCCGCTACCTGGTCGACCAGGTTATCGTCGGCGTCGTTCTGAACGTCTTCGTCACGGGCCTCACGAGCTTCCTCTACTCGGAGGTGCTCACGAACACGCCCGACCTCAACCAGGGTCTGCGATTCCCGAAGCTCGACATCCCGGGGCTCAGCACCATCCCGCTGATCGGGCCGCTGCTCTTCCAGCAGAACGTGATCGTCTACCTGATGTACATCGCGGTCGCGGGCGTCTTCTTCGGCCTCTTCAAGACCCGCTGGGGCCTTCGCCTCCGCGCCGTCGGCGAACACCCGCAGGCCGCCGACACCGTCGGCATCCGGGTCAACGCCACCCGTTTCTGGAACGTGACTCTCGCCGGCGCCATCGCCGGCCTCGGCGGCGCGTTCTTCACGCTCGGCGACCTGGGCGAATTCCAGAAGTCGATGACGGCGGGCGCCGGCTACATCGCCCTCGCCGCGGTCATCTTCGGCCGCTGGGATCCCATCCGAGCGACCCTCGCAGCCCTGCTCTTCGGATTCGCCAGCAACCTGCAGAACGTGCTCAGTTCGGTCGGCTCGCCCGTGCCCAGCGAGTTCATGCTGATGCTTCCGTACGTCGTCACGATCCTGGCCGTCGCTGGCCTCGTGGGTCAGTCACGCGGGCCTGCGGCTTCGGGAAAGGCGTACATCAAGTCATGACCGAGACAGATGCTGCGCAGCCGGATCCTTCGCTCCGATCCGGTTCTCCGGTCGGGGTCGACTGGAACCTCCTGCGCGAGACGGCCCGGGCCGCGATGGAGCGCGCCTACGTGCCGTACTCGAAGTTCCCGGTGGGGGCTGCCGCTCTCACCGACACCGGCCGCATCGTGTCGGGCTGCAACGTCGAGAACGCCTCGTACGGGCTGACGCTCTGCGCCGAGTGCTCGCTCGTCTCCGACCTCGTCATGGGCGGTGGTGGGCACCTCGTCGCCTTCGCCTGCGTCGACGGCAACGGCGGCGTGCTGATGCCCTGCGGTCGCTGCCGCCAGCTGCTCTACGAACACTCTGCCGAGGGAATGGTGCTCGACACCGTCTCGGGATTCAAGACAATCGACGAGGTGATCCCGGACGCGTTCGGGCCCCGTCAGCTCGAGGCCTACGAGGCCTCGCAGAAAGGCCGCTCATGACCACCTCCGTAGAACCCTTCGACGTCGTCGACCTGATCCGTACCAAGCGCTCCAAGGAATCCCTGTCGACGCCCGAGATCCAATGGCTGATCGACGCCTACACGCGCGGTTACGTGGCCGACGAGCAGATGGCCGCTCTGATCATGGCCATCTTCCTGAACGGCATGGAGCGCGCCGAGATCCGCGATATGACGCTCGCGATGATCGCCTCGGGCGAGACCATGTCGTTCCAGACGCTCGGCAAGACGACCGTCGACAAGCACTCGACCGGCGGAGTGGGTGACAAGATCACCCTGCCGCTGGCCCCGCTCGTGGCGTCGTTCGGCGTCGCCGTGCCGCAGCTCTCGGGCCGCGGGCTCGGCCACACCGGCGGAACCCTCGACAAGCTCGAGTCGATTCCCGGCTGGCAGGCCGACGTCTCGAACGAGCGCATGTTCGAGATCCTGAAAGATGTCGGCGCCGTGATCTGTGCCGCAGGATCCGGCCTGGCCCCCGCCGACAAAAAGCTGTACGCCCTCCGTGACATCACCGGCACGGTCGAGGCCATCCCGCTCATCGCCTCGTCGATCATGTCGAAGAAGATCGCCGAGGGCACCTCCGCCCTGGTGCTCGACGTGAAGTTCGGCTCGGGTGCGTTCATCCAAGACATCGACCAGTCGCGCCTCCTCGCCCGCACGATGGTCGACCTCGGCACCGACGCCGGAGTCACGACGTCGGCCCTCCTGACCGACATGAGCATTCCCCTCGGACTGACCATCGGCAACGCCCTCGAGGTGCGCGAGTCGGTCGAGACTCTCGCCGGAGGCGGTCCCGCCGATATCCGCGAGCTCACGGTCGCCCTCGCCCGCGAGATGCTGACCGCTGCCGGCCAGCCCGACGCCGATGTAGAGGCCGCCCTCGACGACGGTCGCGCAATGGACAGCTGGCGCCGCATGATCGAGGCGCAGGGCGGCGACCCCGACGCCGCTCTGCCGGTCGCTCGAGAAACCCACGTCGTCACGGCGCCCCGCTCGGGTTTCCTCGACAAGCAGGAGGCGCTGCCCTTCGGCATCGCGGCCTGGCGCCTCGGAGCCGGCCGTGCTCGCAAGCAGGATCCGGTGATGGCGACGGCCGGCATCGAACTGCACGCGAAGCCGGGTGACCGCGTGGAGGAGGGGCAGCCGCTCTTCACCCTGCACACCGACGAGGCATCGCGGTTCGAGCGCGCCCTGGCGTCGGTCGAGGGAGCGTGGGGCATCGGATCCTCGGCTCCCGCCGCTCGTTCTCTCGTCGTGGAGCGAATCTCCTAGATTCGTCTACCTCGCTTGTGGTCGCCGTTCAGAGTGTCGCCTCCGAGCACTAGTACGGTGGTGCGTATGAGCGCACCGGACCAGGAATACCGTCTGCCCAACGGAGGGCCGAGCATCGCCGCCCTCCCCAAGGTCAGCCTGCACGACCACCTCGATGGCGGGCTTCGGCCCGCGACGATCGTCGAGCTCGCCTCTCAGGCCGGCATCACCCTGCCGGTCGACGATGCCGCCGGTCTCGAATCGTGGTTCCAGACGCAGTCCGACTCGGGCTCGCTCGTCGAATACCTGAAGACCTTCGACGTCACGCTCGCCGTGATGCAGACGGCCGCCAACCTCCGACGGGTCGCGCACGAGTTCGTGCTCGATCTGGCCGCCGACGGCGTCATCCACGGTGAGATCCGCTGGGCGCCCGAGCAGCACCTACGCGAGGGCCTCACCCTCGACGAGACGGTCGAAGCGGTCCAGGCCGGTATCGACGACGCGATCACCGACCTCGCCGAGCGCGGTCACGAGATCACCATCGGCCAGCTGGTCACCGCGATGCGCCACGCCGACCGGTCGCTCGAGATCGCCGAGCTGGCCCTCCGCCACCGAGAGAACGGCGTGATCGGCTTCGACATTGCCGGCGCCGAGCTCGGCTTCCCGCCGTCGGCCCACCAGGCCGCGTTCGACCTCCTGGCGCGCGAGTTCTTCCCCGTCACGGTTCACGCCGGCGAGGCCGACGGGCTCGACAGCATCAAGAGCGCCCTCTTCGACGGACGCACCCTCCGCCTCGGTCACGGCGTGCGCCTCGCCGAAGACATCAGCGTGCTCGGCCGCGAGAGCGACCACACGACCGTCGGCCTCGGCCCGATCGCCGCCTGGGTGCGCGACCGCGAGATCGCCCTCGAGCTGTCGCCGTCGTCGAACCTCCAGACCGGGGCCATCGCCCAGTGGGGCACCGAGCTGTACGACCACCCGTTCGGCCTGCTCTACCAGCTGGGCTTCCGGGTCACCGTCAACGTCGACAACCGCCTGATGAGCGCCACGAGCCTCAGCCGCGAGCTGTCGTTGCTGTCGCAGGCCTTCGACTACGACCTCAGCGACCTCCAGGCGTTCCAGCTCAACGCGTCCGCAGCGTCGTTCCTCTCACTCGAAGATCGCGACGACCTGGCCGACCGCATCGTCGCCGGGTTCGAGCAGGCCTGAGATGGCGCTGCCCCCGCTTCCCGACGAGGCCATCGTGCTCGGGTCGCTCGCGCCCGACTGGCGTTCCGCCGTCGCGGTCGCCGGGGCCGCTCTCACGTCGTCCGGGGCCGCGCGTCCGGGCTATTCCGATGAGATGATCCGCATGATCGACGAGCACGGCCCATACGTCGTGATCGCCCCCGGCCTCGCCCTCGCGCACGCCCGCCCCGACGATCAGGTGATCAGCGACGGCCTCGCCGTCGTCACCCTGGCCTCGCCGGTCTCGTTCGGGCACCCGCACAACGACCCGGTGCGCGTTATCGTCGGCCTCGCGGTCGAATCGGTCGGCGGCCACCTCGACCTCATCGCCGACATCGCCAACGTCTTCAACGACCAGAGCCGGATCGGCGCCCTCGCCGACGCGACCCGGGCCGACGATGTACGGGCGATCATGGGTGTTGGTGCGGGGTCTGGTTCGTCTTCGGGTGGCTCTGCTCCGGGCTCCTCTTCGGGTGGTTCTGCTTCGGGTTCGCCTTCTGAGGGTGGCTCGTGAAGATCGTCACGATCTGCGGTGTCGGCATCGGGTCCAGCGGAATCCTGAAGGTCAATGCCGAGCGCGTGCTCGCCAAGCTCGACATCGAGGCCGACGTCGTCGCGGCCGACCTGGCAAGCGTTCGGTCTGTCGCCGACGACGCGCAGGTGATCCTGACGTCGGCTGAGTTCGTCGACGCGATCGGGCCGACCTTCGCCGACGTGATCGTGATCGTCAACCACTTCGACCTCGCCGAGCTCACCGAGAAGCTGGAGCGCGCTCTGGGCTGAGCCCGGCCTTCTGCTGTGCGCCGCGGGGTGCTCCGCTTCGGGGTGCGGGGTGCTCCGCTTCGGGGTTCAGTGCTGCTCTGCGGGGTGCGGCGACGCGGGGTGCCGTGCCTCGGCCTCTCGCCCGGTGAGGTGACGCGAATCGGCCAACGTGCCAGCGCCGCGGCGCGCGAGGTTGGCCAATTCACGTCAGGTCGCGGGGTTGCGTGGCAAAGCGACGCGGTTCGGCCAAAGCGAGGTGGCGCGCCGCGTCAGTTTGGCCGAACCGCGTCGGGTCGCTGATCCAGGCGACCGCGCCCGCGCCCGCCGCCGCGCCCGAGACCGCGCCCGCGATCAGCGCAGCAGCTCGCGCACCCCGGAGTCGAGGGCGGCGACCACGGAGTCGGCCGCGGCGCGACGCTCGGCCGCATCACCCGCCGTGCTCCACGCGTCGATGTAGACCTTGAGCTTGGGTTCGGTGCCGCTCGGACGCACGATGACGCGCGACCCGTCGTGTGACTCGTCGCCTGCCAGCCAGAAGCGGAGGATGTCGCCGGGCGGGAACTGCTCGAAACCGTGGGCGAAGTCGTCGAGCCGGTCGACCGGATACCCGCCGATCGTCGTCGGGGGCGCGGCTCGGAGCGCAGAGGTGATGCGGGGGATCTCGGCGAGGTCGCTGACGCGCAACGACACCTGGGACGACGCGAATGCGCCGAAGGTGGCGTCGAAGGCGCCGAGATGCTCCGCGAGACTCGACCCGGAGGCGTGCAGCTCCGTCGCGAGAGCGAGGATGTCGAGTGCCGCCGAGATGCCGTCTTTGTCACGGACCTTGGCTGGATCGACGAGGTAACCGAGGGCCTCTTCGTAACCGTAGATGAGCCCGTCGACGCGCGAGACCCATTTGAAGCCCGTCAGGGTATCGACTGACTCGAGGCCGTATGCGGCGGCGACTGTGCGAAGAGCGGGGGAGGAGACGATCGACGCCGCCAGCGCACCGGTCGAATCACCCGCTGACTTGGCGCGTTCGGCCGCACGCCACCCCAGGATCGCTCCGACCTCGTTGCCGGTGAGACGACGCCAGCCGTCGCCGAACGGGTCGGGGATGGCGACGGCAAGCCGATCGGCGTCGGGGTCGTTGGCGAGGATCAGGTCGGCCTCGACACGATCGGCGGTGGCGTACGAGAGGTCGAGAGCGCCGGGCTCTTCGGGGTTCGGGAAGGCGACCGTGGGGAAGGCCGCATCGGGTGCGACCTGCTCGGCGACGGGAATGGGCTCGGGGAAGCCCGCGGTGGCGATCGTGCGGCGAGCCACCTCCCACCCCACGCCGTGCATCGCCGTGTAGACGACTCGAGGCGCTGCAGCAGCCACGGCAAGCGAAGCCGAGCGCCCGGCGACGGCTGCGGTGAGCCTGACGTAGTCGGCGACGATGTCGTCGCCGGCGATCACGTATTCGTCGGAACGAGGCAGGTCGAGCACGGAGCCGGTGGCTGCCCGCTCGATTGCGGAGGCGATCTCGGCGTCGACGGGGCTGACGATCTGCGAGCCCTGATCGGCGCCGCCGAGGTAGACCTTGTAGCCATTGTCGCGCGGCGGGTTGTGGCTGGCGGTGACCATCACGCCGGCTGAGACGTCGAGGTGGCGCACGGCGAAGGCCAGCACGGGGGTGGGGAGTGCCCGCGGGAGGAGGGTCGCGCGCACGCCGGCGGCGGTCATGATCTCGGCGGTATCGCGGGCGAAGACGTCGCTGTTGGTGCGGCCGTCGTAGCCGATCACGATGCTGGGGGAGGCAGAAGTGGCATCCGACGCTGCCCGGTCGACGAGGAACGCAGCAAACCCGGCGGCGGCCTGAGCGACGAGCACGCGGTTCATCCGCTTGGAGCCGGCTCCGAGTTCGCCTCGCAGGCCTGCCGTGCCGAACTCGAGCCGGCCATCAAACCTGTCGGCCAGGTCGGCGTGGGCTTCCGCAGCCACTTCGGCATCGTCGCCGTCGAACCGAGCGAGCAACTCAGACAGCTCGGCGCGCGTCTCGGCGTCGGGGTCTTGTGCCAACCAGGCTGATGCGGCGGCGCGAAGAGTATTCGCGTCGCTCACAGTGCCGCCACCACCCGCGCAAGCAGCTGGCTGATCGCACCCTCGGCGTCTTTGCCGGCCTGGAGTACCTCTTCGTGGGCGAGGGGCGTCTTCTGGATGCCGGCCGCGAGGTTGGTGATCAGCGAGAAGCCGAGGATCTCCATGCCGGCCTGGCGTGCTGCGATGGCCTCGAGGCTCGTGGACATGCCGACGATGTGGCCTCCGATTGCCTTGGCCATCTGCACCTCGGCCGGCGTCTCGTAGTGCGGGCCTCGGAACTGCGTGTACACGCCTTCGTCGAGGCTGGGGTCAACTGAGCGTGCCACGTCTCGGAGTCGCTTCGAGTAGAGGTCGGTGAGGTCGATGAACGTGGCACCCTCGAGCGGCGAGTCGGCCGTGAGGTTGATGTGGTCGCTGATGAGCACGGGCTGCCCGGGCTTCCAGGTCTCGCGGATGCCCCCGGCCCCGTTGGTCAGAACCATGATCTTCGCGCCTGTCGCGGCGGCGGTGCGCACGCTGTGGACGACGCGTCGCACGCCGTGGCCTTCGTAGTAGTGCGTGCGCGCACCGATGATCAGCGCATGACGGCCATCGGCCAGGCGGATGCTGCGCAGCGACCCGGAGTGGCCGACGACGGCCGAGGCACCGAAACCAGTGATCTCGGTCGCGGGAATCTCGGCCACGGTCTCGCCGATCAGCTCGGCGGCGCGACCCCATCCGCTCCCGAGCGTGAGTGCGATGTCGTGACTTGCCACGCCGGTGGCCTCCGCAATCTCGGCGGCGGCCGTGGCTGCGACCTCGAACGGGTCGGTCGACGGATCGTCGAGGGGGTTCGCGGGGCTGCCGAGTGAGGGGCTGGAGGTCGAAGACATGCGAACAACTCTAGGGGCGACGGAGGGCGGTCGGGGGCACTCTCCACAGGGTGGCGCGGGAGCGCAGGATCCGGGCGGCCTCTGCCGGATCCTGCGTCTTCGTCTCCACAGACAAGGATCCGGCCCCACCTCTGCACAGATCGCCGCCGCCCGCGCCCCGGCCGCTGCCGACCCGCCACCCTCGTGGGATGGACACTGTGCAAGCGACAGTCCGCCGACTTGGCGGCCTCGTTCCGGCCAAGCTGCTACTCGAAGCGGGGGCGAGCCCGCGAGATCTTCAGCAGGCGGTGGCGACTCAGACACTTCTTCGCGTCCGGCGGGGTTTCTACGCCGTACCGGAGACTCCCGCCGTGGCCCTGACTGCGGTTCGGGTCGGAGGTCGGCTGTCGGGGTTGAGTGCCACCGATTCTCACGGGCTCTGGGGCGGTTGGAGTGAGCCCGTCCACGTCAGCGTGCTGCCGAATGCGAGCAGACTCCGCACTGTCTCCGTTCCCTTGGGCCGTCACCCGGGCACCTGCCTCGTGGACGATCGATGGCACCGGCCGGTCCTCCTGCACTGGGACGACGATCATCGCGACGCCGACCAGTGCTGGCGGGTCGGCCTGCCCCGTGCGGTGGCGCAGGTGATGCGCTGGCATGACACAGAGACGGCGGTCGCATGCCTCGACACGGTGCGCTCGCTTCGTGGTGTCGGCGAGGTCGCATTGCAGCGACTCGCCGACGGCATCCCGCGCCTGGAAGCCCTCGTCAGGGCGAGTCGGCCCGGCATGGGATCAGGAGTCGAGTCGATCACACGGCAGAGGCTGACGGCCCAGGGCGTCGAACTCGAGGCGCAGGCCGACATCCCGTTCGTGGGGACCGTCGACTTTCGCGTCGTCGGTACGGCCGTGCTCATTGAAGTCGATGGATTCGAGTTCCACAGGTCGAAAGCGCAGTTCGACGAGGATCGGCGGCGCGACGCCGTGGCTGTCTCGCGCGGCTGGATCCCGCTGCGGTTCAGCGCCGACCAGGTGCGCGATCGCTGGCAGTGGGTGCAGGGCACCGTGTTGGCGACGGTGGCTCGAGCGCGGCTGTGAGTGACGGGTCGGCTCGTTCCAGACGCCCGAGCCTGAATTCAGGTGTGGGCGAGCGCGGTCGGTGGCCTGAATTCAGGAGTGGAGGATCCTGGCGCCTGCAATCAGGAGCGTCCAAGGGGCCGACTCCTGCGTAATACGCTCAGCGCGTCCCCACTCCTGAGTGGGGAGACGACGCACCTGAATTCAGGAGCGAAGCGTTGAATTCAAGAGTGCGCCGTGTGAATTCAGGCAAGCAACGCGATCGGCGGCAGGTAGGCAGAGCACACAACAGTGAGTGCTGACATGAGCGCACGCCGCACACGCGAAAGGAGCCAAGCAGGCAGCTAGCCCAGCTAGTCGCCGATCGACAGCAGCACGTGCCCCGCCGACACGGTGGTGCCGACGGCTGCATCGATGCCCGTGATGACGCCATCGCGGTGGGCCGCGACGGGCTGCTCCATCTTCATGGCCTCGAGCACGAGCACGAGGTCGCCCTTGACGACGGACTGGCCTTCGGTGACGGCGAGCTTCACGACGGTGGCCTGCATCGGAGCAACGACCGCGTTGCCGGTAGCAGCCGAGCCGGCGTTGCGGCCGGCACTGCGACCCGAGCGCGATCCACGCGGGGCCGGAGCGGAGGCACCGGCGCCGGCGGCACCGGAGCGCGAGCCGAGAGTCGCGGGGAGCGTCACCTCGATGCGCTTGCCACCGACCTCGACCACGACGGTGGAGCGGGCCGCGGCGACGGAGGGCGCGGAGGCCCCACCCGACCACGGCTCGATGGTGTTGTCGAATTCGGTTTCGATCCAGCGGGTGTAGATCGAGAACGGCGTGCCGGGCTCGGGCGCGAACGCGGGGTCGTCGACGATCACGCGGTGGAACGGCAGCACGGTGGGGAGACCGGCGACCTCGAACTCGGCGAGAGCGCGGCGCGAGCGCTCGAGGGCGTCTTCGCGCGACGAACCCGTCACGATGAGCTTGGCGAGCAGCGAGTCGAACGATCCGGAGATCTCATCGCCCGCCTGCACGCCAGAGTCGACGCGAACGCCGGGGCCGCTGGGTGCCTTGAAGACGTGCACCGGGCCGGGTGCGGGCATGAAGCCGCGACCGGCGTCTTCGCCGTTGATGCGGAACTCGAAGGAGTGGCCGCGCGGCTCGGGGTCGGCGTAGTCGAGCGTGCCGCCCTCGGCGAGACGGAACTGCTCGCGCACCAGGTCGATGCCGGTGACCTCCTCCGAGACGGGGTGCTCGACCTGGAGGCGCGTGTTGACCTCGAGGAACGAGACGGTGCCGTCTTGGCCGATCAAGAACTCGCAGGTACCGGCGCCGACGTAGCCGACCTCGCGCAAGATCGCCTTCGAGGCGGTGTACAGCGCAGTGAGCTGGTCAGGGGAGAGGAACGGCGCGGGTGCCTCTTCGACCAGCTTCTGGTGACGACGCTGGAGCGAGCAGTCGCGGGTCGAGACGACGACGACGTTGCCCTCGGCATCGGCGAGGCACTGGGTCTCGACGTGGCGGGGCTTGTCGAGGTATTTCTCGACGAAGCACTCGCCGCGACCGAAGGCGGCGACGGCCTCGCGCACGGCCGAGTCGTACAGCTCAGGGATCTCTTCGCGGGTGCGAGCGACCTTGAGGCCGCGACCGCCGCCGCCGAAGGCCGCCTTGATCGCAACGGGAAGGCCGTGGGTGTCGACGAAGTCGAGCACCTCGTCGGAGCCGGTGACGGGGTTGAGGGTGCCGGGGGCGAGCGGCGCTCCGACCTTCTCAGCGATGTGACGCGCCGAGACCTTGTCGCCGAGCTTCTCGATCGCGTCGGGCGACGGGCCGATCCACACGAGGCCGGCGTCAGTGACGGCTCGGGCGAAGTCGGCGTTCTCGGCCAGGAACCCGTAGCCCGGGTGGACGGCGTCGGCCCCCGAGCGGCGGGCGATCGACAGGATCTTGTCGATGACCAGGTACGTGTCGGCACTCGTGGTGCCGTCGAGCGAGTAGGCCTCGTCGGCGAGGCGGGCGTGGAGGGCGTCTCGGTCTTGGTCGGCGTAGACCGCGACGGACGCGATGGAGCTGTCTCGCGCGGCGCGGATGACCCGGACTGCGATCTCTCCACGGTTGGCAATGAGCACCTTGGTAATTCGCGGCATAAATCCCAAGCCTACGGCCCCGGGAGGTCGCTCCTTTGGTCGCCCCGCACAAAAAGCCCGATTGCGGACGGGCCGGATCCTACAATTTTGTGACGACCGGAGACCTCAGGATCCGGCGGCGGCGCCGCTCAGACCACCCTGAACGGCGTTCCACAGCTCGGGCCACTCGATGCCGAAGTGGTCGCGGAGGAGCTTTCGCAGCACCGGGATCGACAGGCCGACGACCGCGCTCGGCGTGCCCTCGATGTCGGTGATGAACGCCGAGGCCAGGCCGTCGATCGTGAATGCGCCGGCGACCTCGAGCGGCTCTCCGGACGCGATGTAGTGGGCGATCTCGGAGTCGGAGAGGTCGTCGGCGAAGGTGAGGTGGGCCGCTGCGGCGGCGGAGTGGCCAGCGTGCGGGCGCCCGCCGCGGTGGTCGATGAGGTGATGCCCGGAATGGAGAGTGCCCCGGCCGACGCGGGCCATCTGGCGCCAGCGGTCGGTTGCGACGAGAGGGTCGTGCGGCTTGCCGTAGACGGCGCCCTCGATCTCGAACGCCGAGTCGCCGCCGAGGATGAATCCGTCGATATCGGCGCCGTCGACCTGCGCCCCGATCACCGCCTCCGCTTTCGCGCGGGCCAGGAGTGAGACCGTCTCGACGGCGGTCAGCGGCCGGCCGAGGGTGGCCTCCTCGTGCGCCACCGCCTCGTCTTCGTCGACGCCGGGCGAGATGAGGAGGGGTTCGATTCCGGCAGCCCGCAGCAGGGCAAGGCGGGCGGGCGAGGTGCTGGCGAGATAGAGGCGCACGGGCATGCGTCAAGAGTGTCAGACCGATACGCCAGACTTGCTCCATGGGTGAAATGCTTGGAAAAGACGTCGAGCTCGACGTGACCGGAATCGCACACGGCGGAATCTCCGTCGCGCGCCTCGACGGTCGGGTCGTCTTCGTGACCGATGCGATCCCGGGCGAGCGGGTGCGCGCGCGCATCACCGAAGACCGCAAGAAGTCGTTCTGGCGAGCCGACACCGTCGAGGTGCTCGACGCTTCGCCGCACCGCCAGGAGCACGTCTGGGGCGCCGCCTCGGTCGATCGCGACCCATCGCAGCGTGCCGGCGGGGCCGAGTTCGGGCACATCGCCCTCGCCCACCAGCGCGAACTGAAGCGTCAGGTGCTGACCGACGCACTCTCGCGCATGGCGGGCATCGACTCCGACGTCGTCGTCGAGGGCGTTCCGGGCGACGACGAGGTCGGCGGAACCCGCTGGCGCACCCGCGTGCGGCTCCACGTCGACGAGTCCGGCCGCCCGGGGCCGTACGCGCAGCGCTCCCACACCGTCATCGCCGTCGACGATCTGCCGCTCGCCACCGCGGCCGTCGAAGAGGCCGCGCCCCTCGAGCAGCGCTTCGTGGGGGAGGAGCACGTCGACGTGCTCTCGCCGAGCGAGGGCGGGGCCCGTCTGATCATCGGCAAGCAGGCGCGCACCACCGTGGTGGAGCGCGTCGGCGAGCGCGAGTTCCGGCTCGACGACGGGGGGTTCTGGCAGGTGCACCACGGGGCCGCCCAGACCCTTACCGCGGCGGTACAAGATCTGATCGACCCGGCTCTGATGGATCCTCGAGCGATGAACCTCGACCTCTACGGCGGGGTCGGCCTTCTCGCCGCGGCGGTCGGCGATCGATTCGGCCAGGCTCTTCGCATCACAAGCGTCGAGAGCGACTCGCGAGCCACCGACCACGCGGCCGAAAATCTGCAGGAGTGGATCGGTGCATCGGCCGTCACCGGTCGGGTGGAGCGCTGGATCCGAGAGCTCACCTCGACCGCGAACCAGGGCGACCGCGAGCGGTTGCGTCAGGCGACCGTCGTGCTCGACCCGCCCCGATCGGGGGCTGGGAAGGATGTCGTGGGCCGGATAACCTCAGCGAGTCCCGCTCAGGTCGTCTACGTCGCCTGTGACCCCGTCGCCCTGGCGCGAGACATCGCCCTCTTCCAGGAGGGTGGTTACCACCTCGACGGCATTCGTGCCTTCGACCTGTTCCCCCACACGCACCACCTTGAAACCGTGGTGCGCCTGACCCGGTGAGCGACACCCATCCCGATAGAATCCGAGTGTGACGCTCGGTATCAGGGACCGAGCGCCCATCGAACGAAGGATTCTCGTGCCCGAAATCTTGCCCGAACCGACTGCATCCGGTACTCCGAAAACCACGGCCCCGGTGCGCGTCGCCATCGTCGACGACCACGAGTCGGTGCGGCTGGGTATCCAGGCGGCCTGCCAGAACGAGGGCTTCGACGTCATCCTCACCGCTGCGGGCGTGCAGGAGTTCGTCGACAACCTCGCGGGCCGCGAGGTCGACGTCGTGGTGCTCGACCTGTCGCTCGGCGACGGCTCGACCGTTACCGAGAACGTCAAGCGCGTGCAGGCCACCGGCTCCGCCGTCCTCGTGCACAGCATCGCCGACCGTGTCGCGTCCGTCCGCGAGGCGCTCGCCGCCGGGGCAGCCGGCGTCATTCCGAAGTCGTCCGCGACGAAGACCGTGATGGCCGCGGTCGCGACCGTCGCTCGCGGTGACGTGTTGAACAACCTCGAGTGGGCCAGCGCAATCGACGCCGACCGCGACTTCGCCAAGGCCCAGCTCGGGCGACGCGAACGCGAGATCCTCCACCTGTACGCGTCGGGTCTGCCGCTCAAGCTCGCCGCTCAGCAGCTCGGCATCGGCTACTCGACCGCCCGTGAATACCTCGACCGGATCCGTGTGAAGTACGTCGAGGTCGGGCGCCCCGCGCCGACCAAGGTCGACCTGCTTCGCCGCGCGGTCGAGGACGGCATTTTGCCCGGCCTCGATGCGGATGGCGGAGATGGCCGCTGACGGAGCCTCCTCCGCACCGACCTTCCGGCCGAGGTCGACCCGCAACCCGATCAGCGGTCCGCTGCTCGACAAGATCTTCGCGCGCCTCCTCGCCGCTCTCGGCCTCGTCTACGGGGCCCTCGCAATTCCCTACCTGCTCGATCAGCAGTCGAGTATGCAGCCCGCCTGGGCATGGATCATCTCGATCGCCCTCCTCGGTGGAATCGTCGCCGTCGGCATCACCAGCGTCTCGATGCGGGGCCTCGAGACAGCCGCCGCGTTCCTGGCCATCTCGTTTCTGGTCGCGCTGCTGACCTGGCCGCTGGCGGTCGACGATCCGGCTCGGGTGCTCGACGAGTCGCCGTGGCTCTATTACCTGATCACGGTCGCGACGGCGGCTGCCGCCATCGCGTTCACCCCCTGGGTGGCGACGGTCTATCTGCTGCTCACACCGCTCGTCTACGGGCTGGTCGAGCTCACGCCGTCGGGCGGGGGCCTCAAGCCGTTCTGGGCAGCCATCGATTCGATCTACTCGATCATTCTCGGCGGCGCCGTGCTCATTCTCATCACGCTCCTGCGGCAGGCCTCCGTCTCGGTCGACCGGGCGCAGAACATGGCCGTCAGCCGCTACTCAGGAGCCATTCGCGAGCACGCGATCGAGCTGGAGCGCGTCCAGGTCGACGCGATCGTGCACGACAGCGTGCTCACGACCTTTATCTCGGCGGCACGGTCGTTCTCGCCCGATGAGAAAGCCCTGGCCACGACGATGGCTCGCAACGCCATGTCGCACCTCACGACGGCCGCGAGCGTGACACCCTTCGACGAGTCGTCGACGAGCCTCACCTCGATGCGGGAGCGCCTCGAAGTGCTCGTCTCGAACCTTGGGGCCGAGGTCGAGGTCCGGTCGAAGGCGCTCGACGACCACGCCATTCCGGCGGCGGCCGCCGAGGCCATGTACTCGGCGGCGGTCCAGGCGGTGGTCAACAGCGTGCAGCACGCGGGCACGGTCGGCGTCTCTCGGTGGGTCTCCCTGCTCTGGACCGCCGAGCGCGTCTGCGTCGAGGTCGGCGACACCGGGTCGGGCTTCAACCCCGCGGCTGTTCCCGGTGAGCGGCTCGGGGTGCGCGTCTCGATCACCGAGCGTTTGGCGAACGCCGGCGGCTCGGCCGTTATTCAGACCGCCGCGGGCGAAGGAACGATCATTCGCCTTTCCTGGCCCCGCTCCGACGACTCCGAGCAGTCGACCGCTTCGCCCTCCGCACCCGCACCACTCAGCCCCGAGGAGCCCTCGTGAACGTCAAACTGCCCCGCTGGCTCCCCATCGGCCTCGCTGCCGTCTTCTCCGTCTATCACCTCCTTCTAGCGACGGTCTCGCTCGGTATTCCGAGAAACGCCGCGCCCGTCATCGTCTGCATGGCCCTCTACGCCGTCGCCACGGCGCTCGCGCTCATCCCGGTCAAGAAGCAGGGGCTCACAATGCCCGTGTGGATGGCCAGCGTCTGCCTCGCCGTCGCTGTGATCGTGCCCCTGGTCGTCGCTTCGCAGCTCGATCCGAACCACCCGGGTGGCACCGGCTACGCCACCTGGTACGTGGCTGCGGTGGGCACGCTCATGGTGATCGTCTCCACCCGGCGCCGGCACGGTTTCGCCTGGGCGGGGGTGGCTTTCCTCGCGGTTCACACTGTCGTGTGGAGCGGCACCCTCTCCGATCTCGCCGCATTCGGCGTCGTCGGCAGTGTCAGCTGGGTGGGCATCTCGCACGCGCTGCAGGCCACCCTCGCTCGTGCGGGTCGCGACACTCGCGAGTTCATCCGCGCCGAGCAGGAGGCCGCCGATTGGCAGGCCGCTCAAGAGGCGCACGTCAACGAGCGACAGTTCCGCCTCCTGCAGACCGGCCGGACCGCCAGGCCCATGCTCCAGCGCATCGTGGCCACCGGCGGCGACCTGACGCCCGAGGAACGCCAGGAGTGCCTCAACCTCGAGGGCGCCATTCGCGACGAGATCCGCGGGCGCAGGCTTCTCTCCGACGATGTCCGGCACGAGGTCATGGCTGCCCGACGCCGAGGCACGATCGTCAGCCTGCTCGACGAGGGCGGCATCGACGACGTCGAAGACGACGAGCTGGCGCGCGTCCATGCGGAGCTCGCGTCGGCGATCCGAGACGCGGCGGCCGACCGCCTCATCATCCGCACCGTGGCTCCGGGGAGCGAGTACGCGGTCACGGTGGTCGGGCTGAGCTCCGAAGACCTCGAATCGAGCGCTCTCGGCTCCTCGAACGCCGGCGATGACGACGAAGACGATGACGACGAAGACGAAGTGAGCCTGTGGCTGCAGATCCGCCGGTCGTCGGTCGAGGTGGAGCGCGCCGACGCGTAGAAGGCCGACACAGCGGGAGCGGGAGCTGCCGAGGCCGCAGCGGAAAAGCAGAAGGGCCGGATACCCAGTCCGGCCCTTCCTGTATTCCCGAATTCAGAGCGACAACCCGAATGACGCCCTGACTCGCCCCCGAACGAAGATCGGCCCGCTTACCCTAGTGAGCCGATGTCCGGTGGTGTCTCTCAAAGGAAACGCCTTGGCACTAGTAATACTGCGCCCTGCGTCTCCTGAGCAAAAGTCGTCATTTAGGGGGACAGCAGGCGGACCGTCGACGGGATAAACACACCCACATGCCCCCCATTCGGGGGAAGTAGTGACGTCTCACACCCGATACGCGAGCATTTCGGGGGACGGACGGGGGTCGTTGGGGTGCACGCCGGGTCAGGCGCTGTGGCGGTTCCACTGCCCGGCGCCGACGCGGAGCGGCGCCCGCAGGGGCCGCTGGCTCTCGGCCCAGGCGCTCGACGCCCGAGGCAGACGCCGGGCCGAGCTCTCGTCGCGCGCGGCGGCCTCGAGAGCCGCCAGCACGGCGGTTACCGCGGCCAGCTCTTCTGGAGAGGGGTTGCCGGATACGACCTGGATCGTAGGATCCTGCGGTCCGTCTGCCAGCGAATCGTTCACAGCGGGATGTTCCCGTGCTTCTTAGTCGGCTGAGAAGCCCGCTTGGTGCGCAGCGCCCGAAGCGCCTTGATCACTGCGGTTCGGGTCGACGACGGCTCGATGATGCCGTCGAGCTCGCCGCGCTCGGCCGCGAGGAACGGCGACGCCACGTTGTACGTGTAGTCGTTCGCAAGCTTCGTGCGCACGGCAGAGACGTCTTCGCCGGCCTCGGTCGCCCGCTTGATCTCGGAGCGGTAGAGGATGTTGACGGCGCCCTGACCGCCCATGACGGCGATCTCGGCGGTGGGCCAGGCGAGGTTGATGTCGGCGCCGAGCTGCTTCGAGCCCATGACGATGTACGCCCCGCCGTACGCCTTGCGCGTGATGACGGTGACGAGGGGCACGGTCGCCTCCGCGTAGGCGTAGAGGAGCTTGGCGCCGCGGCGGATGATGCCGGTCCACTCCTGGTCGGTGCCCGGCAGGAACCCGGGGGTGTCGACGAGGGTGAGGATCGGGATCGAGAATGCGTCGCAGAACCGCACGAAGCGGGCCGCCTTCTCACCGGCGTCGATGTTGAGCGTGCCGGCCATGACGTTCGGCTGGTTGGCGATGATGCCGACGGAGCGACCTTCGACGCGGCCCAGGCCGACGACGATGTTCGGGGCGAATAGCGGCTGGACTTCGAGGAACTCGCCGTCGTCGACGACGTGCGCGATGACCGTGAGGATGTCGTACGGCTGGTTCGCTGAGTCGGGGATCAGGGTGTCGAGTGCGGCGTCGGCATCGGTCGTCTCCATTTCGGGAGCGACCTCGTAGACCGGGGGGTCGGTGAGGTTGTTGTCGGGCAGGAAGCCGAGCAGCGTCGCCACGTAGTCGAGCGCGTCGTCTTCGTCGGCGGCGAGGTAGTGCGAGACGCCCGAGATCGTGTTGTGAGTGAGGGCGCCGCCGAGCTCTTCGAAGCCGACGTCTTCTCCGGTGACGGTCTTGATCACGTCGGGGCCGGTGACGAACATCTGGCTGGTCTTGTCGACCATGACGACGAAGTCGGTGAGAGCGGGGGAGTACACGGCACCACCCGCGGCCGGGCCCATGATGATCGAGATCTGCGGGATCACGCCGGAGGCGGCCGTGTTGAGCTTGAAGATCTCGCCGTACTTGCCGAGAGCGACCACGCCCTCCTGGATGCGGGCTCCGCCGGAGTCGAGGATGCCGATGATCGGCACGCCGGTCTTGAGGGCGAGCTCCATCACCTTGATGATCTTCTCGCCGGCGACCTCGCCGAGAGAGCCGCCGAAGGTCGTGAAGTCTTGGGAGTAGATCGCCACCTGACGGCCGTTGATCGTGCCGGTGCCGGTGACGACCGAGTCGCCGTAGGGCCGCTTCGCATCCATGCCGAAGGCCGTGGTGCGGTGCCGCACGAACTCGTCGAGCTCGACGAACGAGCCGGAGTCGAGGAGCCCGTCGATGCGCTCGCGGGCGGTCTTCTTACCGCGGGCGTGCTGTTTCTCGATCGCGGTCTCTTCGGGCGCCGTCACTGCCTCGTGGAAGCGCTTCTTGAGATCGGCGACCTTGCCGGCGGTGGTGGCGTGGTTGGTCTGCGGGGTCTCTGGGGTCACGGCGACAACTCTATCTTCCAGTCGCGACCCGGGCCGGAGCGCCGGGCCCGCACACCCGGAGCTCCCGGTGCATGCGCCCCGGAGCGTCCTCTTCCAGGTGGTGCTGAGAGGATTTGCCCTATGAGCGACTCTGAGCAGTTCCCGATCACGAGCGGGCTGGTATCCGAATTCGACTACCGCCAGACGACCGGGTCGACCAACGTCGACCTCGTCGAGGTGGCATCCGAGCGGGGTGACTTCGCGGTCGTCGCGTCGCTCGACCAGACCGCCGGGCGCGGCCGGCTCGATCGTCAGTGGTCGTCGCCCGCGGGCGAGTCGCTCGCCGCGAGCGTGCTGCTGCGCACCCGCACCGCGGCGGGCCATCCCCTTCCGATCGACTCGTGGGGGTGGTACCCGCTGATCGGTGGGGCCGCCCTGCGGCAGGCGGTCGCCGACCTGCTCCCCGAGGCTCACGTCACCCTGAAATGGCCGAACGACGTGCAGGTATCGGGGCGCAAGATCTCCGGGATCCTGGCCGACCTCGTCACGGTCGACGGTGTGCCCGACTCGGTCGTGCTCGGCACTGGCATCAACCTGACCATTCCCACCGACCGCCTGCCGACCCCGACGTCGACGTCGCTCGTCGTGGAGGGGGCGAACGGCAGCGCTCTGCACCTCGCCGACGCGGTGTTCGGCGCCTACCTCATCCATCTCCGGCGTCTCGTCGGGCTGCTCGCCAAAGGAGAGCCCGACGGCATCGAGGCAGTGCGGCAGGAGGTCACCGCGGCCTGCGACACTCTCGGGCGTCACGTTCGGGTCGAACTGCCCGACGGGATCCTTCTCGAGGGCGTCGCCGAGGGGCTCGACGGGGCAGGCCGCCTCGTCGTCCTCTCGAATGATTCTCACGATCCTCTGACCATCGCCGCCGGAGACGTGACCCACCTGCGGTATGAATGACGCATGACCTCCCCTGACCAGCGCCTGGCCGAGCCGTTCGGCGAGCCCGCGCGTGAAGAGGTCATAGCGAGGCTCCGCCCGCACGCTCGCGTGCTGTTCTGGCCATCGCTCGCTCTCATCGTCGTGTCGGGGCTCGGCGGGTGGTTCAACGGTCGGCTGCCGGAGCGCTGGCAGAACGACGCCGTGCTGATCGCGGCGCTCGCGCTCATCCTGCTTCTGTTCGTCATCCCTCTACTCGCCTGGCTCGGTCGGCACTACACGATCACGACGAGGCGCATCATCATCCGGCGCGGGCTCTTCGTGCGCACCCGCCAAGAGTTGATGCACACCCGCGGCTACGACCTCACGGTTCGCAAGAACAGCGCGCAGAGCCTGTTCGGATCGGGGGATGTGTTGATCAACTCGGGGCTCGACCGGCCCGTCGTGCTCTGGGACGTCCCCACGGCCGATCTCGTGCAGTCGACCCTGCACGATCTAATGGAAGAAAACATCTCGGCGGTGGCGAGGCTGCGGCAGCAAGAGCAGTCGCACGCGCCCGACGGATCGACCCTGTGGAACGGCGACGAGCGTCACGGCTGACTTCCGTTAGGGTCGTGCACGTGAAGATCTCAGTCATCGGTTGCGGTTATCTCGGGGCAGTCCACGCGGCCTGCATGGCCGAGCTCGGTCACGACGTCGTCGGCATCGACGTCGACGAACACAAAGTCGCCGAGCTCCAAGCCGGTCGGGCCCCGTTCTTCGAGCCGGGCCTTCCTGAAGTCCTCGGCCGGGCACTCGCCTCCGGGCGCCTGCGGTTCACTACCGACATGTCGGCCGCCGCCGAGGCGACTGTCCACTTCGTCGCCGTCGGCACGCCGCAGACCAAGGGCAGCTACAACGCCGACCTCACCTACGTCAACGCCGCCGTCGACGGTCTGCTGCCGTTCCTTTCGGCGGGCGACCTGGTGGTCGGCAAATCGACGGTGCCGGTCGGAACGGCCGCTCGTCTCGCAGCGGTAGTCGAGGCTGCAGCCGTCGAGGCTGCGGGTGCTCCCGAGGGCGAACGGTCCAACGCGACTCTCGCCTGGAACCCCGAGTTCTTGCGCGAAGGCTTCGCCGTGCAAGACACCGTCGCCCCCGACCGCTTCGTCTACGGCGTGCCCGCGGGCGAGGCGGGCGAGAAGGCCACCGCCGTGCTCGACGAGGTCTATGCCACGGCGCTCGCCACCGGCACCCCGCGCATCGTCACCGACTATGCGACGGCCGAGCTGGTCAAGGTGTCGGCGAACGCGTTCCTCGCGACCAAGATCTCGTTCATCAACGCCATGGCCGAGGTGGCCGAGGCCACCGGTGCCGACGTCACGCAGCTCGCCGACGCGATCGGCCACGATGCCCGCATCGGCCGCAAGTTCTTGAACGCGGGGCTCGGCTTCGGTGGTGGCTGCCTGCCCAAAGACATCCGGGCCTTCCGCGCGCGCGGAGACGAGCTCGGTCTGCACGACACCCTGTCGTTCCTCGGCGAGGTCGATGCGATCAACCTGCGCCGTCGTGAGCGCGTCGTGACGCTGACTCGCGAGCTCGTCGGCGACCTCGCCGGCGCCAGAATCGGCGTGCTCGGGCTCGCGTTCAAGCCGAACTCCGACGACGTGCGCGACTCGCCGGCCCTCGACGTGGTGAAGAAGCTCGTCGACGCCGGCGCCATCGTCACGGCGTACGACCCCGAGGCGAACGACACCGCCCTCCGCAGCCTCCCGACGCTGACGGTCGCCCCGACCGCCGCCGAGGCCATCGCCAGTGTCGACGCGGTGCTCGTGCTGACCGAGTGGACCGAGTTCCGCGAGCTCGATCCGAGCGTCGTCGCCGCGGCCGTGGCCAAGAAGAACGTGGTCGACGGCCGCAACTGCCTCGACCCCGTCGCCTGGCGCGCGGCCGGTTTCGAGGTCCGTGGCCTGGGGCGCCCCTGATGGCGCTCCGCGTCGGAGTGATCGGCGGAGGCCAGCTGGCGCGCATGATGGTGCCACCGGCCGTGCACCTGGGCGTCGAGATCTCGGTTCTCGCCGAGACCGAGGGGTCGAGCGCCCGCCTTGCGGCGACGCAGGTCCGCGACTACCACGACGTCGAGACCGTGCTGGCGTTCGCCCGCGGTGTCGATGCGATCACGTTCGATCACGAGCACGTGCCGCAGACCGTTCTGCGCGCTCTCGTCGATGCCGGCGTCGAGGTCCATCCGTCGCCCGAAGCCCTCTTCGTCGCCCAAGACAAACTCGTCATGCGCGAGCGGCTGAGCGCCCTCGGCCTTCCTGTACCCGACTGGGCGCGACTCGAGACCGCTGCCGACCTCGATGCCTTCCTTGCCCAGCACGGCAGTCGCGTGGTCGTCAAGACGGCTCGCGGCGGCTACGACGGCAAGGGCGTCCGCGTCGTATCGTCGTCGCACGAGGTCGCCGACTGGTTCGACGGTCTCTCCGACCCCGCGACCGGCGGGGCACTCCTCGCCGAAGAGCTCGTCGATTTCCGCCGTGAGCTCGCGCAGTCGGTGGCGCGGCGTCCGAGCGGCGAGATCGTCGCCTGGCCCGTGGTCGAGTCGATCCAGCGTGACGGCGTCTGCGCCGAGGTGCTCGCGCCAGCACCCCGGTCGGCCGGTCGCATCGCCGAAATCGCCGAAGACATCGCCCGGAGAGTGGCGACCGAGCTCGGAGTGACAGGCGTTCTCGCTGTCGAATTGTTCGAGACGAACGACGACCGGATCCTGATCAATGAGCTTGCGATGCGTCCGCACAACACCGGCCACTGGTCGATCGACGGGTCGACGACGAGCCAGTTCGAGCAGCACCTCCGTGCGGTGCTCGACCTGCCGCTCGGCGACACCGGCACCCACGCCGCCTGGAGCGTCATGGTCAATGTGCTCGGCGGGCCGTCCGACGGCACGATGGCCGACCGGTTGCCAGCGCTGATGGCCGATCAGCCGGGCGCGAAGGTGCACGACTACGGCAAAGAGCCCCGGCCGGGCCGCAAGGTGGGGCACGTCACCGTACTGGGCGACGACCTCGACGATGTGGTGTACCGGGCCCGGGCTGCAGCGGAGTTCTTCGCGGGCTGAGGCGCGATTTCGGCTAGACCCTCACGAACGGCGTGAACACCCCGCCTAGGGCGAGGGTGTGTGCCGGCCGTGCGGGTGTGAGCCGGTGGGGCGGGTCTGTGCCGATCGTGCGGGTCTGCGATCCTGGCTAGGCTCATAGAGTGACCGACACCAGCTCTGCACCCACCGCCAACTCCGCCGCACCGCTCGTCGCCCTCGTCATGGGCTCCGACTCCGATTGGGCGACGATGAAGTCGGCGGCCGACATCCTGACCGAGTTCGGCATCGCGCACGAGGTCGAGGTCGTCTCCGCTCATCGCACGCCCGACAAGATGATCGCGTTCGGCAAAGCGGCGGCTGGCCGGGGTATCCGCGTCATCATCGCCGGTGCAGGTGGGGCCGCGCACCTGCCCGGAATGCTCGCGTCGGTGACCACGTTGCCCGTGATCGGCGTGCCCGTTGCACTCGCCAAGCTCGACGGACTCGATTCGCTGCTGTCGATCGTGCAGATGCCCGCCGGCATTCCGGTTGCCACGGTGTCGATCGGTGGGGCGGCGAACGCCGGGCTGCTGGCCGCACGGATCCTCGGGTCGTCCGACCCGGCCGTCTCAGCACGCCTCGCCGACTACGCGAGCAGTCTCGCCGAGCTCGTCGAGGAGAAGAACGCGAAGCTCAAGCTCTCGCTGTAAGCGACAGCGACAGCGAAAGCGACAGCAACCGCACTAGCGACAGCGGTACGCGGCAATCCCGCACACCGTCTACAGGTCGGCGTGGAGCTGCCAGACCTTCTCGGCCGAGTCGCGCCAGCTGAAGGCACGTGCGCGGTCGAGCCCGGCCACTCCGAGTCGGGTTGCCAGCTCGAGGTCGTTGACCACCTGGAACATCGCCTGAGCGAGTCGCTCCGGGTAGCCAGCAGCGTCGTCGCGGGGCACGGTGATGCCGGCCCCCGCCGCGACCTCGACGAGCGCGGGAGCGTCGGAGTGCACCACGGGGGTGCCGAAGCTGAAGGCCTCGATCACCGGCAGGCCAAAGCCCTCGGCGACCGACGGGAACACGAAGACGCTGGCGCGTTGCAAGAGCACCGACAGGGCTTCGTCAGAGACCCGGCCGAGGATCCGCACGCGCCCCTGGGGCAGACCGAGCCGGGCAACCACATCATCGATGTGCACGTCGCCCCAGCCCTCGGGGCCGACGATCAGCAGCGGCACATCGGGCGCGTCGGGGTGAGCCATCGCCTGAAGGAGAGGCTCGAGGCCCTTGCGGGGTTCGAGGGTGCCGACGCTGAGCACGTAGCGTTCGGGCAGGTCGAGCTCGTCGGCGATGCGGGCGGCGATCGCCTCGTCGGGGGCATCGAGTTCGGTCGACACGGCGCCGCCGATCACTCGGATCCGGTCACCGAAGGGGAAGATCTCGTTGAGCTCGGCGGCGACGGCGTGCGTCGGCACGACGACCGCGTCGGCGAACCGGTAGGCGCGCTTGGTCATCGCTCGATGCCAGCGGACGCCCTGGGCGGTGAGGGTCGACGGGTGGGTCCACGGCACGGTGTCGTGGATCGTCACGGCGGTCTGGGTCGCCGCGTCGAGCGAGCGATCGTGCTTGTAGAGCGGGGTCATCAGGCTGGTGCCGTGCACCATGCCGCGGCCCGGAAGGCCGATCACGCCGGTCTGCCAGGCGACCGAGAGCTCGCGGCGGCCGAGCACCGAACGGTAGAGACCGGCCAGCCCGGGAAGCTTGTCTTCGAGGCGGTCGTACTCCTCCTGCGGGTGAGCGGCGACGACGCCCTCGACGTCGCAGCCCCGCGGGGCGACCTGGATCAGCTGGCGCGTGAGCTCTTCGGTGTAGCGGCCGATGCCGCCGGGAACCGGGGCGAGGATCTGATCGACCACGACGCGAAGTGTCAGCATGCTTCGATCACTCCTCCGCAGGTACGCGCAGTCGAAGCGCAGTCGGTCGGGAAGACAGTATCAGTGTCCGGGGTCACCGCCTGAGAGACCGCCCGGACGGCGAGGCAGCGGGCCGTCACCGGTTGAGAACGCCCCTCAGGAACCGCGACGCTCGCGGCGACTTGGCGCCGATCCACAGCGCGAGACGTCGTCCGCGCGAGGGCCGGAGCGGGTAGCCGAGGATCCCGGAGGCGAGCCCCGCATCGACGAGCCACGTCCAGCGCAGCCGGAGGTGCGCGGGGTCGATCTCGCGCTCCGCCACCTCGATCACGGCTCGAGCGGCCGCCTCGTTGTCGTCGATCACGATCCACCGGTCGGCGAACCGTTGCGCGATGCGCTCGACCGCTTCGATGCGGTGGTAGTCGACCCGCTGCGACCAGGTGCTGTTCCGGGCCGGGCCGTCATCGATCAGGATCCAGCGGGGCGCGAGTTCATTGAGCCGTACGAGGCGCGCCAGATCGTAGATCGGGCCGAGCGCCAGGGCGACGTCGTACAGCGAGTCGACGCGGCTCTGCGCGGTGATGAGGGCGGACGGCACGAGCTCCCGCGCCTGCGCCAGCACCTCTTTCGGCGTGATGAGCGTCACGACGACCCCGCGCCCGAGGCGGTGCACGAAGTCTTCGATGTCGCGGAGAACGGCGTCGGTGCTCTCTTGCACGAGGTCGATGGCCAACCGGATCACGTCGTCACCGCGGTCGAACGCGTCGGCGAAGGTGTCGACGGGGTCGCGACCGCGCTGGTAGAAGTAGCCGAGCGCGCCGACGTAGAAGGGGTAGCGCTCGATGAGCAGCTTCTCGTGCCCGAACCGCAGGCGCGGTCCGCGGTCGCCTGAAAAGCTAGTCGATCCCGTGTGGAACACGAGGGCACGATTGGCGAGAACCGAGGCGTAACCGCGCTGGTTCACGCGAAGGCAGAAGTCGTTCTCCTCGCCGTAGCCGGGCGCGAAGGCTTCGTCGAAGAGACCGTACCGGTCGATGAGATCGCGGCGGATGAGGAAGCAGAAGCCCATCGCGACCGGAGCGATCGTATAGCGGGGGAGCAGGTCGACGACCGCGGCGTGCACCCGAGCCGAGTGGTCGATCGTGCGGGGCTGGCGCGGCAGCCGTCGGCGGTCGGGGATCGATGCCAGCGTGGCGTTGTTGCTCCGGGCGGTGATCACACCGTGGGAGGGCGAGAGGGCGAGCACCTCGGCCATCTCGTCGAGGAATCCCGCCGTGACGATCGTGTCGCTGTTGAGCAGCAGCACGTCGTTGCCGGTGGTGTCGTACTCGAGCACGACGCGGTTGCAGTTGCCGACGAAGCCGAGGTTCACCTCATTGCTGAGGTAGGTCACTTCGGGGTGGCTCTTGATGAGCCGGAGCGCCAGCGCCTCGACCTCGTCGTGCCGCGGCCCGCGGTCATTGCTCAGGATGATCCGGTCGAAATCGAGATCGACGTGATCGAGCACCGACTCGACGCACTGCTGGATCCCCTTGAGGTCGTCGTACAGCGGCACGACGACGGTGACCGGCCTGCGTGTTCCCCCCACGGCGCTCATCGCCCGGTGATCCTTCGAGCGACGACCCGCGGACTCCGAAGGACCCGCCCGATCAGGCCGCTCCGCGTGACCAGACGGTGCTTAACGAGGCCGGCGAAAGCACGGGCCGACGTGCCGCCGATCGACGAGTAGGCGGCAGGGAGCTCGAACCAGTAGCGGGCAATAGCGGGGAGCCGGTAGGCGGGTGCCCCGGCGAGCGATTCGAGGCGGTCGATGGCGGCGTCGAGGCCGGTGTCGCCGGATCCTACGTGTTTGATGCTCTGACGCGCCGCCTCACCGTGCGCTCGGATCGACTCCGGCGTCGTGGCGTAGCTCTCAAGGGCGTCCGCGAGCCCCGTGGTCGATTCGAGGTCGAACAGCTGGCCGTTGACGCCCGGCTGGATCAACTCGGCGCTGCCGCCGGTATTCGAGGCGACGACGGGCTTGCCGAGGGTGAGGTATTCGAGGGTTGTGCGGCCGAACGCCTCGATGGTGGAGGCGGTGAGGCACACGTCGGCCCGGGCCACGAAGGCGAAGGGGTTGTCCTGTTCGCCGGCGAAGACGACGCGGTCGTCGACACCGAGCGCGCGGGCGCGGTCGCGGAGCTCGAGGTCGTAGCCGGGGTGCTTCCACGACCCGACCAAGCAGAGCGACGCCGACACGCCGCGTCGCACCAGCTCGCCGAGAGCGTCGATGGCCCGGAACTGACCCTTGCTCTCTTCGACGCGACCGACGAGAACGAGGCGGAGACCCGGATCCTTCTGGGGGAACGGCTCCACCGCCGGCGTCTCGCCCGCGAGAGCGGCGAGCTTCTCGGCGTCGACGCTCGGATAGACGACGGAGAGAAGCGCAGGATCCATGTGGCCGGCCAGGTGCGCCTCGACGGCTCGCGAGTTCGTGAACACCGCCTCCGACAGCAGCCCGATGTCGCTGAGAGTGGCGTCGCGCCCCTCCTGAAACTGCAGACCGTGGTCGAGATCGCCGTACTCGCGCACGAACCAGGCGTGGGGAATGCCGAGGGTCTTCGCCGCGAAGGCGGCCCAGGGCGCGACGATCGTGTTCGTGACGACGAGGTCGGGCTTGGCCTTCTCCATCTCGCGGATCATCGCGGTGACGGCTGCATAGTCGGCGGTCGCGAACGACGCGACCTCGGCAGCGGGCGCCGGCTGATCGCTCGGCAGAGCCCAGCCCCGGAACCGGTAGGCGGTGAAGGGGAGATTCTTGGCGCGCAGAGCCTTGATGAACTGGCCCTCGGGCGCCTTCGTCAGAAAGTGCGGTTCGAGATCGGGGCGGCGTGACTGCCAGTGCTCGACGAGATGGAGGAGCGAGCGTTCGGCCCCGCCCAGGTTCACAGGCGCAGTGCTGTGATTGCTGAAGAAGACTCGCACTGCGTCAGGCTACTCGGTGTCTGTGCTTTATCATGAATCGGTAAGGACACAATGGCCCCCGGGTGAACTCGAAACCGCCAGGGGGTGAGATCCAAGGCTCGGCCGGATGTCGCGACGTCAAAGTCGCTACGGGGGGCAGTCTTGACAAGCTTCGACCTCAACGGGGTCGGCATCCGGAGCCACTAAGACCTATGACCTATTTGAACGACCTCATCTCGTCGCGCGAACTTCTCGTCAACCTGACGGCGCGTGAGGTAAAGGGTAAATATCGGCGCACTGTCTTCGGGCAGCTGTGGTCGTTGATCAACCCCCTGGCGACGATGGTGATCTACACGATCGTCTACTCCTTCATCTTCAAGGCCCGAATCGAAGTCGGTAACCCGAGCGGCCTCAACGTCTACCCGTTGTGGCTCATGTGCGGTCTACTGCCCTGGATGTTCTTCCGCCACGTTCTCAACGCGGGGATGACGTCGATCGTCTCGAACGGCTCGCTGATCAAGAAGGTCTACTTCCCCCGGATGAACCTGCCGCTCGCCGCGGTCGGCTCGTTCGGCTTCACGTTCCTCATCGAGATGGGCGTGCTCCTCATCGCGCTCGCGGCGTTCGGTTCGTTCATCTGGCCCTGGTTGCCGCTGGTGGCCGTCTCGATCGTGCTTCTCGCGATGTTCGCCACCGGTCTCGGCCTCATGCTGGCCATCGTCAACGTGCACTTCCGCGACATGCAGCACCTCGTCAGCATCGCGCTGCAGATGTGGATGTATCTGACGCCCATCATCTATCCGCTGACCCTGGTCGAAGAGGCCGCCCAGAAGGTCAACAAGCCGTGGATTCTCGACCTCTACAAGGTCAACCCCATGGAGCGGTTCACCACGGTGTTCCGCAACTTCCTGTACGACAACACCTGGCCTGACTGGACAGACATGCTCTATATCGTGGTGGCCGCGTTCGCGTCGCTCGCTCTTGGTTACTTCATCTTCTCGCGCAACGAGAAGCGTCTGGCGGAACTGCTGTGAGCGACGCTGCTGTCACCGTCGAGCATGTGTCCAAAAAGTTCCGGATGTACCAGGAGCGCAACGACTCGCTGAAGAGCGCGGTGATGAACCGGAAGAAGTCGGTGCACGAAGACTTCTGGGCGCTCAAAGACGTTTCGTTCGAGGTGCCCCACGGTCAGACCTTCGGCCTGATCGGCAAGAACGGGTCGGGCAAGTCGACCCTTCTCAAGTGCCTCGCCAAGATCCTCTGGCCTGAGTCGGGCGAGATCACCGCCCGCGGCAAGCAGGCGTCGCTGCTCGAAGTCGGCTCGGGATTCCACCCCGAGCTCACGGGCCGCGAGAACGTCTTCTTGAACGGCTCCATCCTCGGCATGTCGCGCAAAGAGGTGACACGCAAGTTCGACGACATCGTCTCGTTCTCGGGCGTCGGGCACTTCATCGACCAGCCCGTCAAGAACTATTCATCGGGCATGTATGTGCGCCTGGGCTTCTCCGTCGCCATCGCCGTGACACCCGACATCCTTGTCGTCGACGAGGTCCTGTCGGTCGGAGACGCGACGTTCCAGAAGCGCTGCCGAGACAAGTTCGCCGAGATGAAGGCCGATGGCCGCACGGTCATCCTTGTGTCGCACTCGATGGGCACCGTTCGCGACATGTGCGATCAGGTGGCGTGGCTCGACCGCGGAGAACTCCAGGTCGTAGGGCCCGCCAAGCGCGTCATCGACGCCTACACCTCGACCGTTTGACCCGGGGAGGGCTTCGTGCTCGCTCCTGGACGCTAAGGAGATTCGTGTGACCGAGTCGAAGAATTCCGGGGAGCCGACGCTCGCCCTGGTCGTTGCTTTCGGGGGACCGGACGAAGACGTCTCTGCGTTCCTGGCCTCTCTCGTCGACTCGGATGTGGCGGCCGGCGAGACCGAGTTCGTCTTCGTCGGAACCACGTCGGCCGACTCCACCTGGCCGATCGTCGAGGAGTGGGCTCGCACGCGACGCACACCGGTCGGGCTCTATCGCGTCGACTCCGAGTCGGCCAGCGAGGCTCGCAACCTCGGCCTGGAGCGAACGACGGCGACGTGGGTCTCTTTCCCGTCTCCCCGCGATGTGCTGGGCGAGGGCTACCTGGCTGCCGTCCACAAATTCGTCACCGTTCACGACGACCCGTCGCTCGGCTTGGTCACGGCGCACGTGCTGGAGAACGTCGACGGCACGGTCGTCGACAGCCACCCGTCCCGCGCTCGCTACGAGCGAGGCTCGCGAGTAGCCGACCTGCGGTGGGAGCCGGTGGTGAACATGTCGGTCACGGCCGCGTTCTTCCGCCGAGCCGCGCTGGTCAGTGGCGGCAACGCGTTCGACACGCGCGTGGGTGACTCGTTCGTCGAAGCCGAGTTCGCCGCCCGGTTCCTGGCAACCCACGGCTTCCGTCGAGTCGGGCTCATGGCCTCGGCCAAGTACATCGCCCGGCAGTTCACCGACGCGTCACCGCTGATCCAGAATCGCTATGCCGAGCGCAGGGCGTACACGGACACCCTGCGGTACGGGCACCTGGCACTCCTCACCGATTTCGACGCCCTGACCGAGCGGTGGCTCGAAAACGTCGTGCTTCACGATCTCGCGGGCTACTTTCGGCGAGAGCGTTTCATCCGATCACCCACGGCGCAAGCGTCGCCCGCCGATTTCGACGAGTTCCATGCACTCGCCGGGGAGATCCTGCGTCGCCTCGGCGACGACGCCATCCGCTCCTACTCGCTGGAACGCCTCGACGTCAGCGTTCGCCAGGCTCTCCGTAGCGGGTATGCCGACGAACCGCTGAAGCCCGACGTGGCTGTCTTGGGCCGTGTCGACGAGATCCTCCAGCTGGTCGAGCTCTCGTGGTGGTTCACGGGTGAGATGCCGGCCGAGGCGTTCCTCGTGGATGGCGAGCAGGCACAACCGGTCTTCGAGACGATTCAAGACTTCGAGTTCTTCGGCCGCACGCTCGTCCGATCTCGACGCGTCTGGCTTCCGCGAGGCCAAGCCACTCGCGTGTTCCTCGATGGCAGACCCGTCCCCGTCGGACGCAGTCGAAACCTCGTGCCGGGTGAGATCCTCACCAGCGCCAGCATCGAGCCCCAGATCCTCGCTCAGCGGCGTCGCCTGGTCGACCCTCTCGCCATCTCGGAACGCGCGGCGCCCCACCTCAAGCGGGTCGTGAAAGAGCGAGTCAGCGGCGCACGGGACTGGGTCACCTCGCGTCAGCCGAAGGCCGCGGCCGTCTCGCTCGCGATCCGCTCCCGACGTTCTCGAGAGCGATTCGCGCACGCCTGGGTTTTCATGGACCGAGACACGGATGCGAACGACAACGGCGAACACATGTACCGCCATGTGTGGAAGAACCACCCCGAGGTCAACTCGTGGTTCGTCCTCAGGCGCGACTCCAAAGACTGGGCACGGCTCGAGGCCGAGGGATTCCGCCTCGTGGACTACGGATCGTTCGAGTGGCGTCTGCTCATCCTGCAGGCCGATCACCTCGCGTCGTCGCACATCGCCGACTACGTCGTGAAGCCGTTACCGCAGTCGGTCTTCGGTGCCCCCCGCTTCTACTTCACCTTTCTCCAGCACGGAGTCATCAACTACGACCTCTCTCGCTGGCTGAACTCCAAGAGGCCCGACCTGTTCGTGGTGTCGACCCCGCAGGAGAAGGCGGCCATTGGGGGCCACGGCCCGTATTTCTTCACCCAGAAAGAGGTGGTCCTCACCGGACTACCTCGCTTCGACTCGCTTCTGCGGAAGCGCGCCTCGCTGTCGGACGACGAGAGGGATCTCATCGTCATCATGCCGACGTGGCGGCAGTATCTCGTCGGCCCGCCCATCCCCGGTTCTGGCCGCTGGGCGCGTAACCCCGACTTCGCCGCGAGCACGTTCGCGAAGAAGTACACCGAGCTGCTGACGTCGAAAAGGATCCGCGACCTCGCCGCTCGCACCGGCAAGAAGATCGCTTTCATGCCGCATCCGCTCCTCGGCGAATATCTCGACGAGTTCGTGCTTCCGAGCGACGTCGTCGTGCTCGACTTCGCCGTCGACGGCGTGCAGGATGTTCTCGCGCGGGCGGCGGCGTTCGTCACCGACTACTCATCCCTCGGCTTCGAGGCGGGCCTTCTCGACATCCCTCTGGTCTACTTCCACTTCGACTTCTCGCAGTTCTTCAGCGGGTCGCACAGTGGGCGCCAGGGGTACTTCAACTACGAGCGGGACGGCTTCGGCCCCGTCGTCGAGACGGTCGACGGCATGTATTCGGCCCTGTCTGGCATCGCCGACCGGCAGTACCGATCGGAAGACACCTACGTCGCACGCACTGCCGCGACTTTCCCCGTGCGCGACGGACAGTCCGCGGAGCGCGTCCTCGGAGCGATGAAGGCTCTTGAGGGAAGCCCGCGCATCGTCGAGCCCACTGTCTGAGAAGACGATCTGGCCGGCGCCGGTCGAGCGACGTGACTCCGTCGCATCGACCGGCCGCCGGCTGATGACTCGAGCCTGACTACTGGGCCAGGGTCGCCGAGGGCTCGTGCTCGGGCTCGGCGGCGCCTGCCTTGTCTTCGAGCACGATCCGGTCCAGATCGGCCATGAAGTCGGTGAAGAACGGCCGTCCGAAGTGCCACGGGGTTCGGCCGTAGGGGTGCTCCGCGTCGCCGTAGTACGACTTGTCTCTGTTGTCGATCGTCAGAGGCGCGAATTTCTCCTGGATGTAGCTGTACAGCTCGTCGTACTTGCCGTTTTCCTGGAGCAGACGGCGGTACAGGTTGTCACGAGACGTGTCACCGTGCGACTTGATGAAGTTGAGGTCGACACCGCCCTCGCGGTAGTACGAGGTGTAGTGGAACGCATGCATGACAATGCGCGTGTGCGGAAGATGCTCCTTCGTCCAGGCGAAGAAGGCGTCGAGTGCATCCTTCAAAATCTGCATGTACGCCGCGGTGTCACCCATCATGTGCAGGGTCGTGAAACCCTTGCCGGCTGTGAAGTAATCCGTCTTGCGGAAGCCGTTCGAATTGTTGGTGATGTACGAGTCGAGAAGCTGCGCGATTCCGTAGCGAACGTCGGCGTAGAGATCAAAGACGAGGTAGTCGGGCTTCAGAGCCTCGATTTCAGCCCGGTCCGTTTTTTCGAGGTCACGAGTCATCGTGCTGGTGTTGTTCTCGTTCATTCTCGCGCTCGGCACTATCGCCCGTGCCATTGCGGGGACGACGGGAGCGGACATGAAGCTGACGAGACTGGTCTGCCACGAGAGGGCTCCCACCTCGTAGGAGTCCTTGTATTCCGGGTTGTTGCGGGTGATGAAAGCTTCGCGCGTTACGCACGAGCCGATTATCGCGAGTGTGCTCTTGGTCACTTCGGGCCTTTCGTCTTTACAGCTCTGTTCAATCCTGCTCGGAAGAGTCGTCTTCCGGATCCTCTGTCATGTGCCAGTAGCTCGACTTTTCGACGGTCGAGGCGTCCGGTTTGTAGAACGGTTTCGAGAGCGAGAGGTGCGCTCGCTCCCACGCCACGTTGCGGCGGATCACTTTTGCCGGTGTTCCCACGGCCACACAGTTGTTGGGGAGCGCGCGAGTCACTAGCGAGCCGTATCCGATAACGGTGCCGTCACCGATCGAGGCACCGCCGAGGACTGCGGCTCCCATACCCAGCCAGACGTGGTTGCCGATGGAGATCGATCGAGACACGTTGACACGATCACCGGTCTCGACGTCGAAGATCGCGTGGCCGTCGTCGGCTCGAATCTGATTCGAGCTGGCGAGCATGACGTCGTTGCCGATCGTCACGCTCGTGCCCTCGGTGGCGCTGATTACGCAGGTGTTGGTCGACGAGACGTTGTCGCCGATGGTGACCGTTGAATCCTGTCCGATACGGATCGTCGCGTTGAGGGGAGGTGCACCCTGGCCCGCTCCGATGGTGAGTGACCCGTTGTCGCAGTCCATATCGACGACGAATCGGCCCAGCCGGGCCGTCGAGTCGATCGCGATTCGGTTGTTCTCTCCGCGAATCGTGATTTTGACTTCGCGCGCGTGCTCGCCGGCGTACTCGATCCGATTGCCGCGGTCGTCTTCGAACGCTTTCAGTTCCCGAATGATCACGGTTCGAGCCTACCTATCTCTCCGCACATTGCGGCATCGCGGCCGACGGTGTCACCGAGGGCCGCGCTGGTCGAGCTCGAGCATCCGATCGACGACACGACCCGCGTTGTTGCCATCTCGGAAGACCAGCTGGGTGGTCATCCGGGTCTCGTACAGGGGTGAAGGGTCGCCCGATCCGCTGTCGACCGAGGTCGCGGCATCCACGACCTGGTCGACCGTCGTCGCGACCGGCCCGAAGCCGTCGTCGAGATACGAGAAGTACCCGCGACGGGCATGGCTGCCGTCGAAGAAGGCGTCAGCATCGAAGTGGAAGTAGATCATCGGAATGGAGAGGAGAGCTGCATCGAAAGCGAGAGACGAGTAGTCGGTCACGAACACGGCTGTCCGTGCCAGGACGTCTTGGATGTCGCTCGTCGCATAGTCGAGGACTGTCACGTCGGGGCCGAGGCCGAACGAGTCAAGATACGGCCGGATGTTGGGATGAGGCATGAACGCGAGTTCGAGCCCCCGGCTTTGGAGCTCGCTTTTGAGGCGGGGGTCGCCGAGGAGCTCGGCATAGTGGGTGGCGTAGCTGCTCGATGAGAAGTCCTCCAACCGAGAGCGCTCGTTCGAGCCCTCACGCTGCTCGCCGAGGAGGTCTTTGCGCCATGTCGGAGCGACGAGAAAGAGACGTCGGTCGTTGGGCGGGACGGCACTTCTCTTGGCCAGAAGAGCGTCGTGTCGAGGCAACCCCGTCAGGCGCACCTCGCGCGAGGAGAACCGGTACGGGCCGTGGCCGGCGATCGCCGCGTGCTCGGCGGGAGTGGTCACCACGAAGAGATCGGGATTCTTCGTGTTCAGCCAGCGCGACATGTCGTAGTTGATCACGCCGTGCTGGAGGAACGTGAAGCGGTAGTGCGGACGCCCGTACCGTCGTTCGTCGAGGGGATCGACGACATAGCTGTCGATGTGGGACGACGCGAGGTGATCAGCCCGCAGCAGCAGGATCCGCCAGTCGTCGGACTGGTACTCCACGAGGCGGAAGCCCTCGGCGGCCAGTCGAGACCAATCCCGTGAATCGCGCCTCAAGACGAACCAGGCGTTGATCTCGGGGTGCTCTTGGCGAACGTACCGGTACAGATGCTCCGCATTGTCACCCGCGTCGGTATCCCTGTCCATGAAGACCCACGCGTGGTCGTACAGGGCTCGCCGTTTCGACGAGCGTGCCTCGAGCGCCAACCGGTGGTCCTGCATCGACGCTCGAGAGAGCGTCTGTCGAACCGATCGCGCGACCCCACGCACCGTCGACGACAGGTGCCTCGAGATCGTGGTCTCCAGGTCGACAAATGGTTCCACACCGACGGGTCGCTGCCGGAGGATGGCGGGTCGGAGCCGGGCTTCGGTGAGGACGGATTCGGGGGCGAGATCGTCGTCGGCCTGGAAGTCGAGAAAGCGTCCGGCGACGGCGAGCCGGAGCCCGCCGCCCCGGGCGACCCAGAGCACCCGCTTGCGTAGCAGCACGCGGCCGTAGAACGTGAAGTCCTGCACCGTCTCGTGCTCGGCGACTATCTCTGCTCCGTCGGCCGAGATCCGCTCGTGCGGCAGCTCTCCGACGAACCAGTAGCTGAGACAGATCAGCTGCGTTGTTTCGTCGACGGGGCCGAAGACGACGTGGTGGGGGTGCTCGAGCCAGCCCGTGTAGCCGGCCAGGAGCGCCCGTCGATAGAGGTCGTCGACGCCCATCACGGCGAAGGAGGCGATGGACTCCGCGCTGAGGCGCTGCACGATCTCTCGCATCAGCCCGTGGAATTCGTCGAACACCTCCGGGGGAGCGGCGGCGCTCCGGGAGGAGGTGTCTTGCTCGTTACGGAGATACCAGAAGAGGTCGTAGAGAACCATGTTCTCCAGCCACCGGGGAATCGGACCCTGCTTGGCCGCCTCGGTCAGGAGTTCCAGGTGACCGTGCCGCAGAACGCTCGTGTACTTCTCCGGCTTGTCGAAGTGCGTCTGCATGAGCGAAGTGCCGTCGTTGCGGGTGCGGTAGTGGTATTTCGCCGATGCCGCGAGGCCCACCTTGGGCGACGTCGACGCCAGGAGGTACCTCGCGACGAAGTGCGCGTCCTCGAAGACCGGTTTGATGCGGAGATCGAACGCGATCCCGTTCTCGTCGAGAACGTGTCGGAGAAAGAAGGCGGAGTTGACGCTCATCTGGACGAGGGGTTCGCGCCGGATGTCGACCACTCGCGAGCCACGGCTGAATTTCAAGCGGAGGCTGTGGCTGTCGGTGAGCCGGCCGGAATCGTCCATTCGCAGCTGGTGGGCGACGACCAGAGCGAGATCGCCGTCATCGTGCGCGGCGAGCATCTTCGCTATCTCGGCGAGATAGGTGTCGCCCAACTCGTCGTCCGCGTCGACGAAGGTGACCCAGCGACCGGTCGCGACCGCGAGGCCCGCATTACGGGCGGCCGACACCCACGCATTCACCTGCTCGACCACGATGCGAGATCCGCCTGGCCTCTCGGCCCACCGCGTCACGATCGCCAGGCTGTCGTCGGTCGAGCCGTCGTCGACGAAGACGACCTGCACGGAGGCGATGTCCACGGTCTGCCGTGAGAGCGACGAGAGCAGACGAGGAAGGTATCTCGCGACGTTGTAGACCGGCACGATGATGGTCATGCCCGAGGGAGGTGCGGTGTCTGATCCGAATCGGCGGGAGTGGGGCTGCGTCACTGGGCGTCTCGATCGATTTGCTGAAGAAGGTCGGTGAGGCACGTCTCGTGGAGCGCGAGGTCGAACTCCCAGGATGAGTGGAAGGCTTCCTCCGAAAACCTCGTGCCGTGGGCGATGTCCGCTTTCGACCAGAAGTAGTCGACCCGATCGGCCAGAGCAGTCGCGTAGAGGAACTCGTTGCGCGCGGTGTAGGAGTCCTGCGAGAGCACGAGAACGTTCGTGAGATGCTCCGCGTAGAGCATGCTGAACATGCCCGACCCGGCGAACCCGGCGACCACGTCGGCGTTTCCGAAGAGGGTCGCCTGCTCGCCGACGGAGAGGGCCTCCGGGTTCACGACCACGAAGCCGTTGCGTTCGAAGAGGGCCTCGACCTCGGCCGCGTTCCGACAGGATCTGTTGGTGCTCGAGAGGGTCCGTGAGACAAAGATTCTCTGCGGGGCGTTCTCATCCGTGACGACGAGCTCCCGTCTCAGGCGGTTCCAGGTCTCGCGAATCGCCGGGTGGAAGTGGTGGGTGGCGAAGTTCTGCCAGAGGAGCGAGCCGGAGACGAACGAGTCGACGACCACATCGGAGTCGACCCACTCGATGTCTGCCTCGTCGATGCCGAATGCGGTGAAGAGGGTGCGTTCGACGACCGGGTCGTGGTCGGCGGCGGGTACTCGGCAGATCGCCCGGAGACGAGGATCCCTCCTCCGGGCTTCGTCCCATCCCCAGAGCTTGGCAACGGACTCCGTCATGATGTGCCCGAAGTGCCCCGGTACGGACGGGCTCAGATCGTAGAAAGCACCCGGCAGAGAGACGGCGTCGTGAGCCGGTGACTGCCGAGTCGCGAATTCTTTGGTGACGTTGACGAGCGCGCCGTTGACGTCACTGCCCGACCAGGGAAACCGGAACGACGAGGGGAGGACTGTGTTGTCGATGGTCGACAGCATGGTGTCGCCGAGGCTGACCTCGGTGTCGTACCGGCGGAGGGTCCGATTCGAGTACGCGAACGTCGTGTCGGGCATCGTCTGCCCGGTGCCGTGCTGGATGACGATCGTTTGTGACGTGTGCTCGCCGTGGGGGAGCTTCGTGATGATCGTGGGGGCTTTAGGGCCGAGGCGGAGGGGGAGAAGTGCGTTCGCTCGAGCCTCGCGGACTTTGAAGAGGTGCTCGCCTTTTTTGGTCAGGACGACGTAGCCCGATCGAATCGTCCTGCTCCCGAGCGCGTCGCCGAGCATGCGGAGCTCCCGGACGGGGCGATGCCGTCCGACGAGAGCATCGAGGGAGGCCACCCAATCGGGCTCGCTGACCTCCACGGGGGAGACGTAGGAGCCCCCTTCGATCACGTGCAGGAAAGCCCATTCCCAGAGCAGGATTCGCTCGAGTGACGTCGCCACTCGCAGATCGAGAATGCACTGCACGGCACCGATTTCGGCCAGGCGCTGCGACAGCCCTTCTGCCACGGAGGCGGGCTCGTCGAAGAGCTTCGCGCCGTCCTCAACCTGCAAGAGCGAAAGGCGATCTCCGAGCAGCGCCTTGAGCGCGGACAGCAACTCCGGTGCGGTGTCTTCAGTTGCGATCGCGACGACGGCGCCCGCTCCCGATAGTTCGGGAAAGTCGACGAGCTCCGTAGATGAGCCCCCTGAGGCGATATCAGGAGATCGCCGACGATCGAAGATCATGTAGACATCATATGGCCGCAACGGTGCCGACCATTTGGATCTCTCACTAGTGCTCCGTGTTTCATATAAGCAATGTAAGGAACGCCGCAGTCTCCCTTGTGCTATTTACGTGGAACGCGAAGCACGGCGGTGATGAGATTGTGATCCGACGGAACGAGCGACAGCGATTTACCGGCCGCGGTCTTCGGGTTCCAGACGTTCGTGAAGGACTGACTGCCCCGCATTCCCTGCGTGAGGATGTAATCGATTCGTTGGCCGTCGCCGTTACGGTCTGAGATCTGCTTCGAGGGTGACTGCGAGTTGTTGTACGTCGACTTGTAGGTGCCGTAACGATGGAGCGACGCTGACGAGTCGTAGAAGCCGCCGCGGATCAGGGTGGGCTGAGCGCCGTCGATACGGCCCTCCGGGTACCTGTTGTCGTTGAAGTCGCCACCGAGGATCACGGGGAGATGGGTCGTGTTCTTGGCATTGAGCGCCTTGAGCAACTGTGCGGAGTTCTTGCCGAGAAGCGTCTTGCGTTCGTTCTTGCTCGACGTCGTGGGAATGCTGAAGTGGGCCGCGACGACGAAGAACTGCGTTTTCGGATCGGATTTCGATTGCAGCTTCGCCCACGGGGTGTTCGTGGAGTGCGTGTCAGCCTTGCTGTAGTCGCGGATACCCGAGAGCCAGCCCTTCGACACGAGTGTGAATTTCGAGGGGTTGTAGTAGAGCCGGTTGCCCTGGTTCGAGGTACTTGGGGCCGGGTCGCTGTCGGTGAGCTTCAGGGCGGAGAGGCGCGAATCGAGATCGAGGTAGACCTGGCGCTGCGGGTTCGAGGGGTTGCCGTCGGAGTCTCCACTGGCCTCGACCGCTGCCAACACGTCGGGAGCCTGCGCACTGATGTTCTGCGCGATGACTCGCCCACGAGTCGGCCACTTCGCCGTGCCCGATTTCTCGCAGCCCGAGCACTCCACGTTGTAACTGGCGAATTTCACGCCGAGCCCGGAGGAGTCCGGCTTGGTCGGAGCGGGCCAGGCCATGACCTGAGCCGAGTCGCGCAGGTGGGCCGACGGCTTGATGGTGCTGCGTGCCTGGACCTGGGCGTAGATCGGATTGCCATAGGGCGTCGAGGTGAGCTGACTCGCCTTGCCGGTGATCTTTCGGGCCTTGGTGACGGGATTGAACGCCGAGAACCAGGCTGTGGTGCTCGGTACCCAGTAGTCGGGCCTCCGGCTCCTGTCCGGCCCGGCCGACGACGTGACGCGATAGTCGGTGGCGTAGGGCGCGGCTCCCCATTTGATGGTGATGCCGCCCGTCGCGGCCTTGGCCGAGACGGAGGAGAACAGGCCGGTGTAGCCGGGCTTGAGGGTCAGAGTAACTCGAGCCGAGTAGGCCCCCGATTTGCCCGCCTTGATCGCTCGAACGACCGCGTAGTAGGTCTTGCCGGGGCTGAGCGGCCCCACCGAGACCTTGGCGGCGGTCGACTTCTTCGACTTCGCCGACGAGAAGGAGGTCGACGTCGACCACTTCGTCGAGTAGGTCGCCCCGGGGACGGCCTTCCAGTACAGCGCGACCGTCCGATTCGCCCAGGACTGGCTGTTCACGTGGGCGCCCGTGACACGAGCCGGCGCTGAAGCCGCCTGCGCGGGTGCGACGGCCGCGACGACGAGTGCCGCGGCAAGGGCTACCGCGACCGAGCCGCGACGAAGAGCGAGAGACATCTATGAACCCGATTTCAGTAGATGAGAAGAATGATCGCGGTCAGCTTAGGCACCCGCGCGGGGGTACACCAGAACCTCGAAAGGGGTACACCGAAGCCGAACGGGGTGCTATGCAGCACAATCGAGAGTGAACCGTGATTCTGAACCCCAGGAGATCCTCATTCCCCCCGCACCTCTGCTCTCCGTCGTCATCCCCGCCCGCGATGTCGCGCCGTGGATCGACGAATTGCTCGACAGCGTGCTCGGAGCAGGAGTCGACTCGCTCGAGGTGATCGTGGTCGACGACCGGTCGACCGACGAGACGGGCGACCGGATCGCGGCCGCCGCCGAGCGCGACGGGCGTGTTCGACACCACCGTGCTTCCGGTATCGGGGCCGCGGCGGCTCGCAACGAGGGCGCGCTCCTCGCGTCGGGTCGGTACCTCGTCTTCGCCGACGCCGACGACCTCATTCCGCAGGGCGCCTACTCGGCCCTGGTCGACAGCCTGGAGAGCAGCGGCTCCGACTTCGCGATCGGCGACCACCTCAAGTTCTCACCCGGCTCGACCTGGAGCCCCACTGCCCGATGGCATCCGTTCGACACCGACCTGCAGGGCGTCACCCCGTCGACAGTGCCCGCTCTCGTGAGCGGCCGCGCCGCCTGGAACCGGGTCTTCCGCCGCTCGTTCTGGGAGGGCAACGCGCTCGCGTTCCCCGAGATACCGCGGAACGACGACATGGTGCCGATGACGAGGTCGTTCGTTCTGGCCACATCGATGGATGTCGTCGCGTCGTGCGTCTACCTGTACCGTGACCGGCCCGGAACGACGTCGATGACGGCCGGAACCCCCGCCGACGTCGCCGCGCGTCTCTACTTCGACCAGGAAGCTATCTGCGCCGAGATCGTCGCCGACTTCTCTGACCCGTCCGTGACCGCCTCGTATTCGCGCCTCGTCTTCGACGCCGACGGCTGGGTCCACCTCTCGACCTACCTCCGTCAGCTCGAGGAGCGAGCGGTTCTAAGCCCCGAGGTCGCCGAGGCGCTGGCCGCAATGCTCGCTGTGGTTCCGCGCGACGCGTTCGAGAGTGCGACGGCCGATCGGCGTGCCCTTTTCGCCCTGGTCGAGGCGGGGGAGATCGGGCGTGCGCGATCCTTCGCCCGCTCTTCGGCCCGTGCGCGTGACGAGCGTTTGCACGATTCCGCGGCTCTGGAGGAGTGGAGCCGCGCGCTCGCGGCGCTGGAGCACAAGCCGGCCGCGTCCATCGACCTGGAACGCCTCGCGGTTGACGGGCCCCTCACGACGCTGGCGAATGACGCGGCGCTGTCGGCCGTGGAAGACCTCGTGCCGGTGGTCAGCGTTCTGGCGGGCACGACGGCGATTTCGACGCTCGAGCAGGGCGGCGTCGAGTCGGAGATCCTCCGCTGGATGCTCGAGGCCGTCCGGGCCGGCGACGCCGATGCCGTGCGGCGGGTGTCGCTCGTGCGTCGAGCGGCGCCTCTCGTCGTGGAGAGTGTTGAGGTGCAGCCGAATCGGCTGCTACTCGCAGGGCCCGCCCCGTGGCCCGAAGCGCTCCTGGGCGCCGTGCTCGTGCTGCGGCCCGACGCCGGTGACGATGTCCCTCTCGCCCTCGCGCTGGAGGAGGGCCGATGGTCGGCCGAGGTCCGTGCCCAGGAGCTGCCGACGCCCGGGCGCTACCGGGTGCTCGTGCGGTTCACCGCCGGCAATTCGGTGGGCGCGCAGGAGCACGCGGTGGTCACGGCTCGCATGCCGCTGCCGCCGGTTCCCGAGGGGTCGGCCCTGCAGCCGCTGAGCGACCGCAAGAACGGCTGGGTGTTTCTGCTGGACTACCGAGACGCATCGCGCGGCGGGGTGCTGTCGGGTCTCCGGGCGAAGGCACGGGCTCGGCTCCGTCGCTGAGCAGCGCGGTAGCAGCGCATGAGCAGCGCGGCCGTCGCTCAGACGGCGTCGGTCGCGCGCAGCTGGTCGAGCAGATCCGCGTAGCGCGTCGAGATCGTGAAGGGCGAGAGCCGGTGGGAGAAGTCGCGGGTCGCCGCACTGTCGACGGCGTACGTCGCCTCGTCGTCGAGCAGACCCGCGATCGAGGTGACCGGGTCTTCGGTATCGAACCATCGGATCCACGTCTCGCCGCCGAAGGCCGCCCGAAGGTGGGGCTCGTCGGGCAGCACCACGGGCAGATCGAATGTCGCGGCAAGGTGCAGAGTGCCTGAGTTCAGGATCCGACGGTACGGCAGCACCAGCACTTCGGCTGCTCGCAGCCACTTCTCGACGTCGGCATCGGCAACGTGCCCCGGGTGCCAGACGACTCGCACTCCGGCAGGCAGAATCGCCTCCAGCGTGAGCCGATCGGCCTCCGTCACGCTGCCGGCGAGCAGCAGCACCGGCCGGACGGCCGTCGCCCTGAGGCGCCCGAGAGCCGCGAACAGGGTGTCGAGGCCCTTGTAAGGCCGCATCTGCCCGAAGAAGAGCACTCCGCGCTCGTCGGCGCCTAGCCCGATGCTCGCCCGGGCGTCGTGCCGAGACAGCTGTGACGGGTAGACGCCCTGGTAGCTCGGATGCGGAATCACCACCACCTTGGCGGGATCGAGCGTGTACGAGGGGGCGGCGGCCTCGACGGCGTCGGCCGTCATGACGTGGACGACGTCGGCGCGGTCGGCCAGGTATCGGCACAGTGCGAGCTCGAGTTCGTCGTGGCGGACGTCGTGGGGCACGACGTTGTGGAGCGTCCAGACGATCCTGGCACCGCGAGCGGCCGCCGCATCGATGGCGGTTCGGAAGCGATCCAGACGCCCAGAGGCCTCCTCGACCGTCTCGGCCCGCTGCACGACCGGTGTGGTCCAGTGCAGGTGCACGACGTCGCCAGCCCCAAGGCTCGCGGCCGTCCGCTCGAGCCCTTCGAGTCGGGTCTCGTCGATCAGGGCGTACCCGCGACCTCTCGCCGCGAGCCCGAGCAGGTTGATGTACGGGTTGTCGCGGTAGGCGGGAAAGACGAGAACGCGAGCAACGGTCTTCATCGGACGGCGGCCTTCATCGATCGAGCCCGTCGCCCGCTCCGAGGGCCTCGAAGATCAGCCGCTCTCGGTCGTCCAATGCCTGCGCCGACACCCGCGCCCCGGCGCCGATCTGCAGGCGGAACGCCGGCGCGACGAGCGGGTCGGATGCGAGGGCCGGGTCGACGAGCACGTTGACCGCCCCCGGCTGCGGCACGAACCGGCCGTCGCGGAGCAGAGCCACCGCCACGTCGTCGAGCGAGGCGGACGAGCGATACCAGGCGTGGGGGGCGTCGAGCACGACCTCCTGGCCGAGGTCGTGGAGTCGGGACGCGAGGGCGTCGGCCTCGGCGATTGTCGAGGCCTCGTGCTTCAGCGACCAGCGGAGCGAAGGGCGACCAGCCCAGGATCCTTCGCTCACGTCCCGTGGCGGCCGCACGATCAGCGGGCGCGACGACCTGACCAGCACGTCGTGCCCCTTCGGCTCGCCCGCCTCGATGCCGGCCAGCAGCAGCCCTGCGGCGGCGTAGCGCGACGCCTCGATGCGCGGGTACCGGCCCTGCCAGCGCTCGTCGAAGTGTCGGCGGTTCGCGATCTGCGCGTCGGAACGCCCGGGCGCGACGCTCTCGTGGTGCACGACGACCGACTCGGGCACGACCGAGAAGCGACCTTCCGGCCGCTCGTCGAGGGCGCGCAGGCACAGGTCGACGTCTTCGAGTCCGTTGGCGAAGATCGGGTCGAAGCCCCGCCAGCGGATCAGGTCGCCGGCGCGGAAGATCGCCGCCGCCGCCGTGATCGCCGAGAACGAGCGCTGGTCGGCCCGCGCGGCATCGCTGCGGGGGTGCGCGGCCAGGAAGTGCCACGGCAGCACCTTGTCGCCGCCGAAGACGGTGCCGGCGGCCTGCACCGTGCCGTTCGGGTAGAGCAACAGGGGCTGCGCCCCGAGGACCGCAGGATCCGACAGCTCGTCGACCAGAGGCGCGAGCCACCCCGGCTGCACCTCGGTGTCGTTGTTGAGCATGACCACGTGGGCACCAGTCGACGCGGCGAGGCCGAGGTCGCTGCCGAGCGCAAAGTTCCGGTTGCGATCCTGGCGGAGGATGCGCACGCGGGGCTCGGCGGCGAACCAGGCGGCGAGGGTCGCGGAGACGCTCCGCTGGGAGGCGTTGTCGATCACGACGACCTCGACCCGGAGCGGGGCACCGTGGTCGGACGCGCTGTCGCTGTCGGAGGCGCCTTCTCGGTCGGAGGCACCGCCGCGGTCGGCGTCGGCGAGGACCGCGTCGATCGCCCGACGCGTCATCCGCCACTCGCGGTAGACGGGGATCACGATCGACACCAGGTCGGCCGGGCGGTCGGGCGCCGCATCGGCGAGGGCCGCCCAGTCGATCACGTTCGATGCGAGCGCGACCTCCTGCCACGACGCGCCCTCGCGCGACGAGAGACGGGATGGATCGAAGGTGTTGTCGTAGTCGACGCTGAGGTGATCGACGTAGCGCGGCACCCCGAAGTCGCGGGAGAGGCGGAGCACGTAGTCGTAGTCGATCCACCGCTTCAGGGTCGTGTCGAAGTCGCCGAGCGATCGTGCCGCGGACGCCTCGACGACGAGCGCGTTCAGATCGATGAAGTTGCCCGCGACCAGGTCGCTCCAGTCGCCCTCCTCGCCACGGAAGGTCTCTTTCGACTCGTCGGCGGCATCGCCCGTGTTGTTGAGACCGATCATGCGGAGGCCGGTGTGGACGGCGCTCGCACCCTCCTGAAGCAAGGCCGCCAGCGCCAGCTCGAGGTGCGTGGAACGCCAGGCGTTGTCGGAGTCGAGAAACGCGATGTGCGTGCCCGTCGCGGCGGCCAACCCGGTGTTGCGGGCAGCCGACGCTCCCGCGGGCGCCTGCGCCACGGGGGTCATTCGGGGATCACGGGCCGACAGTCGTTCGACGACGGCGGGGGTCTCGTCGGTCGAGCCGTCGTCGACGACGATGAGCTGCCAGTTGTCATACGTCTGATCGGACACCGACAGCATCGCGCGCTCGAGCTGCGCCGCCCGGTTGTGGGTCGGGAGCACGATCGAGACGAGTGGCCGCTCGGCCTGCAGGCGAGCGAGCCCCGCCGCGTAGCGCGTGCGCGCCTCGGCCGTGTCGGCGCCGCCCCACTCGGGACGGTAGCGCCGCCGCGTGCGGTGCTGCGAATCGGCGAACGCGCGGGCGACGGAGAGGGAGCGGGCGCGCTCCCGGCCCCAGGTGGGGCGCTCGCCGCGGCGACCGGGAGACACCGGCATCAGCGTGGTCGAGTCGGCGTGCCGCACGAAGTGCTGAAGAGCGCCGAGCGTCGTGGTGACGGCGGCGCGGTCGGTCTCGTCGAGCTCCGCCACGTAGCGGGCCGCGTCGAACACCGGCGAAGTCGCGACGAGATCGGTCGACTCCTGATGCAGGAAGTCGTACCAGCTGAAACGCGAATCGGGCTGCTGGTCGTTCAGCCACTCCGGTTCGATCAGCGGCGACAGCGACAGACCTCGGCTGCCGTCGTTAAGCATGTAGAACTCGATCGCGGCGATATCGGAGTCGAATCGACGCCCGACCATCGTCTCGAAGTACTCGCGGTCGAGGATTCCGAACTCGACGATCCGCCGTGCCCAGCGCAGCTGGCGATCCTCGACGGTCAGGGGCGGCGGGGCAGGCCTGAGCCGTCGAGCCATCTGCCGCAGAACGACAGCGCCCGATCGACGCGGTCGACTTTCCGGGCCACTCATCGCTTGCGCCCGGGGAGCTTCGGCACCAGCCGCGCTACTGCCTCCCCGGTACGGAACGTGCGGCTGGCCCGCAGATCGCGCAGCTCGGCGCGCAGACGCTCGACCTCGGCACCCGACTCGGGGCCGCCGTCGTCGATCGCGGCGTCGACGAGAGCGAGATCCCGCCAGCGAGCGTCGAGGGCCGCGATCCGGTCGGCGAGAGGCGAATCGAGCGCCGAGCGGAGCGCCGCGGCAGCAGCGGCCCAATCGCCGTCAACGACGGTGGCCGCTGCATGCTGCCGCAGCACGGGCGTCGCGTCGCGCGAGCGCGAGACGAACGCGGCATCGGTCCACGGTGACGGGGTGACGGCCGTCGGATCCTCGTCTGTCGTGTGAGAGAGCGAAGGATCCGGCACACCGTCGCCCGACACGGCCACGAGGTGCAGTGAGCGCCGATGCGCGCGCACGAGCGATCGGGGCGTCACCCGCTCGGCGAGCAGCACCGTCACCGCCACGAGGTCGTCGTCGTGTGCATCGGCCGCGACCCTGACGTCGGCGGGTACTGCTGCACCGGACGTCGAGACCGCGGCGACATCGTCGACGAGGATCTCGCGCGACCAGTCGGAGGCGGGAAAGGCCGCGAGGAACGCGTCGAGCGCCGCGGGCAGGGCGACCCCGGCGCGCAGGTCGAGCACGATCCGCTGCGGGCCCACCGGCACGACCAGGTCGGCAAAACGATCTGCTGGGGCGACCGAATGGCGCAGGAACGACTGCACAGCCGCCCCGTAATACGGATAGCGACGGTCGAGCTCGCGCTGGTGCGCCGTGCGCAGGGTGTTGCGGCGTGCACCGACGAAGCTCTTCGACCCCTCGTGGAAGACCAGGGCCCGGTTCGCCATCGTCGAGACGAAACCGGCCTCGCCGAGGCGCAGGCAGTAGTCGTTCTCTTCGCCGTAGCCCGGCGAGAAGACCTCGTCGAAGAGGCCGAAACGTAGGATCAGGTCACGCCGGGTGAGGAAGCAGAAACCCATCGCGACGGGCGGCTCATACCAGCGCGGCAGATACGGCAGCAGCGCGTCATGCACTTCGCGGGTGCGGTCGAACGTGCGCTCCCGCTTCGGGTCGGTGAGCCGGAACGGCAGGCTCGCGATCGTCGCGTTGTTGCTTCGGGCCGTGACCACGCCGTGCCGCGGATCGGCGTCCAGCACAGCGAGCATCTCGTCGAGGAACCCGGGTGTCGGTACCGCGTCGCTGTTCATCAGCAACACGTCGGCATCGGTGTCGTCGAGTTCGGTAACCGCGCGGTTGCAGGTGCCGACGAATCCGAGGTTCTCGGGGTTCCGCTCGTACCGCACGCCGGCCACGCCGTCGATGCGCTCGAGCAGAGCCTTCTCGATCGCGTCGACATCGGGGCCGCAGTCGTTGACGAGCAGGATCCGATGCGTCGCCAGATCGACGGTCGTCACCAGCGCATCGAGACACTCCAGCACCGACGGCAGGTCGCCGTACACCGGCACCACGATCAGAACGCTCATCGGGCGCCTCCCAGCAGGGTCGCGAGGCGGGCCACGACCTGGTCGAGGGTGCCGCCGAGGGCACCCGGTTCAAGGTCGCGGAAGCCGGCGGGGCCATCGGCTGCAGCCCGCCGAATGGCACGAGCCACCGCCTGGCCGAGCGCCTCGGGATCGGCCGCGACGGCGTCGATTCCCGGATGGACGCCGGCGCGCGTGCCGGCGAACTCGTTCGTCACGACGTGCGCACCCGAGATCGCCCCGTCGAACGGCGGGTGGCTCGGATGCGGGCTGAGCTGCAACGACAGCACCACGTTGCGGCTCGCGATGAAACGGAAGTAGTCGTCCCACGGGAGGGTTCCGACGCTCTCGAGCTTGGCGTCACCGCCGAGCTCGACGTCGCGGTGCAGCTCTCCGGCGCTGGCGAACTCGACGGCGATGCCGGATCCTTCGAGTTCTCGAACGGCGATGCGGAGCGCGGCGATGCCGACGCGGAACAGGTTGCGATGCTTGTTCGGCCGGCCGTAGAAGAGCACGCGCACGACGTCGTCATGGGAACGCTCGGCGGCCACGCGGCGGAGCAGATCGAGGTCGAGGTGCGGGGCGAAGACGAGGTCGTCGGGAATCTCGAGACCCTCTTCTTGCCGCAGATACGTCTGCAAGGGGGAGGAGTTGACGACCATGCGGAACTCCGCGTGATACGTGGCGCGGGCCAGAGCGAACTCGGTCGACCACGGGCTGAAGCCGGGCTCGTAATCCTGCACCAGGTAGACGACACGCTGCGGGTCGATACGACCGGCCGTGACCGCCACCGAGATGGCATGCGCGGTCTTCCAGTGGGTGGCGAGCCAGAGGTCGGAGTCGCTGAAGTCGGCCTTCGAGATCTCTTCGCGGGCGACGACGGTGATGCGCTTGCCGGGGAAGCGCTCGCGGAGCACCTCTGTTGCGGCCGCGGACGAGTTGCCGGGGGTGGTCCAGCCGACCATCACGACGCGCACCGGCAGCCCGAGCGCCTCGGCGAGGGCGACGCCGAACGAGACGGCCGTCTGAATGCCGGCGAAGGTGGCGCCGTCGCGGACCTCGCCGATCACGATGTTGAGGGCGGGGCTCGTACTCGCGCCCTTGCTGCTGCTGCTGCTGCTGCTGCTGCTGCTTGCGTTGCCGTTGCCGGTGCTGTGGATGCCGGCTAGGGCGAGGCTCGTCTCCGAGAGACCGTGGAAGGGCCGCGCCTCCGGGGGAGCGGCGGCGATCTCACGTCGCTCGACGGCGCGATTCGGGCTGGAGGTGGGGGCGAGGCGCTCGCGGGCGACATTCCGGTAGTCGGAGTCGGCCAGGTAGGAGCGGTTGACGCGTGCCAGGTCAGAGACGAGTCGCCCGATTTTCGTGAGATTCATACGGTTTCGAGCCTAGGGCTTTCTCGGCGTGGTGCCCCGGTCGCTCGCCGCTGCGGCCTGGCGAAAGTGCCGAAATCGGCTTCTGTTCGTTCGGCGGGCGGCGATTTGGCCACTCTCGGCGGCTCGCGCTGGTGTTGCCAGTGGGCGCGGGGCCCCGGGGGCTCCGAGCGAGCGCGGGGCCGCGAGTGCCCCGTAATGCTGGCCCGGCCAAGGCTCTGCCGGCATTAGGCGGCACTCGGCACTCGGCACTCGGCACGCGGCGTGCGGAGCGAAAGCCAGCTACGCGAAGACCCCTTCGGCCGAGGCCTGGGCGAGAGCCTCCTGCCAGGGCCGCATGGGCGCGAGGCCGGCAGCAGCCCACGCGTCGTGCCCGAGCACGCTGAAAGCGGGGCGCGGGGCCGGGCGCACGAATGCGGCACTGTCGGTCGGAAGAACGCGCTCAGGATCCAACCCGGCCTCGCTGAACACGGCGCGCGCGAAGTCGAACCACGACGCCCGGCCCGAGTTCGTGCCGTGGTAGATGCCGGCAGGGGCATCGGCGTCGACGAGCGCGACGAGCTGGGCCGCGAGATCGGACGTCCAGGTGGGCTGACCGACCTGGTCGTTCACCACGGTGACCGTGTCGTGCGAGGCGGCGAGCCGAAGCATGGTCGCTGCGAAGTTCGGACCGTGCTGGCCGTACAGCCAGGCGGTACGGACGACGTAGGCACCCGCGGGGTTGACCGCGAGGGCAGCGACCTCGCCAGCGGCCTTGGTGCGGCCGTAGGCGTTCAGCGGGTCGAGTGGTGTCGTCTCGGCGTAGGGCTCGGTGGCCTGGCCATCGAAGACGTAGTCGGTCGACACCGTCACGAGCTTCGCGCGGTGCGTCGCGGTCGCCTCGGCGAGCAGCTCGACTGCAGTGCCGTTCACGAGGAGCGCCTCGTCTTCGTGCGTCTCGGCGTCGTCGACCTTCGTGTAGGCGGCGGCGTTGAAGACCACGTCGTGGCCCTCGACGGCGTCGAGCACCGCGGCGCGGTCGGTCACGTCGAGGTCAGCACGGCCGAGCACGGTCACGTCGCGGCCGAAGAGCGCCTCGACGAGGTCGGTGCCGAGCATGCCCCGGGCGCCCGTCACGAGGTAGCGGAGGTTCTGGGTCGGGCTCACGCGAGGGCCGCGCGCTCTTTCAGCGGCTCCCACCAGGTGCGGTTGTCGCGGTACCACTGCACCACGTCGTTCAGCCCCTGCTCGAACGGCACCTGCGGCTCGTAGCCGAGCTCGCGCTGGATCTTCGAGATGTCGACCGAGTAGCGCAGGTCGTGGCCCAGGCGGTCCTGAACGCGATCGACGTATGACCAGTCTTTGCCGGTCGCGTCGAGCAGTAGCTGCGTGAGCTCTTTATTGGTGAGCTCGGTGCCGCCGCCGATGTTGTAGATCTCGCCGGCCTCGCCCTTGACGAGCACGAGGGCGATTCCCCGGCAGTGATCGTCGACGTGCAGCCAGTCGCGGATGTTGTTGCCCTCGCCGTAGAGCGGCACGTGCTTGTCGTCGATGAGGTTCGTGACGAACAGCGGGATGACCTTCTCGGGGAAGTGATACGGCCCGTAGTTGTTCGAGCAGCGAGTGATCGAGACGTTGAGGCCGTGCGTGCGGTGGTAGCTGCGCGCGAGGAGGTCGGAGCCGGCCTTCGACGCCGAGTACGGCGAGTTCGGCTCGAGCGGGCGGTCTTCGGCCCACGAGCCCTCGGCGATCGAGCCGTAGACCTCGTCGGTCGACACGTGCACGAAGCGCTTGAGGTCGTTGCGGAGGGCCGCGTCGAGCAGCTGCTGGGTGCCGAGCACGTTGGTCTCGACGAAGATCGAGGCGTCGCGCACCGAGCGGTCGACGTGCGACTCGGCCGCGAAGTGGACGACCGCGTCGACGTCGGGGAAGAGCGTGTCGAGCAGCGCGCCGTCGCGGATGTCGCCTTCGACAAAGCGGTAGCGGGGCGAGTCGGCGACGGGAGCCAGGTTCTCGAGGTTGCCCGAGTAGGTCAGGGCGTCGAGGACGACGACCTCGGCGCCCTCCAGGCCCGGATAGGCGTCTTGCAGGGTGCGCCGGACGAAGTTGGAGCCGATGAAGCCGGCTCCGCCGGTGACGAGGATGCGCATAAGGATGTCTTTCGGTCGCGAGCGTCGATCGAATCCATAGTAGGGGGCAGGATCCGGCCCCACCCTGACCGAACTCCGCCGGTCCGGGCAAGATGGGGCCATGCGAACAACGACGTTTTCCGACCTGACCGCCCCCGCCTCCAATGTGATCCTCGGACTCATGCGGATCGACCCGCTCTCCGACACCGAGATCCAGACCCTCGTCGGCACGGCACGCGATGCCGGCATCACCTTCTTCGACCACGCCGACGTCTACGGCGGCACCCCGCACTTCTGCGAGAAGCGCTTCGGCGACGCCATCAGGTTCTCACCGAGTGAGCGGGAGAACGTGATCCTCCAGTCGAAGGTCGGCATTCGCGACGGCTTCTGGGATTTCTCGCACGACCACATCGTCGAGTCGGTCAACGAGTCGCTCGAGGCCCTCCGGGTCGACCACCTCGACATCCTGCTGCTGCACCGCCCCGACACCCTCGTCGAGCCCGACGAGGTCGCCCGCGCCTTCGACGAGCTGAAGGCGGCCGGCAAGGTGACGAGCTTCGGCATCTCGAACCACACGCCGCTGCAGGTCGACCTGCTCAAGAAGTCGGTCACCCAGCCGCTCATCGTCAACCAGGTACAGCTCAGCATCACGCACGCCAACCTCATCACCGCGGGCGTCAGCGCCAACATGAAAGGCCTCGACCAGTCGATCGACCGTGACAACGGGATCCTCGACTACTCGCGGATCTACGACATCACCCTGCAGGCGTGGTCGCCGTTCCAGAAGGGGTTCTTCGACGGGGTGTTCCTCGGCGACCGTGAGACCTACGCCGACCTGAACGACGTCATCGACGAACTGGCGGCAAAGTACTCGGTCGCACCCGAGGCCATCGCGGTCGCGTGGATCACGCGTCACCCGGCCCACATGCAGGTGGTGCTCGGCACCACGAACCCCCAGCGCGTCAAGGATTCCGCTGCCGGAAGCGAGCTGCCGCTGACCCGCGAGGAGTGGTACCGGCTGTTCACCGCTGCGGGGCACCTGCTGCCGTAGTCGGGCTCCGAGAGTCTCACCAGTGAGATGCAGTCACGCTTTATCTCACTGGTGAGACGAGTGGCTGGTAGGATCAGTCCATGGATCCTGTTGCGACAATTCGAGAGGCTGCCTCGGCGGCCGGTCTCGGCGTGCCCGAGATCGCAACCCGCGCTGGCCTGAGTCGCGCCACGACCTATCGCATCTTCGACGGAACGACCGATCCGCGCTGGACCGACCTCCGCGAGCTCTTCGTTGCGGTGGGTCTCGGAGTCGATCTAGCAGTCTCTCCACTTCACGATGCGACCGCGACGCCTGCGGCGCGCGCGCTCGTCCAAGGCGAGGGTGGCCCGTTACTTCTCGGTCAGCTGTCTCCCGCCGAAGCGCTGTGGCGGGATCGATTGCATCGGCTCGGCCACGGCAATCGGGTAGTGACGATCCGGGAGGCGGGGATCGCCTCGTCGGTCTTACACGACTCCACCGCGGTCGGTCTCCGATCCGAGGGCTGGGACGTCGACCGGCTGGTTTCGGCGGGCCGGGCCTCGGGGCGGCCCTGGGCTCTCTCCGGTTGGGCGGCGCTGTCCGCCATGGGCCACGAACTGGACGCCCCGACGATTCTCTGGACGACCGACGTTCGCCGCCTCACCCAGTTGCTCGCCGACACGATGTCGACCACGACGCTTAATCGAGCCGACGTCATCGTCAGGGAGGGAGACGAACGCATCTTCGACCGCAGCGTGACGGTCGAAGATGTCGTTCTGGTCGACAGCTTCCAAGCGCTGGTCGACTGCGTCGGGCTGGGCGGCGATGCCGAACGCGTCGCCCTCGAGGTCGCCGGAGGCCCGCGATGAGCGAGTCTCCTGAGGGTGCAGGCGACCGCGACCTCTATGTCAGGCGTCCCGGGCATCCGGGCCGACCGGGCCATCCCGACGTTCCACCGGGCCGGATCGAAGCCACCGACGACGCTCTCGCCATCCGACGGTCAGAACAGCTGGCCGAGACGGGAGTCACCTGGAACGCCGCCGATATCCGCCTCGACCGGATCGAACGAACCAGCGTCGAGCGCGCCCGGGCTCGCTTCCGAGCGAGTCTTCCCGATCTCATCTGGAACACCGCGCGCTTCGAGGGCAACGCGTTCACGCTCCCCGAAGTGCAGACCCTTCTCGACGGTGTCTCGGTCGGCGGCCGGCGTCTCGAAGACCAGGAGCAGATTCTCGCGCTCTCCGCGGCATACAGCGACCTCGACGAGCTCGTCGGCGAGGGGCGGTTCGCTCTCACCAAGGCCGTGTCTGACGAACTGCACCTCCTCGTCGCTCACCGGGAGGCGATCGAGAGCGGACATTTCCGCGGCGAGGGGCTCGTAACCGGCGGGGGCAACGTGCGGCTCGCCAACGGCGGAACGACCGCGGGCGTGCCCACGGGTGACCGGGGCCGCAACCTCGTCGAGCGGTTCGACCGCACCCGCGCTCACGTCACTCGACTCGATCCGCGGGAGGGTGCTCTGGCCTACTTCGCCGCCGCCACGCGGAGCCAGTTTTACTTCGACGGCAATAAGCGCACGGCCCGTCTCATGATGACGGGCACCCTGATGGCAGCCGGCTTCGAGGTGGTGAATATCCCCTACAGCCGACAGTACGAGTTCAACCGAGCCCTCGACCACCTCTTCGAGACCGACGAGGCCACCCCGCTCTTGTCGTTCGTAGCCGACTGCGCTCGATGAACGGCGGCCACGAGACGTCACCGGCTAGGCTTCCCGGGTGCAGATCCGTGAATTGAGTATTCCAGACAGCTACGAGATCACCCCGAAGCAGTTCGGCGACGACCGGGGCGTGTTCCTCGAGTGGTACCGCTTCGACAAGCTCGCCGAGGTGATCGGTCACCCGATCGACCTTCGGCAGGCCAACACCTCGGTGTCGAAGCGGGGCGTCGTGCGCGGCATCCACTTCGCCGACGTTCCGCTGGGCCAGGCGAAGTACGTGACGGCGACGCACGGTGCCGTGCTCGACTACGTCATCGACATCCGGGTCGGCTCGCCGACGTTCGGCCAGTGGGACAGCGTGCTGCTCGACGACAAGGACCGCCGCGCCATCTACATCTCGGAGGGGCTCGGGCATTGCTTCGTCGCCCTCACCGACGACGCCACCGTCAGCTACCTGGTGACCGACACGTTCAACGCCGAGCGCGAGCACGGAATCAACCCGCTCGACTCCGACATCGCGCTGGTGTTCCCGGACGAGGCCGGCGAGGCTCTCCTCTCGCCCAAAGACACCGACGCGCCGTCACTCGCCGAGGCCGCCGCCGCGGGCACCCTGCCGACCTGGGCCGACATGCGCGCCTATTACTCGTCGCTCAGCGCGGCGTTCACCGCGAAGAAGGGCTGACCCGTGAAGGGAATCATCCTCGCCGGAGGCTCCGGCACCCGTCTCTGGCCCATCACCAAGGGCATCTCGAAGCAGCTGATGCCGATCTACGACAAGCCGATGGTCTACTACCCCCTGTCGACCCTGATGATGGCCGGCATTCGCGAAGTGCTCATCATCACCACCCCGGAGTACAACGACCAATTCCGCGCTCTCGTGGGCGACGGATCCTCGTTGGGCATGGAGATCTCGTACGCCGTCCAGCCGTCACCCGACGGCCTGGCGCAGGCGTTCATCATCGGTGAGGAGTTCATCGGCGACGACAGCGTCGCGCTGGTGCTCGGCGACAACATCTTCCACGGCGTCGGCCTCGGCACGAACCTCAAGAAGAACACCGAGGTCTCGGGGGCGACGATCTTCGCGTACCACGTCTCCGACCCCAAGGCCTATGGCGTCGTCGAGTTCGACGACGACTTCAAGGCCGTCTCGATCGAAGAGAAGCCGACCGCCCCGAAGAGCAACTACGCGGTGCCCGGCCTCTACTTCTACGACAACAAGATCGTCGAGATCGCGAAGACCATCGAGCCGAGCGCCCGAGGCGAGCTCGAGATCTCAACAGTCAACGAGCGCTACCTCGAGGCCGGCGAACTGCAGGTGCAGGTGCTCGACCGCGGAACGGCATGGCTCGACACCGGCACGTTCGAGTCGATGATGCAGGCGTCCGAGTACGTCCGCGTGATCGAAGACCGCCAGGGCCACAAGATCGGCTGCATCGAAGAGATCGCCTGGCGCAACGGATGGATCGACGACGGAGCTCTCGCGAGCCTGGCGGCCCCCCTCGCCAAGAGCGGCTACGGCGTCTACCTGCAGAAGCTGCTGAACGGCTAGTCGCCAGCGGCTAACTCGAGACGGGCCCGCTGAGGCGACCCCGCGACAGCTCCGGTCGGTCGAGGGGGTCGCCCAGAAGGGCATCGCCGCGGTCGTTCTGCTTGTGGTAGAAATCGTCTTTCAGCGGGCGCAGCCCGTGGTACTGGTTGAGCTCTTCCGAGACGAGCTCGATGACGGTGTCGCCCTTGACGACGCGCCAGCCGGCCCGATGTGCCACGAACGACATCCACTGGTCTTCCAAGAAGGCGAACTTGCGCGGCAACCGTAAGAAGAACCGGTCGTCGGCCACGAGGTCGACGTCGTAGACGGTGCCGCCCGTGCCGGCGTGGTCGGCGTGTGACCCGGGCTCGATCTCGGCTCGCCGCCAGTACGAGCCGTGCTGGCTGAACCCCCACCACGCGACGACCGACTGCGGCCGATAGTCGCGCAGCAGGTCGGCGACGAACGTGTCTCGGATGTTCTGGTCGTCGTCGAGCATGATGACGGGCCCGCGATAGCCGCCGTTTCGCAGCAGACGGGCGACGACGAATCGGGCGAGGCCGCCGATGTTGCGCTCGCTGTTGACGAGCTCGACGCTCGACAGGGCGCCGCGCGGGGTTCCGTCGAGGCAGGCGAGGTAGTGCGCGGCGTCGTCGGCGTTGTTGTTCCACAGAATAAAGCGGATCGGCCGCGGTGACTCCTGGCGAGCGAGCAGGTCGAGCACCACCGGCAGACGATCGGGACGGTTCCACAGGCACATGACGAGTGGAACAGCTTCAGGATCCGACCCGGGTCGCCCGGTCACCCGTGCCGCCCGTACCCCGGAGGCCAGAAGTCGCATCAGGCCGACGTGCCACTCCCGGTCGCGGCCCCGCTCGCGCTGGGCGCGAGCGCGCCGGATGACGCCGTCGTAGTGGCGCTCGGCGCGGAGAGCCCGGACGACGCGCCGCAGCCGCTCGCGAAGGGTGGGCGCGGGGGAGTCGTCGGGGTGGTTCACCGCCCCAGTGTAAGAGGCAGTCGACTGGGAATGCCGTTGCGGGTTAGTGGCCCCGCACGCTCGTCGCCTAAACTCGGACGGTCGTCCGGAGAATCGCCTACCCGCGGGAGAACGTGTGCTGAACAAGCTGAAGAAGATCGCCAAAGACCTCCTGGCGATTCGATCGATCCGCCGTGTGTACGAGAACACGAACCGCGCGTTCCTCGAGACGTTCGGGTCGAGCCGGATCCTGTCGCACTTCTTCTTCCTGGTGTCGTTCATCACCTTCAACCGCGAGCAGGCCGCGACCCTTCAGGGTCGACGCGACTACTACCGCAACAAGAAGCGCGACCGTCTCACCCGCGTCGAGCTGCGTCGCAACGTGCACCGCATCGAGAAGGGCCTGATCATGCGGCCCCGCCGCGACGTCTTCGCCCGCGACTACGTCGGCGAGACCATCGAGTTCTATGCCGCCGCGGCGAGCCAATGCAAGCGGTCGCCCGGCACGAGCGAGATCGCCGAGATGGACTGGGCGCACAACGTGCTCGAAGAGTACTTCCGCGTCAGTGCCACGGGCAAAGACAAGGTCGTCGACGAGGCTCGCCGCACCTTCGAGTCGATCGACTACGTGCCCTCGACGACCGGCAACGTGCCCCGCGCCAAGCAGCTGACCTCGAACGTCTCGTACGACGAGCTCGTCGACCTCGCCAATCAGCGCCGCTCGGTGCGCTTCTTCGACGACAAGCCGGTACCGCGCGATCTCGTCGATAAGGCCCTGATGGTCGCTCGCCAGGCACCGACCGCCTGCAACCGACTGCCCTACGAGTTCCGCGTCTTCGACGACCCGGCCATGGTCAAGAAGGTCTCGAACATCCCGTTCGGCACGGCCGGTTACGCCGACAACATCCAGACCGTGATCGTGGTCGTCGGCAAGCTCGAGAGCTACTTCAGCCCGCGAGACCGCCACGCCATCTACGTCGACGCCTCGCTCGCGAGCATGTCGTTCATGTTCGGCCTCGAGACACTCGGCCTCTCGTCGAGCGTCATCAACTGGCCCGACTTCGAGCCCCTCGAGCGCAAGATGCAGAAGACGCTCGGTCTCTCCGGCTCCGACCGCGTGATTATGCTGATCGCCGTCGGCTACGCCCACCCCGACGGCCTCGTGCCGTTCTCGCAGAAGAAAGAACTCGACACCTTCCGCAGCTACAACAACCTCGCCCGGTGAGCGGAGACGCTCCCCTCGAGACCGAGGTGGCTGCGGCGACGACGAAGCCGACGAAGAAGCAGCGGCGACGGAAGCTGCTGAGCCGCATCGTCACGATCGTGGTCGTGGCGATCGTCGCTGTCCTCTTCGCTCGATCGCTGTCGAAGAACTGGACCGCCGTCCAGGAGGCCAACCTCCACCCGTCGTGGTTGCACCTCCTGGCGATTCTCTGCTTCGCCTTCGCGGTGCCGGTCTCGGGCCTCCTCTGGGGAATGATCCTCAACCGTCTGTCCGACGAGGGGTCGCACGTGGGCGCCCGGCAGGCGATGGCGGTTCACTCGCTCTCGTGGCTGTTGAAGTACGTTCCCGGTCAGATCGGCTCGGTGCTGAGCAAGGTCGTCTGGGGACAGAAGAACGGGTTTCCGCGCACGCTGATCCTGATCACGTTCATCTACGAGAACGTCTTCCTGCAGATCGCGTCGATCGTGCCGAGCGCCATCATCCTGATCCTCGTGGTCGGGCCGACCCTCGTCGAGGGCAACGTGCTCACGGTCGTCGCCGTCGTCGTCGTGATGGTCCCGCTCGTCGCGATCCTCGTACCGCAGGTCTTCCACCGCATCATGTCGATCGCGAGCAAGCGCTTTCTCAAGGCGCCGCTGCCTGAGCAGTACTTCCTGCACCCGGTCGCCAGCCTCGGCTTCTCGGCCGCCTACGTCACGCCGCGCGTGATCAACGGCGTCGGGTTCATTCTGTGCGCTGCGACGGTCGCGACCGTGACGCCCGGCATGTGGGTGCCCCTCGCCGCGGCGTACGCCCTGGCAGGCGCCATCGGGATCCTCGTGATCTTCGTTCCGTCGGGTATCGGCGTGCGCGAGGCCGTTCTCTTCGTCTGCCTCGTCGGCATCGGGATCGCCCCCGGCCAGGCGGTTGTCATCTCTGTTCTCTCGCGTCTGCTCTCCACCGTGGGCGACGCCGTCATCGCCCTCCAGTACGGCGCCCTGCGTCTGTCGCTCCCGAAAGGTTCTCCCGCATGAGCTCGACCCCGCACGTGACCATCATCGGCTCCGCTCTGTCGGGCAACAAAGGCGCCGCCGCCATGCTGGAGTCGTCGATCGCGACCCTTGAAGAGCGCCTGCCCGGCGTGCACTTCACCCTGCTGAGCATGTATCCGCGCGAAGACCGCGAGCAGAACAGCTACCCGAACCTCGGGATCATCGATGCCCGGCCGCGCACGCTCGGTGTCAACATCAACTCAGCCGCTCTCGCCTACCGCCTGCTGCCGCCGCTCCGTGGCCTGCTGAAGTCGCGCTCGAAGGCCGTCGCCGCCCTCGTCGACTCGCAGGTGCTGCTCGACCAGGGCGGCATCACGTTCACCGACGGCCGCGAGAAGTTCTTGATCTACAACGTCGCGTCGATCCTGCCCGCTCTCAACATCGGCACCCCGGTGTTCAAGTGCGCCCAGGCCGTGGGGCCGTTCCGCAACCGGATCAACCGCCTCGTCGCCCGTACCTTCCTGCCGAAGGCCGCGACCGTCGTCACCCGCGGCCGCATCACCCAGAGCTATGCCGACAAGCTGCGCCTCACCAACACCTTCGCCGGCGCCGACTACGCGTTCTCACTCGAGCTGAGCGGAACCGAAGAGGCTGCGGCGGGCAAGGCCGTCGACCTCTCGATCTTCGACGACGAGGTCGTCGGCCTCAGCCCGAGCGTCGTGTTGCAGAAGAAGGTCGACGCGCGCGAGGGTGACTACATCGGCCAGATGGTCACCTTCATCGACCAGGTCACGGCGTCGGGCAAGAAGCTGCTGCTCGTGCCGCACAGCGTCCGCACCGGTACCGATGCCACGCACAACAACGACCTGCCGCTGTGTCGCGAGATCTACTCGCGCGTCGCCGACAAGGCCGCCGTGACTTTCATCGACCGCGAGCTCTCGTCGCAGGAGCTCCGCTACCTGATCGGGCGCTGCTCGTTCTTCGTCGCCAGCCGCTTCCACGCGATGGTGTCGTCTCTCGCGATGGCCGTGCCCACGCTGGTGATCGGCTGGGGCCACAAGTACGAAGAGGTGCTCGAGATGTTCGAGCTGCAGGAGTGGGCGTTCGGGCACGACAAGCTGACGCCGTCGCACCTGTGGAGCCGCTACGAGGCGTTGCTCGCCGCGCAGTCGGAGGTCAAGGCCAAGCTCGACGAGCACCTGCCCGAGGTGAAGAAGCGGTCGCTGAAGCAGGCCGACCTGATCGCCGAGCTGGTGAAGAAGGGGCTGTAGCCCCTCGCTCCGCTTCACTCCACCCGCTTTCCCGTTCCCGATACGAGACTCGGTTTTCGATGCCCGACACACGCACCCTCGATCGCACGTCGCCTGAGACGACAGATCGTCGGGCACCCCGGGGTCTCCGCGGGCTGCCGCTCGCGGTCTGGGCCGCAGTGGCCTTCTTCGCAGCGACGATGACCTTCTGGTCGATCGCCGACCCGACCTACCGCTCGGCCGACGAGCCGGATCACGTGTCGGCAGCGATCTACTGGGAGACCTACCATTCGTGGCCGGGCTTCAAAGAGATGCCGCGCATGGCCTCGGTCGATGCCTCCGTGAAGATCAGCGGTGTGCGCTCGACGACGAAGCCGGTCGAGCAGCGTCCGGCCCTCTCGGCGACCGAAGCGACACCCCGGCCGGATCGCCAGTCGTTCAGCGAGCTGGGGTCGGGCACCGACACCCTAGTCAACAAGGCCGGCCAGCACCCGCCGGGGTACTCGGCGCTCCTCGGCACCGTCGCCGACGTGCTTCCGGCCACGATCCCGTGGGATCTCGAAGTGTGGATCTTCCGCATGATCTCGGTGCTGCTGCTGACGCCGCTTCCACTGGCCGCAGCCCTGATCGCGCGACGTCTGGGTGCGAACCGCATCGTGATCTCGGCGGCAGCCCTCTCGGTGCTCGCCATTCCACAGCTCGCCGTCGTCGGCGGAGCGGTCAACAACGACAACCTGCTGAACGCGGCCGGGGCGTGGATCGCGCTGGGCACGGTCCACGTGCTGACCGGAGACCTGCGAAGGCGAACGGCGCTCTGGGTCGGACTCGTCTCGGCAGTGGCGCTGCTGACCAAGGCATGGTCGTTGCCGCTAGTCGCCGTCGTCGTGCTCGCCTATCTCGTCGCCGCCGTACGGGAACGGTCGCTGCGCCGCGTCATCACACCGGCGCTGATCTTCGTCGTGGCGGCCATGGCCGGCGGCTGGTGGTGGATCCACAACGTCGTCGTCTACGGCAAAGTGCAGCCCGCCGGTCACTTCGACCCCCTGAAGACCGGGCCCCTGGCCATGGCCGACACCCTGCACCTGATGAAGGACCAGTTCGAGAGCGTGTTCCCGACGCGGTTCTGGGCGCTCCTGTCGATCAAGAGCGGCGCGCTGGCCTACCCCACCTGGATTCCCGCTGTGCTCTCGGTCGTCCTCCTCGCGATCCTCCTCGCCGGCCTTGCGCTGTCGCCCAGTCTCGGAGTCAAGCGCGCAACGGTCGTGGTCATGATCCTGCCCACGCTGCTCACCCTGGCGATCTTGCTCGAGTCGGTCTATTCGCTCACCCGCAAGACCGGGGTCGCGGCGGGAGTGCAGGGGCGCTACCTGTATTCATCGATCGTTCCGCTGCTGGTCGTCGCGGTGATCGGGCTCGCTGCGCTGCTCGGTCTCGTGTCTCGGGGCCGTGCTGGCGACGATGGCCAGGCGGGGGCTGTGCGATTCACTGCTGCGCGCCTCGTCGCGCTTCTCGTCGGCGTGTTCGGCGTCGTCTATACCGTCGTCAGCATGGGGCGGGCGATCTCGTGGCACTTCGGCGAGGAGCACTGGTCGAACCCCCTCGACTCACTCGGCGATCTCGCCGCGTGGTCGCCGCTCCCGTACGCCCTGTCTGTCGTGGTGATGATCGCGTTCGTGGTGGCGGCGCTGTTCGCGCTCGTGGTCGCCGCTCTGTCGGTCCGTGCGACGCCGGCTCGAGCCACGCCGGTGTCCGTCGACGCCTGAGCGAGGGAACGCGCGTCGGCGACGTAGGGCCTGAGCGCAGGAGCGCGCGTCGGCGACGCAGGCGTTCGGGCGCGGGGCGCCGGTAATGCAGGTTTGGGGAGCGCCAAGCCCCCTGAGTTCAGGATCCGGCGGCGCCGGATCCTGAGCTACGTTCCTGGCGGCCCTGCCCGCTCTTGCCCTGCCCCAACCCTGACCTGGACCCGGCGAGACTCCAGTAGTTGCGGGTCGCGGAGGCCACAACCCGCAACTACTGGAGTCTCGGCGCCGCAAAGCGGAGGAGCCGCGAAGCGGGGGAGAGCAAAACCTCAGGCGGAGGCCTTCGCGCGCCGCACCGTCTCTTGCAGGAACTCGGTCAGCGAGGGGATCAGCGACGCCGTGTAGGCCGCCGACAGGTGGTTGTAGTCGCGGTAGACGCGCACGCCGTCGATCTCGACCTGGCACGTCGTCTGGTCGCAGAGGCGGTCGGTGGTGGTGAACACGGGATCGACGCCGTTCGCGACCTGAGCCTCGATCGAGAGGTTCTGCAGCGTGTCGATCATGTCGAGCGCTTTCGATCGCGGTGAGGCGCAGGAGGCTGCCGTTCCGCCCGGGGCTGCGAGGCACTCGTTGGGGTTGTAGTGCAGGCGCGGGTTGTCGCGGATCACGGCGATGCGGTCGGTGAGCTTCTTCGTCTGGGTCAGCCAGGTGTTGTAGCCGGCGAGCCACTCGGCCTCCTGCGCCGACTGCGAGAGCTCGCTGCCGTCGGGAGCGACGATGCGGCCGAGGTACCCCTCGGCCTGCGACACGATCACGGCGGTGGGGTGGATCTCGGTGAGGAGCTTGGTGGTCTCGGCGCGCCAGGTGGCACAGCCGGCTTTGACGTGACCGCTCGTCATGATGGTCTGCACCGGGATCGTCGGGCAGGCGGAATCCCAGCGGACGATGAGCCGGACGTCGGCCTCCTTCGCAGCAGCTCCGAGAGCGGCCTCCCAGTGACGGGTGTGCGAGTCACCGACGACGACGATCGTGTTCGCGCTGTCGATGGCGCCGTGCACGCACTCCGAGATGCCCGACGGCGACTTCTGGGTCGCGTCGCAGGCGAGGGGCGGAAGGGCCGGACCCTGCGCGGTGGAGCGCTCGGCCGCGATGCTCGCCGTTCGCCCCTGCCAGTAGGTGCCGCTCGCGATCAGGCCGACGACCAGCGTCATGACACCGGCGGCGAGAATGGACCGCTTGACCGAGCTCGTCAGGGAGGGGGCGAATCGGATCGGGTTCTCGAACGCGAAGTAGGCGACGGCGGCGATGACCAGCGCGATGGCGCCCGCGAAGATCGGCACCCACGGCGACTCCGACTTGAACGCCTTGGGCAGGAGCACGATGAGTGGCCAGTGCCAGAGGTACCAGGAGTACGAGACCGTGCCGATCCACACGAGGGGTCGGAGCTCGAGGATCCGGGTGGGCAGCGTCCGGGGGCTGTCTGCCGGGCCCATGCCGCCGAGGATCACGGCCAGCGTCGCGGCCACCGGCAGCAGTGCGGCCGAGCCGGGCCAGGGCGTCGACGATGGCAGGAGGACCACGATCGCGACGATGCCGACGATGCCGGCCGCGGTGAGGGCGGTCCGGGCCGCGGCGGAGCGGATCAGGTCACGGGGGAGCAGGGCGAGGAGCGCCGCGACCGCGAACTCCCACGCGCGCGTCGGCAGCAGGTAGAAGGCGTTCTGCGGGTCGGTCTTCGTGAGAACGATCGACAGGGTGACCGATGCGACGGCGATCACGCCGAAGATGATCGCGAGCACGACTCGGGGGCGGGCTTTCGCCTTGAGGGCGAGCCAGACGACGAGGGCGATCAGCACGGGCCAGACGACGTAGAACTGCTCCTCGACGCCGAGTGACCAGGTGTGGAGGTACGGCTGCGGCAGGTTGAGGTCTTGCGCGAAGTAGCCGTCGGGCTGGCGCGCGAAGAAGAAGTTCGACACGAAGAGGAGGGCTGCGACCGCCTGCTTGCCGATCTTCGACCAGTCTTCGGGAGAGAGGACGAGGAGCACCATCGGCAGGGTCAGCAGGATCATGAGCGTCGAGGCCGGGACCAGGCGACGCAGACGCTTCGCCCAGAACTGGCCGAAGTGGATGCGGCCGGTGGCTTCGCGGTCGCGGATGAGCTGGCCGGTGATCAAGAAGCCCGAGATGACGAAGAAGATGTCGACGCCGACGAATCCACCCGAGAAGCCGGTGACACCCGCGTGGTAGGCCACGACCGGCACGATCGCGAGGGCGCGGAGCCCGGTGATGTCGAGGCGGTGGCCCTTCGTCGGCGGCGCTACGGCACTCCGTCGTCCCGTTGTCACCGACGATTCCCCTCGTTAGCCAGCACTGCTTCGCGGACCAGCCCCGACTCTTCCGGCAGGACACGTTGGCTTACGGCCCGGAAGCACCAGATCACTGCCACGAGCCCGACGACGGCCGTGAGCGCTACGACGAGCGCGATCCAGTGCGGGCCGACGGCGGACGAGTAGGCCCAGGTGTACGCGCCGTCCGGGTGAAAAGCGAGGTGCAGCTTCTCGTAGGCGCCCCGGTATTCGAGCGAGAGGCCGTAGACGGTGACGGCGGGTGCACCGATCACGACCGCGCGGGCGGCCAGGAGCTTGGTCTTGGGTTCGACGACGGCACGCGACCAGGCGATCGCGCTGATCACGATCAGCGCGACGATCGCGATGTAGAAGTACCGGCCCTGCACGCCGTAGACGAGAGCCGTCCGACCGTAGACGCGCCAGGTGTTCGCGATCAGGAGTAGCAGCGTCACGACGGGGAAGGAAGCGATCAAGAGCGCATCGCGGCGGAAAGCGCCGCGCCGGAACGCGAAGGCGGCGACGACGAGCAGCGACACGGCGGTCAGCAGATCGGTGAGGTACGGGGTCATGGGGTACTGCAGGCCGCCGAAGCGGCCCCAGAACGATCCCGTCACCGTGTCCCAGAAGGCCTGCATGTAGTTGCCGAGGTCGCGGCCCTCGCCCTCCGGCCAGGTGATGGTCGGGCGCTGGCCGGCGAGGCCGGACGGCTGGATGTCGTGGTAGAGCACGATGTTGCGGACGAACCACCAACCGCCGATGACACCGGCCACGGCGCCGCCGAGGAGGGTGTCGAGGATCCTGCGCCCCCACCCGACCGGCACCACGCGACGGGCGAACAGCAGCCCGAGTGCCACGAACGGCACAGCCGGCACCGCGGTGCCCTTGGTCAGGAGGAAGAGCCCGAGGGCGATCGAGACGAACACGACGTCGCGGACCCGCTGGGCGCCGGTCAGGAACCGGATCATCAGCCACGCCGTCACCGCGCCGAGGAGGACGGCCAGGGAGTCGTTGCTGACCGCCGAGACGATCTGCTGCAGCTGGGGCACGAAGAAGAGCGAGACGGCCCCGAGGAGGGCGATCTTCGGCGACTTCAGCGCGCGCTTCACCGACGCGAACACGAGCCACGGCAGGGGGAGCACGAGCAGGATGTCGAAGTAGCGCAGGATCATCACGACGATGTCCCAGCGGAGGTCCATGAAGTGGACGAGCTTCAACACCACGGCGGCCATGAGGTAGAACAGCGGCGGATGCTGGGTCATCTGGTCGATGCCGGGCGAGATGCCGGGGCGATCGGCGAAGATCTCGGCGAAGGTCGAACGCTGGTCGTTGCGGAGCTGGAGCTCGCCGAACTTCGTGTAGGTGACGCCCGAGAGGTAGTGCGCCTCGCCCGGAGCGGGCCAGGTGTGCACCTGTGCGACCCTGATCGCACTGTCGACGTGAGCGATCTCGTCGGGTGCCCCGTAGAGCGGCGTCAAGACGGCCCAGAAGACCAGCACGAGGCCGAAGGCCGCGGTGACGAGCCACATCGTGCTCGCGCGGTCGGCTAACGGCCGCTTGGCGGGCCGAGCGACCTCACTCGCCATAGCGCTGGAGCTTCTGGAAGTCGAGGGTCTCTTCGGCCAGGGTCCGGTTGATGCGAGTCAGGTCGGCCACCACGCCTATGACCAGAGATAAGAGCGCGCTGATTATCAGCAGCAGGCCGAGCAGGAGCGACTGGATGTTCGCGCCGGCGTCGTGCGTGGCGAGAAGGATCAGATATCGCACGAAGGGGATGAGGCCGCCGACCGCCAGAACCGCGCTGATCCAGAGGAAGAGGGCGACCGGTCGGTACATGAGGTAGGCGCGGACGATGGCCGAGCCCGATTGGAACATGTGCTGGAAGATGTTCGAGAACAGCCGCGACTCGCGCGTCTTCGCGTTCGTGGTGATCGGGATGCTCGTGATGGCGAGGCGCTTGTAGCCGGCCTGGACGATCGTCTCCATGCAGTAGCTGAACTGCGTGACGATGTTCAGACGGATGAGGGAGTACTTCGAGTAGGCGCGGAAACCACTCGCGGCGTCGGGCAGATCGAGCCCGGCGGCCTGGCTCACGACCCAGCTGCCGAGGCGCTGCATGGTCTTCTTGAACGCCGAGAAGTGCTCGATGGTCTTCGTCTGCCGGTCGCCGACGACGATCTCGGCCTCGCCGCGGATGATCGGCTGCACGAGCTCCGGGATCATCGACTGCGGGTACTGGTTGTCGCCGTCGGTGTTGACGACGATGTCGGCGCCGTTCAGCAGCGCGTAGTCGACACCGTCGCGGAACGACCGAGCCAGACCCATGTTGGTCGTGTGCCGGACGAAGTGCGTCACGCCGTACGACTTGGCCACCTCGACGGTGCGGTCGGTGCTGCCGTCGTCGATGATGAGGATCTCGATCTCGTCGATCCCGTCGATCTCGGTCGGCATCGATTCGAGGACGGACGGAAGCGTCGTCTCCTCGTTGAGGCAGGGGATCTGGATGAACAGTTTCACGCGGGTGGGAGTCCTGATTCAGTGCGAGCCGACGGTGCGGCTTCGAGTGGTGCCGGGACGAGGCTGGCGGGGCGAGCCTCATGGGGCGATGTAAACCCCGAGGAGTTTACATGCGGCTTACGAACGGAAACGCCGAGCCCGATCGCCCAGGGAATCAGCGAGTTTCACCACGCGACGCGCCTTCGTTCGAGCGAGTTCGTCGCGGATCCTGATGAGTTCTCTTTCGAGGCCGAGGGCATGGCCCTCGAGTGCGGAGACGCGGGCGGCCGCTGCTGCGCCAATGGCCTCCACTTCGACGCGCAGCGCCTCGGTGTCACGATCACGCGTGGTGAGGAGCCCCCCGACCTCCGCGGCACTACGAGTCTCGTCGTCGGACGCGCCGACGTCGGCCGGGTAGTCGCCCGTCAGCCCGTGCGAGGCGAAGAACTCGGGCAGGCTGCGGTCGAGAGTGAACGGGCCGGTCTCGGCCTCGCCCTCGGTGACCATCCGCAGCGCGTAGTAATAGTAGAGAGAACCTTCTTGGTAGCGGCGGTAGTCGAGCATGCCGTGGTGGTTCGGGCTCGGCTGGAGGGTGGGGTTGGCTTCGTAGGCCCGACCGGAGATCTCGACCTTGTTGCGCAGCTGCTCCCAGGACCGCCACGGCAGGTGCAGCACCTCGAGGGCCAACTCGGGCGGCGGAGAGCCCTGAGAAGCGATGCTGACGAAGTGATTGCCCTGGGCGACGTTGACGTCGGCACTGCCGACATGGAGCGCGTTGTGCGTCGGCTGCGCCAGGACGCCGCGCAGCTGGAGTTGCTCGTTGGTGCGTCCGTCTCGCCAGACGAGGCGCTCGAGGCCGGCGCCCGAGGCGGCGACCGAGCCGACCAGGTTCACCGTCGGGGCCGTGAAGGATCCGAGACCCGGATCGATCTCGGAGAACACGTCGTGCAGACGGCGGCTTCGATCGACGGGCATCAGGAACTCGTCGGCGTCGGCGTTGATCACCCAGTCGGCGCCGTAGCGCGTGAACGCCTCGCGGGCCATCGCCGTCACGACGGTGCCCTGCTGCTTGCGCTGAACCGGATCGTGACGCAGGTCGACGAGGCCGCGCTCGGCGTAGCCCTCGAGGACTTCGCTGGTGCCATCCACCGAGCCGTTGTCGGTGACGATGATCGCATCAGCGCCCTGGGCGACGTGATAGTCGACCCACTGCCGGATGATGTCGATCTCGTCACGGACCATCGCTGTGACGACGAGTTTCATCGGTACTCCTTGAATCCTGCCCACCGGGGTGCTCCGCCAGGCTCGATTCGCCTACGGATTCGGGCGCCCGTGAATCCTCGCACGGATGCCGAGGCCCACCCGGAGGGCCCACCGGAGAGGCGCGAGATACCAGGCGCGATACTTCGAGGCGAGGAACCGGTAGGCGCTGCGGTGGTGCGCCCGACGCATGAGATCGGACGACTCCCTCGTCGAGTGCGCCCCGACGTGCGTGACGCGGGCTCGCGGCTCGTAGACGTTGGTGAATCCGGCCTTGCCGATGCGGTAGCCGAGATCGACATCTTCGAAGTACATGAAGTAGCCCTCGTCGAACCCGCCGAGCGAGTCGAAGAGCGAGCGCCGCACGAGCAGGCACGCCCCCGACAGCCAGCCGGCCTCGCGGCGGTTGTCGTGGTCGCCATCGCTCCGGTACGACCGGCTCCAGGGATTAGACTTCCAGACGTTGGCGAAGAGCGCGTGGCCGAGACCGGTGCGGAGCGAGGGGACCCGGCGGGCCGAGGGGTAGAACTGCCCATCGAGCTCGAGGATCCCGGGGCCTACGGCTCCGACGCGGTCGCCGCTCAGGGCGACCTCGAGAAGCGTGTCGACCGCCCCCTCCCCGAGGATCACATCGGGGTTCGAGATGAGGATCCAGTCGACCTCGCGGGGGAGCGTCTCGACGGCGCGGTTGATAGCTGAGCCGTAGCCGTCGTTCGAGCCGAGTTCGAGGAAGACGCCGCCGACGGCCTCGGTGGAGCGACGGGCGGCGTCGGGGTCACGGGAATCGTTGTCGGCGACGACGATGATCGGCGCGGACACAGAGTCGGCCGGAGTGGCCGCAGCAGGGCTTGAGGCTCGAGTGGCCGACGCCAGGAACTCGTCGAGGTACTTGCCGGAGTTGAAGCTGACCGTGACGATCGCCACGGTCGAACTCACAGTGTCGCTCCCTTGGCCTTGTCGGGCCTCTCGTAGGCCCGGAGATGCTCGTCGGCGCAGGCCTTCCATGTGAACAGTCTGGCACGGTCGCTACCGAGACCCGACAGTTCGCGGCGCCGTGCGGGATCCTGAACGAGTCGGAGGATGCCCTGCTCGATCCCGTCGACGGTCGGTTCGGCGTAGTCGACGGCGTCGCCCCCGACCTCGGGGATCGCGAGCCGCGGAGCGGTGAGGACGGCCCCGCCCGTCGACATCGCCTCGAGCACGGGCAGGCCGAACCCCTCGGCGCTCGACGGGTAGACGACGAAGCTGGCACCTCCGAGGAAAGCGGCGAGGTCGTCGAGATCGAGGTAGCCGAGGTAGCGCACGGGGGCTCCCGGAGTGTTTCCGGCCGCAGTGAGGAGCGCGGCAGCCTCGTCGTCCCAGCCGAGGCCTCCCGCGACCAGGAGCGGCGGAACCGCGGGGTCGATGCTTCGGGCTCTCTCATGGGCCCGAATCAGAGCGGCCACGTTCTTGCGCGGTTCGACCGTGCCGAGAAAGGCGATCCAGCCGTCCGCGGTCGACGCGTCGAGCCGTCGGGCGAACCGCGTCACCTCATCGTGCGACGGGAGGTGGAAGACGTCGGGGTCGACGCCGTGCAGGGCTACCCGGGTGGCCCGGGCGCGCCCGGCGAAGCGCTCCATCTCGTCGGCCGTGGCCCGGCTCGGGGTCACGATCACGTCAGCGAGGCGACGGGCCAGGCGCATCCACGACGTGAAGAATGCGCGCTTGACCGCGGAATGGTCGGCGGGCCGACTGAAGAATGTGGCGTCGTGGACGGTCACCACGCGTCGGCCGATGAAGGCCAGTGGAAACGTGTAGTGCGGCGAGTGCAGGGTCGTGGCGCCCAGTCGTCGGGCGAGCAGCGGGAGCCCGAGCTGCTCCCAGAGGAGTCGGAGCGGCCGATTGGAGGCGATGCCGGGTGCCGTCACGTACTCGTGGTCGGGGGCTTGGGGCGACAGCCACGACAGGTCTTCGGCCTTGACGACCACGTGGATACGGGCCCCGGCATCGGTCAGCCCCGAGAGCAGACCCGCGAGGTAGCGGGCCACCCCACCCTTGTTGGGCGGGATCGACGTGGCGTCGAGGAGGACCGGGAGGACGGCGGACTCGGTGCGGTCGCTCACCGGCTCAACCGGCGATCTGCCGCATCGACGCCGCGACGCGAACGGTGCCCTCGCCGGTGGGATCGTCGGCCATCACGAAGCGCGCGGCCTCTCGCTTGATCGCGATGTGGAGACCGTTCGGCTCGGCGAAGTAGGCGTGCAGGAAGAAGGCGCCGCCACCGAACTGGATGTCGTCGAGCCGGTACTCGACGGTCGCCGTGCCGTGGAGGGGAGCGTGCGTGATGCCGAGGTGCTTGCTGTGGGTGCCGAAGACCGGCTGGCCCAGGTTGTTCTCGATCTTGAAGCCCGAGATCCAGCGCTCGAGAGGGGTCTCGTGGCTGAAGGTCATCGTGATCACCAGGTTGTCGCCCGGTTGGAAGTCCTCGCCGGGGGCGCGGCCCTCGGCCCGGATCGTGCCGGACAGCACCTTGCCCGGGGTGATGGCGGCATCAGCTTCGCCGAGTGCGGTGGCCTCGGCCACACGGCGGTCTTCAAGAATGTCGCGGAAGTTCTTGACGGCCTCGCGTGCGGTGCCCTCGAACTGCACCTCGCCCTTGGCGAGTACGACTGCCCGGTCGCAGAGTTCTTGGACCTGGCCGAGAGAGTGGCTGACCAGGATGATGGTGCGACCCTGCTCTTGGAACTCGTGGATCTTGTCCATGCACTTGCGCTGGAACGCCTCGTCGCCGACGGCCAGCACCTCGTCGACGAGGAGCACGTCGGGGTCGGTGTGGATGGCGACCGCGAAGGCGAGACGCACGTACATGCCCGATGAGTAGAACTTCACCTGCGTGTCGATGAAGTCGCCGATGCCGGCGAAGTTCAGGATGTCGTCGAACTTCTCCTCGGTCTCTTCGCGCGACATGCCGAGGATGGCCGAGTTGAGGAAGACGTTTTCGCGACCGGTCAGGTCGGGGTGGAACCCGGCGCCCAGCTCGAGGAGCGCGGCGAGGCGACCTCGGCGTTTGATGGTGCCGGTCGTCGGCTCGAGGATCCCGCCGATCGCCTTGAGCAGGGTCGACTTACCCGAGCCGTTTGGGCCGAGCAGGCCGATCGTGGAGCCCGCGGGGATCGTCAGACTGACGTTCTTCAGCGCCCAGAACTCTTCGGAGTTGCGGCGCCCGGTCCGCCCGAGAGTGACGATGCGCTCTTTGAGGCTGTTGTCTTTGCGGATCACGAACTTCTTGGAGACGTTCTCGATCGTGACGACGGTGGGAACGTCCGCTTCGCCGCGAGTGCTGCGAACCGTGGCCCGGGAGGTGTCGATGGTCATGCCTGGTCCGTTCGGTTACAGCTCTTGCGCGAAGTTGCCCTGCAACTTCGAGAAGACCCGGTGGAAGACGTAGACGAGCACGAGGCCGATGAGGCCCGCGACGCCCATCTTGATCAGCATGTCGGAGGGGTAGTCGCTCTCGGAGCCGCCGAGCCAGAAGGCGCGGTGGAAGCCGAGGACCGCCAGCGTGATCGGGTTGTCGGTGTAGATGTGCAGCAACCACTCCTTTGAACCAGTCGCGCGGGTGGCGACGGCCGACCAGGCGTAGACGATGGGGGAGCCCCACATGAGCAGCATGAGCAGGACCTCGACGAGGTAGCCCATGTCGCGCAGGTACACGTTGGCGGCGGAGAGGAGAAGCCCCAGAGCGGTGCCGTAGATCAGAATCAGAATGGTCGACGGGAAGAAGTAGAGCAGCTCAGCATGGGCGGGGAACTTGCCGAACACGACGGTCGCGACCAGGAGGACGACGAGCTGAATGCCGAAGTTGAACAGCGCCGAGCCGATGCTGGCCAGCGGGTAGATCTCGCGGGGGACGTAGACCTTCTTGATCAGGCCGGCATTGGCGACGATCGACCCCGTCGAACCGGCCACAATCTCGCTGAACAGGTTGTAGATCGTCAGACCACAGAAGACGTAGACGGCGAAGTTCGGGATACCCTTCGCCGCGCCGAGGATCTGACCCAGGATCACGAAGTAGATGACGAGCTGCGTGATGGGGCGGATCAGGGTCCAGACGAAGCCGAGAGCCGAGTCTTTGTACCGAGACTTCAGGTCGCGTCGGATCAGCAGGTCGAGCAGGCTGCCGTGAGCGATCACATCGCGGATGGTGCCGAAGAAACCGGTGAAGGCTCCGATCGGCTGGCCGGCGATCTGCATCGGCTCGTCTTTGAGTCGCTCGAAGCGCGCGGCCGCCTGCGTCGCTGCCGCCTGCGTGACGGAATTCACCGTCGGGGGCGTCGTGGTGGTCATGGCTCGTACCTCATCCTTGGAAAACCTGGAAACTATACCCCGGCCTCCTGGATCGGGCGGGGCATGGCAAACGCCTTGAGGGCGCGTGGGGCCGTTGGTCGTCTTTTCTGGAGACTACTTGCCGTACTTGCTCGCACGGCTCGTCGCGAGACGAGTCTGTACCTTGGTGCGGAGGCCGCCGATGCCACCGTCGGTGAGGTAGAAGCGAGCGAGAGCGATATCGCGGCCGACACCGTGCCGGCGGTTCGCGATCGCGTGGAACTTCTCTTCGCTGGTCTGGGGCGAGCGACCGCGCGGGCTCCGGACGACGCTGCCGCGGGAGGCCCCGAGCGGCTCGCCGACCAGAGCGGCCCGGTCGGGAGCGACGTGGGGGTCGCGGCAGAACTCGACGAGCGGTGCAAGGGCCCGCTCCCAGGTGAACTCCTCGCGGATCCTGGAGACGTTCTTTCGGGCTTCGGCGATCGCCTCGTCGTCGTAGAGCATCGACTCGAGGGCGTTCGCGAGGGCGTCGACGTCGCGCTCGGGCACGGAGACGCCCATGCCCTCGGCGCCGACGAGGTCGCCGAAGCTATCGCCGCGCGTGGTGACGATGGGGAGGTTCGCCCACATGTAGTCGAGGATGCGGGTGCGGAACGAGAACGTCGTCTCGATGTGGTCGTAATGCGTCGAGACGCCGGCATCGGCCTCGAGCAGGTAGTTCTGGCGGTCGTCGAGCGCCACCCACTGCTCGTTGAAGAAGACGTTCTTGCCGCTGACCCCGAGCTGAGAGGCCAGCTCGCGGGTCTTCGACACGATCGCCATCTCGGGAACGTCGGGGTTCGGGTGCGCGACCCCCAGGAAGAACAGCCGCACGTCGGGGCGGCGCTCGGCCAGCTGGGCGATGGCCCGCACCAGGGTCTGGGTGTCGAACCAGTTGTAGATTCCGCCGCCCCAGATGACGACCTTGTCGGTCTCGGAGATTCCGGGAACGACGCCGCGGATCGCCTTGCGGGTCTTCTGCGGCGGCGTGCTGTCCATGCCGAAGGGGGCGATCGCGATGAGGTTCTCGAGGTTTTCGTCGGCCGCGTAGTTTTCGGGGTTGATCCGGCCGAGACCCGCGAGCTGGCCGAGCCAGAACAGGCGCTGCCGCTCGGAGGCGCAGAGGAAGAAGTCGCCGCGGAGCAGTTGCTCGTTGAGCACGTCGGTCGACGACTGCACCTGGTTCTTCCACTGGGCGAGACCCCATTCGCGGCCCTGCTCGAGCTGCTCGAGGTGCATCGGGTCGTAGAGGTCGGCGACCATGATCTTGTTGGAGTGCTTGAGCGTCGTGAAGTGGTGCAGGGCGTGACCCTGGAAGAAGATCACGTCGGCCCACTCCTCGTGGACCTTCATCTCGCGCTCGTTCTGGAGGCGGACTCGCTCGACCTCGAACTTGTCGGACTGGCGGTTGGCCACGTTCCAGGTGAGGAGGCGGACGTCGCTGTGCTCGGAGAGGGCCTCCGAGATCTTCCAGGCGCGCATGGCCGGCCCGGCCATCTTCTCGCCGATGGCATCGCCCGTGATCACCAGGATGTGGCGACGCTGGGTGTGCTCGACGATTCCGAAGGCATCGACGATCGAGTGCAGCCCGTCAAGGAAGTAGGAGTCGGAGAAGAGCGGCTTGAAGATGTCGCCGAAGAGGCGGAACAGGTCGCCGTCGGTGCGCTGACGCTGCGACTGCAGCTCGTCGCGGGTCTGCTGGAGCGACGGGAGCTCTTGCACGAACTGGTCGAGGGCGAAGAGGCCGGCGACCGTGTCTTTATTGACGGGGGTGTCGCGTTCGAACTCGTCGGCCGCGCCCGTGAACCGGCGGATGTCGAACATCTCGGAGTCGAGGCCGCTCTTGGCGACCGCGCGGCGAGCGAGCAGGGCGAGGGCCCCGGGCAGGAACTTGGCGAGGCTGTTGTCGTCGAGGTTCTTGAAGAGCAGGATCAGGGCGTTCCGCTCGAGCAGGTACATCTCGCGGTACTCGCCGAAGCTCTTCATCGAGCCGTGGTGCTTGTGGTAGACGACTGACTCGGGGGCGAAGCGCACCCGGTAGCCGAGCAGGTTGAGACGCCAGCCGAGGTCGACGTCGTCGTAGAACATGAAGAGGCGCTCATCGAAGCCGCCGACCTCGTGGAAGATCGCCTTGCGGACGAAGAGCGCGCTGCCGGTGCCGAAGAGGATGTCGCGCGGGGTGTCGAACTCGCCGGTGTCGATTTCGGTGACGCGGTCTTTGTAGCCCATGCCGAACCAGGTGAGGCTGCCCTGGACGAAGTCGATCGCCTTGCCCTCCCAGTCGAGCACCTTCGAGCCGACGGCCGCGACCTTGGGGCTCACGGCGAACTGACCGAGCGCGGCGCGGATCCAATCGACCGACGGCTTGGCGTCGTTGTTGAGGAACGCGACGAACTCGCCGCGAGCCTTCTTCGCTCCGAGGTTCGACCCGCCGGTGAACCCGAGGTTGTCGGGGGAGACGATCAGCGTGACGTTTTTCTGGTCGCCGAGGGCGGCGCGGAGACGGGTCTCGCTGTCGTCGCCGGAGCCGTTCTCGACGATCACGATCTCGAGCTGGTCGGTCGGCCAATCGACATCGTTGAGGCGGGCGACGCACTCGAGGGTGTCGTCGGTGCCTCGGAAATTGACGATGACGACGGAGACGACACTCGACGTGGATACTGACAAGGAGATGCTCCAACACGTTGGCGATAGGTGGTTCGGCCCCGGGAGGCGGTCTCACTATAGCCATGCGATCTTTCGAGTCGGTGGCGACCTCCCCAGGCTTGTGGAATACCTCACAGTCGTGTGAAAGATTCGATGTCGGGCAGACTTGGCGCATGCGCGCATCCGTCATCGTGGTCAACTGGCGGCAACCCGATCTGACACTCCGGGCGCTCGACGCCCTGGCTCGGCAGGTTCCCTCGCACGGCTTCGAGGTCGTGCTCGTCGAGAACGAGGCGAGGCCGGGCGGCACCGACGTCATCCGGCGGGCCCACCCCGAGGTGATCGTGGTCGAAGAGCCCACGAACTCGGGCTTTGCCGGGGGAGTGGCGCGGGGCATCGCGGCAGCGACCGGCGACGTGATCGTGCTGGTCAACAACGACGCCGTGCCGGATCCTGGATTCATCGCCGCGGGGCTCGCCGCCCTCGACGCCGCGGGGCCCACCTACGCGGCCGTGAGCGCGGCCGTGGTGCTCGAGGGGCTGTTCGCCTCGACCGGTACGCCGGGCCCGCACACGCTCGTCGGTCTCGACTGCGCCCTCTGGGCGAGAACCGAGGATCCGACGCGCGGCACCGCCGTGATGAACGGCACCGGAATCGAGATGACGCGTGACGGCAACGGCTACGACCGTGACTGGCTCGCGCCGGCCGACGACGTCTCGTCGCGCTCCGACCCCTTCGGGTTCTCGGGCGGAGCGGCCTTTCTCCGTCGCGACGCACTCGAAGCGGTCGGCGGATTTGACGACGACCTCTTCATGTATTACGAAGACCTCGATGTCTCGTGGCGATTTCGACTGGCCGGGCTCCGCATCGGCTTCGCTCCTGAGGCGCGGATCGTGCACCGGCACGCGGGTAGTTCGTCGAGCGGCTCAGAGCTCATTCGACACCAGAGCATCCGCAATCGGCTCGCCGTTGTGCTGCGGAACGGGAGTGCGACGTTCATCACTCGAGTCGTGCTTCGAACGCTCGCACGACTGGTAAAAGACACGCTTACTCCCGGTCAGGCCTATCTTTCGCGGGACGCGTGGCGCGGGGTGCTGCGCGAGCTGCCCGGGCTGGTGGCAGGGGCTCGACGCAAGCGGCGGGCGGACCGGATCCTCGGTTTGCGCCGCCGTGAGGTAGAGGACCTGCTCGGCTGACCCTTGGCGAATCCTGAGTGCGACCTTGGTGCGAGCCGAAGAATCGTCCCCCATCGCGCCCCTATCGGGGGACATTCCGGCCCTGGTGCATGTGACTCGTGTGACTTACGGTGGAGAAGTCGAGTGCTCGTGAGCACCCTCCACGCGGACGTTCGGGCGTCCACGATCAGCGTGGAACCGCCGATGGCGGCGGGTTCAGCGGGGTTCGATCCATAGCCAGATGCCACTCGGGAGGCACCCCTTTGCTTACGTACCCCACCGTCGCGTGCGCGACATCCGCGCGCGCCACGGCGCCGACGTCCGGCCGCCGACGATGACGGCCCCGCGCCGCGCCACCCTTCGGGCCGTGGTCGGGGTGACCGCCGCTGTCGCCATCGCCGCCTCGGGCGCGCTGCTCGGCACCGCTGCCGTCGCCGCGACCCCCACCCCGGCGCCGAGTGTCGCCGCCACGGCCCCGGCCGCTGCGAGCGGCGGCACCACCGCCGACGCTGCCGCGACCGCCGAGCCGACCCCAGCTTCGACCACCGAGCCGACCGCAGCCCCCGCCGCGCCGTCCTCGGGCGGCGCCACCTCCGACGCCGAAGCCAACGCGGCCGACGTGGTCGACGGCTCCGCCGCCGACACCGACCCGTCGCTCGCCGTTCAAGACGCCTCCGGCAACCACACGATGGGCTCGTCGCTCGCCGAGACCGAGGTCGCGCCGACCCAGCAGTTCCGGGTGCAGTCGAAGGCCGCGACGACGAAGTCCGTCTCGGGCGCCTCGTCGTCGAACATCAAGGGCATGGACGTCAGCGGCTGGCAGACCAGTGTCAACTGGGCCTCCAGCTACAAGCAGGGCGCCCGCTTCGCCTACGTCAAGGCCACCGAGAACACCAGCTACAAGAGCTCTCTGTTCAGCTCGCAGTACAGCGGCGCGCGCAAGGCGGGCATGTACACGGGGGCGTATCACTTCGCGCACCCGGGCGAGACCTCGGGAGCCGCGCAGGCCGCCTACTTCGTGAACAACGGCGGTGGCTGGTCGGCCGATGGCAAGACCCTGCCGCCGCTCCTCGACCTCGAGGCGGGCTGCTGGGGCCTCAGCCAGGGTCAGATGATCTCGTGGATCAAGGCCTTCTCCGACAAGGTCAAGAGCATGACGGGCATCACCCCGGCCATCTACACCGGCTACTACTGGTGGCAAGACTGCACCGGCGGAAGCAAGGCGTTCAGCGCCAACAAGCTCATGATCGCGAACTACGGCCGCGAGCTGTCGCAGGGGCCGTTCGCCGTGCCGGCCAACTGGAGCGACTGGACCATCTGGCAGTACTCCTCCACCGGTCCGTTCGCCGGCGACTCGAGCGTCTTCAACGGCTCGGCCGCGGCACTCAAGGGCTTCGTGCTCCCGTCGTCGCTCGTTGCGGCCGCTCATTCGCCGAAGGGCAACGTCGACCAGATCAGCACCGTGCCCGGTGGCATCCGGGTGCGGGGATGGACCCTCGACCCTGACAGGAAGGGTTCCATCACCACTCACATCTACGTAGGCTCCAAGGTCGTCTCCGTCAAGGCGAACAAGACCCGGAACGACGTGGCGGCACAGTATCCGTCATGGGGCGCCGCGCACGGCTACGACACCGTCATCCCGGTCGCGAAGGCCAGCTACAAAGTGTGCGCCTACGGGATCAACGTCGGCACGGGCGGCAACACCCTGCTCGAGCCCTGCGTGACCAAGAAGTCGATGGGCCTCAACCCGGTCGGCGTCATCGACTCCGTCACCACCACGCCGACGACCGTGCGGGTCAAGGGCTGGTCGTTCGACGGCGGCACCGCGTCATCGATCAAGGTCAAGGTCGCTGCTAACTCCGTCTCGAAGACCGTCACCGCCTCCGTCGCGCGCTCCGGGGTGGCCTCGGCCTACCCCGCCTACGGCGGCAAGCACGGTTTCGACGTCACGCTCACCGTTCCGCAGGGCACGCCCAAGGTCTGCGTCACCGGCGTGAACGTGGGCAGCGGGAAGAACGCGACCGTCGGATCCTGCGTCCGCGCCACAGTGAACAACCTGCCCCGGGGCAGCGTCGACAAAATCGTCGGCGGCAAGGGCACCGTGACCGTGTCGGGCTGGATGGTCGACACCGACACTCCCAAGACGGCGATCCGCGGCGCGCTGCACGTCGGCAAGATTCATTCCTACTTCGCTGCCGGGAACACCCGCAACGACGTCGGGCGCAAGTACCCGGCCTACGGGGCGAAGCACGGATTCTCGTCGACCGTGAAGATTCCGAAGGGCAAGAAGCACGTCTGCGTGTACGGGATGGACTCCAGCAAGGGCAAGAACCCCGTGCTGAAGTGCGCCTACGTCACCGTGAAATGATCACCGCCGCACGACGCCTCGTCGCACTCGCCGTCGCCGCGAGTGCGGCGGCGGCGCTGCTCACCGGCATCCAGTTCGTCTCGGCGCCGAGCCCCGCCGAGGCGCTCTCCGGTTCGCAGTTCGATGCCGGAAACATCGTGAGCAACGCGGTCTTCTTCGACTCGGATGCTCTGAGCGAGGCGCAGATCCAGACGTTCCTCGCCGGTAAGAGCGGCACCTGCTCGAACACCCGGTGCCTCGACATCCTGACGACGACGACCACCAGCCGCGCCGCCGACGCCATGTGCGCCGCGTACGCGGGCGCGAAGAACGAGACCACCGCGCGCATCATCGCGAAGGTCGGCCGCGCCTGCGGCATCAACCCCGAGGTGCTGCTCGTCTCGCTGCAGAAGGAGCAGGGGCTCGTCACCTCCACCGCGCCCTCGACCTACGCCATCGATCGCGCAATGGGATACGCCTGCCCCGACACGGGCAGCGGCTGCGACCCGGCCTACGCCGGCATCTACAACCAGGTCTACCGCGCCGCCTGGCAGTTCAAGCGCTACGCGAACCCGGCCGGCACCTCCAAGTCGTTCACGACGTACACGCCCGGCACGACGGTCGCCGTGCGCTACAGCCCGAGCTCCCCCTGTGGCACCAAGAAGGTGACGATCGCGAACCAGGCGACCGCGAACCTCTACTACTACACGCCGTACACGCCGAACGCCGCGGCCCTCGCGAACCTCTCCGGCACCGGCGACAGCTGCTCCGCCTACGGCAACCGCAACTTCTGGGTCTACTTCTCGAACTGGTTCGGTTCGCCGACCGCGGGCACCCCCGCCAGCGGCACCCCCGCAGCCCCCGTGGCGACCACGACCGGGCACGTCGACAAGGCCGTCGGCGGCATCGGAACGATCACGCTCAGCGGGTGGGCCCTCGACCGCACGAGCACCGCGTCGATCTCGGTGTCGGTGGCATACGGGGCGTCGACGAAGACGCTCGTCGCCTCGGCCGTGCGGGCCGACGTCGGCAAGGTATACCCGGACTCCGGCTCGAAACACGGTTTCTCGACGACCCTGGCGGCGAGCCCCGGCAGCTACGACGTCTGCGTCACCGCAATCGGCGTCAACAAGGCCGCGAAGCTCGTCTCCTGCACGCCGGTCACGGTCGCCGACCCCTCGCCCTTCGGCGCGGTCGACGTGGTGCGAGCGGCGCCGGGCGGGATCCTCGTCTCCGGATGGGTCGCCGACCCCGAGACCACGTCGTCGATCCGGGCGCGGATCGCCGTCGACGGTAAGACGGTGCGCACGCTCACCGCGGGCAACTCGCGCCCCGACGTCGCCAAAGCCCACCCCGCGGTCGGAGCCCTTCACGGCTTCTCGACGGTCGTGCCCGCCACGGAGGGAGCGCGCCGGGTGTGCGTGACCGGCGTCAACACCGGACGAGGATCCGACACCCCCGTCGACGACTGCACCACCGTCGCTGTCCTTTCGTCGTCGCCCCGCGGAACGATCGAGAAGGTCACCACCACGCTCCGAACGATCACCGTCTCGGGCTGGGCCATCGACGCCGACACGGCGAAGTCGATCGCCGTGTCGATCGGGGTCGACGGTTCGCGTCTCGCCAAGGTCACCGCGTCGGCTGCGCGCCCGGGTGTCGCGACGTCGTACCCGGCCTACGGGGCCGCGCACGGCTTCTCGGCCACCGTCACGGTGAAGCCCGGCACGCACACGCTCTGCGTCGGCGGGATCAACCAGGCGGGCACGGCCGGCACGAGCGGGCACATCGCCCCCTGCCGCACGGTGACGACCGACACCAAGCCGAAGGGTGCACTCGACTCGGTCACGGTGTCGAAGAAGGCCGTCACGGCGAAGGGCTGGGCGTTCGACCCCGACTCGGTCGCAACCTCGATCAAGGTCGACGTCTACATCGACGGCAAGGGCTACCGGGTGCCGACGTCGGTCGCACGGGCCGACGTGGCGCGCGTCTACAAGCTGCCCGGAGCGCTACACGGGTACACGCTGGCGAAGACCCTCGCGAAGGGCAAGCACACGATCTGCGCCTACGGCATCGGTGCCGACAAGGGCGCGAACACGAAGCTCGGGTGCAAGGCGGTCGTGGTCAAGTAGTGCGGCCGGGCGCTCGATTGGCTCAGACCCGCATACTCGGCTCAGACCCGCATACTCGGCATAAACAGCACGCCTAGGAGGCGGGTTTTGGCCGGCTGTGCGGGTTTGTGCCCGTGTGGCGGGTCTGTGCCGCTGTGGCGGGTCTGCCCGGACGCGATGGTGCAGCGCAACAGGCCCGGGTCGCGCCGGGGGTCAGCGGGTGCGGCTGGATCCTGTGTTGGCAGCGAGGTTCTGCCGCCATGAGCGCTTGCGGGCCGAGATCGTCGCGATCGCGACGAACAGCATGAGTGTGCCCTCGAACAGCGGGTAGCTCTCGGCGATCGCGGTCACGGCGATGAGCAGCAGCACGAGCGCCGGCCAGGTGTACGCGACGATCGGGTGCGCCGAAGCGGTCAGCCAGGAGCGGGTGAAGGCCAGCGCCCCGGCGGCGAGGAGCATGACGAGACCGGCGAGCCCGAGCTGGAACCAGGTGTCGAAGAACGCACCGAGCCCGGTCTCGGAGACACGGCCGCTCACGTTCGTCAGAGTCGAGAACGGGAAGACCTCGGTCGGCCACTGACCGGCGAAGCCCCAGCCGACGAGACTGTGCAGCGAGATGAGCTCGCGGATCTTTGCCCAGAGCTGCAGCCGCACGTCGAGGTCGGAGGTCGCACCGATCGCCGAGATGAGCCGCCGCCTCGCGAGGTAGGCGAGCACGAGGCCGAGCACCACGAGGACCGCCAGGATCACCTGCAAGAGTGCGCGGCGCTCCGGCGGGCTCTGCCGGAGGCTCCGTAGCGCGATGGCAGCGATCACCAGTGCGAGGACGGCGATCGAGGTCACCGGCGAGCTGGCGAACGTCAGCGTCAACAGGGCGAGCACCCCGGAGGCGACCCCGACGCCGAGCGTGATCGACCGGGTGAACCACTCGACCGCGAACGTCACGAGAGCGAGCGCCGCCAGGAACCCCAGGTAGTTGCGGGTGCCGGCCACGCCCTGAATGGGCCCGCCCTCGGCCAGGTTGCCCTGAATACCGAGGATCGCGATCGGCTGATCGATCAGGATCCCGGAGAGCACTTCGAGAGACAAGGAGACAGTCAGCAGGATCCGCAGCGCATCGCCGGTGGCCCGGATCAGCTGAACCAGGTCGCGGCCCAAGGCCAGATACATGCCGAGCGCCCCGAAGGCGAGCGCGTAGATGACGCCGCCGATCGTGACCCAGGTGTACTGGCTCCAGAACGACGAGAGGAAGAAGTAGGCGAACAGTGCCATCAGCGACACGGGCAGGATGCCGTGCCATTCGATGTGGTGCCGAGCGCCGAAGAGCGACAACCCCGCCAGGAGCACCAGCGTGACCAGGATCGCGATCGAGCCGGGCCAACCGATCAGCGCCCGGACGGTGTGGATGCCGAGGGCATACAGCAGGATCGCGACGGTGAGCACCTGGCTGAACGATCCGCCGGCGGAGAAGCCGATCCATGCCGACAGGTAGCGACGCAGGGGGTCGCGGGTCGAGCCGGGCATGGTCACGCCCTCATTGTCTCAGGTACGCCGTGCCTGCAAATTCGAAGGAGATTCTGCGGGCGATGGGCCCGGATCCGCATGATCTCGTTGCGCGGGCGAGGTTTTTCCTTCAAATTCGGCAACGGCCGCTGGGCTCAGCCACGACGAGGGGATCAGTCGGCGGCGCGGACGACCGTGGCATCGGCGGGGACGACCGCCTCGCCGGGGCGCGTCCACCAGCGGAAGTTGTCGACCCGGGTGGCGTAGCTGACCAGCACGAGCAGCGCCCAACCCCACTCGACGTTGAGCCGCGACTCGCCGATCCCGTGCACGATCAGGATCGAGAGCAGCAGGAGCGGCAGCAGGTCGAGGGTGTTCCACGGGGCCGGCTTGCCGACGCCGAGCATGCGTCGATCGGTCGCCCACCACCACGAGCGCGCCGCGGCCGTGACCAGCACGCCGACGAAGAGCGCGAGGCCGATCCAGCCGAGCTGGAAGAACATGTCGAGGTAGGCGTTGTGCGCCTGCAGGTAGACGACGCCCTTGATCTTGGCGAGACCCTTAAACGGTTCGAGGTAGGGCTGCCACCAGCCGGTCCAGCCCCAGCCCACGACCGGGTGCTCGACCGCCAACTTATAGACCTTCGACCAGATGTAGCCGCGGCCCGTGAGGTCGCTGCTCTTGCCGAGCAGGCGGAGGAGGAGCCCCCAGCCGAGCGAGAGGGCGAGCGCCGCCACCCCGGCAAGCGCGAGAGCCAGGACGCCGACGAGCCAGCGTCGACGGAGGGGGACCCTCCGGGCGAGAACGGCGAAGCCGAGCACCACGGCCACGACCGCGAGGCAGGCGAGCACGGTCGACGACCGGGTCAGGGCGAGGGCGAGGATCGACGAGGCCAGGCCGTACCAGGCCGTGCGCCGGTCGATGACGCGGCCGTGCGCCTGGACGGCGGTGACCACGAGGGCGTACAGCGCGAAGATCGCCAGGAGGTTGCTGTTGCCGGGTAGCCCCTGGATCTGGCCACCGGAGAAGAGGGCGTCGCGAGTCCAGAAGAACGCGGCGGGGTGCGGGGGAGTGCAGTCGACGTAGATCGGGCAGAACGGCTGCCGGATGAACACCGCGACGACGAGCTCGAACACCAGCGAGAGCACGACGACCGTGCGCAGGGCGCGACCGAGGGCCTTCACGATGCCCGTCCACGACGTGGTCGCGACGATGGCGACGGGCGCGATCGTCGTCGCCAACTGGGTGCCGACGCCGAGCAGCGAGCCCACCCGGTACTCCGACCAGACGAGCGAGACGACCATCCACAGCAGCAGGAGAGTCAGGAGAGCGGGCACGCGCGAGAGGCGGGGCGGGTGACGCACCAGGATTACGACCGCCCACGCCACGAGCGCCGCGCAGACGACACCCCAGCCGGCCCAGTTGATCGAATTACGCAGCGGATCGCCGCCGAACAGCACGAGGAAAGCGGCGGTCGCGAAGGCGGTCCGCTCGGTCGCCGGCTTGGCGAGACTCGAGTCGACGCGAGGAAGTGGGCTAGCGACGGCCATGGCGGTAAGGCTAGTCGTTCAGCGCCGCCCTCTGCGGCGTTGGTACCGTGGTCGAACCGCCCGGTGGGCACGCTCGCGTCTGTGAAGACGAGGAGCCAGCGGATGCACCGCCACGAGAGTCACAAGAGGAAAGCCATGTTTCTAGCCATCACCAACGTTCCGCGCGACTACGCGTGGGGTTCGACGACGGCGATCTCGACGCTGCTCGGCCGCAAGCCGTCCGGTCGCCCGGAGGCCGAGCTGTGGCTCGGAGCCCACCCCGGTTCGCCGAGCGTCATCGTCAACCCGGCAGTCGTCGACGGAGCCGACACGCTGGCCGACTGGATCGCCGCGCAGCCTGATCGGACTCTAGGATCCGGGCGCCGCTCACTCCCCTTCTTGATGAAGGTGCTCGCCGCCGCCAAGCCCCTCTCGATCCAGGCCCACCCGACCCCGGAGCAGGCTCGTGACGGCTTCGAGCGCGAGAACCGCGCCGGCGTGCCGCTCCAGGCAAGCGAGCGCAACTACAAAGATCCCTTTCCGAAGCCCGAGATCATCTTCGCGCTGAGCGACACCTTCGACGCGCTGTGCGGCTTCCGAGCGCTCGCCGAGACCCGCGCCGACGTCGACGTGCTGGCCAGGGCCGGCGCGTCTGATGGCGGTGCTGGGTCTGACGCCTTCGACGAGCTCCGCGCCCACCTCGCCGAGTCGCTCGAGGCGACCGTCGCCTGGCTCTTCGACGGTGAGGCCGCTGCCGGCACCGTCGCCGCGGTCGGTTATGCCGCAACCGCCGCCGTGGCCCACGAGTCGGAGTCAGGCGTGCCCGTGTCTGCGACCATCCACACCATCGCCGACCTCGCCGTCGAGTACCCGGGCGATCCGGGCGTCGTCGTCGCGCTCCTCCTCAACCGGGTCACGCTGCAGCGCGGAGAAGCGCTCTTCCTCCCCGCCGGCAACATCCACGCCTACCTCGGCGGCCTCGGCATCGAGCTCATGGCCCCGAGCGACAACGTGCTGCGCGGCGGACTGACCCCGAAGCACGTCGACGTGCCCGAGCTCCTCCGCGTGCTCGACTTCGACGAGCTCCCCCTGCCGTACCTGAAGCCCACCGAGGCCGGCGCTGGCGTCGAGCGCTTCGACCCGACCGGTGTCGGGTTCGCCCTGCTGCACGTGCAGCCCGGTGAGGCGGGTGCGGTCGTCCAGCTCGGCGGGCCGTCGATCGTGCTCGTGACCAGCGGAGAGCTGCACCTCAAGGGCCAGGACGGCAACATCAAGGTCGGAGCCGGCGAAGCGGTTTACGTCACGCCCGACGAGTGGCGCCTCGCCGTCACGGGGTCGGGCGAGGCGTTCGTGGCGACTGCCGCGTAGCGGATCGCGGCGTCGGGCTGGTAGCGGCCGGGCCGGATCCTGATCTCTGCACTGCTCTCTGGGCACAGCTGCTCGGTCTGCAAATTTGAAGGAAAAACGCGCGGCGGGCAATGGAGACATCAAGATCCGGCGGGGTCGGCTTCGCAAATCTCCTTCGAATTTGCAGCGGCCGCACGCCTACGACGCCAACGCGGAGGCGAACGTTCGCCGGTACGCGGTCGGCGTCGTCTGCAGCACGCGCGCGAAGTGGTGCCGAAGCACGGCCGCCGATCCGAACCCGGTGGCCTGCGCGATCGACTCGAGCGTGTCGTCGGTCGCCTCGAGCAGCTGCTGAGCGCGCAGCAGTCGTTGCCGGTTGAGCCAGGCCCCGGGCGTCGTGCCCACGTCGGCGCGGAACCGCCTCGCGAACGTGCGCGGTGACATCAGCGCGCGTCGGGCGAGTTCGTCGACGGTGAGCTCGCGGTCGAGGTGCACGAGCATCCAGTCCATGACACCCGCGAGCGAGTCGGAGCAGCGCTCGGTGATCGGCGCTGCGATGAACTGCGCCTGGCCGCCGTCGCGCTGCGCGGGCGTGACCATGCGGCGGGCGATCGCGTTGGCCGGCCCGGCGCCGAGCTCGCGCCGCACGAGATGGAGGCAGGCGTCGATCCCGGCCGAGGTGCCGGCGCTGGTCACGATTGAGCCCTCGTCGACGTAGAGCACATCGGGGTCGACCGTGATGGCCGGGTACTGCGCTCGAAGCTCGTCGGCGTGCATCCAGTGGGTCGCCGCCCGCCGCCCGTCGAGCAACCCGGTCGCAGCCACCACGAAGGCTCCGCTGCAGATGCTGAGGATGGTCGTGCCGGCCGCGTGTGCCCGCCCGAGAAAGCCGAGGTAGGCCGGGTCGACGTCTCCCGTGCCGTGCGCCGGAACGACCACGAGGTCGACCCCCTCGGCCCGCTCCAGGCCGTCGTCGACGACGAGGTCGAAGCTGAGGCTCGTTCGAACCCGCCCCGGGTGCGCGGTCACGACCCGGAAGTCGAATGCGGGGCCGCCCGTGTCGCGCCGGTCGATGCCGAAGACCTCGCACGCGACGCCGAACTCGAATGGCGGCAGACCCTCGACGGCGAGGACGGCGACGGAGCGGAGCATGGTGCCTCCAGATTCATGAAGCGGGAAGTGGCGGATTCTCGATGACACCACGAATCCTGCCACAGGACACCCCTCGCCCACAGCCAAGGATCCGATAGCTCGTCACGATAGGTTGGCCACCATGGCTTGGTTGGTTACCGGAGGATCCGGGTACATCGGTTCGCATGTAATTCGCGCGTTGGCAGGGGAGGGGCTGGATCCTGTGGTCCTCGACGATCTGTCGAGCGGAATCGAGTCGTTCGTGCCGGATGGCGTGCCGTTCGTGCGCGGGACGATCCTCGATCAGGCCCTGGTCGAGAAGACCATCGACGACTACGGGGTCACCGGCGTGATCCACGTCGCCGGCTACAAGTACGCCGGGGTCTCGGTCCAGCGGCCGCTGCACACCTACGAGCAGAACGTGACCGGCACGGCGGTGCTCCTCGCCGCGATGGCCGCCAAGGGCGTCGACCGGATCGTCTTCTCGTCGAGCGCCGCCGTCTACGGGGTGCCGCCGACCGACGTCGTCACCGAAGACACACCGAAGTCGCCCGAGTCTCCGTACGGCGAGTCGAAGCTCATCGGCGAGTGGTTGCTGCGCGACCAGGGCGTCGCGACCGGCCTGCGCCACACCAGCCTCCGCTACTTCAACGTGGTCGGGTCGGGTGAGCCCTCGCTCTACGACGCGAGCCCGCACAACCTCTTCCCGCTCGTGTTCCAGGCTCTCCTCGACGGCCGAGTGCCCAAGATCTTCGGCGCCGACTACGCCACCCCCGACGGCACCTGCGTGCGTGACTACGTGCACGTCTCCGACCTCGCTCTCTCGCACGCCGTCGCGGCGCGCAAGCTCGATGCGGGCGAGACTCTCGAGCCCGCCTACAACCTCGGGTCGGGCGACGGCTCGAGCGTGAAGCAAATCATGGACGCCATGGCCGAGGGAACGGGAATCGACTTCGAGCCCGAGATCGCCACGCGCCGCGCCGGAGACCCCGACCGGATCGTGGCCGAGGGCGTGCTCGCGGGCCGCGACCTCGACTGGAAGATGCGCCACACGCTGCTCGAGATGGTGCAGAGCGCCTGGGCGGCACGTCAGGCGGCCGAGTAGCGGCGGCTGTTGGGCTTGGCGGCTGGGGGCTGGCGGCTCCTAGCTCGCAGCCCGATCGGCTCGCGCGCGCTGCAAACCAGATCGCAGCGACGCGAAAGTGCCGAAATCGGCGCCGACAGGCCAATCAGACGCCCGTTTGGGCACTCTCGCGGGCAACCTCGGCGGCCTGGCAGACGTACCCCGGCATGTCCCCGCAAATGCGGATCGCGACACGCCCGAGACTCAAATGACCCTCATTCAGCGGTCGAGCCTTTTATGATGCTCGACTTGACGTACCCCTAGTTACACCGGTGTAATTACGTTGTTGCGACCAACCGGGAAGCAGCAGCACCGAGGGGAGATGCGCAGTGGCCATTCACAATGGGGCACACGACTTCGAGTCGCCTGACCAGCGGCACCCCGACGCCCAGCGTCACCTCGACAGCCGGCGCCACCTCGAGGCAGCGGCCGACGAGCTCCTCGCCGGAGGGCGTGCGTCCGGCTCGATCGTTCCCGACAACTGGCACATCGACCCGGTTCAGCTCGGCGTTCCCGGTGTTCGTCGTCCCGTCGTCGACGAAGAAGAGAACCCCCTCGCCTGGCAGGCCGACTCTCTCTGCGCTCAGACCGACCCCGAGGCCTTCTTCCCCGAAAAGGGCGGATCGACCCGCGACGCCAAGAAGATCTGCGCCACCTGCGACGTCAAGTCGCAGTGCCTCGAGTACGCCCTGCAGAACGACGAGCGCTTCGGCATCTGGGGCGGCCTCTCCGAGCGCGAGCGTCGCAAACTCCGCAAGCGCGCGTAACCACACGCCGCGGTTGCAGAACCGTACCTATGAATCGCTGCGGCGCGCCCACCGGGTGCGCCGTCTCGCGTTTCCGGGCTCGTAGAGTCTCACCGTCATGCAGCCGAGAGTCACAGCGATCCTCGTCGCCCCCAGCGGAGCGACCACCCTCGACAGAACCCTCGAGGGACTGTCGCGTCAAAGTCGTCCGCCCGAGGCGCTCGTCGTCGTCGATGCCGGTGGCGAAGGATCCGCGGCAGGTCGCCTAGCCCTCAGCGGCGCGGCGCAGGTGACGCAGGCAAAGGGCGTCGACACGATCGGCGCCGGGGTCGCCCACGCGCTGCGGGTGGTGGGCCCGGCATCGGCCGAGTCACGAGACGAGTGGCTCTGGATCCTCGGGGCCGATAACGCTCCGGAACCCCGCGCGCTCGAACACCTGATGGCGACGGTCGAGGTCGCACCGTCGGTGGCGGTGGCCGGACCGAAGCTCATGCGGGCCGACGAACCGGGGGTCATCTCGGAGTTCGGCGAGACGGTCACGCGATTCGGCTCCTCGATCGCGCTCGTCGCCGGGGAGCTCGACCAGGGGCAGCGCGATTCGCGCACCGACGTGCTCGCGGTGGCCGCCGGCGGCATGCTCGTGCGGAGATCGGTCTGGGAGGCGCTCGGTGGATTCGACCCGGCGCTGCCGCACGTCGACTCGTCTCTCGACTTCTCGACCCGCGCGCGTCTCGCCGGGCATCGTGTCGTGCTCGTTCCGACCGCCCGGGTGCTCTCGGACGGCCACCCCGAAGACTTCGGCCGAAAGCCCGGCGGTCACGCCCGCCGCGCGCGACTCCGGAGGGCCGCTCAGCTGCATCGCCGCCTCGTCTACGCGCCCGCCGTCGCGCTGCCGTTCCATTGGCTGAGCCTCGTTCCACTCGCACTGTTCCGATCGATCTGGCAGTTGCTCGTCAAGAACCCCGGAGCCGTGGTCGGCGAGTTCCGCACCGCGTTCGGCACCGCGTTCGGTCGTTCTCACATTCGCCAGGCGCGGGTCAACTTCGCCCGGACGAAGAAGGTGCCGTGGCGGACGCTCCGACCCCTGCGGGCCACGTTCTCCGATCTGCGTGAGCGGCGCATCAACGAGCGCGACGCCCAGCTGGCCGGCATCGAGGACTCGACCGAGCCGCGCGCGAGCTTCATCGGATCCGGTGGGCTGTGGATCACCGTTCTGGTCGCCGTCGTCGGAGTGGTCGCGTTCTTCGCGCTCCTCGGCTCGCCGGCCGTCACCGGGGGAGGCCTGCTGCCCGTCAGCACCACCGTGTCGTCACTCTGGCACTCGGTCGGATTCGGCTGGCATGAGATCGGCACCGGCTTCGTCGGGCCCGCCGACCCGTTCGCGGGGATCGTGGCCGTGCTCGGCAGCATCACGTTCTGGTTGCCGTCGACCGGCATCGTCCTCTTCTACTTCGCGGCCCTGCCGCTGTCGGCTGTCGGTGCCTGGCTCGCCGCCCGCCGCATCACCCACCGCTCCTGGGTGCCCACGGTCGCGGCCCTCGTCTACGCCGTCTCGCCTCCCGTGCTCGCCGCCCTGCAGGCTGGCCGCCTCGGCGCGGTGGTGACGCACGCCCTGTTGCCGTTCCTCGTGCTCGCGATGATCAAGTCGCACAGCCGGTGGTCGTCGGGAGCCGCTGCATCGATCCTCTTCGCCGTGATCGCCGCCGCGACCCCCTCGCTCATTCCGGCCCTCGTGATCGGCTGGCTCGGGTCGATCGCAGCGCGGCCCCGCGGCACACACCGCATGCTGGCGATCCCGCTCCCCGCCATCGCGCTGTTCGTGCCCCTGGCGATCGCGCAGATCTCGCGCGGCACCTGGTGGGCGATCTTCGCCGATCCGGGTGCTCCGACGCGTGCCGAGGCGGCTTCACCCCTTCAGCTGGCCCTCGGCTCACCCGAGACCGGTCTAAACGGCTGGACCGACCTCGTCGCCCAGCTCGGTATCACCGGCTCGACCATGGCGATCGTCGTGGTCGTGGCCCTGTTGCCCCTCGGCCTTCTCGCGATCGTCTCGGTGTTCCTCCCCACCCGTGGACGGGCGGTCGCCTGTCTCGCTCTCGCACTCGTCGGCTACCTCACCGCGGTGGCGGCGACGCACCTGCAGATCACCGGCGTGGGCAGCTCCACCACCGGGGTCTGGGCCGGAGCCGGCCTCAGCCTCTACTTCGTCGGAATGGTCGGAGCCGCCGCGGTGAGCCTTGACCGCATTCCCCGCTTCACACCGCCCCTCGGATTCCTGTTCGCCGTGCTCGGCATCGCCGCCTCGTTCCCGCTCATCATCGGGATGGTGCTGCAGACCTCCGCGATCGAGGCGTCGAGCGGCCGGATCCTGTCGGCCTACGTCACCGCCGAGGCCGTCGCCAAGCCCGACGTGGGCACTCTCGTGCTCACCCCGCAGCCCGATGGCTCCCTCGCGGTCTCGCTCGAGCGCGGCCAGGGTGAAACGCTCGATCAGCAGTCGACCCTCGACTCGACGCAGCAGCAGCTCTCGTCGACGAGCCGCGACCTCACGACTCTCGCCGGCAACCTGGTCAGCCGCAGCGGCTACGACCCGGCCCCGGTCCTCCGCGAACTCGGTGTGGGCTTCGTGCTCCTCCGCGACAGCCGGGGTGACGACGCCCGAGCGGCGCTGTCGCAGCGGGCGAAGGAGGCGCTGGACGGAGAAGCGGTGTTCCTGCCCGTCGGCGACACCACGAGCGGCCAGCTGTGGCGCTACGTCGATGCGACCGAGCGCGGAGCGAACCACCCGGGCGACTCGATCGTGCGGCCGATCGTGCTCGGATCCTGGGCTCTGATCTTCGGGTCGGCGCTGCTGCTCGCCATTCCGACGACGCCACGGCGACGCCGGGTGCGCACGGGTGCCCCCGAGTCCGAGCAACCCGCCACGACCTTCGACGAGGAGCGAGATGAGTAAGCGTTCGATGGTCTCCGCAGGTGTCCGCACCGGCGTCGGGGTGGTCGCCGTTGCTATCGGCGCGGCAGTGGTCGCGGGAGCGACGCTGCTGCCGCTGCCGACGCTGAGTGAGACGCCGGCCGGCAGGGTCGTCACGCCCGTCGCGCTCGATCAGCAGCGGGTCTGTGCGGGATCCTTGCTTCAGTTGAATGGCGACTCGGGTGCGTCGGCGACGTCGGTCACCGCCGGGTCGGCCGCCCGCACCGTCACCGCCGCCGGATCAGCAGGTTCGGGTGCGGTGCAGAAGCCCACGACCGACTCTCTCAAAGGATCCGACGGCGCGGCCTCCAAGCCCCTCCTGGTGACCGCCGAGGCGAAGGGGTCGACCACGGTTCCCGCCGTCGCGGCGGCCCAGAGCGCGGCCTCGTCGACGTCGGCCCTCAAGGGTTTCGCCGCCTCGCCCTGCGCCGAGCCGACCTCGTCGACCTGGCTCGTCGGCGGATCGACCGAGACCGGCCGCACCAGCCTGATCAACTTGGTCAACGCCTCCGACGTCAACTCGACCGTCGACCTCGCGGTCTACGGCGAAGACGGCAAGGTCGAAGGACCGGGGCTGACCGGCATCGTCGTCGCCCCCGGCAGCCAGAAGGTCGTGCCCCTGTCGGGCTTCGCCACGGGCCTGGCCTCGCCTGTCGTGCACGTCGTGAGCCGAGGCGGGCAGATCTCGTCGAGCCTGCAGGTCAGCGTCGTCCGCACCCTCGAGGCCGGCGGCCTCGACACCGTCAGCGCCTCCGCGTCGCCCTCGCGGTCGGTGACCGTTCCCGGCGTCATCGTGCACAGCGACAACGCTCTGCAGACGGCGACGGGCAAAGACGGCTACGGCGATCTGCTCCCGATCCTCCGCACCTACGTGCCCGGCTCCGTGAACGCCCGCATCGCCATCGAGATGCGCACCGCCGACGGCACGGGCGCGACGTTCTCGGTCACGGCGCAGGCGGGGCAGGTGACCGACATTCCCCTCGACGGCTTGGCGACCGGTCAGTACACCGCCTTCGTCACGTCGAACGTGCCCGTCGTGGCCGGAACTCGCACGTCGACGCTGGCACGTGACGGTGACATCGACCTGGCCTGGGCGGGGGCTGCACCGTCGCTGAGCGGCTCCACGCTGTTCGCCGTTCCGGCGGGGCCTTCTCCTCGGCTGGTCGTCGCCAACCCCACCTCGAAGGTGGTCAGCGCGACGTTGTCGGTTCGTGGCAAGAGCGCCAAGAAGTTGCAGGTTCCGTCGGGCGGTTCGGTCGCGGTAGCGCTGTCGCCCGACGCGGTCGCGTCGCTCTCCAAAGCAGACGGACTGCGCGCGGGCCTCAGCTTCAGCTCGTCGAGCCAGGTCGCGTCGTACGCGCTCTTTTCGCCCACCGCCGTGTCGACGCCGGTGACTGTTTACCCGTAGCGCTGGCTTCGTCGAGGCGCGAGATTCCACGAATGGCCGGTAGAGCGGGGTCACCACGGGCAATTCGTGGAGTCTCGGCGATCAGCGGCGAGCGGCGTCTAGCGGACGAGAGGCCGGGGAGCGCGCGGCGCTAACGGTCGCGATAGCGGTCGGGTGCCAGCTCCCAGGGATCCTTGCCGAGAAAATCGCCGACCGCCCGAAACACGTAGCCCTCGACGAGCATCCGGTGCTGCCACGGGTCGTCGCCGACCGAGCGGGTCTCGTGGGGACGCGCGAGTCGTTCGATGGGAAGACGGTAGAGAAGGATCCGCCGCCTCACCACATCCACACGCCACCGATCGAGGCGGGGTGCTCCCGCTGAGCCGGGCGCCCTTGACCGTTCGTCTGCCGTCAGCTCGGCCGTCACTCCGGCCGGCAACCCGGCCACTTCGAACACGACCCCCTCGAGCTCGTCGGGCCAGAGCTCGCGAAGATACTGGGCGGCGGAGGCGACGATGTCGTCGAATCGATCGATGCGCGTCTCGAGAAAGGGGAGGTGCGGGCCGGCGACCGAGGAGCGCGGGCCGCGGCCGTGGCGATCACGGAATCCGGATCGGCCGCTGACGCGCGCACTTCGGGATCGAGCCATTCGCTCATGGTAGTCGCGCCTCGGGGAATCCTCCGTGTCTCGGGTTAGGGTGACTCGAGATGAACGCGCGACCCTGCAGCAAGGCCACCTGCCGTGACGAGGCGGTGGCTACTCTCACGTACGACTACGGCGATTCGATGGCCGTCGTCGGACCGTTGTCGATGGTCGTGGAGCCTCACGGATACGACCTGTGCGCCCGTCATGCCGAGAGCCTGTCGGCCCCGCAGGGGTGGCAGGTCGTCCGCCATGTAGTTTTGGGGCATGACTTCTGACTCGCCCGTTGACCTCACCGCCTTCGTCAAGACGTACGACGTGCGTGGTCTCGTCGGATCGCAGCTGACCGCCGAGGTCGTCGAGGCCTTCGGCGCCGCCTTTGCCGACGAGATCGGCGGCGACGCCACCGAGATCGTGGTCGGGCACGACATGCGCGACTCGTCGCCCGAATTCGCCGACGCCTTCGGTCGCGGAGCTACCGCTCGCGGTGCCAACATCACTCTGCTCGGTCTCTGCTCGACCGACGAGACGTACTTCGCCTCCGGGTCGCGCAACGCCCCGGCCGCCATGTTCACGGCGAGCCACAACCCCGCGACCTACAACGGCATCAAGTTCTCTCGCGCGGGTGCCCAGGGCATCTCGCTCGACACCGGCCTGTCGTCGATCCGAGATCGTGCCTCGGCGTTCCTCGCCAACGGCATCGACGCGGCCCCGACCCCGGGTTCCGTCACGCCCTTCGACGCTCTGCCGTCGTACGCTGCGTACCTCCGCTCGCTCGTCGACCTCGCGAAGATCCGACCGATCACGATCGTCGTCGACGCCGGCAACGGAATGGGCGGGCTCACCGTCCCGGCCGTCCTCGGCACCGCCGCCGGGCTCCCCGAGCTGCCGATCACGATCATCCCGCTCTACTTCGAACTCGACGGCACGTTCCCCAACCACGAGGCCAACCCGCTCGAGCCGTCGAACCTCGTCGACCTGCAGAAGGCCGTCGTCGAGCACGGAGCCGACCTCGGTCTCGCTTTCGACGGTGACGCCGACCGCTGCTTCGTCGTCGACGAGAAGGGCGACGCGGTCACGCCTTCTGCCGTCGCTGCCATCGTCGCCGTGCGTGAGATCGCCCGCGTTCACGCGGCATCGCCCGACGAGCACATCAGCGTGATCCACAACCTCATCACCTCGCGCGCCGTGCCCGAGGCGATCGAGGCCGCGGGTGCCACCCCGGTGCGCACCCGGGTCGGGCACTCGCTCATCAAAGACGAGATGAAGGCCACCGGCGCCATCTTCGGCGGCGAGCACTCGGCGCACTACTACTTCCGCGACTTCTGGGGTGCCGACAACGGCATGCTCGCGGCCCTGCACGTGCTGGCCGAGTTCGGGTCGGGCTCGTCGCCTCTCTCCGAGCTCACCGACCACTACACGCCCTATGCCGCATCCGGCGAGATCAACTCGACCGTGACCGACGTGCCGGCGGCCTACGCCCGGATCGTCGAGGCCTACACGGGCAGCGGCGAGTTCGACGAACTCGACGGCCTGACCGTCTCGGGCACGTTCGACACCGGCGAGTTCTGGTGGTTCAACGTGCGGCCGTCCAACACCGAGCCGCTGCTTCGCCTGAATGCCGAGGCGGCGACGCCGGGTGGCATGGTGCAGGTGCGCGACGCCGTTCTGGCGCTGATCCGGGCCTAGCTCGCACGGGGCGTCTTCCAGGAGATTCTCGCCTTTTCCCTCCCGATTCGTCTCACGTCCGGGAGCTGGCCGGAATCTCCTGGTTTTTGTCCTCGCGATACCCCTTGGGGGTACCGCTGGCACCGGCGGGGGCGTAGTGTTGTGGTACCCCCTAGGGGTATCAGCAGCAGGGAGCGGCATGGATCACAGCGCACACGTCGGCTACAGCGGCGACAAAGACCTCATCATCAAGCGCCTCCGCCGGGCCGAGGGGCAGGTTCGCGGCATCCAGCGAATGGTCGAAGACGACACGTATTGCATCGACGTGCTGACCCAGGTCTCCGCAGCGACGAAGGCCCTCGAGACGGTAGCCCTGCAGCTGCTCGACGACCACCTGGCGCACTGCGTCGCCGAGGCCGCTCGCGAGGGTGGCCCGGTCGCCGACGAGAAGATCCGCGAGGCGTCGGCGGCGATCGCCCGCCTCGTCCGCTCCTGATGTCTCCGCGATCGAGAGGAACCCGATGACACCCAGCGACAACACGACCAGCACCACCTTCCTGGTGGACGGGATGACCTGCGACCACTGCGTCCGCGCCGTGACCGACGAACTCAGCGCGGTGCCCGGTGTGACCGCCGTGTCGATCGACCTGCGCCCGGGAGCCTCGAGCTCCGTGACAGTCGTAAGCACCCGCCCGCTGGCCGAGCCCGAGGTGCGCGAAGCCGTCGACGAGGCCGGCTACGACCTGCAGCCGGCCGTCTCATGAGTGAGAGCGGTGCCGGTGGCGCGCCCACCCGGATCCTCGACCTGTCGATCGAGGGAATGACCTGCGCGAGTTGCGCCGGGCGTGTGGAGCGCAAGCTCAACCGCATCGCCGGGGCAGAGGCCTCGGTCAACCTCGCGACCGAGCGCGCTCGTGTCTCGCTGCCCATCGATGCCGACGATTCCGTAGCTCTCGACGCGGTCTCGGCGGCCGGCTACACCGCGCGAGTCGCCGAAGCCCGGCACACCCCGAAACCGCAGGATCCGGCCCACCGCCCGGCATCGCCCACGCCCGCGGGCGCTCCCGCTGACGCTCCCGCCGATCACCCCGACCACCCCGACCACTCTGACCACTCCGACCACGATCACGGATCGGCCGACTCGCTTCGGCAGCGCCTCCTCGTCTCGGCCCTTCTCGCCGTGCCCGTCTTGGTGCTCTCGATGGTGCCGGTGCTGCAGTTCACGAACTGGCAGTGGCTCGTCTTCGCCCTGGCCAGCCCCGTCGCCGTGTGGGGGGCTTGGCCGTTCCACACGACGGCGTTCCGCCAGGCGCGACACGGCGGTGTGGGCATGGACACCCTCATCTCGCTCGGCGTGATCGCCTCGTATGCGTGGTCGGTGTACGCGCTCTTCTTCGGCGATGCGGGGCTACCGGGAATGCGCATGACCCTGCAGCTCGTGGGTCGGGCCGACGGAGCGTCGAGCGACACGTATCTCGAGGTGGCCTCGACCGTGACTGTCTTCTTGCTCGCCGGGCGATACTTCGAGGCCCGTGCCCGCACGAGCTCTGGGCGAGCGCTGCACGCGTTGCTGTCGCTCGAGCCCCTCGAGGCACGCCGTCTCGTCGACGGGATCGAGACTCGGGTGGCAGTCGCAGAGCTCGCCGCAGGCGACGTCTTCGTCGTGCGACCGGGCGAGCGGATTGCGGCTGACGGGGTCGTCACACGCGGTGCCTCGGCCATCGATGCCAGCATGCTCACGGGCGAATCGGTGCCCATCGAGGTGGGCGTGGGTGACACCGTCGCGGGCGGCACCCTGAACGAGGGCGGACATCTGACCGTGCGGGCGACTCGGGTGGGAGCCGACACCCAGCTCGCCCACATCGCACGCTTGGTCGAAGACGCCCAGACCGGCAAAGCCCGTGTGCAGCGTCTAGCAGACCGGGTGTCGGCAATCTTCGTGCCTGTCGTGATCGGCCTGGCGCTCGCCACGCTGATCGGCTGGCTCGCCACGGGCCACGCTCCCATCGAGGCGTTCGCCGCCGCGGTCGCGACCGTGATCATCGCCTGCCCGTGTGCGCTGGGATTGGCGACGCCCACGGCCCTGCTCGTCGGCACCGGCATCGGCGCGAGCCGGGGCATCGTCATCCGCGGGCCCCAGGTCATCGAGCGAGCCGGAGCGGTCGACACCGTCGTCTTCGACAAGACCGGAACACTGACGACCGGCTCCATGGCACTCGTCGAAGTCGTCGCGACGACCGGCGAGACACGGGCACACGTGCTCAGGATGGCGGCCGCCGTCGAAGCCCTCTCGGAGCACCCGGTCGGCCGGGCCATCGTCGCCGGGGCCGTCGCCGAGGAGCAGTCGGACGGCATTGCTCGAGCCGATGATTTCGAAGCGTCGGGTGGATCGGGAGTGCGTGCCCTGGTCGACGGCCACGTCGTGCTCGTCGGTCGGCGCGAGTGGGTCGCGGGCGAATGGGCGGTCGACACCGCGAGCGTCTCTGCGGCCGTCGAGGCCTCAGAGGCGTCGGGCCGCACCGCCGTCGTCGTGGCCTGGGACGGCCGTGCTCGCGGCGTCGTCTCGGTGGCTGACACGGTTCGGCCGACGAGTGCTGCCGCTCTTTCCCGTCTGCGCGAGCGCGGTCTCGAACCGATGATGGTCACGGGCGACAACGCGGGTGCGGCCGCCGCAGTGGCCTCCGACCTCGGCATCGAGAGAGTGATCTCTGGAGTGCTGCCCGGAGGCAAGCTCGAAGTCATCCGCGCGCTGCAGGCCGAGGGGCGCGTCGTCGCCATGGTCGGCGACGGGGTCAACGACTCGGCGGCGCTCGCCGGCGCCGACGTCGGCATCGCCCTGGCAGGGGGATCGGACGCCGCCCTCGAAGCCGGAGACATCACGGTGTTGCGCGACGACCTCCGCCTCGTACCCGACGCTCTCGACCTCTCGCGCCACACCCTTCGCACGATCAAGGTCAATCTCTTCTGGGCATTCGCGTACAACGTCGCGGCTCTGCCGATCGCCATGCTGGGCCTCCTCAATCCGGTCGTGGCGGGCCTCGCGATGGCGCTGTCGTCGCTCATCGTGATGGGCAACAGCCTGATGCTTCGACGCACCGCTCTGCCGAAGTAATCCACAGGTCGCTCGACACCGCTCACAGCCCAGGATCCCAACCCGCGTATTCCGCTCCCCGGTGCGAGAATGGACACATGTCACTCGTCACAGCCCCTCGTCCCGACGCCGCTTTCCGCTATCGCGTGCGCGATCTGTCCCTCGCCGAGTCCGGCCGCCACCAGCTGCGTCTCGCCGAGAACGAGATGCCCGGTCTCATGGCCCTCCGCGACGAGTTCGCCGAGTCGCAGCCGCTCAAGGGCGCCCGCATCGCGGGTTCGCTGCACATGACCGTGCAGACCGCCGTGCTGATCGAGACGCTCACCGCGCTCGGCGCCGAGGTCCGCTGGGCGAGCTGCAACATCTTCTCCACGCAAGACGAGGCCGCGGCCGCCGTCGTCGTGGGCCCGAACGGCACCGTCGACGAGCCCGCCGGCGTGCCGGTCTTCGCCTGGAAGGGCGAGACGCTCGAAGAGTACTGGTGGTGCGCCGCACAGATCTTCGACTGGAGCGCCGAAGCCGCCGAGTCCGGCGAGACCTTTAGCGGCCCGAACATGATCCTCGACGACGGCGGCGACGCCACCATGCTCGTGCACAAGGGCCGCGAGTTCGAGGCCGCGGGCGTCGTTCCCGAACCGGCTGCTGGCGACTCGGCCGAGTGGAAGGTCGTGCTCGAGCTGCTCCGTGCCTCCCTCGACGAGTCGAGCGACCGCTACACGAAGGTCGGCGAGGCCATCCTCGGGGTGACCGAAGAGACCACCACCGGCGTCCACCGCCTCTACGATCTCGCCCGCGACGGCCTGCTGCTCTTCCCGGCCATCAACGTCAACGACTCCGTGACCAAGTCGAAGTTCGACAACAAGTACGGCATCCGTCACTCGCTTCCCGACGGCCTCAACCGCGCCACCGACGTGCTCATCGGTGGCAAGGTCGCATTCGTGGCCGGCTACGGCGATGTCGGCAAGGGTGCCGCCGAGGCTCTTCGCGGCCAGGGCGCTCGCGTGATCGTCAGCGAGGTCGACCCGATCAATGCTCTGCAGGCGGCCATGGACGGCTACCAGGTCGCCAAGCTCTCGAGCGTGATCGGCGACGTCGACATCCTGGTCACGGGCACCGGCAACGTCAACGTGGTCACGGTCGACGACCTTCTCGGCCTCAAGCACCTCGCGGTCGTCGCGAACGTCGGCCACTTCGACAACGAGATCGACATGGCCAGCCTCGAGTCGCTTGCGGGCGCCGAGCGCATCGAGATCAAGCCGCAGGTGCACGAGTGGCGTCTGCCCACCGGCCGCAGCATCCTCGTCCTCTCCGAGGGTCGCCTGATGAACCTCGGCAACGCCACCGGCCACCCGTCGTTCGTGATGAGCAACTCCTTCACGAACCAGGTGCTCGCGCAGATCGAGCTCTTTACCAAGCAGGAGCTCTACCCGGTCGGCGTCTACACGCTGCCGAAGCACCTCGACGAGAAGGTCGCGCGCCTGCACCTCGACGCCCTCGGCGTTGAGCTCACGACGCTGACTCCCGAGCAGGCCGCCTACATCGGCGTGCCGGTCGAGGGCCCCTACAAGGTCGACCACTACCGCTACTGAGCGACAGCCCGAACCCTCAGGCGCCGAAATCGGGCGGATCCGCGAGTCTTCTCGCGGGTCCGCCCGATTTCGTTGTGACGGTACGGCCGAGCCCGAGACCGAAGCCAAGACCGAGGGCTCAGCGCCGCGGAAAGCCGCTCGGCAGCCCCTCGAGCGCGGGCGCAAGGCGTTGCAGGTTGGCCGCCTCGGCGTCGAGCGCCCGAGCTTCGCGCTCCCGGCGGACCACCGACACCGCGGCCACGAAGGTCTCGGCGTCGACAGCAGGCAGGGGAGAGACGTACCGGGACGTTTCGCCGGCGAGCGAGGTGGCAACCCGGATCCTGGAGTCGGGTGTCAACGACCCGGACTGCTGCACGAACGACGACAACCGCCGTGCCAGCGAGTCGGGCAGCCGGGCCACGTCGGCGGTGCGCGCCCACTCTTCGAGTGCGGGAGGCACGGCGTAGACGATCCGCCCCGCTTTCGGCGGACGCTCGTTCAGCGCGTAGGTGCCGGCCATCAGATCGCCGAGCCGCTGCGACTTCGAGTTGAGCAGGCCGACCACGACGGCGACTCCGCCGACGGTCATGACGATCTCGAGCACTCCGACGAGCGCGCGGATCACAGCGTGCCGAAGGCTGATCGCTCCACCGTCGAGCCGGACGACGCGGGCTCCGACCGCGAGTTTGCCGAGCGACTTGCCTCGGCTGGCCGTCTCGATGGCGACCGGAGCGCCGACTAGCGCGATGACGATCGAGGCGATCGAGAGTGCCTGGGCGGTCGAGCTGTCGACGAGACCGCGCGAGCTCGCGAGCGAGAGCACGACCAGGAGGCCGATCAGCAGCAGCACGTACGCGACGTAGTCGATCACCACGCCGGCCATCCGCAACACGAAGGGCGCCGAGCGGATGTCGAGGCCGACCGCCTCGCCGGTGACGAGCTCGTCGTCGTCGGCCGCGAAGGTGTCGAATGCGACGCCCTCGCCGCCGAAAGCGGCACCGCGACCGGTGCGGGGGAGCGCTCGTCGACCGGCCATGCCTAGTATCTAATCAGAATGGACATCGACGCCTACACCCGCGCCCACCAGGAAGACTGGTCTGAGCTCGACCGGCTCGCCAAGCGTCGGCGCCTCGAAGGCAACGACACCGACCGCCTCATCGAGCTCTACCAGTCGGGTGCCTCGCAGCTGTCGGCTCTGAAATCGAGCGCAGGATCCAGCGCGGTCGGCGAACGCCTCTCCCTTTCGCTCTCGAGAGCGCGGCTCCGCTTCACCGGCACCGGGCGCAACCTCGCGGGTCAGCTGCCGACTTTCTTCGCCGTGCAGCTGCCGGCCGCGCTCTACCGGGTGCGCTGGCTGTCGCTCGTGATCGCGGCCGTGACTGTCGTCGTCGCCGTGCTCTTCGGCGTCTGGGCCGCCACCAACCCCGCCGTTCTCGCCAACTTCGGCTCGCCCGAGTTCCGCAAGCAGTTCGCCACTCGCGACTTCGTCGACTACTACTCGAACAACGCTCCGTCGTCGTTCACGGGCCAGGTCTGGACCAACAATGCATTCATCGCCGCGCAGAGCGTCGCGTTCGGCATCACCGGCATCTACGTGCCCTACCTCCTCCTGACGAACGCGCAGAACGTCGGGATGAGCGCCGGGGTCCTCGCCGAGCAGGGGCGCCTCGAATACTTTTTCCTCTACATCGCGCCGCACGGTCAGCTCGAGCTGTACAGCCTCTTCGTCGCGATGGCGGCCGGGTTGATGATCTTCTGGTCGTGGATCGCCCCGGGCGCCCGCACCCGGGGGCAGGCCCTGGCCGAAGACGGCCGTGCGCTGGGCAGCATCGCCATCGGCCTCGTCATCTCGTTGCTGGTGTCAGGCGTGATCGAGGGGTTCGTCACCCGGCAGCCGTGGCCGTGGGTGATCAAGATCGGCATCGGAACGGTCGCTCTGGGAGCGTTCCTGATCTACCAGTGGCTGGTGGGCGGTCGGGCCTTCCGGGCGGGACAAACCGGCGACCTCGACGAGTTCGAGGCGGGGGCGCGCCAGCTCGTCTCCGGTTAGCAGGCGTCGCCCACGCCGAGATCGCAGGTGCGGTCGGGTGCGAGCGACCAGAAGCGCGATCTCGGCGAGACAGCCCGACCTACAGTCGCCCCGCCGCCTTCAACGCGAGATACCGGTCGGCCAGCGCGGGCGGCAGATCGGCCGGCGATCCGGTCACGACCTCGGCGCCGAGCTGCCGCAGCGCCGCGGAGACGCGGGCGACGTCGAGGAGCGCGCGCTCGGCGGCCGCCGCCCGGTAGACCTCGTCGCGGTCGGTGCGAGTCGCCGCGAGCTCGTCGAGCACAGGATCGATGACACTCGCCACGACCACCAGGTGCCGAGCGGTGAGCTGCGGGATCGCGGCCAGCAGTGCCCGGGCTGCCCCGGGCGAGTCGAGCGTCGTGGCGATCACGACGAGCGACCGCTGCGTGCTGATCGACCGAACCAGACCCGGCACGAGCGCCCAGTCGGTCTCGACGAGCTCTGGATCGATCGGCGCCATGGTCGTCACCATCGACGAGAGGAGGTCGGCGCCCGTTGCGCCCTTCACCCGGCCTCGCACCCGTCGGTCGACGATGGCGAGATCGACGCGATCGCCGGCCCGCGAGGCGAGCGCGCCCAGCAGGAGCGCCGACTCGAACGCGGTGTCGAGGCGGGGCTCGTCGCCGACCCGCGCGGCGGAGGTGCGGCCGGCGTCGACGATCAGGACGACGCGGCGGTCGCGCTCGGGCCGCCAGGTGCGCACCATCAGGTCGCTTCGTCGGGCGGTGGCACGCCAGTCGACCGAGCGAATGTCGTCGCCCCGGACGTACTCGCGCAGACTGTCGAACTCGGTGCCCTGACCGCGGATCATCACGCTGGTGCGACCGTCGAGCTCACGGAGCCGAGCGAGGCGCGACGGCAAGTGCTTGCGCGACGAGAAGCGGGGGAGGACCCGGATCGAGCCGGGGAGCGGATGCGTGGCCTGCCGGCCGGCGAGTCGCAGAGGGCCGAGGGTTCGGATCGTCACTGCCGAAGCGCGGCGCTCACCCCGGCGGAAGGGGACGAGGGCGGTGGTCGCCCCGTGGCGCCGACCCGGAGCGACGGACAGGCGGAAGCGAGCGGGGGAGGCGCCTGCGGAGGGCTCCCAGGCATCGCGGGCGAGTCCGCGGATCCTTCGCTTGCCCTCGTTGACGATCGACAGCGACGCCGTCGTCGACTCGCCGAGACGGATCGCCGAGGGCAGGGTGCGCGTCAGCCGCACAGTGCGCGGGGACGCCGCGAGAACGACATCGATCACGAGGAGCAGCAGGCAGAGCCCGAGCCAGCCGACCAGCGCCCAGGGGCTCGACGTCGCGACGACGGGGACGACGCCGAGGACGACGACGAGCACGAACCATCCGGTGACGACCACGGTTACAGCGGCACGCGAACGGTCTGGAGCACGGAGCGGAGGATCCCGTCGGCGTCGACACCCTCGAGCTCTGCCTCGGGTCGGAGCTGGAGACGGTGACGCAGCACCGGCAGAGCCATCGCCTGCACGTGGTCGGGCGTGATGTGGTCGAGGCCGGTCAGCCAGGCCCAGGCCTTCGACGCCGCGAGCAACGCCGTCGACCCCCGCGGGCTCACGCCGATCTTGACCGACGGGCTCTCGCGGGTGGCGCGGGCCAGATCGACCATGTAGCCGAGGACGTCGGGTCGCACGCCGACCTCGCGAACCGACCGCTGAGCCGCGAGGATCTCGGCCGATCCGAGCACGGGGGCCACTCCCGCAGCGGTGAGATCGCGGGGCGAGAAGCCGGCCGCGTGGCGGGTCAGCACCTCGACCTCGTCGTCGCGAGCCGGGAGGTCGAGGGTGAGCTTCATCAAGAACCGGTCGAGCTGTGCCTCGGGCAGCGTGTAGGTGCCCTCGTATTCGACCGGGTTCATCGTCGCGGCGACGAGGAACGGCACCGGCAGCTGCCGCGAGACGCCGTCGACCGAGACCTGTCGCTCTTCCATCGCCTCGAGGAGGGCGGACTGCGTCTTGGGTGGCGTGCGGTTGATCTCGTCGGCCAGGAGGATGTTCGTGAAGACCGGTCCGGAGCGGAACTCGAACTCACCCGCCTTGGAGTCGTACACGAGCGAGCCGGTGATGTCGCCCGGCATGAGGTCGGGGGTGAACTGCACGCGGGTGGTGTCGAGACTGAGGCTGTGACTCAGCGCCCGCACGAGGAGGGTCTTCGCGACCCCGGGAACACCCTCCAGAAGTGCGTGCCCGCCGGCGAGGAGCGTGACGATCAGCCCCGAGACGGCACCGTCCTGCCCGACGACAGCCTTGCCGACCTCATCACGAACGCGCGAGAAGGCCTGCTGCAGTTCGGCGGACGACAGCTGAGCATCGGACGCGGGCGGGTCGGCGGACAACGGCTGGGCGGCGTCGTGGGGCGGGGGAGCGTCGGTCATAGGGAGTCTCTCCAATGGTCGGAACAGGGAGTCATCGTGTCGCCACCGCGCGAGCCGTGGCGGATTCGAGGTCGCGGAGGGCGTCGCTGAGCGAGACGAGGTGCTTGTCGTCGCGGGGAACGGTGTCGACGAGCGTGGCCCGGACGTCGGCGGGGTTCGCGCCGACCAGACCGGCGACGCGGAACACGACGTCGTCCACCGTCGAGGACCGCGACAACCCGGTCAGCTTTTGGAGCCGACCGATGGTGCCGATGCGGATCTGGTCGAGAGCATGCACCCGCGCCGACGATCTCTCGTAGAGCCGAGCACGGCCCTCGGTGGTCTCGGTCGAGCGGACCACGACGGGCAGCCGCTCGACGACCAGCGGCCCGAAGCGGCGGCCACGCCACACGCCCGCCGCGATGGCGGCGACCGCGAGCAGCGCGATGCCGGGGGTGACCCAGCCCGGTGTGAGCGACGCGAGCGTGCCCGAGCCCTTCGGCAGATCTGCGAGCAAGGGCTGATACCAGACGAGGGTGGACGAGTCGCCGAGGAGGGTGAGCGCGAGAGCGGCGTTGTCGTCGTCGACGATGCTCTGATTCGTGAGGGCCGCTGAGTCCCCGAGAATGGTGACCGAACCCACCTGCACGAGCCCGAACGCCTTGCCGCCCGAGACCGGCAGGCACGTGGTGGCGCTCAGGGTCTCGGAGGCGCCGGAGGTGACCGTATAGCCGGTGCCGCTCCCGGTCACCTGGCTGATCTCTGCCAACGCGGGAAGATCGCATCGCGGCGACAGCGTGCCGTCGAGTTCTGGGCCCGCGCTGACGCCCGGGGCGATCGCGTCGAGCGCGGCCTGGCCCGGGTCGACCACGACCGTGTGCGCCGAGAGCGGAGCAAGTGCCTTCCACGACGCGGCCGGAAGGTACTGCCCCGAGTCGTAGGCGAACACCGTGGTGCCCTCAGGATCCGCGGCGGCGGCCTTTCGAGTCGCTGCCAGCGAGTCGGTGGTCACCACCCGGACGCCCTGCTCGCGCAGCACGCTGACCAGAGCTTTGGCGCCATCGGCCTGGGTGCTCGTGGGGCCGAGCGGCTGACCGCCGGATCCTCCGAGACCCAGCACGAACACGCCCGCGATCACGGCGACGACGACGGCCGCGACCACGCCGATCGTCACGCGTGCTCGGCGGCTCGCTCGTCGCGCCTCGTCGGCGGGAGCCCGCGTCGGGCGCCGCGGCCGCAGCAGCGTGTCGCTCACGCGAGCACCTCGGTCGAGGCGGGTCGAGTCGGCGTCGCGGCCTCCAGCTCGGCGTCGAGAGCCCGCAGCGCCTCGAAGTCGGTGGCCGTGCCGGGCCGGTCGAGGTAGCGAACCTCATCGAAAACGCGAGACGAATCGAGGATCCGAGACGCGAACGCGGCAAATGGCACCCCCGCCTGCATCGCGAACGCGTGCGCCGTCGTTCCCGGTGACGTCGTCACCAGGTCGCGTTCGTCGAGGGCACGCGCCACCGCGCGGAACTGCTCGATGATCGCCTGGGCGTGATCGCCGGAAGCGGCGGCCCGCGCCGCCGAGGTGCGGAGGTCGTCGGCCGAGCGGGAGTCGTCGACGCCGAACAGGGCGCCGTCGGCGACGCCCCGACGGTTGAGGCGCGGCAGACCGTAGACGACGAAGACCACGACGAGCACCGCCGCGACGACGACGAGGAGCACGACGAGCACCAGCGCCGGCGCTCCTTCGATCGACCCGAAGCGCAGCGAGGTGACCCAGTCCCAGAACGCGCTGGCCGCCCGGTCGAGCAAGCCCGGCCGCGAGGCGGCGTACTCGCCCTTCGCCAGCTCCTCCTGGAGGAGTCGGCGGGCCTCGTCGGGCGACGGGGTCAGCGGAGCGCTCACGGGGCTCCGGGAGTGCGGTACGGGTCGGGCAGCGGCGACGTGCCATGGGCGCGCAGCTCGACGTAGCGGACGAGTTCGAGGTCGAGTGCCTCGCGGCGGATCCGCAGGTCGATATAGAGCAGCGCGATGGTGGACGCCTGAACGACGGCGCCGATCGCCCCGATCACGACGGTAATGAGCTGCCCGACGAGGTTGGCCACGAGGTAGGTGACGATCGCGCTCGTGTCGCCGACCGAACCGTTGGGCTCGACCAGCCCGCCGCCGATCTGCGACAGGAACGAGACGGGGGCGCTCGCGACGCTCGACGCCGCGCTCACGATGACCGCGACGAGCGCGATGATGCCGAAGGTCTTCCAGAAGCTGTGCCGTGTCAATCGCCACGATCTGGCGATGGCACCGCGGAGGGGGAGTCGCTCGAGAAGGAGGACGCTCGGCACGAGACTTGTCTTGGTGCCGATCCAGGCGGCGACGACCGCGATGCCGGCCAGCCCGACGAGGCCGACGAGCACGCCCGACACGATGCCGGCGGGATTGCCGATCAGCACGAGCAGCGTCACGACGCCGCCGACGAGGGCGAGCCCGACCACCGTCGCGGCCATCAGTAGAAAGACCCAGCCGATCAGGGCCCAGATGCGACCCCGAGCCTGGCGCAGGAGCCCGCCGAGCCGCATCTTCTCGCCGACCACCTGGTGGCTCGTCTCGAGGACGAAGACGCCTTGAAGGATCGCCTGCGTCGCGATCGTGAGGAAGAGCGGAACGAGCAGTGCGCCGATCGCGCCGGCCACCGTGCCGGGAAGGATGGCGTCGCGGTTCTGCGGCAGGGCACCCGTGACGCGGTCGATCGCCACGTAGGCGACGCCCGCGGTGATCGCCGCCGACACCACGAACGACACGAGCGAGAAGAGAAGCGACGTGCCGAACGTCGTGCGCGGGTTGCGGCGGAAGACGCGGAAAGCGGCACCGAGCATGTCGCCCAGGGTCAGAGGGCGGAGCGGAATGAGGCCGGGCTTCGGCGGTGGGGCCCACCCCGGGGGCGGGCCGGCCTGCGGCGGGCCGAACGACTGAGGCGGCCCGAACGACTGAGGCGGCCCGAATGACTGGGGTGGCCCGAACTGCTGGGGCGGGCCGAACGACGTGGGCTGGCCGAGCGGCGCGGGCGGGCCGACGGGCGGCGGTGCAGGTGCGGCCTGGCCTGGATCCTGAGGCCGACGCTCGTCGGCATCTCGCCCCGGAGTCGCCCACGGATTGTTCTCGCTCATGTTCCCCCGGATCGGCATCGCTGTCGCATGAATGATTCCACACACCGCCGACAACCAGCCAGAGGTACTCCCAGAGTCGTCCCACGAAGGGGGACGCGCCCGTTCCCGGGGCCGTTCGCTACTGTGGTCGCATCAGCACCGACCGGTGCCGCCGACAAGTGGAGACCATGAACCCGCGCATCCTCGTGGTAGATGACGATCCTGCCCTCGCCGAGATGATCGGCATCGTCCTCCGCGCCGACGGCTTCGAGCCCTCGTTCTGCGCCGACGGTTCGGGCGCTCTGCGCGCTTTCTCGGAGGCCCAGCCCGATCTCGTTCTCCTCGACCTGATGCTGCCGGGAATCGACGGCATCGAGGTGTGCCGGCTGATCCGCGCCGAGAGCGGCGTCCCCATCATCATGCTGACGGCGAAGAGCGACACCTCCGACGTGGTGCGCGGCCTCGAGTCCGGTGCCGACGACTACGTGGTGAAGCCGTTCAACCCCAAAGAGCTGGTCGCCCGCATCAAGACCCGGCTCCGCCCGATCGCCGAGACCACGAGCGAGAGCCTCGCCGTCGGCGACCTCACCCTCGACGTCGCCGCCCACGAGGTCCGCCGCGGCTCCGAGGTCATCAACCTCACCCCGCTCGAATTCGAGCTCCTGCTCGCATTGGCCTCCAAACCGCAGCAGGTCTTTACGCGCGAGATGCTGCTCGAGCAGGTCTGGGGCTACCACTACAAGGCTGATACCCGGCTCGTGAACGTGCACGTGCAGCGGCTCCGCGCCAAGGTCGAGCACGACCCCGACAACCCCCGCATCGTGAGCACCGTGCGCGGCGTCGGCTATCGCGCCGGCGCGTCCGCCTAACACCATGCGGCTGAGCCTGCCGTCCGTGGGCAGCTGGCGTCGCTGGCCGTCGGATGTGCTCGGCCTGTGGCGGTCGTCGCTCGAGTTCCGCACCATCGCGATCACGGTCATCCTGTCGGGCATCGCCGTGACCGTTATCGGCGCCTCCATCTCGATCTCGATCGGCAACAACGTCTACGACCAGCGCCGCGCGCAGATCGAATCGGAGTCGCAGCGCGCGACCGTTCTCGCCCAGGGGATCTTCGACTCGGCGACCTCCTCCGAAGACAACAACCAGGTCGAGCTCGACTCCCTGCAGAACCAGGCGCAGAGTGCGATCCTGAGCTCCACGTCCAGCCCGGGCGGCACGAGCATCGCGATCCTCCGCACCCCGGGTCAGTCGACCTCGCAGACCATCCAGAACATCGCGAGCCCCGACTTTCCGAACTCCTCCATCTCTCGAGAGATGCGCTCTGCGGTGGCGCGCGACTCCGATCGGCTGCACTTTCAGCCGGTGTCGCTCACCACCAGCGCCGGTCGCGCCCCCGGCATCGCCGTCGGATCAACCCTGCAGGTGCCGACCGCCGGCCAGTACGAGCTCTACCTCGTCTATGACCTGAGTGACGCGCAGAAGACTCTCGACTTCATGAAGCAGACCCTCGCCATCGGCTCCATCGCCCTGGTGCTGCTGATCGCGGTCATCACCTACGTCGTCGTGCGCCTCGTCGTGGCGCCGATTCGGCAGGCGGCGGAGACGAGCCAGCTGATCGCGGCCGGGCACCTCGAAGAGCGGATCCCCGAGGCCGGGCGAGACGTCGTCGCGACCCTCGGCCGGTCGTTTAACGGCATGGCCGACGTCATGCAGCGTCAGATCGAACAGCTGGCCCACCTGTCGCGCATGCAGCAGATGTTCGTCTCCGACGTATCGCACGAGCTGCGCACGCCGCTCACCACCATTCGGCTGGCCGGAGACGTGCTCTACGGCAATCGCGGCGACTTCGACCCCGTCTCGCACCGGACCGCCGAGCTGCTGCACACCCAGATCGATCGATTCGAGATGCTCCTCGCCGACCTGCTCGAGATCTCGCGCTTCGACGCCGGTGCGGTCGAGCTCGAGACGGAGCCGGTGCCCTTCGTGAGCCTCGTCACCGACAGCCTCGCTGAATTCGAGCCACTGGCCGCGGAAGCCGGGAGCACGATCACCCTGAATGCGCGGGGCGGTTTCTTCGAGGCCGAGGCGGATCCGCGACGGCTCCGTCGGATCCTGCGCAACCTGGTCGGCAACGCCATCGAGCACGGCGAGGGGCGGCCGATCACGGTCACGATCGACAGCGACGCCGACGCGGTCGCGATCGCTGTGGACGACCACGGTGTCGGGCTTCGTGCGGAGCATGCCGAGCGCGTATTCGACCGCTTCTGGCGGGCCGACCCGTCACGCCGGCGCACCATCGGCGGAACCGGGCTCGGGCTCTCGATCAGCAGGGAAGACGCGATCCTGCACGGGGGCCAGCTCGAAGTCGCCTCCGAGCTCGGTGTCGGCACCCGCTTCGTGCTCACGCTTCCTCGACGGCGGGGAGTTACCATCACCTCGTCTCCGATCGCACTGGCTGTTCCTCAGCTGGGCGTCGACACCGAGGGAGGACCGGCATGACGCGTGGCAACCGGTCCGACCCCTCAGGCCGCAGACGGCGCTCCTCGCTCTTTCGATCCGTCGCGCTCTCGATGGTGGCTCTCGTCGCGCTCGCCGGGTGCGCCAGCATTCCCTCGACGGGCCGAGTTCAGACCGGCGACCCCATCACGAACAAGATCGAGAGCGACATCGAATACCTCCCGTCGGGGCCGGTCGCCGGAAGCGACCAGGAGCGCATTCTCCGCGGCTTCATCGAGGCGGGCACCGGGTCGCAGGGCGACTACGAGGTGGCACGCGAGTACATGACGGAGGCCGCGGCGAAGAAGTGGAATCCGCAGACCGGGGTGCTCGTGCGGCAGGGCTCGGGCGCGTTCACCAGCGCGGGCCAGGACGCGGGCACCTACACGATCCAGGTGACCGCCCGGGTCGATGCGTCCGGCCACTACAGCGAATCGCAGCCGACCACCGCCCAGCAGCTCGACTTCGCGTTCGAGAAGGTGTCGGGGGAGTGGCGCATCAGCTCGGCACCGGCCGGAATCGTGCTGTCGACGGCGAACTTCGACCTCGTCTTCCGCCCGCACGCGCTCTACTTCTTCGACCCGACGCACACGTATCTCGTTCCCGACGAGCGCTGGTTCCTCGCCCGCTCGTCTCCCACCACCCGCATCGCCGAGGCTCTTCTCGCCGGCCCGTCGCCGTGGCTCTCCGGGGCGGTCTCGTCGGCCTTCCCCGCGGGCACACGCCTCGACGACTCGGTCGTGCCCGTCTCGTCGGGGACGGCCAAGGTCGATCTCACGAGCGCGGCCTCCGACGCCAGCGCGACCGATCTCGCCCGGATGCGGGCTCAGCTCGTCGCGAGCTTCTCCACGATCTCGACGGTCAGCGCGGTCGACATCAGCGTTCAGGGGTCGCCCGTCTCGATCCCCAACGACACCGGCGCCGAGGCGATCACCGACCCGCCGGTCGACGCCCGCCCCCTCGTCATCTCCGACGGCAAGTTCGGCTTCGCCAGCACGGCCACCGTGTCTCCGATCTCGGGCCTGTCGAAGACGGTCGTCGGCCTCAACCCGACCTCGGTCGAACTGTCGACGAAACAGACGCTGGCCGCGGTGGGCACGGCGTCGGGCGTCTACGTCGCTCGGAACGACGGCTCGTCGCGTCGGCTCGACGACCGGAGCAGCCTCACCGACCCCTCTCTCGACGACCTCGGCTTCATCTGGAGTGCTCAGGAGCGAGCGCCGCAATCGCTGATCGCCTACGCGGCCGACGGGACCGCCCATCCGATCGAGAGCGCTCTGCCCTCCGACGAGCAGCTCACCGCGTTCAAGATCTCGCGCGACGGAACCCGCATCGCGCTGCTGCTCGACGCCGACGGCACCACGCACCTGTACGTGGCCGCCATCGTGCGCGACGACGACCTGGTGCCGGTCAGCCTCGGCGTGCCGATCCAGCTCACGCCGCCCGCCGGCACTCCGGTGGCGGTCACCTGGGTCGACGAGCTGACGGTCGGCACCCTGTCGACGAGCGATGACGGCGACTCGCTCGTGTCCGAGCACGATGTCGGCGGCGAGACCACCGATCTCGGCAGCCCGAACGACGTCGCTGTGGGGCTCGTCGGCGGCAACGGCGCCGACCGCATCCGCGTCCTCACCGTCAGCGGCAATCTGCTCGAACCGCGCGGCAGCGGGTGGGAAGACACCGGCATCGCCGCTGACCTCCTCGCGACTCAACGCTGAGGTTGGTCGCGCGGCGCTGACCTCACTGAGGCCGGTCGGTCGGTGTCGGCGGGTGTCGTGGGGTGTCGGCGGGTGTTGTGGGGCGTCGGGGGGGGGGGGGGCCCCCCCCCCCCCCCAAAAAAACCCCCCCCCCCCCCCCCCCCCCCCCCCCCCGGCCCGCCCCCCCCCCCCCCCCCACC